>JAZBOG010000001.1:0-78346 GCA_036351015.1 Bacteroidales bacterium
ATCAACATTATTAAGACACCCTACTTCTAAAAACTGCAATTCCCTTCCATTCAGATCATAAACATGTATTCCGGATACTTTATTGGTCCCCAGGACCAGGCTTTTTTCCGGATTTTCATTATTCACCCATATCGCGGGATCATCTGCGGCATCGACACCTTTTTCCGCCTTTACAGGGTCGGTTTCATTGTCAGGAGTAATTGACTTTTCAAAAATTTTTTGATTTTTTAAGGCCTTCCCGAGATATACAGAAAACCCTGAAGAATCTAATGATTGGTAATATTTATCAATCGTACGGATTGATTTATCGCTATTATCATTGCAACACGCAATAAATAATACAATTATTAACAATGCTAAACGTATATTTCTGAACATTAAAGTGATTTAAAAAATAAAGCATTAAAAATAAAAAAAATATTAAAACCATGTATTCCCAATTATAATAAAAGAAGGGTGCAGTCAATCTACACCCTTCTTTTTAAATCCTTACAGAGCGATTTATTTTTTCATGATTTTCTTTTCTACTTCTTTTTTATCTAACTTTTTAGTACAGAAGAACCAGTCATAACATTTCACATCCTTGTCCTTGCTTTCCATACGATCCTTTGCTGTACCACATGATCCTGCAGTAGGAACAATAACATCATCGCCCGGACGCCAGTCAGCCGGTGTTGCCACGCCGAATTCATCGGCTGTTTGCAAAGCAATAAGTACCCGGTAAAGTTCATCGAAATTACGTCCCAGGCTTAATGGATAATAAATAATTGTCCGGATAATCCCTTTGGGATCGATAAAGAAAACGGCACGTACAGCTTTTGTACTATCCTCGTTTGGTTGAACCATACCATATTTTTTGGCTACTTCCATTTTAATATCTTCAATCAAAGGAAATTTCACTTCAATATCTTTCATTCCTTTGTATTCGATTTTTTCCTTGATAGTACGTAACCATGCGATATGGCTATAGAGTCCGTCGATAGATAAACCAATGAGGTCACAATTAGCATCGTTGAACTGTTTTTCCATATGGGCAAAGGTCATAAATTCCGATGTACAAACCGGTGTAAAGTCTGCCGGGTGACTAAAAAGAATCGCCCATTTTCCCTTATAATCCGAAGGGAAGTTAATTTCGCCCTGGGTAGTAACTGCTTTAAACTCGGGGGCGGGATCTCCTATGCGCGGCATAGAAAATACCTCTTCACGATTTTCAACTTTTTCTTCCATAGTATTTGATTATTTTAAGAATTACCAAACATTATTCTGCAGATTTACCGGAGATATTCTTACTTCGTTCAATAGATTGTAAGGCAAGATAATTGTCTCCGTATTTGCTGAGGTTTTCGATCTCATCATCATAATTATCGAAATGCCCCTCTTCGTCTTCTACTAATTTCTCAAATAATTTTTTAGAACCCGAGTCGGCATTTTTTGCACATTCGTTTGCCCAGTTATTGTAATCTTCAACACTTCCTTCTTCCATTTTTGCTGCCAGTTCGAGCATTCCTTTCACATCATGGATTTTCTGAACCTGTTCAGAAACTTCCATTTCAACTTCGCCACCCAAGAATAATACTCTTTCAGCTAACTCTTCCACATGCATCATTTCTTCAATGGCAATCCGGCGAAAAAGTCCTGCCAGGAGATCATATCCCTGGTCGTCGGCATGAAAATGAAAATACATGTACTGGTGTACAGCTGATAATTCGTCTCCAATTGCTTTGTTTAATAGTTCAATACTTTTTTCTTTTTTCATCGTTTAATCAATTTTAAGTTTAAAATTCAAATTTTTTGCCAGCGTTAGAGCTAACTCTTTATCTACTTTATAAAAATGAGTTAATTGTCGTTGTAAAATTTCATCTCTTTTTGGTCCGTTCACACCACTCAGTGCTCCGGTGAGGTTTGAAATCGTATTTTTTCGTTCCTGCTCAGTCATCACCTTGCGGAACAAATCGCCGGGCTGAGTGTAATGATCGTCATCCTTTTTATTTCGATCAAAATAGTCAGCCAATGTTGAGTCTAATTCCATGGGGGATTCCTGATAATTTTTATCGGGTTCAATAGAATCAAAACTGTTGGGGTAATAGTTAGGTCTATCTTCTCCATTTCCATCAACCCTCATATAGCCATCCCTTTCATAATTATTCACTTCGGTTATCGGCCGATTTACAGGAATCTGCTCATAATTAGCGCCCAGCCGGTAACGGTGGGCATCAGGATAAGCTAAAATACGGCCCTGCAGCATTTTATCGGGGGACAACCCGATACCATTAATCACATGAGCAGGGGCAAATGCTGATTGTTCCACATCGGCAAAATAATTTGCAGGAATTTGATTTAGTTCCATGATCCCCACATCCATTAATGGATAATCCTTATGTGGCCATACTTTGGTTACATCAAACGGATTCCATTTAAATTTCCTGGCCTGTTCATCCGTCATGGTTTGTATTTTCAATGCCCATTTGGGATAATCACCCTTTTCAATGGCACTAACCAGGTCGCGTTGTGAATAATCCGGATCTTTTCCTTTAATTTCTTCTGCCTGAGAATCTGTTAGCGTTTTATTTCCTTGAAGGGTTTTGAAGTGAAATTTTACCCAAATTCGTTCATTCTTACCATTCACCATGGAAAAAGTATGGCTTCCATAACCATTCATAAACCGATAACCATCGGGTGTTCCCCGGTCACTGAACAATATCATCACCTGATGCAAGCTTTCGGGATTTAAACTCCAGAAGTCCCACATCATGGTCTGACTCTTTAAATTCGTTTTAGGATCTCTTTTCTGGGTATGAATAAAATCAGGGAACTTTTTAGCATCTTTAATAAAAAATACCGGGGTATTATTCCCCACCAAATCCCAGTTTCCTTCTTGGGTATAAAATTTAACGGCAAACCCTCGAGGGTCTCTTTCCGTGTCAGCACTTCCTTTTTCTCCTCCCACCGTAGAGAAACGAACAAACACCTTGCATTCATTGCCCACTTTACTAAAGAGTTTGGCTTTGGTAAACCTTGAGATGTCATTGGTTACCGTAAATTTCCCAAACGCCCCGGTTCCTTTGGCATGAACAATTCTTTCAGGAATCCGTTCGCGGTTAAAATGAGCTAATTTCTCATGCAGGTAATAGTCTTGAAGTAATACCGGACCACGAGGTCCAACGGTCATACTGTCTTCATTCTCGAAGTAAGGACGACCAGATGCGGTTGTTAATTTTTTCTTTTTGCTCATACTGTTATCCGTTAAGGTATTTCGTGATTTTTCTAATTGTAAAATTTACCGATAATTTGAAGCTTAATATCTTCGATGGTAAAATTTTTGATTTTTTTATTCTGAAAATATTGTTCCAGTAAATTATTTAAATCTTCGTCATAATAATCTTCGATGCGGTCCGAATCGGATGAATACAAATGATGGTGTTTATCCAAATCGTGATCGTAACGCATAACATCCTTATCGGTTTTCACCCGTTTTAAAATTCCATGCTCAACAAAAGTGTCCAGGATTTTGTAAACCGTACCCACGGCAATATGGGGATGATTTTGTTTAATGTGTTCAATGATCTTATCTGTCGTGGGGTGATTCCCAAGCGATACTACAGCATCGAAAACAATGGTACGTTGAGGAGTTATTTTAAGCCCCCGGTTTCTTAACACATTATGCAAATCAACTTTATTCATTACAACAATTACTAAATAATAATAATTCTTATTTAAGAATAAGTAAAATTACAAAATAGTTATCAAACTACCAAATCTCAATTCAACTTTTTGTTATAAAAAAGCAACAATTCAGCAAACAAAAAATCTATCCAAGAGTTTATTTGTTTCGAATCCGATAAGACCAACGAAGGATAAAAATTCCGGCGATTAAAGAAAAAATTGCGATAGTATAGGTCCAGGAGAAGCCAAACCATTCATATAAAGCCACTCCAAGAAACGGAGCAAAGATAGAACGAAGGCCGGTAGCGAAAAGATGTATCGATTGATAGTCGCCAGCTTCCTCGTTAGTTCCAAAATAAGAGGAGCCAATATTCCATGATATGGGCATGGTTGCAGTAAAGAAACCATAAAAAAGAGTCGCTATCAATAGCATAATATAAATTTCCAGGTTCCAGAATTCGAAATGGAAGGGGACAAAAGCAGACAATCCGATAAAAAGAATATAACCTGCCAGGGAGATAAAAGGAATAACGGTAAATTTTCGGGGATCAACATTTCCGATTAACTTTCCAAAGAAGGGGAGCATGATAATGGCCAGGATATTGTATGCATTTTGATAGAAAGCAACACTGGAATAGTTCAGAGCGAGTTCTTTATCATAAAAGATATTAATCACCGAGCGTGTACTCATGAAACTAAATCCGTAAAAAAGATAAGCGATCTGAAAATCGAGGTAGGCTTTATTATTTTTCAGGATATGGATCATTTTTTTAAATGAACTGATCACCGCCAGGATTATTCCTTCGGAGGTATCGGCCACGGTTTTAGGGATATATTCGATCCGGGAGAACAGAACAATACTAAAGAACCCCAGCACTCCCAGTACCGGGAAAAACCAGGTAAAAGAAAATTCATCGACATCCAGCAATAATCCCAGCAAAAAAACCGTAACCATGAGTAAAATCTGTCTCACCGAGGTGGAAACGCCGTAAAGGCGTCCAAAATTTTCGCGGGTATAAACATTTTTAAGAAAAAGGTTTATTGTTGGCAATACGATGGGATAAGAGAGGTAGTAGGTAAAAAAGATAAACAGGAAAATATAATGATAATAAGAATTCACTGTATAAACCTGAGGGTTTTGAGGGAAGAAAAGTAAAAGCAGCAAAGGCAGATGGGTTAAAAAGCCAGCCCTGCGTAGCATTTTTCGTTTTTTTCTGGCCCGGTAGATTAATTCATTAAAAAACACCGATAGCAAAAGAACAATAACACTCGACTGGAATAAAACACTTAACTGATAACCCGAACCATTCAAGCTTTTAATAAACACATACTCATTCAACAGTAAAGCACCACGAATCATCCCATCGATAATCGAAAAAGTAATGTGGAGATAAAAAGTACGTAATTCTTTATCGTTTAAATTTTTGAGTACACGTAATTGCATAAGAATATTTAATGGATAAAAAGACTTGCAAATATAATTTAAGTTTAAATTTAACATACAAACTTTATTCATAATCTTACCCTAAAGGAAAGAAGAAAGAAATACCATTTTTTTGGCGACTGTTGGGGATAAAACAACTCCAAGATTATTTATTTTAAAATATTTGTCCAAAAGAAAAAATGTTACCTTTGGAAGCATAAACCGGAGTTATTATGGATAAAAAGAAAAAACAAGGACGATACGAACGGATTTATAAGCAGCTAGCTGAATTAATGCCCAAAACCGATGATCCTTATGCACGGATGTCGACGATCATAGCGGTTTTACATCATAAAATGGAATCATTTTTCTGGACAGGCTATTATTTTTTAAAAAACGGCAAATTAGTGGTAGGGCAATACCAGGGGCCGGTGGCATGCCAGGAGTTGGCAAAAGATACAGGGGTATGCTGGGCAGGGATCAATCAGCAAAAAGCGATAATTGTTCCTGAGGTAGATAAATTCCCGGGACATATTGCCTGTGACTCCAGGTCAAAATCGGAGATTGTAATTCCCTTCAAAGATCCAAAGGGCAACATATTAGGGGTATTAGATGTAGACAGCAATGAATATGATTCGTTTGATGAAGTGGATGAAAAGATGTTAACCCAGATATTGGCTTTAATTTACGCTTAATGAAGAAAATCGTGCTGCCCATATTATTTACTCTGATTTCACTTGGCAGCCTGGCTCAGTTGAATGTTCAGTACTACCTATCGGTTGGAAGAAGCAAGCTGTATGGTCAGAAATATAATGAAGCGATTGATGCCTTTAATATGGTCATCAATGCAAAACCAGAACTTGCCGAATCCTATTTTTTGCGGGGGATCGCAAAATATAATCTGGCCGATTATCTGGGGGCTGAACAAGATTTTACAAAAGCCATTGAATTAAAACCAAATCATACCGACGCCCTTAAAAACAGGGGGATTACACGGGTTAATCTAAAAAAGTATTATCTTGCATTAAATGATTTTGACCAGGCCATAAAACTATATGCTATTGATCCTGACCTGTATGTTTTCAGGGGGTTTTGCAAAATAAACATCAACCATTATCAGCAAGCCATCCAGGACTTTAACCAGTCGCTGGAGATCACGAAAAAAAACAAAAAGGCCTATTTTTACCGGGGACTGGCAAAACATTATTCGGAAGACACCCTTGGAGCGCTTAACGATTATGATAAAGCATTAACCATTGATCCTGAATATGTTCCGGTTTATATGAATAAAGGAATCTTATACTCCGACCGGCATAAATACGATTCAGCAAAAACATGCTTTTCGCGGGTAATTGAAATTGATCCGCTGAATGCCAGTGCATACATTAACCGTTCGTTGGTTAATTATTACCAGGAAAATATGCAATACGCTGTACACGATCTGGATACAGCGATACAAATTGAGCCCGACAACTCACTCGCTCTTTTCAACCGGGCGTTATTAAAAAATGAATCAGATCATAAAAAAGAAGCAATTTCCGACCTGGACAGGGTCATTCAGCTTAATCCTCAAAATATACTATCCTATTTTAACCGGGGACTAATCAAACAAGAGCTTAATGATTTACAGGGAGCGTTTATTGATTTTACAAGGGCTATAGAGATTTATCCTGATTTTGCCAAAGCCTATATCAGTCGTGCCAATGTTCGCCGGCAACTGGATGATATCCAGGGCTATCTGGCCGACAGGGAACATGCAGAAAATATTATTGCTTCGGTCAGGGAAAATAAAGAATCCTATGCCAGTTATACGGACACTTCGGAAAGCTTTAGAAATTTAATCACTCTCAAATCAAGCAATCGTTTTTATAATCATCCCAATTACAATGAACGTATTGAGCCGGAAAGAAATTTTATGCTAACTGCAGGTAAAGAAAACACCGAATATTTTGACAAAATTGCAGCACTGCATGATCCCATGGAAGTAACAAAGAATAGTTATAAACAAATCGGCCTGGTAGTAAACAATGAACCCAACGATGGAATAGGCATTGATTCTTTAAAGAAAAAAATCACCATCCTGGAAGAGGAGTATTCCTCCACTAAGAATAAATATCAAAATTTAATTCAAACAGCCGTTTACAAGAGTTACATCAAGAATTACAATGGGGCGTTATCGGATTTAGATCTGGCTATTAAACTTAATCCGGATGATTTTCTTGCATATTTCTGTAGGGGAAATATACGGTCCGAAATGATAGATTATATCAAATTATTAGATCAGGAAAATGAGGTTTTACTAATAGATCCTCAGCAGCAATCCTCTATTCAAACCATCAAAGAACAGGAAAGCTTCACCGATTATCAGTACATTATTGATGATTATACCAAAGCGCTGGAGTTATCGCCGGAGTTTATCTTCACTGGGTTTAACCTGGCCAACACCTATTTAAAAACCCGTGATTATCAAAAAGCTATTGTTTGGTATAATAAGGTTATTCAATACGAGAGTAACTTTGCCGAGGCTTATTATAACCGTGGACTGACCTATATATACCTCAAACAAACCGAAAACGGGTGCATGGATATGAGTAAATCGGGCGAATTAGGTATTCAGAATGCTTATGTGGTGATAACCCGTTTTTGTGAAAACTGAATTTCAGCGTAATCAAATCCCTAGATTCTCCCAAAGCCAGGCATGGATTCCTGTGTTACATTCCAATAACTGAGTCCTGAATTTAAAACGAAAAGCTAAAATTCCGGGATTATTTTCCCCGCTTGAGGCTAAAAAATACTTAATTGACAACTTAATTCAGTTTTTCCATACAGGAAATTAAACTTCACTGTCATTACCGAACACAGGAATGTCAGGCTCAGTTTATCAAAACCTGATGACTTGACAAAACCAGCCAGCAGGCCTTAGGTATGCCGGAGTTTCTCATATGCTGTCCTAACAGCATTAAGTAAATTAAAACTTCGCCTTTTTTCTTAAAGCATTGATAAAATCAGCTTTTACCCAATAAATATCAGAATTCCCATTTTGAGGTGAGTTATTTAACTGCTGAAACGTTTTAGCATTTAACTCCCCGGGCAATCGACTGTCGTTCATGGCTTTAGCCGACATAAAAAACAGGTATTCCCCGTCGGGAGAAAGGGTGGCTGACCACTCCCGGGGATTGGCACTATTGATCTCAGGGCCCATATTGACAGGCTGACTCCATTCATCCTTTTCGTTTCTGAAAACAATATAATAATCAGTACCACCGAAGCTATCTTCCATCCCGAAAGCCGGAACGATTATAAATGATTCATCGGGAGAAATAACCGCATTGTATCGGGCTCTGCCACAATTAACCTGTTTACTTAGCTTTTCAGGGTGGGTATATTCTCCCTCCTGGTATTGATAACGAAAAATAAATTCTCTTCCGGTTTCATCAGGTTTGGTGAGGTATAAGGTACCCTCGCGGGTTACCGAGGGAAAAAATTCATTTTGTTCGGAGTTTACAGGTTCACCGATATTATATGGTTTTCCCCAGTGGTTACCTGTCCTGTCTGCAACCCAGATATCAGAAGACAGTGGTTCTCCACCTTCTTCGTTCATATTACTTACAAAGAACAACTTTTGTCCATTGGGCGAAATAAACGGTTCGATGTAAGTATATTTCGGATTCCTGCAAAATTCCAGGACTTCAGGCTGAGACCATTTTCCATCAACCTGTTTGGTATACCAAATGGTAGCAAACTTGTGATTTCCCAGGTTACGGCAGAAATAAATTTCACTTCCATCCGGGTAAATAGCCAGATCTCTCTCGGACATTCCGGTTGAAATAATCCCGGGAGCAAATAATTCGGCCGAATCGCCAGGTAATTTTTGTCCCAAGTAAGGTCCAGATAAAATATGTTCATTTTTATCCTGGCATGATATAATCATGAAAATGGTAATAACAAGAAGAAGTAGTTTTTTCATTTTTCAATTTTTAGCAACAAAATACAGTAATAAATGAATAAAAAACAATTAATAGCTACCAATTGCTAATAAATAAACACAAAAAACCGAATAAATAATGCACAGTTTAATTTACTACAAATATATGTCATTCTGTAATTTTGCCTGTAGCAGGATTCCTTTTCAGTTAAAACCGGCTGTCACTTACAGTTACCGGGAACCGGTGATCCGTTGAAAAACTTAATGATTCAAGAAATTCTAAGCACACCCGTTTAGTTATATCAGTCAGCAGATAACTATTAAAAAAAACCGTACACAAAGGCACGGTTTAAATTCATTACTTCCGATTGACATCCTCTACTTTCCTTCAATCCAGCTTACAATTTGATCATCCAAAGGATTTGTCCTGGGTGATGCCATATCCACCAGGTTTCCGGATTCATCAATCAAATATTTCTGGAAATTCCACTTTACTTTAGAGTCCATAACCCCATTCTGGTCTTTTTGGGTAAGCCATTGATAGATGGGATGAATATCATCGCCTTTAACAGAAATTTTGGACATCATGGGAAAGGTAACACCATAGTTTTCAGAGCAAAACTGCATAATCTCCCGGTTGGAACCCGGTTCCTGATTCATAAAATTATTGGCCGGAAATCCAAGAATTATAAAATTTTCAGATTTATATTTTTCATAAAGCTTCTGCAAATCTTCATACTGAGGTGTAAATCCACATTTTGAGGCAGTATTCACCACCAGTACTTTTTTCCCTTTAAGGGTGGATAAATCAAATTTTTCTCCATCAATGGTTTGCACTTTAAAATCATAAAATGATTTGTTTTGAGAAAAAGAAACTGAACTTATCATGGCTAATATAAGAATTAATACGACATTTTTCATAATCACATTTTTTTATTAGATATTTTTTTAAACCATAAACAATGGAAAGGGCTATATGTTCAATCCAAAACAATTAAAAGGGGATAATTTTTTCAACGGAATGCTGTTTAATAAAGGCCCGGATAATTTGCTGTGTATCTCTGTGATCGGGATACTCTTTAATAAAGTCTGAAAAATTTTCGATCCCAGAAGAGAGCCATTCCAGGGGAATAAAACCATGTCCAATATAAGTCCCGTTTTCCACCTTAACCAAACTTTTTTCCTCCCTGGTTCTTCCCTTATCAATAATAAAAAAGCTCTGATGGTTATAGCTCAGGTTTTGGATTAGTTTATTCGCCCGGATATTATAATCCTTAACGGGTTCCTGCTGAACACACGCTCCCTTACACTGCTTTAACTGGTGATAGAAACAAGCCCCTGCCGTATGGTATAATCCACATAATTTCTGGCATAGTTCATATTTCTCAGATAAATAGTACAACCGTTCACGTGCTTCTTTAACGGAATTAAAGGCAATTAGCGGAACGTGTTCACCAATTTTTTCGACAGAAAAGCAAATATATCCATGGTTATCGAAAGATGAATAAATTCCAACATGATCAGATTTTCTTCGTTGCTTTCGGTTATATTTGGGTTTATGGGTTTTTATTTCGTTCGACTCAAAGAGTTGGGCGATTAAATCACTGCCGGTAATTTCATAGGAGATATCGAATGTTTCATCCATCATTTTTAAGGCACGGCTTGTTTTTTCGTTGTTAAAATGAGAAAAGACCCGTGTCCTAATATTTTTACTTTTCCCAATATAGATGATATCACCCTGTTCATTATGAAAATAATAGACCCCGGTTTCGTCTGGTAATTTTTTAATAAGGGATGGTTTCAGGTTATAAAATTTACCCGACTTTAAACCTGCTAAAGAAGAATCGGTATTCAATAAATATTCAAAGAGTTTTACCGTGGCCAGGGCATCACCTGCTGCCCGGTGACGGGCATTGATCGGGATATTTAATACATCACACAGTTTTCCCAGGCTGTAAGATTTTTGTTTAGGAATGATTCTTCGACTCAGCTGAACGGTACAAAGTTTTTCTCTTTTAAAATCGTAGCCGAGGCTTTTAAATTCCTGCCGGATAAAATTATAATCGAATGAAGCATTGTGAGCTACAAAAATTCTTCCTTCGGTAAGCAATACGATATCTTTAGCCACTTCCCAAAACCTGGGTGCCTGGGCAACCATTTCATTGGTAATTCCCGTGAGTTTGGTAATATTAGCGGTAATATAGCATTCCGGGTTAATCAGGGTACTGAACTCCCGGACAATTCTGTTGCCATCGTGAATAAAAATGGCGATTTCGGTAATTCGGTTTTTTAAGGGGCTTAAACCTGTAGTTTCAATATCGATGATTGCATACATAGGACAGGTACAAAGTTTTGAATAATTGACGACAATTTTAATATTAAACAAAAAACCCGGCAAAAAGCCGGGTAAACTTAAGGATAAATACTTAAGATTATAATCCTTTACCGGAAAAATATTTCATAAACTGCATTCGTTCATAAGCAGCAGGGTTCTGAGATTTCTTCTGACTTAATTTTCCTCTGAAATCTTCAATTTTTTTAAACTTTTTTTGTTCCATCCAGTGGGTCAGATCATCGAGCATTGTTTCAATCACCCCTTTTCCGTTTTTATAAAATGCAGAAGCTATCTGCACGGCATTTGCTCCGGCCAATAACTGCTTAATCACTGCAGCACCATCGTGTATTCCGGTTGATGCGGCCAGATCACATCCGACCCTTTCACTCATGATGGCAATCCACCGGAGCGAAATAGGCAACTCTTCAGGATGGCTCAACACGTTACTTGATAAAACATCAAAATTATTAATATCAATATCGGGGCTATAAAAACGGTTAAATAATACCAGGGAACTGATTCCCGTAGTGGAAAGTTTTTTAATAAACGCTCCCAGATTGGCTGAATAGTAACTAATTTTGAGAGAGACCGGTATATTAACATGTTTCTTTACTTCTTTAACAATATCAAAATAAACCTGTTCATTTTCGTCACTGGATTTATCAAAATCAGAAGGCATAACAAATACATTGAGTTCAAGTGCATCGGCTCCGGCATCCTGGAGTGTTTCGGCGTAATAGGGCCATTTATCGGCAGTAACGCAGTTAATACTTGCTATAATCGGGATATTGACTGCCTTTTTAGCTTCACGGATTAGTTTTAAATGATTGGTCAACGAATCGTCTTCGGCATAATTATCGTAATAATCCATTGTTTCAGGATAGAGAAAGGATTCCATTTGCATACTTGTTAAATCCTTTTCCAGCTCACGCCGTATTTCCTCTTCGAAAATTGATTTTAACACCACAGCTCCGGCACCTTTTTTTTCAAATTCTTTGATATCATCCAATGAGTTTGTTAATCCAGAGCTTGCTGCAATGATTGGATTCCGAAGTTTTAATCCCATATACGTTACCGAAAGATCTGCCATAATGTTTAATGTTTTTTAGTTTGTACCAGAATTAAGTAAATGTATCAAATTATTTGCATTAATTCAACCATTATCTAACATTAACAAACCTCAGATTTTTTTTGTTCAATGGAAAATGAATATCATTAATCTAAAATATATGGATCAGCGACGAATATAATCATTGGAAAGGACCTGCAGAAAAGCTTTTCCTTTTTCCAAATCATCAGGTACTGCATTGCCCTCCTGATATAAAATTTGACTCCCGACATTATCATAAATAACTTTTGAAGAGTCCGTAATAAAACCAAAACCATCATTAAAAGTATAAAATACAAATCCGTGGGGATTATGGTCCAATAAATTATTACTATAAGTATAGGAAGAATCCGGTGAAGAAATCTGGCTCAATAATGTATGCGGAACATCGATCTGCGAGCCGGGTTTCTGTATGATCATGGGGGCTGAAGCTACAGCTCCTCCCAACCATAACATGGGGATTTGAAACTTATCCTGTTCGTGGTTCTGGGAGTTTCCCGGACGGGGGCTACCATGATCGGCCATTAAAATAAATAGGGTATTCTTCCACAAAGCGGTTTGTTTTATTTTATTAAAAAATTCACCCAAACAACGATCGGTATAAAAAACAGAGTTCCGGAATTTTGTTGCCCTGTCGTTTCCTTCAAAAACGGGATCCATTGGAACATCAAATGGGTCATGACTACTTAGGGTAAAAACTACTTTAAAAAAAGGTTTATCTGCTCCGAGCATATTCTGATATAATTCATTGAAAAGATGCTCATCATGAACTCCCCATTTTGAATTTCTAAGGTGTTTATCGAATTGTTCATCAGTGACTAACTGCTGAACATCGCCATTTAGCAGGTAAGCACGCATATTTGCGAAGGCTATATCTCCGCCATAATAAAACCAGGATTCGTAACCCAATTCATTAAAGTTTTCAAACAAATAAGGTAAAGATTCGGTTTTACTCGAGGTTTTAATGATTGATGTTGTCGGTTGAGCAGGGTAACCACTTAAGATGGAAACCAATCCCTTATCACTCCGGTCGCCATTGGCATAAAAATTGGTAAACAGCAATCCTTCCTTTGCCAGACCGTTAAAATTAGGTGTGGAGTCCCACTCGCCCCCCAAAGCTCCAATCACCTTATTGGAAAAACTTTCCAGGATAATGATCACCACATTGGGGCGGTTAGTATTTAACACGTTATAAGGTATATCATCCTGGTTGACCAATTGCCGAACCTTTTTCTCAGCCTGATCCTCAGGCATAAACGAATAGGTTTTCTCTGCATTTTTACGATAAAGCAACGAATGCATAACATTCCAAACAACATTTACTGCAGCATGATTTGCAAATTTATGTTTGCTAAAATAGACCATTCCGGTATTAACAGGAGCAATTCCAAAACTTGCCCGAACAGGAATAATCATACTTCCGGTGAGCAGCAGGGATAAAATTAAGGTTAACCAGTTACCCTTTTTTATGGACAGCACCTTTGGTTTAATGAACTTATTATAAAAATAATTTCCTGTAAAAATAAGAAGAATGACCCAGAGTATCAGCAGCAGGGAAAGCCACCAGTCGGTTGAAGCCATGGCTTCGCGGGGTTTGGTTATGTATAATAATGGTGTGGCATCCATCCGGTAACCCCAGTTCTTGTATAACTCCAGATCAACAACGATAATTATGGAGCAGATCGTAAGAATGAAAACAGTAAAAGGTTTAAGAATTTTATGGATAGTTATCCCTTCCAGAAAAAAAGTTATGCTAAGAATTAAACCTGTGAAAGCTAAAATATATCCAACAGATGAAATATCCAGCCTAATACCATAGGTAAATGTTAATAACCATTCATCCAAACCCAGCTCAAAAGAGAATTTATATTGATAAAGCAAAAAGAAGAGGCGGGCGGCTAAAAAAAGAATTAACCAGTAAAGGGAATAGCGTGCAAAAAATTTTAATCGTTGTTTCATTTTAATACCATCTAACAATATGCAAAAGTAAAATTATTGTTAAATTAGTTTCATTATTTCAATAAATTTTAAATAAAAACCATCATGAAAAATCTATTAAAACTATTTATTTTCAGCAGCATTGCATTCATGCTTCTATATTCATGTACCCTGAAAGAGGAGCCAAAGCGGCCGGAATATGTTATTGTCATTCATGGAGGAGCAGGAAATGCATCCACAAAAGACATTAATGAAGAAAGGCAACAAGAATATAAAGAAAAACTTGGGGAAGCTTTAGCGATAGGCGAAAAGATCCTGGCTGAAGGAGGAACAAGTATAGAAGCAATAGAGAAGGCGATCAACTACCTGGAAGATTGTCCTTTGTTTAATGCAGGCAAAGGAGCTGTTTTCACGCACGAAGGAACAAACGAGATGGATGCTTCGATTATGGACGGGAGCAATTTGAATGCCGGGGCTGTTGCAGGTGTGGGTGACATCAAAAATCCGATTTCGGCAGCCATCCAAGTAATGAACAACTCAGAGCATGTTATGCTTGCCGGGAAAGGAGCTTCCGATTTTGCCAGGGCACAGGGGATAGAAATTGTTGACTCTTCGTATTTTCATGTCCAGGACCGGTGGGAAAGTTTGCAACGCATTTTGAAAGCAGAAAAACACGGCACGGTAGGGTGTGTAGCCCTGGATAAGCAAGGCAACCTGGCTGCAGGGACATCTACCGGGGGAAGAACCAATAAGAAGTTTGGGCGAATTGGAGACTCCCCCATTATTGGCGCCGGAAATTATGCCAACAACAATACCTGTGCTATATCTGCAACAGGACACGGTGAGTATTTTATACGTTACACGGTTGCTCACGATATTTCAGCCTTAATGGAATACAAGAACTTAAGTTTAGAAGAAGCTTCCAACATTGTAATTCATCAAAAACTGGTTAAAGCAGGTGGCGATGGCGGTATTATTGCTGTCGACAGGGAAGGAAACATTGCCATGCCGTTTAATACCAACATGATGTTCAGAGCCTATAGCAAATCAAGTGGTGAAAGAGAGATCGCCATATTCAAATAATTTAACTATTTTTACATTCATTCAAAAGAGAAAGTAACCCTTTCTCTTTTTTAATATTTTACTAATAAGCGATACAGATGAAAAAAACACTTTTAATTTTATTTATGGCCGGAGCTTTCATAGGGTTAAAAGCACAGGACGAAAATACCAATGAACAAAGAACAACACCTGAAATAGAATACGACTGGTTTAATCAGTCACCCATCGACGACCAGGTTTTTGGTGCAGAGGCAGATAAGGCTTACCAGCTGGTAAACGGTAAAGAAGCGATGCCGGTAATTGTAGCTGTAATTGATGGTGGGGTGGATATTCACCACGAAGATCTTTATGAAAATATCTGGATTAATAAAGATGAGATCCCGGATAATGGAGTTGATGATGATCAAAATGGATATATTGATGATCTCCATGGTTGGAATTTTCTAGGTAATGCTGAAGGAGAAAATATAGCCTATGAAAATTTAGAAATTACGAGGATATACAAGAAATACCACGAAAGGTTTAAAGATATCAGGAGAAGTGAGTTAATTGAGGAAGAAAAAGAACTTTATGATCTCTACCAGGAAGCTGAAAAGCGGTATCAAAAGAGTTTAAAAAGGGCCCAGCGTCAGAAAGAGGGTTTTTTAAAATATAAAAATAAGTACCTCGATTCCTATCGTACGATTGCAGAAGTCATCCGGACAGATTCGATTAAGGTGGAAGCGTTAGATAGTTTAAAAAAGGCCAACCGAAAATACAAGAAAGAGATAAAAACCGTCTATAATTTTGTAAAATTTGGAATCAATGAAGAGGTTTTCGATGAAATAGAATCGCATCTTGATGTTGCCCTGGATTATCATCTAAACCCGGATTACAATCCCAGGGAAATTATTGGCGATGATCCTACCGATCTGAATGAAAGCTATGGAAACAATAACGTATATGGCCCTGAGGCGTTTCATGGGACTTTTGTATCCGGGATTATCGGAGCTAAAAGAGATAATGAACTTGGTATTGACGGGATAGCCCGGGATGTTAGAATAATGGCTTTAAAGGTTGTTCCTGACGGAGATGAGCGGGATAAGGATGTTGCCAAAGCGATCCGATATGCTGTGGATAATGGAGCCCGAATCATCAACATGAGCTTTGGGAAGGAACTTTCGCCCTACAAATCCCTGGTGGATGATGCCGTTTTGTATGCCCAGGAGAAGGGGGTACTATTTGTGCATGCAGCAGGCAACGATGCCAAAAACATCGATAAAGTGAAACAATATCCAACCAAAATTATCGATGAAAACACTGTGGTCAATACATGGATTACTGTTGGTGCAAATTCCAGGTTTTTAGACAAAAATTTTGCAGCCACTTTTACAAACTATGGGGACGAGATGGTAGACCTGTTTGCTCCCGGGGTTCGGGTAAGATCTTTAGCCCCTGAAAATAATTATCAAATAGCTGACGGAACCAGTTTTTCGGCTCCTGTGGTTTCGGGTATAGCTGCATTGCTTCTCTCCTATTATCCGGAATTATCCGCCAATGAGTTAAAAGAAATTATTTTGGATTCTGTCATTCCCTATCCGGACCTTAAAGTGTATAAACCAAAAGAAGGAATCAGGCTAATCAAAGGAAAAACAAGGTTCAGGAAACTATCACAAACCGGGGGCATTGTAAGTGCTTACCAGGCTCTTTTATTAGCAGAAGAAAAATGTAAGGAATGACCAAAAGGAATCAAATCATTCAAACCACGATTCAATTAGTGTCAGAAATGGGGTTATATGCAACTTCTATGGCACTTATTATCAAAGAGTCAAAGGTATCTGCAGGGACTATCTATCATTATTTCAAAAATAAGGATGACTTAATCAGGACAATTTATGATGAATTAAGGGAGGAAATGGGTAAAATTCTCACCCAAGGGGTTGATCAGGATTTATCTTTCAAGAATCAATTCTTCATGTTTTGGAAAAATTTATTCTTTTTTTTCAGGAAGAATCCCCATAAGTTTGAATTTATTGAACATTATGCCAGTACGCCCCTGGCGAAGGAGGAGGTAAAGGTAATTAATCAAAGTCATTATCAGTCTGCTCTTGATTTTATTCAATACGGGATTGAAATGGGTTATTTAAGGAATCTGCCCGTAGAATATATTATTCAGTTAATTTTTGCACATGTTTCTGTGGTGGTTCGGATGATCAGTGTAAATGAAGAAGAACCACCAGAAAGGATGTTGCAAGCATATATCCAATCGAGCTGGGATAGTATTCGGAATACTTAAAAAAAGAGATGATCTAAGGATCATCTCTCTTTTTTTAAGTTTAATAATTTAATCGAGTGGTTCGTAATCTTTTTTGGTTACGCCACAAACCGGGCATTTCCAGTCATCGGGAATATCTTCGAAAGGGGTTCCCGGTTTTATTCCTCCTTTAGGATCTCCTTCTTTCGGGTCATAGATATGACCACAAACTTTGCATTTGTACTTTTTCATCATCGTATAGTTTTACATTAAGAAACTTAACAAAATACCAGCCCCCACAGCGGAACCGATTACACCAGAAACATTGGGAGCCATGGCGTGCATTAAAAGGTGATTGGTAGGATCTGCCTTAAGGCCTTCATGTTGAACGACCCTTGCACTATCGGGAACAGCAGACACACCGGATGCTCCGATCAAAGGGTTAATCTTATCCTCGCCTTTTAAAAAGAGGTTCATCAATTTAGCAAATAATAATCCTCCACAGGTTGCAATGATAAAGGACAATGCTCCCAGTCCAAAAATCATTAACGACTGTGGCGTTAAGAACACATCTGCCTGGGTAGAGGCTCCCACGGTAAGTCCCAGTAATATGGTAACAATATCGATCAATGAGTTTCTTGCCGTTTCGGCTAACCGCCGGGTAACAGTTGACTCTTTCAACAGGTTACCAAAGAATAACATTCCCAATAAAGGCAAAGAACTCGGAGAAATATATGCGGTTAAGAGTAGTCCGACAATAGGAAACATAATCTTTTCGAGTTTAGAAACCGACCTGGGGGGTTTCATTCTGATTTTTCGTTCTTTTTTGGATATCAACAACCGCATAAACGGGGGCTGAATAATAGGAACCAGGGCCATATATGAATAAGCAGCAATGGCAATCGGCCCGATAAGATGAGGTGCAAGTTTGGAGGATAAGAAAATTGCTGTGGGTCCGTCAGCACCACCGATAATTCCAATCGCCCCGGATTCGGCAGGGGTGAACCCTAATACCAAAGCCCCCAAAAAGGTGAGAAAGATACCCACCTGTGCGGCAGCACCAAGGATCATCAGGCGAGGATTGGAGATTAATGAGGAGAAGTCAGTCATTGCACCAATTCCGAGGAAGATAAGTGGCGGATAGATCCCCTGGCGAACGCCAAAATAAAGGTAATTCATCACACTTCCCTCTTCGTAAATTCCCAATTGCAAATTAAACCCTTCGGCCTGGAAAAATGGAATATTCCCGATGATAATCCCAAATCCAATAGGAATAAGCAACAATGGTTCATAGTTATACCGAATGGCCAGAAAGATAAAGAATATACCTACAACAATCATTAACAAGTGGCCGGGTGTAGCATTATAAACTCCCGTATATTCATAGAAATTAAGCAGCCCGGCAACGGCACCCGAATGATTATCAAATTTTTCTCCCTCCAGAATCAGCTGCTCACCGGAGAGGGTCGCTTTTTTAGGATTTATCTCGGGATTGTTAAACTCCAGGTAAATACAATTATCAATTATGTTCCACTCTCCTCTGAATTTTGTTTTTATAGAATCAAGGACAAAAGTCTTGTCTTTATGGAAGCTGATGGTTTTATAGCGTTCGATTGTCCGGTCATTATCGGCACTTATTTTATATCCATCAGATTTATTTACCCATTTCCCTTTTGTTAGTATTTTATCTAAATCATTGGCATTTGCTGAAGATATTCCGGAAAAAACCAAAACAAATGTCCAGATGATTAACCAAACCTTTTTCATAGTATTTTTAAAATATTTAACGCTGATTAACAAATTATTCAATTTCGGCTAAGACATCATTCTGGAGTACGGCATCACCTTCTTTCACTTTAATACTGGTAATTTTTCCGTCTTTTTCCGACTGGATATTATTTTCCATTTTCATGGCTTCCATAATCATGATGGTATCCCCTTTCTTCACTTCATCACCCTCTTTCTTCAGGATTTTAAAAATATTTCCAGGCAGAGGTGCTTTAAGCGAAGTAGCTCTACTGCTCACCGTTTTTTTAATTTTACTATCTTTTCGATCAACCGGAACACTTGACCGGACAAGTTTAGGTGTTTTTGTGGTTTTGAGCTCTTTTTGATGAATTTCAACCTCGTATTGAGTTCCATTAACTTCAACGATAGCGATATTATCTTCGTAGTCTTTTACTTCAACTTCATAGTCGTTACCACGTATTGTAAATTTGAATTTTTTCATTGTATATAATTTATTTTCTTGGCCAAACTCTTAATCCATAAATTTTTGAACTCCAGGGAGAATAGGTTTTTCTTACCCGTTTAATGGTAATTACATTACTTTCTTCGTCGTGCAGTTCACTAAAGTACAAATGTAACGCCATGGAAATGGCTGCGCTGGTATCTCCCGGCAAATGAAGGTCAGAATCAGAAAAATCTGCCTGTTTTGATTGTTCTCTGAGTTTTTTCCTGGTTTGATAATAAATGATTTTGGGTGTTTGTGTAAAGACCACCACCAGCAAAACCAATGCAGCAAAAACGATCAACCAGCCAACGATAGCAATCGTAGCCCCCTGTCCGGGTATTGCAGAAAAATCTATTCCTATATTTCCTATGATTGATAGCATGTAATCTCTTTTTTATAGTGGAATATTTGAATGTTTTTTCGGAGGATTAATATCCTTTTTGGTTTGCAACATTTCCAGAGCACGGATGATTCTAAACCTGGAATTACGGGGTTCAATCACATCATCAATATAACCAAGGCTTGCTGCCTGATAGGGGTTCGCAAATTTCTCGCGGTATTCGTTTTCCTTCTCGGCAATGGCTTTGGCTTTTTCTTCAGGATCTTCAATGGCAGCAATTTCGCGGCCATAAAGTACTTCAACGGCTCCCCGGGCACCCATCACGGCAATTTCTGCCGAAGGCCAGGCATAATTGATATCTCCCCGCAATTGTTTGGAGCTCATTACATCATGGGCTCCACCGTAGGACTTACGAAGAGTAATAGTGATTTTAGGAACAGTTGCTTCCCCGTAGGCAAACATTAATTTGGCTCCATGAATAATGATACCACCATACTCCTGGCTACTACCGGGTAAAAATCCCGGAACATCAACCAGGGTGAGAATCGGGATATTAAATGCATCGCAGAAACGAACAAAGCGAGCAGCTTTTCGGGAGGCATCAATATCTAAAACACCTGCCAGGAAGTTCGGCTGATTGGCAACAATACCTACCGACATTCCGTCAAATTTACCAAAACCAACGACAATATTTTTGGCATAATGACGATGAATCTCAAGAAACTCATTGTTATCAACCAATGAGAAGATGATATCGGTTACATCGTAAGGCTGGTTTGGGTTTTCTGGTATAATTTCATTCAAGGCATCATCCAGCCGGTCGATAGGGTCACTACATTCTACCAATGGAGGTTCTTCGAGGTTGTTTTGAGGGAGAAAACTTAATAATTTACGGATTAAAAGCAGTCCCTCCTCTTCGTCTTCAATCAGGAAGTGAGAAACCCCCGATTTGGAGGCATGCACATTGGCACCTCCCAGGTCTTCAGTAGTAATATCTTCGCCGGTAACCGTTTTTACCACTTTGGGTCCGGTAACAAACATGTAACTGGTATCTTCGGTCATCATGATAAAGTCGGTAAGAGCCGGAGAATAAACAGCACCTCCGGCACAGGGGCCAAAGATTGCTGAAATTTGGGGGATTACACCCGAGGCCATAATATTTCGTTGGAATATCTCTGCATATCCGGCAAGGCTATTCACTCCTTCCTGGATCCGTGCACCCCCACTGTCGTTAATTCCGATAACCGGGGCACCAACTTTCATGGCCATATCCATCACCTTACAGATTTTTTTGGCAAATGTTTCCGATAACGACCCGCCGAAGACGGTAAAATCCTGGGCATAAACATAAACCACTCGACCGTCAATCGTACCGGTTCCGGTAACCACACCATCGCCAAGTACTTTTTTCTTATCTAACCCAAAATCAGTACATCGATGGGTTACAAACATATCGAACTCTTCGAAACTCCCTTCGTCGAGTAATATTTCAATTCTTTCGCGGGCGGTTAGTTTCCCCTTGCTGTGTTGTGATTCGATTTTCTTCTCACCACCACCAAGCTTGGCTTGTGCTCTTAAATCAATTAATTGTTTAATTTTATCTTGTTTATTCATTGGGTTGAAAGCAATTATTTATGTATAACTATTATGATTTACTTTTATCCTCGCATAACTCGGTAAGCACGCCAAAGGTAGACTTGGGATGTAAAAATGCAATATCCAGGCCCTCAGCACCTTTTCGCGGTTTTTGGTCGATCAGCCTTACACCATTTTCCTCAGCTTTCTTAAGCTTTTCTTCAATATCCTTTACAGCAAAAGCAATATGATGAATGCCTTCCCCCTTTTTCTCGATATATTTTCCAATAGGACCTTCGGGATCAGTTGACTCAAGCAACTCAATCTTGGTATCTCCTACCTGGAAAAATGCAGTTTTCACTTTCTGGTCTTTAACTTCCTCAATATTATAGCAGGTAAGACCCAGTACCTGTTCGTAATACTTGATGGATTCATCAAGATTTTTTACAGCAATTCCAATATGTTCTATGTGTGAAGGTTTCATAAGTATTTATTTTTTATGCAAAAGTACCTTAAATCAGCAAAACTGACTAATATTTTTCACCCAAAATAATCGTCTGGAATATTGTTCTTTAACATATTATTTAATCGACCCTGATTTTTTGGTAAATTAAGAAACAACTGATTATATATCAAATTTTTACTGCCGAAAAATCGAACAGCAACATCAAAGGCAGTAAATTTGGTGGTTAACAAACTTGTATTTAATTTTACAAGCTGGATAAACTTTGATTTTTAAATCGTATCAACTAATGAAAAATTACCTGTTTCATCTTCAACTATTTCTTTTTCGTTTTCTCCTCCTGATTTTTCTATTTAGTTTATCACGCGGTATTTTCTACTTATTTAATGCAGATTATTTCGGAACCCTCCCCACAAAGGAATTTTTCAACATCTTTTTTTATGGTATCCGGTTCGATATTTCTGCCCTTTATTACTTTAATCTCCCGTTCATTATTCTTAGCCTGATCCCGGGAAATTTCAAAAATAACCAAGGCTATCAAAGAACCCTTCACTCTCTTTTTACCATGATCAATGCTTTGCTCCTGGCCGTTAATTTTATTGATACCAAGTTTTTTGATTTTGAGCATAAACGGTTAACTGCTGATATTTTTAACCCGGTATGGCTGGGTGAAGATTTCATCACCCTGTTACCGGCATTCATTAAAGATTACTGGTATTTATTGCTCTTGTGGTTTGTGTTTGTATATTTATTATACCGTTTATATCCAAAAGTCAGTATCAAAAAAACAGGGATCTTCCCCTTAACATTACGACAGGTTGCGTATCAATCGTTGCTGTTTATCCTGTTGATGGGTATTGGGCTGTTAGGTGGCCGGGGAGGTCTGCAACTCAAACCCTTACGCGTGATCCACGCGGCAAAATATACTACGGCTAAAAACATCCCCCTGGTATTAAACACCCCGTTTACCATCATGAAATCTATCGGGGCAGAATCTTTTGAAGTAAACCGTTACTTCGATACGCACACCCTGGATTCCATTTACAGTCCGATCCAGAGTTATTCTTCCCGACCCAAGGAGCTCAACCCAAACATTGTAATCATTATCCTTGAAAGTTTTTCAAAAGAATATGTTGGTTATTACAATAATTACAAAGGTTACACTCCTTTCCTGGATTCATTATGCAGGGAAAGCCTGGTATTTACCCGGGCCTATGCCAACGGAAAACGTTCAATTGAAGCTTTGCCTTCAATAATCGGGGGCTTACCCGCCCTAACGGATAATCCTTACATTACCTCTTCCTTTTCATCCAATAAAATCAATACAATTCCTTCATTATTAAATGAATTAGGTTATCAATCCGCATTCTTCCACGGGGGAAAGAACGGAACCATGGGATTTGATCAGTTTGCAAATATCGCTGAATTTGACCACTACTTCGGCATGAATGAATATCCTAATCCGTCGGATTTTGACGGGAACTGGGGGATTTATGATGAAGAGTACCTGTGCTATGTGAAGGATCAACTGGATCATTTCCCGCAGCCTTTTTTCACAACCATGTTTACCTTAACCTCACATCATCCATACCAGATTCCTTCCAAATATAAAACCAAATTCCCGAAAGGAAACCTCAATATTCACGAGAGCATAGGATATACTGATTATGCCCTGAAAAAATTTTTCCAACAGGCGCAACATAGTTCATGGTATCAGAATACCTTGTTTATCATTACCGCCGATCATACAGCCCAGTCTGAATATGATTATTACAATAATCAGGCAGGGAACTATGCCATCCCTATGCTCTTATTTCATCCTAAAGACACCCTATTTAGGGGAAATCGAGGTTATATTACCCAGCAAACGGACATCTTTCCAACCATAATGGAATACTGCGGATATCCGAACCCCTTTGTTGCTTTTGGAAAGAGTATGCTGTCCGATACCACCCATCGGGTTACTGTAAACTACATGAATGGTATTTACCAACTCATTGCAAAAAACTATCTGCTCCAGTTCGATGGTAAAAAATCCATTGCTTTTTATCATCTCCAGGAAGACCCTTTACTTGACAGTAATATCATCCATACTTCAGATCGTTACCTCGAATATGAAAAAAAGCTCAAAGCCATTATTCAATCCTACCAGGAACGATTAACTGAAAACAATCTAACGGTTCAAAACTGATTTTCAGTTTTTTACATGAAGTAAACCTCACTAGATTAACATCAGGTATTAAAAAACAGCATCCACGTTCCTGATCAGATTTTTTATTCATTTTTTGAATAAGTAATGGTTTTGAACTAAATTGTTCACCTATAATAATAGGTATCATGATGAAGCTAAAAACATCACGGGGAACAAAGATTCATATTCTCCGTGCAGGCATGACCAACTGTTATCTTATTCAAAAGGATAAAATAAATCTTCTGGTGGATAGCGGGATAAGTAAAAGCTATCAATCCTTGATGCGACAATTAAAGGTGATAACAGGGGCTCCTTCCTCCCTGGATTATCATCTGTTAACCCACACCCATTATGATCATGCCGGGAACTCCAACAGGATTAAAGAAGAGTTCCAGGCCAGGGTGATTGTCCATGAGCATGAAGCAGCGTGGATAGAAAAAGGATTCACCAGGTTGCCCGGAGGGACCTCCTGGTGTTTTAAACTTATCTCCAACGCTGGCAATAGATATGCCAGCTCTATCGGGAAGTATGAACCCACCCTGCCAGATATTCTTATCCGTGGAGAACTGACCCTGGATGAATATTTAAAAATCATCCCCACCCCCGGACACACCCTGGGATCAGTTAGTTTACTGGTGGATGATGAAATAGCCCTGGTAGGTGATACCCTTTTTGGGGTATTTAAAAACAAAATTTTTCCTCCCTTTGCTGATGATGTTGAAACGCTTTACAGGAGCTGGAAGATTCTATTCGATACCGGGTGCAATCTGTTTCTGCCAGGCCATGGGAAACCTATACCACGGAAACTTCTGAATCAGGGTATACAAAAGATCAGAAGCTAAAAAAAAAGACACTGCAGAAGGTCCTGCGTGCCTTTAAAATTAAATTTTTAAGGTTAAATAAGATCTCTTTTATTGGTGTCCTTCATACTTGAACGATACCTTAACCTTAGCCCGGTAAGCTTCAATTTTGCCATCATTAATTTGCATATCCAATTCGGATACTTCGGCAATACGAAGATCACGAAGACTTTCAGCTGCTTTTTTTACTGCACTGGCAGCTGCTTTTTCCCATGATTCCGGACTGGTACCTACAAGTTCAATAATTTTATAAACATGTTCGGCCATAATACCTCCTATTTTATAGATGAAATAAATTAACAAAGAATAGCATAAAGTTAAGCATTAGGAAAGGCTTTGTCAATGAAAAGAAAGAGATTTCATCTCATGCTCATGAGAAACTACTGTAAACAACCACTATTTTTTGGAAGCCAGCATTCGGATTACCCGGGCTTCGCCCTGATGATGGCTCCCCTCTTCAAGATGGGTGGTGATGTGTTCCAATCGATGGATATGGAGTCCGTCGAAATCATTCCTCAGCTCATCAACAGAATAAAGCAGGTCCAGATTCTTAGGTCCGCCTGTAGGTTTATGTATTTGTTCCCTGGAAAAGGCTTCGATTAAAATATGCCCCTGTTCGTTAAGCTGTCCCATTAATTTCTGATGAAAAGGTTTTCGTACTTCAGGTTTCAGATGAAGGTAAATCAGAGAAATAAGATCATAGGTATGGTTGGGTTCAAAATCCATGACCGAACACAGCTCATACTGAACAGACACTTTCATTTGCCGGGCAAGATCAAGAGCTTTGGCTCGGGCAACAGCACTGGAATCAAAAGCGGTTACCTCCCACCCTGCCCGGGCTGCATACACCGAATTGCGTCCTTCACCTTCGCCGGGGAGTAACAACTTCCCCGGCTTATTCTTTTCAATAAACTCCTTAAAAAATTTATTGGGTGCTGTACCATAAATATATTCAGGTCGATTATATCTTTCATCCCATGGGTTGTGCATAGTATTCATTTGTTGTTTCAGAAGTAACAGCCTTTGCATTTTTTTGTTCAATCTCTTCCTTTTTTCATCTCTACGCTGGGCAAGGTGCTGGTTTGCTATTTTTATAATATAAAATTACGAACTTTTTTTATAAAACTTAATGCTGGTGAATGATACCGAGTTACATCTCCGGCAATCAAAAAAGTGTAACTACATCGGTTTGCCGACAGGCAGGATTTCCGCTAGACAAAGGGTACATTCTTGATTTCAGGAAATCTTTTTAGAAAAACCGTAACGCCTTTTATTAATTTTTATTTTCAGTGTTTTTTTCTTCTGATTCATTCTTATTCTCCAGGGGTGGCTGGGTTTGTTTTTGCTGCTGCTCTTGCTGTAAACGCTCCTGTTCAGCAGCCTGGGCTTCTTCAAACAAACGCATATTTCGCAGAAACTGAGCCAGGTTCTGATCGGTGGCAATTATATACCGATAAGGTGTTTCTCCGCGTTTCGTCTTTAATTTTCGTTTTCTTCTTTTAATCTCTTGTATGGCATTTAAAAACTTCTCATTATTTGACAACGTTTGCATTACCCCCCGGGTATACGAAAAATAGTAATAATGATTATTGGGAAGTTTAAAATAAAATTTCATGATATCACCACTTCTGCGTTTTAACAACTGGAAATATCCATCCACGTATTTATTCACAGGTTTATTATTTATGGTGGCTATTCCAATTTTCCCCTCGTTCAGATAGGATCCCAGTTCCGTGTACCATTTTACTCTTAAGTTACCCAAAAGCAGGGTATGCTGAGTGGATTGCGGCAGTTTGGCTTCGTTAGCATAGAGGGTTAACTGGTTATTAAATTCATTATAATCGCCGGGGCCAACGATTTCGGTTAAATATTTTTCAAAAAAAGGAGAAGTAATGCTTAACGGGTCGAGTCCTTCCAGGGAATTGATATCCTTCCGGAGTGAATCGAGGGCTGCACCGGAGAAAAAGAAATCAAGGGGGAGAATCAGTTCAAGACGGATCTCGTTATTATCCAGTTTATGGGTAAATGTACCCGCTGGATTAAAATCTATCTGCCCCAGGTCAATGCCCAGGTTAATTTGCCCTTCGCCGTGATATAAACAAAAGTCTCTCTGCAAATCAACCAGGCTGCCTATAGTATCGGGATTTAGAAATTTTGACTGATCCGTAATAATATACTTGTTAGCACTTTTATTATAATGGAGGAATCCATGGGCAGAAACAATGGGTTCGTCGTTTGGGTCTCGCCGCTGGGAGAGAAAGGTGGTATAAATATGTGAAGAATCCTTTGTAATAAAAGGAGATGAATACAATCCCCGTCCGGTGGTATTATTGATTTCCCGGGGAACAGGGATATAAATGCTATCGGGATTTATTTCTGATTCGAAATAAGCCCATTCTTTGGGAATAAGGGGGCACTCAAAATCCATCTTCACCCCTCCTTTAAAGGTCAGGTATTTACGTGCTGCGTTCAATTCCACGTTTCCGCGATAATTAAATACCGGGCTAAGGGTAAAATCCTGTTCTTTATCAAGACTACCGGTTGCTTTGGTTTGTAAACTGGTATCGACAAAAATATTGGTAAAATGGATAACCTGGATTTGGTCATTTTCATCCACATAATCATACTCTCCTGATCCGGTATAATTATTTCGGGCCCTGACATTGAGTTTTGCCTGATAGATTCTATGATACCGGGACGTCCTGTTGGCAATAATTTCGGCATCAAACAGGGTTTTCATATTGGCCTGGTGGCCAATGGTGATATCCCCTTCACTGGGATAAATATTTGCGTCGGCCACTTTCAGATATTCAACTTCGGTTGCATGGATTGTGCTGTCTTTTAACCGATAAACCGCCTTGGTGGAGGCAAAGCGCAAGGAATCCTGGCTAAGGTGGGTTGACATATACAAGGCGCCGGGCAATTGATCATCTTTCAATTCGGCCAGTTGCCTGATCTCCGGAGAAGCCAGGGAGTCCACCTGCGGGCTTGATTCAATGGCGATTTCATCTCCAGCCATATCCCAGGCAAACTGATCCAGGTAGCTCACATACAAATTCTTGGGGAACCGGGCAATGGTAAAGGACTCATTGGACTGAAACGTTCCCGACTGAGCGGCAAAGTCAATTTCACCTTTCAGGTTTTCAGTAATAAAATTAACCTCTTTCCTGTCGAGAGATTTGAGGTTAAAGCTGGTTGTATCGGCATTAAAAGCATTGGCATCGAAATAAAACTTTCCGGATTGCAGGGTAGCTTTTTCCAGGTCCATAGTTCCCCGGCCAACCAGGCCGATGGGTTTTAAGGTTAATGAACCCGAAAATTTTGTTTCGGGATTATACATCCCAAAAGGCTCATTGGTTTGATCAGCGTACATTACATCCTGGTAGGGATACCATTTAATGTCAATTTCTGAGGATTCCAGCTTTGGATATTCAATTCCAGAAGTTCTTTGGGCAAGGGTAAAGTTACGGGCATGGATCTTTGTGGAATCAGGATAAAAAATAATGCTATCTGTTTCAGCAGTAGAGGTAAGATATTCAAGGGTACCAGAACCCCGTAGCCCCCTGTTACTCAGATCGATCATATTAAAATACTTCCCTTTTCCTTCGTACAGTGGAAACCCCTCGGGGGGAGTTTGCCGCCGGAAACCCAGGGAATAATCGGGTCGCATATACACCGCATCATCAAAGGGAGGAAAAATATTTGCCGAATAAAACCTGCCTTCAAAATGAAGTCCCTTGGTGGTAAAATTATCCAGGCTGTCAATAGAGAAGGGTTCCAGCTGAAAATAAAAATCTTCCCGCTGATAGACTCCCTTTTGAATGGAATAATCATCGTAATAAATAAATGAATTTTCAAGACTATTAAACACCGGATATTGGGGAAAATTCTGCAAACCCGATTTATTCTGCGGGTGATCGATCAGCAGGTTTCCCGTAACATTTTCGATGGTATTTTTTATATTTGCCAGAACAGCCCTGTTATACAGGTCATATTCCTCGGTCTGAACCTGGATACTTAACGAATCGATATTATTCAGTTTAATTTTAAAGGTGTCATATTCAAAATAAAAATCCTGACCAAAGAAAGTAAACAAGCCGGCATCAACCACACCGCCAAAACTAAAATCCCTGTTTTTTTTCATTACAATTTGCTTATTCTTCGGATAAATTGCCACATTTTGTGAGTCGGACAGAAAAATCCTGGGAACCCCTTTGATAATCAGGTCTTTTGTAGTTAAATCAATGACCCCGTTATGTTCCAGTCCACTGGTAGTAGAATTAAAGCGCATGACATCATAATCAATCCGTCCAAACCTGGCATCGACATACTCATACAGTTTGGAGTTTATGGTGGCAATATCATTATCGGTATCATAAAAAATAAATCCATCCACACTCAGAAACATTAACATCTGTTTAATCTGGTATACATCGTAACTTAAAAAATGAGCCAGTTCAGTGCCTGAAAAAGTTTGCGAATTTATTTTACCGGCATAACGTTTAATGGCTAACAGGGGGTGAAAGTCGTCCCGCAACATGATCCGCTCAAAATCCACCAGGTTGTAGAAATTTGATGAGGTGAAGGTAGCATTTCCAATATCCCCGCCCCGTTTTTTGGTGAGGTAAATTTTATCCTGATCAATATTCCAAAGCAGCCGGTCAAAGCTCATGGACATCTCGTGGTAGGAATCGTAATAGGGGCTTTTGGAAACAATTCGGTCGGAAGGAGATAAGGATATTTCATTTTCATCTGCCAAAAAGGAGAACATGATGCCGGGATGATAGATGGAATCGTTTTCAAAGTTAATGGTAACCTGTGCATCATTAGAAACTACCCGGTTTTTACGAAACATAAATGTTTCGGCAAAAGCTTTCAGGATGGTTTTCTCTTCCTTTACAATTTTCAGGAAAGCTTCATCTTCACGATCTCCCGAGCCTAACAGGTTAGCTCCCTTCATCGAGAATCCTCCCTCATAATCAATATTCGGGAAGATGTTGGCGATTTTGAAACGTTTTTGATAAGAGTTAAACTCAGGATAGACTGCTCTCTCGGGGGTGGTTACATGAACCACCTGGTCGGAAAGCTGCCCCAGAATCGGTTCATCAAAATAAAGCCTGTTAATAAAAAAAGCAGAATCTGCTTTAAATCCTGATTTAGTTAAATCGATACGGTAAAGGTCCAGTTCAGCATACACTTCCTCCCTGGCATATCCTGCACGTTCCCAGGTAACAATCCCTTTCTTTCCATTCCACCGGTTTGTTGTTGGGTAAAAAACTCCCTCCGTATTATGGATGGAAATGCTGTCGGACTTAATTTTACAAAAAAGATTGGTTTGGTCGAAGACAATCTGTAACTCCTTATCGGCCTTAATTGTAAAATTTTTATCGGATACATACCAGCTGGTTGAATAGGTTTTATAAATACAATTTTCTACAATCAATGTTTTGGTATTGTTAAAATAAGTATTGATGGGACGCAATGGGTTTTTCACATTTTCGAGGAGAAAACGCAACCCCATTTCCCAGTCGTCATAATTCTTCAAATCCTCCTGATCATTATGAAAGGTAAGCACCAGGTCGAAGTATTTGGTAAAATGGGGATTTCTTCGGGCTTTATTTTTAAGTAACAAATTACAGACTTCGATAAAACGGTCTTTCACTTCGACAGAAAAACCTCCGGCTTCCCAACGATCAAGGAATACATCCAGGCTATCTTCTTCCTGTTCGGAGATATTTCGTTTAATAAACTCTTCGAACTGATCAATAAACTGTGCCGTATCGGTACTGAATTCTTTTAAGTCCTGTGCAACTAATGGTTTGAAGACAAAGAAGCAAAAAAGAAGGATGACTATTCCTTTGATCGATTGTTTTTTCATTGTGTTCTGGCTCTTTTTAAGATTTATAAAACAATGCAGCTATCCAGTTATGTTTTTCGATATGTGAGTGATACTTAAGCTTATGACATTCTGCTTCCTCGCGAATCATGGGAAGGTCACGGTCGTACAAACCACTTAACAACAAAATTCCACGGGTTTTTAATACCCTGGCATAATGAGCGATATCGCTCATTAAAATGTTCCGGTTAATATTTGCCAGGATAATATCAAAATCAAATTTCCGGGGGTCAAGTAATGCAGCTCCACCCTGAAGTACCTGGATATCCGAACAGCTATTTTTTTCGATATTTTCAAGCGTATTGGCATAGGCCCACTCATCGATATCGATGGCAACCACGTGTTGAGCTCCTTTCATTTTAGCCAGGATAGCCAGGACGCCTGTACCACACCCCATATCCAATACGGTTTTCTTTTCAAAATCCAGATCGAGCATCGTTTTCAGCATCATATAGGTGGTTTCATGATGGCCAGTTCCAAAGGACATCTTCGGTTCAATAACTATTTCATAGTTTAATTTTGGTGTTCCCTGGTGAAACGGAGCCCGGAGAATACACTGGTTATCCACCACGATAGGATTAAAGCTTTTTTCCCACACCTGGTTCCAGTTTTGGGTTTCAATAACCTGCCAGGAATAATTAATCGAACACTCAGGCAGTGCATTAATCTGCAAGTCCTTTACCTTTTCAATGTCAAAGAATTTTTCCAGGATATAGGCCTTCAGACCCTGTTCATCTTCGTCATAACTTTCATACCCAATTTCGTTTAATTCGGCAATAAGTATTTCCTTATAGCTTTCTGTTTGATCTGCATCGATCCGGCAATCCAATTCGATATAATCCATGGTATCGTTAAAAAGATTTGGCAATTTCAATAAAATCATCGGCCTTAAGCGAAGCGCCGCCAATTAATCCTCCATCAACGTCGGGGTTTGAAAACAGTTCTTTTGCATTAGCGGGTTTGCAGCTGCCACCATAGAGGATAGAAAGATTATCAGCCACCCGGGTACCGTATGAATTTTTAATATTTTCACGGATAAACTGGTGCATTTCCTGGGCCTGATCAGGGGTTGCCGTTTTTCCTGTACCAATAGCCCACACGGGTTCATAGGCAATTATTAGCTGAGGAAATTGATCGGCTGTAATTCCATCAAACATTTCCTTAATTTGTTTATTAACCACCTGGAAATGTTCATCTCTTTCTCTTTCCTGGAGTATTTCGCCACAACATATGATTGGTTTTAATCCGGTTTCGAGGGCCAGTTTTATTTTCGCATTGATCAGGTCATTGGTTTCATGGAAATATTTACGACGTTCGGAGTGGCCCAGAATAACATATTCTACCCCTGCAGATTTTAACATTAAAGGAGATATTTCTCCGGTGTAGGCACCCTGGCGATAGTTTGAGCAATCCTGGGCACCAAGTTTTACGTTAACTCCATTTAGCATTTTTGAAGCCTCAGCAGTAAATATAAAGGGGGGAGCGATAATTAATTCAACTTCTCCTACTACTTCTGCCTGGTTAATAATCTGTTGAATTAGTTCAATACCTTCGGGAAAGGTTTTATTCATTTTCCAGTTTCCGGCAACAATATTCTTTCTCATTATTTAACATATTTTAGGGGTTGATTGTTAATCAAAAATAAGAAATTATAAGCTTAAATAATTTAATATCCTTAAAAAGTTTTAGTTCGATAGTCGTACGCGTGGGTCTAAAATGCCATAAACGATATCAACCAGGGTATTGATGGTAATAAAAATTAAGGAAATGGTGAGAATAGAGCCTAAAACCACGGGGAAATCATATTGATTCAGGGCATTTACAATAATATATCCAAGGCCTTTCCACCCGAAGATATACTCCACAAAAACAACCCCGGTCATGAGTGAGGCAAACCATCCGGAAACGGCTGTAATAACGGGATTTAGAGAATTTTTAAGGGCATGTTTCCGGATCAGGCGGGAAAACGTTAAGCCTTTGGCTTTGGCGGTACGGATGTAATCCTGGGATAAAACATCCAACAAGGAGTTTCGTGACAATTGCATGACAATAGATAAGGGTCTTATCCCCAGGGTTAAGGCGGGGAGGATAATATTTTTTAACTGAAGGTGCATTCCTTCACCCAGGTCGTCGATCTCGTAGATATTTCCGGTTAGGTTGAGTCCTGTAAAATCTGCCAGGAGGAAAGCAAAGATCCATCCGATGAGAATGGCTGCAAAAAACGATGGCAGGGACATGCCAAACGCAGAGAAAAAAAGGGACAACCGGTCGAAGATACTGTCCTTATTAAGGGCAGCCAGTACGCCAAGCAGAAGGCCCAGGAGAGTGGCAAAAATAATCGATACCAGCGCCAGGATAAAGGAGTTGGGCAGGGTTTCGCCAATTATTTCCGACACAGGCTTTTTACTTTGGTACGAACGGCGTAACCAGGGTTTTTTGAGTACAAAAGAATAGTTTTGGTCAAAAGATAAAAGTTTACAGGAGGAATACTTTTCCGGATCGAGGTAGAAATAACTCTCCTTGTCTACAGAATTATGGACCGACAGGGGGGAAATATCATTCAGGTATTTCGCATATTGCATTCCGATGGAACGGTCGAGTCCCAGCTCTTTGCGGATAGATTCCAGGGTGGAGATATCGGATCGCTGGCCAAGCATCATCTGGGCCGGATCGCCGGGGAGCACATTAAACAGGAAAAAAATTACGGTAATTACCCCCCACAGGATAAGCAATGCATATAAAAACCGTTTGATTAAAAAGTTAAGCACAAGAACAGGTCTTTAAATCTGGTTTCCGATATTTGCCAACACTTCACCTGCCGGCTTTTTATGATCTGGTTGATGGTTCGGATTAAGGAAATATTCCTTTTCCAGCTCCTTTATTGCTGGAATATTCCGGTGATGCCATTTCTCAAGGATTGTTCCCTGCCGGATTAAAACGATCCCCGGATTTGCCCGAACAATCGTTTTGAGGGTAATTTCATCGGTTGCATAAAACATGTAGGGAGCTCCGGTTTCTTCCTTAAAATCATGAATTACCGATTCAACCGATGCGGTTAGACAAATAAAGTTGCATTTGGCCGATGTTTTGCAATATTCAGCAAGTTCATTAATTTGATCAATATTATCAGTATTTGCCTTTGATAAGTCATAGGCAATCATAAGAAATGTAAATTTTGAATCATTTAACACGATATCGGTAATATCATTACCATTAGGGGTTTGAATAGAAAAATCATGAATGGGTGGGACATATCCTTCCTGAATTAAAATATTTTTAGTTTCCACCCACTGCCAGGAAGAATCCGGCAGGTTATCCAGGGTGAATTCTCTGATTTCACCCTCTTTCTCATAAAGTAAAACCGTTTCATATTCAGCTTTTGGTGCCTCCTCGGGGATTATCATTTTTTCCGGGATATGGGTACCTACACGATAGGGTCTAAAATCGAGAACAGGTAAATTAAGATAGCAGTACCAAGAGAGCAGAACACTAAAAATAAAAGGGATTGAAATAATAATCCATTGCTTTTGTTTTTTCCATTTTACCTCATATCTATCGCGGTTAAAAAATATAACCAGGGTAAAAATCATTAAAACCACGTTTTTCCAGAAAGTTTCCCAGTTTGTCATGATAATGGCATCGCCAAAGCAGCCACAATCGGAAACAGGATTGAAGATGGCCAGGAAAAAGGTAAGTATGGTGAAGAATGCCATAAACAAGAGGGTTACCCAGGCAGTGATTTTGCGTCGGGTGGCAAAAAGCAGGGAAAACCCGATCACAAATTCAAGCGAACTCAACAAAACAGCCAGTGGAAAAGCCAGTACTGAAAGAAATTCCAAACCAAAAGCAGTAAAATAATCATTAAATTTATACATGGATCCTAAGGGATCAACAGCTTTAACAAAACCTGAAAAGATAAAAACAATCCCTAATATAATACGGCTAAGCTGGTTTAGTTTTTTCATTTCTTTTTTTAATTTTTAGATTACCTGATAATATTTTGTTGGGTAAGCAGATCAATAATCTTTTTAAAAATTACGTGTTGGTCTGCCATGCCTCCTTTTTCATCGGCACATTTTATAATCTTTAACCGGGAATCATTTTGAGCTTCTTCCCGATAGATATTCCTGACTCTGTGCTGGAAATCGATATTTTGTTCATGAATATCCTCTTTCCCGTTGAGATAGTTACGATCGGTGCCGCTTCTTTGTTTCGTGAGATTATGTTTCGTAAATTCAAAAGGAACATCCAGGAAGATATTTAAATCCGGTGCAGGAATCTGAAAATAATTGAATTCCAAATCTTTAATCCATTGGCTTAATTTATGCTTTTCTTCAGCTGATTTTAACTTGGCGCATTGGAAAGCAATATTTGAATAAACATAACGATCGACCATGACCAGTTTATTCTGTGAAAGCCAATGATGAATGATATTTTTGGCATCGTTACGATCGCCGGCATAGATTAATGCAATCAAATAGGGGTTAACGGTTTCAATATCCCCCAACTCTCCGCGAAGAAACCGGGCAATTAAATCGCCATAAACTTTTGAATCGGTTCTTGGAAAATGTAAATATTCATAATCAATATTATATTGAACCAGATAGTTTCTAAGATTTTTTATTTGCGTTGATTTTCCGGATCCGTCTAATCCCTCGATAACAATGAATTTCATAGGCCTGCATATTCTGAATTACCTGTTTATAGCTGTTTTTATCGGTTTAAATGATTACATTTGTTGCAAAAACAAAACAAAAATTGTTTTAAAAATGCAGGTTAAAGATACATTTTTTTCAAGAAAATTAACGATCAATTGCAGGGGAGAATTATTAGATTTATCTGTTCCTCGGATCATGGGGATATTAAACATCACCCCGGATTCTTTTTATGATGGGGGGAAGTATTCTGATCCCATGCATATTATCGGCCGCGTAGAACAAATGTTCAATGAAGGTTGTGACATTTTAGATATAGGAGCCTATTCTTCGCGGCCTGGGGCTAAAAACATTTCCGAAAAAGAGGAGATTGAACGGTTATCACTCGTACTGGAAGGCATCAGGAAACATTTCCCGGATGCTATCCTGTCGGTTGACACGTTTAGAGCGGGAGTAGCAGAACATGTCATTCAGCACTTTGAGGCAGATATTATTAATGATATCTCAGGGGGAGATATGGATCCACAAATGTTTGAGGTAATATCGAAATACCAGGTTCCTTATATCCTGATGCACATGCAAGGAACCCCTGAAAATATGCAGCATAACCCACAGTACGAAAATGTAATGAAAGAAATATCCGGATATTTTGCTCAAAAAGTCGAGCAATTAAAGCGAATGGGGGTGCATGATGTCATTCTTGATCCCGGGTTTGGCTTTGGTAAAACGATTGAGCATAATTATCAAATCCTCAAGTACTTTAGCGATTTTCGGATTTTTGAGCTGCCAATATTGGCAGGCCTTTCCAGGAAATCTATGATCTACAAAGTTTTAGATACCAATCCTAACAATGCTTTAAACGGTACCAGTGTATTAAATACCTTAGCCTTGCTGGGGGGAGCAAATATTTTACGGGTACATGATATTAAAGAAGCTAAAGAAACCCTTCTCCTGACCCGGAAATATTTATCGGCAACAGTAGATCAATGGCATCAATAAATTTTAGCCAATGGAATATTCCCCGGAAAGGAACCAGGATAATGGTTGTTACAAGTTTTACTCCTTCTAAGAATATATTCAGGTTTATTTTATTACATTTGTTCTAATATAAAATTTGGCATTTAACGAGTATATGATCACAGCATTTATAACGATACGATTTTTAGACATTCTCGATATACTATTAGTTGCCTTCTTATTATACCAGATTTACAACCTGATCCGGGGTACCACGGCGATGAATATTTTTATCGGGATTTTCTCTCTCTACCTTCTGTGGCTTTTGGTAAAGGCTTTAAATATGCAATTGCTAAGCAGTATTCTCGGGCAGGTGATCGGGGTTGGGGTAATCGCCTTAATCATTGTTTTTCAACAGGAAATCAGAAGGTTTTTATTGATATTCAGTACCCGTTATATTACCAACCGAAGGTTTTCATTAGAAAGTTTATTTTCATTCGGAGAAAGCAAAACTTCAAACATCGACATCAACTCTATTGTAAACGCCTGTTCCAATATGTCAGCCTTTAAAACAGGGGCTTTAATTGTTCTTTCGAAGAAGTCAGATTTAATGAGTTTTATTAAAACGGGCGATACCATTAATGCAGATACCTCGAGTCGTTTATTGGAAAGCATTTTTTTTAAAAACAGCCCGTTGCATGATGGAGCGGTAATTATTAAAAACAATAGTATTCTTGCAGCGCGATGTGTTTTACCCATTACCGAGCGAATAAACCTTCCCCCTCATTTTGGAATGCGTCACCGGGCTGCTATTGGAATAGCAGAAAAAACGGATGCCGTAGTTGTTATTGTCTCAGAAGAAACCGGGGCCATCTCCTTTGCCAAACATGATGATATTGAAACCAACATTGGTCCCAACCGGTTAAGACAAATCCTGGAAAATGAATTTAATGTTTAAGTACCTACTCATTATGAATGTTTTACAAATGAATCTTAAGGATTTTTTAGAATATTCCATCATTAAAACCGACAGTATTAATATTACCGTTTATAACCTGGTAGCTACAATATTTATTCTGCTCCTAACCCGGATTATTATCGGGATCATTCATAAAATTTTCAGGCGCAAGATATATACCAACAGGAATATTGAATTTGGAAAAAGTCATACCATTTATCAGCTGATCAAATATGTTTTATGGACCCTGGCGATATTGCTAAGCTTGGAAACCATGGGCATAAAGATTACCTTTTTATTGGCTGGCTCGGCAGCCCTGTTGGTAGGACTTGGGTTAGGTTTGCAACAAATTTTCAGGGATATCGTATCGGGGCTATTTATTCTTTTCGAAGGAAACTTAAAGGTTAATGATGTAGTAGAGCTGGATGGTGAAATTGGAAGAGTAAAGGAAACCGGTTTTCGTACCACAAAAATTGAGAGCAGGGATAATATTATCCTGGTTATCCCCAATTCAAAATTTATTGATGGTAAGGTAATTAACTGGAGTCATATCCAAAAACGCACTCGTTTTAATGTAAAGGTGGGTGTTGCATATGGCTCTGATGTTAAAAAGGTTGAAAAGGTACTTACCGAATGTGCATTAAATCATTCGGACGTAATCAAAACTCCCCGGCCCTTTGTTCGTTTTTCCGACTTTGGGGATTCATCGCTTGATTTTCAGCTTTTTTTCTGGACCGACAGGGCATTTGAGGTAGAAAACATCAAAAGTGATTTGCGTTTTGCCATAGATGAAAAATTCAGGGAAAACAAGATACAGATTCCCTTTCCTCAGCGGGATGTTCACATTATACCACCAAAAAACAGTTAATGGCATCTTATCCCCTGGATTAATTTTTCCGGTGAGAAGACCCCCTTTCAAAAAAGTTAATCTACTTCTGTTTCCAATGGTATTCGGCCTTTTTCAGGCGATCCATAATGGCTATTCCGATTCCTTTTTCAGGGACAGGTTCAGCGATAATGATCTCAATGGCATCATCATCTTCCAGGGTGTGCATAGCGTCATACATATTTACGGCATACTCTTTTAAATCATTGGTCAGGGATACCCTGATTACTTTTCGGTAGTCTTTATCGTAGTGCCCGGTAAAAGAGATAAAGCCTGCTTTACTTTTATTCACCCCAGCAGGGACGAACCTTCCGGCAATCAACATTTTTTTGGAAGGGCTATAATGGGATTTAACCATTCCGGGGGCCACCACTGAATCGATCATTTCATTTTCGGGTTGGTCATCATAAGGGACCAGGATTTCAATTTCTTCGCGGGTAATGATTCCATTACGTAAAATCCGGAACCCTCTTTCTGTAAGTTTAATGATTGTAGATTCAACTCCCACATTGGTTTTTCCTCCATCGATGATATAATCGATATCGGGCAGTTGTTTTTTTACATGTTGTGCAGTGGTGGGGCTAATTCTACCGAACTTATTTGCGCTTGGAGCAGCAATGGGGCATCCAGAGGCTCTGATCAGCTGCAGGGCAATTTCGTTGGCCGGGATCCGAATGCCTACAGTTGGCAGCCCGGAGGTTACCAGGTCAGGTACCAGTTTATTTTTGGGAAGGATTATGGTGAGGGATCCCGGCCAAAATTTCCCGGCCAGTTGATAAATCCGGTCGTCACGAACATCCGTTAATCTTTCAATATCACTAATATCAGCAATATGGATGATCAGAGGATCGAACGAAGGGCGTTCCTTGGCTTCAAAAATTTTAGCCACAGCCATAGGATCCAGGGCATTGGCTCCCAGGCCGTAAACAGTTTCGGTAGGAAAAGCAACGATCTTGCCTTCCCGGATGAATTGGGCAGCAGTTTCAATAATGTGGGATTGTACCATATTAAATTTTTCTTTTTTTTACTGGGTTTACCAGGTATACGAATCCACCGGATAAACTAACGAATCCGGCAATGATAACAGAACTGGTATATGTACCCGTACGGTCAAATAATATGCCCCCGATGAGAGGGCCTGCTATTCCTGCCAGGGCATATCCTAAAAAAATATAAGGATAGATTTTCCCCAGGTTCATAAGGCCAAAGCGTTGAGCTGTTTCTTTCGCAAAAAGCACAAAATTGCTTCCAAAACCTAATCCGATAAAGAATGAAAGCATAATAAACAAGAAATCTGATAATCGCACCAAATCTAACAGAAATATTCCAATCGATTGCAACAATAGCGCAAAGAATATCGTAAACCGGGGGTTGAGATAATCACTCAGCCAACCCCAAAAAAGTCGTCCCAAAAAATTGGCTACTGCAAAAAGAGACACTCCGACTAACAAGCTATGGTTGGTAATCTGGTATTGCTCCCCGATAAGCTTAAGACTCCCAATGACCAGCAACCCTGCAAAAGTACCTAAAAAGATCCCAAAAAATAATTTGTTACAGGCTTTTGAGAAGAGAAAATCAGATAATTTAATCCTATTCACTTTTCCGTCATGTTTTTTTTGCCGGATCAGGTTGGAGACGATGATAATAATCAAACCATAAGAGATTGCAATAATGTTTAACAATTGGGAAACATTTTTTCCCGACAACAGAATAACTTCAGATGCCTGGGAGAGCAGCAATGCTCCGAGGCCAAAGCCGGCGGCAGCAATTCCTGTGACTAACCCTTTACGTTCGGGGAACCATTGCACCGGGACAGAGATAGACACCCAGTAGCCAAAGCCGGTAGCCACCCCGGAAAGAATTCCAACACCCAGTAAAATCAGGTAAAAGTCACCCCCGGACAAACCTGCCAGAAGATATCCCCCGAGAAACAAGAAACCCGAAAGATAACCCAGGAACCGGACACTTAAGCGTGAAGCTATTTTTCCCACAAAAATCATTGTAATCGGGAAAACAGCGATCAGGGTACCAAAGATCACTTGTGTTTGAGTAGAGGAAAAGTGATATTTTTCAATAAGTTCAGAAGCAATGATACTCCAGGCATAAACACCCCCCAGGCAAAGCATAAGGATAAAAGATGCAGCTACGGTAAAATACTTTTTCATGGTTAGGATCAAGCCGTTTAAAATTTCGTCCAGGATTTTTTTCTTAGGATTAACAAAATTACAGATTAAAAGTTGCATTTATCTACATCCCGGGGAATCAATCTGCACAAGAAGAGCCGATAAATCCTTAATAAGAGGGTGTTCTGCAGGGCATTAAATTCATTTTTGGGCTGATTTTTTCCGGTTTTTTCGTTTAAGTTTTGAAAAATCGGCTTTTTTCTCTTCTTTATTTAAGAGGCGTTCAATATTTTTTTGATGGGTAAAGAGCATTAACACAGCCATAATTAAAGAAAATATTACCAGGGAGGTAGTGGTTTCTTTAAATACCACAATGATCAATACAGGAAAAGAGAGTCCGGAGATCATGGAGCTCAGGGAAACATAGCGGGTAATCACCAGGGTTAACACAAAGATGCCCGCCATGATCAGGGTAGGATAAAAACTGATGGCACAGATTACGCCAAACAGAGTAGCCACCCCTTTTCCACCTCTAAATCCTGCATATAAAGGGAAGATGTGTCCAAGCATAGCAGCAATCCCTAATAAAAGCTGTATATTAATGTAATCGCCACTATCGGGAATATAATAATCGGTAAGGTAGATCAGGTTTACGGCTAAAAAGCCTTTCAGGATATCCACCACAAATACTACGATTCCGGCTTTTATTCCAAGCACACGGAAAGTGTTAGTTGCACCAGCATTTCCACTACCATAATCCCGGATATCAATGTTAAAGAAAGATCTACTGATCCAGATTGAGGTAGGTATAGAACCAAGTAAGTAAGCCAGAATTGTAATAAGTATGTTTACTACAATATGCATAATAATTTTTTTGTATTAGCACCGCAAAATAACAAATATTTTTATAAGCATCAAAGTTTGATCAATTGTCAAGTTGCGATAAGAACAGGTAATCCTCTTTAATTTTTTATCTTAAAGAGGATTAATCAGGAAAAAATATTTTATTTTCCGGGACACTGGTTTTTCACCTTCTCCTGAATGTTTTTATTTCCATAGGCTTCATCAAAAGCAGCACTGAACTTATTGGCCAGTCGGGTTGCTGTAAGCTTATATTCCTCTTTATCATTCCATGTATTAACCGGTATCAGGATTTTATCCGGCACTCCCGGGCATTTTTCCGGGATGTTCAGGTGGAACAATTCATCGTAGTGGTAGTTGACCTTTTCCAGTTCGCCATTTAAAGCTGCATTTACCATTGCACGGGTTAATTTTAGGTCAATCCGTTTACCTACTCCGTATACTCCACCGGACCATCCGGTATTCACCAGGTACACCTGGGTATTGAACTGCTGCATTTTGTCTCCCAGCATGGTAGAATAAAATTCAGGATTCAAAGGCATAAAGGGTTGACCAAAAAACCTGGAAAAGGTGGCCTGGGGTTCCGTAACTCCTGTTTCGGTACCGGCCAGCTTACTGGTATATCCCATCAAAAACCAAAGCCTTGCCTGGTCGGGGTCGAGTTTTGAAATGGGTGGCAATACCCCATATGCATCGGCGGTTAAAAATAAAATCGTTTTCGGATGACCTGCAATCGAAGACTCTTTAATATTTTTTAAGGAAGTAAGCAAATAGGATGCCCTGGAGTTTTCGGTAATCCGGTTATCCGAAAAATCAAAAATTCCTGAGGGATAGATCATGGCATTTTCAACGATAGCCCCGTGATTTAAAGGATCGTCCTGATGCATCACGGCATCATAGATATCCGGTTCTTTCTCGGGATTGATATCAATCATCTTGGCATAACAGCCATTTTCAAAATTAAATATTCCATCATCACTCCAGCCATGTTCATCATCGCCGAGCAATGAACGTTCGGGGTCGGCCGACAGGGTTGTTTTTCCGGTTCCGGACAAGCCCAGCAGCAAGGCTGAGTTCCCGTTTATATCCTCATTTGCGGAGCAATGGAGCGGAAGAACTCCTTCAAAGGGCAGGTAATAGTTCATTACAGTAAACATCAATTTTTTAACACTCCCCAAATAAGCTGAGCCCACAATAACTCCCAGCCGCCGATCAAGATCCATGATTACGGCAATATCTGAAGGATCTCCATTGGGTAAGGTCCGCAATAATCCTTTATATTTAGTCGTATCTAACTTATTATAGGGAACGGTAAGAAGCTGAAACCCTTTTTCGGCAAAAACACTTTGCTGAATGGTTGAAGGAACCGCACGAAACATATTATCGGTAAACAAGGCGGTTAATGCCTCACTGGTAATGGTCTTCACGGGAAGGGCGTATTTAGCGTCTGCTCCGATCACGCGGTCGGTGATATATATTCTTTGTTTTTGTTTGATAAATTCCAGGGCATCAGCAAAAACCCTGTCAAAAATTTCTTCTTCAATGGGAATATTATTGGGTGAGTTCCAATCGATATTCTTTTCACTAACTGCTCGCCGAACAATATAGGTATCCTTGGGGCTTCTTCCGGTAGATTCCGGGGGAGTCCAGGTAGCCAGGGCACCGCTTTCAGCAACAAGTGCTTCGCGGTTGTCAATGACATGTTTAATGATCTCTTTACGGTCAAGGTTGGTAAATACATTCTTATGCTCTTTGGAAATATCCTTCAATGAGCTTTTTAAACAGGATTCAGATGTTTTTTTCATGGTTAAAGTTCAGTTGCGATTGTAGATATTTAAAAATAAAACATCAAAGATAATAATTTATTGACATTTCAACATACCCTTTCAAGGAGTATTTCTGTTTCCCGGAAATAAAGAGAGCCGTAAATTATAAACGAAAAAGCCGCTTCGAGGATTTACGAAGCGGCTTATAAATATCAAACGAAAAAATTATCTTAAGGTAGCCTGAGCTGCAGCTAAACGTGCAATAGGTACACGATAAGGTGAACAGGAAACATAGTTCATTCCCACCCGGTGACAAAACTCTACCGAGCTGGGTTCACCTCCATGTTCTCCACAAATACCGACTTTTAATTCGGGACGTGCTGTTCTTCCTCGTTGGGTACCCATTTCCACTAGCTGGCCCACTCCTTCCTGGTCGAGAACCTGGAATGGATCGTGCTTAAGGATTCCTTTTTGCAGGTAGATGGGTAAGAATTTACCTGCATCATCACGGGAATAGCCAAAGCTCATCTGAGTAAGGTCGTTGGTACCAAATGAGAAGAATTCGGCCCGTTTGGCTATCTCATCAGCAGTGAGTGCAGCCCGGGGAATTTCAATCATTGTCCCAACCAGGTAGTCCACTTTGGTTCCTTTTTCTTCAAAAACCTTTTCGGCGGTTGAGCGGATGATATCCTCCTGTAGCTCGAATTCCTGGGCAGTACCAATTAACGGAACCATAATTTCGGGTTTCGCATCGATGCCTTTTTGTTTCAGATTAACAGCCGCTTCGATAATGGCGCGAGCCTGCATTTCGGTAATCTCAGGATAGGTATTTCCCAAACGGCAGCCGCGGTGTCCCAGCATCGGGTTAAACTCATGCAAGGCATCCACTTTGCGTTTAACTTCTTCAACAGAAATACCTAATTCATCGGCCATCTCTTTCTGGTTCTTTTCATCATGAGGAACAAACTCATGGAGTGGTGGATCCAATAAACGAATGGTTACCCCGTAACCAGCCATCGCTTCGAGAATACCTTCAAAATCCTCACGCTGGTAGGGTAATAATTTTTCCAGTGCTTTTCTTCTGTCAGCTTCATTTTCGGCAAGAATCATTTCGCGCATGGCTTTAATCCTGGAACCTTCGAAGAACATGTGTTCGGTACGGCATAACCCGATACCATGAGCGCCAAAGTTACGTGCAGTTTTTGCATCATGTGGGGTATCGGCATTGGTTCGAACATCCATCTTTCTGAATTTATCGGCCATTTCCATAATTTCGCCAAAGTCACCACTCAGGTCAGGATTTTTGGTTTTGATTTTACCATCATAAACTTCACCTGTAGAACCATTCAGAGAAATCCAGTCTCCTTCTTTAAACTCTTTACCATCAATGGTCATGATTCTTGTTTTGTAATTGATTGAGATGGTGCCTGCACCAGAAACACAGCATTTACCCATACCTCTTGCAACAACCGCTGCATGGGAGGTCATTCCGCCACGGGCGGTCAGGATTCCGCGGGCAATATTCATTCCTTCAAGATCTTCGGGAGAAGTCTCGATACGTACTAAAATAGATTCGGAATATTTATCGGCTTCGTCGGCGAAGAAAACAATCTGACCGGTGGCTGCTCCGGGAGATGCAGGTAATCCTTTGGCAATGGTATTGGCATCTTTCAATCCCTCTTCAGAAAAAACCGGGTGTAACAATTCATCTAGCTTATTGGGTTCCATCCGGAGGATGGCTGTTTTCTCATCAATTACTCCTTGTTTTACAAGATCCATGGCAATTTTCACCATGGCAGCTGCCGTACGCTTACCATTCCGGGTTTGCAGCAACCACAATTTACCTTCCTGAATGGTAAATTCAAGGTCCTGCATATCTTTATAATGGTCTTCAAGCTTTTGCTGGATATCGTCCAGTTCTTTATAAATATCAGGCATCACCTCTTCGAGGGATGGGAATTTCGATTTCCGGTCTTCTTCGGACACTCCGGCTAATTTAGCCCATCGTTTGGAACCTTCAATGGTAATTTCCTGGGGTGTTCGAACACCAGCAACCACGTCTTCGCCCTGGGCATTCACCAGATATTCTCCGTTGAAAATATCTTCACCGGTACCTGCGTTCCGGGTAAAAGCTACACCAGTAGCCGAGCTGTCGCCCATATTACCAAATACCATCGCCTGTACGTTAACAGCAGTACCCCATTCTTCGGGAATTTGGTTTAATGCCCGGTAATAATTTGCTCTTGGATTGTTCCAGCTGTCAAATACGGCCATCACGGCACCCCATAACTGATCCCAGGGGTTTGACGGAAAATCGTGCCCGGTTTGTTTTTTTACAGCCTGTTTAAACTTTTTAACCAGCTCTTTCAGATCCTCCACATCAAGTTGGGTATCCAGCTCAACTCCTTTACTTTCTTTCACTTCTTCCAGGATCGCTTCAAAAGGATCAATATCTTCTTTCGATTCGGGTTTCATTCCCAATACCACATCACCATACATTTGAACAAAACGACGATAAGAATCCCAGGCAAAACGGGCATTTCCTGTTTTTTTAGTTAAGCCTTCCACAGCATCATCATTCATTCCCAGATTTAACACAGTATCCATCATTCCGGGCATGGAAACACGGGCACCTGAACGCACAGAAAGCAATAATGGATCTTCATTGCTGCCGAACCTGGTTCCCATGATCTCTTCAACATTTTTTATGGCTGCTTCGACCTCACTTTTCAACAGTTCAACGACTTTATCTTTTCCAAGTTTGTTGTATTCGGTACATACATCGGTGGTAATTGTAAAACCAGGAGGTACCGGAACCCCAATAAGGTTCATCTCGGCAAGGTTAGCACCTTTTCCTCCCAGAAGGTTTTTCATGGTTGAGTTACCTTCTGCCTTTTTATCTCCAAAAGTATAGACTCTCTTTACGTTTGACATTTTTATCTATTTTTAATTTATAATTTATTGATAATGATAATTTTAACAAAAATTCTTTGCAGGATACAAATATATCTAAAAATTACCAAATCAACGAGTTTTGTGCAAGATTTTTAAAGGATTCGAAAGATTATTTAAAGGGTGAATGGTTTGTATTCAATATCCTAAACAGCTTTGGTATCGTTTTGTTTTGAAGAGTTTAAAAAAATACAGTTAAATCCTGCAAAGGTTTGCGAAAATTATCAGGGAACAGATCTCAAGATTACCATGAAATTCAACTTTGCAGGTAGTATATTTAGGTGTTGTCATGCAATAGCTACAATCCATTGAACTCATTCAGGCTATCGTGGCAAAAAAAAATAAACCTAATAGCCAATAAAAAGGAGAAAACCAGGGATAAAACAATCCTTAACTTAAGAATTCGCATAAGATAGCAGGCACAAAAACCTAATTATCGGTCTTTATAGAGTTCATTGGCTTTTTTTAAAGCCAGCTTAGCACTCAAGGGTCCGATTAATTCATGAATGATTGTCGCCCCGATAATAACCCCGATAATAGTATCAGAAAAATCCTGAAAGGATGGATTTTGCCTGATCATCAGAGCCAGACCGATCACTATTCCTCCCTGGGGCAGTACTCCTCCAAAGGTATATTTTCGAACTTTTTGAGGTGTTTTGGTTAAGCCGGCTCCAATAAAAATGCCGGTATATTTTCCCAGGGCCCTTAAAAAGACAAATAATCCAATCAGGATGAAAGAAGATGATAACACGGAAAAGTCGAGGTGCATTCCGGCTAAAACAAAGAAGAGCACAAAAATAATTTCTTCGATATATCGCTGAAGCAGGCCAAAAATTTTTTCGCGCAGGGGGTTAAAATTAACCACAATCATACCCATAGACATGGTGCTCAAAAGAGCATCGAGAGAGAGCATACTGCTCAGGCCGAAGCAGATCAGCAAAAGGCCAAGGACCTGGACAATAAGTACACCATCGGTTTCTTTTTTTACAAAACGGGTTAAAAAATTTAATATTATTCCTACTATAATACCTAATACAATGGATAAGCAGATTATAACGATGGGTTGTAAAACAGAAGTAAGGGCACTGAACTGGTGGTTACTGGAAAGGGTAGCGGCAATGGCAATGGCAATGCTATAGTTGATTACACCCAGGGCATCATCAAAAGCCGCAATCCCCATGATGGTTGAAGAAACAGAACCCTTTGCCTTATATTCGTGCATTACAGCAAGTGTTGACGAAGGATCGGTAGGCGAAGCCAGGCTTCCCAGGAGTAATGCAACCGGCAAATAAGCAGTAACTATATTTCCCTGATCAATCTCTACAAAAAAAGGCAGGACAACCATCATTCCAAGGACCACAAAAAGAAAAGCCAGTTCACTTTCGAAAACAGTGATGGAAAAAATGCTTTTTCCCAGTTTTTTTATTTTGGAAAATAATAAGGTACCTCCTACCGAGAAAGTGATAAAAGATAAAGCGATATCGGTAATAAGCCCGGTATTTTCTGCAAAATTTTCAGGAATAAAGTCAACGACCTCCGGATTTAATATTAAACCGGCAACTATATAACCGCTAATTTTAGGGAGATGGATTCTTTCGGCCAGTTCGCCAAGTAAAACCCCTGAAAAAATAATAATTCCAACGATAAATACAGGTTCCATAAGGAGATATTTAACAGAAAGAAAATAAAACAGATACGAAGATATAAAAGATCAATCCTTATTCCAAAGACAAAGAGGTTTCTGTTTTAATAAATTCTTCAAATAGGCGTCCTTTCCGATAAAACTCCACACATTTCAGACCACCCTAAGTCCTGCTTTTACCAGGGATTCAATTTTTCTTTAAATACTGATAATCCAGGTAGTATAAAATTTTCAGGGAGATACTATTGATTTGTGATGCAGCAAAGGTATTCTCCAGGTTTTCGACAAAATTATTCACAATATCATTGCCATTGGTGTAGATAGCATTTTTCCATACCAGGGACATTTCACTTCCGGGAGCAAAACGCCAGAGATATTTCATATCCATGGTAAATGCATTATAGTTAAGATCTTCCGAAGTATGATATGTATCATAACCAATTGAAGGACTTAAGCTTCCATCAGGCAACAGCTGGTAAAAATCGCTATACTCTACCCTGCTCCAGTAGTGCCTTACCCTGATACTCAGGGAAGCCTTATTGCTAAAAATATAGCTGGAGTTAATGGTATTCACCAGGGTAGATCGGTCACGTTCGCCCATGATAATAACATCCTGGTCTGCACTGCCGGTAAAATGATCGACATACCCAAAGGTATTTAGACTCGTTTCAAAACTAACCCCATAAATCACGATCCATTTATCATTCATACGTACCCTGGGTTCGATGCTAAAATCATACCCCCATTGGTTGTCGTCCAATGATTCCCAATAATCTGCCCTGATATCAAGGGCAAGTTTTTTACGATAATCGGTAGACATCCAGGAATGTAAATAATAATTCCGCGGCAGTTCCAATTTCCATCCCGGTACACGTGGTTCGAAAAAGTCGTATCGTTTAAAAGGCTTTAACTGGGCATAAGCCCCAACCGACAAGTGGTTTTTAAAGGTGGCACGGGTACTGGCATTCATGTTAAAACTGGAATATTCGCGGGGTTTATACAAGCTGGAGTAATAAAAGGAGACTTCATTATCCAGTTCGAGTAAACGCCAGAAAGGTTCTTTAATAGCATATTGGAATTCTGCATTCCAGTTGGCTTCATTATTTTGCCGGATAAATCCCATATCATTGGGGTCGTAGGTATCTGACTCGATGGAGTGTTGCAGTTCGAACATAAACCGGCCGCTGGTTTTGGCCAGCTCGAGATGATATTTATGACCCAGGGCCACACTATCGGTATAATGTTGGCTCACCGCACCACTTCCGGCAATCTGATAGGAATTTTCTTTATTCATAATCCGGAATTCAGTGGCTGTTACATTGGCATTGTAATTTTCTTCTGCATGCAAAACATTTGTATTGGCTAAACTAATAAACGAGTTATTTTTAAGGGTTTGATCCAATACGATCATGTTATAATTGGTAAACCCCTGGGTACGGTAATGTACTTTATCTCCGGAAAGAGTATCTTCGATTTCAGCATCCACAGCCCCGGTCATTGCATTAAAAAAACCAATGCCCAGTCCGTTTTCGGTACGGCCGGATATTTTTGTAGCATTGATCAGCTTGGTCTCCAGCGGGTTACTTCGCACTACCTGGTTCGAATCCAGGGAATAATAAACTTCGGACGTATTTTTTGGTTGCCCGCCAATTCGGCGTGAATAGAAGATATCTCCTTTGCTGAATAATTCTGTTCCTTCGGTAAAAAACTGGCGTTTTTCGTCATATTTTACTTCAAAGGGAGAAAGATTTAATATTTCGTCATCGGATTGCACCTGTCCAAAATCAGGGATTAAGATCATATCCAGGGTAAAACTTTGATTAATTCCCCATTTCAGGTCCATTCCGGCATTAAAATTATTTCCCCACTGGTCGGTTTCAGCATTTTTCTCAAGGTAGGCAGAAACATAAGGAGTAACAGAAAGGCGTAACGGAGGCTCAATATCCCTGATACCGGACATTTCGCCCATCTGGTTAATTTTTCCCTGAACGGTATTATCGATAAAGTTCCAGGAACTCCATTCCCGGTAGCGCCTGATATGTCGCATAAAGTGAACACCCCAAACCTGGTTCTCTTTTTTAGAAAAACGAAGGGCAGAATAGGGAATTTTCATTTCAACCACCCAACCCTGGTCGGTAATTCTCACCTTACTATCCCATACCGCATCCCAGTTCCTGTCGTCCCGATTTCCATTATGTTTAACATCGGACTGGATTCCTGAGGCAGAAACCATAAATTCAGAAGCATTCACTCCATCGTTAAAGGTACTAATGACTACCGTAAACAGGTCAGAATTTAATCCCGTATAATCATCCCGCACGCCAAGGTCCCGGATAATACTATCAGGATGATTATCATACATTATTGCTCCAAAATAGATGGCGTGATTATCATACACAATTTTCACCTCAGTGGGCAAAGAGGGTGTGCTACCGTTATAAGGTTCGTATTCAATAAAATCTTTGGCTACCGGTGCGTTTATCCAAACCTCATCATCCAGTATTCCGTCAATTCTGGGTGAATGCTCAACCTTTTTAATCTCTATCGTTTGCTTGTTGTTGTTTAACGAATATGTTACTGTATGAACTCCCAGCACTAAACATATCCCCAAAATAATTTTCTTTCTCACTCTATATAACCTTTTTTAAGATTCCCGTGATAAAAAGACTTGAGAGTCTTTAAAAGGTTTAATGGGAAAAAATTAAAATTCGGAAGTAAAATGAAATTTTATTTTATCAAACTTTTGCTGAGCCATTTGTAAGGCATAAGGGGATTCGGCCATAAATACTTCCCTCCCATATTTATCGATGGCCAAAGCATTGTATTTCCGTTTACGGAAGTCTTCCAGCTGGTCTTTGTCCTCCCCTTGGATCCAACAGGCCTTATGCATCTGGATAGGTTCATATTTACATTTGGCACCATATTCATGTTCCAAACGAAACTGAATAACATCGAACTGCAGCTGGCCAACGGTACCAATAATTTTACGCCCATTGAATTTGTTGGTAAAAAGCTGGGCTACCCCCTCATCCATCAATTGATCGATACCCTTTGCCAACTGTTTGTACTTCATGGGATCGGCATTTTCGACGTAGCGAAACATTTCGGGCGAAAAACTGGGTAATCCTTTAAAATGAATCTCTTCACCCCCGGTTAAGGTATCGCCGATTTTAAAATTACCGGTATCATGAATTCCTACAATATCGCCCGGATATGCTTCGTCGATGATTGATTTTTTTTCAGCCATAAAGGCTGTGGGGGAAGGAAATTTCATTTTTTTACCCGCTTTTACATGGAGATAATTGGTATTTCGTTTAAATACCCCCGAGCATATCTTTACAAATGCCAACCGGTCACGGTGGTTAGGATCCATATTGGCATGGATCTTAAAAACAAAACCTGAAAATTTGCTTTCAAAGGGATCCACTTTTCGTTCTTCGGCTTGAACGGGTAGCGGATAAGGGGCGATATCAACAAAACAATCCAACAATTCTTTTACCCCAAAATTATTTAATGCACTGCCAAAAAATACCGGGGCCAAATCGGCTGCCAGGTAATCATTCACGTCAAAAGCAGGGTATACTCCCGAAATAAGTTCCAGCTCTTCGCGCAGGGTGGCAGCATATGTTTTGCCAATATACTTTTCCAGGTCAGAATGATTGATGTCCTTCAATTCAATCGCTTCCTCTACGGTTTGTTTTGATTCGCCACTAAATAAATTCAATTTTTCGTCATAGATATTATATACCCCTTTAAATGTTGGACCATTGCTGATCGGCCAGCTTAAGGGGCGGACATAGATTTTCAATTCATTTTCAATTTCATCCAACAACTCAAAGGGATCTTTACCGCTACGGTCCAGTTTATTGATAAAAACCATTACCGGGGTTTTCCGCATACGGCAAACTTCCATCAGCTTTCGGGTCTGGGGTTCTACTCCCTTGGCCGAATCGATAACGATAATTACACTGTCAACGGCAGTGAGTGTCCGGAAGGTATCTTCGGCGAAATCCTGGTGTCCGGGAGTATCCAAAATATTGATCTTTTTTCCCCGGTATTCAAATCCCATAACCGAGGTTGCCACAGATATTCCACGCTGACGTTCAATCTCCATAAAATCGGAAGTTGCTGTCTTTTTAATCTTATTATTCTTTACCGCTCCGGCTACATGAATAGCCCCTCCAAAAAGCAACAGCTTTTCGGTTAACGTTGTTTTCCCTGCATCGGGATGACTTACAATACCAAACGTTCTTCGTCGCTTGATTTCTTCTTTGAAACTCATTATCCTATTATTCCTTGTTCAATCATATTCTTTTTCGAGGATGCAAAAGTATAAAAAGGAATGGATATTTGAAGCTTTATTGATTCATAAAAATTACTGAAGGATAATATCGTACCCGAAGAAGAGATCTATCAGGAAATATCCTATAACATTTTTTAACATAATCAATATCGAACGGATTTGAAAAGCCATAATATTCTTTATAGGTTTGCGCTATTACAAATAAAAAAATAAAACACATTGATTATGTTTACAATTAAAAAATTAACCAGTTTATTTTTAACACTCATCGTAAGTAGCACTATTGTATTTGCACAAACCCCCCAGGTTCCCCAGGATACTGATGTTTCTGATCAGGACCTGGAGACTTTTGCAGTGGCATTTCAACAGGTACAGAGTTTGAATCAAACCGCCCAGCAGGATATGGTAAAAGCTGTGCAGGATGAGGGTCTAAGCGTACAACGATACAATGAAATGTTGCAAGGTGAAAAAGATCCGGCCAAAAATGCGAATGCTACCAACCAGGAAAAAGAACAGTTTGAAAAAATAAATCAACAAATCGCGGTTATACAACAAAAGGCCCAACAAACGATGCAACAAAAAATTCAGGACGAGGGCTTAACGGTAAAAAGATACCAGGAAATTGCTTTTGCAATACAAAACAGTCCTGAATTACAAGAAAAAATTCAACAGTTGATGCAGCCTGAATAAAATTCATTATTTTTATATCATAAGATGGCTGCTAATTCAGCCGCGGATTGCAGATCCGATGGTGATGGTTAGCAGCCATTTTTTTTGAATTCTTTAAACCGGATAAAAATATATGTATATATTTATGTCGTAATTTTAAATTTAAATTCCATGAACCGAATAATTCTTATCTTATCCACCATTTTATTCCTCCTTACTTCGTGTAACAATAAGGAGAAGAAGGCACAGCAAGAACATGACGCTGATGTAAAAAAATCAACGTTTGTAGAAAAAGGACAAACCGTACCAGCGTTTTCCTATATAACTCTACAAGGGGATACCGTTAATATTAATGATCATAAGGGGAAAGTAGTTTTTATGAATTTTTTTGCTACCTGGTGTCCCATCTGCATCAAGGAGCTACCCTATATAAAAAAGGAGCTGGCCGAAAAATATAAAAACCATCCTGAATTCGAGCTGCTCATTTTTGGCCGGGAACACACCGCTGAAGAGATGGTTGCCTTTAAAGAAAAAAACGGGTATACCATGAATTTTATCCCTGATCCTGAACGAAAGATCTATGCCCTATTTGCCGAAAAATATATCCCCCGAAATATTATCCTTAACCGGGAAGGCAGAATAATCTACCAAGGTACCGGGTTCAACGAAGAAGAGTTTAAAGAACTCCAACAGATGCTGGAAAATGAAATCAAGCGGTAAGGCAAAAAACTGTTTTTTGTATTAAAAAAGCCATAGATTTGTTCTGTGGCTTTTTTTTAGATAAAAAATTAAAACATGAATATTTCTTTTCATTCGACCGTAATTTTTGTTCAGGATATTGAAATCTCCAAAAAATTTTATTGTGGTTTCCTGAAGCAAACGATCACCGAAGATTTTGGAGCAGTAATCACGTTAAGCAGCGGGTTATCCTTATGGCAAATGCCGGAGGGACACCGGTTAAAAGAAAATTATGATCCCGTTAGCAGCAACCATTCGCCGATGGAAGTATGTTTTGAAACCCAAACGATGGATGAGGTTGTTGAGTTTATCCACCAGGAGGGAATCAGATTAGTACATGGTCTTATTGAAGAACCCTGGGGGCAAAGGACCATCAGGTTTTTTGATCCGGACAACCATATCGTAGAAATCGGAGAAGAGCTTCCGGTTTTTATCCAAAGAATGAATGACGAAGGGTTATCTCTTGCAGAGATTCATCAAAAGACAGGAGTTCCCATGGAAAAAATAAAACACCTGATACAATAACTGCAACATGACTGAAGCTTTTTACAAATCACCTGTGGGGTATTTAAATATTGTAGCCAATGAACGGGATATTATCAACATTGAATTCAGTGATGTATATTACAAGATGAGAATGATTCCCGCACAAATACAACGGTGCATAAAACAGCTGGATGAGTATTTCCGGGGTGAGCGTAAAACATTTACACTAAGCATCAATCCTGCCGGAACGGAGTTCCAGGCAAAAGTATGGAACCTATTGCTTCAAATCCCTTATGGCACAACCATTTCGTATCTTGACCTGGCCCGGAAACTGGGGGATGAAAACGCCCTGCGGGCAGTGGCTTCAGCCAATGGAAAAAATCCAATTCCAATCATTATCCCCTGTCACCGGGTGATTGGCCATGATGGAAGCCTGACAGGCTATGCCGGCGGTTTACTGAAGAAACAATGGTTGCTGGAGCATGAAGGAGCCATCCGGCAAAAAAGTTTATTCTGGTAGCCTGTTTATTTTACGAGTGAGGTCATTTTTGCAAACGTTTGCAAAAACAAGGTTATTTTTTACAAACATTTACACGGAAGTGTTTCCCCAGGTTATGGCACTTTGTCGTATTCGGTGATGAACATTTACCTTTGTGGGTTGTTATGATTTTTAACCCGTAAAAAAATTTGACTATGCTATAATTTTCATATATTTAGTGAGCAAAAAACAGCTGATATTTAGGTTTACAATCGAGGGTTTTCAATACTAAAAAATCATAAAATTCTTTTTAATCAACCAATTAAACACCAACCTTCACGTATACCCAAAGAATCAGGCATGTTTTATAACATATTTTTAATCTAATCCGGAGACTATGGACATTAACGGAAAGACCTACAAAGATTTTTTAGCCCGCATTGAACGACAAAAGATTCAAAATGGACCGGACAAAATAAAGACCCAGCATAACAAAGGAAAGTTACATGCCCGTGAGCGTATAGCGTTGTTATTTGATAAAAATTCATTTGAAGAGTTAGATGCCTTTGTAACCTCAGCCACTCCTGACAGCGGATTGGGAAAGATTGACGCTGCTTTTGGGGATGGAGTAGTGATCGGTTACGGGAGAATTAACGGTAGGCTGGTTTATGTTTATTCGCAGGATTTTACCGTGATGGGAGGATCCCTGGGGGCAGTGCATGCCAAAAAAATCATCAAAGTGCAGGAGCTGGCTTTACGGGTAGGTGCTCCCATCATCGGATTGATTGACTCTGGGGGAGCAAGAATCCAGGAAGGGGTAGCCAGTTTATCGGGTTATGCCAGCATTTTTCACAACAATGTCAGGGCCTCAGGGATCATTCCGCAGGTTTCTGTCATCCTGGGGCCGGCTGCCGGAGGAGCAGTCTACTCTCCTGCCCTCACCGATTTTGTTTTTATGACCAAGAGTACCAGTTATATGTTTGTTACGGGACCCGATGTGGTGAAAGAGGTTTTAAACGAAGAGGTAAGTTTTGATGATTTGGGCGGAGCCGAGATTCATGCCAAAAAAAGCGGGGTAGCCAATTTTATTTACGAAGACGAAGAGAATACAATCCTTGGGGTCAAGAAACTGCTCTCCTTTTTCCCCTCCAATAATATGGAGAACCCTCCCTATATCAATACCCATGATAAAATTGACCGGGGAGTTGAGAAGTTAAGGACCCTGGTTCCGGATGATCCGAATAAACCTTATGATGTAAAAAAGGTGATTGAGCTCATTGCCGACAAGGATTCCTTTTTTGAAGTATCGGAACATTTTGCCCAGAACCTGGTAACAGGTTTTGCCCGGTTAAATGGCAAGGCCATAGGTATTGTGGCTAATCAGCCCAAGGTGCTTGCAGGTGTGCTGGATATAAATTCATCGGCAAAAGGAGCGAGATTTATCCGGTTTTGTGATGCGTTCAACATTCCTGTGTTAACCCTGGAGGATGTTCCGGGTTTTTTACCGGGATTAGACCAGGAGCATAACGGGATTATTAAACATGGTGCAAAACTACTTTTTGCCTATAGTGAAGCATCGGTACCCAAGATAACGATCATCCTCCGGAAGTCGTATGGAGGGGCATTTTGTGTGATGAACAGCAAGAACCTGGGCGGGGATTATAATTTTGCCTGGCCTACGGCAGAAATAGCAGTTATGGGGCCTGAAGGAGCGGTATCAATCCTTTATAAAAGGGAGTTGCAAAAAGCCAAGGATCCCAAACAAATGAGAAAGGAGTTTGCAGCAAAATACCGGCAGGAGATTGCCAACCCTTATATTGCTGACGAAAAGGGGTATATTGATGAAGTGATAGATCCTGCAGATACCCGAAAGAAACTCATCATTGCTTTTGAGTCGCTGGAAAACAAGCATATCGAAGCCCCCGCACGAAAGCATGGAAACATGCCCCTTTAATGAATAAATTATGCCAGAATCAAACGTTATGAAAAAAATCACATCCCTATTAATTGCCAACCGCGGTGAAATTGCCATTCGCATTTCGGAAACTGCGAAAAAGATGGGTATCAAAACCTATGGTTTAAAAACGTCCAAAGAGCCGGGTGCATACTATTTACAGTTTGTAGATGAGATCATTGACTTTACGGAAGGGGTTACGGAGATTCCGGAATTCCTAGATATTGACCGGATTATTTTTGCCCTGAAAGAACACAACATTGATGCTGTTCACCCGGGGTATGGTTATTTAGCAGAGAATCCTTATTTTGCCCAAAAATGTATCGATCACCAGATCATTTTTATTGGGCCGTCGCCGGATGCGATCTACAAGTTGGGAAATAAGACCATTGCCAAACAACTGGCCTCGAGTCACCAGGTTCCGCTTTTACAGGGGAGTAACGGGAACATCAAAAACCCGAAACATGCCCGGCAGGTGGCCCGAAAAATTGGTTACCCGGTAATTTTAAAAGCAGCATCAGGTGGTGGTGGTCGAGGCATGCGTATTGTTGAGCACGAAAAGGATCTGGAGAAGATGTTCCGCATGGCCAGGAACGAGGCTGAAAAAGCTTTTGCCGACCCTTCGGTATTTATGGAAAAATATGTGCGCAACCCACGGCACATTGAATTCCAGGTACTGGCCGACCATCATGGGAACATCATTCATTTGGGAGAACGGGAATGCTCTATCCAGCGAAAGCATCAGAAGCTGGTTGAAGAATCTCCCTCGATCGCGTTAAGCGAAGCCTTGCGTACAAAAATGGGCCAGGCAGCCATTCAGATTGCCAAAGCATCAAATTACAGGAATGCCGGAACGGTGGAGTTTTTGCTGGATGAATCGGGCAATTTTTATTTTATGGAGATGAATACGCGAATCCAGGTAGAGCATCCGGTAACGGAGATGGTAACCGGGATTGACCTGGTGGAATGGCAGATCAGGATTGCCCGGGGAGAAAAGCTTACCCTAAAGCAGGAAGATATCCAGCTCAACGGCTGGGCCATCGAATGCAGAATAAATGCCGAGGATGTACAGTCAGGCTTTACCCCTTACCTGGGAACGGTTGAAAAAATCCTGTTTCCCAAAAGCAAGTATTGCCGCTTCGATACGGGGATTACTGAAGGCTCAATGGTAACGGCCAGTTTTGATTCGATGCTTGCCAAACTGATCTGTTATGGTGATACCCGGGAAAAAGCCATAACCAACAGCTTAAATGCCCTCAACCGATTACAGATCCTGGGGATAAAAACCACCATCCCGTTCTGTAAAGCGGTATTAAATCATCCCCGGTTCAAAAAGGGTGAACTGTCCACCTCATTTATTGCCAGGGACATGAACCAACTTTTCCACCAGGAGCCTGACGAAGAGCTGATTGCTGCCTTCTGGGCAGCTCTTAATCACCAGGTACAACTCGACATTGAACATGAAACCTATGTTGATTATGAAAAGGGAAAGAATATGACTCCCTGGTTACTTAATAAGCGCTTAAAATCATTGTAAACCTAAACAGAGAAAGATGATGTTTACCCGATCAAAATCCAATAAACAAAAATTTATTTCCTGCACGGAAAATCATAAAAAATATGAATTCATCAATCCCAGGGAACTTTACATTAAACAGGGAAAAGAAAAAATCCCCCTCGAAATAGTCTCCGACAAACAGGGCTTTGTTTATTTATTATGGAAAAAGCGTAAGTACCTGGTGGATATTATTGAAAAAAACCAGAACCAGTATGAGATCCTGGTAAACGGAGTAAGTTACTCCATTTCTGTTGAGTCGCCCTTCTCCTATCAGCGCCGAAAATACCTGGCAAAGACCAAAGAGGCTTCGAGGATTGAAAAGATCCAGGCCCCCATGCCCGGTAAGATTATTGAATTTTTGGTAGAAGAAAACCAGGAGGTAAAAGAGGGAGAACCTTTATTGATTCTTGAAGCAATGAAAATGCAGAATGAAATCCTTTCGAACATCCAGGGGAAAGTAATAAACATCCATTTTAATGTAGAAGATACGGTAATGAAAGATGATGTGCTGATGGAGGTAGAAAAGTAAAAGATTTATTTTCCGGATAATACAGGTTGATAAACCAGGTGGTGCATTGCAGAAGGCTGTCCTGGCTTCCCGGGATACTATTTGTTTGAAGGGCTCCCTTATCCTTTTCTTCGTCCTGGGGATCATTTTCTGCGTTATCCAGGATCTTTTTCCTGTTATTCCAAAAAACAAGCATGCCATTTAAAGTGCTGATGATTAAAAAAATGCTATCTTTGGTTCTCAGTAAAAACACTCAAAATTTTTTAACCATGAACTCTGCGTCCATACAACCCGTTGCTGCAAAAGAGCGTATTCAGCTCCTTGATATTCTAAGAGGATTTGCCATTTTAGGTATTTTAATGGTAAACATGCCTCTCTTTAACTCGCCCATTATGGCAAGGATTGGCAATTTTGCCCTGTGGCATTCGCAGGCAAACCACCTGGCCGACCTGGTGATTCGTTTTTTCTTCGAAGGTAAATTCTATTCTCTCTTCTCCATCCTTTTTGGAATCGGATTTTATCTTTTTCTACAAAAACAAAATGATTCCGGTACAAGTATCCTTCCAACCTTCAGAAGAAGGCTGTTTTACCTGCTGCTTTTTGGGGTACTCCATATTACCCTCTTATGGGCAGGTGATATCCTGTTTTTTTATGCTTTATTTGGGTTTGTACTCATCCTCTTTCGAAAGAAAACAACCCGCAGTTTAAAAAAATGGATCCTGGCCATGATCCTGATCCCTATTGTTATTACGGGGTTTGCCGTATTAATGGTAGCCCTGGGCAAGATGCATCCCGAAGGGGCAAAACAGATCGAAGCCTCATTTGCTCAACAGGAGCAATATTTAAGAAATTTTATCGAAAAGGCCCTGGAAACATATGCCCATGGATCTTTTGCTGAGATCTTTACCACCCGGGTCACCGAGTGGAGATTTTCCTTAAACGGGATATTTTTCTTTTACCCCAATGTTTTTGCCATGTTCCTGTTGGGATTTTTCCTGGCCAAAAAAGGATGGTTATTTAACCTCAAAGCCAACAGGTCAGTATTCCGAAAGATGCTCTGGGCAGGATTAGTGCTGGGGATTATTGGAAACTCTATTTATACGTGGGGAATGGAACATTCGAGCCAGATGGACATGAATCCCACCACCCTGATTGCCATTACAGGCTTTGGATTTGGAGTACCCGCAATGACTCTTTTCTATATTGCTGCTTTTGCCTTAGCCACAGAAAAGGGAATCTTTTCGTGGTGCATCCGGCGATTGGCAATGGTGGGAAGAATGGCATTAACCAACTATCTTCTGCAATCCATCCTCTGCACTACCATTTTTTACAGCTACGGGTTCGGATTATATGGTACCGTTAATATCTGGCAGGGAATAATCCTAACCTTCATTATTTATGGATTACAAATTCTGTTCAGTATTTTCTGGCTCAAACGGTTTCATTACGGTCCTTTTGAATGGCTTTGGAGAAGCTTAAGCTACCGGAAAATCCAGAAATTTAAAATCCGTTCTTAGGTTATCTTTGCAAAACTTTTAGGGAGTATTCTTGGTGTTTGTGATTTTTTATCTTATTTTCAACCTGCTTAATCACGAGACCAAATCTTACCTTTATGATGAATACTGCAACGATCATATCCTTTTCGATTTATATCGTAGGGATGCTGGCCATAGGTTTTTACTTTTATTACCGAACCCAAAATATTTCCGACTATGTATTAGGTGGGCGGGGATTAAATCCTGTGGTAGCAGCCCTTTCGGCCGGAGCTTCCGACATGAGCGGGTGGCTTTTGCTGGGGCTTCCCGGGTTAATGTATACCACCGGAATTAGCGGCAGCTGGATTGCTATTGGATTAACCATTGGAGCTTTTTTAAACTGGCATTACATTGCCCGTCCTCTCCGGAATTTCACCGAGAAGCTTGACAATTCCATCACTATCCCGGGATTTATTGCCAACCGTTTCGACAGCAAAAACTTACGGATTGTATCCTCGATCGTAATTCTTATTTTTTATACCTTATATGCCTCCTCAGGGCTTGTAGGCGGCGCCAAACTATTCGAAGCCACCTTTAACCTGGATTATCAGACAGCCCTGATTGCAGGCACTCTTGTGATTGTTTCCTATACCTTCCTGGGAGGGTATAATGCGGTTTCGTGGACCGATTTTTTCCAGGGTACACTTATGATGTTAGCCCTGCTGGTCGTTCCAATCATTGTGATCCGTGATATCGGAAGTTTTTCGGAAACAATCCGGGTGGTCCGGGACATCAATCCCGAGTACCTGAACATCCGGACCGGCACCACATTTATCGGTATAATATCGCTGTTGGCATGGGGGTTGGGGTATTTTGGGCAACCCCATATCCTGGTTCGTTTTATGTCGATCAACCGGGTGGAGAATGTAAGTACGGCCAAATACATTGGCATGAGCTGGATGATTGTTTCGATTGCAGGTTCCCTGATGGTTGGATTTTTTGGCATTGCCTATGTGGCTGCCCAGGATATCAGTTTACTCGACAGTGAAAAAATATTTATCCGGCTTTCGGAGCTATTATTAAATCCGTGGATTGCAGGATTTGTGTTAGCGGCAATTCTGGCAGCCATCATGAGTACCATCGACTCGCAATTACTGGTCTCCTCGTCGTGTTTAACGCGCGATATCTATGAGAAAGTCATTAAGCAGGATGCCAGTGACCGGGAGCTGGTATGGATAGGCAGAGCCACCGTAATTGCCATTGCCATAATTGCTTTCTATATTTCTACCGACCAGGAATCAACGGTTTTATCGTTGGTGGCTTATGCCTGGGCTGGATTTGGTGCTGCCTTCGGGCCCCTCATCATTCTTTCGTTATACCATAAAAATATTTCTGCCGCAGGAGCCTTAGCCGGAATGATCACCGGGGCAGCAACCGTACTGATCTGGAAACAGCTGGAGGGTGGTATTTTTGAGCTCTATGAGATTTTGCCGGGGTTTATTTTTGCCTTACTTGCCATAGGAATTTTTAGTAAGCTTTTTCCGGCCAGGCAGGAACTGAAAGACCGGTACACCACCATACGAAAAAGTTAATATCATATTCACTCTTTAAGCCCTGGGATGAAACCGGATAATGGCATCGCGCAGGTATTCGCGATCCAGGTGGGTATAAATCTCGGTGGTAAGGATCGACTCATGGCCCAGCATCTCCTGCACAGCCCTCAGGTCGGCTCCGCCATCAATCAGGTGGGTGGCAAACGAATGGCGGAAGGTATGCGGGCTGATATTTTTCCTGATGCCGGCAATTTTCGCCAGGTTTTTGACAATGGTAAAAACCATAACCCTGGTCAGCGGTTTTCCGCGGCGATTGAGAAAAACAATATTCTCACCCGATTTATCGATCGTTGAAAGCAGGTTTCTGTCCTGGAAATAATACTGAATTTCTTTGATGGCTTTTTGGCCGATAGGCACCAGCCTTTGCTTGTTTCCTTTACCGGTAATTTTTATGAATCCATCCCTAAAAAACAGGTTGGTGATCCGCAGGTTGATTAACTCGGAAACCCTTAAACCACAACTATACAAAGTTTCAATCATGGCTTTATTCCTTTGTCCCTCGGGTTTACTCAGGTCAATGGCCCCAATAATCCGGTCAATTTCATCAATGGATAACACTTCGGGCAGTTGACGGCCAATTTGGGGAGTTTCCAGAAGGGCTGTGGGATCCTTGTCGATAAAATCCTCAATCAGCAGGTACTTGTAGAATGCTTTAAGTCCCGAAATAATCCTGGCCTGAGATCGTGCATGGAGCCCCAGCTCATTAACCCACCCGATAAAATCCTTTACATGGGTCAGGGTTATGGCTGAGGGATGAATCTCCAGCCGGCTTACCTCCAGAAAACGCACAAACTTCCGGACATCCCTTTCGTAGGATAAAACGGTATTGGGCGAAAGCCCTTTTTCCAGTTTAAGATAGTTTCTGAATTGTATAATCGCGGATTCCCAGTTCATTTGTTTTATCATCCTACCATGAAATAATCATTAAAATTAACTATTAATCCTCAACTTTTTCTATTTTTATGGATGAAAGTATTAAAATTGTATCGCTTAAACATTTTAAAACAAAGACCGATCAAAGTTAAGGTTATTCATTACCTTTGTATCTAAAGTTAACCAGGGAACTATGAAAATCCAGATTATCAATGGCCCCAACCTGAATTTGCTGGGAAAAAGAGAAAAAGAGATTTATGGAGAAGTATCCTTCGAGAAGTATTTAAAGATTCTCCGGGAGCATTTTAAAGAATATACGATTGACTATTTTCAGTCCAATATCGAGGGAGAGATTATTGATAAAATTCATGCAACAGGGTTCAGCTATGACGGGATACTCCTGAATGCCGGGGGCTATACGCACACTTCGGTAGCCATCGGAGATGCCGTAGCCGCTGTAAAGACACCGGTTATCGAGGTCCATATTTCCAACATCTTTGCCCGCGAAGAATTCCGGAAGAATACACTGATTGCTTCCAGGTGCATGGGAACCATCTCCGGGTTTGGACTGGATAGCTACCGGCTGGCCATTGAAAGTTTAAGGGTGCTTGAGAAGTAAAGGACAGGATGCCGGAAGCAGTTTAACGATAGCGCCTTTCTCTTCGTAAATAAGTTTAACGACTAACTAAACCAACAATCTACCGAGCAATGAACAAGAAAACAAAAATCGTAGCTACCATTTCAGATAAAACCTGTACTCCGGGATTTATCAAACAATTATATGATAACGGAATGGACGTTGTCCGGATGAACACAGCGCATCAAAGGCCTGAAGATGCCATAAAAATCATCCGGGATGTACGTTCGGTATCGGAAAAAATTGCATTGCTTATTGATACCAAGGGACCGGAAGTCAGAACTGCACGAACGGATCATGTAGTTCAGCTGCAGGCCGGACAGGAGATCCTGGTCAAGGGAGACCCGGAAAAGCAATCTACCGATGAATGCATTTATGTTTCGTATGAAGGGTTTGTTCAGGAGGTTCCTGACCACACCAGGATATTAATTGATGATGGGTATGTGGAGCTGGAAGTAATCCGAAAACAGGAGGATTCGTTGTTATGCAAAGCACTGAATGAGGGAGTGGTAAAAGGGCGTAAAAGTGTAAATGTACCCAAAGTCCATTTTAACCTTCCCTGTTTAAGTACGCGCGATAAGGCATTTATCCGGTTAGCCATAGAACAGGACATTGATTTCATAGCCCACTCCTTTGTACGGAGTAAGGAAGATGTGTTAGAGATCCAAAAGATATTAGACCAGCACGACAGCCAGATCAAGATTATTGCCAAGATAGAGAATCAGCAGGGGGTTGATCATATTGAAGAGATCCTGGATCATGCCTATGGGGTGATGGTAGCCCGGGGGGATCTGGCGGTAGAGATCCCGTACGAGAAGATTCCGGGGATTCAGCGGGAGCTGATCAATAAGTGTATTGAGCGGCGTAAACCCGTAATTATCGCAACACAGATGCTGCATTCCATGATCCATAGCCCGCGTCCAACGCGTGCCGAGGTGAATGATGTTGCCAGTGCGGTATATAACAATGCTGATGCGGTGATGCTTAGCGGAGAAACCGCCACCGGGAGTTATCCCGTGGAGTCGGTATGCACCATGGCTCGTATTGCTACCGAGGTAGAAAAATCCAAGGACCTGATCAATGATATTCCCATTGTGGTGATCAACAACCAGGTAGCTGCATTTTTAATTAAAACGGCAGTTCAGGCTTCGGTAAACCTGGATGCCAAAGCAATTATTGCCGATTCCATGTCGGGGCGTACGCTGCGAAGTATGGCTGCCTACCGGGGGGCCAAACCCATCTTCGCCCAGTGCTATTCGAAACGCACCATGCGGGAGATGGCTTTAAGCTATGGAATCATCGCCAGCTACATGAGCCCGAAGGAGACTTCCCATGAATTTCTTCTCGAAGCGCTCAACAATCTTCTGCATGAACAAACCCTTCACCAGGATGACCTTATTGTAGTGGTTGCGGGTAACTTTGGACGAAGTTTCGGTGCTTCGTACACCGAAATCGGAACCCTCAATAACCTGATGGGAACATTAGCCTAAAAAAAAAAGCCGGCCAATCCATGATTGTGCCGGCTTAACTATTTCAGGATAAACCAGGGGCTTACCTTAATTTAACATTTCCGTATTTGGTTTGAATATGTACAGAGGATTTGGGGTTTTCATTTTTTCCTACAGTTCCTTCAACAGATAAGGAGTTGCTCTCTTTAATCCGGCTTACTCTTCCTGTATCCGAAAAATCAATATCCGCATATTTTGCATATCCTTTCAACTGATAGGAAGCATTTTCCTCTATTCCGATTTTAATTCCCCCGTATTCGTTTTCAATATCAATTTTTTCAAAATTCCCGGGAACAAAACCTACAGATATTCCACCATAGCGGTTGTCTACTTCCAGTAACTTTTTAATCTCATTAAACTCAAGTTCGGTATAAGCCGTGGTACCCACAAAGTTGGTCAGGGTTCCAATGGTATAATTGTCGTATTTGGATTCACTCACAATAGAGCTTCCCTCATCGACATGAAGTTTGGAATATTTTGTAACGGCAATAATTGCTTTACTTTTTTCAATTTTGAGTTTAGAGTATTTCAACGACAGGTTAAGCCATTCACATTCGTCCACATCCCCGTTGGAATAACCCAGCGATATTTCACTAAAGGGTTTTTTATTCCCCCGGATGATCTTGTTGATTTTCAGGTTTCCATATTTAACATCAACAATGGCATGTCCATAAATCTCGTTAACAAATACATTGCCATACTTATTTTCCAGGTCGAGTTTAATATCCTTTGGAATTTTAATGTCATAATCGATACTAAATTCCTTTTTACTATCACTAAAAGTAAAATTCCATTTACTGAATTTATCATCAATGGTGGTAATAGCATTGATTGTATTGCCTTCCTTGTGAATATCTACCTGGATATATTCCAGTAATTCCTGGGCTTTATCTTCGTTCCGGTGATCCACGGTGATGGTTACATCAATAACCACCCTGTTTTCGTCCCAGTTGTTAATATCCACATCACCAAATTTATTTTGGATCAGGAGGAGCGTATTTTGGTCGGCATCGAATTCTTTATGCAGATTCTTCGATAATTCGTCAGTAGCCGAAAAGGCCCCTGAAGCTATTAATATTTGGATGAGAAATATTAATAAGACGGATTTAAATTGTAGTGCTTTCATGGTTGTCAGTTTTTTGTTGTTCAATGGTTTTCACGTGTTGTAGCTGATTTAATATTTGATTCATGACTTCAACTTTAAGTTGATAGTGCTGGATCATTGCATTGATTACCCGGTCGTCGTTCGGATTAACCCGCAGGTCTTTTTTCAGATTCTCATAGATGGAGTCCATTTCGTTCAGTTCATGGACCAGCATCTCTTTTTGGGTACTATCGATAAAAGAGAATTCGTTAATCTCGTGATATTTTTGGTTCACCAGTTTGGTATAATACATTTCGACCTCGCTGTATTCCGGGGAAATTTCCCGTAATGCAATTCCATTTTTTGCTACTGGCGGAGCAAAAGTGTTATCATAAATCCAGAGTCCCGAGAGTACAACCAACAGGGTAATCACGGCTGCTTTAAGCATAAAGCCCAGGGTAAACGTTCTGGCCGGTCTGCTTTGCTGTTGATTCAGTTTTTGTTCGAATCGTTCGAAATGTCCCTCGCCGGGTTCAAACGAATCGAAAACCGATCGGTTATCATGGATTATTTTTTCCAGGTTTTTCATATTAAGTTGGTTTTTGCTTTTTCTTGTATATTCTTCAATAATTTTTGTTTTGCCCGTGCACATTGTGAACGAGAGGTTGAGCTGCTAATGTTCAGGATCTCGCTTATTTCGTCATGATCGTAACCTTCGATAAGATAAAGCGATAAAACAATACGATAACCATCGGGTAATTTTTTGATTTCATCGCGAATCTCTTCAGCTTTTATTTTCAGTTCCTCCTCTTTTATCATTCCTTTATCGTCCTTTTTCTCTTTCAGCTCAGTAAATGAATCATCGATCGATTCCATCTCGAATTTCTTTTTTCTGAGCTCATCGAGCGAATGGTTGATTACGATCCGTTTAAGCCAGGCGCCAAAGCTAACCTCTCCCTTATACATTTTTATTTTTTCAAATGCTTTTAAGAACGATTCCTGCATGATATCCTCAGCTTCCAGGTTATTGTTCACAATGCGTAAGCAGGTATTATACATTGCCTTATAATATAATTTATACAGTTGGAACTGAGCCTTTTGTTCGCCCGATTTACACCGGTCGATAATATCCTGGTGGATATTCCTGTATATATTTTCCTGTTTATTCATATTCCGATTTAAAGACGTTAAAAAAAGTTTTGCGCTGCACCAAAATCACAATTTATTAAATTTTATGGAAAGAACATTTTTTTAACTTCTTTATTTAACTACGTAACTGAGAACAAAGTGCTGCATGATTTTTTATAATATGTTTAGTAATATAGGTAAAGATCGGTTAATTATTAAGCAGGATGGATTCCTTTTCCCTATTTTTGCATTTTCTTTTCAAAAGACCTTAAGATGAAAACAGGAATTTCAGGAACCGGACGGCCGTTGCTCATTTTCAACCAATGGACCAGAAAGGGTTATTCGGTATATGCCAGCTTACAAAAAATTATCAAGATTACAACGCTTAACCTGGCCTATAGTATTTTACTATTACCCGGGCCGGTATTAGGTCAAACCGATACAACCAGTATCAGGAATCACTCGCTGAAAGAGATTGTGGTAAAGGCCGAGAAGTCTCCTGCCGTTTACTCTCAACGGTCGAGGGTGGTAACGGTGGTCGACCGGGCTGCGTTGGTGCAGATGCCGGGATCAACGATCAATGATCTGCTGGAAAATTTTTCCGGGATGGATATCCGGCAGCGGGGAGTTGATGGTGTTCAGGCAGATATTAGTTTTCGTGGCGGGTCGTTCGATAAAAACCTCATTCTTTTAAATGGAGTAAATATTTCCGATCCACAAACCGGGCATCATAGTTTAAATCTCCCGATCGACATCGAAGCCGTAGAACGGATTGAAATATTGGAAGGGTCCGGGGCCAATATTTTCGGGCCCAATGCTTTTAGCGGGGCCATAAATTTTATCACCACCGGATCACAACAAAATACTACCAGGGCCCACCTCACCCTGGGTGATTTCGGGTTATTCAAAGGCAGCCTCACCAGTACCTATCGGATAAAAAATACAAGCCAGTTTATCTCCGCTTCCGGATCTCGTAGTAATGGGTATACCACCAACACCGATCATGAAAAATATAATTTTTTTTACCAGCTGAATCACCAGGGGGATTATCGTGAGATTCATTTCCAGGCAGGGTATACCCACAAGCAATTTGGGGCAAACAGTTTTTATACCCCCGAATATCCCAATCAATATGAAGAAACAAAAACCACATTTATCAGACTGAAGGCTGAAACGGGTAAAACCCTCAGGATCAGTCCTGTACTCTATTTCCGAAGGCACCAGGACCGTTTTGAGTTATTCAGGGAGGACCCGGCCAGCTGGTATACGGGGCACAATTACCATTTAACGGATGTTTATGGAATAAAAGCCGACGCACGATTAAGTACCCGCTTTGGGGTTACCTCCCTGGGGGCCGAACTGAGATCAGAAAATATACTCAGTAATGTATTGGGTATTCCGATGAATGATACGCTAAAAGCTCCTGGTGAAGAGAACGGTTTTTATACCCGGAGTTACCAGCGGGCCCTGATAAACTATTCCATTAAACATTCGGTTGCCTTTTCGATTTTTACCTTAAATGCGGGGGTATTAGCCAGCGGGATTTCAGAGAAGTTCTCAGCATTCGGGCTTTACCCGGGAATGGATCTCAGCATGGCAATTAATGCCTCCTTAAGCGTGTATGCATCCATAAACAGGTCGTTACGATATCCTACCTTTACCGATTTATTTTACCAGGGACCTCGGAATACCGGCAACCCTGATTTAATGCCCGAAGAAGCCTGGAACTACGAGACAGGAATAAAGTTCCAACGTTCCATGATTCAGTCAGACATCCATGTTTTTTACCGCGATGCCAGGCATCTTATTGCCTGGGTTAAGCCTTTGTCATCGGATCCTTCTGATCCGTGGGAAACCCAGAATTTAACCGGGACCTCCACCCGGGGAGCGGGAGTTAAACAACGATTCACCTTTACAAAATACCGGATCGATCAATACATCAAATCACTTTCTTTATCTTATACTTATTTACACCAGGACGTTCATTCCCCCGACTTTGAAACCAAATACTCGCTGGATTATTTAAAACATCACCTGGCACTTCATTCTGCTCATCCCCTTTATCGCCGGATGATTTTAAGCTGGAGTGTTAACTACCAGGACCGGGCAGGAAGTTTTCTCTATTACGACCAGTCCGTAAAAGCCTATACCGGTGAAAAAGAATTTGACCCGGTGTGGTTAGTTGATGTAAAATTAAACTATCACTTCCAGCGGTTTGATCTTTATACCGAGATAAGTAATGTTTTTAACCGGTCGTATTATGACCTTTCAAATATTTCCATGCCGGGCCGGTGGTTTAAAGCTGGGGTCCGGATAACGTTAGCCTATTAAGCAGAATTTATAAAAAAAATAAAATTTAATTCGCTGAGACTATTGATTTTGTAAATATTTTATTATTTTTGTGTGAATCCTAATCTATAATTAAACCAAATTACACAATGAAAAAATTACAATTATTACTGGTAGCCTTTGCACTAATTAGTTTTACTGCACTATATTCTTGCGGCAGTTCCAAAGAAAAAGCAGAAGAAAAAGTTGAAGAAGCAACTGAACAAGTAGAAGAAGCAAAAGAAGAAGTTGAAGAAACTGCTGAAGAAGCAGTGGATGAAGCTGAAGAAGTTGCCGAAGAAGTAAAAGAAGAAGCTGAAGAAGTTATTGAAGAGTAAACTGATTTGTGCAAATGAAAAAAAACTAAAGCAGGACCCCTGGGTCCTGCTTTTCTTATTTTATTTATAGTATTCTCCGGACTAAATTACTCATCGTCTTCCATCTCCTTGGCGGCTTCTTCGAGCTCTTTCGCAGCCTCTTCTGCGGCCTTTTGGTACTCTTTAAGCATCTCATTGGCTCCTTTTTCATAGCTTTTCGACATCCTGTTTATTCCACTACGGGTAGCTATTCCAATAATGAAGAAAAGGATTAACAATCCACCCAGGACATAGGAAACAATTTTTGCCGGTTTATCATTTCCTTTCAGGGCAAGGGTTATTCCCAGGTATAACAGGTACAATGCATAAAGGTTAATGGCTAAATTTATTACAGTGCTAAGGATATGAATTCCGCCGAGGAATCCAAAGAATGCGCTTAAAGGCATAATAACCATCAGGGATGCAGCAACGCGCATGCTGGGCTCAAATTCGGTATTCCCTTTAGCAATGGAGGCTATAATTAATACAATCACACCACCAATAAATACCCCGATTACGGCAGCGATGATCGACCATATCAGGGCGATGAACCCCACACCGCCACCAAACCAACCCGAAGCAGCCGAAAGATTAAGCAAACTCCAGATCAAGGCAAAGACCCCTGAAATGGTACCATAAATTAATGCCTTAACGATCGGCTCACCGATCCCCCCGGTGGTTTCCATGGTTGAAAAATACTCCCTGGGAGACAAAAGTGTTTTTTTTGAATCCTCAAAAAATTTCTTGAAACTAAATCCTTGATTACTCATAATATAAAATTTTAAGGTTAGGTAATAATTTATTGAATGATTTTATAATAAAAAACGAATAAAAATTATTTCAACTTAAAAGTACAAAATATTTATTTAGGAATAAAATCTGGTTTTCAAAAAATTAGGGAGAAGTAGTTCAACAATAGGTTTTTTCCCTCGGCAAAGCAACATGTCGTTGGCTTATTTAAACAGAAGGATCACGCTGCCCGGAAAGGCAGGTCATGCCTTCGGCAGTCAGGTCGAAAAAAGGAGTTACCCCAATTTTTTTTTGGGGTATTTTCCCGATCATTAAAAACAAATCCAGAAGATTCCCCGGATCATCCCGGTTACCACTTCGCCTTTGGCATAATCCAGCTCAGAGCCAAACATGCTGTGGGGGATAATATAAATTAGCAATAACAGAACCGAAGCAAAGATTGTGGTTTTGTAATTATTCTTTTTCCGGTTAGCCATCACAGCAACGATCCAGCCTATAACTCCCAGCAGGGTTTTATTGTCGGTGAGGTCCCATCCCAGGGGAATTCCTGTCCATGCCTGGCCAAAGGCAAAATGCTGAACGACAGGACCAAAAACCATTCCACCTGCCAGCAACAAGATCAGGGCCAGACGCCCGTAGAATACCTGCTGACTCATTTTTCCCAGGGCAAATAATCCCGACAGGTTGGAGATCAGCATGGCTGCGAACATGAAAAGCACGTGGGGGATCAGGGCCCAGTCGGGCACCTCCCCTTTGTACCGGATAATCACCTCTTCGGTAGACAGGATCTTTTCAGGAGCATCTTTGTCCCACAGACGAATAAAGTATTTTAACTTTCCTGCGGGAGGCTGTTTGGGGAGGAATCCCGTCAGCTGCTGATTCTGAGGGTCCAATTGCACACGACTCCAGTCGTCGGCGGTAGGGTATCTTTTAAATACAATTTCCCCGGTAATGTCCGAATCCGGGTTTGGAATTTCTACGCGGCAGTTGGCTGTAGAAACATGACTACGGGGTAGCTGAAAATCTATGTCAACCTGGCTGAGTTGCAGGTTGATTGACTTAGGCCTGGTAGGCCCTGTTTTTCGTTGGTAATAGGCTGAGGCCAGGGTAATGACAATAGCGAGTATCCAAAAAATTGTTTTTTTCATGAGATTAAAATCAGAGTTTTACGATTAACACCTTTCTTTGTTCCTTGCGAATAACTTCAACCGTGATGATTTGTCCGGGTTTCAATTTATTCAATCGTTCCATATATTCGTAGATATCTCCTACGGGCATTCCGTCCATGGCAACAATGATATCCCCGGATTCCATCCCGGCTTTATCGGCCGGTTTATCCGGGATCACCAGGTCGGCACGTAAACCACGTTTTTCTACCCCCGAGAAATCGGGCATAATGCCCAGGGTTACCTTCAGCTTTTGACGGTTGTAATCGCCGGAGGGCATTTTGGGTCCTGCTTCACGGAAAGTAAGGGATATCTTTTCGTTAGACAGGGTAAAAGCCAGGTCGTAGATATAACGGGAAACCTCAGCTAATCCCTGAAAATTTATTGCCCCAACCGTATCGTTGGGGGTATGATAATCCACATGGGCACCGGTAGAGTAGAAGAATACCGGGATATTTCGTCCGTAGAAAGAGGAGTGATCAGAAGGTCCGTATCCTTCGGGCGAGAGTCCCAGGCTAAAATCATAGTCTTTGTTTAAAAGGGTCAGCAGGGAATCGGCCTGGAGTGAGGTTCCCACCCCTCCTACCTGAAGGCTTCGATCCTCCTTGAGGCGTCCAACCATATCGATATTGATCATTGCATGAATCAGGGTATCGGGTATGGGCAATTCATTAACCAGGTGCCTGGACCCGAGCAGTCCCATCTCTTCGGCGCCAAAGGCAGCAAAGAGGAAGTTGGTATGGAGGCTGTCTTTTTTAGCAGCCAGTTTCTGGGCAATTTCCAGCATGGCAGCAACGCCCGAGGCGTTATCATCGGCGCCATGGTGAATGGCGCTTGTATCTGGCATTCTCGAGCCGGTCCCCATTCCTCCAAATCCCAAATGATCGTAATGGGCTCCGATCACCAGGTAGGGATATTCGGGATTTGCAGTGAGCTGTGCCACCACATTATAGGTTTGGTTACTGTTGGTTTGCACATCAGTTTGCAAAGTGATTTCGGGGTCAAGGACAAAGGAGGTGGATATTCCGGCAGTATTCGACGACCGTTCCAGGGCTTCGACAGTTACCTGATGATGTGCCAGCAGTTTGTTGGCAGCTTTCCGGGTAACCTGCACTACCGGGAGGACAAGTTTTCCTTCGGGTTTGTCCAGCCCGGGGAGGTTATCCTCAGGATCAAACCCCGGACCGGATACGAAGATTACCCCGGAGGCCCCCAGGTCTTTTGCGGTAATGGCCTTGGAGCGCAGTCCGGTATAAGTAGAGAACCTGTCATCGAGCCCTTCGGGTGCTCCCCGAAGGATCAAGACGATGTTCCCTTCAACATTCATGTTTTTATAATCATCGCGGGGGGCTGATTCATCCTCAATTTTCAGTCCATAGCCTGCAAAAACCACTTTGGAAGAGACCCTGGCCGAAGCGCTAAAGGAGAGGGGAATAAAATCTTCGTTTAAATGCAACGCCTGGTTCTGAAAAAGAAATTGATTGTTTTCTCCGGCTTCGATATGGGTAACCACTTCGAAGGGTTGCAACCCCTCCTGGTAAAGCAACTCTAACCCGGATTGTTCAAATACCCGGGCAATATATTCAGCCGCCACCTTATCTTCGGGGGTTCCGGGATGGCGTCCCCTGAGCGAGTCGCCGGCTAAAAATTCAATATGTTGATAAAGATCCTGGCGGGTAATCTCTTCATCCAGGGGAATCCGCGAACAGGAAAAGATCCCGGTAAGGATCATCATTCGTAGGAAAATGCTCCATTTCATTGTTCTCATCATCGTTACCAGTTAAAAGTTGTATAATAGGTTGATATGTTTCCTTTATGATCGATCACAAACAGTTCAAGCTCATGTTCTTTAAACTGCCCGATTCGTTTTTTATCCAGGGTATAAAACAACAGGTCGTTTTTGGCATCATATTCAAACAAAGCCCATTCATTATCGATATAACCATTGTAAGTCTGAATGCCTGTAAGCTCGTCGGTGATCAGGAATTTCAGCTGATGGTCGGGATGGATATTTTTACCGTTGTAGGGTACCGGTTCGATTACGGGGGGAACCGTATCGACAAAAACGGCGTAATCGCCGAAAGATTGGGTAAGTGTGGTGATATATTCGCCCTCCATTTCACCGCCGGCAAATACAATCTTTGGCTTATTCCCGTTATCCTCCCGTTCCATTTTACCGATAAACGCTTTTTCTGTCAGCTTTGCAGGGAGGTTTCCGGGTTTCAGCGACAGTTCCATCTGCTTATGCAATGGGGTGTACTCCGAATGGACATGATGTATTTCAGAGAATGCGTGTTCCGGCCCCGGGGAGGTTTGGTAGTTAAAATCAAGGGTGTCGTAAAGGGCACGTGGAGGAATAACCACCTTAATATCAGAGGTTTCAAAGGTATTTTCCTGATCCCAGTGCATGAGGGTTTTGTTTTTTGTTTTCCGCAAATCCGGGAGCGGCAGGTTCGCATAGCTTTTAACGGCAAAAACCAGGGTTGATTTATTTCCATAAACGTCGGTAGCCACAACTTTTATTTGATGTACCTCATCGTTTCCGAAGGGATAAATCCCGCGATTAACCAGGGAGTTATAAATGGATAACTGATTATTGGGATCCACAAACATTTTCTGTACTGTTTTTTTGGATCGCATTCTTTCGGCGTAATCGATATGGCTTTTAATAAATCCGGTTTCGGCAAAAGATATTTTATTGATGGTATGGGAATAGATTTTCAGGGAATCGACCCATAAGCTCAGGGTATAAATTCCACAGGGGTTGGGTGAGTTATTGAGGAAATCATTGATTTCCACTCCAAATCCAACAGGACCGGAAACCACCAATTGGTGGGAATCTTTCAACTGGTAAAAATGGCTTTTCTTTTCCACCTGGAGGTTAACGGGTTTAGCAGAATGGTTCACCCGGCCGGATTCACCCAGGGGGTAGAGGGACAGGGAATAAAATACCGGGGGAATCTGATCGGTGATGTTAAAATCGAAAAACAAGGGATTTACCGGCACCTGGCGATTGGTTTCCCTGATTTCAAAATGCAGATGAGGGCCCAATGAGCTACCGGTATTTCCCGAGTAGCCGATAAGCTCTCCTTTTTTTACTTTCAGCTGGTTTTTTTCGGGGAAATAGTTCAGTTCATAGGATTTATTCTGGTATTGCAGCTCTTTCACCCGCTGATCCAAGATCCTGTTAAACCGGTTTAAGTGGGCATAAACAGAAGTATACCCATTGGGGTGCTCGATGTAAACAGATTTTCCATATCCGCCGGCCGACACCCGGATGCGGGAAATAACTCCCTCGTCGATGGCAAATACCTCCTTTCCAACAACCCCGTTGGTTTTAATATCAATTCCTGCATGGAAGTGTGAATTGCGAAGCTCCCCGAAATTTCCGGACAGGAAAACCGGGATATTCACCGGTGATTCAAAAGAAATTTCCGGAACAATTTCCTGGCTATAGATAAAATGATTCAGAACAAAAAAATAAAAAATCAGAGCTATCTTTTTAAATTGCATTATTTTCTATAATTTTATACAAATTAAATTTTTGGTTTTGCGAACAACAAAACTAAAATTAAATTTGTTTTATTATTAATTATAGGAAAGAATATTTTTAAAATAGTTTAAGCTGTATTATTTTTGCAAGGCTTATCAGATAAAAGCATGACGGTAGAACAAGGATTAATATTAGATCAGGTAAAAAACAAGATCGCCAGGGTTTTTAATCTTTATGAGCGGTTAAAGGCTGATCATGCAACCCTGGAAAAACAAAACAACGAATTAAAAAAGCAATTAAAAGATAAAGAATCAGAATTAGAATTTATAAAAAATAAATACAATAAGTTAAAACTGGCAAAAAGTATTTTAGCAACCACAGGCGACAAGCATGATGCTAAGATCAAGATTAACAGAATTGTGCGGGAGATTGACAAATGTATTGCTCTTTTGAATAAATAGAATAAATAAAGCATAATGGACGAAAAATTATCCATAAGGGTAAATGTAGCTGACAGATATTATCCATTAAAAATAGATCGCAGCGATGAAGAGAAGATCCGGAAGGCGGCCAGGATGATCAATGAGAAGGTATTGCAGTATAAGCAGCGATACTCGGATAAGGATGTACAGGATTTTTTAGCCATGGCAGCTCTTCAATATGTGATCCAGGTGATTGAAAATGATGGTACAACAGTTACATCGTCTGTTTTAGAAGAGATTCAAGCCTTAGATAACCAATTAGAAGATTTTTTAAAAAGAGAGTACTAAACGTTCTTTACATATAAACTAATAATAGCCCGCATTATTTCTTTAATGTCTGTGAAACTCAACACTTAAACAATTGGAGACAAGCTTAGCTGGTCAAGGGCAGGCCCCATTCCGATTTATCGGAATTCCTTTGGGAACAGGGGACGGCCGACATCAGGTAGCAGCTCCACCCATGTTAATCTGGGGTTTTTAGAGAATTGGAGAAATTAATGCGGGTTTTTTATAACCAAAAAAATTAATACTTATGACAATTACAACAATATTAGGATTGATCTCTTTCCCGGTGGTAGCAGCCATAGCTGCCGGCGGTGGGTTTATTATCGGAGGTTTTATATCCTATTTTATCTGGGATAAAGCACTTAAGAACAAAAGCGCTAAGATCATCAAAGAAGCTGAGACAGAGGCAGAAGTCATCAGAAAAGACAAGATCTTACAGGCCAAAGAAAAGTTCCTTCATTTAAAAAGTGAACATGAGAAAGAAATTAATGAGCGGAACAATAAGATTATTGCAGCAGAGAATAAATTCAAGCAGAAAGAGATTGCATTATCGCAAAAGATGGAAGAGAACCAGCGCAAGAAGAAGGAGTTGGATGCCATCCGCGACAACCTGCAGATACAGATGGACCTGGTAGAGAAGCGAAGCGAGGAGTTAGACAAGACCCATAAGCAGCAGGTAGAGCAGCTGGAGGCTATTTCGGGTCTTTCGGCCGATGAAGCCAAGGAGCAACTCATCGAGTCGTTAAAGGCGGAAGCCAAAACCGAGGCGATGTCGCAGATCAATGAGATTATGGAAGAGGCGAAGATGACGGCCAACAAGGAAGCCAAGCGGATCGTTGTCCAAACCGTTCAGCGGGTAGCCACCGAATCGGCTGTAGAAAATTCGGTTACGGTATTTAATATCGACAGCGACGAGATCAAAGGGCGTATAATCGGACGTGAAGGAAGGAATATCAGGGCCCTGGAAGCAGCCACCGGGGTAGAGATCATTGTGGACGACACCCCCGAGGCGATTATTCTTTCGGCCTTTGACCCGGTACGGCGTGAGATTGCCCGGCTGGCACTTCACCAGCTGGTTACCGACGGAAGGATTCATCCGGCACGGATTGAAGAGGTGGTGCAGAAAACCCAGAAACAGATCGAAGAAGAGATCATTGAAGTGGGTAAGCGCACAGCCATCGACCTGGGCGTTCACGGGTTACATCCCGAGATTATCCGGTTAATCGGTAAGATGAAATACCGTTCGTCGTACGGACAAAACCTGCTGCAACACTCGCGGGAGGTTGCCAATCTGTCGGCCATCATGGCCTCGGAGCTGGGATTAAACCCCAAACTGGCCAAACGGGCCGGGTTGCTCCATGATATCGGCAAGGTACCCGACGATGAACCCGAATTGCCACACGCCATCCTGGGGATGAAGATTGCCGAGAAATATAAGGAAAAACCCGAGGTATGTAATGCCATTGGCGCCCACCACGACGAGGTGGAGATGACATCGCTCATCTCTCCTATTGTACAGGTGTGTGATGCGATTTCAGGGGCACGTCCCGGCGCACGACGCGAGGTGGTTGAATCGTACATTAAACGGTTAAAAGACCTGGAAGAGCTTGCCCTGGCACATCCCGGCGTAATGAAAACCTATGCCATCCAGGCCGGAAGAGAGCTTCGGGTGATTGTAGGAAGTGAGAAAGTAAGTGATACCGATGCCGAAAAACTTTCGTACGAAATTTCACAAAAGATTCAGAATGAAATGACCTACCCGGGACAGATCAAGATCACCGTGATCCGGGAGACCCGTGCGATAAACTATGCAAAATAAGCTGAAGATTCCCCGTCGAAAGCTCTGATTTTTAATTGGAGCTTTTTTTTATAGTCCGGGAATCACCGTTCAGACAGAATAAGTACCTTTGAGTTATGGAATGAAGAAATCCCCCGGGATTTCAGTTAACAAAAACCTGCAACCCATGAATATACGAATGGTCGACCTGAAAGGTCAGTATGAAAAGATCCGGGAAGAGATCAACCTGGAAATCCAGAAAGTCATCGACACCACGGCATTTATCAACGGTCCCAAGGTAAAAGCTTTTGCCCGTAACCTCTCGGAGTACCTGGGCGGCACGCATGTGGTGCCCTGTGCCAATGGGACCGATGCATTACAAATCGCCCTGATGGCCTCGGGATTACAGCCGGGCGATGAGGTTATTGTACCGGTACATACCTATGTGGCCACTGCCGAGGTGATTGCCCTGCTGCGGCTCACTCCTGTTTTTGTGGATGTGGATCCCGACTTTTTTACCCTGGATATTTCGCGTATAGAGGATAAAATTACCCCCAGGACCCGGGCCATTGTTCCTGTTCATCTGTACGGACAGTGTGCCGATATGGAGCCGCTCCTGGAGTTAGCCCGGCGGCACAACCTGGTTGTAGTG
>JAZBOG010000002.1:0-256673 GCA_036351015.1 Bacteroidales bacterium
ACCGGTGCCGACACATCATTGATAACAACATTTTGCGTTTGTGTTGCCACATTTCCGTTACCGTCATCGTAGGTCCACGTAACGACAGTAGTTCCCTGCGTATTGATGGGCAGGGCAGCATCATGTGTTCCGGTAACCATTCCAGAACAGTTGTCGGTTGCAGTGGGTGCTGTGAGCTCCGTCACTTCACATTCTGCTGTAACATCCTCCAGTTCAGCTACATCAGGCACCGGTGCTGTTACATCGCTGGTGGTAAAACTAACCACTTCACCATAGTTTACACTATAAGAATTTGTAGCATAAGCTCTTACAAAGTAGGTGGTACACTCGTTCAATCCAGCAATATTTGATGTAAATGTTCCGGTTGTGGAAGTAGCACCTTCGTCTGTAGTATTATCTTCAGTCGTCGGATTTCCGGAAGTATTCCAGCACACCCCATAATGAGTCGGATTGGATGATCCCAGGGAAGAAATATTTCCATTCCCGGTAGCCGTAGCAGACTCCATATCAATATCTGTAACTGCTTCAGTTAATACTGTAGGACCACAAAGATAGTCATACCCCTGCCAGGTAAGAAAAGGATACCCGTTATTTTCACCCGGATTTATACCCCAGTAGTCATTATCGGCTGCATCATCATTAGGATAGTCGACAAAATCCCAGGCAGAGGTCAAGCCCGCAGTTGTCAGGTCAGTGTATGTAGAGTAGTCCAGCAACTCAGCGGTTGTTTTGCCGGTACCGGCAGCGCTTATTGTCATCCCTGATGATTGCGTATCCCAGAAACAATTGGTTACCGATGCATTACTGAAGTAAGCTACAAAACCTCCTCTATTATTCCCATTTCCAACACTTGCAGTACTAAAACAGTGATTAACCGTTGAGGAATTATCAACAGCTCCTGCAAAACCACCTACCGAAGTCATGGAACTGGTATTAGGATTCTTTGCAGCACTTCCGTGACTATAACAATTATTTACTTCTCCGCCCTGAATCCTTCCTACTAAACTTCCAGTATAGCTAGCTCCTAATACTTCCATATCACCATAACAATTATTCATTGTACCATAAGCTAACCAGCCAATTAAACCACCAGTATAAGATAAACCTGTTACTGTACCCGTGCTGTAACAATTCTCAATCAATGAATAGCTGGAATACAACTGACCTACCAATGAACCTGTACAAGAACTACCTGTAACATTGGCGTTAATCACACCCAGCTTTTTAATCGTACCTGAACTGGCAACATAACCAAAAAGGCCAATTTCATCAGAAGCAGGACGGTTAATAAATAAACCGTCTATCCTATGATATTGTCCATGGTAGTTCCCAGTAAATTTAACACTGCTATTTCCTATTGGTGAAAAGCCGCTGCCCTGGTTTATATGCTGTGTGGCAGAAGCGTCTATATCAGCTGTTTGTATAAAATATTTGTTCCATTCACTGTTATTTTCCGATAACCAAAGAAGGTTCTCAAGGTTTGCGATTTCATAAGGGGTGGCTTCACTTCCATCTCCTACCGCAGGGGCAACAGCACTTATCATAGCAAAAGATACTTCGTCTCCGTATACTGTTTCGTTGCTGTTTGTTGCATAGGCCCGCACATAATAAACTTCGTGAAGACTTAAACCGCTTATTTCAGTGGTGAAACTTCCTGCTGTGGGTGCCCCTTCTTCAGTGTAATTATCTGCCAGCGTGGGGTTTCCGGTTGTATTCCAACACACTCCGTGTTGGGTTGGAGCCGGGTCGCCCAAGCTATAGATAGTTCCATTCGCTGTTGCGGTAAGTGTTGATGTTGAAATATTGGTAACATGCTGAGTGGAAAGTAAAAGTTCAGGTTCATTTGTATAGCTCTGCCAGGAAAGGAAAGGATATCCGCTATTATCTGTTGAATTCATTCCCCAAAAATCATTCGTACCATTTTCCGATTCATCCATAAAATCCCAGCCGGACTGAATAAAAAGTGAAGCCTCCTGCATTTCAGCAGTGGTTTTACCGGTACCTGCTGCGCTTGTAGCCTGTCCGGAAGATTCTGTATCCCAGAAACTATTACTCACGGTAGCCATACTGTAACCAATTAAACCTCCTACATATTCAGTTCCCCCGCTTACAGCCCCTGTACTATAACAGTTGGTTACACTTGAAATATGGGTTGATCCGATTAAGCCCCCCAAGCTGCGCGTACCGCCTGGACGTGTCCCTGTTATGCTGGCCATACTGTAACTATTTTCAATGGACGAAGAACCGGCATGATAGCCGATTAAACCTCCAACCATTCCGTAATAACTTCCACTTGAAATGGCTCCTGTGCTAAAACAATTGCTTATCATGGTTGAATTATTTGTCCTTCCCACCAATGCACTTACCTGTTCATTTCCAACAATAGAAACATTAACTAAACCGAGGTTTCTTATTTCAGCTCCATCGGTATAGGCAATAAATGCAACTCCATTGGTTGATGGCAGGTTAATATTGAGCCCTGTTATTGTGTTCCCCCCACCATTATATACCCCGGTAAAAGGTTCATTATTACTATAATCGGTATATGATCCAATAAGCCCCCAGTTTTCACCGCTATCCCAGGTAATATCAGCAGTTTGTATGAAATATTTATCCCAATCACCGGAAGTGTTGGAGAGTTCAATCAAATCATCGGGGGTTTCAATTTGGTAGGGATCTAGAGACGTTCCGCTACCCCCGGAATAAATTCCTGCAAGCAAAATTGAGTTGAGCAATAAACTAAAAAGTAGTAAAATAATTTTTTTCATAAACGATTAATTTAAATTAAAAAAATATAGTATTTAATTCATTGTAAGATAATGTTTTTAAATTAAGAAATGGCACATTGTTGAAAAAACACACTTTTTTTCATGTTGACAGGAAGAGTATATTGTGGCAGTAATAATGACATCCCCTAGATAAAAAAATCTCTTTTATGTATTGACTCAAATATTGAGCGTACAAATCAGCAATGATTTTAGTATCTAATTATATTAAAATCAAGATTCGTGAGAACTATTTTTTTTATTTAAACTTTAAGTATCTTAGCAGGTCTAAAATTTTATAAATTTTATACTTACTTAAAGAACAGTTATTTTTCCAATGAAAAAAATTACTTTACTACTAATCTTTGTTATCTGTAAAAGTTTATTGTTTGCTCAATCTGATCCATGGTTAACCTGGTATGAACAATCCGATTTTCTGGAAACACCCAGGTACGAAGAAACCATTAAGTACAGCAAAATGCTGGCTAACGCAAGTGACTATATCCACTATACAACTTTTGGCAAAAGTCCGCAGGGACGTGATTTACCGCTACTCATTGTGGATAAAAATCGGAATTTCACGCCGCAAAAGGTAAAGGAATCAGGAAATTTAATCCTGTTCATTGAAGCATGTATACACCCGGGTGAATCGGAGGGCAAAGATGCTGGGTTTATGTTCATCCGCGACCTCCTGATCCATAAGAAATATCCAGATTTACTAGATCATACAACGCTGTTATTCATTCCTATTTTCAATGTGGACGGACACGAAAGGTTCAGTCCGTATAACCGGATCAATCAAAACGGCCCCAAAGAGATGGGCTGGAGAACCACCGCAACAAATTACAATCTGAATCGCGACTTTACCAAAGCCGATGCGCCTGAGATGCAACAGTGGTTAACGTTATACAACGAATGGCTCCCCGATTTTTTTATGGACATCCACACCACCGACGGAGCAGATTATCAGTACCCGTTAACCTATGCAATGCCTGTTCAGGGCGAGATGAATAAAAAACAAACCGAATGGCAGAATCGGTATATTGACCAGCTGGAAGAAGATCTCATCCAGGAAGATGTTTTAATTTTTCCTTATGTATCCTTTCGCCGTTGGCATGATCCACGAAGCGGGCTGATCCGAAGACCCCAAAGTCCACGCTATTCGATCGGGTATTCGGCTATTCAGAACCGGCCAGCCCTGCTGGTTGAAACACACATGCTAAAGGATTATAAAACCCGTGTTGATGCCACGTATCAATTATTAATTTATACCACCAAACTTTTAGATCAGGAATATCAGCAGTTGAAAAGAATCAATGCCGAAGCAGATAAACAAACCTGTCAACTGGCCGGGAAAGAATTAATCCTGGATTTTCACATCTCATCTGAAGACAGTACTTATGTTAAATTTAAAGGAATAGATTACTCGATAGTAAAAAGTGATCTAACCGGCGGTGATTGGGTGCAGTTTACAGACCAACCCAAAGAATTTAACCTGGTTTTGTTTGATCAAACGATGCCTGCCGTAAAAGTGTCTCTTCCGAAGGCATATATCATCCCAGTTGAGTGGAAAGAGGTAATCAATCGCATCCAGTGGCATGGAATTCATTTTAAAACAATTCCTCATGACACCACCTTAACCATTGAAACCTATAAATTTTCAGAGGTGCAATTTGCAAGTTATCCCTATGAGGGTCGGCAGATGGTACGAAATTTCAGGAAAGAAACAATAATTTTGGAGAAAGCATACCGTAAGGGATCCATTATCATTCCTGTAAATCAGAGAACAGCTAAAGTCATTGCCCATCTGCTTGAACCTGACGGTCCAGATTCATTCCTGCGATGGGGATTTTTTAACACTGTTTTTGAACGCAAAGAGTACGTTGAAACCTACGTGATGGAAGAGATGGCCAGAGAAATGATCAAAGAAGATCCCGGATTAAAGAATGAATTTGAAAAAGCTGTCCGGGAAAATCCGACGCTATATAATAATCAGTGGAGCAAAGTATTCTGGTTTTTTGAACGTACCCCCTATTGGGATCAACAAAAGGATGTTTATCCAATAGGCAGAATTATTTAGTTGTATTATAGAAAAAATGATTATTTTTAACAAATTCTTCTTAACAAGCCTGCAATTCTACCGAATGGCAAGGTCTTGAAATTACATTTAAACAATTTTTTTCGATGAAAGCAATTGCTGTTTTTTGTGGTTCAAGTTCAGGGAATAATGGAAACTATCGATCAGAGGCACATCGACTGGGACAGATTCTGGCCAAAAAAAATATTCGCTTAATTTATGGTGGGGCAAAAATCGGAATCATGGGTGCTGTTGCCGAAGGGGTGTTATCCGAAGGAGGAAAAGCTATTGGTGTTTTACCCCGCTTCTTACAATCCAAAGAAATCGCTCACGACAAACTTACTCAACTCATCCTTGTAGACAACATGCATGAACGGAAAACCCGTATGCACGAAATGAGTGATGGAGTTATCGCTTTACCCGGGGGATTTGGCACCATGGAGGAACTCTTTGAAATGTTAACCTGGGCACAACTGGGCTTACATCAAAAACCAATTGGCGTATTAAATATTGATGGGTTTTATGATCCATTGGTTAGCTTACTGGAGAATATGGTGGATAAAGGACTGCTCAAACAAAAAAACAGGGAAATGCTTTTAATCGATAATCATATTGAAACTTTACTTCAAAGAATGGATAATTATGTTGCTCCTCATGTTCCCAAATGGATTGATGAAAAAAACACCTAAAGGTCATGATAATTCATTGAATTTTAGCTTATCTTTAAGTTAAATTTCAATATTTTATGAACAAAATGCTTTGGGGGCTGGTTTTCCTTGCTTTGGGAACCATTTCAGAGATTTCTGCACAAATCCTCCATACCGAAAGTTTTTCAGTAATTCTGGATACTACGCGAAAGATCAAAGGAAGTATAGTTCCTGATTTTAAGTTTGAAAATCAGAAAAAGGATTTAGTAGAATTCGAAAACATCTCTGATATCACCTTTTTAATTAAGAACAGTGCATTAACCTTTGCCAATAAAATTGAATTATCAAAATATGGAGATGAAGTTTTATTAAGCGGAGGTTATCTGTATATTGAATATGGCAAAATTGTAGAAAAGAAATTCAGTATTGATCCATTCTCACAGGTGCACTGGTCAGAAGCCCGGGGACTGGAGTTCAAATATGCCGGAGGTTTTTATACACGATACAGGATAATCCAAAAAGAGATGCTAGGCTTTTTTGCCGGTCTGGGCACCTTTTATGAACACGAACGGTGGAATTACGAGGGAGTAGTTGACACCTTACTAATACCATCGACAGCAAGCAATATTTATTCCGATCAGCTTAAATTAGGGAGCTACCTGAGCTTTAAATATGCATCAGACTATAATTTTTCTGTTGATGTAAGCATTTACCATCAAAGCCGTTACGATGAAATATTTTCTACGCCCAGGTTAGCCGGGAGTGCAAGTATAACCTATAACTTTACAAAGCATCTGGGATTGATTGCAAAATACCAGAATATTTATGATTATAATCCACTGGTTCCCATAGAAAAGTTATTTAACCGGTTCGTTTTGGCCCTGGATATCTCCTTTTAATTTGACTATTTCTTTATCTGATCAGGAAAAAACCAGGAAAAGAATTTATTTTCTTTCTTGTTTTGTATATCTTACATTTTATTAATAAAACCTAAGGATAATGAATCAAATAACAACATTCTTTTCTTCAGTACTTAGCCCTGCCCTGGTTCTTATAATTCTTATCCTCCTGTTATTCCTAAACCGTTGGATTTTCAGTGGGATCAAAAAGAGCAAAGACTCACTGATTGTAACCCGCCAAACCATATCAATGTTTATTGTTTTAGCGGGTTTATTAGCATTCATCCTAAGCTTACCGATCGAAAAAGAACTCAAAGGACAACTATTAAGTTTTCTGGGTATTATTATAAGTGCTGCCATCGCATTAAGCTCTACAACTGTTTTAGGGAATCTGATGGCCGGATTAATGAATAATTCGATGAAAAGATACCGTATGGGCGATCTTATCAATATTGGCGAGTTAACCGGGCGGGTTACCCGAAAGAATATTTTTCATACTGAAATTCAACTGGAGGATAGTAATTTTGTGACTATTCCAAATCTTTATATGGCTTCCAACCCGGTTAAATTAACCAGAAAAACAAATACTGTGATATCAATCACCGTTTCCTTAGGATATGATGTCCCTCAAACCAAAATCGAGAAAAGCCTGAAAGAAGCCGCTCTCGATGCCGGTTTAACCGATCCGTATGTATACATTATTGCTCTTGGAGATTTTTCGGTATCCTATAAAATTCATGGTTTCCTCGAGGATGCCAACAAGTTTTTTAGTACTACTTCCCTATTACGCAGTAAGGTAATGGATCATCTGCATAAAGACCAGATCGAAATTGTTTCACCTGCCTTTATGAATCAACGTAGAGTGGATGAAACTACTTTTATTCCGAAAATCATTGTTAAGAAAGAAGAAACCATTCCAGAAGAAAAATCACCTGAAGAACTCATTTTTGATAAAGCCACGGAAGCTGAAGCCATAGAGAAGAAGAAAGAATATTTAAATGAGATTGAAGAAAAAATTGATCAACTGAATGAAAAAAATAAGAAAACAAAAGACAAAGAGGAATCAGAAGAGCACAAAAAAACGATTGAAAGACTAAAGAACACGAAACAAAGAATCGAAGAACATATTCAAAGGCAAAATGAGAAATTAAATGAAAAGAAAAATTAATTTTTCTAACTTCAATCTTAATCCCTGTAGCATTAAAAAAATCTCTTTGCCACTAAAAATCAATAATAATATTAAAGCATTTATTTCATCTATAGATGATAAATGTTATTTTTACCAGGTAAAAATTAGTTTATAACCACCTAAAAGTATTTCATCATGATTAAAAAGAAACTGATTCCAATTCTTTCATTTTTATTAATCTTTTTCAGCCAGTGCACCCAGGTTGATCAAACAGTCCGTGAAGAAAAAAATATTGATCAGGAAACTGCCACCGCGGTTGAAAAAGCATTAATGGAGAAGTACACCGACGCCGATCAGGAAATGGTCAAAAGAGGTGTACAACATGCCGCCTCGTTATGGCGAAGTTCCGATGGTACTCCGGAAGAGTTTAAGGCATTCTGTATGGAGCATTTTATTGATGATGCCGAAGAAAAGAAAACCGTTTTCAAAAAAATTGAGAAAAATTTCGAATCCTTGTGGGGACATCAAAATAAAATTGTTTTGGATCTGAATGAAAATATCCATTTGGATCTGGAGCCTTATCATAAAATTGATGCAATGTTTGCATCCTATAGTCCGGGAGCACACTTTGCCGAAGACTTTTATGGAAATAAAATTGCTTTTGTGATCGCCCTTAACTTTCCTCCCTTCAGTCTTGATGAAAAAAATAAAATGGGCAAAGAGTGGTCAGGTTTAGAATGGGCCTATGCCCGGTTAGGAGATGTATTTACCGCACGTGTTCCAGCCGAATTATCACAAAAAATAAGTAAAGCAGGTACAGATGCCGATATTTATATTGCCGATTATAATATTTATATGGGACATCTCTTAACGAATGATGACGAAAAATTATTTCCCGAAGACATGGTTCTGTTATCACACTGGAACTTACGTGATGAAATTAAATCGAACTATGCCAACCAGGAAAATGGCCTGGAGAAACAGGAGATGATATATGATGTAATGAAACACATTATTCACCAAACCATTCCTGAAAAAATAATCAATACCGGGGAGTTCGACTGGAATCCTTCAGAAAATAAGGTCTATAAAAACGGGGAAGAGGTTGAGTTTGAACAGGAGCCAGATACAAGGTACCTACAGGTAATAAATAATTTCCAGGCATTAAAAGCCACCGATGAATTCTATCCGGAATACAATACGTTTATTAAAAGAAGTTTTTCAGGCAGTAAAGAGATTCCCCAGCCAGAAGTTGAAGCATTGTTTGATGAATACCTTTCATCTCCAGTGGCTGTGGAGGTTGGAAAATTAATCAGCAAGCGCCTGGGGCGTGATTTGAAACCCTTCGATATCTGGTATGATGGATTTAAAGCAAGAAGCTCAATTTCAGAAGAAGAGCTCAATCAGATTACCCGCAAGAAATATCCTACGCCCAAAGCATTGGAAGAGGATCTGAATAACATTTTAATAAAACTGGGATGGTCTGAGGAAAGAGCTGCATTTATTGCTTCGAAAGTAACCGTTGATCCTGCCCGGGGATCGGGACATGCGTGGGGTGCACAGATGAAATCGGAAAATGCACATTTACGAACACGTGTTGGTGATAAAGGAATGGATTACAAAGGATATAATATTGCCATTCACGAATTCGGACATAATGTAGAACAAACCATCTCGCTGCACGATGTGGAACATTATATGATCGAAGGGGTTCCCAATACTGCTTTTACCGAGGCGCTGGCATTTATTTTCCAGGCCAGGGACTTACAATTGTTAGGTATTACCAATGATAATCCTGATAAAAAATACCTGAAAACCCTGGATACCTACTGGTCTGTATTTGAAATCATGGGGGTTTCAATGGTAGATATGAAAGTATGGAAATGGCTGTACGAAAATCCAACGGCAACCGAAACGGAATTAAAAGAGGCAACCGTACAAATTGCTAAAGAGGTATGGAATAAGTATTATGCTCCGGTATATGGAATTAAAGACGAACCTATCCTGGCAATATACTCCCATATGATTGCCAGTCCGTTGTATTTGGCCAACTATTCCTTCGGACATTTAATTGATTTCCAGATCGAACAGTATTTGACCGGCAAGAACTTCTCTGATGAAGTAGACCGTATCTGGAGTATAGGGAAGTTAACCCCAGAAATCTGGATGCAGGAAGCCGTTGGCGAAAGCATCTCAATTAAACCGATGATTGAAGCTACAGAAGAAGCCTTGAAGCACATTAACTGATAAAACTTATTCTTAAAAGCACAGACCTAACAGGTTTATCCGATAACTATTCGGAACTGTTAGGTCTTTTTTTATCAGTTCTATCCCCAACAATTCACTGAAAAAAATAAATAGATCTGCATATTTTTTTATATCTTTAACCAATACAAGTAAACTTTATTCATTATGAGTAATCGCGGTTTAAAATCAAAGTTTTCGATTTATGCTAAAATGGGGTTAATACCCAGTACATCGGTTCTTGAAGAAAAAGAAAAAAGATTACGCGAAGAATTTGATGCATTTAACGAATATAAAAAATCGGAAGAACTTGCTCGTTTCAAAGAGTTGGAGGCTTTTGTTACCTCCCCGGAATTTAGAACCTTAAAAAAAGAGATTAACGCTCAAAAATACAGCGGCTCAGAACCTTTCCAGAAAGAACAAGAGTACAAAAAATTAAAATCCTCGAAACGGATAAAAACTTATTACCAGGTAAAAGACTCCCCGGCACTGAAAGCATATGAGGAATTCAGAACCTCTACCAAACTTGCAGAATACGAAGATTTAAAGCAATTTTATGAGTCGCCCGAATTTGATGAATTTAAAGAATCCCTGGTTCAACAAAAAGATGAAAAAACAAAGGAAATTAAAAATAAACAGGATCAATATAAAACATTAAAAAAGCAATACCGATGGTTTTTCAAACTGAAAGACTCAAACACATATGCAAATTACAAACAGTTAGATGGTTCACCTGAAATTGAAGAATACTTCTCTTTAAAAGAATCAGTAGACAATAATACTGATGATCAGGAAACAATAAAACAGTTTAAAGCAAAAAGCAAATCATCATCCATCAAGAAATACCTGAAATTTAAAAATTCAGATCAATACAAAAAATATGTTGAACTAGAGGATTCTGATGAAATCAAGAATTTTCTTAGCCTTGAGCAGGAAATCAGTTCAGATGGGTTTAAAAAGCACATCGAAGAGGTTAAAAACCTTGTTTATAAAAATACGGAAGAGTATCAAAATTACCTGAAATATAAAAAACTTCAGAAATCACCCGAAGTAAAACAGTACTATAAATTTAAAGATTCCGCTAAATTTGCTATTTATAATGAATTAGAAGGCTCTGAGGAAATAGCCCATTTCGAAGACCTGGAAAGGTATATCCAATCGGATGAGTTTATCCGGGAAAAGAAATATTTAAATACCAAGGATAAATTTAAGCTATCGGATGAATATAAACAACAACAGGAATATCTGGAGCTCAAAAAGTCAGACAAGATCAAATGGTTTTTTAAGCTTGATCAATCGAATATTTTCGATGAAATCAAAAAGTGGAGCTTAACTTTAGAAGAGAATTTTAATGCTCAACACCTGGACAGCAAAAAATGGCAAACCGGCTATTTTTGGGGAAAGACCCTTTTGGAGGGCGATTATGTTCAAGCCAACGAAAGACAGTTTTTTACGGATGAGAATATCCTTTTAGACCAGGGGATATTAAAAATCAGAACGCAAAAGCAAAAGATCGATGGAAGAGTTTGGCATCCGGTGACAGGGTTTTATCCAAAGGAATTTGATTTTACTTCCGGATTAATTAATACCGCACAATCATTTCGTCAACAATACGGGTTATTTAAAGCGAAAATAAAGGTGGATCACTCCTACCCTGTTCATCATGCATTTTGGTTACGTGGTGAAAAAATTACTCCTGAGATTGACATTTTTAAATATGGAAAAAAGTCGGCTTCCAAACTAGAAATAGCCAATTACTGGGCCGAAGAAAACACCATCAGAGAAAACCGATCAGTAGTCGCTGGTGTAGACTTTTCCAGGGATTATTATATCTATTCCATAGAATGGACTGAGCATAAGATTACCTGGAAAATCAATGATTTTATAATTCATGAGCAAACCAAAGGAATTCCGGATGAACCGATGTATCTTTTATTAAGTTCTGGAATAACCCAGGAAGGAGAGCCTCATTTACCAAGCTATATGACCGTTGATTGGGTTAGAGTTTATCAAGAAAATGAAGATAAACAGGAAAAGCACTAATCGTTTAATTTTTTAAGATTTCTGGCAATACGAATCAGAGCTTCTTCAAGGGGTTCGTTAGGTTTAATATAGTTAAAGCCGCCCCAGAACTCGGCATCGTATTCATTCTCCTGATCGATAAATACCTGTTCAGTATTAATCATCTCCCTGCGCTTAAAAGAATCTGTATTGGTAGTATCAATATCATTAACTGCAAATTCAAAAATCGTTTTATAATCATCAGAGAATAGCTGATTTCGATTTCTTACTTTAAAATCAAGTTCTCCACGAACCAGGTTCAGGTGTAAAATATTATTCAGTGACCGGTAGCTTACCCTATACTTTGCGGACACAGGCTTAACTTTTATCCCCCAGTTTCTTTTAGCAACAAGTTCCTGCGACATTCTGGAAACTGCTGAGGGCTCTAATTCAAATTCAACCGCTTTAATGCCGTAAGATTCTGTATCGATATATATCACCCCCAAAAAGGATTGGTCTTTCAGGTCATAACGAGGTTCAAATTCTATTTTATAGGCTGTCCCGTTATCAAATTTAACAATATTAGTCATCTCATATTCATAGAGCTCCAACTTCTCAAGATCAATAAAACTAATAGAGTTTTTGATGATATCCAGGTACAAGGATGCATGCAAGCCACCTTTGAGTTTAAAAAATATCGTATCCATGATGCTATAATCAATATTCTTACGGCTCTTTAATAAACGGATATGATCATTGTGGTAATTGTCATAAGGGCTTTTAAAAACATTTAAAACCGCTTCACTTACAGCAGCATAATCACTGTTTCGTTGAATAATTTCACGATAAAAGACGGTATAAATATTATCCTGGTTACTATAATTTTCCGGAATCTTTTCAACGGCTTCACGGATTAGAGTTTCAGGTTCTACATATCGAATAACAACTTCCTGGAGACTTATTGTCGCCTGTTTAAGATAAATAATATTCGCATCACGACTTAATTCACTAATGGGAATAATGGCATTCTTATATCCTACAAAGGATACTGCTAAATTGGATTTGATCAACTGTGCAGGAATCTTAAAAACAAATTCTCCATCCTCATTGGTAACCGTTCCAATACTTTTTCCCAAAATGGAGATATTTGCATAAGCAAGAGGTTCTTCGGTTAACTGATCAACCACTTTCCCTTTAATCGTATAGGTAGCTATACTGTCTTTCACTCCCTGATGAAGAGAAGCCAATGCATTAATGGTGTTTTTTTTGTAAATAACAATTTGTTTTTCCACCACCCGATACTCCAGGGTGCTATCGTTCAGAAAATAATCTAGCACCTGATGCAGTTTTTCATTCTTGAAATTTGCTTTAACTTTCTTACTGGAAGGAACAAGATCGGCATTGTACGAAAATTCATAACCAATCATTTGGCCAAGTTCATTCAGCGCATCATAGAGTTCAATACTATTGGTTTTATAGGTAATTAAACTTTCTAATACCGTTGTTTGAGACTTAGCGGTAAAAGCCAAAATCAGCAATATGTTCAGCAAAAGTATACGAGGCCTCAAATTATTCAGCATTTTATTCTCAGTAGCTGAGAAAAATTATCATTCTAATTTTTTACGATATATATTTGTTCTTCCTGATAGTCTACTTTAAGGTTAAAAGTTACACAAATAACTTCAATTACGGACTCAATATCCTGGTTTTTAAAGGTAGATGTAAGGCGGTAGTTTAAAATTTCATCATTACTGGCTTGAATATCCACATGATACACTCTGCTTAAAGTATTAAATACATTTCCCAAAAGATCTTCCCGGAAAATGATATTTTTGGTTTTCCAGGCCAGAATATTGGGATCTTCATTTTTAAGTTTCTTTAGCTCTCTTCTGGAAACAACTCCAACATTTCCAGGATCGACAACAATGGATGGTGGGGTCGATTTTTTTTGTAAAATCTCAACTTTTCCTGACTCCACATAAACTTCAACCTCAGTATCATCCACGTTTGTTCTTACATTAAACGATGTACCCAATACTTTTATTTCAGCATGGTTGGCTTCAATAACAAAAGGTTTTTGTTCATCCCTGGTCACATCAAAATAAGCTTCCCCTGTGAGTTTAACTTTTCGCTGAGTCCCGTTAAACTCCTCCGGATATTTTAAGCTACTATTTTCATTTAAAAACACCTGTGTTCCATCGGGTAGAATGATTTCATTGCTTATTTCATTCTCAGCGGTATATTCAGACACCGAATAATATCCAAAGTTTTCCTGGTAGATATAGGTCGCTAAAAATCCCACCCCTACAACAATAATAATCATTGCCGCAATTTTTAATATGCGGTTAAAGTTTAGAATCCCGGATTTATTTTCCACAAGCTGCTCATCAGCTTCTATTCTGCTTTTCAGTCTGTTCCAGGCAGAATCTACATTTACTCTGTGCATTATTTGGTTATGATTAATAATTTCCTGATCATTTTTAATATTATCAAATAGTTTCTTATGTTTAGCCGATTGCTCAACCCATTCAAGTAATCCTTTTTCTTCGTCATCGGTACATTCATCAGCAAAATATTTTGCCATTAAATCCCAGTATTTTATGTTGTTGGTTTTCATAATTCAAAAATTATTATTAAACAGCTTCGGCGTAATCTTTTAGATAGTTTCTAAAATGTTTTAGTGCTTTTCCCATATTCGACTCCACGGTTTTTATGGATATAGAGAGTTTACTGGCAATTTCGTGATATTTTAAACCTTCATACCGGCTCATTTGAAATATTATCCGACATTTTTCAGGTAATGTATTTAAAGCCTGATTGATTATACTTTTTAATTCTTTGGCATTCATCTCATCTGCAGGACTGATACTTTCATTTACCGGATGTGATTTATAATAATTTTCGTATTTTAAGTTCAAAGAACGGATTCTTATTTTCTGTAAACTATTATTTCTGACTGCGGTATAGAGGTATGATTTGATGGATGTGTTGATCTTTAACTGATGTCGGTTTTTCCAAATATTATAAAAAACATCCTGAACAACCTCCTCTACCTCCTCAATATTTTTCAGGTATTTCATCCCAAATTCACACAACAACTGGTAATACTCTTTAAAAAGTACTTCAAAGAGCTGAATGTCCCCCTTACTTATTTTTTTTATGATATCCTTTTCAGAATATTTCATTGAAATAAATTTATAATGTACGTACCTGATTCCTTTTTTCTGTTCAATAATCTAATTGGGGTAAATTATTTTCTATACATAAGATGATAAAATTACAATCTACCCTATCAAAAAAGTAAATATATTCAAAAAATTTGGATAAGTAAATAGATTAAGGGCAGTGTACCAAGACTTAATATTGTAGAAAGAAAAAGGTTTTCGGTGGCATGCAGATCATCACTACCAAACCTTTTAGCTAAGACCACAATCATTGCCATACAGGGCATTCCGGCCTGCATAACCACAACGGTGCGGGCAACTTCGCCGATATGAAAGCCGGTAAATCCTTGAAGGGCTTCGATAAGAAGGATTAATAAAAAGGGGACCAGAATCATTTTATTAAAACTCAAGGCATAAATTTCAGGTTTTTTAAAAGCTTTCATCATGGGATTTTGTGCCAACACAGCTCCAATATAAAGCATTGCAATATAAAGAGTAGTTTGCCCCAGGCCATAAAAGGGTTTATAAATATAATCAGGGAATTGAATCCCCAGCGCTAACATTAAAGTTCCCAGGGCAAAAGAAACAGTGTTTGGATTTAGCAGATGCTTTAGATTCCTTGTAAACTTAACTTTCTTCGTGTTGTTAAAAACAAATACCCCAATGGTCCAGATGAAAACATCCTGGGTTAAGTGATAAATAATGGCATACAATAAACCTTCGCCTCCGGGGAATAGTGCAGAAAATAAGGGGTATCCAAGGAAGGCCACATTTCCAAACATGGTATGAAGCAGATGGATATTTCTTTTTTTCTGTGGCAGGGTTAAAATTTTTCCTGATATCCGACCGATAAAAAATAACAAAGTTATGGCTACGGAGGACAAAATAAAAACCAGAATACTGTTATTCAGAATTTCCTTATTGATCTCAACGTGCGAAACAGAGGTTATTATTAAAAAAGGAAGGGTAATATTAAATACCAGGGCTGCAATGCTGTTTTTAACCTGCTCGGTAATAACCTTTAGTTTAGTAGCCACAACACCCACCAGGGCAAGCAATGCCAGGATCAAAATCTGTGAGGTAATAATCGAAAAATACATAGATAAATATTAGATCACAAATCTACAAATTAGCTTAAAAATAAAAAGCGTTCATAAATAACCAGAACAAGTATTTATGAACGCAAAATAGTTTAAAAGAATTTTTTATTGATAAATTTTCGGTTCCACCTCTCCTTTCAGAACCATTAATCCATTCATGGCCAGGGCTTCCATTTCATCTTCGCCGGGATAAACGGCGATTGGAGCTATAAATTGGACCATTTCCTTGATATAGTCAACCAACATTTTATCATAAGCCATTCCTCCGGTAAGTATAATGGCATCGACTTCTCCTTTAAGGACAGTACTTAAAGAACCGATTTCTTTTCCCAGCTGATAGGCAAGTGCATCATGCACTTTTTTAGCTTCCTGATCTCCGTCTTTCACCCGCATTTCAACTTCATAAGCATCGTTAGTCCCCAGGTAAGCAACCAAACCGCCTTCTCCTTTTATCATCTTTTTCACCTGTTCGTGGGTATATTCTCCACTAAAACATAATTTGGCCACCTGTCCACAAGGAAGAGTACCGGTTCGTTCCGGGGAGAAAGGTCCATCTCCGTCGAGGGCATTATTTACATCAATCACCCTTCCTTTTCTATGAGCTCCCACAGAAATACCTCCGCCTAAATGAGCCACAATTAAATTTAATTCCTGATAAGGTTTATCAACCGATTTGGCGTATTTACGGGCAATAGCTTTCTGGTTTAATGCATGAAAGATGGAATGCCGGATAAATTTGGGATGTCCGGTATACCGGGCAACATCCTCCATTTCGTCAACCACAACGGGATCGGTAATAAAAGCACGGGCTCCCTCAAGGGTTTGTGCAATATCCTGAGCGATCAGTCCACCAAGATTGCTTGCATGTTCTCCCAATTTGCTTTCATGTAAATCCTTAATCATTTTTTCATTAACCTCATACACTCCTGACTCGATGGGATTTACCAACCCACCACGACCTACAATTGCGGTGATCAGTTCGATTCGTATATCCGCAGCTTCCAGTTCTTTTAAGATAATATCTTTTCGAAAATGAAACTGGTCTACAATTTTCTTATAAGGGGCTAATTCTTCGGCGGAGTGTTTAATATTTTTTAAAAAGATTGATTTGGAGCCCTGAAAAACAGCAATCTTTGTTGATGTGGATCCCGGATTAATAGCTAATATTCTGTGTTCTTCCATAATGTTATTATTTTTATTTACCTGGTTAAAAATTACATCGCCGCAGCAAGGGCTATCGACATCATTTTACTTTTATCGGTATCGGCACGTGAAGTCAGGACCACCGGTACCTGGGCTCCCATAATCACAGCGGCAGAGGTACAGCCTCCCATAAACATCAACGTTTTATAGAGAATATTCCCGCTATTTAACTCCGGAGCTACCAATATATCGGCGTCACCGGCAACCTCACTAACAATGCCTTTATGTTCAGCAGCTTCTTTGGATACGGCATTATCAATGGCAAAAGGGCCATCAATAGTACATCCCCTGATCTGTCCGCGATTATTCATTACCGTAAGCATTGCAGCGTGGGTTGTCGATTCAATTTTATCGTTTACGACTTCTAAAGGACCGATAATGGCCACTTTTGGATTGTTGTTTCCTAAATGATGAAATACTTCAACTGAATTATTAATAATATTTATTTTTTCCTGAAATTCAGGAGCTATATTCATTGCAGCATCAGTAACTCCAATTAATTTATGATAATAAGGAGACTCTATTAATGCAAAATGACTTAACGTAGCTCCTTTGCGTAATCCATTTTCTTTATCTAGCACGGCTTTTAAAAGAGGAGCTGTACTAACCAATCCTTTCATTAATATTTCTGCTTTCCCTTCGCGAATAAGAGATACTGCTTTTACCGAAGCTTTAGCAGGATTCTCTTCATCATAAATATCAATTCCGGTAAGATTAAAATCAATCTCTTTAGCTAGTTGTTCAATTTTAGCTTTTGTCCCTACTAAAACGGGAATAATAATTTTTTCCTGATAGGCATTTTTTACTGCTTCCAGCACTGGTTTATCAGCAGCTGCTGCAACTACAAGCCTACGTGTTTCTTTTCCTTTTGCCAGGTCTATAATATCATTTAACGATTTTAAGGCCATTATTTTTAGTTTATAAATTTAACAAGGTTTAAAAGTCTGCACAAAAATATAGAAATAATTATATAAAAACATAAAAAGTGGCAGTCTGCGTGATACAACACTACAATCTGCTGACAATTTTTCGGGTATCCTGTGCAATTACCAATTCCTCATTGGTAGTAACCATTACTACTTTTGTTTTGGAGCCCGGTTTAGTTATTTCCAGATCAACCCCTCTTTTTCCTTTATTTTTTTCCACATCAAAATCCACACCCAGGAATTCTAAATTTTCGCATACCTTCTTTCTCACTTCACATCCATTTTCGCCGATTCCACCGGTAAAAAGAATCAGATCTACTCCTCCCATTGCAGCAGAATAAGAACCAATATACTGGGTTACGCGGTACACAAACATATCAAAGGCAATTTGAGCACGTTCATTCCCATCGGCAGCTGCCCGTTCAATATCACGCATATCCGAGGATATTCCGGAAACGCCAAGCAATCCACTTTTTTTATTGATCATATTATTGGTATCCCGGATAGAAAGATCTTCTTTCTCGGCAATAAACAATAAGGCACCTAAATCCAGGTTTCCGGCACGTGTTCCCATCATTAATCCTTCAACCGGAGTAAATCCCATCGAGGTATCAATTGAATTTCCATTTTTAATAGCTGCTACAGAAGCTCCATTGCCCAGGTGACACGAAATAACTTTTTTCTCATACCAGTCCCAATCCAGGAGTTTGCAGGCTTTTTTAGCAACATATTTATGGCTTGTTCCATGAAAACCATATCTTCTGACTTTATATTTTTCATAGTATTCGTAGGGTAATCCATAAAGAAAAGCTTTTGGCTCCATCGTCTGATGAAAAGAGGTATCAAAAACAACCACTTGCGGTACTTCAGGCAACAATTTTTCCATGGCAAGAATCCCTTTTAAATTTGCGGGGTTATGCAATGGAGCCAGCTCTATACATTCCTCAATTCTTTCTTTTACCTCCCGGGTTACCAATGCACTTTCGCTAAAATACTGGCCTCCGTGAGCAACCCGATGACCCACGGCCTTTATCTCCTCAACCGATTGAATCACTCCATGTTCTTTGGATAACAACGCCTCTAAAATAATATCAATTCCTCTAGTATGATCGGGGATATCAGCGGTGATATTTAACTTTTTCTCATCATGTGTTTTATGTTTAAGTTCACCACTGGCAATACCAATTCTTTCAACAATCCCTTTAGCCAATACCTCTCCACTTTCGGTATTTGTCATTTTAAGCAATTGGTATTTAATGGATGAACTGCCACAATTTAATACTAATATTTTCATTGTTTAATGGGGTTTATTTTATGATACTTAGATTATATTCCTGCTGCCTGGTTAGCGGTAATGGCCACTAAATTGACAATATCACTTACAGAGCATCCCCGGGACAAATCATTGATCGGAGCAGCCATTCCCTGTAATACCGGCCCCACGGCCTCGGCATGGGCCAGGCGTTGCACAAGCTTATAGGCAATATTCCCGGTTTCGAGTGTAGGAAATACCAAAACATTTGCTTTCCCGGCAATTTCACTTCCGGGAGCTTTCTTTTGACCGATGGCTTCAATAATCGCTGCATCAGCCTGCAACTCTCCGTCAATTTTCAAGGTCGGATCCATTTCTTTGGCCATTTTGGTGGCATTTACCACTTTATCCACCATTTCGTGTTTAGCACTTCCCTTGGTAGAAAAACTTAACATGGCTATCCGGGGCTCAAAACCAGCGATGGCTCTTGTGGTTTCACCAGTAGCAACAGCAATTTCAGCCAGTTCCCTATCGGTTGGGTTGGGATGAACCGCACAATCCGCAAAAACAAGTAATCCGTCTTCGCCAAATTCCTGATCTTTCAGGATCATTAAAAAAGCTCCAGAAACGACACTTATACCCGGTTTTGTTTTTACAACCTGAAAGGCTGGACGCAATACATCACCCGTTGCATTTTGGGCTCCGGCGACCTCGCCATCAGCATCCCCGTTTTTTATCATCAGGGTGGCCAAATACAATGGATCTTCAACAAGCTTTGCCGCCTCTTCGCGGGTTAATCCCTTTTTCTTTCGTAACTCAACCAGTAAATCAATATATTCATCCTTTTTATCATGATTTTTGGGATCAACAATAATCGCTTGATCCAGGTTCTTCAGCTGATGTTTTGCGGCTTCAGCTTTTATTTCATCTGGATTTCCGGTAAGTATCACCTGGGCAATCTTTTCGTGAAGAATAATATCTGCTGCTTTTAACGTTCTTTCTTCTAATGATTCAGGAAGAACAATCCGTTTATTGTGCTTTTTAGCACTTGCTTTAATTTTTTCCAGTAAATTCATTGTATATCAATATTTTACATTATTAAAATTTTGTTTCTAAAGTTACACAAAATTGTCTTTTTTACCGTAAAAATCATATGAATAATGTCATATGAAAATGTGTTACACAGCAATTTTTAAAACTTTTAATCATTCCAGATTTTCCAGGAATAATCGGCTTGAATTTTTAACATCTCCAATCCGTTTATTATCCGGCATCCCCTTTTCTCTCCCTCAAGGAGAAAGTTCGTTTTTCCGGGGTTATAGATTAAATCAAACAATATATGTTGCTGGGTTAAAGAAGAGTAGTCAATCCTGGGTTTTTGTTCCACATCAGGATACATCCCCACAGGTGTTGTATTTATTATGACCTTATAATCTGCAATTAAATCGCCTGAAAGCATTGAATAATCCAAATGATCTTTGTTTTTGGGTTCTCTTGAAACCATCTGGCAGTCAAGTTTCATTTGTTTTAGCGCATAGATAACTGCTTTGGAACTTCCGCCTGTTCCAAGGATCAGGGCTTTAGTATGCCAGGCTTTTAAATGAGGTTTTAACGATTCGGCAAACCCAAGATAATCAGTATTGTATCCTGACAACTGTAAACCATTGGTTAAAAACTTGAACTTTATGGTATTCACGGCCCCAATTGCCCGGGCAGCCGGAGAAAGCTCATCCAACCAGGGAATAATATCCGTTTTATAGGGAATCGTTACATTTAATCCTGCAATTTCAGGGTTATCTTGCAGTAGTAACCGGAAATCCTCCAGCTGATTCAATGGAAATAACTGATAATCGGCATCTTTAATATTTTCATTTATAAATTTTTTTCGAAAATATTGAGGGGAAAAGGAGTGATCAAGTTTTTTTCCAATCAAACCAAAGATTTTCATGGCACTATTTTTTGATTTGAGCAATTTTTTCGATCAAAGCAATGGTAAGAATCCCGGTCAGAATAAAGCCAATGGCAATGATTACCCCTGGATTAAATGATTCGGGCAGATAAGGAGTATAACTTTGCACGATTTTTTCTCCATTCTTTAGGATCAGTTCGCCTGCCTGATTCATACGGTACACTTCGTTTTTCCAGGGCCAGAGAATGCTCAGTGATCCCAGGATAAACCCGGTTAGCAGGGCAATGGTTTGATCTTTAAATTTTTTATAGATCCAGGATAAGAGGTGCGAGAAGGCAACTAATCCGATCACTGCACCCAGCAACACAGGAAAAAGAATATGCATATTCAATTCATTCACAGCCTGTATCATTACCAACTCATAATTCCCCAATAAAATCAAGATAAATGATCCGGATAAACCGGGTAAAATCATACTACAAATGGCAACAATGCCGCAAATGACAAGATAAAAAAACGAATCATTCTGTGTAGCCGGACTTAAAAAAGTTACCGACCATGCGATAGCAGTTCCCAGAATAAAAGTAAGTATAACTCCAAGACTCCATCGATTGATTGTTTTTCCGACATAATAAACAGATGCCAGGATAAGGCCAAAAAAGAAAGCCCAAATATAAATGGGATAACTGTCAAACAAAAAAGCAAGGAGTTTGGCCAGGGTAACCACACTGGCTACCATCCCCACAAATACAGAAATTAAAAACCAGAAATCGGTATAATGGACAAATTCCTTAATTTTTCCTTTGAACAGCAATCGAAGTGCAGCACCATTAAAAGATTTTATGGCATTAATGATTCGTTCGAAAATGCCGGTAATTAGAGCGATAGTCCCCCCGGATACCCCCGGGATAACATTTGCAGCTCCCATAGCAAACCCTTTGAAGAAGAATATGATATGATGAAATAATTTCCAATGCATATAATCAAGGTATAAAAAAACGAAAACTAATTTTAATAAATTACGATTTCGTTTTCCATGATAATTAGATGTTTAGGTAAAATTTAACTATTTTTCTTGCTTAAAATATACTTATTCAACAAACTGTTAATCAATGAATTCTCAATAGCCTTCGGACAAACAGTAAAAATTTCAAAATAATAAAGTGGGTTCAGCTTTAATCCTTTCTCAAAATACTGTACTGCAGGTTTTGATTTCCGGGCCAACAAATATGTTCCTGCCAGCCTGTAGTGGAGGATTGAACTTTTCTTATTGTCCTTAATCCCCTGGATTAAAATGGCGATTGCCTTATCATAATTTTTATAATAAAGATATGCATCGCTGAGGGCAAGAATAAAATCACGTTCAGTTGAGTCAAGTTCATATGCTTTCTGATAAGCTTTTAAGGCCAGATTTTTTTTATCCTGGGCACTATAAATGTTCCCCAAGAGGTAATGGTAATCAGGATTAGAGTGATCAATATCCAGTGCTTTAAGGATCATTTTAAGGGCTATATCATACTTTTTCCTTTGAAACATTACACTAGCTTTACCAGAGATAGCATCTGGAAATTTGTTGTCAATCCCCAATGCTTTATCGTATGATTCCATGGCAAGTTCTCTCTGATCAAGGCTCTCCCAGCAATTTCCAATATAAGTGTATACCTCAGGGCTATCCTCATCAATTTCAATAAATTCCTGGTAATTTAGAATTGCTTTATAATATTGTTCATCTTCAGATAACGCGTTTGCAAGACTAAAATAAGCCAGAGAAAAATCGGGATTAATGGCTATGGCATATTCAAAAGCATCAATTGCCTCTTTATAATTATCCAGTTTGGTATATAAAATTCCCAAATTGTACCAGGCATTTTCTGAGAAGGGTTCTTTATCGAGGTATTGATGATAAAATTTTAAACTGTCCTTTATTTTGCCGGCTTTTTCGTAACAATAGGCAATATCATATAAGAACATAATGTTAGAAGGGTCCAGTTCAAGGGCCTGATGTAAATAGTTTAGGGCCAAGGTATATTTCCCAAATTGTTCAAAATCCTGAGCAATAGTATTCAGGGTATCTACCTTATCTTCTTCAAAAGCATTTTCTACTGCCTGGTCAAAAGCAAGCATGGCTTCCTGGTATTGTTTGAGCATAGTAAATGCTGTTCCTTTCAATAAAAATATTTCGGGATTGGTGGATTCGATTTGTTCTAAACCGTGGATTATTCGTAATGCCTGTTTAGCAAATCCTTTATCGATAAAAACCTGTGCTTTTTTCAACTGGATGGCTATCGAACCAGGGTGTTGCTTGCTGGCAAACTGAACTACGTTAAGGGCATTATTTGCTTTGTTAATCTCTATGTAATAATCTATAATATTTTCAAATTCATATACATCAAAAAAATACTGTCGTTTATTTTTAATCATATCTTCGTAACGATTCACCAAATCGTTCGGTTCATCACTAAAAAAGTCTTCAAAATCTTCTCTCATATACTCCTTAAAATTATGGCTGCAAAACTACTAATTTTTGGATGGAAATGTATACATCTATCATGAAAAAACAGTTAATAATTTTGTGATGATATAATCTCCTCATGTTCCTTAACCACACCTCCTTTCAACTGAGTGAGTTCTTCCATTAATTCTTTATCCTTAATATTATTTTTTAATAACTGGGTATAATGATTCAGATCATCTAAAAACTTACCTGCAATTCTTGAATTTTTGTTATTTACCCCGTTGTTTTTCATCTTCTGGCAGATTTCGAGTAAACCAAAATAGGCATCGTTAAAATAAACCAAATTTTGGGCATTTTCGGATCCATAATATTTTACCAGGAGCTTCCAAATTGTCTTGTCGGTATCATAATCCGCTGTATTCCAGTAATAAGCTGCAGCAGTTAAGGCCTTTAACCTATTCGTTGTGGTTAATGAATCGATATTTAAAATTATTTTCTCCTGGTTGCTTAAAAGGTTAAACTGATCAGGATAATTTGCTTCCAATGGTTCAAACAGGGAGAGTATTCTTAATTTACCGGCATAATATGCTGAGGCTTCCTGATCCTTAAACCTTAATAAGGTATAATTAAGACTATTATCAAGTAAAACAGGATTTGCTTTAATCAATTTTTTCATTCGATACCACTCTGCAAAATCAACCGATGGGGAACAGTAACTCCCTCCCGTCCAGTAAATAGATATTTCCGGTGATATGTTGGGTATTAAATCACGAAAATAAAATTCTGCCTGTCCCATTCCCATATTAATGTAATCTAACCGGCTCCAGGGGGGCATAAATTCTATAGTTTCGGATAAACTATTGGTCAGTTGATTGAGTAAATCCTGATGATATTTTTGCAGATTGACAGAAATATCTTCATTGGTATTAAATTTGATCCATTCGGGGTTTGAAGTATCATAGGGCTGGAGGTAATCTCCTTTAATCAATATATTCTTCAATCCGGGAGCAGTTATTGATGAAATTTGTCTGGCAATATAATTAGTTTTTTGAGGAATAATTTTTACTCCTGAGGCAGGAATGGTATCAAAATTACCGTTATAGCTGAACTTCAGCAAATCAATCATTACACTGGTTTTTCCGATAAATACTTCCGGATCAATTTGTTTAAAAGGATAATGTTTGCCATTCTGTTCATAAATTTCAAAATAAGCATGATTCAATTTATAATCGGATAGACATTGAATATTTTTTTTCAATTGATCATAGGTCCCCCGATAATCATGCAGGAGGAATGCCCGTTGTTTAAAGTCAGGATAATCATAAATTTCCGCACTATAATAGACCTGATCCTTTTGATTCATTAGTTGAGTAAAAGTCAATGCAGCATTGAAATTACCTTCAGGGTCACTCCCATAGAGAAAAACAATCGGAGATTTTTCATTGAGCTGGGTAATAAAATAACCCTGTTCTTTAAATTGAGTCAAGGAATCAGGGAATAAATGCTGATACGTATCAAACAGATGAGTTTTACCCAATGAAATAATAAAAGTATTGCTATCCACCCTACTTTTAGTATTAACTGCAGACTCAATTTTAATCTCCTTTGCGGAAAACCCCTTCCTGGCAGGAGTAAACATATTCACAAAGGTTTCTTTAATTTTTTGAGCTGCGAATAAAGTTTGAGGCTGAGGGTTTTGAGGGATAACGATCACCGGAAGAACTTCATGAGGAGAAGAAAAAGAATAGGGAGGCAGTTTTTTTACTTTTCTGGGTTGAGGAACGATGAGATCATAGGCAGTATATGAAGAATCGAAATAGGGTCGCATCCGTTCAAGAAAAGTAAAATTATGCCTGGTATAGCTAAAATCCACTTTATCAATCCACAAGGTTCCGGTCCCTTTTAAACCGATAAAAATTTTTACATACCTGGCTTCATCCAGGATATCTCCATCCAGAAACGGGAATTTTGCTGCCTGCCCGATAACTTTTCCCCATCCAAACTCGCTAATATTCCAATAATTTGCAAGATTTAAAGATTTAAAACCATTATCGATGGTCGTAGACCGGTAGGGGTCATATTCATCGCTGGAGATTTCAATTTTGTTTTTATCAAAATATTGTAACCGAATATGCACTGCATCATATAATTTTGTCCCCAGACGAGCCCTGTTTGGGCATACATTCTCAAGTTTTAAGTACATGCTTAAGGAATAATTGCCCGGGAAAACCTTGATATAATCGCTTACGATACCAACTCCCAGGGATTCTGTTTCATCCGAGTGAGTCCTGATAATCTTTATGGCATGGGTTCCGTCATAAACTTCGGTGGGTTTAAACCGATTGGTTTCGGTATCAACCCAATGTACATTCTCTCCTGTTTTTTTCCAACCGGTCACATCAAACGACTTGATATTACTTTTTTCGTAATAAATTTTCCCGGTTTCGAAGGAAGGATTAAACACGAGATTCCCCGAACTTTTATGATTTTTCCGATGGGCAAAGGGAATAGCAACTGGATCTTTGGATGACCAGGCAGCCTGATTAAGCGTTACTTCATCCTTTCTTTTACAACCAAATACAAGGGAAACAATCAAAACACAGAGGCCAATAATTTTATATTTTCGAGAAATCATAAAAGCGATTAATTTTTTTGATTAAGATACTTGAAAAAATAAAATAAATAATCCTAAAAACTCAAAAAGTTATTAAAAAACAGTTTCCATTTATTCACAGGGCTTAGAACCAGAAATTCACAATTTAATATTATTCCTACCTTTTACCAAAAATGATATCCAAAACTCAAGACAACCCTGTTGTATTTAATTAACCGGTCAATTGTCAGTCCATTTTGTTCCTTAAAGGAATGATTAATATGAATATACTTATAACCTAATCCAAACGAAAAGGCATTTTTTTCATTGATTAAGAGTTTTAATCCGATCCCGGGGTTAATTAAAAACCCTCCATCCGAATCAATATCCGAGTGATAATAGGAATAGTAATCATAATCGTAGGGGTCAGGTTTTTCCAGGGAAAGCATATATCCTCCCTGCAGATAAATAAAATGATTGATTTTACCAGAAGTAAAATTAAATTTTAAATCAGCCACCACAGGCATATAAGTTTCATTGAGCAGATCGAGTCCCACTCCTCCTCCCAATGACCAAGGGTTTTCAAAATCGTATCCGCCAAGTAAAATAATACTTAACGGAGGAAAAGGGGTATCGATGTTTCCTGAAAATAAAAAACCGACAGTTACATTGGAATAAAAACCATGGGATTGATATTCCAGGGAGGAAATATTGTTATGTAAAAAATATTGATTTTCAAAAATTTCTTCTTTTTTTATCTCTTCAATTTCCGATTGATTAATTACCCACTTATCGCCACAATAACTGATTAAAGTAATGGTTTCGTTAGCCTTAATTTCAGTAATCTTACCATGCAAAATGCTACCATTCTTCAAATAAACCACATCATGTTCTTTCGTTTCTTGTGCCATGGTTTTTTCAGAGGGTATAAAAGAAATAATGATCCAGGCAAACAAAATTTTAAGAAAGGTTTGAAAAAATAATCTCATTCCACTTTTCTTTTAAGGGTAATAAAAAATGATGTATATTAATAATTCAAGGTTGCGTTAAGTCTATTCTAATGCAAGATTACAAAAAATAAAATTCATTTGTTCAGTTTTTTTCTGCAAAGCAATTTTCGTATCTTTGGATTATTCGCAATTATCTAATAAAAAAATAACTTAACAAACCATTAAAAAAAATCATATTATGGGAAAACATGGCGTAGAAATTTTAGATCTTGATGTAAAAAAGCTGATTCAAATGCTTAACGAAGCATTAGCTGAAGAGTGGTTGGCCTATTATCAGTACTGGATTGGCAGCCGGGTAATTGAAGGGCCAATGCGTACCAATATAGAACAAGAATTACAGGTACATGCCGACCAGGAATTAAATCATGCTGTAATGCTAGCTGACCGAATCGATCAATTAGGAGGCACCCCTCTCCTCAGTCCTACCGATTGGATGGAATATAGCAGGTGTAAATATTTAGCCCCTGAAGATCCCTATGTTGAAAAAATATTGGAACAAAACCTGGATGGTGAACGATGTGCTATTAAAAGATATAAGGAGATTGCTGATTTTACCTATGGTAAAGATCATACAACTTATCAGATGGCCATTACGATCCTGGATGAAGAACTAGAACATGAACAGGAGATTGAAGATTGGCAGGCCGACATTGATCGAATGAAAGAAGATTTTAAAAAATTGAGAATGTAACAAGCATTTGAAGTAAATAAAAAATGGCTGTCTTTAAAGACAGCCATTTTTTATAATCTTAAAACAAGGTACTGTAACGCAACCTTTCCCTCCTGTAAGTCATCAATAGAACACGATCTTTCGTAAAAAAATAAATTCAGAATTAAACGGTATACCTGTGAAAAATCATTCCATAAAATTAGTCCTTTTATTTTTTCTGTTTAATGCCATCTTTATCCGTTGCGATGATCAGATTATTGAAACATACCTGGCGAATGTACCGGTTTATATGTCCTACCAGGAATTTAGATCCGCCATAAAAACTGAGCCTCCTCAGGCAATAAAAAAACCGGGAAAAATATATTTTTACAAAAATTTGCTTTTTATTAATGAATACCTTCAGGGAGTTCATGTGATTGATAATTCAGATCCTTCCGCCCCTCAAAGGTTAACTTTTATTTCTATTCCTGGAAATATAGACATCACCATAAAGGATGATCTTCTATTTGCTGACAGTTATATTGATTTAGTTGCCTTAGAAATATCAGAACCTGAAAATATTCACATTGCAGCTCGTAAAAAGGGAATTTTTCCTCACAAACTCCCACCGTCCGATAAAAATTACCGTATAGATGAAGTAGATTTTACCAAAGGCATAGTTGTCGGTTGGGAATTACAAAAAGTTACCAAAGAAGTTGATCAAAAGACCTATTCTTTTTATCCATGGACAGATGACACGGCATTTATGGCTAATACCTATTCATCCGGAAATTCAGCATTCACGTCGGATAATAGTTCTCTTGGGGTTGGAGGATCAATGGCACGATTTAGCATTAAAAACAATACTCTTTTTGTCCCAGATCATTATGCTTTAAAAATCTTTGATATAGAGAATAATAACAACATTCTCTTAAAAAACACCATATATACCGGGTGGGCAATTGAAACTTTATTTTCATATGATGATTATCTTTTTCTTGGATCGCAAAACGGAATGATGATTTATGATATATCAACCCCTTTTAATCCGGTATTTCTCTCCGACCATTGGCATGCTACAAGTTGTGACCCTGTGGTTTTTAATGGAGATTTTGCTTATGTTACCATACGATCAGGAAATTTATGCGGAGCGGTTGACGACCGTCTTGAGGTAATCGATCTTTCAGCTATCGTAAACCCAGCACTAATAAAATCCTATGCAATGGACGAACCCTATGGTTTGGGATTGGATAACCCGGTTTTGTTTATTTGTGATGGTATGTCGGGACTCAAAGTTTATGACATCACCGACAAGTTACATATCACCGACAATAGTTTAGCTCATTATAAAGATATACAGGCATATGATGCAGTCCCCTTCAATGGGGTCCTCACGCTTATCGGTGAACACATGATATCTCAGTATGATTATTCGGACCTAACAGATCTAAGGCTCTTAAGTAATATTGAAATTGAACATTAAAAAAAGGGCTGGAGCCCTTTTTTCTTGTTATACCCTCGGATAAATCTCCCCTTTAGCTGATTTAAGTGTATTTTGCAATAACGAAACAATCGTCATTGGACCCACCCCACCAGGGACAGGGGTAATATAGGAAGCTTTCTTGGATACCTCATCAAACTTTACATCGCCTAATAATTTCCATCCTGACTTGGTTTTATCAGATTTAACCCGGGTAATCCCAACATCAATCACCACGGCTCCTTCTTTTACCATGTCGGCTGTCAGGAATTCTGCTTTTCCTAAAGCAGCAATCACAATATCAGCTCTTGAAACCACCTCCTTAAGATTTGTTGTACGGCTATGTGTTAGGGTAACTGTAGCATTCCCGGGATTATCTTTCTGACTTAATAAAATACTAATGGGTTTACCCACAATATTACTCCGTCCAATAACAACCACATCTTTACCGGATGTTTCAATATTATATCGTTTAATCAACTCAATAATTCCTGCCGGAGTAGCAGAAACATAGGAGGGTAATCCGATAACCATTCTCCCGATATTTATCGGATGAAATCCATCCACATCTTTCCGGGGATCAATGGCTTCAATAATTTTTTGTTCAGAAATATGTTTGGGCAAAGGAAGCTGAACAATGATGCCATCGATATCGGTATTCTTGTTTAACTCATCCACTTTTCGTAACAAAGTATCTTCGGCAATATCCTCTTCAAAACGAACTACGGTTGAGTTGAAACCAACCTGCTGGCAGGCTTTCTCCTTATGCCCAACATAAGTTTCACTAGCTCCATCGTGTCCAACAATAATTGCTGCCAGGTGAGGAACTTTTTCTTCATTCTTTTTGAGGTGTTCAACCTCTTGAGCTATTTCTTCCTTGATCTGAGAAGATATCTTTTTTCCATCAATTTGTTCCATGTTATTGCAGATTGTTAGTATTCGTTAATATTAATAGATTACCTCATTCCAGGCATTTTGTTCATTAATCCACCCATTCCCTTGCCGTTTTTCATCATCTTCATCATCTTTTTGGTTTCAGTAAACTGTTTGATTAACCGGTTTACTTCCTGAATATCATTTCCACTACCCATGGCAATACGTTTTCTCCGGCTTCCGTTTATAAGTTTTGGGTTTTCTCGTTCTTCCGGAGTCATTGATTGAATGATTGCTTCGATACCTTTAAAAGCATCATCATCAATATCCACTTTTTTAAGCATTTTTCCCATGCCAGGGATCATTGCAGCCAGATCTTTTATATTACCCATTTTTTTAATTTGTCCGATCTGGGATAAAAAGTCGTTAAAATCAAATTGATTTTTGGCAATTTTTTTGCTTAATTTTCGGGCTTCATCCTGGTCGTATTGCTCCTGGGCTTTTTCAACCAACGAAACAATATCTCCCATTCCAAGAATCCTGTCGGCCATACGTTCCGGGTAAAATACATCAATAGCATCCAGTTTTTCACCCGAACCAATAAACTTAATGGGTTTATTAACCACCGAACGAATAGACAAAGCGGCTCCACCCCTGGTATCACCATCAAGTTTCGTCAGCACCACCCCTTCATAATCCAGCCGGTCGTTAAATTCCTTGGCAGTATTTACCGCATCCTGTCCAGTCATTGCATCAACCACAAAGAGCGTTTCGTGCGGATCAACTACTTTTTTTATGGCAGCAATCTCATTCATCATTTGTTCATCAATGGCCAAACGACCGGCGGTATCAATGATGACCAGGTTATTGCCCTCTTTTTTAGCTTGTTTTATGGCATTTTTAGCAATTTTTACCGGATCTTTATTCTCCTCTTCCGTATAAACCGGAACATTTATCTGTTCACCCAAAACCTTTAGCTGGTTAATCGCTGCAGGACGATACACGTCACAGGCAACCAGCAATGGAGATTTCTGTTTTTTCGACTGCAAATGTTTAGCCAGTTTCCCCGAAAAGGTTGTTTTACCCGAACCCTGTAAACCCGCAATCAGAATTACAGTAGGATTACCTTTCAGGTTTATCTCTATAGCCTGACCTCCCATGAGTTCAGCCAGCTCATCGTGAACAATCTTAACCATCATCTGGCCAGGTTTTACAGCATTTATTACATCCTGACCCAATGCTTTCTTTTTAACCGTATCGGTAAAATTCTTGGCAATCTTATAATTCACGTCGGCATCCAACAAAGCTCTGCGAACATCTTTTAACGTTTCGGCCACATTAATCTCCGAAATTCGTCCCTGCCCTTTTAATATTTTAAACGACTTTTCGAGTCGATCCGATAAATTTTCAAACATAATAATTACTTTTTTTCCTGTTGCAAAGTTATAATTTTAAGCCTAAAATTATTGAAATAATCTACATTCTTTCGGGTACATCAATTCCCAACAATTTCATCCCCGACCGGATAATTCTACCCACTTGTACAGATAATAGCAGTCTAAACTGAGAAACACTTCTCTTTTCTTCGCTCAATATGGGATGATCGTGATAAAACTGGTTATACTCCTTGGCTACCTCGTATATGTAGTTGGCAATTACTGCCGGACTATAATTTGCTGCTGCTTCTGTTAAGATTTCAGGATACTGATGAAGAATTTTAATCAGTTGAAGTTCCTTGGATGAAATTTTAGGTTTTTGATCTGTTTTTTCAGGAATTTTAAGCCCTTTATCCTTTGCTTTTTTAATCAAAGACTGTATTCGGGTATAACTATACTGAATAAACGGACCTGTATTGCCATTAAAGTCGATCGATTCTTTGGGATTAAACGTCATACTCTTTTTAGGATCGACTTTAAGGATAAAATATTTCAGGGCTCCTAAACCAATGGTGCGGATAATCCTGTTTTTTTCCTGTTCTTCGAATCCATCCAGTTTACCCAACTCTTTCGACATGGATTCAGCAGTTTGAACCATTTCCTCGATCAGATCATCGGCATCTACAACCGTTCCTTCCCGTGATTTCATTTTCCCCTCAGGTAATTCAACCATTCCATACGAAAGGTGATGAATTTGCTCTGCCCAGGAAAAACCTAACTTACTCAATAAAATCCGTAAAACCTGAAAATGATAATTCTGCTCATTTCCTACGACATAGATTAATTCATTGGCATTAAAATCATCATGACGCTGATTTGCAGTGCCTAAATCCTGAGTCATATAAACGGATGTGCCATCCGCCCGGAGTAATAGTTTTTCGTCCAGTCCTTCATCGGTTAAATCTGCCCAGACCGATCCATCCTCTTTTTTATAGAAAACCCCTTCATCAAGTCCCTGAAGAACAAGCTGTTTCCCCAGCTTGTAGGTATCAGATTCGAAATAAATTTTATCAAAATCCACCCCCAGGTTTTTATAGGTAATATCAAATCCATCTAAAACCCAACGGTTCATCTCCTTCCATAATTCAATCACTTCCGGGTCACGAGCTTCCCATTTACGAAGCATCTCCTGGGCCTCAGCGATTAAGGGGGCTTTTTTCTTTGCATCCTCTTCATTCATCCCCTGTTGAAGCAGTGTATTAACCTCCTTCTTATACTCCTGATCAAATTTCACATAAAAATCACCCACCAGATGATCTCCTTTTTTGTCAGCTTTATCAGGATCCAGATTATTGCCCCACTTTTGCCAGGCGAGCATCGACTTACAAATATGAATGCCCCGATCGTTTACGAGATTTACCTTTACCACTTCATGCCCCTGGGTTTCCAGAATAGTAGCTACAGAATAGCCCAGCAGGTTATTCCGGATGTGTCCTAAGTGAAGGGGTTTATTTGTATTGGGAGATGAATATTCTATGAGAATTTTTTTTGGATTTGTCCTTTTCTGTAATCCAAAATCAGGATCTCCGACAATTGTATTCAGGAACGAAATCCAGAAGTTATTGTCCACCGACAAATTCAGGAATCCTTTGATTACATTATAATCACTTATCTCTTCAACCTCTCTTTTTAAAAATTCGCCAATTTCATTTGCCGTTTGCTCCGGGGGTTTCTTTGTAATACGCAGAAGCGGAAAGACTACCAGGGTAAAATCCCCTTTAAAATCTTTTCGGGTACGCTGTATCTGTATGGCTTTTTCATCGGGAAGCTGTTCATAGATCTTCTGAACCGCGTCCATCACCTTATTCTTTAGTGTTTGTTCAATATTGGTCATAGTAAAAAAATGATAAAATCACTATTAAAAACAGGCGGACAAAGATAATTCCAAAATAATCATTTAGCAAATTAAAAAAAACAGGAAGTAAAAGAAAAAGCGCCTTAAAAAAGACGCTTTTAAAATTAACTAAACTAACACGGCCAAATTATATTTGCCAAAAATTTGAATCGATCATCCAGGGCTCAATTACATATTTTCGCTCTTCAGACTCTTCCATATTCCAAAAGTCTTCGTCAAGCATCCAGCTTTCAAGTCCTGTTCCATTATCAGCGGGATCCACATGCTGTTCTTCCAGGTCCATCGGCTCAGATTTTTCCATTTTCCAGAATTCATCATTTGTCATCCACTCTTCCAATGTTGAAGATTCCAGTTTCAATTCAACCTCCTGGTCTACTTCAAAACATTCAAGGCATATGTTTTGAATGTTTTCACCTGTGGCAGCATTTGAAATATTCACAATTGCTGCAAAAAGCATCGCTAAACTGATTGTTTTTGTAATTTTGAAATATTTATTTTTCATGGTAAACCTCCATTTTTAGTTAATTAATATCAATTAATTTGAGTGCAAAACTAATAACATTTTTTGTTATTTAAAAATAATCTAAATAAAAATAAGTTAAATTATTGTTAATTTTTTTACTGATAAATTATAAACAAAAGTGGCCTGAAAAAGTTCAGGCCACAAACCTTCATCTAAAATAAAAAAATCGGAATATGAAGGCAGGAAAATCATAAACATGTCGTTTTAAACAATAGCAAGCGTTGAAATAAAAAATATTATCCTTCTCTTAATCAAGGACGAAAAAGAATCTTTACTGATGCATTATTCTTCAGAATAATTTAATTACTTTGAAGTTTTAAAAATATGAACAAGAACAAAAGCTTACATATCGTTTCATTTGCGATACCCTATCCTCCGGATTATGGGGGTATAATCGATGTTTTTTATAAAATAAAAGCCTTATGGAAAAACAATATTGAAATCATTTTACATTGTTTTGACTATGACCGATCCCGGAATGATGAATTGTTAAACTATTGCAAGGAAGTACACTATTATCCAAGAAAGAGATCACTTTTCTATTTTTTTTCCTTAAAACCATTCATCGTACGTTCGAGAGCAAATAAGACTTTATTAAAACGCTTATTAAAAGATGATTATCCTGTACTGTTCGAGGGGCTCCACTCAAGCTTTTATACAGATCAATTAATCAACATTAACCGTACAGTAATTCTCAGGGCTCATAATGTAGAATATAATTATTACCAAGGACTGGCCGGAGGTGAATCTCATATTTTAAAAAAGTTTTATTATTATCTCGAAGCCATTAAAATAAAGAATTATGAAAAGAAAGTGATTCAAAAGCTAGTATTAGCAGCTATCTCCCCATCAGATTATCAGTATTTTCATGCTATCAACCCAAATACAATCTATTTGCCGGTTTTTCACTCCAATGATCAAGTTCATTCCAAACCCGGAAGAGGGAATTTTATCTTATTCCATGGGAATCTATCGGTTAATGAAAATATTTCAGCAGTGAAATATATCCTTAAAAATATTTGCTCAAATACAGATTATCCATTTATTATTGCCGGGAAAAATCCACCCCGGAAATTAATTCAAGTCATTACTAAACATAACAATGTAGAACTCATCCAGGATCCTTCGGAGAAGACGATGAAGAATCTAATCCGGGATGCACATATCCATTTGTTGATTACTTTTCAGGATACAGGTATCAAATTAAAGCTCATTAATGCTTTATTTGGCGGTCGATTTTGCCTTGCGAACCCAGCCATGGTAAAAAACACACCCCTGGAACCTTTCGTACACATAGCCGATACTCCCCAACAGTTTGTTTCTGAAATTCATCAGCTGATGAAGCACCCATTTACCGAAGACCAGTTGAACAATCGGGAGCATTCCCTGTTAAAAATTGTTAATAATCATCTTAATGCACAAAAATTAATAACTTTGCTGGAATTAAATTTATAGTTCAAAACGACCAAAATAGCATAGCAACCTATGAAAACTTTTTTAAAACAGAGCGTTTCCATCTTATTTATTCTCCTTACCAGTTTAACTTTTTCCAAAGCCCAGGGGTATGAAATAAAAATAAACATAAGCGACTTACCCGACAAAGAGATCTATCTGGGGTATTATTATGGCGATAAAACTTATGTAAGAGATACTGTATTACTGAACCAGCAGGGCAAAGGCGTATTCAAGGCAGACACCCTGTTACCGCAGGGAGTTTATATCGTAGTATTACCCTCAAAAAATTATTTTGATATTCTCCTTGGAGAAGACCAGCAGTTTGCGATCGAAACTCAATCGGAGCAAATCATGCAAAACATGAAGATCAAAGGTTCCGAAATAAATGAGGCTTTTAAGAGATACCAGGAAATGATGATGAACAGCAACAAAAAGTCTTCTGAATTACAATCCAGGCTTAATGAATTGGAGAACTCTCCGGACTCTGCTCAATGGATCCGAAAGGAGTTAGAACAAATGAGTACTGAGGTTAAACAAAGAATCGATGAATTAATGAAAGACTATGCGGGTACGATATTATCTGTGGTTATTCAGGTGGTTAAAAATCCTGAAATTCCTGAAGCAGATATTCCCGAAGAAGCCAGCAATCCTGATTCGCTCCGTTGGTTTCATGCATACAATTATAACCGGAAACACTATTTCGATTTTATCGATTTTAATGATGAACGATTTTTATATACTCCAGTATTTCATAACAAGTTAAATACCTATTTTACCAAAATCCTCATCCAGGATCCGGATACGATTAACAGGTATATTGATATGGTTGCTTCACGAGCCTTAGGCAATGAAGAAATGTTTCAGTATGTGATGCGTTATTTTATAAATACGTTTCAGCGGAGTAATATTATGGGGATGGATAAAGTTTTTGTTCATGTAGCAGACAATTATTATTTAACAGATAAAGTAGACTGGATAGATGAAAAAACGAATGAACGGATCAAAGAGCAGGTCGCTAAATTACGCTTTAACCTGATTGGTAATAAAGCCCAGGAGTTAAAAATGGAAACAAATACAGGGACTTATGCTTCATTGTATGATATTGATTCCAGGTTTACCATAGTATACTTTTTTGAGCCCAACTGCGGGCACTGTAAAAAAGTAACCCCAAAAATACAGGAAATTTATAACGACTTTGACCGTTCAGAAGTTGATGTCTTTGCGGTATATACCCAAAGAGACAAGGAAGAATGGAGCAATTATATTAATAACAACCAGTTAGCCTGGCATAATGTATGGGATCCCAATAATATGACCAATTTCAGATTCTTCTATAACATTTACAGTACTCCAACAATTTACCTGCTGGATAAAGACAAAAAAATTATTGCCAAAAGAATTGGTCATGAATCGGTTCGAAAAATTATAGAAATGGAACTGGCAAAAGAACATAAATAAACAAGAAGAGGCTGTCCAAAAAGTAAATTTATCTTTTTGAAGTTTGAAATTTAAAAAGGGCCTCGTATAGGAATACAAAGAGAAAGGGCTGTCGAAAATTTTTCAGACAGCCCCTTTTTTTAATCTTTATCCGAGTCTTTGATCAGTACTGAAAAAATAAACAGCACAATAACAGAAGCCACAAAAATAACAAACAACGATGTAAATATTTTACGCATCACATCTTCGAGTGAAATGACTTCCCAAATGCCTAAGATTGAAATTACTGTTATCAATAGGATAAAAGTAATTAAAATGTACGAGGTAATTTTTTTTAATCCTTGCATAGATACCTTATTTAGTTAATGATTTTAAAAATAATGATAAATCATAAATGGTTTGGAAGACAAATGTACCATTTTCATTGATAAATTTCCACTGCAGGCTATTCTTCTCCTGGTATACTATTACATGATGAATGGAGGTATTCTCTTTTTCAATGGTAAAGTTTAGTCTTTCAAGGGCCTTTTTGGTCCAGTTGTAAGGTAAACCACTCCCCATCACCCCAATTCTTTGAGCATGGCTGCGTTTAATTCGGAAATCACCCTTCAGCTTATCAAAATTCAGTTTCGATTGATTAAAGATGCGATTCAACGTATCGTTGAGAATTAGGTCTTCGGGGGCACCTTCAATAATATAATCATCCAACATAAGCCATATCTTATCGGCTTCCTGTATAGCAATGTTCAAGTCATGTGTAGAAAAAAGGATGGTTTTATGTTTGCTTTTTGATAAATGATTTAGCAGATGAACAATCTCGTATTTATTGGGTAAATCGAGGAAGGCTGTAGGTTCATCCAGCACGATGATCCGGGTATCCTGTGCCAGGGTACGGGCAATCATTACCCGCTGGCGTTCACCATCGCTAATTTCATTTACATTTTTATGCATAAAATTTTTCATGCCCACCCTTTCAAGGGCTTCCATCGATTGCTGAAGGTCATCTTTTCCCAACCTCCCTAACCAGTTGGTATGAGGATAGCGACCTAAAGCAACCAGGTCAAATACTTTTAAATTACTTACATTAATTATTTCTGTGGAGACAAAACTTACCAGGCGGGCAAATTCATTTCGTTTAAAGGCGTGTACCGGTTTATTTAAAAGCTGGATATCACCTTCTAAAACAGGTTGTAATCCGGCAATATTTCTTAACAAAGTACTTTTACCAATGCCATTCTTTCCGATCAGGGCAATAAGCTCTCCTTTACGGCCCGAAAGGTTAATATTGCTAAAGAGTACATTTTTTTCCTTTTTGGTTTTCGGATAACCAATGGCAACGTCAGTTAATGTTAATATGTTATCATGTTCAACCATACACTATCCCAGGTTTGATAATTTCTTATTCCGAACAATAACCCAAATAACGATCGGGATACCCACCAATGCGGTTATTGAATTTATAGGCAGGGTATTTTCCTGACCCGGTATTTGCGCAATAATATCGCTAAAGAGCAGGATTATTCCACCGAGGATAAGGGTTCCGGGAAGTAATATCTGATGATTTGCCGTTTTAAAGACCATACGGGCAATATGGGGAACTGCAATGCCTATGAATCCAATAGGTCCACAAAAAGCTGTAATACTTCCTGCCAGCAAACTGGTGCTAAAGAAGATCAAGAAACGGGATAATCCAATATTTAGTCCCATACTTTTAGCATAACTTTCGCCAATAAGCATTGCATTTAGAATCTTTATGGATAAAAAAGAGATACTCAATCCCAGGATAATTCCCGGGATTAAAACCCTTAGCTGGGCAACCGAGACACTTCCCAGGCTACCCATGGTCCAAACCACAAAAGCTTTGAGCATTGATTCGTTACTAAAATATTGCAATATATTAACAATTGCCGTTGTGGCACTGCCAAACATAATCCCAAGAATCAGGATAGTCATAATATCTTTAACTCTTAACGAGACCATCAGAATTAAAAAAAGAATTAAACCAGCACCGACCCAGGCTGCAATAACAATAACCCAATTCCCGATGATTCCCAGCTGACCTACTACAGCGAAGGATGAAAGTCCCATAATAACGATCGCTACACCCAGACTGGCCCCGGCACTAATTCCCAATACATAGGGACCAGCCAGGGGGTTTTTAAAAACTGTTTGCATTTGCAGACCACTTACTGAAAGTGCAAATCCTGCAAACAAAGCAGTTAAAGCTTTGGGCAAACGGAAACGATAAACAATCGTAAGATATTCAGGGTGGTCTGTTGGCTGACCGGTAATAATCCGAAAAACTTCATCTACCGGGATCTTAACAGACCCGGTAAAAAGATCAATGATAAACAGAACCAAAAGCAATACGCTTAACCCAGTCCATAAAACAATATTTCTTTCTTTAGAATACAATCGACAATACTTTTTTTGAAGATCAAAAGAAATGTAAATTTATCGAATTTCCAATTTTGCTAATCAATATATCGGTAATAGATCAATGAATGATCGGGTAATAATTCGGGGTGAAAAATCTTAATCATATCTTTTAAAATAAGGTGAGGTTCAACCGTGCCTTTTTCCCAGTAATCATTTCCACCCCAGGGGTTCTCTCTTTTATTGTTATTATAAATGGAACCTTTGCTAAAGGGTTTAAAATCTTCAAAACGATCATCTACTTTTAATATTTCCTCTTTCTGCCTGACCGTTCCGGTATTAAGCCAAACATCGGCATCATGTGCTTTTACAAAAACATTCTCAATATCCAGGGGGATGCTTTCACGGGAGGCATTACTACTCCAGAGATATTCACCACCAGCATCCTCCACCATTTTTGCAAGAAAAGAGTTTCCCCCGGGAACATACCAGGTATCTTTCCAGGGTAAACCAAATAATACGTTGGGTTTTTTAGCCACCTCCCTAACCTTTTCGGTCAAACTTAAATATTCTTTTTCCACCTGTTGAAAGTAGGCATTTGCTTTGTCTTCCTTATCGTATAATGCAGCAATAAATTTAATCCATTCGAGTTTTCCGAGAGGATGTGTTTCCAAATATTCCGGGATTATCATGGTTTCAATTCCCAAATCATGCAGCTTCTGAGTATAACTTGAGACCTCACTCCCAATACCATAGGTGATGACAACATCGGGTTTCATCCCGGTTATTAATTCGTAGTTTAAATGGTTTTCGAACCCAACATCCTTGATTTGATCCTGACCGATTTTTTCCAATAGCCTCGGATTATTAACAAATTTGGTTCCAGAAACTCCCCGGATCGAATGAATCTCATCCAGTACTTCCAGGTAAGCAATATGAGAAGTAGAAAGACAGATAACCTTTTGCAGGGGGATTGCAATCTTTATCGCATCGTCAGGAATTGCAACATTCCCTGTTTTATCATGGACCAGAGCGTAACGATACTCTACTCTTTTAGCTCCCTGCCAGGGATTATAGATTGTCAACAGTTTATAACTGTTATAATCGGTGATGGAGAAACCCTGAGCATATTTTATCTCAACAGCATGTTCCTGGATATTCCCGGGGAGGTTTTTCTCAGTCGCAGAATGACAGGAGATAATTAACAGGAAGAATAAAAATCTAATATAATTTTTCATTACCTTAGCCTACTAAATAAAAATTTGTGATCACAAAAATAAATTTATCTCAACGAATAAACCATCTTTCACTCAAAATTAATTGAGGCAATGGAAGTTTTTATAAAAACATTACAGAAGTTTACACGTATAATATTTAAATAGTTATTTTAAAAATAAGTATTTTATCTTCTCCTATGTCAAAAAAGACCCTGATAATTCTTCTTCTGTTATTATTAACTTATTTTAATAATCTTTCAGCCTCTTTATACCAGCCAGATACTCTTTTCTTTAAAGGGAATAATGATTATCCTCCTTACCAGCTTCTGGATGAAAAAAATGTTCCTACAGGTTTTAGTATAGACCTGTTAAAAGCCATAGAGAAGGTCATGGGGTTAACTATTCACATTAGCCTTGATCCATGGGACCAGGTCCGTAGAGAATTAGAGAACGGAGAGATTGATGGTCTGGCTGCCATGTCGTATTCTGACGAAAGGGAAAAGAAAGTTAACTTCTCAACACCCTATATCTATATTACGCATGCTGTTTTTGTCCGCAAGGATAGTGACATTGAATCCTTTGACAACATTGCTCATAAGAAGGTAATTGTTGTAAAAGATGATATCATGCATGACTATCTGATTTCCAATGATATTACCCGACTAATTATCCCGGTAAAAAATTATCAAATGGCTTTGAGACTCTTATCAGCCGGAGAATATGACTGTGCATTGATAAATAAAGTACAAGGGCAATTTGCCATTAATGAATACCACCTAAAAAATTTAAAACTTGTAGGATCATCAGTAAATCCACAAGAGATGTGTTTTGCTGTTCACAAAAACAAACCAAATCTTTTAAAACAAATCAATGAAGGATTAAAGATTGTAAAAGCAACGGGTGAATATGATCGCATTTATGAAAAATGGTTTGCGGCATATGAAAAGAAGAATATAAAAACTCAACTCCTAAGAATCATTGCCTGGATTCTGATTCCTTTCATTATTGTTATAGGCTCGATATTAATCTGGTCGTGGTCACTCAAAAAGAAAGTGTCTCTTAAAACCATTGAATTACAAAATGAATTAACCGAGCGAAAGAATACAGAGCAGCAGCTTATTCATGAAAAATCATTATTGAGCTCAATGATCAACTCCATTCCGGATTTAATATTTTATAAGAATAAAGACAATGTATATATCGGATGTAATGACGCATTTTGTAAATTCAATAATAAATCCCCTCAAGATATTGTTGGAAAAAAAGATCATGATATTTTTCCGGAGCAACAGGCAAGTTTCTTTTATTCAACAGACCAAAGAATAATTGAGAACAATAAGCCGGTAAGGGCTGAGTCCTGGGAAAAAGATGCTGAAGGTGAAACCTATCTGCTAGATACCTTAAAAATCCCATTTGTTGATAACCAGGGAAATACCCTTGGCATTGTTGGTATTTGCAGGGATATTACGGAAAGACACAAGTCTGAGTTAGAGCTAAAAAAAGCAAAAGAAAAAGCCGAAGAAAGTGACCGGTTAAAGTCTGCCTTCTTAGCCAACATGTCGCATGAAATCAGAACTCCAATGAATGCTATTATCGGTTTTTCTGATTTGTTAATCGAAGCTGATGGTGATGCTGAAGAGAGAGAGGAATTCGTAAGCCATATCAACAATAACTGTAACACCTTACTTCATCTGATTGATGATATAATAGACCTGGCCAAAATTGAAGCCAAAGAGTTGGTTGTCCTCAAAAAAGATAGCAATATTAATAAATTAATGCATGAACTCTATGATACCTATATTGAACGCAGAAAAAAATTAAAAAAAGAACATCTTCAAATTGTATGGGACCAAAGCCGGGCTCAGGATGATTTCATATTAAAAACAGATCCTTTCAGGTTGAAACAAATTATGGTCAATCTACTGGATAATGCGCTAAAATATACCGAAAAAGGACATATTGAATTTGGATATGCTATCCATGAAAAAGAAAAAGAGATTAAATTTTTTGTAACTGATACAGGTATTGGGATTCCGCAAGATAAGCAAAAACAAATTTTTGATCGATTCAGCAAACTGGAAACAGATAAATCCAAGCTGTATCCAGGAACAGGATTAGGATTAACCATTACAAAGAACATTGTAAGTATACTTGGAGGAAAAATTAGTGTTTTCTCGGAAGTTAACCAGGGCTCTAAGTTCACCTTTACATTACCCTTAGAGATAGAATATATTCACTTCAACAGTAAAGCGTCATCAACACAACCTGCACCAAAAAAACTGCAAAACAAAACGATTTTGATTGTTGAGGATGAAGAAAGCAATTATAAATACCTTGAAATGTTATTAAAGGACAAAGGATTGAACTTATTACATACTTCAGATGGCCAGGAAACCATCGAAATATGTAAGCAACGAAAGGACATCGATTTAATTCTAATGGACATAAAAATGCCTGTTTTAAGCGGCATTGAAGCAACGAAAGCTATCCGGGAATTTAATCCTGATATTCCGATTATTGCCCAAACAGCATTTGCCATGGCCGAGGATAAAGAACAGATCCTGGACTCCGGATGCAACAGTTACCTATCCAAACCAATTAACTCGGCTGAACTTATAAAGCTCCTTAATAAATATTTAAAGTAATTCTAATCCAGGGGGATGCGTCCTTTCAGGTTATCCAAACAAAAAAATAATGGTGTTCCTGCATCGGAAGAAGAAAGTACAAATTCCAGTTTTTTTACTATCCCCAGGGAAGTTAAATCAACATATTCCCATTTATCTAAAATATAATCATTCGTATTATCGTTAAAACGGAAATCGGCTAAAAAAAAGTCAACAGTTCCTGTTATTTCATTTTCCAGGCCTATTCCCCTAATGGTTACTTTAAACCAATCCGGATCATTTCCATCCCGGCCCCCAAATTTTTTTGCATAACCATATCCATGTAAAATAGCCAAAGCTGTATAAGTGCTGTTCGACAGCTGAACAGACCTGGGTTCTTCACCATGGATACTATCCTTTAAAGTAACTAAGATTCTGCCCAATTGATGGCCCACTGCATAAATATTTCCTTCAACTCCAACATTTTTATCGTATGCCGAATACATGCACTTTTCATCAAAAAACTGATAATTGGTAAGGTTAGAATAGGCAAATCCACTCCAGGTATTCCAATCAGGGTAATATTGATTAGTGAATATTTTATTTCCACTAGTAAAATTACCGGCATGGTCAGAACCACTCCAATAAGTTTCATCACTTAATTGGAACTCATCCAATGATGCAACATCGGTTTTAAAGAGATCCTCATCGGAACAGCTTTCCCAAAAAAATAAAGCGAACAATAAAAAAAGCTTATAAAAACAGAGTGATTTCATAGCATAATAAATATTTTGCTCTAAATTAATGATATCCTGTGAAAATCACAAAAAGAAACCCTTAACTGGGTTTAAAAAGATAGATCATTCCAAATGTAAAATAATTATTGGCCGCATTCTGTGATAAACCAAATCCCCCGGCAAAATCTAATTGAATATTTGGATGGATAAGATAGGTTACTCCCCCATTAAACAGATTATTAGCTGGTTGATATTTTGAAAATATGCCATACACTTCGATAAAAGCTCCAATTTTTTCTGTTATTGAGTAACCCGTAACAAATGTATATTTTCCTAAAGAATAAGGAACATCTTCCGGAAATTCTATGGCTATACTATACCCTATGGATAATTTCCTGGGTAAACTATGCCCAAAAGTTAGCAACATACTGGTGCTGTTATATTTCTGAACAAAATCACTACTCCCGGTATTGGCAATAGTTATTTCTCCGATAAAAGCTATTTGAGGGATCCATCCTTTTTCTTGATGAACGTGTATTTTCCCTCCAACTGACAAGGGGGTTAATCCTTTAAAATCTTTTAACATCGATTGCTGAACATGGGTATAATCCGCAGCAAATCGCAACTCAAAATGATCAAACACCCCATACCTTAAGAGCATGGAGGAGTAAGTGATGTTTTTTTTCTGATCGTTCACGTTTTCATAACTAAATCCGTCCTCGACTTGAAAATATCCCCTGGGAACAATAAATGCTGATTCGGTTTGGTCAGGACGGTCACCAACCAATACTGCTGTTTCAACTTCCTGTGAAAAAGAGACCACAGGAATCAATAAAAATATTAGAATTATTAAAACCTTATCCATTATCCTGTTTTTCTTATATTAATAGTCAAAAAATATGTGTTAATAACAATTATTTGTTGTTAACAAAAGCATTTGTATTTTTGTTTATCGCAAATTAGAATAGGTATGATGCAAGAAAGCATAAAAGAACGTATTGAAAAGTTACGGAAAATCATAGATCATCATAATCATCAATATTATGTATTAGCACAACCAGAGATCAGTGATTTTGAATACGATAATTTACTCAAGGAGTTAAGCGAACTTGAAGAAGAGAATCCTCAATATTTTGATCCTCATTCACCCACCCAGCGGGTTGGCAATGATCTAGCCACCGACTTTAAGCAAGTTACCCACAACTACCCCATGTTATCGTTAAGTAATACATACTCATCGGAAGAGGTTTCGGATTTTATCAAAAGGGTACAAAAAGGACTAAATGGTGAAGATACACTGTTTACCTGTGAATTAAAGTTCGATGGAGTAGCCATAGGCATAACCTATCAGAAGGGAATACTAACCCAGGCAGTTACCCGTGGCGACGGGGTAAAAGGCGATGATGTTACCAACAACGTTAAAACCATTCGTAGTATTCCCTTAAAGCTTCCTTACGGAACAGATTTTCCCGATGAATTTGAAATTAGAGGAGAAATTTTACTTCCTTTCGAAGGATTTAAAAAAATAAATAAAGAAAGGGAAAACAATAACGAACCGATTTTTGCCAATCCGCGAAATGCTGCTGCAGGGACTTTAAAACTGCAGAAATCAGCAACGGTAGCAAAACGTCCACTGGATTGTTTTTTTTATGCTATCCTGGGAAAAAACCTTCCCTCCAGGTTACATTTTGAAAATTTACAAAAAGCCCGTGACTGGGGGTTTAAAATTTCAGAGCATATTCAAATCTGTAAAGGAGTGGATGAAATTTTTGAGTACATCAGCTATTGGGACAAAAATCGTCAGGCATTACCTTTTGCAACTGACGGAGTAGTGATTAAGGTGAATGATTCCCGGCAACAGGAAATCCTGGGATATACAGCGAAATCACCTCGCTGGGCTATTGCCTATAAATTTAAAGCCGAACAGGCAACCACCAGATTACATTCGATTCAATACCAGGTGGGACGTACCGGTGCAATCACCCCAGTAGCAAACCTAGAGCCGGTTTTATTGGCCGGCACAACAGTTAAGCGAGCCTCTCTTCACAATTCTGACCAGATCAAACTGCTGGACATTCATGACCAGGATTATGTAAAAGTAGAAAAAGGAGGTGATATTATTCCCAAAATCGTGGGGGTGGATAAGAGTAAACGTCAAAAGGGCTCTCAAAGCATTGACTTTATAAAAAGATGCCCTGAATGTGGAAGTGAATTAATACGGATAGAAGGAGAAGCAAAGCATTATTGTCCAAATACGGCCGGATGTCCTCCACAAATCAAAGGCAGAATCGAACATTTTGTTAGCCGAAAAGCGATGGATATAGGGGGTGCCGAAGCTACCATTGACGCATTATTTAATCAACGTCTCATTAACGACAGTGCAGATTTATACTATCTTAACAGGGATGACATTATATCCCTGGAGCGTTTTGGTGAAAAATCGGCCCAAAATCTGCTACAGAGTATCGAGCAATCGAAATCGGTACCCTTTCACCGGGTTCTTTATGCCCTTGGCATAAGGTATGTAGGCGAAACTGTAGCCAAAACCATTGCCGGGAAATATCAATCCATTGATGAATTAAAAGAAGCATCCTTCGAGGACTTAACAAGCATCAATGAGATTGGCACAAGAATAGCCCAAAGCATTTTGGATTATTTTAAAGATGAACGCAACCTTAAGATCATCGAGAAATTAAAAAATGCCGGTGTTCAACTCACTCAAAAGGAGGGCACAGCGAAAACTGATAAATTAGCCGGATTATCGATTGTTATTTCCGGAACTTTTGAGAAACACTCGCGAGAAGAGCTCAAAGAATTAATCGAAATGAATGGGGGTAGAAATACCGGTTCTGTATCTTCCAATACTAATTATTTATTAGCCGGAGAGAATATTGGCCCCAAAAAGCTGGAAAAAGCAAAAGAATTGAATATCCGGATTATCCATGAGGATGATTTTCTTCAGTTAATCCAATAATTTCATCGGGTAAAGGCTGAAGAATACCAATAATTTTAATATACTTGTAACGTGAATAAAATGCGAAATATAAAAAGGTCCATAGGAAAATTAAGCCTTAAAAAAAACTTGCGGAAAAACAGGCGACAGCTAAGGGTACACAATTTCAACACGGCTCAAACCGTTGGTATTCTGTTCAACTCACCTGACGAGGAGTCGTTTAGGATTGTTAAGGATTTTCTTTCTTTCCTGTCCAACAACAATCTAAAAGTTATCGCATTGGGGTATGTTCCAGAGAAAAAAATACCAGAAAACTTATTATTGCGTAAAGGAATAAACTTTTTTTGTAAAAAAGATTTAACCTGGTATTATAAACCGAAAAACGAATCGGTAAATCAGTTCATTCTTCAGGATTTTGACCTTTTAATTGACCTGAGCCTTAAAGAATATTTTCCCCTGTATTATATTGGTCAATTGTCGAATGCATCGTTTAAAATCGGAAGACAACCCGAAAAATATCAATACCAGGATTTAATGATAGATATTGGAAAAAATCATTCGATCGATTATCTCATTGAACAGATAAAGCATTATTTAACCATCATAAATCAATAAATTATGAACCATAAATTTGTTGGAACCGGGGTAGCCATTGTTACACCCTTTAAGGATAATTTGGAAATCGATTTCGAAGCGTTGGAGAATCAAATCGAGCATTTAATTTCCAATCAGGTAGATTACCTGGTAGTTCTTGGCACCACAGGCGAGTCGGTAACGCAAACCGATGACGAAAAGAAGGATCTGGTTAATTTCATCAAACGGAAAGTAAATAGCAGAATACCCATTGTATTAGGGATGGGTGGCAACAATACTTCAGCGATAGTTAATAAAATTCATCAAACAGATTTTAACCAGGTAGATGCAATATTATCGGTAGCACCTTACTATAATAAACCAAGCCAGCAAGGGCTTTACCAGCATTTTAAATCAATTGCAGAGGCTTCGCCCGTCCCTGTTATTTTATATAATGTTCCCAGCCGTACAGGTTCGAATATACAGGCGAAAACAACCCTCCGATTAGCTCATGATTTTGAAAATATTGTGGCCATTAAGGAGGCATCAGGGAACTTTACCCAGGCTATGGAAATTGTAAAAAATAAACCCGGGGATTTTATTGTTATTTCTGGTGAAGATGCATTAACACTGCCCCTGATGTCGATTGGCGTTTCTGGAGTAATTTCTGTTGTAGGGAATGTTTTTCCCAAAGAATTCTCAACCATGGTACAACTGGCATTAAGTAACAATTATGCCGAAGCGTTGGACATCCATTACAAACTACTTTCTTTAATTGACTATCTTTTTATTGAGGGAAATCCCCCGGGAGTTAAAGCTGCACTGGCCCATTTAGGGATTATAAAAAACAACCTGAGGCTTCCTCTGGTTCCGGTAAGTGATGAAACGAACCGAAAAATTGGTGAATTCGTTAAAAATATCAAGCAATAAAAAAGTATGGTCTAAAATTTGTAATTAACTTATCCCATCATCTAACAAAATTAAATATAAAATGAAGCAAATCTATTTCATTCTCCTTACTTCAAGTATACTTTTCATTTTTGGGGGATGTTCCACCCAAAGGCAGGTTCAGCGGATTTCTGAAGATCAAACCATAGATCTGAGTGGTCGCTGGAATGATTCCGATTCAAGAATCGTTGCAGAAGAAATGATCGATCAGCTATTACATCATCCATGGATGGATCAGTATAATGCCAAAAACCCCAATAAACGCCCAATCCTTATTGTAGGATTAATAAGAAATAAAAGTCACGAACATATCGATGCCAATATCTTTATCAAGGAAATTGAAAAGGCAATTATCCAGGATGCTTCTGCCAGGTTGGTACAGGCAGGCTCTAAAAGAGATGCGTTAAGACAGGAAAGAATGGATCAGCAGAATTTTGCATCGTCAGAAACTGCAAAAAACTGGGGGCTTGAACTGGGAGCCGATTATATGCTTCAGGGGACAATCCATTCCATTGTGGATAGCTATAAAAAAGAAAAAATTGTATACTACCAGGTAAACCTTGAGTTATCCAATTTGGAAACCAATGAAATAGTGTGGATGGGTGAAAAGAAGATTAAAAAATATGTTAAAAATTAAACGGAGTATTTTTTAGCAATTAAATCTATTTAAATGAAGATTTTAAAATTTAAATACAGGCGCCCCATCTTCATTACTCTTATTCTACTTATCATTACAGGATGTGCAACCTACTACAAGCAAACCCAGGATTTTCAGAATTATATAGTTTCCGGTAATTTTCAGCAAGCCAACAGCTGGTTGAAAAAAAATAAAAAAGAAGCGACCGGAAAAAACCAGCTTCTGTATTATTTTAACAGGGGATATGTCTCATGGATCCTGCAACATTATGATGAAAGCAACTTTTATTTTACAAAAGCCGAGCATATCATCGAAGATTATGTAAAGAATTATTATCTCGAAGCCCTTACCCTGATATCCAATCCAAATGTAAAGCCTTATCGTCCTGAAGATTTTGAAGCCATCATGGTAAATTACTTTATGGCATTGAATTATATTGAATTAGGGAGATATGATGATGCCCTGGTAGAGTGCAGAAGGATAAACATTAAATTAAATCAACTCAACGACAAGTACAAGGATCATAAAAACAGGTACCAACGCGATGCCTTTGCCCACACCCTGATGGGAATTATTTATGAAATCGATAAGGATTACAACAATGCTTTTATTGCCTACCGGAATGCCTTGAATGTTTATGAAACGGATTATCAAGAATATTTCAATATTGCTGTCCCTCAACAACTAAAAAGAGACCTGTTACGAACTGCTTATCTAACCGGCTTTCAGGACGAAGTGACCTTCTATGAGAGAAAGTTCAGGATGAAATACCATCATGAACCTAAGGAGAATGGAGAACTTCTTTTTTTCTGGTTAAACGGATTTGGTCCTTATAAAACGGAGAACAGCATTAATTTTGTTAAGGTACCTCATCAAAGAAAAGGCTATATTACCCTGATTAACGAAGAATATAACCTCTCTTTTCCGTTGTATATAGGCGATAAATCATCCAAAGAAAAGAGGGCCTTTGAAGAGTTACGTTTTTTTCGTGTTGCTTTCCCCAAGTATGTGGAACGTCCTCCGGTTTTCAGAAGAGCCGAGTTATATCATCAATCGAAGATTTATGAATTAGAACTTTTACAGGACATTAACGACATTGCCTTTAAGACCCTGAATGACCGGATGGTTCGGGAAATGGCAAATGCCATTATGCGTTTGGCCACCAAAAAAGCTTTAGAGCTTTTGGCCGATGAACAGGATGAGGGATTGGGAACCATAATAAACATTGTAAATACGATTACAGAAAAAGCTGATACCAGGAACTGGCAAACACTGCCTTACTCCATCTCCTATAGCCGGATTCCATTGAACGAAGGGAAAAACCAGATCATCCTGAAAACCCATTCACCGGGGGGACATTCTAATTCACAAACCTTTTACTTTGAGGGCGAAAAAGGGAAAATTAATTTTCATGCCTATCATACCACGGCCACGCATAATCCACATCCATAAAACAAGGCTTCCAAAATTCAATGGAAGCCTTGTTGCATACTAAAGATAATTATACCTCAGATTTATTTTATCAAGCATTAGCCTGTGCCCTGCCATGGCAATTTTTATATTTTTTACCACTACCACAGGGGCAAGGGTCATTACGTCCTACTTTTTTCTCCACTCTTACCGGTTGAGCTTTTGGTTTTTTATTATCCTGTTCTCCGCCAACCTGATCGGGTCGACTGGTCTGGTATTTACTATAATCTGTTTTTCTTCTTCTTTCGGCTTCACGAACCTGGTCGGGATCCTGAATAGGAATGTGCCCTTTCACCAGGGTTGCAACCACATCACGATTAACCCTGTTAATCATTGTTTTAAACAGTTCAAACGATTCAAATTTATAAATCAGCAAAGGATCCTTTTGTTCATAGGTGGCTGCCTGAACAGATTGTTTTAAATCGTCCAGTTCACGTAAATGTTCTTTCCAGGCTTCGTCGATATGGGCAAGAATAGCAGATTTCTGATATGATTTAACCAAATCACGCCCTTCGGTTTCATAAGATTTTTTCAAATTGGTAATCACCTGCAATGTTTTTGCGCCATCGGTAATGGGGACTACAATATTTTCATAGGTTTGTCCGCTTTTTTCATAGACATTCTTAATCACAGGATAAGCTTGTTTCGCGATTGCTTCCTCCTTTCGTTTGTAGGTCTCAAGAACCACTTTGTAAATTTTATCAATTAAGACATTGGCATTCTCTTTAAGAAACTCATCTTCGCCAAATGGAGGTTCAATAGAGAAGGTACGAAGCAGTTCAAATTTAAATCCTTCAAAGTCGGCATTATCCTGATAATCAAAAACTGTCGATTCGCAAACATCCAGCATCATATTCGCAATATCAACTCCCAGTCGCTCACCATGTAAAGCATGACGTCGTTTTTTATAAATCACCTCACGCTGTGAGTTCATCACATCATCGTATTCGAGCAATCGTTTACGAATACCAAAGTTATTTTCCTCCACTTTCTTCTGTGCACGTTCAATGGATCTGGAGATCATGGAATGTTGAATTACTTCTCCCTCTTTTAATCCCAGCCGGTCCATAATTCCTGCAATCCGGTCGGATCCGAACAAGCGCATCAAATCATCTTCGAGGGATACAAAGAACTGGGATGACCCCGGATCACCTTGCCGGCCGGCACGTCCCCTTAACTGGCGGTCTACCCGTCTTGATTCGTGCCTTTCGGTACCTACAATAGCCAGACCACCGGCTTCTTTCACCTCTTTGGAAAGCTTAATATCTGTACCACGACCTGCCATATTGGTAGCAATAGTTACCGTTTTTGACTTACCTGCCTCAGCTACGATTTCCGCTTCGCGTTGATGCAATTTTGCATTTAAGACATTATGTTTTATCCCTTTAATTTTGAGCATCCGGCTTAACAGCTCTGAAATTTCAACCGAGGTTGTACCTACCAATACCGGGCGGCCATGATTCACCAGATCGACAATTTCATCGATTACCGCATTATACTTTTCGCGTTTGGTCTTATATACCAGGTCCTCGTAATCATTACGAACAATAGGTTTATTGGTTGGAATAACAACCACATCGAGTTTATAGATATCCCAGAACTCTCCTGCTTCGGTTTCGGCAGTCCCGGTCATACCAGCCAGCTTATGATACATCCGGAAATAGTTCTGTAAAGTAATCGTAGCAAAAGTTTGTGTGGCTGCTTCCACCTTTACCCTCTCTTTTGCCTCGATGGCCTGATGTAAACCGTCCGAATAACGACGGCCTTCCATAATACGACCGGTCTGCTCGTCAACAATCTTTACCTTGTTATCAATCACTACATATTCAACATCTTTCTCAAAAAGCGAATACGCTTTAAGGAGTTGATTAATGGTGTGGATACGTTCCGACTTAACGGCATAATCCTGGAGCAGTTTATCTTTTTTTGTTAGTTTTTCCGATTCTTCCATCTCCGATTTTTCCAATTCGGCTACTTCAGAACCTATATCGGGTAAAACAAAAAACCTGGGATCATCTGTTTTGGAAGTAATAAGATCGATTCCCTTATCGGTCATTTCAATCGAATTATTTTTCTCCTCAATAATAAAAAACAGATCATCTGTAACCTTGTGCATATGCTTACTGTTATCCTGCATGTAATAGTTTTCTGTTTTCAACATCAGCGATTTATTTCCCTCTTCGGATAACAGCTTAATGATCGCTTTATTTTTAGGCAACCCTTTATAAGCCTGTAACAATAAAAACCCTGCTTTTTCAGTGTTCTGATCATTTAATTCTTTGCGGGCTTCTGCTAAAATCTGATTCACCAATTTTTTTTGAGCATCAACCAGGGTTTCGACCTTAGGTTTTAGTTCGTCAAAAAGTTGCATATCTCCCTTAGGAACGGGACCGGAAATAATTAATGGGGTTCGTGCATCATCGACCAATACCGAGTCAACCTCATCGACAATAGTATAATTATGTTTTCGTTGTACCAGGTCTTCCGGATTAATTGACATATTATCCCTCAGGTAATCAAATCCAAACTCATTATTGGTACCGTAGGTAATATCTGCAAGGTAAGCTTTTCTTCGGGAATCGGAGTTGGGCTCATGTTTATCAATACAATCGACCGATAAACCATGAAATTCAAAAATAGGTCCCATCCATTCCGAGTCACGTTTAGCCAGGTAATCGTTAACAGTAACAACATGAACTCCACGTCCGGTCATTGCATTTAAAAATACAGGCAGGGTTGCTACTAAGGTCTTTCCCTCACCGGTAGCCATCTCAGCAATTTTCCCCTGATGCAATACAATTCCACCAATCAGCTGAACATCATAATGTACCATATCCCAGGTGATTTCATTTCCCCCGGCAATCCAGGTATTATAATATCTTGCCTGATCTCCTTTGATCTCTACATGTTCATATTTAGCCCCCAGGTTACGGTCAAAATCATTGGCACTCACTTCAATATATTCATTCTCTTTAAAACGGCGGGCTGTTTCTTTAACAATGGCAAAAACTACCGGTAAAACTTCATTCAGTTTATCTTCCAGTTTTTTATCAATGATTTTTTCAATCTTATCGATTTCATCATACACTTCTTCTTTCTCTAAAACATCAACCTCATCACTTTCAGCTTTATCCTTAAGGTTCGAAACTTTTTCATTTTCGTCGTGAATATGATGTAATATTTCCTGCCGAATAGCCGAAGCTCTGTCACGCAACTCATCATTACTTAACAGAACTATTTTATCATATTCAGCTTTGATAAGCTCCACGACAGGGGAAATCTCTTTGATATCCCTCTCTGATTTATTTCCAAAAAAACGGGTTAAAATATTTGTTAATAAAGCCATTATTTAATGCAATTTATTTTAAGTTTTCGATTAATCTACAAATGTAATATTTTATGCTTAAACTAAACCGTGAAAAGCAAAATAATAATTTGGTAAAATTTTAACCCCGGAAAAACTAAACTGAGGTATTCTAATTCTATTGATACCAGCACCTTATCATTTTATCGTTTATCAATAAAAAGACCTAAAAGTATTTTTTTCTATTAAACTACATATCAATTTCTTGCATGATAATCTAAAAAGATTAGTTTTGCATATTTTAATTGATTAACCTAAACTATTTGACATGAAAAAATATTTATTATATCTGGTAATTTTACCTGCTATCTTTATTTTCACCTCCTGTAATCTGGCCCAAAAGGTTAAAAAGGATAACTCCCCCCTATCGGAAGAAGTTTCCAGGGATTCAATAATTGACAAACACTTTAGCAAAGATGATTCCATACAGGCCATTCCCAGTAAGGACGGAAATTATATTCTTTATATCGCTGAGACCAAAGAAAATCCCGGGAACCCGGTAAAAGACATCCAATTTATAGTTTATGATCAAACCAGGGATTCCCTGATCTACCAGAATAATTTCAGTAATGCCAGCATTCAGTGGCATTCGAACACCCAATTAATTTTAACCCGTTTTTATGGAATTTCCAACGATCCGGAAGGAAGCAATATCAAGCACCACCTGGTGGATATAACAACGGGTAAAATCACTGATTATCAAGAAAATTCAACTATTAAATAATCCTAAATTTTTAAAAACATGAAAAAATTTTACATCCTTTTATTAACTGCTTTAGCAGGAGGAATAATCAGCTATTTCATATTTTTTACAGGGAATAAAAAAAATTCAATAAGCGAATCCTTTACCCCGGCTGAATTTTATGAATATGAGATGGCACAAAAGAAGCTCAAATCAGAATCCAAGGCTGATAAACCGGACGAATTTACCCGGTATTTTAAAGAAATAACCACCAGGTTTGGAGAAGAGGAAAACGGCTATCCCATTAATTACAAGATAAACGAATTAAATAAATCAAAAGCAAAAAGCAACCAACTGAAGTTAGCTACCAACGAAATGGTTTTTGTTCAACGAGGGCCGGCAAATGTTGGTGGGCGAACCCGTGGATTAATTGTGGATCCGGATGACGCAACCCATAACACCTGGTATGCAGGAGCTGCCACCGGAGGAATCTGGAAAACCACGGATGGAGGGCATAACTGGACTTGCTTAACGGATGATTTTCCGAATCTATCTGCCAATACTTTAGCCATGGCTCCTTCAAACACCCAGGTAATTTATGCAGGTACCGGAGAAAGTTTCCCAGGAGGGACATATCTGGAGGGAAACGGAATTTTTAAGTCTACCGATAAAGGTGAATCCTGGAGCCAATTAGCTTCGACCACAAACAATGATTTTTTTGCATATATCAATCGGTTAATTGTTGACCCCAATGATGAGAACATCGTTATTGCAGCTACAGAAAAAGGGATTGCCAAATCGACTGATGGAGGAATACAATGGGATATAGTATATTCCAGCACTAACGGAGTAGAAGATATCGTAGCCAATCCGGATGATTTTAACTTCATCTATGGCGGAGAAAACAGCACGGGGATTCTTAAATCTGAAGATGCCGGGGAGAACTGGACTTTAGTTTTCAATCAGGTTTCTTCAGGGCAGCGATATGAAATTTCTGTTTCTCCTGTTGATCCCAACATTATCTATGCATCCATAAATATTAGTTCCACAAATTCATTGGTTTACCGGTCGGTAGATGCCGGAGAGAGCTGGATAAAATTTGAAGATAAGAATGGAAATAACCGGAACTATCTTGGAGGCCAGGGAGAGTACGACAATATTATCGAAGCTCATCCCTACAACAAGGATATTGCCTTTGTAGGAGGTGTGGATTTATGGAAAGTAGATTTTTCAGATCCAGGGACCCTTACCGAAGAGCCTACCGTATCGGATATAACCCTGGACAATACCTCTTCTTTCCTGGATTTCATTAATTTCCAGGGGGAGTTTTTAAATGGGGGGATGGATTTAGGAACCAACAATGGAGCTACCAACCTGGAATTATCGGATTTTGTATCCGTAGAAATCCGGTTTGGTCCCGGCATGAGTCAAAAAGCTCATCGTTTTACCGTTGGAGGACAAGGTCCTGGGGTTCCTCCATCAGGATATAGTTATGAAGATTATGTTGAAGTACCTTTTGAAGTATGGGACATTACCAATGACAGGCAATTAATGGTATCGTTCAGGGACCAGGAAGAGGATAATGCTTTTAATTTAATTTCCCGCGATCCTGAAGATGAGACGAAGGGAAGGGAGTATTTATTTATTAACTCGGTTGAATATGATGAGACTGCATCCCCAGAAATAGCGAAAACTGCGGGACATTCGTACAAGCAGATTTATTTTTTCTGGCCCACTCTTGCTATGGGAGGTACATGGGATGCAGCCAACCTGCCCGCTTCAAAGGTAGTGATTGAAACCGGGAGGATCCAGCAACAAAAGGGATCAACCCACAGTGTAGCCGACGCTTATGGTCAATATGGAGGAGGAAACAACTATAACCAAAGTGTTGGTATGGGGACCACAAAAATTCCCGGGTTGCACCCCGATCATCATAATCTTGTCATGATTCCGGTAAATGAAGCTACCGACAGTTTTTTAATTGTAAATGCCAATGATGGTGGGTTAGGCATTTCCTTTGACCGTGGGGTAACTTTTAATCAATTACCCAATAATTACATAACCACTCAATTTTACGGAGCAGCCAAGAAACCCGGTGCGAATGAATACATTGGGGGAATGCAGGATAATGGTACCTGGAGAACTCAAACCGGAGAAAATTCCTCCTCGACATCGCATTATTTATTTCAACTCGGCGGTGATGGATTTGAGTGTATGTGGCACTACAGTGATGAAAATAAGATCATCGGAAGCATATACAATAATGCCTTCTACAGAACCTTAAACGGAGGTGCAACCTGGAGTTCGGCCACCAACGGCATTACCAGTAATGATGGGCCTTTCATCTCACGGATTTCATCACATCCGGAAACCCCGGAAGTTTTATTTGCTGTGGGTGCTGAAGTTGTATACAAGAGTACTGATTTTGGCGGTTCATGGAGCAAAAAAAATATGCCTTCCGGATGGAATCCTTATGCAAGTCAGGGTTATGTACCCAGTCAATTGAATGTTGAAGTTTCGTTAGCAAACAAAAATATTGTCTGGGCCGGGGCGGCCATGTCCGGAACCAATGGATGGAACATCTTCGTATCCGAAGATCAGGGAGAAACTTACAGTGCGGTAAATGAATTCACTGAAGAAAATATGGATGCATTTATCAGTGGAATTGCTACCCACCCAACAGAAGACTCTACCGCTTATATTCTCTTTTCTGTTGCCAATGCACCAAAAATTTTAAGAACCGAAGATCTTGGACAAACCTGGGAAGATATTACAGGATTTGCAGGGAATGAGAACAGTACGAATGGATTCCCCGATGTAGTAACCCATTCATTACTCGTACTCCCTGACCAACCCAATACCCTGTGGGCAGGTACGGATATTGGCTTGTTTGAATCTACAGATAATGGAGCCACATGGCATTATGCGGATTACGGATTACCCGCCGTATCCGTTTATGATATGTTTTACCAGGATGACCAGGTAGTCATTGCGACTCATGGCAGGGGAATATGGACTGCAAAATCAAAATTTTTACCGGAAATTAACAACTCAACGTACATTGGAGAACAAACCATTGAAAGCTCATACATATTATTTACAGATGCTGATTCGGTTAAGTTTTTTGTAAATGATGCTCTTACCGAACAATGGGGAGCAACCCTTTCAGGTGCAGATCAGATTAATTTTCAGGTTGAGGAGGAAGGAGAGTATGAAGTCAAACTCATCAGTTACCATGCGGGTGAATCTTACGAATCCAACAGCACCCGGGCAGTAGCGAATTTTAACCCCGTATTGAATAAATTATTCAAACCGGAAGGGGAGAATAATACAATATCCATAGATGCAACCATTCAGGAAAACTATGATTACATTGAAATTGATTTGAATAATGTAGTGGATAAAACAATTTATGACTTCACCATCGGAAATAACATTTTCAATACAGAGATTAATGAGAGTAGAACATTTAGAGTGAAAATCATTGGGTATATTGATGGTACAGGTTATGAATCCGGATCAGATTATATTAATATGACCTATGTGGGAATTAATGATTTGATTCAGGTTGAACCATTAAAAATATATCCTAATCCTACACAAGGAGATATTACCATTGAGATTCCCGAAAATACCGAAAACCAAACAACGGTTGATATTTACTCTTTGTCCGGGGCGAAAGTTTTTACGCAAAAAATTAGTTCCGACAATCATCGGATTAATCTAAGTGAATTGAATAATGGGATTTATATTGTAAGAATCCAACAGAACGGAAAAATATACAGCAATAAGATCCAGCTCAGCAAATAAAACAACAGCGATCCAAAATAAAAGAAAAGCCTCGATAATTTGAGGCTTTTCTTTTATATTAACAAAAAGTTTTTATTTATTCCAGATCTAAATTGAATTCCTGTTTTAGTTTACTAAGGTTTTCATTTTTAGAAAGCATATGCTTAAACTTATCTTCGGCAGTATATAATTTTTTTGAATCTTCCTCTATGTCAGTAATAATCAACTTTAAATCCAGTGCTGTATTTTGAAGTTCCTGTTTTAAATAAGCCAGCAATTCATTCCGGATCTCATTAATTTTCTGTTCCTGCAAATTATTGTCAATAACAAAACTTATTACATAATTTTCTTCCAGCTTAGGATCTTTTGAGGTAAGGGTATTAAATATTCTGGGTTTATTTCCAAGTTTATCTGAAAAAGCATGCCATTTTTCAATTAATTCCCGCTGGGTAAAATCCTTTCTGGCGACCTCCTGTTCTTCAACCTGAGGGGTATGATCGTTCTCTTCGGCAATTTGTTCTGAATAATTTTCCTGTTTATCTGAAAGTTTCTTTTTTATCGAAAAGGAAGATATCCCGGCAGGGGTATTTGGAGGGGATGAAACAACCTTTTTCTTGGTGTCAGACTTAGGGGGTTTGGCATTATTCTTATTTTTTTTAACGGGATCTACCAGAGAATTTTTATCCTGCTTTTTATTTTTGGATTTTCCAACTGTCTCTTCCCGACGATCTAGTTCAGCTTTTTTTTTTTCGAGGGTAATATTACACATTTCAATCATAGTCAGTTCAACATGTAAACGTTTGTTTCGGCTCATCCGGTAGGAAACATCTGCTTTATTGGATATTTCGAGGGCCTGGAATAAAAATCCGGGAGTACAGTTTTGGGTTTGCTGATGATACCTGTCCCGAATATTGGCTCCTACCTCAAGTAATTGAAGGGTAGTCTCGTCACGACATACCAGCAGGTTTCTAAAATGTTCACTCAGACCATTGATAAAATGGTGAGCATCAAAACCTTTATCCAGAATCTCATTAAAAAGCAGAAGGGATTTAGAAAGATCATTTTGCAGGAATGCATCGGTCAAATTAAAATAATACTCATAATCCAGAACATTCAGGTTTTCGATAACATTTTGATAAGTGATGTTATTACCGGAAAAACTCACCACCTGATCGAAAATTGAAAGAGCATCCCGCATAGCTCCATCCGCTTTTTGGGCAATAATATTTAACGCATCGGTTTCATAGTTAATGTTTTCATTTTGGGCAATATGTTCGAGATACTGAACCGTATCGTCAACTTTTATCCGGTTAAAATCAAAGATCTGGCAACGGGAAAGAATGGTTGGAATAATCTTGTGTTTTTCAGTGGTAGCCAGAATGAATACAGCATGCACCGGGGGCTCCTCGAGGGTTTTTAAAAAAGCATTAAATGCCTGTGCTGATAGCATATGCACCTCATCGATAATATAGATACTATATTTACCAACCTGGGGAGGAATCCGAACCTGTTCGATCAGCTGCCGGATATCTTCAACCGAATTATTGGATGCGGCATCCAGTTCATGTATATTGTACGATCGGTTATCATTAAAAGCCTTACAGGATTCACATTCATTGCAAGGTTCAACATTCTCGTCGAGATTCTTACAATTAATGGTTTTGGCAAAAATACGGGCGCATGTGGTTTTCCCGACTCCCCGTGGTCCACAGAACAAATAGGCCTGTGCCAGGTGATTGTTTTTTATGGCATTTTTCAGGGTAGTGGTTATTGAAGCCTGTCCAACCACCGACTGAAATGTTGAGGGTCTGTATTTTCGTGCTGAAACAATAAAATTTTCCATAAATTCATCCTGTATTGACATGAACTACAAAGGTAAAATTTTTATAAAAACATCAGTTTGTAAAACTTGTTTTTTCATGATTATTTTTAAACACTTTTAGGATCATTTACTTACATTTTTTTTGCAGGAAATGAAAAATATGCTAATTTTGCAGCTCAATAAATTTTAAACTAAAAATAAATAATTATGATGAATCAGTACGAAACCGTTTTCATTACAACTCCCGTTTTGTCTGAAGCCCAGATGAAGGAAACGGTTCAGAAATTTATTAAAATTTTAAAAGATGGTGGTGCCGAGATTGTGCACGAAGAAAACTGGGGCTTAAAAAAACTGGCTTATCCAATTCAAAAGAAATCTACCGGTTTCTATTACTTAATTGAATTTAAAGCAGAAGGTGAGCTAATCCAGAAGCTTGAAACGGAATACCGAAGAGATGAGCGGATCATCCGATTCCTGACCTTCAAGATGGATAAATACGCTGTTGAATATAGCGAAAAGAAAAGAAGTAAAAAAGAACAAAAATCGGAGGAATAAGCAATGGCACAAAATCAATCAGAAATCAGATATTTGACTCCCCCAACCGTAGAGATAAAGAAAAAGAAATATTGCCGGTTTAAGAAAAATAAGATTAAGTATATCGATTACAAAGATCCTGAGTTTCTTAAGAAGTTTGTCAATGAACAGGGTAAAATTTTACCCCGAAGAATCACAGGAACATCGTTAAAGTATCAACGAAAAGTTGCTAAAGCAATCAAAAGAGCCCGACATTTAGCTCTATTGCCTTACGTAACAGATATGCTTAAATAATTAAACGGAGGACAAAAAATGGAAATAATTCTTAAAGAGGACGTAAATAAACTTGGTCATAAAGATGATATCGTAAACGTTAAGGACGGTTACGCACGAAACTTTTTAATACCTAATGGATTAGCAGTTATTGCAACCCGTTCGGCAAAAAAAATGCATGAAGAAAACAAACGACAACGAGCGCACAAAGAAGAAAAAATTAAAAACCAGGCGCTGGAGGTTGCCAAGAAATTAGAAAACAAGACCCTAACCATTGGAGCAAAGACCAGTTCGACAGGTAAGATATTTGGTTCGGTGAACACCATTCAAATTGCAGAAAAACTGCAATCCGAAGGATTTGAGATTGACCGAAAAAATATCACCATTACCGAAGACCAGATTAAAGAAGTAGGAAAATACAAAGCTTCTATTAAGTTACATAAAGAAGTGGTTGTTGAAATCGAATTAGAAGTAGTATCTGAATAATTACATAATTAGAGCAGTAAAAAAGCGGTTGTTTTTCTTTACAACCGCTTTTTTTATCGTTGGATTACTATTTTACCGCAATCGTTTCAATTTCAATCAAGGCCCCCAGCGGTAGCTGCACTACACCATAAGCAGCACGAGCCGGCGGATTTTCCTTATAATAGGAACCATATATTTCGTTCATGGCTTTAAAATTGGCCATATCACTTAATAAGCAGGTAGATTTCACAACATGTTCGAACGAATAGCCTGCTTCCTTCAATATGGCACCAATATTTTTCATCACCTGCTCGGTTTGGGCTTCTATCCCCCCGGGGATTTTTCCTGTTTCAGGATTTACCGGAACCTGGCCGGAAATGTATAATGTTCCGTTAATTTCTACGGCCTGACTATAAGGTCCAATGGCCTGGGGGGCATTTGGGGTATAAATGATTTTTTTCATAAGAGTAATTTATTAATTGATTTTTATAGAATAGGTAAAAATAACTTATTTTAGACGTCAGAAAAATAATATGGCATGAAAATTTTTGTGGTTGACAACTTTGATTCCTTTACCTTCAACCTGGTCCATATCCTTGAACAAAGCGCTGATAAAGTCCAGGTCAAACGAAACGACCTGATAAATATTGAAGAGCTGAAGGAGTTTGACAAAATAGTGTTTTCCCCCGGGCCGGGATTACCTTCCGAAGTAAAAATAATGTATCAAATTATTGAACAATATCAATCGCATAAGTCCATCCTGGGGGTATGTCTGGGACACCAGGCTATCGGGGAATTCTATGGAGCTCAACTCAAAAATATGCATGAGGTTAACCACGGCAGAGAGATTCCTACTCAAATCATACATCCCGATTATATCTTTAATAAGGTACCTGAAATCTTTCTTTCCGGGAGGTATCATTCATGGATCGTGGATCACAATCATTTACCCGAAAGTATAGAGATAACCTCCATTGACCCGAAGGGGCATATCATGTCACTCAGGCATAAAACCTTCGATATCCGGGGAGTCCAGTTCCACCCGGAATCCATAATGACCGAATATGGGACACGAATACTAAAAAACTGGGTATTGCATTCATTATAAGTTATCGTACCACGATTTACGCTTGGGGACTTTCAGAAAATCTCTTAAAGTGGAAGCTTTAACATTGATCTGGAAATTATAACTCTGGTACCTTCCTACAGGAACCCAGTTAAAGGTCATTTCCCAACAGTGAAGATCCCGGTGAATATTTATCGAGGTGGTAGATAATTCATTTTCTGTAATATCATAATTGGTTCTAAAACTGATTTTCCACTTGGGAGTTAGGCTAAAGTTCCCGGACAAACTCAGGGTTTGTGTAATTGCTGATTCATGTTTTGGTTTTGAATAGGTAAATTTATAGTTTGCACTAAAATTCCATGGAATATCAAAATCAACATAAGTCGTCATTTGTTCACGATATTCAGCCATTTCAGGATTCCGGTAATAGTCTTCATCATACATACTTTGTTCACCCCCGGCCGAGGAGCTGTTCTGCTGATCTTTTTGAGAAGATTTAAAGGAAAAATCCAGGTTAAAGTCAGCCCGGGTTAACCTTCCGATTTTGCCGTTTTTTTTCCATTCAAAAGCATTATAAACTGTTCCCTGTTCGTTAATCGCATAGGGGTCGACGGTAGCGCCAAAATTAATTTTAACTTTATTCTCCAGGATAGAAGTACGTCCACTAATTGTTATAGGATTCCATTTTAATGAATCGGCAAAGATATCATAGCCGGAGGAAAATTTCAGGCTCTCCAATATTTTGATTTTTTTCACATTTTCTGAAGTGTCCTTATCACTTCGAACTTTCATTTCCAGGTTATTATTTAATCCCAGGGAAACAATACCACTTTGTCCAGGTGCAGCAGGAAACCGGTACAACCCATTATCGAATTTTGAGTATTCTACTTCCTTATATTCACCTCCCTGGAAAATCTGGTAGGAATCATAATACTGGGACACCCAGTTACCCAGATCAGGGCGATAGGAAATGCTTGCAGAGGGAGTTAAAACATGCCGTAAGGCAATAATCCTGGCCTCAGGGTTCTTTGACATAAACATTCCGTAAATATTCGGTCCGACACTCAGGGATACGGAGGGTTCAAATAATTGTGCATAGCGAATCTCGGAAATGGTATCCGTAATTACCTTACCATAAGTATCACTTGCCTCGTTATAATAGTTGGGATCCCAGTGCCGTTTAATATAGTTAGGGTAAAGGATTCCCGTATATTCCAGACGCGGGGACAGATTAAAATGTTTTAGCAATTTAAAATTAGTACTCACCGGAATATTATGCTGAAACCCATTTTTAAAATCTGTAAATTTTGTTTCGGTAAACAATAAGGAATCGGTGGTACTCAGTTTATTTTCTAATTTGGATGAATATTGTACCTCAATATCCTCGTACCATCTTGATTTCCCGGAAGCATTTTTCCGGCGAAAAGGATATTGTCTGTTCATATCAAAAGTAATCACGGGCAGGGTTAGGTCAACACTCTTATTCTTACTATTCTGGGATCCTCTGAAATTCGCATTTAAGCGAAACGGAGTTCCGGGCCAGTTTTTGGAATAAGAAATACTTGAACTCTTCGTATTCCGGTTTCTATTTTCAATATTTCGGCTATGAATCTGATCATAAGAGCTGGAGCTGAAATTAACGTTGGCATTAAAGCTGCTGGTTGGGTTGGCCTTGGGATCCTGCGAGTGTGTCCACCGAATCTGGAAATCATTGGACTTAAAATAATCGGGTAATCCCTGCTCACTTTTTACGGTTTCTTTGTAACTGGCAGAAAAGTTACTATTAAACTTATATCTTTTTTTAAACCGATAATTAATATCGGCTCCCCAGGTTCCCAGGGAGTAGAAACCTCCGGTTAAGGACAAATCCATTTTGTCATTTATCCCAAAATAATATCCTCCATCGCGCAAAAAGAATCCTAAGGAATTATCTTCACCATAGGATGGAATAATAATCCCTGAGGCCTGCTCCTTTTGACTAGGGAAAAAGCCAAAGGGTATGCCAACAAAATATAAAGGCAAATCCTCCAAAACCAAATAGGAATATCCGGATATTATTTTCTCTCCGGGAATAACTTTAGCTTTCGACATAGAGAGGTAGAAATGAGGATGTTCAGGGTTATCGCAGGTCGTGTATTTTCCTTTTTTCATCAAGAAATTATTATTATCCAGTTTCTTGGTTATTTCACTATGTAAATAGCCCTGCTCCTCTTCGGTAAAAACTTCCTGAATGTAACCTTTCTTGGTTTTAAAGTTATATTTAATGGTTTTGGCTTCGAACTGCTCATTTTTCTCTTTAAATACAGGTTTTCCTATCAGTGTGCCTGTACTATCTTCAACCCCGCGGGCAAAAACCACATTCTCTTCCTGATCATATTCAATGAAATCTGCCTCTAAAAGTACATCCCCATATTCAATTTTTGCTTTGTTATAAAGATAAACTTTCTTCTGATCGCGGGATAAAACGATGGAATCCTGGGCATTATAAACAACCTTCGTTTCAATCCTGTTTGAACTTTTACGGACAGAGTCATTTCGCAGGGTATCCTGTGGTGAGGGATCAGTTTCAGAAGCAGGTATAGTGTCCTGGTTAAAGGTCTTTATCCCAACACTATCCACTTGAGAATATAAACAGATCGGTAAAAAAACCAGAAGAAATATCAAAAAAACAAAATATCTAAATTTTAAATACAATTTTATTATACTATTTTTGTTCAATTATAGTTTACCTTTAAAGCTCCAAAACTAACTAAAATATTATATACATTGTATATGAAGAGGAACTTAAAATTGATTTTTTTTAAACAAAAAAGATACCATAAGCTGCTTTTTTTGCTGACACTTTTTATCATCATATCACCAAAACTATACTGCCAAAACGATAATAACTATTCAATCAATACAGTAGTGATTGATCCGGGACACGGGGGAAAAGATTCCGGTGCCTCAGGAAAACTGGCTAAAGAGAAGGATCTTGTGTTAGCCATTGCCTTAAAATTAGGCACCTATATTGAAGAGAATTTACCGGAAGTAAAAGTTATTTATACCCGCACTGAGGATGTTTTTGTTCCTTTACACGAACGAGCCGACATTGCAAATAAAAATAAGGCAGATTTGTTTATTTCGCTCCATCTCAACGGGAATGAGAATTCCCGTGCTTTTGGAACAGAAACCTATGCCATGGGAATCCATAAAACAGACGGGAACCTGGAGGTAGCAAAAAAAGAGAATGCTGCAATTCTTTACGAAGAAGATTATACCACCAAGTATGAAGGTTTTGATCCCCATTCAGCAGAATCTTATATCATCTTTTCATTTCTTCAAAACACCTACCTTGAACAGAGTTTAAATTATGCTGCTTTTGTTGAAAAAGAGTTTGAAACAAGGGCGTTAAGAAAAAGCCGTGGAGTAAAACAGGCAGGTTTTTTAGTACTATGGCAAACAACAATGCCCAGTGTTTTGATAGAAGCAGGTTTTTTAACAAATCCTCAAGAAGAAAAATATTTAATGTCCAAAAACGGGCAGGAATATATTGCCTCGGCAATATACAGAGCTTTTAAAAACTATAAACATGCGATTGAAGCCAAAAGTAAATTCTCAACAACCATTGACACCCTAAGGATTAATCCACGGGATGATCGTCCGGTATATTTTAAAGTACAAATTGCATCGGCTCATCATCCGATCGATAAAAACGATCCATTTTTTAAAACCCTTGATAATATCGAAGAAAATCAATACAATGGCATGTATAAATATACCGTGGGCATTTCTTCTGATTATCATGAGATAAATAAAGTAAAAAACAGTATCGAAGATCTATATCCTGATGCTTTTGTTATTGCCGTTGACAGTAGCGGAAACATTATTCCTGTTAAAGAGGCCTTAAAAATTATCAATAACTAAATTTATATGCATGAAACTTAGGAAAGAAACGAAAATTGGAATAGCAGTTGTTATTACGCTAGCATTTTTTATTTGGGGATTCAGTTTCTTAAAAGGAAAGAATTTATTATCATCCAATTATCATTATTATTCCGTTTACGATCATATTGATGGACTGGCTGAAGCAAGCCCGGTTCATTTAAGCGGCTATAAAGTAGGAGTTGTTGAAGCTATAAAATTTCACAACCAGGACAGAAGTAAAATTGTTGTGCGGTTTTCTGTTCAAAAAGATGTTAAAATACCTAAAAAATCAACGGCTGTAATTTTCCCTGAAACATTAATCGCAGGGAAAGCAATAAAACTGATTTTTTCCGAAGCAAATGATTACTATCAATCCGGGGATACCATCCCGGGTGTACTGGAAAAAAATATAATGACCAGTTTAAGCGAAGAGCTATTACCCGTTAAAAATAAAATTGAAAACCTGGTAGTATCTATGGATTCAGTATTAACCATTTTCGATAATACCCGTAAGGACAATCTTAAAAAATCATTGGACAATATCCATCAAATAACTGATAAATTGGAAGGTTTGGTTGATACAGAGAAAAAACGACTCTCGAATATCTTGGCAAATGTTGAATCCATTTCAGGAAACTTAAATGAAAATAATGAGCAGATCACAACTATTCTGGAAAATTTTTCAAATATTAGCGACTCTCTCCAGCAGGCAAACCTAAAATCAACCTTACTCAATGCTCATAAAACTTTTGCTGAATTAAGTGAAATAACCGAAAAGATTAATCAGGGTAAGGGAACCATCGGTATGCTAATCAATAATGATTCACTTTATGTTAATTTAAACCACCTGGCCTCAGATCTGGACAGCCTGGTAATTGACCTCAACGAAAACCCTAATCGTTATGTTCATTTTTCATTGTTTGGTAAAAAAAACAAAGAATAAAGATTTAAAAATCCTCTATTAGATTAGACTAAATATAAATTTTATTTTATTCTCATTAAAAATTAAAATTTGATATCCTTTCTAATATTATTCTTTAGTTAATTATTTTAAATCTTTAGTTAACAATTTATTAACATTCAAAACTTGTAATACACTCATTATTAGCAATTTAATTTATTTTATTTTTTTTTAAAAATTTAATAGTCTGATTCAAAATTCAATATAATATTTTTGAAAAATACAACAGAATTTAAATTTTTTTTTCATGATTTTTTTCACAAATTTGTTAGAGCAATTAAAGAAGTAGTGGAAATTTTAAAATCATTGAGTGATAAATGGATAATAAAAAATATCAGGAAGTTTGGGACAATTGCTTAAAAATTATTAAAGATAATGTACCTTCAATTAGTTTCAGAACATGGTTTGAACCCATTGTTCCGCTTAAGTTAAATGAGAATGTGCTAACCATTCAGGTACCTAGTCCCTTTTTTTATGAGTATCTCGAAGAACAATACATTGATATTTTGAGAAAGACCCTCCGAAAGGAGTTAGGAAATAATGCAAAATTAGAGTATAGTGTTGTTATGGAAAATAGTTTATACTCCAATAATAAACCATTTACCGTAAAATTTCCAACCAATTATAAAACTGAGTTAAAGAATAAGCCCGTATCCGTTCCTTTAGATACAGAGGAAAAATCCATAAAAAATCCATTTATAATACCAGGCATAAAAAAGTTGCATGTTGATCCTATGTTAAACCCCGACAATAATTTTAATAATTTTGTTGAAGGGGAATGCAACAGGTTAGCCAGGTCAGCAGGGAATGCTGTTGGAGATAATCCCGGAGGAACAGCATTCAATCCCCTGTTTTTATATGGAGATTCCGGATTAGGAAAAACTCATCTTTCCCAGGCTATTGGGATAAAAGTAAAAGAGAGATTTCCTGAAAAGACAGTCCTTTATGTAAATGCGAACAAATTTCAGACCCAGTTTGTAGAATCTGTACGTAATAATAATAAGAATGATTTTCTTCATTTCTATCAAATGATTGATTTACTTATTATTGATGACGTTCATGAGTTTGCCGGCAAAGAAAAAACCCAGGATATTTTCTTTCACATTTTTAATCATTTGCATCAATCGGGAAAACAGCTCATTTTAACCTCTGACAAACCTCCTGTTGAAATGCAGGGAATGGAACAGCGTTTGCTTTCCAGGTTTAAATGGGGGTTATCTGCTGATTTACAATCCCCGGATTATGAAACAAGGATAGCTATATTAAAACAAAAGATTTATAATGATGGCATTGAGATCTCTGATGAAGTGATTGATTATATTGCATCACATATTTCTTCCAATATCAGGGAACTGGAAGGAGCCCTGATCTCTCTTTTGGCACAATCAACCCTGAACAAAAAAGAGATAACCCTGGAGTTAGCCAAGAAGATGATTGACAGGCTGGTTAAAAACTCAAAAAAGGAGATTTCTGTAGATTATATTCAGAAGGTGGTATGTGACTATTTTAATTTATCCCCCGATTTGCTTCAGTCCAAAACCAGGAAAAGAGAGATTGTTCAGGCCCGTCAGATAGCCATGTATTTTTCCAAAGCATTAACCAAATCATCCCTGGCATCTATCGGGGCTTTAATCGGAGGCAAAGATCATGCAACGGTTCTTCATGCCTGTAAAACAGTTAATAATTTAATGGATACCGACAAACGCTTTAAAAGCCAGATTGAGACCATTGAGAAAAAGTTAAAAGTTTAATGAATATTAAAAAGCTCCTGTGGAGCTTTTTTTTATACCTTCTTCGTTATTCGTTTCAACTAGTCATTTTTCCAGAAAATTACTTAAATTACTTTCCAAAAAACAGAACATCTGTCTAAAATTTGAGAAAATTTAACGGGTTTAATAAATTTTCATAAATTTATACAGATATTACTTTCAGCTTTTTAAAAAAGTCGGTAATAAAATAATTATTTGCATCATAATTACCGCACAGCTGTCTATTTTCTATGGCAAAAACAATTAACTATGATTACATTTCTTTTAAATAACAGAACAATTCATACCAATCAACATCCCGGCACCAGCTTGCTTGATTTTATCCGTTACGAAATGCATTTGCCCGGAACAAAAGTGGGATGTCGTGAAGGGGATTGCGGTGCATGTACTGTTTTAGAGGGGACCTTAACCGATGGGAAAATGAATTATCAAAGTATTGTTTCGTGTTTAACCCCACTTGGCAATGCGCACGGGAAGCACATTGTTACCATCGAAGGAATAAATTTAAAAGATCTGTCACCCATCCAGGAAACGGTTGTTAATCAATCAGCCACCCAATGTGGCTTTTGCACACCGGGTTTTATCATGTCCTTTACCGGCCATGGCCTTTCTCATGAACAATCAACGTATGATAAAACATTATTGTCTGTGAGCGGGAACATTTGTCGTTGTACCGGTTACAAATCAATTGAAAAAGCTGCCAAAGATATTCACATGCTACTGCAGGAAAAAGATATGGACGACCCTGTTCGCTGGATGGTTAAACATCATTTTCTTCCGGATTATTTTTTAGATATTGTTGACCGGCTTAAAGAAATTCCCCCTCAAAATAATTTATCCAATGAATCTATTATTGCCGGGGGCACCGATTTAATGGTTCAGAAACCCGAAGAAATTGCACAAACCCAACGGGCATATTTTTACCATCGAAGGGATTTAAAAGGAATACAAGAGGAACAAGATAAAATTTCGATTGGAGCAGCTACCTCTGCCACAGAGATCATGCAATCTTCGATCATTCAAAAATATATTCCGGAGGTTGTTCATTATTTCAAACTCATCTCATCGGAACAGATAAGAAATATGGGAACAATTGCCGGAAATTTTGTAAACGCCTCTCCCATTGGCGATTTAAGTATTATTTTCCTGGCCCTGAACGCCTCAGTGGTACTTCATAAAGAAAATCAAAAACGGGTTGTTCCGTTGAAAGATTTCTTTTTAGGATATAAAAAAATTGATATGCAGGAAAAGGAATACATAGAAACGATAAGTATACCTATTCCTCCAACTGATTTTAATTATAATTACGAAAAGGTAAGCAAACGAACCCATCTGGACATAGCAAGTGTAAATAGTGCTGTTTATCTCAGACTTAACAACGAAACCATTGAAGAATGTCATATATCGGCAGGAGGAGTATCACCTGTTCCCTTGTATCTAAGGGAAACCTCAGTCTATTTAATGGGCAAAAAAATAACCAATGCCATTCTTACCAAGGCCAATGATATTATGCAAAAAGAGATTTCTCCAATTAGTGATATCCGGGGAAGCGAAGATTATAAAAGATTACTGATACGACAATTGCTCTTTGCTCATTTTATCAAATGGTTTCCCAATACCATCTCATTAAATGTATTATTAAGTTAAAGAGATCCTTTTTATGAAAAATATAGACTCAAAAAATCACGTTACCGGAAAATCGGTGTATCTTGATGACATTCCAGTTCAAACCGGCACCTTGTATGGAGCTGTTTTTGGATCACCAAAAGCCCATGGAAAAATTATAAATCTGGATTATTCCCATGCCCTTGCACTGGATGGAGTAGAATATATTTTCACCCATAAGGATATTCCAGGGAAAAACCAGATTGGAGGGATTCTTGAAGATGAGCCTCTTTTTGCCGAAGACGAGGTACATTTTATGGGGCAGCCGGTTGCATTCGTGGTGGCCCAAAGTGAAAAAATTGCACAACAGGCAGCCAGGGAGATTCAACTAGAGCTTGAGGAGCGGGAAGTAATTACCGATCCCAGGGAGGCCCGGCAAAAAGGGCAGTTACTTTTTCCTCCTCGCACCTTTAAAATGGGAGATATTGATCAAAAGTGGCAAGAATGCGACTATATTTTTGAAGGGAAAGCAGATAGTGGAGGACAGGAGCATTTGTATATAGAAACTCAAGGGTCTTATGCTTATCCGATGGATCAGGGAAGTATAAAAATACATTCATCGACCCAGGGAGCTACGTTGGTTCAAAAAATTGCAGCCCGTATTTTAGGTACAAAAATGCATCTTATAGAAGTGGATGTAGCCCGTTTAGGTGGAGCTTTCGGGGGAAAAGAAGACCAGGCCACAGCGTATGCATGTATGGCAGCACTGGCTGCAAATCATTTGCAAAAGCCGGTAAAAATTGTACTCCACCGGCTCGATGATATGAAGATGACCGGGAAGCGACACCCCTACAGTTCAGATTTTAAGATCGGGTTATCAAAAGATTATAAGATACTGGCATTTCAGGCTACCATGTATCAAAATGGTGGGGCCGCAAGCGATTTATCACCTGCCATTTTAGAAAGGACTCTATTTCACTCGACCAATACGTATTATATCCCCAATACGGAGGTTACCGTATACAGTTGTAAAACAAACCTTCCACCAAACACCGCATTCAGGGGGTTTGGCGGTCCCCAGGGAATGTTTCTTATCGAATCAGCCATTGCAAAAGCTGCCTGCGAGTTAAATATTTCCAAAAGAATCATTCAGGAAAAAAACTTCTTGCAAGAAAATGATCTGTTCCAGTATGGACAGGTAGCCAAAAATGTTAACATTGCGAAGTGCTTCCAGACTGCGGATAAGAAATATCATATTCAGGAAATTGAACAAAGGATTGCAGGGTTCAATACAAAAAACACCTACAAAAAGAAAGGGATGGCCGTGATGCCCATATGCTTTGGGATTTCGTTTACCAAGACACCCATGAACCAGGCCCGAGCCCTGGTCCATATCTACCAGGATGGAAGCGTTGGGATAAGTACCGGTGCGGTTGAAATGGGACAAGGGGTTAATACCAAAATGATCCAGGTAGCTGCAAAAATCTTCTCAATCCATCCGAAACGGATAAAAATTGAATCAACCAATACCACCCGTGTTGCCAACACATCACCCACAGCAGCAAGTTCAGGAGCCGATTTAAACGGGAACGCCTTACGCATTGCATGCAATGGCCTTATGGAGAGACTAAAACAGACCGCTGCCGGGATGTTATCCTGTAACGTAGAGGATATCTCCATCGAAGACGAAATTGTTTATCAACACGGCAAAAAAACAACGATCTTTTGGGAACTGCTAATCGAAACAGCCTTTTTAAACCGGGTAAGCCTCACAGAGAATGGTCATTATGCCACTCCGGTTATCTATTTTGATAAAAGCAAAGAGAAAGGGCATCCTTTTGCCTATCATGTTTATGGAACAGCTATTATTACCGTAACAGTAGACTGCCTTCGCGGCACTTATGCCTTTGATGACGTTAAAATTGTTCATGATTTTGGAAACAGTATGAATACAGTAATTGACAACGGGCAGGTAGAAGGAGCTGTTGTTCAAGGCATCGGCTGGATGACTATTGAAGAGTTAGCCTATGCAAAAAATGGCAGTCTATTATCCAACAGTTTATCCACTTATAAGATACCTGACATTTATTCTGTACCAAAAACTATTGAAATTACACCGCTTAAAACCGAAGGGCCCGAACTAGCCATTTTGCGTTCAAAAGCTATTGGCGAACCACCCCTTATGTATGGAATAGGAGCTTACTTCGCTATTGCTGAAGCGATCAAAGCCTTCAATCCTAAGTATAAAATTGATTTTGATGCTCCGTTTACCCCCGAAAAAGTTTTAATGCGGTTATACCATAAGTAAAATAATTTTCCCATTTTTGATGCCCAATAAAAGACCAATGAATAATCAACCCATCATCTATGAGAAATGGCTTAAAGCTTCAATTATTGGAACTTTTTGGGCAGCTTCGGAAATTGTTTTAGGAAGCTTTTTACATAATTTAAAGATTCCCTTTAGCGGGAATATTCTAACTGCCATCGGTGTTATTCTCCTAATCTCGATCAGCTATCGATGGAAAGAAAAAGGTTTATTCTGGAGGGCAGGATTGATATGCGCAATCATGAAAACCCTCTCGCCCAGTGCTGTTATTTTCGGACCGATGATTGCTATTTTCAGTCAGGGAATATTCCTTGAAATATTTACCCGTATGCTGGGAAAAAGTATTGCCGGATATATATTGGGAGCAGTATTTGCCATGTCGTGGAATCTTCTCCAGAAAATCACAAACTATATCCTGTTTTATGGATACAATATTATAGAAATATATAACAGTTTGATAGAATATGCACAAGATCAGCTTCATATAAATTTTGAAACGCTATGGTTACCTGTTATCGTTCTTTTATGTCTATACAGTCTGTTTGGATTAATCGCTGCAGTTATTGGTATAAGAGCAGGTCGGAGGATAAAAGCCAAGAAGCACCTAGAAGATTATGAACCTTTCAGGCAGGTCAACCATAAGCTGATAACGAAAAATCCAGATTTTACGTATTCCATTTACTGGTTATTGATTAATCTAATATTAATGGCAGGGGGACTTCTATTGGTAAATTATTCCTGGTGGCCGGTATGGAGTATTTCTACGATTTTTATTATTATTATCTGGTTGTACCGATATAAACGGGCATTACGCAAATTAACCCAATCCAAATTCTGGATTTATTTTTTTCTAATTACCATGTTAGCAGCCTTTGTATTTACAAAGATCCAGTCAAACAGTTTGTCAAGTGGTTTATTAATCGGGTTACAAATGAATTTCAGGGCTGTAATCATCATTATCGGTTTTTCGGTACTAGGAACAGAGTTGTATAATCCTAAAATCCGTAATTTCTTTTTAAGGTCATCCTTTAAGCAATTACCCATGGCGCTTGAGCTTGCTTTTAGCAGTCTTCCTGCAACGATTTCTTCAATGCCGAATGTTAAAACCATACTCAAAAAACCGACAATGATCCTAACCCAAATGGTAACCCAGGCTGAATGGCAGTTAGCTAAAGTGAAAGAACAACTTGCTTTTAAACCAAAAATATTTATTCTTACCGGGAGCATAGGACAAGGCAAAACAACTTTTATTCAAAAGATTGTTGAACATTTTCAATCCAAAGACATTGCTGTGGGGGGTATTTATTCACCCAGAGTAATGCAGGGGAATACCACGGTAGGATATGATATCATCGATATCCACACCAATCAAAGGGAAATATTTTTGCGTCAGCCCGCTGCGGATCATCCTCAAAAAATTGGACGATTTGGTATTCATTTGCAAGGTTTACAGCAGGGGGTAAAGGCCCTTAAGAAATCATGCAATCCATCAACACGCATCGTTGTAATTGACGAGGTTGGCAGGTTGGAACTGAATGATAACGGCTGGGCAAAAACTATTGAAGAATTAATCCGGAATTCACAAAATCATATCTTACTGGTTATACGCGATAGTTTTGTAGAAAAGGTGATTGAAAAATGGGAGTTAGCCAATTACCAGGTTTTCAATATTTCGGAGAAGGATTATTTAAGTATCAGTAATTCTATTCATCCTTATCTTCAGCCCAATTAATATACCTTTCATAGTCGTTTAGCGTATTAATATTTACTAAAATCCGGGCATCATTTGTTTCAACTTTTTTCCTGGGAAATTGATTTAAGAATTCTTTTAAATGAACCTGGTTTTCTTTGCGGGCAATGATATTCTCAAGAATTTTCTCAGAAAGTAAAAATGGATGTCCTCCCCGGCTTTGAAATCCAGGATAAATATAATCATCTTCCTTTATCTTTTGAAGTAATGCGGTTAATACTTGGGGATTAACAAACGGATTATCAACATTTTGGACAAAAACCATTGTTTTTAGGTCTAAGGCAAGAGCTCCAATTTTCAGGGAATAAAACCTGTGCCATTCGGGATGTTTGTTGATAATTACTTTCACCTTATCGGAATAAACGGTGCGGGGTATCTGGTAATTTTGAGCATTCGCAACAACAACAATTTCTTTACAACCAAATTTTCCATACTCATCGATGATATGCTCAATAAAAGTTTGTTTAGCGTTATATTTTAAAAACGGTTTAGGAAATCCCATACGTAAAGAATTTCCAGCAGCCAAAACAATAGCAGAAAAATCTTTTCTTATTTTATTCTTTTGTTGCATATTTTTCCTGAAATCAATCATAAATATAGCAGAAATTTAACATTATGCGTTGATTTGCGTAAATTTGTTTTCAAAGAAAAAATAAAAACTCTAACTTATAGAACAGCATTATGTCAGACAACTTTTCCCCCATAGAGATAAAACAACTTTTACAGATCATTCTTCACGAATATGAAAAAGAAAAAAGTATCTTCGGGATTCCTGAGGAGCTTTTTTTTAATCCTTTAAAAACCACATCATTCCGAACCTTCCAATTTAATCAGCAGATTGATACTCCTCTTGGAGTAGCAGCAGGTCCACATACCCAAATGGCACAGAATATTGTAGCCGCCTGGCTAATGGGTGCAAGGTATATGGAATTAAAAACAATACAAACGCTGGATGAATTAGTTCTGGCAAAGCCCTGTATTGATATGCAGGATGAAGGATACAATTGTGAATGGTCGCAGGAGCTTAAGGTTGAAGAGAGCTTTAATGAATATCTGAATGCATGGATCATCATTCATATCCTGAATCATAAATTTGGATGGAAACAGGATATTGGGACCATTTTTAACATGAGCGTTGGGTACAACCTGGAAGGAATTTTAAAAGATAATGTACAGTGGTTCTTTGAAAAAATGAAAGATTGTTCCTATGAGCTGGAGAATAAGCGAGAACAGGTAAAAAAGATCTACCCGGCCATTGATTCCATAGCGATTTCTTCTCAGATATCAAATAATGTTACTTTATCAACCATGCATGGTTGTCCGGCAAATGAAATTGAAGACATCGCCACCTATTTACTAACAGACAAGAGATTACATACGTTTGTCAAGTTAAATCCTACGCTATTAGGTCCCAGGGAGTTAAGAAAAATATTAAACGAAAAATTAAACTTTAAAACTGTCGTTCCGGAGATTGCCTTTGAACACGACCTGAAATATGAGGATGCCCTAAAGATCATTGAATCACTTACCGCCAAGGCAAAACAAGAGAATTTAGAATTTGGGTTAAAGCTTACCAATACCCTGGAGTCAGAAAACTTTAAACCGGTTTTTGCCGATGAGGTGGAGATGATGTATATGAGCGGGCGCGCGCTGCATCCACTCTCCATTCACGTGGCTAAGAAACTTCAACATCATTTTCAAGGGACCTTACAACTCTCCTTTTCCGGGGGAGCACATGCGTTTAATATTTCTGAGATTCTATCCTGCGGTTTTAAGACGCTAACTGTTTGTACTGATCTGTTGAAGCCCGGGGGGTACATGCGTTTAAACCAATATTTTAAAGAACTAAACCTTCTGAATTTCCAGTCTATCAGTAAAGAGAATGCATTAAATAATTTAAATCATTATGCCGATAAAGTGTTGGACTCAGGTTTTTATCAGCGAAAGATGATTCACGAACCTTCGATAAAAACAGAACGTCCGCTCAGTTATTTTGATTGTATTTCGGCTCCCTGCAAAGATACCTGTGCTACTCATCAGGATATTCCGGATTATATGTATTACACTGCCAATGAGCAGTTCGATAAAGCCTATGAAGTAATATTAAAAACCAATCCCTTTCCGGCGATTACCGGCATGGTATGTGACCATCTGTGCCAGAACAAATGTACCCGCCTCAATTATGATGATTCCCTCTTAATTCGGGAGGTAAAACGTTTTATCTCTGAGCAGAAAGAGACTAAACCACTCCCAACCCAAAACAATGGTACAAAAGTAGCGATTATTGGAGCCGGCCCTTCGGGTTTATCCTGTGCATACTACCTGGCGTTGGCAGGCTTTTCGGTAGAAGTTTTTGATGCTCATTCCAGGGCCGGCGGAATGGTTCAGTATGCCATTCCCGGATTCAGGTTAACCGATGAAGCTGTTGCAAAAGATTTCAAACGGGTAACCGATTTGGGGGTAACGATTCATTATGAAACTAAAATTGATGCGGAAAAATTTGATCAGCTGAAAGAAAAGTACCATTTTGTATATATTGCTGTCGGAGCTCAACGATCGACACCTTTTCAACTGGAAGGAATTGAATCCAAAGGAGTGTTAGACTCCTTAAACTTTTTATTACAAGCAAAAAAAGGCCAGGAAACCGGTCTGGGCAAAAATGTAGTAATTATTGGCGGAGGCAATACCGCAATGGATGCTGCACGTACTGCATACCGGTTAGTCGGGGATGCAGGAAAAGTAACCCTTGTTTACCGTCGTACAGTGAATGAAATGCCTGCTGACCAGGGTGAAGTAAAAGCTGTTCTTGAAGAGGGTATGGAAATTATTGAACTCACCGGTCCCGAAAAAATCATCCCAAAAAACGGAAACGTTAAGGCACTGCTTTGCAGTAAGATGGAGTTAAAGGAAGCAGACGAATCCGGGAGACCAAAACCTGTTAAAATAGATCATTCAGAATTTGAAATTCCCTGCGATACGATTATTCCGGCCATAGGTCAAAGCCTGGATATTGATTTTGTTGCCCAAGAGTTAGTAGAATCAAAACCCGGAGACTATCAAACAAAAATAGATCATGTATTTATCGGTGGAGATGCTTTACGAGGGGGAGCAACAGCAATCAAAGCCATTGGTGATGGGAGAATGATTGCGGAAAAAATAATACAGAGGGCATCGGTCGATTTTTCGATTCCAAAACCCGGAAACAGAATATCCCATAGTAAAAAAGAGTTGATGCTCAAAAGAGCAACAAGACAATTTGCTCCAGAAATAAAAGAATTAGCACTAAATAACCGCCAGAACTTTCATCTGGTAAGTGAAACATTAAACAGGGAAAAGATTGTTAACGAAGCCAGCCGCTGTTTATACTGTGATGAAATTTGCAATATTTGTACTACCGTTTGTCCAAATTTTGCCAATCTTCCGTATGAAACGAAACCCGTTTCCTATTATCTTCAGCAGGTAAAGCAACTGGAAGACGGGCAGGTTGAAATTGAAAACCAGGGAATGTTTGAAATCAATCAAAGGTACCAGATTCTGAATATTGGCAACTTCTGTAATGAATGTGGGAACTGCAACACCTTCTGTCCTACCAACAGTGCTCCCTATAAAGAAAAACCAAAATTCTGGTTAACCAAATCGTCATTTGATAAAGCCGAGGAGGGATATTACTTTGATCAACACAAAAAAATATTGTTCAATAAGCAAAAGAATCAAATTGTTTCGCTGGCAGAAAGTCAAAATGATTATATTTATACCTCCAAAGAGGTTATTGCAACCCTGGATAAAAAAGATCTGAGCCTGCTTGATATTCAGTTTCAAAACAGGCAGGAAACTATCATTGAATTTCAACAGGCTGCAGAAATGAGTGTACTTATTGAAGCCTCAAAAAACCTGGTTTTTGAATAAAGATGAGATTCGAGCTAAGACTTGATATTTTTGCCCTGTTTATTTTTCTGGGGGTGTGCCAGGGGATATTTCTGTCCTACTTTTTTTTAAAAAAAGATACCCGGAAAAACAAATCCAACCTGTATCTTGGATTATTGATCCTTTCGCTATCGCTGGTTTCACTGGATGTTTTGCTTAACTATACAGGTTATATGGTAAAAATTATCTACGTGGACAACTTCTCGGAACCAATAAATTTTGCCATTGCCCCTCTTTTTTATCTTTACATTCGGAATACCATTTCATTTGAAAAAACAAAAAAAGACTGGATCCATTTCATCCTATTTGGGATCTATTTTATCTATTGTTTCCTCTATTTCCTGCAAACCAAGGAGTTTAAATACAACTCCTTTTTACAATGCTATCATCCCGATTGGGAAAAAATCGCTTATACAACAATATTTTCCGACGATCCGCTTTACTTAAGAAAATTTATCAATGAAACGATTCTGGTACATTTTATTGTATATGTTACCTTCACTTTAAGTGTACTATCCAGGAAATATAAAGAAAAAGGACTGAAGTTTTTTACAACAGCCAAAAGTCCATTAAACATTTACCGGACTTTAACCTTACATTTTATATTTATCATTTTTCTTTTTGTATTTGTTAAGATTTACTTTACCCGTGATCTGGGAGATTATTTTATCGCATCTTATATAGCCCTACTCCTGTATATCATTAGTTTTTACACTATCAATAAATCTTTATTTATTTCCGAATCGGGAAAAGAAATCTTTGAAATTAAATACACCAAATCATCTTTAACTGAGCCCCAAAAAATCGAAATCATCAAAAAATTAGATGCTATAATGCATAATGATAAATACTTCACGAATAATCTGGCTAGCCTTGAAAGAATCTCCAAACTAATGAACACTCCAAAACACCACGTTTCCCAGGCTATCAATGAAAAGCTGAATAAAACATTTTTCGAACTTTTGGCTGAATTCAGGGTCAATGAAGCTAAAAAATTACTTTCAGACGAAAAAAATAAAAATATTACTATCGATGAAATAGCCGAAATGGTGGGTTATAATTCAAAATCGGCATTTAATAATGCATTTAAAAAGATAAGTGGCACTACTCCTGCTAATTACCGTAATCATAACCAATAAAAATTTAGTTCTTCCTTGCAGGGAAATACTTCTTCCGTGCAAGCGCATTCTTTAAAATCAGAAGGTTGATATTTTCTTTGTCCTGTAATCAAGAAAATCAAAAATCATGAAAACAGAAAGAAAATATGAAATCGACTGGTTAAGGATCCTGCTTATTCTTAGTGTTTTCCTTTTCCATGTAGGAATGATATTTAACTCCTGGGACTGGCATATAAAAAACGAAACACAATATCCATGGTTAAGGTACATAATGTCGTTTTTGCATTATTGGCGAATGCCAATGCTTTTTTTCATTTCGGGGGTAGGAACTTATTTTGCTTTAGGTAAAAGAAAAATTGGAGCATATGTAAAAGAAAGAACCAGTCGGTTGATTATCCCGTTAATTTTTGGAATTTTTCTTCTCGTTCCTATCCAGGTTTATATGGAACGTATAGAACAATATTCCTCGATCTGGGATTTTTATTTACACATGTTTGAAGGCATTTACCCTTTGGGAAATTTCAGCTGGCATCACCTCTGGTTTTTAGTATATCTGTTTTTTTGCTCAATGCTCATTATCCCTTTCATCAAATTTTACCAGTCGAAAAAATCTGTAAAATTTAAATTATTCTTACGCAGAATTATTCATTCTCGATTTGGCCTGTATTTATTTGCTCTACCCTTATTGATATCACAAATCATATTACGTCCTTACTTCCCTGATGAAACACACGATTTTGTAAATGATTGGTCGTACATTACCCTGGATTTTTTATATTTTCTTTATGGATTTATTCTTTTATCGAACGACAGATATATAAGCGCAATATTCAACAAACGGCATGGTATGATGATTATGGCTGCATTATTCACAATCATTATGTATTCAGCACCTCACTTATTCACAAAAGAAATTGCCGGTACTATTTGGGATGTAAGTAGTTTATTATTAAGCTGGTTTTTATGCCTTTCGTTGGTTGGATATGCACAGGGCTGCTTAAGGATAGACAATAAATGGAGAAGGATTGGTAATGAAATGATCTTTCCTTTTTATTTATTACATCAGCCGGTTATTGTATTTCTGGGTTATTACATTATTCAGTTTGATATCAATGATTTTTTAAAATTCATCATGGTATTAACATCGAGTTTTCTATTTACAATTACCCTTTATTTCCTGGTGATTAGGCCGGGTAAATATTTAAGGATTGTATTTGGAGTAAAAAAAACAGTATCAATAATCCGTCCCTTGCCGTTAAAAAAAATTATTAACTACCCGGTAAAAAAAGCCTCCTGACAAATTTAAAACCCGCCAGGGATTAGCTTCGGGCGGGTTTTAAAAGATATTAAAGAACCATTTATTTGGTCAGCTTTTTATACTTAAACCGTTTTGGAGCCTCTGTTCCCAGTCGTTTTTTTCTGTTTTCCTCGTATTCGGAAAAAGATCCCTCAAAGAAATGAACATGTCCTTCCCCTTCATAAGCCAGGATGTGTGTAGCAATACGATCCAGGAACCAACGATCGTGACTGATAACGACCGCACATCCGGCGAAGTTTTCCAATCCTTCTTCCAGTGCCCGCAGGGTATTTACATCAATATCGTTGGTAGGCTCATCCAATAGGAGGACATTACCTTCGGCTTTTAAGGCCAAAGCCAGATGCAAGCGGTTACGTTCTCCCCCGGATAATACGCCACATTTTTTCTCCTGATCGGCCCCGGTGAAATTAAAACGGGCAACATAAGCCCTGGAATTTACAGTACGGTTTCCCAGTTTCATATTTTCCAGACCATCAGAGATGACTTCAAAAACTGACTTTTCAGGATCAATGGCTTTATGGGTTTGATCTACATAGCTGATTTTGACGGAGTCGCCAATTTCAATTTTTCCGGCATCGGGAGTTTCTTGTTCCATAATCATGCGAAACAGGGTAGTTTTACCGGCACCGTTAGGGCCAATAACGCCAATGATTCCGGCTGGCGGCAAGCTAAAACTTAAATCGCTGATTAATAACCGATCACCATAGCCTTTGGTAACTCCCTCCATTTCAATCACCTTATCGCCCAGCCGGGGACCGTTAGGGATATATATTTCGAGGCGTTCTTCTTTTTGTTTCACATCTTCGTTAAGCATCTTGTCATAGGCCGATAAACGGGCTTTGGATTTGGCATGCCGGGCTTTGGGAGCCATACGAACCCATTCCAGTTCACGCTCAAGTGTTTTCCGACGCTTCGAGGCTGTCTTCTCCTCCATAGCCAGCCGTTTCGATTTCTGCTCCAGCCACGAAGTGTAGTTTCCTTTCCAGGGTATCCCCTCGCCCCGGTCCAGTTCCAGGATCCAACCTGCTACATTATCCAAAAAGTAGCGATCGTGGGTAATGCAAATAACTGTTCCCTGGTATTGTTGCAAATGCTGTTCGAGCCAGTGCATACTTTCAGCATCGAGGTGGTTGGTTGGCTCGTCGAGTAATAAAACATCCGGTTCCTGAAGTAATAACCTGCAAAGTGCTACACGTCTTCTTTCTCCTCCCGATAGTTCATTTACCGGCTGATCATCCGGCGGGCATTGTAAAGCATCCATAGCCCGATTTAGCTTTGTATCAATATTCCAGGCATCCAGCTGATCAATTTTCTCCTGTAAAGCAGCCTGTTCAGCCATCAATTTATCCATGGCTTCGGGATTCTCATATATTTCAGGTAATTCAAATTTTTTGTTCACCTCCTCATATTTGTTTAACACCTCGGCAACTTCTTTAACCCCTTCCATTACCACCTCTTTCACTGTTTTACTTTCATCCAGCTGAGGTTCCTGTTCCAATAGGCCTACCGAATAACCCGGTGAAAATACCAACTCGCCGTTAAAAGACTTGTCTTCCCCTGCAATAATTCTTAATAGGGTAGATTTTCCGCTTCCGTTCAATCCAATTATTCCAATTTTAGCACCAAGGTAAAACGAAAGACTGATGTCTTTAATCACGGTTTTGTTGGGAGGGTAAGTCTTACTTACCTTATACATTGAAAAAATTATCTTCTTATCGTCTGACATAGAGTTTCAGTTTTAAGTTTTTGGGTTCTGTCATTTATTTAACAAAATTAGCAAAAGAAATGCATCAAAACAGGATTGTAATAGAAATTAATCACTAATTTTATTATTGAATTCAACCCCTTGTAAATAGATTACCAAAAATTTAAAGCATGAAAATTCCTAAACCTTTGTTATTAACATCCTGTTTAATCATTCTGGTTGAAAAGACTAACGCACAAAATTATTTTCAACAGGAGGTAAATTATGCCATTGAAGTTACATTAGATGATCAAACGAATAGTTTGAGAGCATTTCAAGAAATCGAATATATTAATCATTCTCCTGACGAGCTTAATTTTATCTATTTTCATTTATGGCCCAATGCTTATAAAAACGGGAATACTGCCCTGGCCGCGCAAAAAATGGAAACCAGTGCGTACCGGTGGTATGCGTATGACTACCATACAGGGTATATTGACTCGTTAGATTTTAAGGTCAACGGGGAAAAAGTAACCTGGGAATATGATGAGGACCACATCGATATTTGCAAACTGAATCTTAATGAGCCTCTTTCTCCGGGCGATAGAATAACCATTACCACTCCATTCTATATAAAATTACCCAGTTGTTACATTTCCAGGCTTGGGCATGGAAATCAGTCCTATCAAATATCACAATGGTATCCCAAACCTGCGGTCTACGATCCTAAGGGTTGGCATCCCATGCCTTATCTGGACAAGGGAGAGTTTTATTCGGAATTCGGTTCTTTTGATGTTTCAATTACCCTCCCCAGGAATTATGTAGTAGGGGCTACAGGTGATTTACAAACTTCAGAAGAGCTTGAATGGCTCCACCAGAAAGCTGAAGAAACCTCACGAATAAAAGAATTTGACAAAAAAGATTTAAGTACTCCTGAATCGGATACTGCTTATAAAACCATCCGGTTTACCCAATCCAATGTTCATGATTTTGCCTGGTTTGCCGACAAAAGATTTCATGTATTAAAGGGAGAACGAAAGATGCCTCATACCGGTCAAAAGGTTACCTGCTGGGCCCTGTTTTTAAATAATGAAGCCGACTTATGGCAACGATCTATCGAGTATATTGGAGATGCCTTATACTACTATTCACTTTGGTATGGAGATTATCCCTACAAAAATTGTACAGCGGTGCATTCGTCGATAAGTGCAGGTGGCGGAATGGAGTATCCCAATATAACCGTGATCGGGAATTCAGGAAAAGCTCTGGCCCTGGAAATGGTAATCATGCACGAAGTAGGACATAACTGGTTCTACGGGATGTTAGGTTTTAACGAACGGGATTTTCCATGGATGGACGAAGGGATTAACAGCTTTAGTGAAGCCCGGTACATGAAGGAAAAATACCAGACAGAAAATAAGTTATATCCCATGGCCATGAATAAAAAACAAGCCCAATGGCTAAATATTGATCAGATGCCATACAAGGATATGCACCGTCTTTCGTATTTAATGACGGCCCGTTATAATATTGACCAACCAGCTAATTTACACTCAACGGAATATTCCTTAAACAATTATGGACAAATTGTTTATCATAAGGTTTCCTTACTCTTTGATCATCTTTATGCTTATCTGGGTGACGATGAATTTAACCGAATTATGCAAGACTTTTTTGAAAAATGGAAGTATAAGCATCCATCTCCCGAAGATTTAAGAGAAGCCTTTGAGGAACAAAGCAGCAAAGAACTCAACTGGTTTTTTGACGATTTGCTGGGAACAACCAAAAAACTTGATTATAAAGTTTCCGGGATAAAACAAGATAGTCTACTAAAGGTAAAGAACAAAGGATTAATCAACGCTCCGTTTCCGGTAACTGGGTTTAAAGATGAAAAGCAGATTTTCACTCAATGGTACGAAGGGTTTGAGGGAAGAAAAACGCTGATGATCCCGGTAAAAGAGTTTGATTACCTGATCATTGATCCTGATTACCGCATGCCTGAGATGTACACTCACAACAATTATATCCGCAAAAAAGGGATCTTCAGGAAAACAGAACCTCTCCAACTCCAACTCATCGGGCCTATTGAAAATAACCAGAGAACCAACATCAATATTTTTCCGGCGATGGGCTGGAATAATTACAACCAGTATATGCTGGGAATGCTAATTTATAATTCGTTTATCCCACGCAATAAATTAGAATATCAATTCATCCCCATGTACGGATTTGGAAATAATAATTTAGCAGGATACGGAAATATTGAGTATCATATTCTTCCCTATGAATCAGTTTTTCGGGAAATAACCTTTGGACTGTCCGGTAAACGCTATGCATATAGCAATGCCTCAGATGACAATTTCCATCAGTTAGAAGCTCAAATCAATTTTCACTTGCAAAAAACAGATCCCAAAGATAAAATCAAAAATAACATTATTATAAGGGGAATACTTACTGATGATCTTAATGATATTCTACAGGGCAAGAATTCTGATTTAAATACTTTCTTCAGTTTAGGTTTTATTCATCAAAACCTTCTTTTCAATCCATATTCTTTTAGCGTTTCGACACAAACTAATGATGACTTTTTAAAAGCAAATATAGATTTCAAAATTGATTGGAGTTACAACAGAAATAAGCTAATTACTGCAAGGCTATTTGCAGGTACTTTCCTGTATACAGGTAACAATTATATTCCGGTTTATAATTATGGGTTAAGCAGTATCTCCGGTGGTGCTGATTATACTTACGATCATTTATTCTTAGGACGTTTTGAAGACCCTGCAGGCTCAAATCTTTTGGGCAAACAATATGTTCCAGGAGATGGAGGTTTTATCACCTATGCACCTCATTTTACCAGCTCTGACTGGCTGATATCCCTGAACACAACAGCAGCTATACCCTATTTGCCCAATATTCTGGATTTTCATCTTTATGGAAATATTGCTGCTATCGGAACATCCACTGATTATGGAGGATATGAAAATTCCGCTTCATTTGCCTGGGAATGTGGTCTTCAGTATCACTTTGCCAATAAGATGATTGTTATCTCACTTCCCTTATTGATGTCCGAACAGTTAAAAACATATAGTAACGATGTATATGAGAAATATTACGATCGCATTCGGTTTAGCCTTGACCTAAGTATATTTAATGTTTTTAATATTGCCGAAAATTTTCTCCCATAAAAAATGCTACGATTGTTATAAATTACAGTCGTAGCATTTATTTTTGAGAATATGATTAAATGGTAAATTCGAGGTTCAGTTCCCTTAAGGTTTCATCATTGGGTTTTGAGGTAGTGGGATCCCATTTTCGTTCGTTATAATAGTTGGTTAAATCATTTTCAAAAACATTCCGGTCAACAATAGCTCCCTGATGATCCCCAAAGGTAAATTTATTCTCGAAGAATTTTTCAGGCAGCCTGTCATCTTTGCGTCTAAAACCTTCGCGGTAATTGAACATCTTTTCGAGGGTAAATATTCGGGTACCGGCTTGGGCAAAATCATCGTCGGTCCATTCAATGCCGGTAATTGCCCCCAGGAACCTGGCATAGCCTACTTCGTCGCGGTACCAGCTGCTGGCGAAACTACAAGCAGCAATAGAATCGCGTAATGCGGCCTGGTCCTGCCTTTCAGGAGAGCCACCATTCATGTGGCAGGCCCCCCGGTTACAGGTAGAGTAGGTAATGCTCCAATAATCTGAATTCACCGGAACGTTCCATGCTGCCAGCTCATGTCCTTTCACGTGAATGGCAAACTTATGGGCATCACCTCCAATTTTACCGGCAAGATATTTAACGCCATGGCAAGCCATCTCACCCACCCCCTCCCGATTACTCATCTTATGCATCATTTCCAGGGCAGCATCTACATTCCCCCAGGTTAATTCAATACCATCCAGGAATTCGGTATCAATCAATTTTTTCTCATAAGCTTCCATTAGAAAACCGATGGTATTCCCTGCAGAAATAATGTCAATCCCATATTCGTCGCCTACGGTGATTAATTTATGGAGTCCTGAGAGATCAGAGATTAACAGGTTGGCTCCCAGCATGGTTCCTGTTTCATACTCAGGGCCGTCGTGAACCATCACGCCATAGGCTCCTTTCGCCAGACCACTTTTTTTACATGCCAGGTGACATGAAAAGCAGGCAAAATCTCTTTTCCATACTTTTTTACGGTTGGCCTCAGTACCAATCTCCCGGATATGGGCAAACGTTCCTTCACTGTAATTTTTTACAGCCTGGGTACCACTCTTACTGGAGCTTTCGAGGGCATCTGTAGTTCCTCCATACCTCCATCGCTCAACACCCTTATTATTTTCTTTAAATGATTTACGTATTTTACTCAATAAATCCAGGTATTCTTTATGATCGCCCAGGTTAGGCATTTGAGTTCCTTTAACAGCAACAGCCTTTAAATTTTTAGATCCCATGATACATCCTGTACCTCCCCGACCTGCTGCACGGGCTGCAGTATTAATAATGCATGCCATGGGTACCAATTTCTCTCCTGCCGGGCCAATATAGCAGCTCTCATACTTTCGATTGCCTAATTCATCCGTAAAGGCTTTATCAAAATCATCGGTACCCATCCCCCAGAATTTTGTCGCATCACAAATTTCCACCTCCTCATCGGTAATTTTTATATACACAGGGCGTTCTGCTTTACCTGTGATACAAATACCGTCGTATCCGGCATACCTAATCTCAGGGCCAAAAAAACCGCCCATATTGGAATAACTAACCGTTGATCCATGTTCGTACAGGGGATCAATAGCCGAAGTTCGGGGTGATTTGGTTACTACACAGGTCCTTGAGGAAGAAGGGATTGGTAATCCGGAGAAAGGACCGGGCATAAACAACAAGGGATTTTCAGGGGAAAGCGGGTCTATCCCTGGCTCAGGAAGCTTATCCCACAAAATTTTTGTTCCTAATCCACGTCCTCCCAAAAAATGCTTAATATCCTGCTCAGGGATATGTATTTTTTTTATTTCACCAGTGGTAAGGTTGATATCGAGTAATTTACCGTAATATCCTTTGAGAGTCATCATGTTATACTTTTATTTCATAATATTTTTGAATAAGCCTTTGGGCAATGGTTTCGGGAGACAGGTTATCCAGGTCACGATCTACAGGCATCTCAATGTATGCCAATGCATCAAACGGGCAATGTTTTACACACTGCGGGTCTCCATGGCAAAGGGTACACATACGTTCCGGTTTGTGGGTTGACGGATTGGGGTGAATAACTCCTCCGCGTAAATTGTCACAGGTTTTGGCACATTGCATACACCCCACACACCGTTCGATATCATTCTTAATGGTCATGGTTTCAGGGTCGCGATACAAAGCCTTGCGCCCGGTAATCAGATCCGGGGCTACAGGGCATGCATCAATACATGGTGCATCGGGGCATATGGCACATGTTACAGGAATATCCACATCCGGATTAAAATGATAAACTTTGATGTTGGAATAATAAGGATTCCCTAAACCATGCACTTCCTCACCACCGATTAAGGCTTTGTGGTTAAACGCTGAACAGGCTGTTTCACAGGTACGGCAACCGGCACATTTATCAAAATCTACAGAAATAGCTTTGATAAGCTTGTGCTCTTTATCATTAATAATTCTAAATCCCAACGTACCTAAAACAATGAGCCCGCTACCCCCAAATACAACATCCTGAAGAAAGTGTCTTCGGGTATATCTCTTATTTCTATCGCTCATAAATTAGTCTTTTAATGTTTATTTCCTGTAGTAAAAAAATATACGAAAATAGAGCCTAAAACAACGTAAACGGCGAAATTATGATCAAGCTTAGCTCCCAGATTAATAAATGCATGATATCCTGTGACCAGGATCAACAATAAGGAAGAAATTACCGTTAAACTATTCTTAGCTAAAAATCCTCCGATAAAAAGAAGAACGGAAAATAGCACATAGATCGTGGAAATGTAGAACATAACACTCTTTAGGTTAAGTGCTGTCATGGTTTCCCAATAGGTAGTTAAAACGAAAAATACCACTGCAAAACGCATCAACCAGGTTGCGAGTGGAAAAAGGCCTTTTACCGGTTTCATAGTGTATAGTTTTAAAATTTTATTTATCCCAATGCCGATATGTAATTATATTCATATGGCTTTCAACAGGTTAAGATAAGAAATCTTTAATTCCCGGTCCAAAAAAATGATTTAAAATTTAGATGGAAGTTCTTAATATAGAATGATTCTTCGGAAGTATATTAAAGGAAAATAGTGAATCTGTTTACTAGTGAAACAGGAACTATATTTATTGTGTTGTTTGAAATATGTATTTTACATAGAAAAAAATCAACGTTCAAATAACCAAACCTCAATTTCCAAAAGGGAATCTCAGATTTCTTCAATACTTTCAACTTTAATCCAACCTTTACTTCCGTCACTTAATCTGATTTCTTTCCACTCTCCCACCTGGTCGTGCAGCCAAACTTTTGTTCCTTCATGAAGGATAAACAAATCGGTTCCGCTTTGATCGGGGGAGCTTTTAACGGTAACCGAAGGAGACATTACAATGGCAGTATCCTTAAGAACAATTCTTTGTTTTTGCTGATAGGAAAAGATCAATGAAAAGATTGAAATCATGAAACACACCAATCCCAGCCAGAAAGAAAATTTTTTTAACCCATACTTCCGGGTATACAAATAGAGAGAAATAAATACCAGGGTAAATACAAACGAGCCAAGGCTGATTAAAGCCCACTTATCAGAAGAGAACCAATTCCTTATCGTTTTGATCCAGGCCGAGAGAAAAAACTCAGGTAGTTTTTCGATCCGGTCAATCGTTAGTTGGTTAGCGATTTGCAGGTTATACCGGATATCTTCATGGTTGGGCTTAAGCAACAAAGCGCGTTCATAATTTAGGATCGCTTTATCAATAATATTTTGCTTGTAATATGCATTCCCTAAATTATAATATAAAGCTGCCGACTCATAGCCATTTTGTAAAATCATTTCATAATGGTTAATGGCCTGCATATAATTACCTTTGGTATAGGCCTGGTTCGCAGAATCTAACCATTGGATCTGTTGATTTTCTGCATGGACGGATACAAGGTTTAATAGAAACAAAATAAATATAGCGCTAATTCTTCTCATAACAATTTCTCCCACCCTATTTTAGTTTTTGTTGTAATTTACTGATAACCCGTATTGCATCATTGTAAAGGGTATCCATTTTTGTGTCCTCTGTAACCGGAGCATATCGTGCATATTCGCACCGGTCAATAATGTCCAACAACCGATTCACAGAATCTGGGTCAACCTTTTTTTCCTGCAACTCTTCACGGGCACTATCTTTGGACAAATTAGCCACGGGGATACTTAACTTGTCGCTAATATAGCCCCATAAAGCTTTTGCAAGCTCATCATAAAATGCTTCATCCTGCTTTTGTTTCATTAACCGGGCTGCATTCTTTAAACGTTTACGGGCATATTTACTGGCTTTCTTATTGCGTAACCGTTTAATATCTGCATTTTCTTTAATTTTCTTCCGCCGGAAGAATAATATGGCAAAGAAAACCGCCAGCGCCCCCACATAGCCCAAATAAAACCAGGGAGTACCAAGTATAAAATAATTTATTTTGGATAATCGTTTATCCGATGTATTGATAAACCGGATATCTTTCCCCAAAAATTTTACATTTTCTTTATTAAAAGCAGAAGCCATTCCCACAGAAGTGTCGTTGATGGATTTCCCCACCTGCATGGCAAATGGGCCGGCTTCCTTTTGCTTATATTTTTTTTCATCGGGATCAAAATAGGAAAAAGAAAACCGGGGGATTGTATAATCACCTGCAAGACGAGGAATCATAAGATATTCAAAAGTTTTATTCCCATAAGCCCCATTTCCGGAATGCTTAATGTTCTGAATTATTTTGGGGTCATAAACATCAAAGTCGGCAGGGAATTGAATATCCATCGGATTAATATATTTCAGATTGCCATTTCCGGAAATTTTCACCTGAAGGGTTACTGCTTCGTTCGAATTTACCTGAGATTTATCCAGTTCGGCTGACAAATCAAAATTTCCCACCGCACCGGAGAAATTAGATGGCTCATTCCCGGGCAAAGGCTGAACATTCAAAGTTACAGCATTACTAACCACTTTCTGCCTGGCATTCTCATAAGCGCCAAAAAAGTCATCAAAAATACTTCTTGCTCTTTTTTCCGATGGTTTCTGATAATAAACATCCAACTCAAAGGGATCTATGGTTAACTTTCCCGTTGTTTGGGGAAATAAAATATATTTTTTTAGTACGCCGGTCAGGTACACCTGGTCATCAATACGCTCACGATTTAAACTGGTAAGGGGCGGCGTTTCCAGTTCCTGGGTTATAAACCCTTCAAAGGTGGGTAATTTGGCATTCTCCAAACGGGTTACATTTAACCGGGAATAAAGTTTAATGGTAGCAACCACATGCTCTTCGCGATAAACGTTTTGTTTATTGACGATAATACGGATAAAAAGATCCGACTTCTTCAGCTGAGTGGTCTGTGCCTCCTGCTGATCATTAAAGGAAGATTGGGCATTATTGTCCGGAGATGTGGGAGCGGCACCCTTGACCACCTCAATGGTTACGGGATCTGAAATATATTTTTTCCCATCAACCATAACACTTGCAGGTTCTATTTCAAAAGTTCCTTCGTTGACTGGTTCTAAAATATATGTATATTTTAATTCGAACGACTGGGTAACTTTTCCGTTAATAATGCTAACATTACTCGACGTTGAAGTACTGGGTCCGGCGAGTACGGCAAAATCATCAATTGTTGGTGGCAAAAACTGGTCAGCCTGTGTATTAACAGTATAAGTTAATCTAAAACGCTGCCCCTGTTCAACTACACCTGGTGCAGAAGCTTTTATTGAAACATCCTGGGCAACAGTACATTTCCCCATCAATAATAATATAATCACAAACCACCGTTTCATAAAATAAACTTTTTATTTTTTACCAATCCTTAACAACCTTTACCTTAGCTGCTTTTGCTTTTTGTTCTTTAACTTTCTGTTGTGTTTTCTTTTCATCATTGGCTAAAGCCTGTAAAATGCGTTCGGCATTTTGCTTTGAAATTTCAGGCTGCTGTTGCTGCTTATTCTGTTGCTGATCCTGTTGATCTTTTTGCCTGTTCTGATCCTGTTGATCCTGTTGGTTTTTATTTTGTTGTTTATCTTTATTTTTCTTGTCCTGATTCTGATCTTTATTTTGATCTTTATTTTGGTCTTTATTTTGATTCTGATCCTGTTGCTGTTTTAGCAGCTGATTTGCATAAGCCAGGTTGTATTTGGTATCCATATCCGAAGGATTATTTCGTAAAGCTTGTTTATACGCTTCAATACTTTCCTTAATTTTTTTCTTTTGCAATAAAGAATTACCCAGGTTATGATAAATTTTTGCTTTATCCAGTTTATTCAACTCCTGATTGTCCAGATTACTGAACTGGTTTATAGCATCGTCATATTTTTCCTGTTTATAAAGCGCATCTCCAATATTAAAATGGGCAGGAAAAGCCTCTTTTTCCTTATCAACAGCTTTACGATAAAGGATTTCTGCCTGGTCAAAATTTCCTTCTTCAAATTCACTATTTCCCTGCCGGATATATTTCCGTTCCTTTTGTGCAAAAGCATTCAATGTCAACAGGGCAAAGAAAATAACCAGAATTGAATTTAAACGTTTCATATTATTGATTAATTTTAAACAAGTTAAAATGTTCAGCCCACTTGCTCTTTCGGTCAGGAATCAACACCTCCACCATAAGAAAGAACAAGGCAATTCCAACCAAATACTGGAATCTATGTTCAAATTCGGTATAAACCACTTCTTCCATTTCTTCTTTTTCCATTCGGCTAATTTCATCAAATAGCTTATTCAATCCGGCCTGGGTGTTATTTGCCATAATAAACATTCCTTCGCCAGCCACGGCAATTTGTTGCAAAGTTTTCTGATCGAGTTTACTAACGACCACATTTCCCTCATTATCTTTAAGAAATGTGGTTTGTCCATAGGTATTATGAACCGGAATAGGGGTTCCCTTGCTGCTACCCATGCCAATGGTATGGATTTGAATTCCTTTTTTGGCAGCCAATTCTGCTGCTTTTACCGGGTTATCTTCATGATTTTCGCCATCGGTAATAATGATCACTGCCTTATCCATCTCAGTTTCAGGAGTAAAAGAGTTCATGGCCAGATCGATGGCTGTACCAATAGACGTACCCTGTTTGGAAACAATTTGAGTATTAATGGAAGACAAAAACATTTTTGCTGCAGAAAAATCAGAAGTAACAGGAACCTGGATGTAAGCATCTCCGGCAAAAACAATCAACCCGATCCGGTCGTTTTCCAACCGGTCTATTAGTTTGGAAATAGATTGTTTTGCCCGCTCCAGCCTGTTAGGCTGAATATCTTCGGCCAGCATACTGTTAGAGACATCCAGGGCAATAATGATCTCGGCACCCTTCCGTTTAACTTTTTCCAATTTTGAGCCAAACTGCGGATCGGCTAAAGCCAATATCAGGGAGGTAAAAGCCAGGATAAAAAACACAAACTTTAACACGGGCCTGCTTCTTGAAACAAAAGGCATCAGCTGTTGCAAGATTTCGATATCCCCAAATTTCCGGATAGCTCTTTTTTTATAATATCGGGCCATCCCAAACAATCCGATTAAAAAAGGGATTAAAAGTAATAAATACATATATTCCGGATTCCCAAATCTAAACATCTTTCATTAATTATTTTTATTATACATTACCCAACCCAATTTTAGGGTATTTGCCGTAATAAGGTATTTCGTAACACAATTTCGGTTAATAATAAAACAGACGCAATGAATACAAAGAGCAAAAATTCTTCTTGTTTACGACTGAACTCTTTCACTTCGATTTCAATTTTTTCCATTTGGTCAATTTCGTTGTAGATCTGTTTTAGTTTTGCATTATCGGTAGCCCTAAAATATTTTCCTCCGGTTGACTGTGCAATATCCTCCAGCAGGGCTTCATCAATCTCTACAGGCATATTTCTCAGCTGGATACCATAAGGAGTATTTACCGGATAGGGAGCCTGTCCCATACTACCCACCCCGATAGTATACACCTTGATTCCAAAGGTTTGAGCCAATTCAGCTGCCGTTATGGGTGCAATAGCCCCTGCATTATTAACTCCATCGGTTAACAAAATAATCACTTTACTGGGACTTTTACTGTCTTTTAACCGGTTTACAGCAGTTGCCAGTCCCATTCCAATGGCTGTTCCATCCTCAATGATTCCACTCTCAATATCCCGAAACAAATTAATTAGGACATTATGATCACTAGTTAATGGACATTGGGTAAAACTCTCTCCACTAAACACGACTAATCCCATCCGGTCGTTACGTCGTCCGTTTATAAACTGAATAGCCAGGTCTTTGGAGGCCTCGAGCCGGTCTGGTTCAAAATCACGGGCTAACATGCTACTTGATATGTCCAGTGCAAGGACAATATCAATCCCCTCGGTTTTTTCATTTTTCCAGCTCAGTGTAGACTGGGGCCTCGCCAATGCCATAATCAGCAGGGCTAATGCAATCATCCGAAAAACAAACAAACCATGACGCAAAATGTGCTTGTAGGTTAAATGCTTTGGTTCAATGCCTTTCAGGGAGGACACCTGTATGCTTGCATTAATAGTCTGATGCTTAAACACATACCAAAAAACTATTGGCAGGATAAGCAATAATAAATAGAGTAAATTTGGATTTGCAAATGTTATATTATTCATACGTTTTTACCCTAAAATTTATTCCTGTTTCAGTTTCTGTTCAATTGGTTTGGGCTGATCAACCTTATTATCAGTTTTGTGAGGATCTTCCTGATCATCTTCAACAATTTCTAATTTGGTTTCATCTACATAGCGGATGGCATCATTGTAACATTTTTGATGCTCATCGGGCAATGGTTTAAATTTGGCAAACTTTACCAAATCTGATAGATTAAAAATGTCTTTCAGCAAACCATGTAGTTGCTCATCGTAAAATGGTGAATCTTTAAGGGATTGAAGAATTTCATCCGAAGTACGTTCCAGGGTTCTGATAGCATACCTGTTCCACAAATATTTTCTTAAAATATCGGTTAACTGGGTATAATATTCTTTTACCTGTTCTTTTTGCCAAAGTTTCTGTCCCTTTAACTTTTCCAAATCACGATAAGCGATAACATGAGCCGGTTCCTGGGGTTTTGCCTTTCGAAGGATCGGTTCTTTTCTCAAGATTTTCCGGAGCACATATATTGCCATTAAGATCAATAAGATCAGGCCCAATCCACCGAATAACCAGGGGTATATTTCGGCCAGCGTAACCGGTGCTTCATAGGGTTTCTTGATATCTTTAATGGCTTTGGTAGTATCTACGGGAACAGTATTAACCTTAAATAACAAGGCATCTGATGTTAAGGTGTCCCCGCGGTATAAAAAGGGAACAGGCTGAATTACATAATGTCCGGAATCGAAAGCAGTAATAAGAACCTTTTGCTTAATTTCCAGACGGTCATTTTCCAGGGTTAAAGTATCCGGAGCGAACTGCTCAATTACTTCAAGCTGGTCTGAAAATCTTTTTTCAAATACAGGCAGTAGAACCGTGTCCTTATCGTTTTGAAAAACAGATAAATTCAAAACCACCTGATCGCCAATAAGAGCCTGGTTAGTATCCAGTTTTGCCTGTACCCTTACCTCCTGGGCTGATGCTGTATAAACAGATGCAAACGCTGCAATCCAAAGAAAGAGTATATATTTTAAATCCTTAGTTTTCATAAACCGTTGGTACGATTTTTATCGTTTTTTAAATAGCTGAATTAAAGGTTTTACATAATCCTGACCGGTAGCAACAGATACATAATCGACTCCTGCTTTCATTAACGTATTATTTATCCGGGCTTCCATTTCTTCAGCCCAATGGGCATATTGTTTACGCAATTTAGCGTTTGAGGTATCCACCCATGCGTAAACTCCCGTTTCAGCATCTCGCATACGGATTAAACCTACCGGCGGCAATTCTTTTTCACGGATATCATAAATTCTTAAACCGATAACATCATGCTTTCGGTTGGCAATTTTAATGGCTTCATCAAAACGAAGCATCCCGGTTTGGTCATCCTCATCCATAAAATCGGAAATTAAAAATGCCGTACTTCGTTTCTTAATGGCATTGGTTAAATATCGGAGGGCTTCAGAGATATTTGTTCCTTTCTGTTCCGGTGTAAATTCAATCAATTCACGAATAATACGCAAAATATGAGTTCGCCCCTTTTTCGGCGGGATAAACTTTTCCACCCGGTCACTAAATAAGATTACTCCAATCTTATCATTATTCTGAATGGCTGAAAATGAGAGGACAGCAGCAATTTCAGTAATTAAATTTTTCTTTAACTGGGATTGAGAACCAAAGACCCTGGAATGGCTAACATCAATCAGCAACATCACCGTCAACTCGCGTTCTTCTTCATACACCTTGATAAAAGGGTGATTAAAGCGGGCGGTTACATTCCAGTCAATATTCCGGATATCATCCCCATATTGATATTCACGGACTTCGCTAAAGGTCATCCCCCGGCCCTTAAATGCACTATGATATTCACCGGCAAAAATATTTTTGGATAACCCCCGGGTTTTGATTTCAATTTTACGTACTTTTTTAATTAAATCTGAAGCTTCCACGACCATCAATTTTTTTATTAAAAAATCAATCTTTTTCGAGCTTCCTGGTGACAACAGAAAAATACCACTCCTCTTTTTTTAACCTGATCACGTAATTATCTTTCCCGGAAATATAATCATACCAGGTTAAATCTTTTTGGTACTCAAAATTCTTATTTAAAGAATCTATGGTTGACCTTAACAATCCATAATCACACATCAGGATTTGATATTTACAATATCCATCTTCATTAAGAACGAAGAGTAATGTGCGGTACCCATCGATATCTTCAAATTTGATGAAACTGCTTTTGCCAAGAACCTCCTTTGAAAAGTAGAAATCCCGGTAATTTTGTTTCATCTCTTTTTTGATGGTCAACTTATGAGCACCAACGTAATTTTGTCCAAGAACCGATAAACTCGAAATAACAATTAACAGAAGTACAACTATTTTTTTCATATAAGGGATCAATTAAATTAAGGGACTTCCACAGTATTCAAAATCTCCGTAATAATATCTTCGGAAGAAATATTTTCTGCTTCAGCCTCGTAGGTTAAGCCGATTCTGTGGCGCAACACATCATGACAGACTGCACGAACATCCTCGGGGATCACATATCCTCTTCGTTTGATAAAAGCATAGGCTTTTGATGCTAAAGCCAGATAAATACTTGCTCTTGGAGAACCTCCGTAGTTAATTAATGCCGAGAACTTTTCCAATTGATATTTCTCCGGAAAACGAGTCGCAAAAACAATATCCAGGATATATTTTTCAATTTTCTCATCAATATATACATCCTTTACTACATTCCGAGCATTGATAATATTCTGAGGAGTTAGGATGGCCCTGGCAACAGGAAATTCTTTGGCGATATTTTCACGAACAATTAATTTTTCCTCTTCCAGTTTTGGATAATCCACAATCACCTTAAGCATAAAACGGTCTACCTGTGCTTCGGGTAAGGGATACGTTCCTTCCTGTTCGATCGGGTTCTGGGTTGCCATCACCAAAAAGGGTTTGGGAAGGGTATAGGTCTTATCTCCGATGGTAACCTGCCGTTCCTGCATGGCTTCGAGCAGGGCACTCTGTACCTTTGCAGGAGAACGGTTAATCTCATCGGCCAAAACAAAATTGGTAAATATGGGACCCTTTTTAACCTGGACTTCTTCCTTCTTCTGACTATAGATCATTGTTCCAATTAAATCCGCCGGAAGTAAATCCGGGGTAAATTGTATGCGGCTATAATCAGCATCCACTATACTCGACATCGTTCTGATGGCAAGGGTTTTAGCTAACCCGGGAACTCCTTCCAGCAGGATATGCCCATCGGAAAGTAAACCGATTAAGAGGGAGTCGACAAGATGTTTTTGTCCAACGATAACCTTTCCCATCTCCATCTTAATCATATCCACAAAAGAACTCTCCTTCTCAATGCGTTCATTTAACTCTTTTACATCCACAGTGTTGTTCATAGTTCATTAATTTTGAAAAGATACACAAAAATAGTTCTTTTAAAAAAAATAATAGATTATACTTCTGTTTTCTGTTTAATAGCGCAATGATACATGTTTTTTGTGTTAAAAAATGTTAAAGTAGTTTAAGAATAACTAACAGGTAAAAGAGGATTAACGGGTAAAAAATTCAAAGACTTAAACGAATAATTAGAATATGCCAGTTTATTTTCGATGATCAAGGAAGTAATAAGTTACGGAAAAAGAGATCACCTGGTTTTGAGAATTTTCAAAAATACTTTCAGAGGTATATTTAAAAAAATTCGTAAGGGTAAAAGCATAACGAAATCCAGCCTGAAATTCACCAATACCGGTATTTAAAATTAAACCCAACTCTCCAAGAACATTAAAATCAAATTTATTATCAATCTCCTGTTCATAATAATCTCTAACAAAAAATTCATTATTAATTTCGGATTTAATGTTATCGCGGATTAAATAACCAACCGAAGGGCCCAGGTTGACAAAAAATTTCACCTTTTGTTTTCCAAAATAAATATGGGTTAAAAAAGGCAACTCAATATAATCAAGATTTCTTTGGTAACTATTGGAAACAGTATCCAAATCCTCTACCCATCCTTTTTGTGAAAAATTAAGTTCAACTTGCAGCGCCAAAGATTTTTCGTTACAGTACTTGAACACAAATCCTCCCTGATAGCCAAGTTTTATCCCCTGGGTAATCGCTGGGGAAAAATAAACACTTGAATAATTTATACCCTGCTTTATTCCCAGTTGAGTAACCGGCTGGAATTTCTGAACCTGCGCATAGGAAGAGGCCGCAAGAAATGAAAGAATGAAAATCAGACTAATTTTCTTCAAAACAATACGCTTTTTTAAATACGGAGCAAATATAATGAAATAACTGTTTTTTTAATATAAAAATTGATAATCTAAAAATACTATACTATCTTAGATTCTTCAATATGGTACCATTTGATCAACCCTCCATATATATTCAGAACCTCCGGATTGACGAGCCGGTAACCACGCTAACGGACCTGATGGTCTCGGCTGTTTGTTTTTATGCTTTTATTCAATTAAATAAAATCCCTGTTCGAAACAAGGTACATCTCTATTTACGGTATTATTTTCTGAGCATGGGATTGGCAACGGCAATCGGGGGTATTGTTGGCCATGGTTTTATCTACCTTTTCGATGCAAAGTGGCATACCCCTGAAGCCCTTATTCAGTTTATCAGTCAAATCTTTGGACAGGACCTGTTAAAAACTGTGGCCAACCCATGGAAACTCCCCGGATGGCTTACCAGCATGTTCTCCATTATGCTGGTAGAACGGGCTGCTATAGAATATGCCCGTCCATTGATCAAAAAAGGGACAGGAACATTTTTTGCCTGGTTAAACATTATTGAGCTAATTACTTTCGTTATGCTTACCTTCCTTACCCTGAATTTCTTTTTTGTTGAGATCCATTCCGCTTACGGTTTACTGGTTATTGTGGCCAGTTTTAATCTTTTTGTTTACCTAAAAACCAAGGTAAAAGGAAGCAAACTCTTTCTTGTTGCGGTTGGATTTTCGGCCATCGGTGCTTTATTTTTCATGAACCAGTGGGGAATTAGCCCGTGGTTTAATCATTACGATATCAGCCATACCTTCATGACCATCAGTGCCTTATTTTTTTATAGGGGATCCATCCATATTCTCAACGATCCTCTTCTTTCCTAATGAATTTTTCAACATATAAAAAAACTCCTTTGAACATTTTTGTTTAGAAGTATGTTTAAATAGGCAAACAAATTTTAACCAACAAAAAAGAACGTATTATGAAAAAATTAAATGTACTATTTGGTCTGTTGCTGATGAGCATCTTTGCATTTGCTCAGGAAGTACCTGTAAATATTGAGCAATCAGAACTTAAATGGACCGGAAAGAAAGTTACCGGAGAACATTGGGGCTATATTCAACTTCAAGAGGCTTCCTTAATGGTAAAAAATGATCAGATTAAATCCGGAGTTTTTAAAATTGATATGAGAAGTATGGATTGTCAGGATCTGGAGAATGAAAAAACCAATGCCCAGTTAATTGGGCACTTAAAATCGGATGATTTTTTCAGCGTTGACCAGTATCCGGTATCCACATTAAAAATTAAGGAAGCAACCCCTTTTCAGCAGGGATTTGCAGAAATAAAAGGGGATTTAACCATCAAAGGAATTACACAACCCATCTCCTTTAAAGCAGAACAGCTGGTGAATGGTTATAAAGCAACAATTACTGTCGACCGGACAAAATATAATGTTCGTTACGGGTCGGGTAAATTTTTTGATAACCTGGGTGATAATATGATTTATGATGACTTTACCCTAGAGGTAAAGATTATTACCAAATAGTAAATATTTTTCAGGGCCATACTTTAATTTCAGGTATGGCCTTTTAATTTAATCCCAAATCCAGCTCATCACCAATTGCAAAAACAAAGTTTCCTGTAGCTGCATTTACTAATATCTCACCATCGCAATTGGGATGAAATTCGTATAAAACATGTCCAAATACAATATCATTGGTATTGGTCGAAGAGGAAACCTCCACATCCTGTAAAAAAACATGTCCATGGGTTGGATTCTTGATGCAACCGGATGAGAAATCCGTATCAATCATCGCCATTTGCAAAGCTCCTACAGAGGATTCCGTTTCGTAATTTTCAACTGCCACTGCCTGCTGGCCGCCAAAAATTTTAAACTCATCATCAAGCAGGTTTTCATAAGTTCCCTGGTGATAGATATCGATAATCCATGCATTTTGGGAGATAGCTACTTCATAGATCTCTGTTCGTTCATGGTTCAGTTTTGCCAGATGTTGGTCTATTTCCTCCTGGGTAAGGTCAATCCCAATATTCAAATTGGATCCCAGATTAATATCCATAGCTACATAAACAGCAGTAATTTTTTCCTGGGTAAATACTACCGGAAAAGCAATTACATTTAATAGTTTAAAACTACCGGTAGTAATATCCATATCGGTAAAAAAAACAGAGATAAGTGCAGTATTTTCACCTGTTTCCAGGGCGGCAACCACCATTTGACCATAGCTATCGTCTTTAAACCGGTAAGGATAATCGACACTTGTGTCAATGTAGATTAAAGTGGAGTTTTTGGATTCAGAGATTTTTGTATTAGGCAGGTTATATCCCTTTAAGGTTAAAATGGCCACTTCGGCAGCATACCCCACCGGGATAACCGTTTTGATGGTTTGAGTAACCGGGCTAACAGGAGGATCCTGGAACCACTCTTTTACTTCTTTGGCTTTTCGGCACGAAGAAGTGAAAAGTAAAATTAGAATAACCCAACTTAGATTTTTCATCCTTTTCTGTATTTAAACGAGGTGAACCCTCAATTATTTCCAAAGGTAACTTAAAAGTTATTATCAATCAATGAACGAGGAGCACCAGTTCCTAAATTAATAATTGTAAACGTTTCCTAAATATTTAGATGTTATGTATTTTTGTATACAATCATTAACCCGTTTTAGTTACGTATCCTGAAAAAAAATATTATGGAAAAATCATATCGCGTGGCATCCTGGCTTTTGGTTCTACTTGGTGCTGTTCATGCATTACTTACCCCTTTTTTCTACCAGGTAGTTAATGCTGATTCTCTCTGGTTTTTTGGTACGGGTCTGGCCTATATCTTTATGGGGTTATACAACCTGGCTTCCCTTAAAGTTAAAATCAAGAGCATTTTCAATGTGGCCATTCTATTAAACTTTATTGCAACCCTATTCACTATAGCTATCACCTACATCCTGAGAGAACCTCAATCCTATATCGCTATGGCTATAGTTATTTTTGTATTTTTAAACAGCGTTTTTATCAAAATTTCTAATTAATCTTTTGCATATTGTGATTTCTATTATACTTCTTACACTTCTCGGACTAATTCTTGTGTTAAAAGGTGCGGATTTATTTGTAGATAGTGCATCAGCAATAGCCAAAAAGTTCAATCTCTCAGAGCTGGCCATCGGGTTAACCATAGTAGCTTTTGGCACCTCTGCTCCCGAGCTGGTAGTTAATGTTTTTGCCTCGGTACAGGATCACCAGGAGATTGTTTTAGGCAACATCATTGGCAGCAATAATTTTAATTTATTTATTATTTTAGGATTGGCAGGGATCATAACCCCTCTTACGGTTCACTCAAATACTGCCTGGAAAGAGATCCCCTTTGCATTTTTCACTGCAATGCTGTTATTTTTATTGATTAATGATCAACTTTTATTCTATACTCAAAAAAGTGTACTTAGTCGTTTCGACGGGGCCCTGTTCATCCTTCTTTTTATCCTGTTCCTGTATTATGTCTATAAACAGTTAAAAACCGATACAATCCTCCAGAAACCCCCGAAAAAACAATTCTCAACCCTTAGAATAATCATCTTCTTCTTCCTGGGTTTAGGGGGATTAATTGCCGGAGGAAAACTGGTAGTGAATAATGCCATAAAGTTAGCCACGATCTTAAATGTGAGCGAAAAAATTATTGGATTAACCATTGTTTCGGCAGGAACATCCTTACCTGAACTGGCAACTTCGGTGGTGGCTGCAATCAAAAAGAACAATGACATCGCTGTTGGAAATATTATCGGTTCAAATATTTTCAATATTTTATTAATTTTAGGGCTAAGCTCAATGATTAACCCCATTGAATACCATTTAACATTCAATACCGATCTCTATCTTTTACTGGGAGGAACTTTATTCCTGTTTATATCCATGTATACCGGAAAGCGAAAAAAGCTAGACCGTTGGGAAGGTTTTTTTCTTTTATTATTTTATGTTGTTTATATCATCAATATTCTCCTGCATTAATTATCATCTCGCTCTTCTATACGTTTCAATTGTTTCATCACATTCTTTGAGGTAAGTGCAAAAAACGGACGGATAGGAACACCTGCTTTTTTGAGTCCCCTGGCAATCCATGCATTGCATGTTTTTAGAATATAATATTTTTCTACAGAAAGATAGAACTGACTGTTCTTTTTTAACCCGTTTTTTAGCTTAATATTATTATAATTGGCGTCCAAAGCAAAGCTTTTGTTGAAATATTGTATCATATGCTTGAAATCTTCATGGCTCAGGTCAAGCCTTATGATTTCATAAGCGGAATAATGTTTTTCCGGATCTTCATCTATGGCAGTGATATGAAGGGCTGATTTGGTAGGCAGCATTCCTGCTTTAAAAGCCAGCCAAAAAGTTTCCTCCTCAGCCATATAAAAATCCTTATCCCCCCACCCGATCTCAATATACTTAAAATCATGAAAATCATTTTGTAATGCAGGAAAATAGTTTACAGCCTGGTTCCGTTCAAAAATAACACCCGTATGCCACTCATACTTAATAACATAAATTCTTTTTACCCCGGGAGTACTCTCCGGGTTCTGAGCATACAGGCTCCCTTGCTGAAACCATAGAAGCATAAGAAAAATAAGGACCGAGTAATAACTTCGCATGGTTTATTTTTTTATTTTTATTAGTTAATGATTAAGGGTATATCCAAAAATAGCTATCCAATGACAAACACTTCCGGCAATGACAAACAGATGCCAGATTAAATGGCTATATTTTAACTTTTCCAACTTAAAAAACAGAACCCCCAGGGTATAACACCCGCCTCCAATGAAAATAAATCCCAGCCCCATGGGATGCATATTCTGATATAACGGGATCAGGAATAACAGGAGCAGCCACCCCATAATAATATAAGAAACCACATAAAAAATATTGACTCCTTTCTCAAATTTGTTGGGAAGAAATATCTTTACGATTACCCCGGTGAGGGCTAATCCCCATTCAATGCCAAACATCACCCATCCCCAGTCGTTACGGATAACTACCAGTGCAATAGGGGTGTAGGTAGCTGCAATAAACAAAAAGATGGCTATCTGATCAAAATTATGAAAAAAGTCCTTTGCCTTTGATCCCAAAGGCAGGGTATGATTCAATGTTGAGGATAAATACAGCAATACCAGAAAAGATCCGTAAACTACATAACTTACTACATGCCAACCCGTTCCGTATTTTGCCGAAAAAACTGACATCAGCACAAGGGCTACTATAGCAAATACAGCTCCCAGTCCATGGGATACCGAATGGGCAATTTCCTCCTCCCGGGTAAAACGTTGGGTTTTATTTGTAGACATTCTACTATTTTTTTCTAAGTAAAAATCGTAAAACAAATTCGAAAATAAAAACATTTGTAAACAATAAAAAATGGTACCGGCAATTGCCAATACCATTCATTATTCAGTTATATCTTTACAGCTCAAAAAAAAATTTCATTCATCCCTGCCGAAGGCAGGTTATCAGGCAATCCGGGGATAAAAAAGCGAATTGATTACAAATGCACCCCTGCACCGGGTCCCAAAGGCAACCCAATAAGCAGCCAGGCAATCAATAATATTACCCAGCCAATAAAGAAGATCACCGAGTAGGGCAACATGGTAGCCACCAGGGTACCAATACCCGCTTTTTCGTCATACTTTTGAAAGTATACTATAATTAAAGCAAAGAAACTCATCATGGGTGAGATCATATTCGTAACACTATCGCCAATACGATATACCACCTGGGTTAGTTCCGGAGTATATCCCAAAAACATAAACAAAGGAACAAATATTGGAGCCAGCAAGGCCCATTTTGCCGAAGCACTTCCCATAACCAAGTTGATCAGGCCCGAAAAAACAACAAACATAATCACCAGGGGAATCAAACCTAAGTTCATGCTTTCTATGGCATGTGCTCCTTTAATGGCAATAATTATTCCCAGGTTACTGGCATTAAAATATTCCACAAACTGTGCCGCAAAAAATACCAATACAATATAAGCGGCCATTGATTTCATAGATTCGGCCATGCCTTTCATCACATCGGCATCATTTGAATATTTGCCCGTAACCACACCATAAACAACTCCCATTAACCCGGCTGCTAAAAACAATATCGCAACAACTCCGTCTAAAATAGGTGATTTTAGAAAAGAGCCATCTGTACCTCTTAGAATACCGTTTTCCGGAATTAATCCCACAAGAATTAAGGCGAACAATCCAGCCAAAACCCATAACGACCTTTTAATTCCTTTTTTCTCAAGGGGAGTTAAGCGGGTAATTTCTTCCTGTTCCAGGTTATTGTTGTTATTATATTTTCCCAGTCGTGGAATGATGATCTTTTCAGTAACCCAGGTGCCCAGAATGGCAATCAGGAAGGTTGAAGCCACCATAAAGAAATAGTTGGCGGTGGGATTCACATGGTAAGCAGCATCCACAAGATGGGCAGCCTCTTCAGATAATCCTGCCAGTAACGGATCAATGGTTCCCAGGATAAGGTTGGCCGAATAGCCTCCCGATACTCCTGCAAAACCCGCTGCTAATCCCGCAATGGGATTACGCCCCACAGCCATAAAGATGGTCCCGGCCAAAGGAACCAGAAGCACATAGCCTACACTGGAGGCTAGATTGGATAAAATGCCGGCAAAAACAATAATAAAGGTTAATAATTTTTCGGGCGAATAAAGGACCAGGCTTCGGATTACCACAGCAATCAAACCCGAATGTTCGGCCAATCCTATTCCCAGCATCGCTACAATTACAATTCCCAGGGGAGCAAAACTGGTAAAATTATCAACCATATCGGTTAAAATCATATGGACTCCATCCCGGGATAGCAAATTAATCACTTCAAATTTTTCTCCGGTTGCCGGATGTATTGCCGACGATCCCAAAAAAGAAAAGATCGCTGATAATACCAGGACACTTAATGCAAAAAGTCCGAATAAAGAAGCCGGATGGGGGAGCATATTCCCTACCCGCTCTACACCATTTAAAAAAATCTGTACTGGGCTTTTTTTCATTTTTTTTGTTGTAAAAGGTTAAAAAATCTTTAATTCTTTAATCTAAAATACACATGGTTAATTATTTACAATTGTATATGCATATATAATTTAAAACTTCGAAAATAGTTGATTCCTTTAAACTATCAAAGTTTAATCATAAGAATTGTAGAATGTTTACAAACAGGATTTTTGGGATGAATGGTTAATCCAGGTGTTCTGTTTTTTTGTAAATGATATTCCGCTTTTCCAGGTATCTTAAGATATAGTTAAAACATTCGGGGTATTTTCCCACAAGTTCGGGCGGAAAAACACCTTTTTGATCAAAAATCTGATTCAAGATCATATCGGCTGCAGCAGTAGCAGTGAATCCTGTGGTTCGGGCCATCGAGGATATCTTCTCTGACGGGTCATACTCATCATACAAATCATAGGTGATGGTTTTGGCAACACCTCCTTCTTTGCCGGCAAGGTTAATTTTCATCAGGGTAAATTCCTCATCTTCAGGATGAAGTTTCCAGGAGTTAAATAAAATTTCAGAGGTAAAATCAAAAGGCACCACTTCCTGGTTTTTCAAGGTCAAAGGGTTATGGTCCAAAAATCCAGCAGCTTTCAGGGCCTGGATCATCCGGATATGACCGGGAAAACGAAGGGTTTTCTCTTTCATGTTTGGAATAGTATTCAGGGTATAAATCAATGAACGTAAACCATCGGAATTAAAGGCTTCCAGGGTACCTACATTTTTAAATTCAATGAATTCCACATCACTCATTGCCGGTTTGGATACTATCTTTCCATTTTCCACATAACGTGCCGGACGGGTATATTCTTCGATTACGTCGCAGGGAGAAAAGGGAGCTTTATATTCGAAAGGAAAAGAACGTTCTTTGGGTAAACCACCCACCATATACTCAAAATTTTCGATCTGCATCATTTCGTTATGATAACCGGCAATTAAATTGGGCATTCCGGGTGCAACACCACAATCCATAATAACTGTTACCTTCTTCTCTTTGGCCAGCGGGTCAAGATCCGTTACCTCTTCGGGCAAAAAAGAGATATCCACCAGATCTTTTTGATGATTGATCACATTTTTCATGGTCTGATACCCTAAAAACCCGGGTACCGCTGAAATCACCAGGTCGAAATCACGGATCGCACGGCCCAGCTTTTGATCATCAGAAACATCGAAACACTCTGTTTCGATGGAGTACTTGGAAGATAAAAAGGATAATGCTTCGGGATTGATATCGATCGATTTTACAAAATATTTTTTGGAAAGGTCTATAGCCATGGCTTTTCCCACCATGCCGGCGCCAAGGATTACAATTTTTTTCATTACGCAATAAGGTTTGGTTTAAGAATAAAATTTAAATTAAAAAGAAAGAGAATAGAAAAAAAAACTATAAACCGTTAAAACGATTAAGAAAAGTGATGATATGGACTATTTGAAAAATCATTACATTCAAAAATAACAATATTTATGAAAATAAAAGTCTGTTGAAGAGACAAAATTCATACTTGTAATTATAGGTTCAAAATAATATCTTTATCACATAAAAAATTAAATTTTAAAGATGATGAAATATACTTTACTTTCTGCTTTGATCTTCAGTGTTCTGGCCGTTCAGGCCCAGAAAATCGAGAACTTCCGGATGTCCCAAAAGGGTGGCGAGCTGATTTTCACCTATCAATTAACTTCTCCGACCCAAAGTAATCTTTTTGATGTAAATCTCTTCTGTTCGGCAGATAGAAATCGATGGGAGAAGGTTGAAAAAGTTTATGGAGAAATTGGCGACAGCATTTTACCCGGCAGCCAAAAGAAATTTGTGGTCTGGGTTGACCATCTAGATAAGCCGGAAGAACGGATGTATTTCAAACTCGTGGCCTCTTTCGAAAATGTAGACCAGCAGAAAACCGGGAATTTAACCGGTAAACAGGGAGCAGGCTATCCCTGGATAAAAATAGGATCAACGCGGTGGATGGCACAAAATTTAGGATCCACGTCAGATAATCCCTGCGGCCTTAAATATACCCGGTACGAAGCAAAAAATGCGTGTCCTGACAACTGGCAACTGCCTGGTGATGAGGAGTGGATGGAATGGGAGAATCATTTTGGAATGGATGCGGAAAGTGCCAAAAAACACGGGCTACGAGAGCTTAACCTGGAAAACGTTAAGAAATACGGGTTTTCGTTACAGGAATGCGAGTATGAAACCTCCTTATATCCCGATCAGCATGCCATTGCTTTTTGGAGTAACACAGGCAGCTCCATGTTGCACCTGGGATATTCCGATAAATATTTAGCCCGCATCTTCCGGCTCAATGAAAATAAAGTCAGCAAAGAGCTGCGCGATAAAAATGAGAAGTTAAGTGTAAGATGTGTTCAAAGTGCTACATTTATCGATAAAATTGAACAGCAACTTGAAGTAAAAATCAATCCCCAACCGAATATGGGTATGGTAAATCATCCTTTTTCCGGGGAGAAGATGGAATGGATCTACCGGGCAGACAACATATGGATGAAAAATGATATTACCGGCAGTTATCAGTATACAGAAATTGACGGCCGTTGTCCGGCCGGATGGAAACTTCCGACCAAAGAAGACTGGGAAGCCTTATTTAACGACATGACCCCATCAATCAGTCTAAACAATGAAAAGGAAGTGCTGAGTGAACGTTTCAGCAGCGAGGGCAACTGGGGAATGAACCTCTCCAATGCCGATTACTGGATGGATATTCCCTATTATACCTACAATACCTACTGGATATTCAATGATGATAAGGAAGTGAGTAAGAAAACCATGCCTTTTCCTACAAATTACCGGGGTATGGCACAATGGACCACCAAGTTAACCCACGAAGAAGCAAAAATTCGTTGTGTTTTAACCGAAAAGAAATACCTTGAAAAAAGTAAAGCCTTAACCCGCGGAACATTTATTGATTCCAGAGATAACCAGGAATATCCATGGATTGAAATTGACGGAACCACCTGGATGGCTGAAAATCTTTCGTACAATATGGGCGAAAACAGTATGTGCCGCGATAATATTAAAGTTGACTGTGAACTGTTCGGGCATATGTACAGCATTAAGACTGATGAAAAAATTTGCCCCGACGGATGGAGATTACCACAATCTGCGGAGTGGAAATATCTGCTAATTAATAAGGCAGCCAATAATTTACCAATTTTGTTACCCTTTGGAGGGACAGGTTTTAATCTCCTCCTGGGAGGTGAAGTTTTAGAGGATGAAACCGGAAAAGGAAACATCTATACAGCCAATTATCTTTTCAAAAATGATGATGATTATGGATACTATTTCATCGACTCCAAAGGAAAAGTTGAGTTTAATGATAAAGCGAAAAGAAGAGATTTCTATTATGTACGCTGTGTGAAAGAATAGTTGAAAGATACCGAAGAAAAGAAGCTGTCCGTACAACCTGGAAATGGTCTGGACAGCTTCATTTTTTTAAAAAGATTATAATTGATCTTCGGGGATAGCCATATCCGGTGAAAGGTGTTTAAAATTTTGTTCCTGTTTCCAGGTATTTTCATACATTTCCAGCTTTTCTGTGATAAAGTCAGCCAGTTTTTCATTCATCTTTTCAATTTTACTTTCGGGAATAACAACGGGTGGACGTTTATCAATTAATTTTTTTGCCCGTTCGAAGGTTTCCGTATCGCTAACGCTTAGAGGAGTGAGTCCAACCCGGGCTTTCCAGGCACCCATAATTACATCTACCACTACAATGTATGTTTTTCCTGCTTCCACTTCGGCGGTAATAAACTCTTTATTTTCCGAAGATGCCCAGAACAGATGTTCGCCGGCATCAACTTCATAACGCATATATTCATCGCCCTTAAATGCACCAATGTATTTATCCTGGTGAAAAAATTCAAAGGAAGTGGGTTTGCCATATTTTGTTACCCGCACAAAATAAACAGCTGCTTTTCCCTCTTCCGGAGGAGTAAATCCCTGGGCAAAAGCATTACAAATACCTGCTAATGCCACAATCAGAGCAGTCATTAATAGCTTTTTCATTTTTCGTAAAATTAAGTTAGTAATCCAGTTAAAAATAAAAAACAAGTTATAAAAAACTGAAATACAATTCAATCATTGTTAGCTATAAAATATCTATAGCAAAATAAACCGGCGGGTTGATCCGCCGGTTTATTAAAAAATACTGAACAAGGGCAAAAATTCTACATCTCCACCCAGGTAGCCATCTTCTTCCAATTCTGTTGATTAACGTATGCAATAAAAATTTCTTCCAGTTTATCCAACGAAAAATATTCTTCGGCTTCGAACATTCCATCTTCATCGCTATATTGTACAATAAAGCCCTGTTCAGAGGTCGAAGTTTGGATAAACCCATCTTTCCCGCTAAGTATCATAAAAAAGTTATCGTCGTTTAAGGACTGCAGGGCTTCTATGATCTTCTTATCCGAAGGATTTTCAAACATATCCCCATTGGCCATTTCAATAGAATAACCTTCCCGGTTGACATCGGTTTTTGTTTCAATGGATTTATCAGCAGAAGGTGATCCCAGACTGGTTTCTCCCTGTTCAAATTCCTCCCTTGAAATATCTGTAATCCCCAATGCAAAAGCTTTCCAGTCTGATTTATCAAAACTGCTTAAGATAACCACATTCAGGTTTCCATTGGGGTTATCACTAAAATAGACAGAAGCAAGTAACACCTCTTTTCCCATCACATCCCCTTTCGAATAACGGATTTCCTTAATTTTTCCGGTCCATTGTTGGGCAATGTCAACCAACGGTTTTCCGTCATCACTTTCAAAAAAACTATCGTTGATTACATACATCATCATGCCGGATGCATGTTTTTTTAGCAGTCCGGCATCCTGATTTTTATATGCTTTAATTACCTCTTTGGCAATGGTTTCAACATCCCCTTGTGCAAAGGTTAAATAACTGGGGATTAAGAAAATAAAAACCAGGGATAAATAAATTAATTTTTTCATCGTAAATTATTTTTAGGTTAATAACATGCACCTGAAAGATAGAATAAAAAACAATTTACGATATAATTTTAAAGCTTTCAACTTTATTGAAAATAAATTCTGAGAATCATAGATCTATTCCCAATCCAGTAATCGTTTTTCTCCTTTTAACGATTGAATTCGGGAAATTTCCTGGCTCACTTCTATAACCCCTTTATACCGGCCTTTTTCATCATGCACGGCAAAATATTGAATGTAAATTTTTTCATGGTTCATATCGATCCAAAAATCGGCCTGTTTTTGCTCTCCTTTCCTAAAAGCTTCAACAATTTCTTCGACCACATGCACACTTTCCGGCGGATGGCAATTTTTAACCTCCCGGCCGATGATTGATTTAGAACGCGGGAAAATCCGCTTTTTGGGTGATGAAAAATATCTTACCTTATTCTGCTCATCCACAAAAGTAATATCCACGGGTAAGTGATTCAACATAAATTTGATTTGCTCGGGAAATAACAAGCCGGTCTCAAGGTCAATTTCTCCAGTTGTATTCTTTTGATCAGTCATCATCATCTCATTTGATTTATTTTCTGGTTTAACATAAGGCCAATCCATGGACAGGCTCTCTATTAGCATCTGGTTCAGGTCGTCGGAAGAAAAGGTTTTCAGTATCTGAGGAAAAAGAATTTTCTCCTCCCTGAACCGGATGGCATACATATTGAAAAAAATTAATCCGGCCAGGTGGTTAAATTGCGATAAATCAATATTTTCCGATTCAAGCAATTGGATTATTTCTTTAATGTTTCGTCTAATATCATCATGAAAAGACCACATTACCTGTACACAGCGATAATCCTCCCAATACTTTTCAAGAAAAGGAAATAGAATATTTTCCTTAATCACATAATGGTTTTCGAAAGGCAGTAATTCCTTGAATTTTTCTTTCAGCGTATTTCTTATTTCATCGGTAATGGTTTCTTTATTTATCCGGCGAACAAGGGGTTTTATTGATTTTAATTTTTCATCCATCATCGCATTATTCTGTTGAATGTAGTATAAAAAACTTTTTTCGGGCAACAGAACATCCGGTGTATTGTTTAAGGCATTATAAAACAGATTTAGGATTTTATTGATCCCTGATTTTAAGTGATTCATTGGAATCTCCTGTTTTACCAGCTCATCAACTACCCAAATGACCTCCTCGGGTGTAACAGTTTCCATTATATCCCTGTTCTGCTCAACAGCCTGAACAGGATTTTCGGCATGCATGATTTGCAAAGAAAATTTCATCAGCCGCTCTCTGCGTTCTTTCTGTTCTCCTATAATTTCTGACATAATAATTGAACTTTCGTTTTATTTTAAAGATAGCTTATTTGTGGTTTTCATGCAAGGGAAAGTTGATTGCCGTTCCCGATATCAATACGGGACAACCGGTTTTGGTTATACCATTCAAACCCTCCGGGTTTGGTTAGATTAAAAAATAGTCAGCGGATGACTTTTGAATCAACAACCACATGCCATTAAGCGAAGTAGTTATCCATTAGCAAGTCATCCGCTGACGAATATAAGATTTTGTTTGTATAAAATTATTCTACCAGCTCCAGTCCCATATCCAGCCCTTTATCAACGGCAGGGATACCTTTTTCCATCCATTGGGGCATGGGTTGTCCTTTCAGGTAATGGTCGAAAAACTGGGCCAATCGAATCTGAAAATCATACTTATCGCGTACTTTGGTCGGCCAGTGGTCGGCATCGTTATAGTTCAGCAACCAGGCTTTTTTTCCTAACCGGCGCAAAGCAATAAAAAACTCAATGCCCTGGCTGAAAGGTACAGCCCCGTCATCTTCGTTATGCATGATTAACAAGGGGGTTTGAATTTTATCGGCGGTAAAGAGTGGTGAATTCTCCAGGTAACGCAGGGGCGATTCCCAGATAGATTTTCCGATACGGCTTTGGGTATGCTCATACTGGAACGAGCGGTTTCGTCCGGACCAGTTTCGTATTCCGCCGTAGGCGCTAAACATATTCACTACCGGAGCTCCCGATTCAATCGCCGCAAAGAGGTTGGTGCGTGTAGCCAGGTAAGCCACCTGGTATCCGCCCCAGCTGTGTCCCTGGGCCGCAATGGCATTTTCATCCACAAAACCTTCGGCAATAAGTTGTGTCACCCCCGGCATTACACAGTTAAAAGCATCTTCGCCCGGATACCCTTCTTTGTAGTATACATCCGGATTAAAAATAATATACCCGTTGCTCGAATAGTAATGATAATCAACCGTAGAACGATGCGCTTCGGGAATATGATGCTTATACAAATTTTGTGATGATTTTTCGTAAAAATTAACGATCATCGGGTACTTTTTATTGGGGTCGAAATTCGCCGGTTTAATTAACAAACCTTCGAGTTTCCTTCCATCCAGTGAGGTCCAGTTGTAAAGTTCCTTGGTGCCCCAGAGAAACTCCTCCTGCTGTGGGTTGACATCGCTTATTGTTACAGGGTTTTTAAAATTTTTACCGGATGCTATCAGATTGGGAAACTCCTCAAAGGTTTCCCGGGTATAAACAAAAACATCGCTGTTTTTGGCTTTTATCGGCCGGTTTAACTGATATTTACCATAAATCAATTGTTGTGGCTCTTTTTTCCCTTTCCAGGTCGTTGTAAAATAACCGTCTTCCCTGGTAATCACGTTATGAGCCGACAAGTAAACCGGATCAGATGGGTTAATACCTTTTTCGGCAGTCTCTCTAGGGTCAAAATCAATATAGCGATAATTTATTTTTTCATTTCTTCCATTGATGGTTAAATTCACAGGGTTACTCCTGTTTTCAGGATCTACTTTCCAGATATCATAACGGTCGTATACCAGCAAAGCATCGTCATTTTCAAACCATCCGGCCATCCCGTAGGGTGATGGAGGATTGGGAATATCATTGATTTCATCCGCACACTGGATTGTACGGGGCGATGTAATCTGAAACTCTTTACCGGTAGCAATCTTATAGGTATTCCAGGTAGTATCCATATAATTGTACCAGTACACATAACTCCCGCCGGGCGAAACATTCGGGTAGGCACGGATATCTTTTTTAATCATTTCTGCATTACCAGATTCTATATCAATCAGATAAATATCATGATGATAAGGATACCCTTCCCACATGGTTTGAACAGAGTATGGAAGATTTGACCATGCGAGGACTTTATCAGCATCTCCCTGGCTGATGAGTCTAATTCCGGTATACTTTTCATTTTCCAGTTGCACCATTTTATCCGTATCCAGATGATAAACGGCCAGGTAGGATTTTTTTAAATCTCTTTCTTTATTGTAAATCTGTTCGGATTGTAAAACCGGCTCGTTCCAGTGCCAGATATCCAACGGAGGAATCTCCTCATCTAATTTAGTAGTATCTTTCCCGGGCCTCTCGGGAGCCGTCCCGAAAAATATTCGGTTCGTATTTTCGGCAATCCGAATGCTGCCATTTTCACTTATTTTCCAATTTTTTGGTATTGCAGGATTATCAGTTGAAACAATTTCACGAGCATCTCCATCATTCTTCCAATAATAAAGCGAATAGTTATTTTTGTCGGATTCCGATTCAGATAAATCGGCCAGAAAAGCTATTTTTTGTCCTTTTTTATCAATGGTTAGTTGTTTAAACAAACCAACACTCTTTAAAATAGCTGTATTCTTTTGTTCTGAAAGGTTGTACCGGTAAACTCCGGCTTCCAAAGATTCATCATCTCCTGAACTTACATAGGTAATAAAATCACTTTCCTCAGCTAACTGGTAATCTGTAACAAAAGGGTATTCAATTTCTTCCGAGGTCTCTAAATTTCTTAATACCAGTTTATATCCGTTTTCAGCAGATTCTTTTTTGGGTTTATTTTCATTTTCTGAAGCTGAAGGATCTTTTTCTACGGGAGTTTCTATCTGGTAAGCCAACCATCCATCCCATTTTTCAGGGATTTTATAAGATTTATAATTTAATATTGTATCAATCGTATTTGTTTCTAAATGATAAATTCCCAGTTTATTTTTGGGCATATCCTCTTGTTTGGTTTTGGCCAGTTTTAATTGACGGATGGTATCTTCAGAAGGGACAATCGTAAAAATAACAAATTCCGAATTGTTGGTAATTTCAGCATCCCTGGCACAAGGAAAGGTAGATAACACTTTTCCATCGTTGGTAGTAACTTTCAGGGTTGGATCCCCTTTCCAGGGTTCATATTTATAAACAATGGTATTACCATCGTTGGCAATAGCGGTTTCTGTAATCCGGTTCCATGTTAAAATATCGTCAAAGGATAAATGTTTTTTGTTTTGCTGGCCAGAAACAGCCAGACAAATAATCATTAGCAATGTTATAAAATTCAGTTTTTTCATAATTATTATATTTTATTTGTATTCCTTTCCTTGTATAGATAGCAGGCATACCATTTCGTTTAAAACACCAACAAAACAACCGTTATTTCTTTTTTCTTACCTGGTAAATATCAATCGCTTTCCGTTTGCCTTTAAGCTTTATATTCCCCACCATTTTAAAGGTAAATTTTTTCTGATCACTCAGGAGGTTTAACAACTCCCCGGAGATCAACAAGTGTTGTCGGTACTCATTGCACATTGATTCAATCCGTGCAGCGGTATTGATGGTGTCGCCGTTATAGGAAATATCTCTGCGAATCTGTCCAACCTGTAATACCATTACCTTACCGGCATGTACCCCGGCTTTAAATTTAGGAATGATGCCGTATTTCCTGTTATAATAACGCCGTCGTTTATGAATAAGCCGGGTAAAGGCAAAGTAAGCCCGGAGAAAATTATTTTTCTTTAATCCTCTTTTCAGGCTCCAGGAGATGATTGCTCCATCGCCCAGGTATTGATAGATCTCCCCATGATAGTTATCTACAATGGCCATATCGTTAAAAAGATCCTGCACCAGGTGGCTAAATTTTTTATGTCCCAGTTGCTCCGCCATGATTGTAGAGGCTTTCATATCCAGGAACATAAAGATACGTTCCGCCTCGCGGGGTTTATTCATGAATCCCAAAACCCAGCTTCGCATATTCCCGCGGCCAACTTTTTTTATGGTGCCCCGGATCAAATGATTAAAAAAACCGAAAATATAGAAGAACAAAAGAAAGCGATAGAATGTGATATCCATTCCGGGCAGCAACTTAAAGATTTCCTTATAATTTTCTTTGGTATAGATCGTCAAAGGAGAGCGGGCAGCGATCAGAATCAACATAAACACAGAAGCAAAATAGAGTACCGAACGCACAAATAAGGTTATTTGAATCGGGAAGAAACGCATAATCCGGTCGCTAAAAATCACATCAATCAATGTAAACCACAGGGCTATGCAAAAACTCAGGAAGGATAGGACAAGGTAAATATTATCCAGCAGAAGCAAATCCAGATAAGTGATAAAAATCTGTTGTTCGCCGGTAATAAAGGTGTAGAACAACAAACTGAAGAACCAGAAGATCAGGTGAAAGAAAAGGGTTCGGAAGAACTTGTTATGTTTGCTTCGTATTTTATCAACCGTAATCATGGTTGTAAAGATAAAAAAAGCGGACTATTTTTAGCCCGCTCTATACTTTTAAAAATATTATTTAGTCAACAGAAACATAAAAACTATAGGTTTGATTTTCTTTGGTATAAGTTGAACTTAATTTTACCCCATAAGTAATATCAACATCCTCTTTATCTGGCGGATACAAAATAATCTCATTAAAAACAATCCCCATCATTTCTTCATTTTCCCGAACAGGGACTTTTTTCCAACCAGCTTCTACAAGTTTATTAATCTCATTTTCAAACCATTTTGCCAACTTAGTAGCAGTCTCCTCTTGTACACTATCATTTTTAAAAGAAATAACATAAGCGTTAGATTTTCTATCAACCTTTTCATACTTTAACTCATCCGAAACTTCTATATTTACCTCATCTAAAACAGCCATCATGCCTTCTTTAGTGCTTTTTGATAATTTTTTGGTTTCTTTTTTTGTTTCTTCCTGTTTAGCATCTCCTTTTTGTTCAGACGCCCCCCCACAAGAAGAAAAAAACAGAAACAATACTGTTGATAATACAATGATTAAAATTCTCATAATTATGTTTTATTTTAAAGTTACGTTTATTTTTTTCGTAATTAAAATACTAAAATAGTAATATTTATAAAAAAAATAAAAAGAATGGTACTTCTATTAAAATAAAATTACTGTTGTCCGATAAAAATATTGAATCCATTCTAAAAGCTTGATTTTATTTATTTTTTTTCGAACAAAAATGAAATAAAATAAAATTATTTATCATGCATTAAAGATTAGTTACCTGAAAATAACGATCACCTCCATAATTTCTGACTGGCTGCCGGTTTTCACCTGTGGCCCCCACCCCTGTGCACCACAGGTCACGAAAAAATGGGTGTCATTTATTTTCTTATGTCCCCAGCTTAACTCATAAATCATCTCGGTAATATAATTTAACGGAAATAACTGCCCGTGATGGGTATGACCGGAAAACTTAATAGCAACATCATTTTCATATGCATTTTCCAGTTGGTACGGCTGATGGTCAAGCAAAAACAGAGGTAACGTATCCGAGGCATTTTTCAGCAACTCCTCAACTGTTTTCCTGTCCCTATGGTGCCGGTCTTTACGTCCAGCCAGCTGAAAAGAGCTGTCGATGGTGATAACAGTATCCTGCAACAGCCTGATCCGGGCATTCCGGATAAAATCATAACTGTGGCTGCTGCGGTAGATATCATGATTCCCTTCAACGGCAAATACTCCGTATCTGGACTCAATACGTTGCAATTGTTGTTCGAAAGATCTCATTTTTTTGCTGGGCTGGTCTGACTCCACAAGATCACCAATCAACAAAACAATGTCGGGTTGTATGGAATTTATTTGTTCAATAAACTGATGCATAAAACAGGTATGGGTCACATCACTTAAATGAAAATCGGCAGCCATCGCAATTTTTAACTGACCAGGGTTGCTGCTTTTCTTGTTAACTTCAATGGCATACTGCCGGATGTTGGTATGGTTAAAATTATAAATCCCTTTAAACATAATGACCGTTATCAGTAACATAACCGCACCGAACAGAATCAGCTTAAACACCTGAGTCTCCAGCAATTTCAGCGATATTATTTTCAATTTTTTAAGGATAACAAGACCCAAATCAATCAAAAGATAAAACAAAAAAAGGTAGAGCATTACCGGAAGGTAATAGTCGATTACCATTACTACATGGTTAAAGAAAGGACTGTCAATATACCGATGAAGTAGATTAAGCAGGGGATATAAGGCTGCCCAGGAAATAAAGAACACCCTGAAAAGAAGCCTGCTCCTGCTATCATTAAATATCCTTTTTATCCGATGATAAAGATAAAGGTTAGGTAAGGCATAAATCACAAAAATCATGAACCTGAAAGTTCCGGAAAACATGAAATAAGTAGTGATTATTAATCCCAAAAGGAGAAAAGGAAGAACGGAAGAAAAGGGATATATTTTTCGATGATGAAAGGAATTATCAGTAAGTAATTTTTGATTAATTTGTTTAATCTTATAATAGAAAAAAAACGTAATAACCGATTGTAAAGCAACAATGAGAAAATAAGCACCCCCAACACCCAACCACATATTCACTTGCAAATAGCTTAAACGGGCGATCAAACTATTATCAAGGAAGATAAAACCGATATAAATCAGAAGGGCAAAAAAATAACCCAAAAAATTTATGAAACGGGCTGCCGTTTTTTTATTCATTTGGAATAAGTTATTTGCCAACAGGTACGATGCCGGCATGGGGCCGGCAATGCATGAAATTATTAAAATCTGACGGGTGGAAAATATAGGGATCATAAAATTTAACCAGTTAAAATAAATGTAAAACAATAAAAAGATATATCCAAGCTATAAGATATCAGATCATCATATGGGTTTAAAAACAGAAAAAATCTTTTTTTGTTTTATGCATATGTTAAAAAAGAGCAACCAAAACCGTTCGAAAATGAACACTTTATTCCGCATATGAACACATCCAACCCATTCTCCAATCGCATTAAGCACTCACAGTAAGCTGGTTAAAGCCTGCGGCATACCTTTTGTTTAGAATTAATTTTTAACCTATAAATTATTCTGAAAATGGATACCTTAAAAAAACTAACCTGTTTATTCATTGTATTCCTGTGTTCGACGAATATTTATTCGCAGCATTGGATTCAGGTGATACAGGAAAATAACAGAGACGAGTTTGTCGAGTTGCTCGAGAAAGATTCTACTCTCCTCACCCTGCGAGATGAACGACAGGGAAACAGTGCGTTGCATTTTGCTGCATTTTTTGGAAGGAATGAAATGGTTTCCCTATTATTAGAAAAAGGGATCAATATCAACACCCGGAATAATTATCAGCGTAATGCACTGATATTTGCCATTGCCGGTAGACATAAGGAAACCGTTGAGCTTTTGATCAACAAAGGGATTTCGATCCATGCCAAAGACAATGAAGATAGAACCCCCTTGCATTGGTGTGCAATACAAGGAAATGGAGAAATTGCCAAGATGTTAATCGCTCATGGGGCCAGGATACATGAAACAGACAAAGAACTAAAAACTCCGCTCCACTGGGCAAGTCAACAAAATCTAACCGATGTAGCCGAAATTCTTATCTATCATGGAGCAAATGTAAATGTTTTGGATGATCATTGCCGCACCCCAATTTTTATTGCATCATGGAATGGTTATTTTGATATGGTAAAACTACTCCTTAGCCATAATGCCATAGTGGATGCGCGCTATATCGGAGCAGCTTCGCCCCTGACCACTGCAGCAGTTGCAAATAATACTGAAGTCTGCAAATTCCTCGTGGAGAACAATGCCAATGTTAACCTGGTATGCAATATGATGGTAACACCGATCTATCCTGCCATTATCAACAACAACCAGGAAATGGTTGATTTTTATTTAGCACATGATGCAAAAATCAATTATCGGGATTTAGCCGGCAGAACCCCATTGTACATTGCCGTAAGGGATGGTTATTATGAAATAGCTAAAACACTGATAGATCATGGTGCCGAGGTTGCAGCACCGGATAAAACAAATCAACGCAACTTATTACATATTGCAGCAGCAAATGGACGAAAAGAAATTGCCGGACTGCTCATAGAACATGGACTTTCTCCCGATGTAAAAGACAGGAATGGGAATACCCCCTTCGATTATGCCATGAAGCATCAAAACAAGGAGGTGGCTGAGTACTTATTCCATTTAACCAAAAAATCAAAAAAGAAAAAACAAAAGCTAAACCAATCAGAGAGAACCTTTTTCGCATCCAATCCAAATGAAGCGATCATAACAAAATTACGAAATAAGACCTGGGGGGTGAGTACTGCTTCGGGGTTTATCGTTTTTGGCTATAATGAACACGGGAACCTCCCCCATAATCCGTCACTGGCAAACGGATGTATAACCCCGGAAGAGCTAAAGGGTAATTCCGTATACCATTTCGATGGTACCCTGTATTCACAGAATATTCTTTATTCAAAGGAAGATCAGTTTGAGAATATCCATTACATCAGCAGTAACTTTTATGCTAACAGGTATCAACACATTAATTCCATTCAGGTAAAAAACATTCATTTTCCAGCAACAAACCTACCTGAAAAAATTGATAAAATTGAAGTAACAGCCCTGCCGGCTTTTGGCGAAAACCGAAGAAGTTATCTAATCAAAGCAGAGAATTTAACTATTCTTTGGCTGTTTCATCAGTCAGACCGCTATTATCCATGGATCAATAACCAGGAAGCCATTGATTATTTAAAAGAAAACAACGAAAGCATTGACCTGTTATTTCTGGGGAATACCCACTCTGACATGGGACCGGAATGGATAAGCATTATGGAAACAGCTTACGAAATGGCGCAGGCGCTGGATATCAAAGCAGTTTTCCCAATGCCCGATTGCAAAATGGGTGAATATTTTTACCAGGAACGCCAACGAAAAGGAGACTGCGAGAACATTTTTTATGCAATAAATCCGGGAGACAGCTTCCATTATACCCACGGAGAAATTAAAAAAATAAACAATTAACTGATCAGATGATTACATGACAAACTAAGCTTAGCAACAAGTCGCTGGGTCTGGGTCTTTTTATTAAATCCAGTCGCAAAGAAAATCAAAATCATCTGTTAAATCGCTGCCGGGACAGAATTAATCAACTCATTTCACTACCCTTAAAAGCTTCCAGGTATTTGTGGATATAAAAATTCTTGTGTTTTTGTTTATATTGCATGATATACCGTGGGTGTTCCAGGGGTACAATGGTTTTAAAAAACTTATACTTAGTGTTGATTTCCTGCAAAAATTTAAGGTTCTTACCAGCACCAAAGCTGTAAACCACACTCCGGTCAATGCCAAAGGCTATCTGTGTCTGTAAACTTTCGATCATAAATGGGGTAACTAATTCCTGCAATGCCTTGCTGTCGTAATAATTAAAGTTTATCTCTTTCCCTTTGGCATTGGTTTTCACAAAGCCCAACGGAGAAATGGAGTTGATATAAAACCGGCTGTAGAATTTTTCTGCACCTCCATATTGTTCAATTACATTATAAACAAATACCGAAGAGGTTTCGTGAGTGGTAATCCCATGGAATTTTATTCCGCAATTCTCTTCCAGCCGTTTGGTGTCGGTAAACGGAATTCCGGTGACTCCGGCGCCAAAGCGCCCGGGATTGATCCCTAGAATTAACTGGCGGGGCTGCTGATCGTTATAATACTTTTGATAAAAGATTGAGGATATTTCCAGCGCATTCTTATTTTCTTTGAAAGGATTCATCACCCTGATGTTGTCGGGTAATGACTCGTTTAGTTCAAGATTCGCATTGAATTTAATTATTTTTTCGGCAAAGGTCATATCTCCTTATTTTTATGTACAATCCTTCTGAGCAAATTCCGGAACCCTTTTTTTATAGCCAGGCCCCAGGTCATAAAAGCAGAGGGTACTGCATAAATATTATAAATTATTTTTACAATATTTTTTCTTGTTTTACATATTTACTTTCCGATACAGAAATTCTTGAAAATATTTCCCAGCACCTCGTCGGTGGTGATTTGTCCTGTTATCTCTCCCAGATAGTGCAGGGTTTCACGGATGTCCATAGCCAGAAAATCACCTGTTATTCCTGAGTTTAGTCCATCGATTGCCCGTTGCAAGGCCACGGAAGCTTTCTCCAGTGCCTCGTAATGGCGGGCATTGGTTACAATCACCTCATTTTGGTTTAATGCCGCCAGGTTAACCACCGACAACAGTTCATCAATCAGTGTTTCCACATTTTCGCCGGTTTTGGCCGATATTTTAATCCGCACATCCTCAGGATCCAGCAATTGCTGTAAGTGGTCATCAATCGTTTGGGCAGTTGCAGGATCATCCAGTCGATCCATTTTATTCACAATCACCATCAGCTTTTTACCGGTAGCACCGATTTTTTCTTTTACCTTCCTTACCGCCTGCCCGATGTCCCCAACTTTTTCGGTAGCATCCACCAGCAACAGAACAATCGATGATTTTGCAATGCGTTGGTAGGTACGTTCAATACCAATGGTTTCGATGGTATCGGTTGTTTCACGAATTCCGGCAGTATCAATAAAGCGGAAGATTACCCCCTCGATATTCATCACATCTTCGATCACATCGCGGGTGGTACCGGCAATTTCAGAAACAATGGCTTTCTCTTCATGCAATATCTTATTCAACAGGGTTGATTTTCCCACGTTGGTATGCCCCACAATGGCTACAGGAACACCATTCTTGATCACATTCCCCAGGTCGAAAGACTTGAGGAGCTTTCGGATCAGTTGTTGAATATTGTTCAGCAGATCATTCAACTGGGAACGATTGGCAAATTCCACGTCCTCTTCGCTAAAATCGAGCTCCAGCTCGAGCAGGGAGATAAAATTCAGTAACCGGTCACGCAACTGGGCAATTTCGCTGGAAAAACCTCCTCTCATCTGCTGTATGGCCACCTGGTGTGAGGTGGCAGAGGAGGAAGCAATAAGATCAGCCACTGCTTCGGCCTGCGACAGATCCATCTTTCCGTTCACAAAAGCACGCAGGGTGAACTCCCCGGGTTGAGCCAGCCTTGCTCCTTGCCTGGTCAACAGTTGAAGTATTTGTTGCTGAATATACACCGAACCATGACACGAAATTTCAACTACATCTTCGCCGGTGTATGATCGCGGGGCTTTAAACAGAGATACCACCACTTCGTCAATCACCTTATCGTCCTGTTTTAACACGCCAAAATGCAAGGTATTTGGTTGCTGATCAACCAACTGTTTATTCCCCGCCATATGGAATACCTTATCGGTAAGGGCTATCGATTCATCGCCACTTAATCGGATTACCGCAATGGCCCCGTTTCCCTGCGGAGTGGATATGGCGCATATAATATCGTTATTCATCATCATTCATTAAATAATATGCAATCCGGTTCGCATGATTCTCAAGAACACTGTTCTTCAAAGAAAAAACGCGGATATACTTTGATTGTTATTGTAAAACTTCCTTGTATCGAAAACAGGTTACCAGGTGATCATTTACCAACCCTGCAGCCTGCATAAAGGCATAACATATAGTCGATCCCACAAAGGTAAATCCCCGCTTTTTCAGATCTTTACTCATGGCATCAGATTCGTTCGAGGTGGAAGGAACTTCCTTAATTGTTCTCCAGTGGTTAACCATTGTTTTCCCATCGGTAAATGACCAAATATAGCGGTCAAAAGAATCGAATTCTTCCTGCACTTTTAAAAATGCCTGGGCATTGCTGATGGCTGCCTTAATTTTCAGTTTGTTACGGATAATTCCTTGATCCTGTAAAAGTGTCTCTATTTTCTTTGAGTTGTAACCGGCAATTTTCCTGTAATCGAAAGCGTCAAAGGCCTTTCTGAAATTTTCGCGTTTCGATAGAATCGTCGACCAGCTTAATCCGGCCTGGAATCCATCCAGTAGCAGGTATTCAAACAATTTCCGGTCATCATGCACGGGAATCCCCCACTCATGATCGTGGTACTCAATATCCAGGGGCTTTTTTGCCCAGTCACATCTATTTTTAGTCATAAATCAGTTCCAATGATGACCCCGTTCCTGGACCGTTTCTAAAAACTTAGTAATCGAACGATCGTATGTTCTTTCCACATCATCGGGAAAATAACAGGCCGGCAACTGCCCCATCTTCCGGTGATAAGCAATGCATTCACAACAAACGCCTTTTCTGCTGCAGGGGTATGAACAGTTACAATTTTCTTTGTTTTGATCTTTTTTACATTCCATAGCTCTACACTTTGTTTTCATCCACAAAAATAAATGAATTAAGTGTTGAGAACAAAAAGTTTAATCATTTATCGGGTTTCCGTTATCCAAAAACTCCTGTAATTGCCCCTCCGGCTACAGAGATGGTTTGGCCGGTAACAAATCGGGAAAAGGGTGATAACAGCCAGGCTGCCAGGGAAGCCAGATCATCAGGGTCGCCCAAAAATCCAACCCGGGTATTTTTTTCAAATATCGCCCGGGCCTCCACATAAGTTATTCCATCAGTATCTGTCTTTTTATTGATTAACCGCTCAATAGCATTCGTATTATGCGAGCCGGGAGCCAGCACATTCACCGTTACTCCTTTACCGGCAATCTCCTGAGACAGGGTTTTAGCCATTCCAACCACCGACATACGTAGGGATGTACTCAATACCAGGTTTTCAATGGGTTGTTTTACAGATCCGCTTTCTAAAAATAGGATTCGTCCATAGTTCTGATCAACCAGTCGGGGAACCATTTTTTGCACCAGATCAACCTTCCAGCGCAAAAGTTTTTGATAGGCCTCGTCCCAGTCGGTGATTTCAGTTTCCACGAAGGATTTTGCAGGAGGCCCTCCGGCATTTACAAAAATGCCGGAAATTCTACAAATTCCGATAAGTTCTATCAACTGATCTACTGCACCTTCTTCGGTAATATCTGCTGCCAGGTATTCAAAACGAGAATCGTATGTATATTTTAACTCGCTAAGTAATTCTTTTCTGCGGGCTACCCCTATTACATTTGCTCCCTCTTCCAGCAACCGCACGGCAACAGATCGGCCAAATCCGCTGGTTACCCCGGTCACAATAAATGTCTGATTGTTGATTTTTAAGTCCATCATCCAGTGTTTTCTGAATACAACAGATAAAGTTACAGTTTGTTTGAACCAAAAATCCGCCAAAGAATATTTTCTTTGGCGGATTTAATACATATCAATTAAGACGAGTGATTATAAATCTAATTTTTTAGCGATTTTTTTAGGTACTACCTCTTTATGGATCATGATATCCGTGGCTTTGTATTTAATAAAAGCTTCGGACATATAGATATATCCGTTGTAGGGATTATCAGTATCCCAACTGTTTTTAACCATATAAAATTTATTGCCGGTCTGGTCCTTGGCTACTCCTACAATATGCATTCCATGATCATCCGTAGTATTGTAATTATCAAATTCTTTTTGACGCATTTCCGGGGTAATCTCCATCTCTTTCACGGGTCGTTGAAAAGAATAAATTCTTTCTTCGGTTGAAAGACCGGTTAATCGTTCTTTATCTGTTCCGCTGGTTTCTTCATATTCAATATCAGGTACGATGGCTATTCCGTGTTTCCAGGAAAAACCCTTTTCGCTCACATCACCGGCCCAGGCAACTGTATGGCCCATCTCCAGCGAGTTATCAATAATCTCAATAAAATCATCCAGGGTTACATTATATACCTCGTCGTACGACCAGTTATCCGGAACTTCAAGAATAAATTTTGAATAATAGGGATGATGGGTAAACGAAGTTACCTCGATATAATCCTCCGGATTAATTCCGGTAAATTCGGCCGCAAATGTTTGGGGTGTATATTCTTTACCTTGGTACGTAAACGTTTCTACCTTTTCGCCAAGGTATGCATCCAGGATACCCTCTAAACCGTTATGCCATGCAGTGGTTAATTCACGGTTCTTATTTTTTATTACCTGGTCCATATACCCTTTTAATACCGCATCAAATTCACCATGTACAAATTTTTCGGTACCATAGTTAAGTCCGTCATAAACCTCCTCGGGTACTATGCCATATTTTTTGATGGTATTTGTTACATCATGAAAAGCTCCTCCACCGGCAAAATTCAGATGTCCGTGCCATCTCACATATCGTTGGGCTTTATCCGAATAAGAATGCCTGATCACCCATGCTTCGGACAGATCAACTTCAGGTTTTCCATCCTTTAACATCTCTGATTCAAGAAAGGAGATGGCCGAAAAACTCCAGCAGGTACCTGAACGAAACTGATTTTTTACAGGTGTTGTTTTTAATTCCTTGATGATTTCAAAATCATATCCTTCTGTTTTTTCCTTATCGTCCTGAGCAGATACAAATAGTATAGATACAAACAATAAGGTTGTGGTTAATTGTAATACTTTTTTGATCATAAAAAATAAATTTAAGTTATTAGTTGATTTATAGCTTAGATAACCTTTCGGTTTAATCGTTTAATACAAAAAAATTATTCATCCCCCAGAAATATTTAAAAACAAAACTCTAACCATTTAATATAAAACAACTTAAACAAAACAGAAACAGGAAAAATCAAAACACATTATTGTTTATAACCCGGTTATTTCTGTTGAAACTTTTTTTCTATGGGTAGCAAGTTGTTGTTTGTCGATTGCAACTTTTAGGCGATGATAATTATTTTATATTTCGCACCGAAACTACAAAATTTTTACGATTAATTAACCTAAACTAAATTTACTTATGAAAAAATTTTTACTACTGTTAGTTTTTGCAATTAGCACAACATTTGCTTTTTCGCAAATTCAAGTGATTAAAGGAGAAAGGCCCCCGATTCGATTAGAGGAGGTATCTCCAGACGCCTATGAATCAGGCAAAATTCAAATTAAATTAAAACCCGGAATGGATAAGTCAATTCCGGATGTGGTGTATGAAGCCGGAAAAAGCGGTTATGTGGTAACAGGCATCCAGGCTATCGACCATTTGAATAAGGAATTTGGAGCCCACAAGTATACCCCGTTATTAGACGGATTATACGAAAAATCTCCAAAATCAACAGCAAATCGTGAAAAACATAAAGCCTGGGGATTTCACTTATGGTTTAAAGTAGAAGTAGATTCAAAGTCAGATGTGAAAGAGATGGTAAAAAAGTATGCAGCTTTAGGCGAAGTGGAGATTGCTGAACCCGTGTACAAAAAGCGATTAATCAGCAGCGTTCCGCCGAAAGAAAAGGAAACTGCCGAAACAAAAGATTCTAAATGGACACCCAATGATCCCCGTTATGATGAACAATGGCACTATCATAATACAGGTCAGGAAGGTGGAACCATTGATAAAGATATTGATCTTCCCGAAGCCTGGGAAATTGAAAAAGGACATTCATCCGTAATTGTTGCGGTTGTTGATGGCGGGATCCAAACCAACCACCCGGATCTTTCAGGAAATATCTGGTCCGGAGTAGGTTACAATTTTGTAACCAACTCTTCCACCTTATCTGCCGAAGATCATGGAACCCATGTAGCGGGAACAGTAGCCGGAGTAAACAACAACGGCACAGGAGTATCGGGTGTTGCCGGAGGATCAGGTTCTAACGATGGTGTTCGCTTGATGTCGTGCCAGGTATTTACCAGCAGCAGTTCAGGAGGTTTTGACCAGGCTCCGATTTATGCTGCCGATAATGGTGCAGCGATATCTCAAAACAGCTGGGGATATACCAGCGAAGGAGTATATGATCAGGCGACATTAGATGCTATTGATTATTTTAATGCCAATGGAGGGGGTACCGTTCTAGACGGAGGAATTACCATTTTTGCTGCAGGAAATGACGATGCCACCGGCGACTGGTATCCCGGATGTTATTCCGGCGCTTTTGCAGTGGCAGCTACGAACAATAACGATGTTCGAAGTTACTACTCGAACTATGGAGAATGGGTAGATATTTCAGCGCCAGGAGGAGAGCAAAGTGCTTCGAACGATCCCAAAGGAATTCTTAGTACCCTTTCAGGGAGCAGTTATGGGTTTTACCAGGGAACCTCGATGGCATGTCCCCATGTATCAGGAGTTGCAGCCTTGCTTATTTCAAATGCAGTGCGCAACGGTGTTACCTTAACGAACACTCAGGTAGCAGACCTCTTAAAAAATAATGTGGACGATCACTACGCGGTGAACACAAGTTATACCGGAAAGTTAGGTTCTGGCAGGTTAAATGCAAACCTTGCCTTACAAGCTCTTCAGGGAATGTTCACTACCGAACCTCCTGAAACACCTACCGGACTATCCACGACAAATATTACTGACGAAAGTGCTACCCTAACCTGGAATGCTGCCACTGGTGCCAGTTCATACGATGTACAGCTTCGCGTACAGGGAGGAAGCTGGGCAACTTACAATGTAAGTGGTACAAGCTACAATGCTACCAACCTGTCAGCTGAAACAACTTACGAATGGCAGGTGAGAGCCAAAAACTCTTATGGGACAAGTGCATATTCAACCATTGAATCATTCACTACCACTGAGTTTGTGGTTAGCTATTGCGAATCCCAGGGAAGCAATTCAAACTATGAATGGATTGCAGAGGTAGAAATTGGTTCATTTGTTAATTCATCAGAGGCTGCAGGGTATACCGATTTTACAAATCTCACCCTTGATATGGAACCAGGTACTGATTATGCAGTATCCCTAACCCCGGGATTTGGAAGTACAACCTACAACGAGTACTGGAAAATTTGGGTTGACCTGAATGGGGACGGAGATTTTGAAGATGCCAATGAATTGGTTTTTGATGCAGGATCATTGAGTAAAACCACGGTTACCGGAACCATGAGCATTCCAGAAGGTACTGCAGCCATTACAACACGTATGCGCGTTTCAATGAAATATAACGGAGAACAGACTGCCTGTGAAACCTTCGATTATGGTGAAGTTGAGGATTATACTGTAAATATCATCGAATCTACTGGTGAGGATACGGAAGCACCAACTGCACCAACAAATCTGGCTGCATCGAATATTACAGAAACCTCATTCACGTTAAGCTGGAATGCTTCAACTGATAATGTGGGGGTTACCGGTTATGATGTTTATCAAAATGGGAACCTGCTAAGTTCAGTTACAGGAACCTCGACAAATGTATCTGGATTGTCAGCAGGAACGACTTACAGCTACTATGTAAAAGCCAAGGATGCTGCCGGAAATATTTCTGCTGCCAGCAACACGCTGGATGTTACCACCGATGAACCAGCCGATACCCAGGCACCAACAGCTCCAACCAACCTTTCCTCATCCAATGTGGGAGAAACTTCGGTTACCTTGAGCTGGACTGCATCTACCGACAATGTGGGTGTTACCGGTTATGATATCTATAAAGATGGCTCAGTAATGGCTTCTACTGACAATACAAACTATAACGTAAGTGGTTTAACGGCTGCAACAACATACTCATTCTATGTTACAGCGAAAGATGCTGCCGGGAATGTTTCCGCAGCAAGTAATACGATTTCTGTTACTACCAACGAAATTGTTGCCGAATATTGCGATTCGAAAGGGAATAACTCAAACTATGAGTGGATTGCCGAGGTAACGATCGGTACTTACAGCAACACATCAGGTGCTGCAGGATATACTGACTTTACCGGCGAAGTGATCACCCTTGAGGCAGGAACCTCCGTAGATGTTTCATTAGTTCCCGGATTCAGCGGGTCAACCTATAACGAATACTGGAAAATCTGGATCGATTATAATAATGATAAAGAATTTACCAGTGATGAACTGGCTTTTGATGCCGGATCGTTAAGTAAAACAACAGTAAACGGAACGATCAATGTCCGTTCAACCGCCACAGGAACTACCCGCATGCGCGTTTCGATGAAGTATAACGGGGAGCAGACTGCCTGTGAAACTTTCAGCTATGGTGAAGTAGAAGATTATACCGTAAGCTTCGAAGAAGCAATTCCTGATACTGAAGCTCCTACTGCTCCAACAGGATTAGCATCTTCAGGGATTACCAACAATTCGTTTACGCTTAGCTGGAATGCTTCCAGTGATAATGTAGGGGTAACAGAATATAACATATACCAGGATGGTTCTTTCCTTGCCTCTGCAACAGGAACCTCAATCCAGGTTACCGGTTTAAATGCATCTACTACTTATTCCTACTATGTTACCGCAGAAGATGCCGCCGGAAATGTTTCTGCTGCAAGCAGTACGTTAAATGTTACAACCACTGACGAACAGTTGACTTATTGCAGCTCAAAAGGGAACAATGTGAATTATGAATGGATTGACCTTGTGGAATTAAATGAAATGAGCAATGCCACCGGTAAAAACAGTGGTTATGCAGATTTCACCAACTTAACCGCAACAGTTAATCGTGGTCAACAGCAAACCATTTATTTCAGCTGTGGATTCAGAAGCAGTAGCTATACCGAATACTGGCATGTATGGATTGACTGGGACCACAGTGGAACATTTGATAGTGACGAAGAAATGGTTTCAGGGTCATCCAGCAGTGCCGATAAACTCTCTGCAACATTTACCGTTCCTTCGGATGCATTATTAGGAACTACCAGAATGCGGGTAACCATGAAATATAACTCCGCAGCAGATCCTTGTGAAACATTCAGCTACGGTGAAGTGGAAGACTATACTGTAAATGTATTGGAAGCCGGGGCTGGTTCATTCGCATCCTTTGAATTTGGAACAGAACAACTGGGTAACGAAATGCCTACGGATGTTACGGTTTATCCTAATCCTGCCATCGATTATGTAACCGTTTCCATTGAAAATGGTACAAGAGTAGGAACAATAAGTATTTACAATACAACCGGTTCGCTGGTTAAGGTTGTTGAAATCAATGGTCACCAGGAAGAAATTGATATTTCAGACCTTCCTGCCGGATCGTACATCATCTCTGTTGAAGATGAGAAAGAACCCATTACAAAGCAAATCATCAAACAATAACAGAAACACCCTCTAAAGAAAAAGCCACCAAAAGGTGGCTTTTTTTATTGTTTAAAAGGAAGATTATCTTTTTAGAATCCCCATTGTATCAAAAATTCATCTAAACCATTTTTCGCATTTGGGCAGCTTTTGCTATAAGCTGAACGATCTCTTCGGAACCTATGGTTTTACAATTAAATATCAAATCATAATCTACATCAGAAACCCTTTTCCCGGCAAAATCTTTTCTTAACATGGCTCTTTTTTTATCCATCTCGAGGGTTAATTTTTTGGCTTCCCGATGGGAAATCTTATGTCTTCGGCTAACCCCCTCAATACGGTAATCCAGGGGAGCAATCAGCCGGACATGCAAAGAGTTCTTAATATCATATAAGATGCTTGCTCCTGCCCTGCCCACAATAATAACACGTCCCTGTTCTCCGAAGGCATGTATCACTTCCCGAATGGTTTTTCTGATTTTCCGTTCACTCTTATAGTATTTGCTTGATAATGCCTCTAATATCTCATCAATAGCACTTCGTTTTTCAAACTGAAAAATATATTCGATTTTATCCGGCTCTAATCCTAATTCTTTGGCAGACTCCTCAAGGATCTCTTTACTGATCACTTTCCAGGGTTCATTAGAATTCCCCTCTATTCTCGTTAAAAGCTCTGCAAGATCAGTAGCACATAAGTTTGCAGGGCATCCAAACGATCTTGAGATGGTGATAACAGGTCCTACCGTTTTGGGTTCCTCAACTTTTCGGTGTGCACTTTTATGCCTCTCTTCCAGGTACTTAAGTAAAATGTTCGCCATAATATCATTTAAGTTTCACGGTTGATTTAATTTTAACAAGATATCAAAATTTATTGATTTTTTCAACCTCTAATTTTTCTTGTCCATGAGAATATTTGATTCCCAAAAGGAGGATATTAATTCTTGAACAAACCAGAAAAGATGAAGTAAATATTTCTCTTTTTTCCTGTACAATTAATAGACTAATTTTTTTTGGGGTTAAAGATATTTTTATATTTTTGCATCGCTTTTAGGATTGCTAAAAGTGTTATAATCCATCAAAAGGTCTCGTAGCTCAGTTGGATAGAGCAACAGCCTTCTAAGCTGTGGGTCGCAGGTTCGAATCCTGCCGGGATCACAACTAAATTTTGTAAGTAATTGTAAATAAGGCGGTTTAAAACCGTCTTTTTCTTTGGGGGGCGGCTCAGGTTTTTTTTTCACTCTATTTCAAAGAATTCTGGAAGAACCTCTTACTTCAGATAGCTGTTCATTTGCTTCCGGGAAAAAGGACGAATAGCTGTCGTCCGGTTATTCCTTAAGTTTTTCATCATCCCTTTAACAAAATAAACACGTATTCTATCGCCCTGTTCAAGATAGAGGGGAGCTAACTCTTTATAAGTTAACACCGGGAACCCGGCAGCTATGGAATGATCTTCCCAGGTTTTACAAAAGGAAGCTGCAATAACCGCTTGTATCCCTAATGAAATAAAACAATCTATGCTTTGTTGACGAAACACTCCACAACCAAATGCTTTCCCTGTAATCAGGATATCCCCGGGGATTACTTTTGTGGCAAAATCATGATACTCTTTCAATCCGCTAAAGGTATACTGTCCTAACTCATTAAAATCATCGATCCTAAGGAATTTATCCGCAAAAATCATCTGGTTATTGATAAAATCTTTACGAATAATCCAGGCACGACCTTCAATAATTTTTGATCTGTCAAAAAAATCCAGGTTCATTTTAACTATCCAACCATAACATTATTGCTACTGCTGTAGCATAACAAATTTATAATAAAAATAAATGCAGGGTTACAAATCATTCTAATTATTTATAATTCTCGAATGAAAAACCAACTCGTTTTTGTTAAATAAATGAGAGGATAATTTTAAAAATCAGGAGAAGTCAACTATTTTTGCACTCATTCAAAATAAGGTTAGATGCAGCATAAACCGGGAAATAATATCTATAAGTTATACATCATAAAAATAGCCAAGTGGTTTATGCTATTTATGCCTATTGTTGTTCTCTTTTATGAGGATAACGGGCTTGAGATGCGGCACGTTTTTCTTTTGCAGGCGATCTATTCAGTTTCTATTGTTGCGCTTGAGATTCCTTCAGGATACTTTGCCGATGCAATGGGGCGTAAATCAACCCTTATCATTGGGACTATCCTGGGTTTCTTAGGCTTTCTAACCTATAGTTTCTCTTATGGTTTTGCGGGGTTTTTAATCGCAGAAATCATTTTGGGAATCGGCCAAAGCTTAATCTCCGGTGCCGATTCGGCAATGCTTTATGATACCCTCCAGGAGTCGGGGAAAAAGGAGCAATATATTAAATTCGAAGGGCGGATGGTATCCATTGGGAATTTTGCAGAGGCCATTGCAGGAATTTTAGGGGGACTGCTGGCGGGAATCAGTTTACGTTATCCCTATTATGCACAAACACTGGTGGCTTTTACCGGTATCCCGGCAGCCATTTTGCTCGTTGAACCTCAAAAACACAGGGATGTTATTAAACTTAAACTGAACGATATTTTAAAAATTGTTAAATATGCACTTCACGATCATCGGGAATTAAAGTGGAATATTATTTTTTCTTCAGTCATAGGTGCTTCGACTTTAACGATGGCCTGGTTTGTTCAGCCTTATTTTGAGTTCATCGCTCTACCGGTAACTCTTTTTGGGATATTCTGGACCATGCTCAATCTAACCGTGGGAGTGAGTGCAATTTTTGCCCACAAGATTGAGTCCAGGCTAAAACAAGTAAAAATTATGCTTTGGATCTCGATCTTAATTCCTGCCGGATATCTTGTGATAAGCAGAATAAACGCATTATGGGGAATTGGGGTTTTATTTGTTTTTTATTTTGTGCGGGGAGTTGCAACTCCTGTCTTAAAAGATTACATCAATCAATTGTGTGATTCAACGATCCGGGCCACCGTTTTATCGGTCAGGAATTTTGTGATCCGTATTTTCTTCGCATTCATTGGTCCCTTTGTAGGCTGGTATACCGACACATACAGCCTTTCAGCAGCCTTGTTGTTATCGGGAGGCATCTTTTTCGTGCTGGCAATCCTGACCTTTACCCTGTATATGAAAAAACGTTAAGTTGAAGAAGAAGTAGCCGCTAAAAATGCCGAAGTAGTCGCTACTAATACAGCGGTCTGAATTTCTTTTAAAGTTTTCTGGACAGCATCACTGATCTCAATATCACGGGTAAGTTCCTTAATTCGTTTATTGGCTTCCTTATACTCCTTTTTGCTGGGAAACAATGTACGACTCAATTTACAGCTGTTTAATAAACTGAGTAATAGCAAGCTTTCAAGATCTGCTTTCTTTTGCCCACGAGCTATTCCTAATAAATGACGGGTAAGTTCATTCCTGTATTCCGGATCAATCAAAGGATAGGAATAAAAATTAAAAATTCCGAAAAAATAGGATTTCCGGCGAACACTTAAAATGTTTTTCCCCGACAGATCTCTCAATATCTGTTTTTTATACCTGGAGCCACTATTTCCGATTTTATTGACCCAAAATTTAGCTGTTCGCTTTTTATGAGTCTTTCGGATGGTTTTTATCGAAGCATTGATCACTTCATTATCGGTCAATTTATCGTCTATTAAAATTAATCTTTTCTTTTCAATATCAATTCTGTTCATTTCCGATAATTCGAGTAATATTGCACCGGCAATTCCATAGTTTAAGGATAGACTATCGATTACAAACTTCCCTTTCCGGGCATCCAGTGCTATAAGAATAAATTTCTCAATCAGGTTAAGTTGCATAATTTTTACATTTGATATAAAAATAAGAAATAAGGGATATAATAAAAAAATAATAACCCATAAAATTCAGGACATCTCCCAAAAGGAACATTTCCTTGTTATTATCTGAAGTGAATCCCCAGAATTGACCGATCCCAACTTTATAATTATTCTAAATAAATAATCACAGGATCAATCCAGAATATTCCGCAAACGTTTTAAATAGATAAAGGCAGATGAATTGGCAAGAAAGTATCTGTACACCCTATTTTTTTCTTGATAAATCCATGGTAATTTTATGGATTAATTAAAAATTAATCTTTTAATTAGTAGTTCTTTTAAGAACAAAAACCATGTAGTTATGAAATTAGCTGTTAAAGATGCCATGCGATGTGTCGGCTGCCAGAGTTGTATGTTTGCCTGTTCAAGGCGCAGTGGTGATGCGGGATTATCAAACACATGTATTGGTGTACGATCAACAGGAGGGATATCCAGGGGATATACAGTTATTGTCTGCCGGTCGTGCAAAAACCCGCCCTGTGCAAGCGTATGCCCAACAGGGGCATTAGTCCCTCAAAAAAATGGGGGTGTACGATTAAAATCGTCAAAATGTATCGGTTGTGGGTTATGTCAGGATGCATGTATCATCGACGCTGTTTTCTGGAACGAAGAACAGAACAAACCGGTAATATGTGTGCAATGCGGACATTGTGCCGATTATTGCCCTTACGATGTTTTAGAATTAATCAAAGATGAAAAGGAAGTTATTAGCCATGAATGAGAATGACACTTTATCCAACGTACTATATATTGATCTTACAAAAAAAAGATTCTGGGTAAAAGACCGAAAAGATCTTTTTGAAAAATATCTCGGAGGAACTGGAGTAGCAACCCAACTGTTAATGGAAGAATGCCCTGAAGGAATAGACCCTTTAGCACCCGAAAGTCCCATAGTTTTTGCCGTAGGACCTTTGACCGGGGTATTTCCGTTAGCTTCCAAAACCTGTGCCATGTTTAAATCACCTCATACCGGTGACCTGGGAGAGAGTCATGCCGGCGGCCGAAGTGCAATTGCCATCCGAATGGCTGGTTATGGAGCAATAGTCGTCAAGGGAGCCAGTGAGATCCCGGTTTACCTTTCAATCCACCAGGGAAAGGTATTTTTTAATAATGCAGAAACTTTATGGGGCATGAAAGACGGTTCAATTCCTGCAAGAGTGATCCGGCAAAATGAAAAAGGGGAAGGGTTACGAGCCATTTTCCGTATTGGCAGGGCGGGTGAAAATCTCGTTACCTATTCCAATGTTACCACCGAAACCTACCGTCATTTTGGAAGACTGGGGTTAGGTGCGATTTTTGGCAGTAAGAAATTAAAAGCTCTCATGGTTTCGGGAAAACGAAAGATCGAAGTCAACAATAAAAAAGAATACCGGAAGCTCTATGATGAAATTTATAAAGCAGCCACAGACTCGCCGGTCATGAAAAAATACCACGATCTGGGAACGGCAGTCAATATAAGAACCCTGAACACCCTTAAAGCTTTACCGGTAAAAAACCTGCAGTCAAGTACCAGTGAACTGGCTGAACCCATTACCGGTGAAGAGATGGCTAAAAACCACCTGGCACGAAGGGTTGCCTGTGCCCATTGTCCAGTTGCCTGTGTACACCTGGCATATCTGCGGGAGCCCTATGAAGATGACCCCTATTTTTTTAAAACTACTCCCGTAGGTTACGATTTTGAATTAATATACTCCCTAGGAACAATGGTGGGCATTTATGATCCAACCGAAATGTTAAAATTAATTGATAAGGTAGAGGAAATAGGTGTTGACGCCATGAGTATGGGCGTGATCCTGGCCTGGATTACCGAAATGCTGGAACGAAATAAAATATCTACAAGCGATCTGGAGGGATTGGAGGTCAAATGGGGAGATGCGGAGACCTATATGCAACTGGTAGATAAAATTATTCACCCTAAAACAGAATTTCTAAAAGCATGTGCCCAAGGGGTTGATTTTGCGGCCGGGAAATACGGTGGAAAAGAATTTGCCATGCAGTTTGGCAAAAATGAGATGCCTGGTTATCATACCGGGCCCGCCGGGTACCTTGGCTTCTTACTGGGTGCAAGACATAGCCATTTGGATAATGGCGGATACTCCATTGACCAGAAAGAACTCCTGCATGGTACAGTAGCTCCCGAAAAGGTAGTGGATAAATTACTGGACGAGGAAGCTATCCGGCAAATTCTTTCAAGCATCGCTGTATGCTTTTTTGCCCGTGGAATTTACGACCTGAAACTGGTTAGCCAGGGGCTCAAACTGGTGGGGTTTGATCTGGACGAAAACCAACTGCACCAAATAGGAAGACAAATTCACTTAAGCAAATATCAGTTTAAACTTCGTGAAGGATTCCGCTTCGAAAAGCTGAATATTCCCGACCGGATATACGAAACAGAAGATCCAACCGGTCAGATTACCAAAGAATTTATTCAAACCGGACTGGATTATGCACAACAACAAATCATATCGTAGTTTTAACAGACATGAAAACCAGTTGGAAACCTAACAATATTCTGACTGGTTTTTTATTATTCATTCTACTAAGAAAAGTAACCAGAGACAGTTAACTATAACATAAAATTCCGCTTCAGCTTTGCTTCCGACATCACAAAAGAACTATAAAACTGACTAATATTCCCAATCACGGAAAATTTATTGGTTACAAATTGATGAAAGTCATCCATATCATTACAAAAAACTTTCAAAAGAAAATCTGAACTCCCCGAAATATAATAGGCTTCCATTACTTCCTCCATCCCGTGGATTTGTTCTTCGAATGCTTCTATTGCCTCTTTGGTATGTTTATTTAACGAAACAGAAATATATACAATCAGCTTCTTCCCTATCTTCTTGGGATCGATCAAAGTAATGTACTCTTTAATATAACCTCCCTTTTCGAGTTTCTTGATGCGCTCATGAATGGGAGTTGTAGATAAATGCAGCTTTTCGGATAATTCACGAATAGTAATCCGGCTATTGGTCTGCAAAATATTCAACAATTTTTTATCAATATGGTCCAATGGTTTCATCATCAGTTTAATTTTCTTTTCGCTCTAAATAGTTAAAACACAAATATAATAAATTTCTTAATAATTTTATTATTATAGTGTTTTTTACTATATATTTATTAATAATAAGAATATATTTGTAATTTTATTACATTGCAAAGCAAATAAATCCAGTAAAATATGATACAAATAGTTAATCAAGTAACGAATCAAGCGGCATTGAAAAATGCAATCGAACGATTTAAAGAGAAGAATATCATACTTCCCACCTTTGAGCAACAAAAACATCCTGAATTAATCCCCGATAAGATCAAGAAAAAACTTAAACATGTTGGTTTATGGGAGATTAATCCTTTAAACCTGTTCAGGATAACCTGGAAAAATGAACCCAAAGAGCAGGGAGGATTATTTAATAACGTCAATTATATTGAGCTACCCCGGGAAATAACCGGAGTAAAAGCACGAATCGTTTTACTGATAGGCAAATGGTTTCCTACCGGCGCACACAAGGTAGGTGCTGCCTATGGCTGTCTGGCACCAAGAATTACCACGGGCCAATATGATCCAACCTATCACAAGGCAGTCTGGCCTTCAACCGGGAACTACTGCCGTGGAGGAGCCTTTGATTCCAAATTAATGGGGACCGAATCAGTAGCCATATTACCCGAGGAGATGAGTCAGGAGCGTTTCAACTGGCTTAAAAATGAAATTGGATCAGAAGTCATTGCCACTCCCGGTTGTGAATCGAATGTAAAAGAAATCTATGACAAATGTTGGGAAATTCGCCGAACTAGACCTGATTGCATTATTTTTAACCAGTTTGATGAGTTCGGGAATGCGGTATGGCATTACAACATTACCGGAAATGCCGTAGAAGAGGTCTATCAGGAAATCCAATCAGAAAAATCAAACCTGGCAGCTTATGTCTCGGCAACAGGTTCTGCAGGGACTATTGCCGCCGGAGATTACCTTCGGACACGCTATCCGGGACTAAAGGTTGTGGCATCAGAAGCATTGCAATGTCCTACCCTCTTAATGAACGGGTTTGGAGGTCATCGGATTGAAGGCATTGGCGATAAACACGTACCCTGGATCCATAATGTTAAGAATACCGATATGGTGACAGCAATCGACGATGAGGATTGTATGAGACTCCTGCGATTGTTTAACGAAGAAGAAGGCCATAAATACCTCAAATCCCTGGGTATTGAGTCAGATATTATTCATGATTTACATTTAATCGGCATTTCCGGAATCAGCAACCTATTATCTGCCATTAAAACTGCCAAATATTATGAAATGACAGAAGATGATATTGTTCTTACCATGGCCACGGATTCAGCAGACATGTATTTATCCAGGATTAATGAATTAAATGAAAAACGGGGCAAATATGAACAATTACAAGCTGCCAAAGATTTTGAGAAATGTATCCTGGGTTGTTCGATTGATTATACCAAAGAGCTGAATTATTACGACAAAAAAGCCATCCATAATTTAAAATACTTTACCTGGGTAGAACAACAGGCAAAAAGTGTGGAAGACTTAAACCAATTGTGGAATGACCGGTCATTATGGCAAAATCAGTTCAACCAGGTAGAACGGTGGGATCAATTAATTAACGAATTCAACGATAAAACCGGGCTATTAAAGAAACTCTAAACCAATAAGGTGTCTGAATGTAGTAAAATAGTGATTCCCTGAGACATTAAGAAATAATCAATGACCAGGAATGCCAAACCTTAAAAACTACACAGACACCTTAAATTTTAAAACAATAAGTCAATGGTTCTTAAACAAAAATAGTAAATTCGCAGTAGTTTAAACTGGTATGACACAAAAAAATACTCCGGATAAATTTTTTTATGAATGTATTGATTGTGGAAAACAATACGATACTTCGGAAACAAAATATCTATGTCCCCAATGTAACAAAGGAAATAACGATTTTAATCCACCCAAAGGAGTGCTTAGAATTGTTTATAACTTTTTTAAGATATCGCAGAAAAATATTCTTTTCAAACATCTCAAGGAGAAAAATTTTCTCGATCTTTTACCCATAAAAAATCTGGCAAGTTTACCTTTTCTTAAAGTGGGTAATACTCCGCTGTATAAACTGGAAGAGCTGGACCATAAAAAGTTACCTTTTAAGGTTTTGCTAAAAGATGATTCTCAAAATCCCACGTTTTCATTTAAGGACAGAGCTTCAGCCCTGGTATCAGCCTATGCTATAGAGAATAATCAGTCTACCCTGGTTACTGCCTCTACAGGGAATGCAGGATCTTCGCTGGCCGGGATATGTGCAGCACAAAAACAAAAAGCGGTGATTATGGTTCCCGAAAAAGCACCCTTGGCCAAGCTAACCCAGATCATGATGTATGGAGCAACCATTATTCCTGTAAAAGGAACTTACGATGATGCCTTTGAATTAAGTATTCAGGCCTCCGAAGAGTTTGGATGGTACAACCGGAATACAGCATATAATCCGCTAACCATAGAAGGGAAAAAGACTGTGTCCTTTGAAATTTTTGACCAGCTAAATCAAACCCTCCCCGACAGAATCTTCGTTCCGGTTGGCGACGGGGTAATAATCTCAGGAGTTTATAAAGGTTTCGAGGATTTACTGGCACTTGGAATCATCAGTAAAATACCAACCATCGTTGCTGTCCAGTCAGAGGGAAGTGATAACTTAACCCGTAACCTGGACAATAAAAATTTTGAGGTAAAAAAAAGCAATACGATTGCCGATTCGATATCTGTTGATATTCCCCGCAACTTTTCTATGGTAAAATATTTTATCCAAAAATACCAGGGAGAATACCTTACGGTTTCGGATCAATCAATTCTTGAATCATCCCGTCTCCTTTCCCAAAACACGGGGATTTTTGCAGAACCTGCTGCAGCAACAGGTTTTGCAGGATTATTACATTATAACCTGCACCAAAAACTTGACAACAATTCGAATAATGTTGTACTTTTAACCGGTAGTGGATTAAAAGATCTGAATGCTGTTCAGTCCATGCTTAAAATGCCTGATTCCATTGAGCCTAATATCGAAAATCTGAAAAAAATGTTATCATGATAACTTTTACTTTAAACGGAGTTAAAGAAACCTATCAGGGTAGTCCGGACCTAACGTTGTTAAAATACCTACGAAACCATAAGCATATTATATCCGTTAAGGATGGTTGTTCGGGACAGGCAACCTGTGGTGCATGTACCGTAGAGATTGATGGCAAAGCCAGGCTGGCTTGTGTAACCAAAATGGGAAAGCTTAATGGAACAGAAATACTGACTCCCGAAGGATTCCCGGAATATGTAAAAGATACAATAGCCAAAGCCTTTGTGAATAAAGGAGCCGTTCAGTGCGGTTTTTGTACTCCTGGATTTATTACACGTACCAAGATTCTTTTACAGAACAACCCGAATCCTTCGATCGAAGAAATTCAGAAAGCGATAAAACCTCATCTTTGCCGGTGTACCGGTTACAAAAAGATTGAACAGGCGATTGATAATGCCGGTGAAGCCCTTCGTACCGGGAGATCACTGGAAATAACCAGAACCACAGGTAAAATAGGAGTTGCTCACCCTAAATATGAAGCCTTGAAAACTGCCCTGGGTGAACGTCGTTTTGTAGATGATTATTATCTTGACGAGATGCTGTTTGCTGCCCTTAAATTCAGCGATCACCCGAAAGCAAAAGTCCTAAAGATTAATACTTCCGAAGCCGAAAAGATCAAAGGAGTACATCGAATATTTACAGCAAAAGATATTCCCGGAGAGAAGAAAGTGGGTTTAATCCTCCAGGACTGGAATGTGATGATTGATGTAGGAGAAACCACGCATTATATTGGGGATGTTATTGCCGGTGTGGTAGCCGAATCGGAAGAGGTTGCCCGGGAAGCAGTTCAAAAGATCAAGGTTGACTATGAAGTTTATGAACCCGTCACCGATGTATTTAAAGCGATGGAAGGCCCCCGGGTACATCAGGAAAGACCCAATCATTTTGACACGTCTCAATTTACCCTTGGAAATGCCGAAGAGGCATTAAAGAAATCAACATACATCTCCCGGGGGAGCTATCAAACACAGCGCATAGAACATGCTTTCCTGGAGAAAGAAGCTGCGGTAGCCTTTCCTGCAGGAAAAGATGAAATCAAGCTGTTAAGCCAGAGCCAGGGAATTTATGAGGACCGGCGGCAGGTTGCCATGATCCTGGGATTACCCGAAGAGAAGGTACATGTGACCCTAATCCCCAATGGAGGTGGATTTGGAGGAAAAGAAGATTTGAGTATCCAGGGGCAAACTTCACTTTTTGCATGGCTTATGCAGAAACCGGTTAAGCTAAGCTTAAGCAGGGAAGAATCTATCCGCCTGCATCCAAAACGCCATCCGGTATCTATGGATATTGAACTGGGAGCCGACAAGAACGGGAAACTTACTGCACTAAAATTACGGGCTGTGGGTGATACCGGGGCTTATGCCTCCGTAGGAATGAAAGTATTAGAACGAGTAGCAGGTCATGCAGCCGGAGGATACTATATTCCCGAAATCGATATCGAAGCCAAAACGGTGTACACCAACAATATACCCTGTGGTGCCATGCGTGGATTCGGTGCCAACCAGGTTTGTTTTGCTCTGGAAAGTTGTATCGACGACATCTGTAAGCAGGGTGGTTTTGACCGCTGGCAGATACGATATGACAATGCCCTGGTTGACGGGTTAAAAACCTCCACCGGACAAAAAGTATTTGGTGTAGGAATCCGTGCTTGTCTGGAGGCTGTGAAGGAGGATTTTTACCGGGAAAAATATACCGGACTGGCCTGCGCAATCAAAAACTCAGGGGTAGGTAACGGGATGGTTGATGAATCGAAAGTAATTATCGAGGTACTCTCTGAAAACCATATCCGGTTACAGCATGGCTGGACGGAGATGGGACAAGGAGTACATAATATGGCTTTACAAACCTTATGTGAGGAAACATCTATTTCTCCGGATATCATTGAAGTTATTGTAAATACCGATGCCCAGATCAAAACCGGGATGACCACCTCATCCAGGGCAACAGCCCTGGTCGGGTTAGCAGTGATCAATGCTGCACAGGCGTTGAAAGAAGATTTAAAAACCAAAAAACTGGATGAATTAACCGGCAAAACCTATAAAGGACAGTATGTTTGCGATTGGACAACCAAACCGGGAACAGAAGTGGATGAACAGATCACGCATTATTCCTATGGTTATGCAGCACAGGTTTGCGTGTTAAATGACCAGGGTAAAATAAAGAAAATGATTGCCGCTCATGATGGAGGAAAGATCATGAATCCAATGCTCTTTGAAGGTCAGGTGGAAGGGGGTGTACATATGGGACTGGGTTATGCCTTAACCGAAGACCTACCCATGAAAGATGGCTTTTTGGTGAGTGATAAAATGAAGGACCTGAAAATCCTGAGAGCTCACGAGACACCGGAGATTGATGTACGCATGATTGAAGTCAAAGATCCGGTTGGCCCTTACGGAGCCAAGGGAATCGGTGAGATAGGCCTGGTTCCCACCGCTGCCGCTGTAGCCAATGCCTTAACGCAATTTGACGGGATAAGAAAATTTCAATTGCCTCTATTAAAAGTTCAATAAACAGGCCACTTCGGAGGTTTTCATAGCTCTGAGAGATCATTTATTTAAAACCTGAGCCTTACAGGCTAAAACATCTAAAGGGAGAAATATTATCAAACAACATGCAAAAAATGCCGCAGGAATAAAATTCAAATTTAAAATTCTACTTTAAAATGATTCTTTTAAAAAACGCAACCTATATCGACTGGAAAACCCTGGAGTTCAGGAACACCAACCTACTTGTAGAAGAAGGGGCAAACGGAAAGATTAGATTTATTCAGGAATCTGATTATCCTGAAATAAAACAAACCATTGATTGTACAGGAAAGATAGTTACCAAATCGTTTGCCGTGGGGCATCATCATGTGTATTCAGCATTAGCCCGGGGGATGGGAGCTCCTAAAAAGAATCCTGAGAATTTTCACGAGATTCTCCGGTACATCTGGTGGACTTTGGACAAAGCACTAGACCCGGAAATAATTGAAGCCAGTGCATTATACACTGCCATAGCCAGTGCAAAAGCGGGGTCTACCTTTGTGATCGATCACCATGCATCCCCGAATTCCATCGAAGGATCCCTTGAAACGATTGCCAAAGCCTTTGATCAGGTAGGGGTGAGTCATTTGTTATGCTACGAAATTACTGACAGAGACGGTTTGGACAAGGCGGAAGAGGGTCTTGCGGAAACGGAAAACTATCTTCAGAAAAACCAGGGATTGGTGGGGCTACACGCATCTTTCACGGTAGGGAATGGCACCCTGAAAAAAGCCGTTGATTTAATGCAAAAATACCATTCGGGCATTCATATTCATGTTGCCGAAGGGCAATACGACCAGGAACATTGCCTAAAAAATCATCATCAACGGGTAATTGAAAGGCTCAATGATTTTGGGGTATTAAATTCTTCACGGTCAATCCTGGTTCATGGATTACATCTGAATGAAAAAGAACGCAATATCGTAAGTTCTTCAAATGCTTTTGTAGCCCAAAATATGGAAAGTAACCTGAACAATAAGGTAGGTTTTTTTAATGGTTCAGGCTTGGGGGATAACATCATGCTGGGTACAGACGGAATGCACAGTGATATGTTACAAAGTGCCAGATCGGCATTTTTTGTGGGACAGCAATTTGACACCATTGATTTTTCATCTGCCTGGGAGCGTTTCAGGAAAGTGCACGATTATACAGCCATTAATCAGTTTGACGGTGACGGGGAAAATAACCTGGTGATTTTAGATTATGACTCTCCCACTCCGGTAAATCAAAATAATTTTTTGGGGCATTTTCTTTTCGGGCTCAGCTCAAACCATATCCGTGATGTTATTTCCAACGGAAAAATTATTGTCAAAGACCGCAAGATGCAAACGGTAAATGAAACAGATATCCTGGAATTTTCGAGAGAACAATCGCTTCGGTTATGGAGCAAGATGCAACAATAGTTGATCATTTAATGTTAGTGTTTAAAGATTAAAATTCTATTTTTGCCAGGTTTTAACAATCTGCCAGAAAGTAATCTTTAATATATTAACAAAAAAAATATTTTATGGAAACGAATATCCTCGAATGGATTGGTTATGCAGCCTCGGTAATCATTGCCTTATCCATGACCATGAGTTCCATTGTTAAGTTCAGGTGGATTAATTTAATCGGTGCCACCACCTTTTCAACCTATGGATTCTTAATCGGAGCTTTGCCGGTAGGTTTTTTAAACGGATTTATTGTTGCGGTAGATATTTATTATTTGCTAACCATCTATGGGAAAAAAGAGAAATTTGAGACTCTTGCAGTCAGGGCCGACAACAAATACCTTCTCCGTTTTCTGGAATTTCATCATAAAGACATTCAAAAATTTTTCCCTGGATTTACTTATCAACCTGAAATGAATACCATTAGTTTTTTTATCCTGAGAAATATGGCGGTAGCCGGGTTATTCCTGGCACACCGCGAGGATGGGAATATCCTGAGGGTTGGACTGGATTATGTAATCCCTGAATACCGGGATTTTAAAAACGGGCGATACATCTACTTAAGACTAAGAAAAAATTTCATCCAGGATGGGTATGACCTGGTAAAAACATCCGGAAAGAGTAAAAAATATGCTCAATACCTAAAAAAACTTGGTTTTACGGAGGATCCTGATGGAATGTTTTTTAAAGTTCTGGATAAAAACAAATAATTAAGCAGGTCATCCTGTCCCGATCATTCTCCAGGGGTTGTGAAGTAGATTTGCTTAATCCATTAGACCTGACTTTTGTCGAAACAGACCGATATGATTTCGTAAAACTTTTGTTACCTTTACGATATGAATATATTAATTCAATATGCTACCATTGTTACTTCAACCCGGGCATTTAATGCTGATATTTTTATATCCGGTGGAAAAATTGTACAGATAGGAAGTTCTCTTGAAATATCAGAGCCCATTGACCGGGTATTTGATGCCAGTTCACATTATGTTTTTCCCGGAGGCATTGATCCTCATGTACATATGCATCTGCCAACTCCGGCGGGTTATTCGGCTGATGATTTTGCCACAGGAAGTAAGGCAGCACTAATAGGAGGCACCACTACCCTACTCGATTTTGTAACCCCCAAGAAAGGAGAATCGCTTATTGACGCGTTGATTGAACGAAGAGCCGAAGCCAATAGATCCCTTTGTGATTACTCGTTTCATGTTAGTCCCATTGAATGGACCAATACTACCGGGCAGGAAATTAAAGACTGTATCGAAGCCGGAATTCCTTCGTTTAAAGTATACATGGCTTACAAGGATACCCTGGGGCTGGATGATGAAGACATCTTCAGGGTAATGCATACGTTGGGAAACCTGGGAGGGATCGTTACTCTTCACTGTGAGTCGGGCGATAATGTTGAAAAACTGAGAAACAAGCTTGCCCAGGAAAACAAGTTAAGCCCTGAATATCATCCTGTTTCACGACCTGTAGAAACCGAAACCGAAGCTGTTCAAATGGCAATTGCCATGGCCAAAATTACAAAATGCCCCATTTATATTGTTCATACTTCGGCCGGAAGATCGATTGAAATTATTGAAAAAGCCCAGCAAGAGAAACAAAAAGTTTTTTCCGAAACATGTCCGCAATATCTTTTTCTGGATGATTCAAAATATAACGGTCCTTTTGAAGATACAGCCAAATATATCCTGAGCCCGCCATTAAGAAAAAAAGAAGACCAAAATATTCTTTGGGATGCTATAAAAAGAGGAATTGTTAAAACCATTGGAACCGACCATTGTCCTTTTAATTATGATCAAAAAAAGACAGGAATATTGGATTTCAGGAAAATACCCAATGGTGCCGGAGGGGTTGAGCATCGGATGAAATTGCTTTTTACCCACGGGGTTTTAAAAAATCGTATCAGCTTTAACCAGTTTGTTGATATAACCTCGACACAAGCAGCCAAAATTTTTGGGCTGTATCCACAAAAAGGAGAAATTGCCGTGGGTTCAGATGCTGACCTGATCCTATGGAACCCTAAGATTGAAAATATTATTTCTACATATACACATCATCAAAATTGTGATCAGGAAATTTATGAGGGTTTTAAAACCATCGGTGCACCTGAAGTAGTAATTGCCAGGGGGCAAATTGTTGTAGATAATGAAAAGCTGGTTTCTTCGCCCCAGGGAAAATTCTTAAAGAGAAAAGCTGAATATTAAACAATAATCTGGACAACACAGCCTGAATATAATTTTTCTGAAATTCCCACTATAAACAAAAAGAGGAGTCGGTTTAAAAACCAACTCTCTTTTTATTTCTTTTTACAAGCTGCTGTAATATTTCCGCTGGATTTTCAAATCTGTTGGTAAACATCATCGCGGCAATGATGTAAGGTTTATACCCGGCTTCAAGGTACGTTCTGATGCGGTATTTCTCAAAAACTTCCGCATTTACTTCTCCCTCTTTGCACGAAACCTCGCTAATATCGGCAGGTAAGCAATGCATATACAGGGCATCCTGATTTTTTGTCAAATTAAGTTTTCCCTCATTGTATTCCCAGTGTTTAAATTTTGCATTGTTAGCCAAACAGGTTTGTTCCAGAGCTTTTAAGCCATCAGCATCCTTATTTTTCAACAACCGGGTACGTTGTTGCATGATATGAAATGGAGCCCAGCTTTTAGGGTATACAATGTCAGCATCTTTCATTGCATCTTCCATTGAATGCGAAATATTAAATGCCCCCCCACTTTGGCTGGCATTCTTTCGGGCAATATCAACAATACCAGGAATTAAATCATATTCTTCAGGGTATGCCAGCTCAATATTCATTCCGAAACGTGACATTAAGGCAATGATTCCCTGGGGAACAGATAATGGCTTTCCATAACTAGGGGAATATGCCCAGCTCATAACAATTTTTTTCCCTTTCAGGTTGTCGAGTGATCCAAACTGGTTTTGCAGGTGCAATAAGTCTGCCATGGATTGTGTTGGGTGGTCCATATCGCATTGCAGATTTACAATTCCGGGGCGGCAGGGTAAAACCCCATTAGCATATCCTTCATCAAGGGCCTCTCCTACTTCACGCATGTATTTATTTCCTTCACCCAGGTACATATCATCACGGATGCCAATAAAATCAGACAGGAATGAGATCATATTAGCCGTTTCCCGGACCGTTTCGCCATGGGCGATCTGTGATTTCTGCTCATCCAGGTCCTGGACAGCACAACCCAGCATATTGCTTGCCGAAGCAAACGAAAACCGGGTTCGGGTTGAGTTATCCCTGAAATTGGAAATTGCTAATCCCGAATCAAACACCCGTGGAGATATATTATGATCTCTCATCGCTTTTAATATCTCAGCTACTTCCAGAATCGCTGTTAAATCTTCCTGGCTTTTCTCCCAGGTAAGCAAAAAATCCTTTTGATATAAATTGGTCCTTAACTGACTTAATTTTTCTATTTTATTGTTTATGTTCATTGTTAATTGGTATTTCTTGGTTACAATTTACACCCTGCCTGAAAGGCAGATCAGGGATCACTATTTTTTTTAAGAGTTACAACACGTTATAGTTCGTAGGCAAAAGCGGCATAAAAGGCTGATGCTACAACCAAATCCTCAATGGCAACCTTTTCGTTCGGTGCATGGGCCAGCACCTCATTCCCGGGGCCAAAGCCAATCGTTGGAATACCAAACACCCCATTGGTCATGATCCCATTGGTGGAGAAGGTCCATTTATCCACCTTAACCTCTTTTTGATATAAGTTTTTATAGGCCTGGACTCCCATTTTGATGATCTCATGATCTTCAGGGATTTTCCAGGTAGGATAATATTTTTCCATGCCATATTCAAGTCCGGTAAACGCTTTCTCTTTGTATTCCAACACCTCAACTTTAGCATTCATCCCTTTGATCAGCTCTTCAATTTCGGCAACCGCAGTTTCTTTGGTTTCCCCCCAGGTTAAACGCCGGTCGAGATGAATCCTTGCATAATCAGCAACGGCACATAACGAAGGACTTCCGGTAACCATTTCAGAAATGGTGATGGTTCCTTTCCCAAGAAATTCATCATATTTCAACCGCTCGTTCAATTTTTCTATTTCCAACGCTGCTTTTGATGCCATATAAATGGCATTCTTTCCACGTTCCGGAGCCGAACCATGAGACGATACCCCATAAAAATGTACATGCATTTCCATACGACCTCGATGTCCCCGGTAAATATTCAGATTGGTGGGTTCGGTACTGATCACAAAATCAGGATTAATGTTATCCTCCTCAACGATATACTTCCAACACAGTCCATCACAATCTTCTTCAATCACACTACCTACAAAATAGATAGTCAAGTCCTTAGCAAACTCCAACTCTTTTAATATTCTTCCGGCAGTTACAAAGGCTGCCGGCCCGCCCTTCTGATCAACTGTTCCACGTCCGTGCACAAAACCATCTTTGATTTCACCACCTAACGGATCGAAATCCCAGTTTTCCATATTTCCCATATCCACGGTATCCATATGACCATCGATAGCCAAAATCTTTTTCCCATCACCGATTCTTCCAATCACGTTACCCAAGCCATCCATCTGGACTTCATCAAAACCGGCCTCTTCCATTTGCCGTTTCAGCTCCAGCTGCACATCCTTTTCACCAAGACTTAACGATTTTATCTGAACCAGTTTGGATAAATTTTGTGCTGTATAATCGCGATATTTTTCGGCTAATTCGTTAATTTTTTGATAAATAGTTTCCATACAACAATCAGGTATTTTATTTATCCGCTAAAATTACATTTTTTATTCAAAATTCCATATTCACAGAATAACATTATAATTAACAAATACAAATTGAGAAATATATAATCTAATCACCATAATCAACAGAATAATTTTCCAGGAATTAGATCAAATCACAAAAAACAGCACACATTTCTATCCATGGATTAAAAAAATGGCGTAAATGGAAAAATTCAGGAAAAACATTTTAATTTTGATCATCATAATTATCCAAATAATAAAATGCTTATGAAACTTTGGAAATTTATTTACCAGGAATTATCAGCAAACAAAAATGTAACCTTAATTACTGTTGTGGAAAGAAATGGCAGTAGTCCGGGAATAGTGGGTTTTAAGATGGCTGTATCGGCTTCAGGAGCCATGGAGGGCTCTATTGGAGGTGGAGTTATGGAATATAAAATGAGTGAGCTGGCCAGGACCCTGGCCATAGAAGGAACAACAAAGCCCTTGATCAGCAAACAAATCCACAGTCCTGATGCCGGTCCGGAAAAATCGGGATTAATCTGTTCGGGTGAGCAGACCCATGCATTTATTCCCTTACTGCCTTCCGATACTCCTTCCATCAAAGATATTGTTGAAACTTTAGAAAAAGGAAACAATGGCCTGTTAACCCTGTCGCCTGATGGACTAACCTTTAATGCAGGTCAAAAAGACAGGCCATCTAAAACATATACTTTCAACGATGATCAACATTGGGAATACCTCGAGCAAATTGGATTGAAAGATACCCTTTACATTTTTGGAGCAGGGCATATCAGTATCCCGTTAAGCCAGGTATGCCGTATGCTTGATTTTAAGGTTGTGGTTTTAGATAACCGTAAAGATCTTTCAACTTTTACTGGCAATCCCTTTGCCCATCAGAAAAAAATCATCGATTTCAATCATATTGCTGACCTGGTGCCAGAAAATGATCAAACCTATGCTGTTATTATGACCGTTGCCCACAAAAACGACGAAGTCGTTTTAAAACAGTTGGTACCAAAAAACATGAAATACCTGGGCATGATCGGCAGCAAAAACAAGGTAAAAACCATTTACGATTCATTAATCCAACAGGGAGTTGATGAGAAGAAACTAGCCGGAGTAGATTCTCCCATTGGGCTATCCATAAACAGTAAGACCACTGCTGAAATTGCAATAAGTATTGCAGCCAAACTGGTACAGGTAAGAAACTCATGAAATAGCTTGTTGTTTTGTCCGGTTATTACTACATACACATTGTTAAAAATATGTTAATATTAAATTCTTTTTTTAATCTCTTATATTTAGGTTTTGCTTATCTTTGTCCGGAATATAATTTTTGAGCGACCAAAAATGATATTAAAAATCAATCCAAAACAGATACAGTTAACTGAGCAAAATATAAGGGTTGAATAAGCCCGTTAAAACAGGTTTCTTTTTCAGAAACCTGTTTTTTTTGTGCAATAACGAAAAATTATGATCTTTTTAATCTTTAGTATTCTCTCCTCTGCTGCCATCTATGTAATTTTTAAATACATCGACCGGCTGAAGATTTCCACCTTTGATGTTATCATTATTAATTACCTAACAGCTTCAGTACTGGGTTTTTTGCTTTCAGAACCACAAGCGGATATTTTCCCGCTCCATCAAAATCAATGGTTTCCTTATGCCATTTTAATCGGAGTGTTATTTATTCTGATGTTTGTAGTGATCGCAAAATCATCGCAGGTCGTTGGCATTGCCATTACTACCGTATCCAATAAGATGTCGGTAATTATCCCGATTACCTTCTCCATTTTCATTGATCCGCTGGACCAGCTTACCAACCTGAAAGCAACAGGAATAATCCTGGCAATCGTTGCAGTATTTCTATCGGTATATCGCAAGCGAAAAGTTGAATTTGATCCACGGAATATTTATTTACCCATTATCCTGTTCCTGGGTATGGGGGTTGTTGATTCCATTGTTAAATATGCCCAGCAATTTTACGTAGATGATGATGTATTACCCTTATTTACGGTAATTCTGTTTATCATGGCAGCTCTTTCGGGATTGATTACCAAACTTTTTCGCCGCACACCTTTCAACGCCTTACTTTCCCCAAGGGTATTGTTCTGGGGAATTTTACTGGGAATAAGTAATTATGGATCCCTATATTTTGTGATTAAAGCCCTGAACTATAAAGATGTAATTGGGAATAATATTGATGGTTCTGTTGTTTTTGGAATCAACAATTTAGGAATAATTGCCTTGTCAGTAGTGATCGGATTACTAATTTTTAAAGAAAAAATACTCAAAATTAACTGGATTGGCATCCTGATATCGCTGATCGCAATCTATATATTATCGATTACCTAGTATGACTGATTATAACGATGAATATTTAACGCTAAGCAAACCCTCCGAAGGGCTTTTTAAAGACCGTGGAAGCAAATTTCTGGCTTTTGCTTTTCCGGTATGTTCCGAAGAAGAGATCAAAGAAATACAGGAACAGCTCCGGAATCAATACCATGATGCACGCCACCATTGTTATGCATATATACTGGGAATAAAACAGGAAAATTACCGGGCCAATGACGATGGAGAACCATCAAGTACGGCAGGGAAACCCATCCTGGGACAAATCCGATCCTTTCAGCTCACGAATGTCTTGATTGTAGTCATCCGCTACTTTGGAGGCACCAAGCTGGGCGTAGGAGGACTAATCCATGCCTATAAGACTGCAGCAGAGGAGGCCCTAAAGAACGCCAAAATTATCAAAAAAACATTGTATGATATCTATGCATTAAAATTTGATTATCCGCAGATGAATGAGGTTATGCGGATTATGAAAGAACAAAATATTGAACAGATTGACCAGTGTTTTGAATTGTCATGCTCAATTACCCTTGCTTTAAGAAAAGCAGAAGCTGAAAAAGTTCTTGCTAAGTTTGAGCGTGTAGAAAACTTAAACATTGAATTTATTGAAACCAGATAATTGTTAAAAGTAAATTAAGTACCACTAAATAACCAGGATGAATGAAAAACAAAAATTTAGTCTCAATCACAGATTTTTCGAAAGATGAAATCTTTAAGATTCTTGATTTAGCCGAAGAATTTGAAAAGAATCCCAACCAGAATCTCCTGGAGGGAAAGGTCATAGCCACCCTTTTTTTTGAACCCTCGACCCGTACCCGTTTAAGTTTCGAGAGTGCTATCAGCCGATTAGGGGGAAAGATTATTGGTTTTACCGATGCAGCTTCATCGAGCGTAAAAAAAGGGGAATCGCTAAAAGATACGATCATGACGGTTGCCAACTACAGCGACATGATCATTATGCGTCACCCGATCGAAGGGAGTGCCCGGTGGGCCGGTGAGGTTTCGAAAGTTCCGATTGTGAATGCCGGGGATGGAGCCAATCAACATCCAACCCAGACTTTGCTTGACTTATACTCGATCCGGAAAACACAGGGCACCCTTGATAACCTGAATGTATTTTTTGTAGGGGACTTAAAATATGGACGGACGGTACATTCGCTGCTTCAGGCCATGTCAAACTTCAATACCACCTACAACTTCATCTCCCCCGAGGAGCTGAAAATTCCGGATGAGTATAAAATGTTTCTGGATAAAAAGGGGTTGAAGTATTATGAACACCGGGACTTTTCGGAAATAATATCTCATGCAGATATTATCTATATGACCCGAATCCAGCGGGAACGTTTTTCTGATCCCATGGAATATGAAAAAACGAAAAACTCTTATGTTTTAAGGAAAAGCATGCTCGAAAATACCAAAGAAAACATGAAAGTTTTGCATCCTCTGCCAAGAGTAAATGAGATAAGCACGGATGTTGACCAGGATGAAAAAGCTTATTACTTTACCCAGGCACTGAATGGTGTTTATACCAGGCAAGCCATTATCACTTCAATACTTGGGTTAAAATAACTTAAATTAACGCATTATGACAGAAAAAAAATTACAGGTTAGTGCCATACAAAACGGAACAGTAATTGATCATGTACCCGCAGATAAACTATTCGATGTAATCGATATTTTAGGGTTAAATAAGATAAACAGTCAAATCACTTTCGGAACCAATCTGGAAAGCAAAAAAATGGGACTAAAAGCAATCATTAAACTCTCGGATGTATTTTTTGCTGATGAAGAGATTAATAAAATCTCCCTGGCTGCTCCCGAAGCTAAATTAAATATTGTAAAAGACTACCAGGTGGTTGAAAAGAAAATTGTTGAAGTTCCAGATCATATTACAGGAATTGCCAAATGCGGGAATCCAAAATGCATCACCAACCACGAAGGAATTGTTACCAGGTTCCAGGTAGTGAACAAGAAAAAGGTAGCTTTAAAATGCCACTATTGTGAAAAGATTACGGATTCGGAACATATGGAAATTTTCTAAAAACCCTTTTAAACACTCCTTAAAGAATAAACAAGCCAGGCAATAAACTCCTGGCTTGTGTTATTATTAAAAAAAGTTTTTTATCTTATTCTGTCCATACTCCGTATTAAAGCTTCATCTTTACCGATCGCACGAATAGCAAGATAGGTTAATACAGCCGATACAAAAGGAAAAACCACTGTAATTTTGTAGCTAACAACTCCATTGAGCTGGCTGGAAAAACTTTGAATGTAATAATAATTCAGGCCAAGATATCCTATCATTAAGATAATGTTGATCAAATTAATGCGCATTTGAAAAATTCTTTTTTTATAAAAAAAGATACTGGTAAAAGAGATCAACACAATAATTGAAAGCAGGATAATCGGAGGAATAGTTAATGAATAAATACTTTCTTCTTCCAGAAATGCCAATCCGTTAAACTGAAAAATATAAACCTGGCTGTTTTCGGCCAGTAACTCGGCATAAGGATAGAAAAATATTGAGGCCATTAAGAGGGTTACCACAAGCAAATAAACCGATTGAATTCTTTGAATCATAACATTTTAAAAATAAATAATTTCACAAACTCCATTCGAGGCAACAAAATTAGCTGATTTTATTGATTTATTCATTAAAATCAGCTGAATTCTGCCATTTTTTTCAACAGGTTTCTAGAGAAAAATTTCATCAATATTTTTTCTGAAACGATGTTTGTTCTCTCTTTCCTGCAGGTCGTCGGGGAATAATTTGATTTCACCCTTATAACCAACAGCCATGATCGCCATGGGTTCCAGATCCTCGCTCAAGTGAAAATGTTCCTTTGCCCTGGAAATACTATATCCTCCCATTTGATGGACATACAATCCCAACGACGTGGCCTGGGCCAATAAATTACTCACCGCCATTCCGGTATCGTATTGCGCAAAGCGGTTGGTTTTTCCGGTAACCGATGATGTTTTTTTAGCAACACTCATCACCAAAATCGGAGCATATTTTGCCCAATACTGATTGGCTTCAACCAAACAATCAAAAAGTCTGGCATAATTTTCATCCTGATTTTGAATACCAACAATAAACCGCCAGGGCTGTTCATTATAGCTCGAGGGAGCCCAACGGGCAGCTTCGAAAAGGGATTCGATCTTGCCGGGTTCAACCTGTTGAGATGAGAAGATTACCGGACTATACCTGTTTTTAATAATATCATGAATCATATGTACTCTCTTTTAAAGTTTCTTTTTAAATAATAACGGTAAGATAATCATTCTGTTCAATCCCTGAAAATTTTGTCACCCTTAATCCAAAAAATATGTTTAACAATATCTTATGAAAAGCATAAAATATATTACCTTAGCTTGAAAATCAAAAAACTAATTCGTAGAATTGTAGGCTAAAATCGAATCATCAAAACAATTATATAACCTGTTAAATTTAAAGACTATGGCAAAAATGACAAGTCAAGATTACATTAAAAGAGAAGATAAGTATGGAGCGCATAATTATCATCCGCTACCAGTAGTATTAGACAAAGGCGAAGGTGTTTATGTATGGGATGTTGAAGGAAAAAAATATTACGATTTCCTCTCAGCATATTCTGCTGTGAACCAGGGACACTGTCATCCCAGGATCGTAAAAGCCCTTACCGATCAGGCTCAGAAACTTACCTTAACCTCAAGAGCTTTTTACAACAGTGTTTTAGGCGAATATGAAGAATATGTAACCAAATATTTCGGTTTCGATAAGGTCTTACCTATGAATACCGGAGCCGAAGCCGATGAAACAGCGATTAAGCTTGCCCGTAAGTGGGGATACCAGAAAAAAGGAATTCCTGAAAACGAAGCAAAAATCGTTTGTTGTAATGAAAATTTTCATGGAAGAACGATTACCATCATCTCCATGTCTACAGACCCTGATGCTTACAAAGATTACGGACCTTACACTCCCGGCTTTGTAAAAGTTCCTTACAATGATATCGAAGCACTGGAAAACGAATTAAAAGACCCGAATGTTGCTGCATTTTTGGTAGAACCTATTCAGGGCGAAGCTGGTGTTTATGTACCCGATGACGGATATCTGAAAAAAGTTTCTGAACTATGTAAGAAATACAATGTACTTTTCATCGCCGATGAGGTACAGACAGGTATTGCAAGGACCGGTAAACTTCTAGCCTGCGACCACGAAGGGGTTAAACCTGATATCTTAATTCTGGGGAAAGCCATCTCGGGAGGTGTTTTTCCGGTTTCTGCCGTATTAGCCAACGATGATATTATGCTTACCATTAAACCAGGAGAGCATGGTTCTACTTTCGGAGGAAATCCGATTGCCGGAAAGGTTGCTATTGCTGCGTTAGAAGTAATCAAAGAGGAGAAGCTAGCAGAAAATGCTGAAAAATTAGGAGAAATCTTCCGTGAAGAATTCAGAAGCATCAAATCGGATATGATTGAGCTTGTTCGCGGAAAAGGTTTACTGAATGCAGTAGTAATAAAAAATAAAGAGGGTAAAACGGCATGGGATGTTTGTGTTGCCATGGCCGAAGCCGGTGTTTTAGCCAAACCAACCCACGGAAATATCATCCGTTTTGCTCCTCCGCTGGTAATTACAGAAGAGCAATTGCGTGATGCAATGAATAAAATCAAAGAAGTGTTTAAACAATTCGAATAGAACTTTCGATCCTTATTAAACCTTTCGGTTAAAAAGCTGTCTCAATGCTATTGAGCAGCTTTTTTTATAGTATAAATTAACGATTATTTAAACAAATCATAGAACAATGAAACCAGGAATTCTATTAAAATTCGCTGTAATAGCAATCATTATTATGGGAATAACAACAGCCTGTCAACAAAAAGTTGACAAAAAAACTACACTCGATGTAAGCCTTATCGATAAAACTTTCGATCCGGCTGAGGATTTTTATCATTATGCAAACAATGGCTGGCTGGAAAAACATCCTCTTCCGGATGACGAAAGCCGCTATGGTTCTTTTGATCAACTGGCAAAAGAGACAAGTAAAAAAGTACAAAGTCTGGTAGAAGAGTTAGCTTCCACACAACATGAGCAGGGAACCATCGAACAGAAAATCGGAGATTTTTATGCCCTGGGCATGGATACGGAAAAAATCAATGAACAAGGGTTAACGCCCCTGCAACCCGAATTTGACCGTATTGCCGCCCTTAAAACTTCCGAAGATGTACAAAACCAGATAGCCCATTTTCATATGCACGGCATTGGTTCATTATTCGGATTTTTTGGTTCGCCCGATCCGAAAAACAGTGATATGAACATCGCTCATATCAGCCAGGGAGGCCTGGGAATGTCCGACCGGGACTACTATACCAGCGATGATGCCCGTTCCAAAGAGATCCGTGAAGCCTACGTAAAGCATGTTGAAAAAATGCTTATCCTCAGTGGAATTTCTGAAGACGAAGCGCAACAAAGAGCCTCAACCATTATGGATATGGAAACCCGGTTAGCCAGGGCTTCTTTCACCCGATTAGAAAACAGGGATCCCAATGCAACCTACAATAAAAAAAGCCAGAAAGAAGTTAAAACCCTTTATCCCAACTTTGACTGGAACAACTACCTAAACAATATGGGCTTAGCCTATGACGGAGCAATTAATGTTCGTCAACCAAAATTCTTTGATGAGATGAATAAAATGCTTACCGAGGTTGATATTGATGACTGGAAAGTATATTTTCACTGGAACCTGTTACATGCCACGGCAAATTATATCGGTGACCCGTTTGAGGAGCAAAATTTTGATTTCTTTGGCAGAACGATGCAGGGAAGTGAACAGATGCGAGAACGCTGGCGAAGAGTTTTAGGTTCTACAAACCGGGCACTGGGTGATGCCATTGGTCAGAAATTTACCGAAAAATATTTCCCTCCCGAAGCCAAGGAACGAATGGTCAATCTTGTTGAAAACTTACGTATTGCTCTCGGGCAACGCATTGATAACCTGGAATGGATGAGTGAAGAAACCAAAGAAAAAGCCCATGAGAAATTAGCGACCATAAGGGTTAAAATCGGATATCCTGATCAATGGGAAGATTATTCCGAATTAAAAATCAGTGACGAATCATATGTATTAAATATTCTGGAAGCCAATAAATTCAGAAGAAAAGATAATCTTAAAGATATTGGTAAACCCGTGGATAAAGAGGAGTGGTTTATGACTCCCCAAACCGTAAATGCATACTACGCACCATCGATGAATGAAATTTGTTTCCCGGCAGGAATCTTACAACCTCCCTTCTTTTACCTGGAAGGTGATGATGCCATCAACTATGGAGCAATTGGTGCAGTGATCGGACACGAAATGACCCACGGGTTTGACGACCAGGGAAGATTATATAATAAGGAAGGAAACCTTCAAAACTGGTGGACAGCAGACGATTCTGAACGTTTCGAAAAGAGAGCCGAGGTATTGGTGGATCAGTTTAACAACATCTTTGTACTCGACACGCTGCGTGCTGATGGAAAATTATCCCTGGGTGAGAATATTGCCGATTTAGGCGGATTAAATATTGCTTATACCGCTTTTCAAAATGCCCAAAAAGAAAATCCACAGGAGGAAATGATTGACGGTTATACTCCCGATCAACGATTCTTCCTAAGCTGGGCAAGAGTATGGGCACAAAATATCCGCGATAAAGAAATAATTCGCAGAACAAAAGAAGATGTTCACTCACTGGGGATTAACCGGGTACACGGTCCCATTGCCAACATGCCTGAATTCCACGAAGCATTTCATGTGGAGCCCGGAGATGAACTCTACATCCCTGAAGAAAAAAGAGCTTCCATTTGGTAGATAATAGATTATTAACGATAAAAAAACCGTGCTTCTGCAAGTACGGTTTTTTTATTGTAATCATCAGAGAATAAAAATTATAATGATTTGTTTCTAGAATAAAAACGTTCTTCAATAATTTTATCCTTCTCCCACTGCTGGATCGCCACTTCGGCAATTATCTTTTTTGTCCCGTCCTTTTGTTTGATTTTAATCCAAAACTCAACCATCGAAATCTGCCGCTTTTCATCCGAAGCAATAGCGAGAACTTTACCTCCGTATATTTCTTCTATGTTCTTTATAAAATTTTTATCATAAGTCAGGTTCTCTGTCTTCCCTTTACGGATTTTACCATCCGCCTGGATCACAATAACTTCATCGTGATAATATTTTTCCTTAGCCTCCGGAAGTTTTCCTTCCTCCAGCATAGTGTATAGTTCTTTGGCTTTTTCGAAACAGTTCATGTTAACTTGATTAAGGTTAGCCCTTTAAAGATACAAAATTCATTGAAAAATTGCATTTCTTTTTTGAATAAAAGATATTTAAACGAATGAACCAAGGATTCTGTTTTTCACTCTGGTTTCAGAGAATCATCGCCTGATAATATCCTTTCGTCATAAATAAGAAAACCCGGGTAAAATCGCTGCATTTTTTTTTGACCGTTTTAGATTGTTTTGTATGTTTACAACTTTAATAGTACAAATCAAATCATAAAATAGAATAGATAACATAATGAAAACATTAGAAAAACTAAATCCCGGGGTCGTGTGGAGCTATTTCGAGGACATTTGCCAGGTTCCACGCCCATCGAAGAAAGAAGAAAAAATCATAAATTTTTTATTGGATTTTGCCAGGAATCATAACCTGGAAGCCAGGCGCGACGAGATTGGAAATATTTTAATCAAAAAGCCGGCAATGCCGGGTAAGGAAAAGTTAAAAACGGTGGTATTACAAAGCCACATCGACATGGTTTGTGAAGCCAACGAAGGTACGGATCATGATTTTGATAAAGACCCTATTCAACCGGTAATTGATGGCAACTGGGTAAAAGCAAAAGGAACTACCCTGGGTGCTGATGACGGAATTGGAATAGCTGCTCAAATGGCTATTCTCACTGCTACTGATATTGAACACGGCCCCATCGAATGTTTATTTACCGTGGATGAAGAAACCGGGTTAACCGGAGCTTTTGCCTTAAAACCAGGATTCTTTGACGGGAAGATATTAATTAACCTCGACTCGGAAGATGAAGGCGAGCTATTTATTGGTTGTGCCGGGGGGATTGATACCCTGGCAACCTTTGAGTATGATACGGAAAAAGTTCCTGATCAACACATTGGCCTGAAAATTAGCGTTACCGGGTTGAATGGCGGACACTCAGGCGATGAAATTGACAAAGGACTGGGCAATTCGGTAAAGATCATGAACCGATTTTTATGGAATGCATTCAATAAATTCGACGTTAAAATCGGGACCTTTGAAGGGGGAAAAGCCAGAAATGCGATTCCACGCGAAGCTTTTGCACATATCACGGTACACCAGGATGAAAAAGAAGAATTATTAAACTATTTTAAGGAATATGCTCCAGCCGTAAAAAGCGAGCTTTCCATAACCGAACCCAAACTGGAACTTAATATTGAAGAGGCTGATCTGCCAGAATCTGTTATAGATGAAGATACCCAGTTTGCTCTATTAAACGGGCTGTATGCCTGCCCACACGGAGTATATGCCATGAGCCGGGAGATCGAGGGTCTGGTTGAAACGTCAACCAATCTTGCTTCTATCAAATTTATTGAAAACAACCAGATATTTATTACTACCAGTCAACGAAGTTCGGTAGATACTGCCAAAACTGATATTGCAAGCAAAGTAGAGAGTGTATTCCGGCTGGCCGGGGCAAAAGTTAAACACAGCGATGGATATCCCGGCTGGAGACCCAACACCAACTCCGAAATTATGAAAATAACGGAAAAATCGTATGAAAAACTTTTTAACGAAAAACCCATTGTACGGGCTATTCATGCCGGATTGGAGTGCGGACTATTCCTGGAAAAATACCCATACCTGGACATGATCTCTTTCGGGCCAACCATTAAAGGTGCCCACACTCCCGAAGAGAGAATTGATATCCATACCACCGAAAAATTCTGGAATTTATTGCTGGATGTATTAAAAAAGATCCCCACCGAATAAAAAGTTTGTTTTTTTCATTAATATTGTAATCCTGTCCGATATTTACGGGCAGGATTTTTTATAAGTCAACCTTTCCCAATTATTATCGGGATGTCGAAGAATGACGAAGGATGATCAAAAATCATATAGAATGACCTTTTTATCCATTTCCATAGACTTCTTAAAAGAAGCCGATATCTATTCACCGGAAATTATTGCATTGCTCATTTTCGCAGGATTTATAGTAGGCTTAATTAATACTATTGCAGGAAGTGGTACCGTAATTACCTATTCATTGTTTATGATGCTTGGTCTGCCTATCAATTATGCCAACGGAACCATTCGTCTGGGGGTGATCATGCAAACCCTGGTGTCGACCCTGAATTTTAAAAGGCATAAAGCACTGGATTGGAAAAAAGGATTTAAGCTGGCCCTTCCGGTAGTTCTAGGATCAGTTTTGGGTGCACAAATTGCCGTAGAAATCAACGAAGCGGTCTTCGAAAAAATTATGGCCGGCGTATTGCTCCTTATGCTGGTATTTATCTTTTACCGCCCGGAAGGGTGGTTAAAAAACCAGATGCATAAGATTCAACGTAAACCAACCGTTTTACAGGTCATCCTTTTTTTTGCTATCGGGGTATATGGCGGATTTATCCATATTGGGGTAGGAATCTTTTTACTTTCGGCGTTGGTTCTTAATGCGGGATATGATCTGGTGAAAGCCAATGCGATTAAGGTAATGACCGTATTTCTTTACAGCCCGTTTGCTTTAGCCGTTTTTATGATGAATGACCAGGTTCATTATGGTATGGGACTAATCTCTGCTATCGGCAATATTTTTGGTGGGTATGTAGGATCCAGAATGGCCATTCAGCGGGGAAATAATTTTGTCCGATGGGTCCTGATTCTTGTGATCGTCCTGTTTTCAGCCTATCTGCTCAATATCCCTGGGCTGCTGGAAAGTTAATTAAAGTTCAACGATCGTTAACCGGATCTCTTTTTTCAGCTGTTCCAGCTGATCTTGACGCTTTGAAAAACCCAGGAGATATCCTCCCCCTCCTGCTCCACATAATTTCAGGGAATAGACCTCCGAATCGAGGCTCTCTTTCCATAAAGGCTTAAACTCCGGAAGGATCATTTCATTAAAGGCCTCATACTGAAACCCTGAGAGTTCTTTTAATGCAGGAAAAAAGGTGGAATGATCATCCTTTAGCAAGGAATGAATACACCGGTTATTCAAATCCAAAAACCGGGTACTTATATTTTTTTCATATTCCAGATTTTGACATTTATTATGGAAAAGGTGAACAAAATCCTGGGTTGATCTTGCTACCGAGGTATCGATTAAAAAGGGATGAAACGAAGAAAAATCGGGTTTTACCGGCTGTACGTTTTTGTCCTGAATCAGTATCCCCTGATCCAGATAGCTGACTAACGGATCAAGGCCGGAGCTTTTACCATGAAAAAAGGACTCGATCACTGCCAGTTGTTTTTTTAAGGCCATCCATCCGGATGGCTCATAATATTCAGCGTTATCCCTGAAAAAAGAATCAAATACTGCAGCCGACAAAGCACCGGAACTTCCGGTGCCATACCCTTCGGGTATCCGGGAATTAAAATATAAGCCCTCATCTATAGCTCTTTTAAACCGTTTCAACTGAAAAGAATGAAGATCATCCGATTCCTTTTGAACTTTCTCGATATAAAGAGCCAGTTGATACAGAACCTTATTGGATTGAATTTTTCTTTGACAGCTATTCGAATGCCCATCCAAAAAATCCAGTTTTCCGGTAAATTTATCGAAGGGAATCAATAACGCATCCGAATGATAAAGCACGGCATACTCACCAAACAATAATATTTTTGCCTTAAATATCATAGAAAATCTGTTTTGGGCCAGTCGAAACTTCATCATCGATCCAGGAACCATTTTCACAAAAAGCCACTAACTCGTTCCGGATAAAGTCCACGATTCTCACTCTCGATTTGTGCGGATAAAGAATATGAATATTGGGGCCTGCATCCAGGGTAAAAGAAAATTCCAATGAACTGTGTTTACGAAATTTAATTAATTTCTCCAGGATCGCCAGGGTATTTGGTTTCATCAACGATGCCGGAGGATTCGATGACAACATCAGGGCATGAAGGGTCATTGCTTCCGACTCCACGATGCCGGCAAACAGCTTTTCACTTCCGGTTTTCAAAGCCAGCAGGAGCATTTCCAGGTTTTTTCCGGCTTGCAGATACCTTGACTGGGCAAACGGATGATTTTCCATGAGGGCATGTCCCTGCGAGCTGGAAAAATCTTTTAGCCCAGAGTCAATGATCAGAATGGCATCGCGGTATGTTTTAAACTGCTCATGAACCTGATGATCTAGCGGGATTGCATATTCATTGGAAGATCCATTCACCAGGTCTGTATGGCCCCACAATACGGTTTTTCCGGGAACTGAGCGTGAAGCGCTACCGGAACCCAACCGGGCCACAAAGGAAGCTTTCTGATGAAATTCGCCGGGGCTTTTTAACGTATAAAACAGTTCCTTCTCTATACTGCATAAGCCATGGGCCAGAGCACTGAAAGAGGAAGCAGAGGAAGCTATTCCTGCCGAATGAGGAAAGGTGTTCTCGCTGTATATTATGAAATCCAGCTTTTCAAGAAAAGGCATATAAACATCCAGCTTTTCAAAATAATTTTTTACCCGATTTTCAAAGGTTCCATTTCTCTCATTTTTAAAAAAATATTCAATAGAAGATTCCCTGTTTTTCTTTTTGCGGTAGTATATTTTTGTGGTGGTTTTCGAATGTTTTAGATTAAAACTCACCGAAGGGTTTTGCGGCAACTGCTCACCCTGTTTTCCCCAGTATTTCAGTAAAGCAATATTCGAAGGACTCTCCCATCCAACGATCTTCTTACCAGTCAGCCTGAAATGATTTAATTGGGCTGCCTGTTGTTTATATGTTTTGTGTAGGGAAGGTTCGTTCATATGACCAACACTTTATAAGGAAAAATAATTTCCAATCCTTTCTGTTTAAAGTAATCTTTCAACTCCTTCGGATCTCCCCTATGAGTTGCCAGGACAAAATCACCCCCCCAGGCACCCAGGGATTTTATACTGCCCTTAAAATCAGAGAAGTATTTTGATTTTACGGAATCTTGCTTAATAGCTTTTGAAACAACCGCTTCATGCTCATTGAGATATTCCTCAAATTCAATCAATGTTTCAGCCTCAGCAATAAATTTTGTCAGTTCACTGATCCTTTTCTTATCCAGCTCCTTTCCCTGGATAAAAATCCTTTTTTGCTGAACACTTTTCCGGGAATCCTGTTTTTTTCCCAGGTACACAAAATACAGGTTATCCATAAAATCAGGCATAAAACGGACAGGATGAATAACAGGTTGCTCAATCCTTTGATACAATATGGGTGTTTCGGATCGTGCACTGGCGATATCATATCCCGAACCGGGGCTCACGGAAAAGAGCAGTTCATAAGGATCCATATCAGCCCAATATGCCAGGTTTGAAATTAATGAGGAGCTGCTTCCTAAACCCCATTCGGGTAAAAAATCAAGGGAGGATTTTATCATCACCGCCTGATTATCTGCCAGCACCTTGCTTTTCCGCTGGATTATTCGTAACAGTTTCTGAAGATATTTTGCAATCATTAAATCGCTGGTATCTATGATACAAAGGTTGTTTAATTCGAACGAGGCCATAAACCACAATTTATGATTAATGGATGTCTCCCAGCTGATTTCAGGCTTTGCCTGTACATTTTTCTCAACCGAGAGGTATTGACCAACTTTTAAAGGTACTGCCAGCGCCTGCGCACCTTCCAGCACAAAATACTCTCCTGATAACAATAATTTTCCCCTGGAAAAAAACACCTTACTCATTGCATCGAATTGGTTTTTAAAGCTGCCAGATACTCCTGTACGGCCTGATAGGAAACTTTTTTATCTTTAAAATAGGCTGCTGCTTTTTCTTTATCCCTTTCTCCGGTATTTAGCGCATTAAGAATATTATTCAGATGAAAACGCATATGACCTTTCTGTATCCCCGAGGTAGTAAGTGCCTTTATCGCCGAAAAGGTATTTGCAAGGCCGGCAGAAGCAGTTATTTCCATTAATTCGGAGGCTGAAGGAGAATTTAAAATCTCCATCGATAATTTCGCCAGGGGATGCATCCTGGTTAATCCTCCAACCGTTCCCAGAGCCATAGGTATTCTCAGCGTATAACGGAATTTTCCGCTGGTAATTTCTGCCTGCGTTAAACTTCGGTAATGTCCGTCGATCGAAGCATAGGAATGCCCACAGGCCTCAACGGCCCTGAAATCATTTCCCGTGGCCAGCACAACGGCATCAATCCCATTATAAATCCCTTTATTATGGGTAGTAGCCCTGTAAATATCAATATTCGCTATATCCACAGCCATTTTAAACTTTCGGGCAAATTCCTCCGGGGATAATTGTCCCGAAATTTCTCCTAACTGGTCAACAGGGCATTCAACAGAACACTCTACAATACTTTCCGGGGTATGATTCGATAAAATAGCCATGATAATTTCACAGTTCTGTTCTTTCCCCGAAAAATTCGAAGCCATATATTCTTTCAAAGTATCAGCCATTTGCTCCAACACCGAATTAATAATATTGGCACCCATGGCATCGGCAGTCTCGAAAGAGACCTTTAGCTGGTAATAATCGTCAAGTTTATCGGTAAAATCAATGAGTTCAACATCTGTAATCCCTCCACCCCGTTTTTTCATATTGGCAAGTAACGATTCGGAATCTTTAATTAACCGGTCCCTGAGACCGACAAAATGTTTATATAAATTGGCTGTGCTTCCCCTCCACAGGAAATGCACCTGACCCACTTTCCGGGTGGATATCACCCTGGCTCTGAATCCTCCTTTATCGAACCAAAATTTGGCTGCTGCCGAAGCTGCAGCAACAACCGAACTTTCTTCAATAACCATCGGGACAAAAAAGTATTTCCCATTGATTAAAAAATTCGGGGCAATGCTAAAAGGCAAAAAATAATTTGACAGTACATTTTCACTGATCTCTTTCAGCCGGGACTGAATTTGTTTATCCTTTACCCTAAATGCTTCCAGTATCCTAAAATGCTCCTTCGTTTTCTTTTGCTGTTGGGCAATCCGGTCAAGCTTTTCCTCATCCGACAACTTGGAAAATCCTCCAATATATTGTTGTTTGTCCATATCCTAGTCTTTTTCCCTGATCGTTAAATAGGCATGAGCCATCTGTAATCCTTTAATTTGATATTGAATAAATTCATGCAGTTTTTCATAATCTTCGCGGGCATAACGAAGCATCGTTGATGCCTGCCCATAGATGCCGGGCAAACGGCATTTTTGAATAAAATAATATCCATCCAAAAAAGACCGGATCCCCCCTGAGATAATAATCTGTTTACAGGAAATATCCTTATTATCCAAAACGATTCCATTGATTGTATCAATCATCTGTTCGGCAGTATTGCCGACTTTTGAAAAGGGTTCCAGCATCTCTTGTACAACCGGCATACTACGCTTAAGCTCCACCCTGGAAAAGTTGGTACCTCCATAAGCGCCTAATTCTATCGCTTCGAGCGGAAGATTCAGCAAAGCTTTAATACTTTGTGGTCCGAATCCCTGACCTACCTCTTTTACAATAACCTTTAGCGAAGTTTTATCCAGAAAAGCCCGGATGGTATCCAGGGGAGCTTTAAGCAAAAGATCTCCTTCAGGTTGTAACCATTCCTGGACAGGATTGACATGGATCACCAGTCCATCGGCCCGTAGTTTCTTTACCAGCTCAACAATTTGGTTCACCTTATTGTGCTGAATAGCCTGTTCTACCTGGCTAATCCCCAGATTGGCATAAAATGGGGATTCATCGCCAATGATATCCCTCAAATCAAAATGGCTCAGGTATTCGTCACTTTCCAATAAGGTACGGCAGGAACCTAACCCCATACCCAGTCCAAACTCCTTACAGGCTTTGGCCAAATTCGTATTAATGATTTTGGCATACTCGGTACCACCGGTCATACTGGAAATCCACAATGGATTTTTTAACCTTTTGCCTAAAAAAGATATGGATAAATCTCTCTTCCCGGGATGGGCTTTTAGCATTGGTTCATAGTTAAACCGTTCGTCGTGTTCAATTCCCGAGGATTGAGAATTCAAAGCCAGGTCAATATGATCTTTTTTCCGTTTTTCCATAGGTCCGAAATTAAATTCCCATTTTTTTACCAATTACCATTTTCAATATTTCTGAGGTTCCTTCTCCGATACTCAGTATTCGCTGGTCGCGATAAAACCGTTCAATAGCATTATCCTTAAACAAACCATATCCTCCGAAAACCTGAACTGCCTCATCGGCAATCTCCCGGGCAATTTCGGAGGTATATAATTTGGATATAGCCGCCTGTTTTGCAAAAGGAGCTCCCTGATCTTTCAACCAGCAACTGGTATAAAGATAGTTTCGTGCCAGTTCAATTTTCACCTCCATATCAACCAGTTTATGTGCAATCACCTGGAATTTATTCAGGCTTGACCCAAACTGTTTTCGTTGGAAGGAATATTCTTTGGCCATATCCAAGGCCCCCTGGGCCAGTCCCAGGCCAATGGCAGCCACAGACAGTCGTCCTGCATCAAGGGTCTCCAGGATGATCCGCAATCCTTTTCCCGGATCTCCCAACAGATTCTCCTTAGGGACCCTGGTATCTTTAAAAGTCAGCCGACCGGTATCAGCAGCCCTCCATACCATTTTATTCTTAATACTTTGAGCCTGATAGGTTGATTTTTCTTTTTCCACTAAAATCGCAGAATATTCTTTATGGTCAGGGTTATTGCTTGTATTGGCCAGCAAGGTTATTCCCATCGAAGCCTTTGAGGTTGAGTTGGTAATAAATACTTTTTGTCCATTAATCATCCAATGACTGTTTTCTAACCGGGCAGTTGTTTCAATCGCTTTAGCATCGGAACCCGCATTAGGTTCGGTTAAACCAAAGGCCCATACATAATCACCGGTGGTCAACCTGGGCAACAGTTGTTTTTTCTGTTCTTCGGAGCCATATTGCCAGATGGGTCCCAATCCTAAGGAGTTATGTGCTGCAACCGTTGCTGCCTGGGAACTATCGATCCTGGCCAGCTCCTCAACAGCAATAATATAGGAGAGCGTATCCAAATTTTGTCCTCCATAGGTTTTAGGGATAGTCATTCCAAACAAACCCAGCTGTCCCATCTTTTTGGTAATCTCAGTCGAAAACGTTGAATGCTCATCTAGTTTTGCAGCTACTGGCTGAATCTCGCGAAGGGCAAAGGTCCTTACCCGGGATCTCAAAGCTTCATGTTTTTCCTCAATCAATGGATGATATATCTTTTTATTCATTCCTTTAGTATATATTTTATTGGTTCACTCAAATTATTGATTCTTATTCCATTCCGGAGGTCTCTTCTCCAGGAAAGCGGAAATCCCTTCGAATGCTTCATCCGAAATCTTTAACCGGGCAATGGAATCGGCTGTTATCTGATCCATTTGTTCCTGGCTTAATCCATTGCCGGTTCGCCTGAGGATATGCTTAACTTCTTTTATTCCCCCGGGGGATCCACTGTTAATATCGTTTAACAAATTTTCAAGGGTACTTTCCAATTCTTCTGAACCGGCAACAAGATCAACCAGGTTATAGGTTAAAGCCTCATCCGTTTTAAATTTTTTACCTGTAAACATCAACAAAGCTGCTTTATGTTCATTGACACGGGTCAGCACATAAGGTAAGATGGTGGAGGGTGCCAGTCCGATCTTTACTTCGGAAAATGAGAATACGGTGCCGGCTTCTGCCAGGACAATATCGGCTGCTGCCACCAAACCATTCCCGCCGCCAAAAACATTTCCCTGGACCACTGCAATCAGCGGTTTTGAGAGATGATACAGTTGACGTAAACATTCGGTCCACAACTTACCCTCCCTGAAATTTTCCTCATATCCTGAATTATTTTTTGCAAGCATCCCTTTCAAGTCTGCACCGGCACAAAATGATTTCCCTTTACCTCTTAAAATAATGGTTCGTATGGTTTCATCATCATTTAGATGCCGAAAAACCTCTGTCAGTTCCTGAAGCATATCAGTGTTCACTGCATTCTGTACTTCAGGGCGGTTTAACCAAACCGTTGCAGTCAGTTTTTGAATATCAACCTGCAGGGTAGTGTAATCTTTCATGTTGTTACATTCTGTAAATTCCGGGTTTATACTCAGGGATCTCCCTGTTGGCAGCGATGGATAATCCTAAAGCGATCATTTTCCGGGTATCTGCCGGGTCAATGATTCCATCGTCCCAGATGCGGGAAGTGCTAAAATACGCCGACCCTTCCTGTTCATACCTATCAGTAATCTTTTGTTTCAACTCCCCTTCAGCGGCCGAACCATTTTTCTTAACACTCCACAATACCTCGGCAGCCTGGCGACCTCCCATTACGGATATCCTGGCATTGGGCCAGGTAAAAAGAAGGTTTGGCTGATAGGCTCTTCCCGCCATTGCATAATTACCTGCTCCATGCGAACGCCCAAAAATAATGGTGATCTTTGGAACATTGGTATTGGCCACGGCGTGTACCATTTTGGCACCATCCTTGGCAATCCCTTTATGTTCGGCATCTTTTCCCACCATAAATCCTGAAATATTATGCAGAAAAACCAAAGGTATTTTCCGAATACTGCACATCTCAATAAAATGGGTCCCTTTTAATGCTGATTCGGAAAAAAGAACACCATGGTTTGCAAGGATACCAATGGTTTGTCCTTTAATTTTGGCAAAACCCGTTACCAACGTTTTCCCATAATTGGGCTTAAACTCCTGGAACCTGCTGCCATCAACAATCCGGGTAATAATTTCGTATGGATTGATCCAGCGGGTGTTTTGTGCATGAATGATGCCATACAATTCCTTAGCGGAATATAAGGGTTCTTCTATATTTTCAGAAAATTGAAACGATTTTCTGGGCCCAGGCAGATTTTCGAAAATATTACGACATATCTGAATAGCCTCTTCTTCCGTTTTTGCCAGATGATCAGCCACACCGGAAATATTGGTATGTGCCCGGGCTCCGCCCAGCTCTTCTGCAGAAATGGTTTCACCAATAGCTGCTTTAACCAGGGGTGGCCCGGCCAGAAAAATGGTTCCTTGATTTTCGACGATAATCGATTCATCGCTCATGGCAGGAATATAAGCTCCACCGGCAGTACACGACCCCATAACCATTGCTATCTGTGGAATCCCTGCAGCCGACAACCTAGATTGATTGTAAAAAATCTTTCCAAAATGTTCCCTGTCGGCAAAAACATGGGCCTGCTCAGGTAAAAATATTCCTCCCGATTCAACAATATATACACAGGGAAGATGATGTTCGTAGGCTATTTCCTGGGCACGTAAATGTTTTTTGATGGTCTCCTGAACATAGGTACCCCCTTTTACGGTCGGATCATTGGCAATGACCACACTTTCAATCCCCTGGATGATTCCAATCCCGGTTACTATACCTGCCGAATAAAATTTCCCTTCGTACAGATCATTTGCTGCCAATGCAGAAAATTCATAAAACTCGGTTTTCGGATCAATTAAAGCCTGTATCCTTTCCCGGGCCAACATCTTCCCCTTCGATCGGTGTTTTTTTACATAGGAGTCATTGTCCCGATCCATCACCTGTTGCATCCTGTTCCTGAATTCATCCATTATAGGGCGCGTTGACTTATAATTATTTTTGTATTCGTCTGAACTGGATTTAATTTTAGACTTTAAAATCATTGAATCCTTATTTTTGGTAGGGTTAAGGAATTGGTTCATGCTTAGATTCATTTTAATTCCTGTTTTTTTTTCGCTGTTATCCGGGACATATCCGGAATAACAGAAATAAGTATTCGTCATTTACACGAATACCATTCATACTATAAAAATTTAAAGATGATTACATCCACGATTAGTCCTAAAAGGAACAACATACCAAAGGAGCGGTTAAAAATAAAAGCCCGGTGCACCAGATACAATGGCCATCCCTGTCCCAGTTCTCCTTCAGGAGCTTTTTCAGGTCGTTTCTTTGCCATTATTTTCGATTCTTTAATAAATTTTGGGATGGATAGAAACACAATTAAAATGGCGGGACCCAGCTGACCGGTAACCACGAGGTAAATAACCAGGGCATACTGTAAAACCCACAACGCGATCACGGAAATCCGTGAGGCTTTTTCACCAATAATTACAGGCAGTGTTCTGATTCCTTTGGATTTATCTTCCTGAAGTTTATCTGTATGCTTACCTAACAGTACGGTAGTGGGTCCGAAAGCATAAACCAAACTCACCAGGGCAACCCAGCTACTCCACTCACCCCCGGAAACCACAAAATAAGTTCCACCAATCATTAATGGTCCCCAAACCAATACAACAGAAAGTTCGCCCAACCCAAAGTATTTTAAAGGCCAGGTATAAAACAATAAAAAAAATAAACCGGGAACCAAAACCCACAAGGTCTGTAATCCCACCTGGTAGGTTATCATTAACCCGGCAAAAAGTGCCAGGATTCCGGTAACCAGAATAAAGGCAAAAAATTTACCCTTACTCATAAACCCGTTTTCCAAAGGGTGCGGACCATATTGCGCACGGTAATAATTATCCTTATCCACTCCCTTTTTAAAATCCACATAATCATTGATCAGGTTATTGGTTGCATGTGCCAACACCAAACCAAAAAAGCTCAGTACAAAAATCGGCCATGAAAAATTACCTTCACGATAAGCAAGTAAACCTCCAATGGCAGCAGCTAAAGCAGTCATAATAAATACTGCGGCCCGGGTGGCAATCAGCCAGCGGGAAATTAAATCATAACTGTTCCATTCTTCCCGGGTTACTCTAGGAATTACCCGTAAAGCATTTATCCATATTTTAATCATATTTAGTGTTTTTAATTTAACATGAATTATCTCTTGACTTGATAAACAATGAAAACCAAAAAATGTTAACAGATATTAGGATTTGTTTATCTTATACTAAAAACAGATCTCCAGCTCAATGATTATCAGGAAATAATAGCCGACAAAACTCCTCCCGGAGAATAATTTTTTAAAAAAATTTTGATTTTAAGATTCTTGTCCCTATTATTGCACAAACAAAAAAGAAAAAATGAATTTACAACTTACACATACCAAACATCATCACCATCATCACGCTGGGACAGGTTCGGTATGCAAAATTTTGTAGATTCTTAAAATATTATAAACAATAAAAGGGCTTGCAAATTTTGCAGGCCCTTTTTTTATTGTAACAAATCAGATAAAATAAATTTTAAAAAAATAATCAACCATGAAAACCAATCAAAAATTTCATTTCCATCATCACCATTCGGGTGTAAAACTACACACGCAGGGAAAGCTATGACTAAATTCGAGTATTAATTAACATAAAAGGTCTGCAGCACTCTGCAGGCCTTTTTTTATTTAAAAACATAAAATAATGGAAAAATTAAAAATTGCTGTACAAAAATCAGGACGTCTTAGCGAAAAGTCGCTTCAATTATTAAAGGAATGTAATATTAAACTAACTAACGGCAACCGGAAACTGATCTCTGTATCTTCAAATTTCCCGATAGAAATTTTGTATTTACGCGACGACGATATCCCGCAATACATTAACGACGGAGTTGCGGATATAGGTATTGTAGGAGAAAATGAACTGGCAGAAAAGAATTATCCGCTTATGATCTATCAGCGACTGGGATTTGCCAAATGCAGGCTTTCGCTAGCCATTCCAAAAACAGAAAATTACCAGTCTTTGTCTTACTTTCAGAATAAAAAAATTGCTACCTCCTACCCTTTTATTCTAAAATCTTTCCTTAAAAAAAATAATCTCTATGCAGAAATACACCAAATCAGTGGTTCAGTAGAAATCTCTCCCGCTATCGGCCTGGCCGATGCAATTTTTGACATTGTCAGTTCGGGGAGTACACTAATAAGCAATGGGTTAAGAGAAGTAGAAAAAGTAATGGATTCGGAAGCCGTAATTATTGGTAACAAAACACTGGATGACCAAAAGATTAAAATACTTGAAGATATGCTATTCCGTATACGTGCCATCCAAAAGGCAAATTCCAATAAATATATTTTACTGAATGCTCCAAAAAATAAGTTAGACGAAATAACCCGGGTGATTCCGGGGATGAAGAGTCCAACCATAATGCCCCTGGCCGAAGAAGGCTGGTATTCGATTCACTCAGTGGTTAATGAGGAAAAATTCTGGGAAATTATCGACAAACTAAAAAATGCAGGTGCGCAGGGAATATTGGTTGTACCCATTGAAAAGATGATCCTTTAAATCGAATCGTGTCATGAAAATTATTCACTACCCCAATCAAAAGCAGTTACAGGAAGTTCTTAAGCGACCGGCCTTCGAGGATAAAAAGCTGGAAAAGAATGTTCGGGAAATCATCCAAAAAGTACGGATCGAAGGCGACCAGGCAATAAAGGAATTCAGCCGCAGGTATGACCTGGTTCAGGTAAAGGACCTGGGAATACCTTCGGAAGCTATTTCAGCATCCGGGAAACTCATTTCCAATGAGTTAAAAGAAGCACTCCGGGTTGCTGCCGAAAACATCACCAATTTCCACAAGGCTCAAATTCCGGAAGAGATATTTGTTGAGACGATCCTGGGAGTCACCTGCCGGCAAAAACCTGTTCCCATCAACAAGGTAGGTCTTTATATTCCGGGAGGTTCGGCACCGCTAATCTCTACAGTTTTAATGCTAGCTATTCCTGCCCGGCTGGCAGGATGTAACGAAATTATCCTATGTACACCGCCTAATCGTGAGGGCAGGATACATCCGGCAATTTTGTATGCAGCCAAAATTTCCGGGGTTACCGGAATTTTTTCCTGCGGGGGTGCACAGGCAATTGCAGCCATGGCCTTTGGAACCGAAACGATTTCAAAAACGGATAAAATTTTTGGTCCGGGAAACCAGTATGTTACCCTGGCAAAGCAAATCATTGCTTCGCAGGGAATAGCCATTGATATGCAGGCTGGCCCATCGGAGGTAATGATCCTGGCCGACGAAACAGCAAACCCTGAATTTATTGCTGCCGATCTGCTTTCACAGGCCGAACACGGCCCGGACAGCCAGGTAATTTTAGTTACCAATAGCAAAAAAATTGCTAACCAGGCACTGATCTGTTTAAAAAACCAACTAAAGGCTATTCCCCGAAAAGATCTGGCCATACAATCGCTGAAATCGGGGGCCATCATCATCGTAAATGACGAATTGGAAATGGTGCGCCTGAGCAATGGGTATGCACCTGAGCACCTGATTCTTGCCACCAAAAAAAATGAGGAACTGGCAGAGTATATAACCCAGGCAGGCTCTGTATTCCTGGGAAATTTTACCCCCGAAAGTCTGGGCGACTACGCCTCAGGAACCAACCATACTTTGCCAACCAATGGATTTGCACGTAGTTACAGCGGGTTAAATATGGATGCCTATTTCAAAAAAATAACATTTCAGAAGGCTACCCGGCAAGGGTTAATATCCATTGGACCAATAGTAGAAAGAATAGCCGAAGCGGAACAGTTGCAGGCACACAAAAACGCAATAAGTGTAAGACTAAAATCTATAATTAATGAAAACAAAAATTAATCGGGACATCAGGAGGCTGGCAAGGCCAAATATATTAAAGCTCAAACCGTATCAATCGGCCAGACAAAAAGCCTGTGGAAAAGATTTAATTTTTCTCGATGCCAATGAAAATCCATTTCCGGGTGGTTATAACCGCTATCCGGATCCATTCCAACGGGAGCTGAAGATGGCAATCGGGAAATGGAAAAAGATCTCAACCAATCAAATATTTTTAGGGAATGGCAGTGACGAAATTATTGATTTGCTTATCCGCACATTTTGTACTCCCGGTAAAGATGAGGTGATCATTCCTGTTCCAACCTACGGCATGTACGAGGTTTGTGCTCAGATCAATGATGTTAGAGTAATCCGGGTGGAGCTGGATAAATCATTCCAGATCAATACACAACGAATTCTTAAGCAAGGCAGGCAGGCAAAAATGATCTTTATCTGTTCGCCCAATAATCCAACAGGAAACCTGATCCGGAAAGATTTAATCTATGAGATTCTTGATCATTTCCGGGGAATTGTAGTCATTGATGAAGCCTATATCGATTTTGCCAATGATCAGGGTTTCATTTCTGAAATAGAAAATTATCCCAACCTGGTTGTATTACAAACCTTTTCAAAAGCCATGGGCATGGCAGGAATACGTTTAGGTATGGGATTTATGCAAACGGATATGGTGCAGCTCCTCAATAAAATAAAATACCCGTACAATATCAGTATACTCAATCAAAATGCAGCATTAAAAGCGATCGAGGACCGAAAAAACAGTTTAAAAGTGTCTGGGATCTTAAGATTAAAAGAAAAACTTATCGATGATTTACAAAATTTAAATTCAGTCAATAAGATCTGGCCTTCAGACGCAAACTTCCTGTTAGTAAAGTTTAAAGATCACGAAGAAATAGATGATTTCTTAAAGAATGAAGGAATAATTATCCGTAACCGATCGAAGGAACCCAATTGTGAGGGATGTTTGCGAATAACTGTTGGAAACTCCGTGGAGACAGAATCTATCATCCAAAAGTTAAAACAATTTGAACAATCTAAAACCAATAATTATGAAAAAGATATTATTTCTTGACCGGGATGGAACGCTCATCAAAGAACCTGACAATGAACAGGTTGACAGCCTGGATAAGTTGGAGTTTATCCCGGGGGTATTCAGGGCACTCTATCAATTAACACATCAATTCGATTATGATCTGGTTATGGTTACCAACCAGGACGGGTTAGGAACCCGGAAATATCCGATTAAATCATTCCAGGCGGTACAGGATAAAGTATTAAAAACCCTGGAGGGAGAAGGAATCCTGTTCAGGGATATCCTTATAGATTGCTCATTCGCGGAAGATAACAAACCCACCCGTAAACCCGGGATCAGGATGGTAGAAAAATATATGAATGAAAATCTGGATTATGACAAATCATTTGTCATTGGCGACCGCCAAACAGATATCCAGCTAGCCAGGAATATGGGGATTCAGGGAATTTTACTGGAAGAAACATCTGAAGAAAAAACCGGTAATCAGGAAAAGGAATTTTCGGCCAATACCTGGGAAGGTATTGTCAAAATTATTCAAACGAACAACAGATCTTCAGAAGTTACCCGGAACACGGAAGAAACCCAAATAACGATTAAATTAACACTGGAAGGGGAAGGACAAACCGAAGTGTCAACAGGATTAAGATTCTTCGATCACATGCTTGAGCAGCTGGGAAAACATTCCGGGATCAACCTTTCGGTAAAGGTAACCGGCGATCTGGATATCGACGAACACCACACGCTGGAAGATACCGCATTGGCCCTGGGCGAAGCATTTCTCAAAACCTTAGGCAATAAGAAAGGAATAGAACGCTACGGCTTTGTTTTACCGATGGACGATTGCCTTGCACAGGTTGCTTTGGATTTTGGAGGACGGCCCTGGCTGGTTTGGGATGCTCCATTTTACCGCGAAAAGATTGGCGATATGCCTACCGAGATGTTTTATCATTTTTTTAAGTCTTTTACAGATACAGCAAAATGCAACCTGAACATTAAGGCTTCAGGGAATAATGAGCATCATAAGATCGAAAGCATTTTTAAGGCCCTGGGAAGGGCTCTAAAAATGGCAGTAAAACAGGAACAATACTCGTATTCGCTTCCATCAACGAAGGGAGTTCTTTAAAAAGAGCAGGTAAAGCTTCGACAGGCTCAGCTTGACAAATCACCGAATGCCATCAAGAGCCTGGCTGATGTTAAAAGTTCGGTGAAAAATGACCTAACTCATCCCCTTGGGATGAATCTCCCCGGTGGAGAGGACACAATTATTTAAATTATGAAAATAGCAATTATAAAATACAATGCAGGAAATATTCAAAGCGTTGCTTTTGCCCTGGAACGGGTAGGGATTCAACCTGTGGTTACAGATCATTCCGAAACTATCCGAAACGCAGATAAAGTAATATTCCCGGGGGTTGGCGAAGCATCTACAACGATGAACTACTTACGCCAGACAAAGCTTGATGTATTAATTCCAACCCTGGAACAACCCGTATTGGGAATTTGCCTGGGAATGCAATTAATGTGCAACTTTTCAACAGAAGGTAACACTTCCTGTTTAGGAGTTTTTGATGAGATTGTGGAAAAATTTCCTCCGGGCAATAAGGTCCCACATATTGGTTGGAACCGGCTTATTAACCTGAAAAGTCCATTATTTAAAGGTTTATCCCAAAACCACTATGTATATTTTGTACACAGCTATTTCGTAGATCAGAGTTCATACAGCATTGCTGAGTGCAATTACATAAAACCATTCAGTGCAGCATTACAAAAAGGTAACTTTTTCGCTACCCAGTTTCATCCTGAGCGCAGCGGAAAAACAGGTGAAATCATTTTAAAAAACTTTATAGCCTTATGATAGAAATAATACCAGCAATCGATTTAATGGACGGTCAATGTGTAAGACTGTTGCAAGGAAAGTACAATCAGAAAACCGTTTACTCAGGGCATCCGGCGCTTGTGGCAAAGGCGTTCGAAAACCAGGGATTTAAACGTTTACACCTGGTGGATCTGGACGGAGCCAAATCGGGTAAGTCAGTGAACATAGAAGTATTAAGAGAGATCTGTTCATCTACAAACCTGGTGGTGGATTACAGCGGGGGAATAAGAAACAAAAAACAGGTAAAAGATATACTTGAGGCAGGAGCCGATTTTATAGGAACTGGCAGTTTGGCGGTTCAGGAACCTGAGGTGCTAAAAAAAATGATTCAGCAGTTTGGAGCTGACCGGTTTATTATCGCGGCGGATGTAAAGGAAAATGAAGTATATATTAACGGATGGTTAAAAAAAGCCAATCTTCGCATTCATGATCTGATCAAAACCTACGATGAGCTTGGAATCCATAAATTTATGTGTACGGATATATCCCGCGATGGCATGCTCTCGGGGGTAAATGCCGATTTCTACAGATCACTCAAAGAGCCGTTTCCAAAAAACTACATCATTGCCAGCGGCGGGGTAAGTTCAAAAAAGGACATTTATGACCTGGAAAAAGCGGGCGTTGATGCTGTTATTGTGGGTAAAGCATTTTACGAAGATATGATACCGGTAGAAAATTTAACCTTAAAGCAATGTTAGCCAAACGAATTATACCCTGTCTGGATATCAAGGACGGGCAAACCGTAAAGGGAGTTGAATTTGAAGGTATCCGGGCAGTAGGTGACCCGGTGGAGCTGGGGAAATATTACAGCGATCACGGGGCGGATGAACTGGTGTTTCTGGATATTACAGCATCGCACGAAAAGCGAAAAACATTAAATAAACTGGTGACCCGCATCGCCCGGGAGATCAATATTCCTTTTACCGTAGGAGGTGGAATATCCAGTATAAATGATGCCGGGGAGATTTTATCAGCAGGTGCCGATAAAATATCGGTTAACTCAGCAGCCATCAACCATCCAGACCTGATTCGAGAGATTGGTCAGCAATTTGGAAGCCAGTTTATTGTGCTGGCCATTGATGCCCGATGGGAGAATAACCAATGGACGGTTTATCAAAACGGTGGGAGAATAAAAACGAACCTTGAACTTTTTAGCTGGGCTAAAAAGGCTGAGTCGCTGGGTTGTGGCGAAATTCTATTTACCTCGATGAATCACGATGGAACAAAAAACGGATTTGCCCTGGAGCCCTTAGAGTGGCTTGCCAGCAACCTGAATATACCGGTAATCGCTTCCGGAGGTGCAGGATCAATCGAAGATTTTGTAACGGTATTCCGGTATTCGAAGGTTGAAGCAGCCCTGGCTGCCAGTGTCTTTCATTATAAAGAGATTGAAATTCCCAGATTGAAACAAGAATTATTGGCAAAACAAATACCCATAAGAACCTCATGTTAAAAGCTAAGAACTGATGTATTTATTGACCGTTAAGGGCAGCACATTCAAACAAAACAATATAAAATGAAACAAAATTTAAACTTCGATAAACTAAACGGGCTGATCCCCGCAATTATCCAGGATTACAGTACCCGAGAAGTCCTAATGCTTGGATTTATGAACCGTGAATCCTACAAGAAGACCGTAGAAAAAGAAATGGTTACCTTTTACAGCCGAACACGCAATAAATTATGGACCAAAGGAGAAAGCAGCGGCAATTATTTGCAGGTAAAAGAGATCATCCCCGATTGCGATAAGGATACACTCCTGATTTTAGCAGAGTCAACAGGGCCTGTTTGTCATACCGGTAACAAAACCTGTTTTAAAGAATATTCCCAGGTTTTTGACCTGCATTATCTCCAGGAGATCATTTTTCAACGCAAAAAAATGATGCCGGGAAATTCTTATACAACAAGGCTTTTTGAAAAAGGGATAAATAAAATTGCACAAAAAGTAGGGGAAGAAGCCGTTGAGTTAATCATAGAAGCAAAAGATCAAAATAATGACTTGTTTCTAAACGAAGCTGCTGACTTAATTTTTCACCTGCTGGTATTATTATCCGCAAAAAATCTTGAGATCAAAGATGTGGTAAACGTTTTAGAAAAAAGGCATAAACAATAAACTATTTTAATATTCATTTTAACCTATCAGAATCATGAAAAAAACACTTACCGTATTCATTTGCCTCCTTTTAACAGCATCATTATTTGCACAGGATCAGGAAAAAAAAGAGTTAAAACCGGCCCTTATCGTAATGGATGTTCAGCATGTATACCTCGACATGATGGACCCTGCAGACAAAGAGCAGTCATTCGACTATATTAATGCTGCGATTTGGTTGTTTGAAAAATATGATCTGCCCATTATCCGGGTCTATCACCAGGATAAACAGAGAGGGCCTGATGAAAATTCTGAAGCGTTCAAATTTGCAAAAGAGATCAATATAAAAGACGATTATCCGATGATCATTAAGCATTATGGCAATGCATTTAACCAGACCAACCTGGATCAAATCCTTAAAGAAAAAGGGATCAATACCATCTTTTTATGCGGATTAAGTGCGACTGGTTGTGTGCTTTCAACCTATGTTGGTGCTGAGGATTGTGAATATGATGTATTTATGATTGAAAAAGCATTATTAAGTCCAAACGCTCAACACACAGACTTTATCGCAGAAATTAAACGATCGATAGATTTTCAGACGCTTAATTTTTTACTGGGATACACCCAATAGCAAAATCTCCTTGGAAAAATTTTTGGAGAACTAAGCTTGTTATTGCTTTAATCTCAACTCATACAAATCGGTACGGCGGTCGCGCATATTGCGTACACTTCCGTACCGGTTCAGTTCGGTTAGTAAATCCATATCCACATCAACCACCAGGATCATCTCGGTATTTGGGGTAGCTTCGGCTTTGATGCCATTGGTAGGAAAAGCAAAATCGCAGGGCGTAAATACCATGGATTGTGCATATTGAATATCCATATTATGCACTTTGGGCAGGTTGCCCACTGCACCGGCAATGGCAACATAACATTCATTTTCGATTGCCCGGGCCTGGGCACAATTTCGCACCCGTGAGTAACCGTTTTGAGTATCGGTTAAAAAAGGAACAAACAAAATCTTCATTTCTTCTTTAGCCAGGATACGGGATAACTCCGGAAATTCCACATCATAGCATATTAATACGCCAATTTTACCACAATCGGTTTCAAAAACTTCAATTTTATCTCCGCCGTTAACTCCCCAATATTTGGTTTCGTCCGGGGTAACATGTATCTTTTCATAATAGTCATAGGTACCGTTTCTGCGGATAATATAACCAATATTATAAAGCTTATCATCAACAACATACGGCATGCTTCCGGTAATGATATTCACATTATATCCAATGGCTAACTGGATAAACCGTTCGCGCATCTCTTCGGTGTATTCGGCCAGCATCCGGATAGCCTCGGCTTCAGACAGGTGATTGTATTTAGCCATTAACGGGGCATTAAAAAACTCCGGGAACAGTGCAAAATCGCTCTTATAACCCGATACTGCATCAATAAAGTATTCAACCTGTTCAAAAAGTTCATCCACCGATTGATATTGTCGCATTTGCCACTGAATAAGCCCCAGGCGAACAATGGATTTCTGGGAGGTTAACTTTAAGGATTTTTTGGTATAATAAATATTATCCCAGGCCAGAAGAACAGCATAGTCTTTGGACTCTTCATCCCCCGGCATATATTCCGTAAGTACTTTTTTAACATGAAAATCATTGGATAATTGAAAGGTTAAGGTCGGATCGTAAATCTCCTTAAGTTTTACCTTCTGGATATATTCTTTGGGAGTTATTTCCCCGGCATATTTATGGTACCCCGGAATTCTGCCTCCAAAAACAATTGATTTAAGATTTAATTTTTCACACAATTCTTTCCGGGCATCGTATAACCTGCGTCCTAATCTTAATCCACGATATTCAGGTTTTATAAACACTTCAATTCCATAGAGTACATCCCCTTTGGGATTATGCGTACTAAAGGTATAATTTCCGGTAATTTCCTGGTAGGTATGTTCATCGCCAAAATGGTCGTATTTAATGATTAAGGATAACGCGCTCCCTACTACAACCCCATTTACCAACACGGCAATCTGCCCATCCGGGAAAATTTCCAGTAACTTTTTTAAATGCGACTCCTTCCAGTAGGCTCCCTGCCAGTGGGAATAAGCATCGATCATGGATGCTTTGAGTTCATTATAGTCATCTATTCTCAGATGACGAATTTCCACGGATTGTATTTCTTCCATAGTAGAGTAAAAATCAGGATAACATGGATATAAAAGTACAGAATAAAATAATATCCTTACGTTAAAAAACTTATAAATTTAAATCCAGGGGAATCAACCTTTTCGTTGGACAATAAACCATGGATTTAAAAGTTCGTTTTTATTGTAAACCAGTGGTGTTTGCCCATCCTCCTGCATAATTTCGCATCCGGCATATAAAGCAATCGCATGTCCGGCAGCGGTATCCCACTCCATGGTTGGGGCAAAACGCGGGTACAGGTCTGCCCTCCCCTCGGCTACCATAACAATTTTTAATGAACTGCCTTTCGAAATAAACTCAATGTCATCATATTGAGTTTTCAACCCTTCGATAAATTTTTCAGTTTCTTCATTCAAATGCGAGCGGCTGGCCACTACGGTAAACTTCTCTTTGTTATCAAAAACGGGTAACTTTTGAGATATATTGATCAGCCGGTCCAGGTTTAATTCATCAAAATTGATGTTAAATACCGAGGTTTTAAAAGCCCCCATATTTTTAGCGGCAAAGTAAAGATCATTAAGGCAGGGAGCATAAACGACTCCTCCAACCGGGATTCCGTTTTCAATAAGTGCAATATTTACAGTAAATTCCCCGTTTCGGCGGATAAACTCCTTGGTCCCGTCGAGAGGGTCAACCAGCCAGTAGTATCTCCATTTTGCCCGCTCCTCAAACGGGATGCTCTTCCCTTCTTCACTGAGTACAGGAATATGCGTTGATTTCAGAATATTCAATATAATTTTATGCGCTTGTTTATCGGCAAGGGTTAAAGGGGAGTTATCCCATTTGGTTTGTACTTCAAAATCCTCGGTATGATAAACCCGGAGGATCTCTTTTCCTGCCTGGTAAGCAGCTTCAATGGCGGTATTTATTTGTTGCGGAATGTTAATATCCATAGTTATATTTTTAAAAATAAACCAGATTTAAGATGAAAACCGTCACAACCATATAAATTATCGTTAACGGAAATCCCACCCTGAAAAAGTCTTTAAAAGAGTACCCCCCGGGTCCATAAACCATGAGATTGGTCTGGTATCCGTGAGGGGTAATAAAGTTGGCGGCTGCAGCAAAGGACACCACCAACACAAAAGGAATAGGATTTAAATCAAGGTTAGCTGCCATAGTCAGTGATATGGGGAAAATAATGGCTACGGCTGCTTTATTGGTAATATATGCAGCTAAAATAGCTGTAATAAAATAAATCCCAAATAAAAGACCGATTTTGCCCAAGGGCAAAAAGGTATTAATCACAAGGTCGGCAATGAGTTCAGCAGCCCCTGATTTTATCATTGCCGTGCCTAAAGCCAGGGCCAGGGCAATAATCATGGCAAGATTATAATCTACAGCCTTATAAAGTTCTTTGGGGTTAGCAATCTTCATGGCAATGATAACCATGAGCAAGACCACCAGTCCCATAAATAAGGAAATAATATTAAAGGCAGCCATCAAAATGGTTAATACCGTACCACCCAGCAGGGTCCAAACCTTATAGGTTTCCAGCTTTTGAAAATCTCTAACCTTGGAGATGAAATAAAAATCCTGGGTATGATTTGACCGACTCATGAAATCGGCCCCCGTAAAAAGGAGTAACACATCCCCCGGTTTAATCGTGATATCTCCGATTTTTCCGGAAATACGCTCACCGTTCCGATGCACAGCAATAACTGCAGCATCATATTTGGCCCGGAAACGGATCTCTTTAACGGTTTTATTGATCATTGGGGAGTTGTGTGAGATCACGATTTCTACCACCTCGGTCTGCTTTTTCTTGTAGAGCATTCCTACCGACGGAAGTCGTAACCCAATATCAGAATTGATCATTTCGGCAATGGTTTCCGTATCTCCCGCAAAAATTAACACATCATCCTTCTGCAGAATTACATTGGGTTTTACAGAAGATATCTTAAAAGATCTCCGGATGATCTCTACCAGGAATAACCCTTTTAAATTTCTTAAGTTGGCTTCTTCTATGGTTTTGCCTATCAGTTTAGAGTCTTTTCGTATCTCCGCTTCTACCAGATATTCGCGGGTATTCGTCGTAAATTTATCGAGCAGATCCAACTTGTTTGGCAATAATTTTTCGCCAAAAAACAATAAATAAAAAAATCCGATCAGGATCATGGGTACGCCAACGTATGAGAACTCAAAGATATTCAGGGATTCCATTTCCGGAAAGATCTGTTGATCAATAATCATCCCGTTGACAATCAGGTTGGTTGATGTTCCGATCAGCGTAGCACAGCCTCCAAGAATAGCGGCATAGGATAATGGCATTAAGAATTTTGAGGGAGAGATATTATTTCTTTTACACCAGTTATTTACGTAAGGCATCATCACTGCAACCAGGGGGGTATTATTTAAAAAAGCAGAAAAACCTGATATAATAAGTGTCATCCGGCTAAGAAAACCACGATAACTTTTGGCTGACCTAAAAATCCGGTCAAACAAAATCTCTACCACTCCGGTTTGCCTGATGATCTCACCCAAAAGGAGCAAAAGGATAATAACGGCTAATTGCTGGTTGGCAAATCCGCTTAAAATTTCTCGGGGAGTAAGGATCCCGAAAAAACCTAAGGCAACCACGGCAATCACAAAAGTAAACGTAGCACCTAACAGTTCCTGATATAAAGAAAACAGTATAAATAAAATTACGACGAATACGACGATCAGTTCGAATGTAATCATTATATCAAGCAGGTTAAATGATAAAAGCTTTATCAGGGTAACATTTTATCCTTGATAAAGCTAAACTCATACTTTCTTTAGTCATTTATTCTTTTCCATTTTTCAACAGAATAGCTAAACAACAAAAATAAGAATAAAGGACTACGGAACAAATATTCGGCAAACTATTTCTAGCGTTTGATAATCTTGAAAGTTTGTATAGGTTTGCCGGTTGACTCATAAACTCTTAGAAAATAGAGTGAAGAATTTAAACCGGTTAAACTAATTTTATAGGGATCCCCGGGATTATTCCACTGTTCTTTTACCATCACCCGACCATCCTCATCAACGATTTCAATCATCAGGGTTTTACGCTCATCCGACTCAAGGGAAATATAAATATAATCAATGGCAGGGTTGGGATACACGTTTAAGGAAAGGTTTGTTGCCGGAATTTCATCTACCGATGTGATCTCAAAATATCCTTGCTGAAATCCCTGCGTCAGGATAATCGAAGAAGATTCAAGTGTTTCAATGGCTATCTCTCCCAAAGTCCAGCTCACACTGTAGTTTGAAGTCTCAGAATACTCTCCTGCGCTTGCAACAACCTGCGAGGATATCTCTTGTCCGAAGGCATTTCCTCCGAAAAAACAGATGACCAAAAATGGGATGATCTTTTTCATGATATTGGATTTTTAAGCCTTAAATTTAAATGAATGTTTAAAGGTATGAAAATAAAAAGCAAAATTCAATAGCTACTTACATTCCCAAGCGCTTGATCATTTTTGCATGAATCTGATGAAACAGTACCTGTGGGGAAAGGTTTCGCCAGTTTAATTGATCAAATGCATCGCTAAAGGCGATGTAATAATCCATATTGTTCTGGATAAATTCGCGCTGTACATGGGGTTGAAAATTAATCCCGGCAATCCATCCATCCTCAACATCATCGAACCACTCCTCATAATAGGAATCATCCGAGGCATGAAAATTTAAAATATTCTCACCAATCAGAATAAACTTATCAATCCCATGATCAACCAAAGGGTCTACCACTTCGCGCTTTAAAAACATAACGTCATTATACAAGGTATCATTCCATTCCCCTAAAAATTCAATAATGGTAAAGCCCTTATCATAATCAGTAAATAAAATCTTAAGGTATAAGGTTTCCGAACCAAAATCATCCCATTGAGGATGAATCAAATAGTTATAGATGGCATGGGTGAATTCAAATTCGCTGTATTCTCTGCCATAAAAAGGTGATCGCTCATCCTCGGATGCAATATAATATTTACGCCATGAATAGAACGGCTCCAAAAGATGCATAGTGTTTTTATCAAAATTACTGTTAATCAATAAAAATAATCTTTATTTTTACACAAAATTAAAAGACTTCCGATTATGAAAAAAACACTCATTTTATTAATGTTAATCTTTCAATTTTCAGGTGCAATTAAATCACAAAATAAGGAAATAATCGTGGATAATAATAATCGTTTTGCGATTGATCTTTACAAAGAATTAAAAGGTAGCGGGGAGAACCTGATCTTTTCACCCTTCAGCATATCCTCTGCGATGGCTATGACCTATGCAGGTGCGGAAAACAATACCGCCAAAGAATTTCAGAAGACACTTTTTTTCCTGGAAGACAAACAATTATTCCACCAGGAGTACAGTCATCTTTTCGAAGGAATTACCAACGGCAAAAAAAACGATGTTGAGTTTTACAATGCCAATTCATTATGGATCCAGAAAAATTTTAATTTAAAAGAAGAATTCCTGGATATCAATAAAAAATATTACTCATCTGCACTCTTCTATACAGACTTTTATCAGGCACAAAAAGCAGCCAACGAAATTAACGGATGGGTAGAAAAGAATACCCGGAATAAAATCACAAATCTCCTTCAGCCTTCTGCATTAAGTTCTGATACCAGGCTTGTACTGATCAATGCACTCTATTTTAAGGGAGAATGGAATAAACCTTTCAGGGAAGAAAGAAATAGCGAAGAAAAGTTTACCATCTCCAGAAAGGAAGAGGTAACCACGACCTTTATGAATGGACAGATAACCACCTGGTACTACAAAGATTGTTTAAAAGAAATTATTGAAATACCTTACGCCGACAGAGATTATTCGATGATGATTATCCTGCCCAAAAACTACCGGAAACTAAAATGGGTAGAGCGGTTTTTATCGGTAAAATGTATGGAAAGGTACGAGGATAAAAAAGAAAAGTATAAGGTCAATGTATCGGTTCCCAAATTTAAAATGGGAAGTGAGTTTAACTTAAAAGAGGTTTTCCAGGCGCTGGGTATGCAAGATGCTTTTGCTGGGTCTGCTGATTTTTCGGGGATGACCGAAGAGACCAGGCTGTATATTGATGAAGTGATCCATAAAGCCATTATTGATGTGAACGAAGCAGGAACAGAAGCTGCTGCGGCAACTGCCGTGGTGATGCGAAAAACATCGGTATTAATGGAAAACGTTACCTTTAAGGCCGACCGGCCTTTTATCTATGCTATCCGGAATACCCGCGACGGCACCATCTACTTCCTCGGAAAGGTGATGAATCCAGAGAAATAGCAACCTAAAGGAAAACAAAAAATAAAAACCATGAGAAAAATTTTTACTTTAATCATTACCCTGCTTATCTCTTTGCACGTGATTGCTGATCACGTGAATAAAGAAGAAGCAAAACAGTTAAATGTTGAAAAAGATATAAAAACATATAATGTATCCATGGATAGAAAAGGTTTATTTATTATTCGTGTAACAACTGAGAATAATCAATATTCATTACCAGTCATCGTCCATTAATAGAAAACACAATAAAAAGGGTATCTAAGTAGATGCCCTTTTTAAATTCTTATAATTTATTAACCAATAACAATCATGAAACTTAAAACTTATTTTTTATTTATTTTTTTTATTGCTTTTTTAAACACTCATGCTCAGGATTTTAAAGAGTACTATTTTTCTTTCGATATCAAGGACAAAGCTGAGCTAAAAGAAATTACCCGGATTATTTCCATTGATAAAGTAACCAACCATACCGTACATGCTTATGCTACGGATCAAAACCTGGCCAAATTTAAATCTCTGGGATATGATATAAATTTTCTTGATCATCCCGGGGCAGGAGTCAAAGAGACCCTGGCTACCACCCTGGCCGAGATGGAAAACTGGGATAAATATCCGACCTACGGATTGTATGTGGAAATGATGGAGTACTATGAAACAACCTACCCCGATATTTGCAAAGTGGTAACCATTGGTACTACAGTTAGTGGCAGGGAGCTGCTGGCCCTCAAAATCACCGACAACGTAAATGTGGAAGAAGAAGAGCCTGAATTTTTTTATACCAGCACCATGCATGGCGACGAAACCACCGGATATGTTTTAATGCTTCGCTTTGCCGATTCGTTATTAACATCCTATGGGAGTGTACCCGAAATTACCAATATGGTTAACAACATTGAAATTTACATCAATCCCAACGCAAATCCTGACGGGACATACAGGAGCGACAACAATACCATATCCTCCCCTACCCGCTATAATGCCAACGGGGTTGACCTGAACCGGAATTTTAAGGACCCGGCCAATGGTGATCATCCCGACGGAAGCTCCTGGCAGCCCGAAACCGTGGCCATGATGAATTTTGCCAGGGACCATCATTTCACGTTAACCGCCAATTTCCATGGAGGAATTGAGCTTGCCAATTACCCCTGGGACCACACCTATCGAAGGCATCCTGATGATCAATGGCTTATAAGGGTTTCCAGAGATTATGCCACTTCGGCACAAAATAATTCACCTAGCGGATATTTTACCGGGCAAAACAACGGGATAACAAATGGAGCCGACTGGTATGTGGTTTATGGCAGCCGGCAGGATTACTATACCTTTTTCCACAACAGCCGGGAGATCACCTTTGAAATTTCAGACACCAAATTTGTTTCCGGAAGTTCTTTACCCAGCTACTGGAGCTACAACCGCGAAGCGTTGTTTCAGTTTATGGAAGAGTGTCTTTATGGTATTAAGGGAACGGTAAAAAACAGCAATGGCGATCCGCTGGATGCCATGATCTTTATCGAGGGGCACGACACAGCCCAGGACAGCTCGATGGTTTTTACCGACCCCGATGTAGGAGATTATCACCGGATGATCGAAGAAGGAACCTACAATGTGATTGCCTCCAGCTACGGCTATTTTAACGATACCCTGAATGTATATGTATCCCAGAATTCAGCGGTAACCGCAAATTTTGTGTTACAACCCAAAGGTGTTTACAATATCTCCGGTACCATAACTGCTGCAGGTACGGGAACGCCCATAGAAAATGCCGAAATTTCCATCGACAACGACACCTACTCAGCCCTTACCAATAGTGAAGGTGGGTATAGTATCGATAATGTTCTGGAAGGATACCACCAGGTATCGGTGGTTAAAGAAGGCTATACCACAGCAAATGTGGAAATTGATATTACCGAACAAAATACGGTTTTCAATATCCAACTCTATCCTGCAGATATCGAAGACTTTGAAAGCGGCGACTTTTCCAAATTCAACTGGGAATTTTCAGGCGATGCAAATTGGACCATCGACAATACAGAAGTTTATGAAGGTTCCTATGCTGCCAAATCGGGTGACATTGGCGACAATGCCGTTACCACACTTATTATTGACACCACCATTATTCAGGGAGGAAATGTCAGTTTTTACAAGAAAGTTTCTTCCGAATCTTCCTACGATTATTTAAAGTTTTATATCAACAACGAACTGCAGGATCAGTGGAGCGGAAATATTGACTGGAGCTATGAAGAGTATATGGTAGAAAGCGGAGAGAATACCTTTAAATGGGAATATTCCAAGGATTACAGTGCATCCTCGGGACTGGATTGTGCCTGGGTAGATTATATTTCTTTTCCCAAATTTAAGGTCCTTATAGATTCCATTGATTTAGCATTCGATCCACAATCAATTAACGACACCTTATATTTTAATCATTCAGCGGAACATGAAATTGTGATTTCCAACCTGGATTCAGCGCAACAAACTACCTATTCGATTGAGGTTGAGAATGAAGATAATCATCCCTGGATTGATTTAGATAAAAATGCAGGAACCCTTATCGAAGATCTTTCGGATACGGTAACCGTTACCCTGAATTCGTTCCAGCCAAATCCTGGAAATTATTCCTGCAATATCCGAATTACCTCGGCTGATCTGGAAGTGGATATAATTCCGGTTTCATTCACCATCCTGGATACCTTAACCATGGATTACTCGCCACAAATATTGTCGGATACGCTCTTTGTAAGGGAAAATTCGAGTAAAAACCTGCTGGTTTTTAATACCGGGATCGTAGAAACGGATTACTGGATCGAGATTGAAGATGCCTCCAATAATCCATGGATAAGCATTCCTGAAAATTCAGGCCATTTAACCATAGATGATTCAGACACCATCCCCGTTAACTTTATCACCGATGCCTATGAATTTGGACAATATAGTACGAATATTATTATCCATGAAGAAGATGGTGATACGCATTCAGTCCCTGCACAGTTAACAATTTTAGATACTGTTGGACTGGCCTATACTCCGGAAAGCATAACAGATACCATTTATTTATCCGACAATGCCCATCATAACCTGTCGGTTACCAATACCGGTGCGGTTAATCTCGATTATACCATAGAGATCGAAGATTCCGAAGCTACCCCATGGGTTTCGTTCAATCCCAGTTCCGGAACTTTGGCATTGGATGAAACCGACATCATAACCATTACCCTGCAAACCACAACACTTGACCTGGGAAGCTATCAAACGAACCTGTTGTTGCAAGAACATGACGGGGATACCAGCTATATCCCGGTAAGTTTAACGGTAAAAGATCCTGTGGAATCTATTATCGATGCAGTTGAAATAACAGATTCACTGCCCCCGGATACCATCCGGTCTTATCCTGTGGTTATTACAAATATTGGCAGAGATGCCATTGACTATGAGTTTACCGAAGGCGAAAACGGGTATACCTGGCTATCGGTTAGCCAGGAGAGTGGCGTCCTTGCTCCCAGAACGAAAGATACGGTATTGATTGAAATTAATACCAGGGCATTAACTGCCGGGAATTACCAGGCTGAACTCATTTATTCGGAACAGGATGGGGATGAGATCATGCTAACGATAAACCTTTATGTTGAATCCACTGTATCCATTCACGGGCTGCAAAACGTTAACGCATTGGTCCGGGTTTATCCCAATCCGTTTACCCGTGAATTAACCGTAGAACTTGACCAATCACTTCAAGACAAGGCAGTTATCGCCCTCTACACTCTTAGCGGGCAAAAAATATTTGAACAAAGATTTTCTTCCCGGACCTGTAAGCTTAGTTCGTTAAACCAACTATCTAAAGGAACTTACATCCTAAAGATAAAAACCAGGGAGGGTAGTATAACCCAAAAAATTATAAAGATTAAAGATTAATCCTCTGATGTTAAAAATCCGCTTGTCCATTGCAAGCGGATTTTTTTACTAAAAAATTCAATCCATTCTTCAAAAAAATATTACGATTTATTAAACCTTTTTGAGGAAATTTAGTATATAAATAAATACCCGGTAAATCTATTTTAAATATGGATAAAGAACAGGAACAAAAATTGGTATTTAAAATTGCTGATTTATTAAGAGAAAACAAAGACCTTTCCACTCAACTAAAAGATCTCACCGAACAAAACAGAACATTAACCAGGCATAATGAAAAGTTAGAATCTATTCTTGCCAATATACCTCCCAAATATTTACCCAGGGAAATCTCAGAGCATGTAAAAACACGAACCAAACGGTTCGAAATGGCCACCGTACTCTATGCGGACATCCAGGGTTTTAAAAAAATATCGGAACAAGCCGGAACAACGGACATTATTGATGAACTGGACAAAATATTTTTTCATTTTAATACGATTGTTAAAAAATATAAAATTGAAAAGATTAAGACCATTGGAGATGCATATATGTGTGCAGGAGGTGTTCCTGAAAAAAATATTACCAACCCGGTTGATGTGGTTCTTGCAGGATTAGAAATGCAGAACTACCTGAATAAACTAAAAGAGGAATATGAAAGTCAGAACAAAAAATTCTGGGATTTAAAGCTGGGGATACATACCGGACCTGTAACGGCTACTTTTTCAGGCCGACGAAAGATTAATTATGAATTAAAAGGCGATACTGTTCATATTGCCACCCGCATGGCTTCGGCTAGTGAAGTTGGTCAGATTAATATTTCAATCATGACCTATGAGCTGGTTAAACAGTATTTTGTATGTGAATACAATGGCAAAATACCCGTTAAGTATAAGGGCGATATGGAAATGTATTTTTTAAAACGCATTAAGCCTGCATTTTCAGAGAACAGAAAAGTTGGCGACCAGCCTAATCAGATTTTCTGGAACAAATATCTTTTACGACAGTTTACCGATTTACAGGAAATTATTTTAGATAAGCTGGAAAAAGAGTTACCTGATCATTTATATTACCATAACTTTAAACATACCATTGATGTAATTAACCAGGCCGAGCTCATTGGTTACGGAGAGGGGGTAGATGACGAATCAATCCTGCTGCTCAAAACAGCAGCCCTCTTTCATGATGCAGGGCATATTATTGGTTATGATGAACACGAATACAATGGAACACAGCTTGCCCGAAAATATTTACCCAAATATAAATATACGGATGATCAGATAGAACAGATTTGTAAACTGATTATGGCCACAAAACTACCCCCAAATCCCAAAAGTTTATTGGAAAGTATCATGTGTGATGCTGACCTGGATTACCTAGGAAGAAGTGATTTTATTCCGGTATCCAATACCCTGTATAAAGAGATGAAAGAGCAAGACAAAATTGGCACCTTAAACGACTGGAATAAATTGCAGGTTAAATTCTTAACCAATCATCAATTTTTTACCAAAACCGCTTTAAGTTTAAGGGAAGTAAATAAACAAATGCAAATTGAACGGATCAGGAAACTGATTGAAGAAGATTAACTCTCGTCATTAGCATCGCTTAGTATAAGTTCGAAGGGTGCATTCATTGAATCTCTATAATCTAGCCCAATCTCCCTTATCTCGTCATCATAAAGCGAATAATGCCACAACACATTCACGGCTGATTTTCCACTATCGTATAAAGCATCAATGCTGTTTAAAATATCAAAAAATATTTTGGTAGATGACGAACTGATTACTTTCAGTTTGAAAAAAAAAGTAGTTTTTAGTTGTGGGTTTTTATTGTATTCATTCAACCACAGAATAACAGGCTCGTAAAACAGGCTGGCATTTTCAGGGATTGAATTTCCAGTAATGATCATTAACCCTTTAAATGGATTAAAATTTATCAATGGACTATCATCTGTGGGCTCAATTCTTAATGCCTCCATGATATATTGTTTAATTACTTAGAATCTTAATCTCTGTACGGCGGTTATTCGCCCTTCCCTCTTCTGTTTCATTGGTATCAACGGGTTGTTCTTCGCCATAGCCCTTGGAGGTGAGTCTCTCCATTGCTATTCCCTGGGAAACCAGGTAATTCACTACAGACTTCGCCCTTTTTTCCGAAAGAATAAGGTTATATTCATTCGTTCCCACAGAGTCGGTGTGCCCGGATATTTCAATTTTAAGCGCCGGATTTTCCTCAAGGAAACGGGTTAGTTTATCCAGTTCGGCAATTGATTTATCCATTAACTCGTAGGAGTCTGTAGCATAAAAGATATTTCGCAGAATAATTTTTTCTCCCGGTTTTATGGGGTTCAATCCAACATCCTTAATAAAGGGGTCGGTAATCTCACGAACCCCTTTTAATGAAAAATTATCTGAATAAAACAGATAGCCTTCTTTCGATACATTCAAGGCATAATCGTTATCTGTTGGGATACATACCAGAAATTCCCCGGTAATTTTATCAGATTGAGCTTCCATAACCACTTCGTTTTGTTCGAGGTTGATTAACTCAAAACGGGCTTCCAGCTTTTCCTCGGTATCTGCGTCGAACACAATTCCTTTAAAATAGGATACCGGTTTGGGGCGCATCTCCTGATACAAATCAAAGGCAAAAAGATCCCTGCCACGGTTACTCAGTCGGTCTGAAGCAAAAAAAGCTTTATTCCCGGCAGCATTTACAATTAAACCTACTTCGTGATAACTGGAATTAATCGGATAACCAAGGTTTTGTGGTTCTGTCCACGTTCCATCTTCCTGTCTGGTCACTTTGAATAGATCGAAGCCTCCCATTCCGATTAATCCTTCGGACGAAAAGTATAATGTTTGATTGTCGGGGTGAATAAAAGGCGATTGTTCTTCCCCGGGGGTATTCACATTTTTACCCAGATTTTGGGGAGGTGTCCATCTCCCATCAGGCAAAAGATTACTTTTCCAGATATCTTTCTGACCTATCCCACCCGGGCGATTACTGACAAAATACAAAGTTTTTCCATCGGGAGAGATGGAGGGCTGGGCTTCCCAGTGTGCAGTATTAACAGGGCTTCCGATATTTTCCGGAACAGACCATTCCGAGCCGGTTTTAACTGACTTATAGATATCACATCGACCTTTTCCATCGGTCCGGTTGCAGGCCGTAAAATACATGGTGCGACCATCGGCCGTAATGGTCTGGGCTCCTTCGTTTCCGGCGGTATTTATTGTTTTTCCTGCATTGACCGCCTCCGTCCATTGTCCATCCGCTTTAAAACTAATATAAAAATCTTCCTGAACGTTACGCATACCAGGGGGCAAGGCCTGTTCGTTGGCAGTACGTTGATCCTCAGTCTCCTGGTCATTGGTTGAGTAATCCACTAAATTTTTGGGGATTAACCGGGTAAAGATCAGGGTCTGTTCATCCGCCGTGAGGGTTGGCCAATATTCATCGTACTGGGTATTGATATTGTTCCCCAAATCCTCCGGATTAAAAGGTACCGGGTTATTTGTAGCTTCAATGGCAAACCGGCAGGATTCCAGGGTTCGTTCGGCCTGTGACCGGGAGATCGGTTGGATATCCTTATAGGCAAGATACTTTTCAAGGTGCTCTTCGGCCTGTTCAAACTTTTGTTCCATCATCTCCAGTTGCGCTAAGGAAAAATAGACCCCCGGGAAAAAATCGGGATCAATGGCTAAAGCATTCTGATAGGATTCTATTGCTTTAACGGCATTTCCATGATCCATATAGATCTCTGCCAGGACAATATGTGCTTCAATAAATTTTTTATCTGCTTTAATCGCTTTATGCATCAGGTCGGCGGCATTAAAATAATCCATTCGCCCAAAAGCAGAAAGCGCCTCTTCGTAATAATTAATCGCTTTTTTATTTTTCGTAGTATAACCATGTTGAGCTGAAACCAAAAAGGGTATTGTAAGAAGTAGTAAAAGCAGTATTAACTTATTCATCGGTTGACATTTAAAGGATAAAAAAATGAAGTTACAAATTTTTTAGGAAATAAAACAAATTATTAAGGAATATGCATAAACTTATGTGCCTGAAGGGAGACATTCCATTGGGGATACGTTTTTACATAATCAACAAGGGCCGGGATATTTTGTTGGTAGCGGCTCCACTCCGATTGCACAAAAAGGTTACATTCTCCGGATACTTTGGCTGCACACTCTTCCGCCCAATGGTAGTCCTCATCCTCATAAATAATCACTTTTAACTCATCAGCCAGCCGATAATAATCATTCAAAGGGGGGCTTTGCCTTTTGGGCGACAAGCAAATCCAATCCCAGGATCCGGTTAAGGGTTTTGCTCCGGCCGTTTCAATAAATGTCTCTATTTCATGTTTTTTCAACCGGGAGGTTAAAGGTTCGAGGTTATAGAGGCTGGGCTCCCCGCCGGTAACTACTACAGCATTGGCGGGAGTTTTCAATGCATTGGCCACAATGCTATCCACATGGACCAGGGGGTGTAATTGAGGATTCCACGACATTTTCGAATCACACCAACGGCAACCAATATCACAGCCACCGATCCGAATAAAATAAGCGGCTTTCCCGGTATGAAAGCCCTCTCCCTGCAAACTATAAAACTCCTCAACCAAAGGCAACTCATGGCCTTTGTCTGCTATCGCCTGATCAAAATTCTCCATTGATTAGTAATAAAATTTCTGATTACAAAGGTAAGCGAATAATTTCAAACACAAAGAGAAAATCCTGCAGACAAAAAGCTGCAGGATTTCGAACCTAGTTATTAACTATAAACCAACTCATCTATTGATTAATTTAGATCAATTTACGGTCAACATCTTTATCTCCTCTGCCGGATAAATTGATAATGCTCAATTGATTTTTATTTTTTAGCAATTTTATGGCCAGGGCTACTGCATGAGAAGATTCAATGGCCGGGATGATTCCTTCGAGCACGGATAAAAGTCTAAAGGATTCAACCGCTTCCTGATCGGTAATGCAATAATATTCTGCCCGTTGGGCATCTTTTAAACAGGCATGCTCAGGGCCTACTCCGGGATAATCCAAGCCGGCAGCAATAGAATAAGTATCTATAGGATTTCCATCCTCATCAGCCATACAATAGGAATAGGTCCCCTGGAATACCATGGGTTTACCCATCACCAGGGTGGATGCTGTTCTTCCGGGAACTAAACCTTCACCACCTCCCTCGGCAGCAAAAATCTTCACCTTTTCGTCTTCCAAAAATCCGGAGAATAATCCAATCGCATTGGAACCTCCACCCACACAGGCAAAGATTGAATCAGGTAAGCGTCCTTCCTGCTCAAGGATCTGTTTTCTGGATTCGGTCCCAATAACACTTTGGAAAAACCGGACCATTCCCGGATAGGGATGCGGACCTACCGCTGAGCCCAGGATATAAAATGAATCAGGATGCTGGACATAATATTCCAGGGCTGCATCTACAGCATCTTTTAGGGTGCCAGTTCCCCGGTTGGTGGTGATAAACTCTGCCCCCAACAATTTAATCCGGTAAGCATTTAACTGCTGCCGTTCTGCATCCACAGCACCCATAAAGATTTTACATTTCATGCCAAACATGGCTGCAGCTGTTGCTGTGGCCACGCCATGCTGTCCGGCGCCTGTTTCTGCGATGATCTCTTTTGCTCCCATATATTTTGCTACCAGGATCTGACCGATGGTATTATTTATTTTATGAGCACCGGTATGATTCAAATCTTCGCGTTTTAAATAGATTCTGCTGCCCACATATTCCGAAAGCCGGTTTGCAAAATACAAAGGCGATGGACGTCCTACATATTGATTCAGATAATAGTTAAATTCCTGAATAAATTCATCATTCTCTATTAACTGATTAAAAATTTCTGAGAGTTCCTTAAGCTTGTTTTCTAAAATCGGGGGAACATACATCCCTCCGTACACACCGAAATAACCCGGTTTATTTACTGTTTTATGGTTATTATATTTTACTTCTATGGTATTTGTTTTCATCATTATTTTTTTATGGTTATTATTCAATTTCAAGATTACTGTAGTGATTTCTTATATTATTGTATACAAAGTTGCCACAGAAACTGAATTTTTCGCCACCATACGATATATTGCCTATTTATTATCATCTTCATAAAGTTCTTAAATAAAAAAGGCCGTAGGTACTATCCTACGGCCTTCAATATGATTATATATAGCTTCAGATCACATACCTGTTTTCAGATATATCATCATCCACCACCAATTTTTATTGTTTATTAAGCTTATCATTTTTCTTCTGGTTATTTAGCAAAAATAGAATATTTTTTTTAGGATCAAAAAAATTAAATAATATCTTTTAACAACATTGTACCTTTAGCATTTTGAACAGCCAGATCAAAATCGTTCAGCAATTTTTTGATCTGATCTTTTTCGGCTGAATCTGCAGCCAGGATTTTATCCACCCCGTTATGGTCAATTGCGTTGAGCACATAACTAACCGTAATTTTATTAATATCCTGCGCCGGCTGATAGGCTTTTTCCTTATATTGCTGGGTTGCCAGTTCGGTAAGTATCCTGCTTTCGCTAAGTACAAAAAGAATATCACGTACCAGGCGAATGGGAATTTCCAGTTTCTGACTAATCTCTTTATCGGTTAAGGGCTCTTCACCATTTTCAAATCGTTTAACAATTAACCGGGCAACCATTAATGTCAACACCCGCTCGCTAAACAAGCTAAGGTTTTGAATATCGGGGTCGAATTCGTAGCGTTCAACATTTTGCACCGCAAAAGAAATTTCGGCACCAAAGAGAATAATTAACCAGCTGGTTTGCAACCAGATTAAAAATAACGGAAGTGCAGCAAAACTACCATAAATGGCATTATATCTTGAAACTCCCACCTGAAAATGAATGTATACCCATTGAACAAAAACAAAGATTGTACCGCCAATAACACCTGCTACAAATGCAGATTTAAAATTTACTTTGGTATTGGGCATCACCATATAGATAATCGTTAACACCAGCCAGAATAAAACATAAGGGATTAATTTAATCAGGAAAAAGATGATCGGGCTGATGTAACCCAGAATATCCACCTCGGCCATGATACGGGTTAACTGAGTTGAAATAAAAACATTTGCACTGGTGGATAGAATTAACAGGATTGGGGCAATAAGCATCATGGAAAGGTAATCACTGAATTTACGAAACCACACCCGGGGGGTTCGTATTTGCCATATCGCATTAAATGAGCTTTCAATATTTCCCAGTACTTTCATTACCGTCCATATCAATATTGCAATCCCAATACCGGCAATAATCCCTCCTTTTGTATTCTCCAAAAAGCTATGGGCAAATTTAATAATCCAGTCCAGTACTTCTTGTTGCCCTGAAAAGTTCTGAATCAATTGTTTTTCCAAAAATTTATCAAACCCAAACCCTTTGGCGATACCGAAACCCATAGCAACTACAGGAACTACCGACATCATTGAGAAGTAGGTCAAGGCAGATGCTCTAAGCCCGAGTTTATCCTCCTTGTAACCACGAAATGCCAACAAGAGGACCCTCAGTTGCCGTATTAAAAACAGCTTATATTTAGGCATGTTCTTTAAGGAAATTCGCCATACATCCACCCGAATAAAATCAATAATCTTTTTGATAAGCTCCATAACCAATGCGTGTTGTTAATAAAATATAAATTTAATAAATAAATCAGAACAAAAACAAATTCCTTACTTTTGTAATATCGTAAACGCCAAATGCAACAAAAGATAGTTCACATTAACAGGCAAATAACTAACTGTACCCGCTGCCGTTTACACCAAACCCGGATTCATGCTGTTTGCGGAGAAGGCATTATACCGTCAAGAATCATGGTCATTGCCCAGGCTCCCGGAAGAAAAGAGGACCATGAAGGCAGAATGCTTATTGGACCTTCAGGACAAATATTTGATCAGATTCTGGGTTCCCTGGGAATAAATCGACATGAGGTTTATTTAACTAATCTGCTGAAATGTTTTTTACCGAGATGCCGTAAACCAAGACAGGATGAAATGAATACCTGTTATATCCATTATCTGAAAAAAGAAATAGCGCTTGTAAAACCGGAATTCATCGTTACCCTGGGTTACCATGTGACTAAATATCTTTTCAACCAGTTTGAATTAAAACAACCCAATAAAATATCCTTTCAAACTACTTTCGGCGAGCTTTTCTCCTCACAAAACCGAAAGATTATCCCCCTAAGGCACCCGGCAACAGTAGTTCATAACAGTATAAAGCTTAAGCAATTAATTAATGAATACGAAATTTTGAATACGATACAGACCTTATGCCCCTATTTTTATCAATGTATAATCCCGGAGAACTATAAAAACGGGCTGACTCCCAAAAATCTTCTGGACAAATTTTGCCATGGCAACTGGAAACAGTGTAAAAGATATTATAGCTACAGTAAAGGTTTACAACCGGGCAACTCTGCTCTGCCGGAATAATTTTATACTGCTTTCCGGTATCTCCAGACCGAAAGGCTTAACATAAAGATTCCATAAATCAACAGGCTGAAAAAATCATGGGAAATATCCCGGAAACCAGAACCTTTAAGCAGTATCATACGGATAACCTTCATAAAATAATAGAAAGGATTAAGGACATTGATTTTTTGTGCCCACACAGGCATACTTTCCGTAGGAGTAAATATACCTCCCATGAGTATGAAAACCAGCATAAAAAAAAATGTAATAAACATTACCTGCTGTTGAGTAGATGAAATGGTTGAAATAAATAAGCCAATACCCAAAACTACCAATAAATAAACCAGCGTAAATCCGAATAATAGGGGAATACTTCCAATCACAGGCAAGTCAAAAAATATTTTACCAATAAATAAGCCAAAAGCCAGTTCGAATAAAGCGATAATCATAAAAGGCAACAATTTACCGATAATAAATTCATGTTTTCTTATGGGAGTGACATTAATCTGTTCTATGGTACCAATCTCTTTTTCCCGGACAATATTCATGGCCGTGAGAAACATACTTACAATGGTAACCAGAATTACCAGTATTCCGGGTAACATATAGGTTTTATAGTTCAATTCAGGATTATACCAAAAAGAAATATTTACTTTGACAGGTTCCATCTCTTTTATTTGTGGCATTTGAGTTAAATCCACCAAAATATTTTTGTTAAAATCATTAATTACCGATGTTGAATAACCATTGACTAAACTGGCTGCAGTTCCGTTAATTCCATCAATTAACAGTTGAATTTCAGCTGTATTTTCGCGCATTAAATTACGCTCAAAACCATACGGGATATGCAGAATTATATCGGCATTATTTTTCTGCACTTCTGCTTCGGCTTCCCGAACAGAAAAAAAGCTGCCGGTTATTTTATAGAATGCCGATCCTTCAAACTTATTCACAAGCTTTGATGACATGGATGATAAATCCTTATCTACCACAAAAAGCTCAATCGATTTCATTTCCAGGGTAGCTGCATGAACCAGTATCACCAATTGAATGATTGGGACTCCAAATATTAAAGGTAACATGGTTTTATTCCTGAAAATCTGAATAAACTCTTTTTGTAATATATATTTTATCTTGAGCATGTTTATCAAATCATTAAGCCCTCTTTTATTTTCCTATTTTCATATTTTACTTATTGCAGGAGAATCACTACTCCAGCCTCACCTTAAAATTTCTGATGCTTAAACCGAGAAAAATCAATGTCATGCCTATAAGAATCAACGTTTCCTTCCAAACAAACATCAATCCCGAACCTTTAATCATGATGTTTTTAATAATAATGATAAAATACTTTGCGGGCATAATGGTACTCAGCCATTGCAGGACTTTAGGCATATTTTCAACAGGAAAAATAAATCCTGATAAAAGCATGGTTGGCAGCAATAATGCAAACATGGAAATAAACATGGCAACCATTTGGCTGTTACTCACCGAAGAAATTAAAATCCCCAGCGAAAGGGCCATAAAAATAAACAACAACGTTTCGAGTAGTAACAATACCATGCTGCCCTGCATGGGCATTTTAAAAACAAGGTAACTCAACGCAATAATCACCAATGCATTAATAAAAGATAAAACAACATAAGGAATTACCTTACCGATAACAATGGGAACAGAATGCAAAGGAGATACCAGCAATACTTCCATGGTACCAAGCTCTTTTTCACGGGCAATGGATATGGAGGTCATCATGGCAGAAACCAGCATTAAAATTAACGCCATGGTCCCCGGAACAAACATATAAACCCCCTTCAATTCCCGGTTATAAAGAATCTTTACCTCAGGAACTATGCTGTAGGGAAGCTCCTGTACCATTAATTCTTCTTTCATATAACTGTTGATAATAGCCATGGTGTAATTGGCTACAATATTGGCTGTATTGGCATCCGAAGCGTCGGCAATAATTTGTACCCTGGCTTTCCCTTCTTTTTCTAATTTTGACGCAAAGTTTGGCTCGAAAATAACCACCTCGCGAACATCTCCCTGCTGAAATACTTTCTCTACCTGCCTATTGCTCTGCAAATTCTCGTCCAAAATAAAAAAACCCGATGAAAGGATCTTTTGCGTTATTTCCTGGGTAATATTATCTTTGGAATGATCAAGAATTGCTATTTTAACATCATTAATTTCGTTGGATATAACATATCCAAAAATTAATATCTGGGCTACCGGCATGCCAAATAAGATTAACATGGTACGATAGTCACGGAAGATATGCCTGAACTCTTTTCTCACAAAACCCAAAAAACGACTCATTGTACTTATTCTTACTACTTACTAATTACTAATTTGTTTTGTATCTTTCAATCTCCGAAGCTTCAGCGTAGGAGATCTACTTACTATTTATTTATACCTATTTATTTATTTCATGTCAATTGTTAAAAATGTTGTTCACTACCGGGCTATTTTCAAAAAAACATCATCCATATTCTGTACATTAAACTCATTTTTCAAGGCAGTGGGTGCTCCAATGGCTTCAATTTTTCCGCGTTCCATAATACAAACCCTGTCGCAATATTCTGCTTCGTCCATATAATGGGTAGTAACAAACACGGTAATCCCGTTATACGAAGCTTCGTAAATCATTTCCCAGAAATCCCGTCGGGTAATAGGATCTACTCCGCCCGTTGGTTCATCCAGAAAAACAATTTTGGGCTCGTGGAACACAGCTACCGAAAAGGCAATTTTTTGCTTCCATCCCAACGGCAACGATTTAATGGCTTTATCTCTGATATCTTCCATCTTCAGGCGTGTTAATAATTCTGTGGTCTTCTTCCGGATGTATTTAGACGATAACCCGTAGATTCCTCCATAAAACCTAATGTTCTCTTTTACCGATAAATCTTCGTATAAAGAAAATTTCTGACTCATGTAGCCGATATTTTTTTTCACTTTTTCCCGTTCCTTATAAACATTATAGCCGGCTACCAACACTTTGCCCGAAGAGGGCAAAGATAAACCGGACAGAATTTTTAAGGCAGTTGTTTTTCCTGCACCATTGGCACCCAGAAAACCAAAAATCTCTCCACTTTTTACCGAGAAAGACAGGTTATCGTTGGCGATAAAATCCCCAAATTTTTTTACCAGGTTTTCTACGATAATAATATGTTCAGTTTGAGTTACCATGATTATTAATCCCTAATTTGTTAGCCGGCTTCCCGTTACGGCTGCCTGCCTTTCGGCAGTCGGGGAAAATCTGCTTCAGGAAAAACCCAAAAACAGAAGCTCCAGCAAAGGCAGATTTACTTATCTCCTAATTCATCAATTCCATAAAACAATCTTCGATATTGGCAGCTATTTCATAAATCTCAATGCCCTGATGATTTTTCAGACCAAGTTCGAACTCCAATTTCTTAATATCCAAAAAATCTTCTTTTGATGTTACATGCAAATATTCTCCAAAAGGATAAACCGTATCGATATTTTTCATGCTTTTCAAATCAAGAATCAATTGATACATATTATTGGATTTTATACCCCATAGTTTTCGGTTAAAACGTTGAATAATTGCATCCGGACGGTCAATCGACAAAATTTTCCCATTCTGGATTAAAGCTACGCGGTCGCAAAGGTTTGCCTCGTCCATATAAGGAGTTGAAACTAAAATAGTTATTCCTTTTTCTTTTAAACGAATCAGCATTTCCCAGAACTCTTTTCGCGAAACCGCATCGACACCGGTTGTCGGCTCATCTAGAATCAAAATTTCCGGACTATGAATCAAAGCACACGAAAGTGCCAGTTTTTGTTTCATTCCACCCGATAATCTGCCGGCTAACCTATTTTTAAATGGTTCGATCTGTGAATAAATATCTTTTATCAGGTCATAATTTTCTTCGATGGTTGTTCCAAAAATAGTAGCAAAAAAGTTCAGGTTTTCTTTTACTGAAAGATCCTGATACAATGAAAATCGTTGAGGCATATACCCCATATTCATTCGAATTTTCCGAAAATCGGTAACTACATCAAGACCAAAAACTTTAGCCTGGCCACTGGTGGGATAAATCAATGTGGTAAGTATCCTGAAAATGCTGGTTTTTCCTGCACCATCGGGTCCAATTAATCCAAACAGCTCGCCTCTGGGCACCGAAAAATCAACGCCCTTGACCGCATCTGTTTTTTGGTAGTTTTTTATCAACTGGTTAACCTCTACTGCAAAATCATTCATAATTTTTTACTTACTCATAAAATATCATTTAACATAAATACTTTACCTCTTACTACTTACTAATTACTAATTACTACTTATATACTGCTTACTTTCACCTTCTGCTAGGTACAGTTTACTCAAACTTAACTTCTCCCGGCATACCAATTTTCATTGTTCCGTCATTTTTCACCCTTATCTTTACGGCGTAAACCATATTTACACGTTCTTCTTTTGTTTGTATCATTTTAGGGGTAAATTCCGCCTGCTGCGAAATCCAAATAACCTTCCCGTCAAACGCCTGGTTCATCTCCTTGTCTTTATCTACCCAAACCGTAACTTCCTGACCAATTTTCACTGACGGAAGTTGCGCCCCGCTGATATAAACCCTTAAGTCAATTTCATCGAGCCGGGCAATTTTATACAATGCTTTTCCCATGCCAGCAATTTCACTTTCTTCAACATATTTTTCTAAAACTGTTCCGTTTACAGGATTTATAATTTTTGCTTTTTTTATCTTTTCATCAACCAAATCCATTTGACGTTCAACCACCTCCATTTCTTTATAAACAGCACTAATCTGTGTTTTGGTTGCTTCAAGCTGCTTTAATAAAACATTAACCTTCCCGTTAATATCATCTAATTTTTGTTTTGTAGCTGCCTGATCGTTATATAGTTTCTCAATTCTGTTTTTTTCGGTGAACAGATTTTGTTTTTGTTCCTGCTGAACTTCAACTTGTGCTGTAATAGTAGCTAGTTTAGAAGCAACAGCCTGTTTTTGGGCTTTTAACTGTTCTTTTTGAATATGTAAAGTAGAAGTATCAACCCATCCTACCTGCTGATTTTTTGTTAATTGATCGCCTTCTTCAATAGTAAATTCCAGCAATTTGCCCTGACTTTCGGAACTCACAATAATTTCTCTGGCCTCAAAGTTACCATAGGCATCCGCACCATTTTCATTTCCATTGCATGCTGCCAAAAACAGCAAACTAATTAATAAATATATTTTCGATCTCATAACTGTTTATTTTAGTCTTTACTTTTAGCTAGAATTATTAAATTTCACCTTTGATATATAAATAGTTCACTATCGATTGGGCCAGTTTAATTTTATGGGTTTCATATTCAATTTTTGCTTGTGTTTCAGCATTAAGTTCTGTGATAAATTCTGTCGAGGTAATTACTCCATGATCCAGTTTTGAACGGGCACTCCTGGTTATCTCTTCACGTAATGCAATAATTGCCAGGTCACTTTTTACAGCATCCCTGTAATTCCGGATATTTGACTTTTCATTATTTAACGCGACCTCCAACTGTTTATTAAAGGATTCCTCTTTTGCCTGAAGTATATCTTTATTTAATGCAAAAATTTCCCGTTGTCTTTGATTCCTGTTCCAATCCCAGATTTCCCATCGTACACCTAAACCCAGGTAATAATAAGTATCAAATTCATTATTAAGCATATTTAGGCCCGGTTTCCCATAACCCAGCTGAGAAAATGCATAAATCAACGGTTTGTTTTGCTTTGAATAAGCTTTGATCGAAAAATCAATCTTCTCTTTTTGCAGATCAAACAATTGATGCTCCGGTCGGTTCCAGTCATTTTTTTCGTTTAATCCATATTCCGGGAGCTTCAATATAGAATTTTCATCGATAATCATTCCGGTAATTTCCGAAAGTATATTTAATGCGGCAATTCTTTGGTGTTTTATTTCATTAATATTTTGTTGCAACTTTAATTTTTCTGCTTTTAAAACATTCAAGTCTGACGGTAATAATACTCCGTTTTTCACGCCCGATTCAACAGATGCCTGTTTTTCATTAATTTCATGAATCATGGCATGCATCAACTCTTCGTTTTTCTGAAAAATTAAAATGGCAAAATAAAATTTATTGATTTGCTCTTTCAGCTTATTCAGCTCAACCCGGTTATTTTGTTGATTTATTTTCAGTTCAGCATGTTCAACCTGCCGGGCTGATTTAATTCTTCCCCAATCATAAATTAATTGATTAATATCCACCGTAGCTTTGTACTGGTCTTTTTCTGCCTGTGGTAATTGAATATCTCCCATGGGAATATCAAGATTAAGGTCGATTACATCCGATTGATACGTTGCCCGGATATTTAATTCACCCTGAGGAAGCCATCCGGCCTTAAGGTTCTTAACTTCCAAATGATGAATGTTAGCATAAATCTTTGACTCTTCGATTAAAGGATAATTTAACATCATGTGGTCATAACAATCCTGCAAGCGAATCTCATTTCTTTGTGCAAACGCAACATTTACAAAAAACAAAAAAATCAGCACTATTTTTTTCATGGTTTTATTGCATTTTTAACAAATTCTTTCACAAAATCTTTTCGTTGGGCTAAAAACCTTTCATAGCCTTCCGGATCATTGTCGAACAATATCCCCTGAACAACAGGCCTGGCAACTACAGGGAATACACATAAGGCAAGAATATTGATCAATAAGTTCCTCACCTCAACAGGTTTTATTTGTCCCCTTTCTATTCCCTGGTTTATCTGCCCCTCCAGATTATCTATCAGATGATCCTGTTTGATGAGTATATTTTTCTCAACAATATCGACCAGTATCTCCGGGTTACGATTTAACTCATTAATGATAAATCCGGGAATATAAGGATGCTTTTGAAGTAATTCAATATAACTATCCACGAAATAATCAATTTTCTCCAGGATAGGCTTATCCGAAAAAAGCATTTCTTTGATCCTGGGAATAAATAAAGCAAAAGCTATTTCAAAAACTCTTCGAAATAATTTCTCCTTGGAGCGGTAATAGTAATGCAATAAAGCCTTATTGATTCCGGCCTTATCAGCAATCTCCTGCATTCTTGTACCGGTCATTCCCTTTTTCTGAAATACCTCTTTGGCAGCATCCAGGATTTTCTGTTCGGTATTCAACTCCTTTTCTGTCATATCTAAACAGATTAACCAATATGTTTAACTATTTGGTCAAAAATAGAAAATCCATTGGATTCAATCAAATTTTTAATCAAAAATTCATATTTATTTTTACCTTTGTTTATTGTTTGTGTTTGTCTTCAAACCCATAAAATTATGGCCAGAAAATATTTTTTTCTACTGCTGTTTTTTGCTGGATGGTTCACCCTAAATGCACAAAACATTGCCCACAAGCAATTTTCACTTATAGGTTATAATCTTGAACTATCAAAGGATATCCGAAGTGAGCTTATAGAACTGGATCCTTTTATCAGTGAGATAAAAACTTACAACGACCCCGGGGATGATAAGCTGAAAGCTATTCTGGTTCACACTCTTTTTTTCACATTCAAGGAGATTATTGAAAGGGATATCGAGTTGGAAATACTACCGACCACAACCTTTATGAACGATGTGAAATACGACGACTATGGTTATCCCACAACCAGTATTCGAAAAGCGTTACGCAAAGGGTATTCCCATTACTATTTTAAGCTCGATATAAAAATTGAAAGTATGGATCAAAAAAGAAGAGAAGAAAATCCGGAACGATACGAAGATATTAACTATACCACAACCTATCCACGGGCAACTATACATATGACAATTTTCAGTAAAGATGGAATTATCCCTGTTTATAATCTTATGGGCACAGCCATTGCAACAAAGCCACTCCCGGTGAACGATTATATCTTAAAAGGGTTTGATAATACCGAGATGAATATTGCCCAACCTGGAGAGCAACAAGCGGATAATATTTATACTGTTTTTTACCGGGCTACCAAAAATTTAATCCAGGATTATTACAATCAGTAGTTTATGCAAAGAATTTATGCCTTAGGGGTCATGTCCGGGACATCTCTCGATGGGCTGGATCTCGCCTTATGTGAATACAAATTCACTCATCAATGGAAATTTAATATTATTCAAGCCAATACAGTACCCTACTCTAATTTTTGGAAAGACCAGCTTAAAAATGCAGAAAATGCATCGGGACTGGAGCTTACCAGGCTTCATAAAAATTACGGACGGTTGATAGGAACAGAAATCAAGCAATTCTTAAGCAGCTTAAAGATCAAACCCGATATCATCGCTTCTCACGGACACACTGTATTTCACCAGCCGGCCCAAGGGGTCACCCTGCAAATTGGTGATGGTGCTGAAATAGCAGCCACTACAGGCATTACAACAGTATCTGACTTCCGGTCTCTGGATGTGGCCCTGGGAGGTCAGGGGGCACCGCTGGTACCTATGGGAGATGAACTATTTTTTTCTGATTATGATTATTGTTTAAACATCGGAGGTTTTGCAAATATTTCCACCCAGGAGAATGATCAACGAATCGCCTTCGACATCTGCCCGGCAAATATTCTATTAAATTTGTTTGCCCATGAGATGGATAAACCTTTTGATCAGGACGGAGCACTGGGCAGACGGGGGAAAACAGATCAGCAGTTACTCAGACAGCTGAATGCTCTTGAGTTTTATGATTTACCTCACCCAAAATCCCTGGGCAAAGAGTGGCTTGATGATATTGTTTTGCCGATTATCAAAAAATCCTCCCTCCCGGTCATGGATAAGTTAAGTACTCTCTGTGAACATATTGCTGATCAGATTACCCGTACGATTGCCAGCGACCCATCCAAAAAAACATTCGTAACAGGAGGTGGAGCATACAACACCTACCTGATCGAACGGATCCGTTCAAAAACAAAGACTTCGATCATTATTCCTTCGAAAGAAATTATTGAATATAAAGAAGCTATTATATTCGGAATCCTGGGAATATTGAGGATAAACCACCAGGATAATTGCCTGTCTACCGTAACAGGGGCAAAAAGAAATTCTTCCTCAGGAGTTATTCATATTATTTAAGGATCATTGATCATATTCTCTAAACCATTTTCCGGATTTATTGTCATACTAAAAACCTTTATATGTATATTCGCTAAGATTAATAAAAAAATAACAGCATATTATGGAAAACTTTACAGCGTATAATCCAACAAAATTACATTTTGGCAGGGAAGTTACTGAACACCTTGGAGAAACAGTAGCTGAATATGGAACAAGAGTTTTATTAATGTATGGAAAAGGTTCCATCAAAAAAAACGGAATTTATGATAAGGTACTTGATCAGCTTAAATCTATAAATGCTGAAATTATTGAATATTCAGGAATAAAATCCAATCCATTGGTAAATGATGTTCAGCAAGCGGCCCAATCAGGTAAATTAAATCAAATTGATCTCATTGTAGCTGTAGGTGGCGGTAGTGTAATTGATTCGGCTAAAATTACGGCGTTAGCTATAGCTAACAATACAGATCCGTGGGCGATTATGAAGTTTAAGGTGAAACCCAAAACCAATATTCCGGTAATAGCTGTGTTAACCCTTGCTGCTACAGGCTCTGAAATGAATGGGGCTGCAGTTTTACAAAATCATGATACGGATGAAAAGGTAGGATTTGTATCTTCGCTTAATTTTCCCAAACACTCCTTTCTGGATCCAACCTATACCTTTACCGTACCCAGAGATTATACAGCATATGGAATTGTGGACTTAATTGCTCATTCGCTGGAGGGATTTTTTGGAGAAGGGGATGCCACACTTACCGATCGCTTTGTAGCTTCTATTATTAAAGAAGCGATGGAGTATGGTCCCAGGGTATTATCGGAACCGGAAAATTACGAATACCGTGCAAAAATTATGTGGGCTGCAACAACAGCACTCAACGGATTAACCAATCATGGAAGGAAATCCGGAGATTGGGGAGTCCATGATATTGGACACAACTTATCCTACCTTTTTGATACTCCCCACGGAGCAACGTTATCCATTGCCTATCCTGCATGGCTTAGACTACAGAAAGAAAGAATTCCGGATAGAATTGCCAAACTGGGAGAACACTTATTTGACAATCCTTCGGTTGATGGCACCATTGAACGTTTAGAAAACTTTTTTCAATTGCTTGGTTCGCCAATTAAGTTAGCAGACATTGGTATTGGAGAAGATAAAAAAGAGATGATTATCGAACAAATGGTTAAAACAGAAGCCAACGGGATGGTGCATAAATTAACCGATGAAGATCGAAAAAGAATGGTTGAGTACATGATGGGCTGATATTTTATCGTTAATGAAACCTGATTAAATGATAAGTATCAGGTTCTTTATGCCCCGGATTAAATTTAAGATGAAAATTCAAATATTTTTCTATTTTTGTCAAATTCAGATAACAGATAATTATTAATAATCAATCAATAAAACCATTAACTATGAAAAAAACAAGTTTAACGATTACACTAACACTCTTAACTGTTCTTTTTGTACATTCTGCCTATGCATGTACAAATTTTCTAATTACCAAAGGAGCAAGTACTGATGGATCGACCATGATTACCTATGCTGCTGATTCGCATGTATTGTATGGCGAATTATACCACTGGCCTGCAGCCGATTACCCCGAAGGAGCCAAACTAAAAATTTACGAATGGGATACCGGCAAATATTTAGGTGAAATTGATCAGGTAAAACACACATACAATGTTGTGGGAAACATCAATGAACACCAGGTAGCCATTGGAGAAACAACGTATGGCGGACGATCTGAATTACGGGATACCACAGGGATCATGGACTATGGTAGTTTGATTTATGTAACGCTTCAACGCGCAAGAACAGCCCGCGAAGCGATTAAGATAATGACTAACCTGGTTGAAGAGTATGGATATTACAGCTCCGGAGAATCATTCTCGATTGCAGATCCGAACGAAGTATGGATCATGGAAATGATCGGAAAAGGTCCTGGTATTAAGGGTGCTGTTTGGGTTGCCCGTCAGATTCCTGATGGATATATCTCAGGACATGCTAACCAGGCCCGAATAACTACTTTCCCTATCCAAAAAGAGAATAATTTTAACGATCCCAATCAAACAACATATCACTCTCCTGATGTGATTGCTTTGGCACGTGAGATGGGTTATTTCGAGGGAAAAGATAAGAATTTCAGTTTCTCAGATGCCTATGCACCCCTTGATTTTGGAGCAGCAAGATTTTGTGAAGCAAGAGTATATGCAGGTTTCAACAAGGTAACTGCCGGCATGGAAAAATACGAGGATTATGCCATGGGTGAAAACCTGGAAAATAAAATGCCCCTGTGGATCAAACCTGATAAAAAATTATCGGTTCGTGATGTGATGGGCATGATGAGAGATTATTACCAGGATACCCCGATGGATATGACCCAGGATGTTGGTGCCGGACCCTATAAAAATATTGTTCGATGGAGACCGATGACCTGGGAAGTAGACGGAGAAACCTATTTTAATGAACGGGCAATTTCTACCCAACAAACTGGTTTTTCTTTTGTTACACAAAGCCGTAACTGGTTACCCGATCCCATTGGTGGAATAATCTGGTTTGGAGTTGATGATACTTACTCTACCGTTTATAATCCCATGTATTGTGGAATGACTGAGGTGCCCGAATCTTATGCAAAAGGGAATGGTTCCATTATGGAATTCAGTGACGATGCTGCCTTTTGGGTATTTAACCAGGTATCGAACTACGCTTATACCCGATATTCAGCAATGTATCCTGACATTAAAGAGGTGCAGGACATGTTGGAGCTTGGCTTTATTAAAGAAGTGAAAGGAATTGATAAAGCTGCAGTTGAAATTCATAAGAATAACCCCGAACAGGCTGTTGATTTTATTACCAGATACTCTGTTGACAGGGCAAACTATACCGTTGAAACCTGGAAAGAACTATACAGACACCTGTTTACCAAATTCCTCGATGGAAATAAGAAGGAAGCCCGTCCTGTACCCGAAGGATATAAGTATGTTAATCCAAAAATTGAATATCCTGGTTATTCCGAAGAATGGTATCGCTTAATTCTTGAGGAAACCGGTGATAAATTCAAATATCAGGGAGATCATTAGAAAACTGACACCTAATTTTATAAAAAAACCGCCAGTTCCTGGCGGTTTTTTTATTGAATCCATTTGAGAATTATAAGTTAATTTACAGGAAAAAGAGCTGTTCGCAATTAAGTTTCAACCTAATAAAATTCTAATCCTAAGAAAAATAAGCACTTCCCAAATTCATCCTCAAAATATTTTTGTAATTCATATTTTTTTTTTGATATTTGCAGCCGCAAAAGGGCAATAAACAATTATTTTTAATCCTAAAAATTATTAGTTGTCGAAAAATATTTGTAATATTGCGCTCTGTTAAAAACGAATACAAAATTTTAAAATAGTATATCAGGATGGATTTAATGAAAGTTGCTGAAAAAGAGTTCGCTGTAAAAAAGGATTTTCCTGAATTTAAAGCTGGCGATACCATTACCGTACACTACAAGATTAAAGAGGGTAATAAAGAAAGAATTCAGAATTTTAGAGGAGTTGTATTACAACGAAGAGGTTCAGGACAGAATGAGTCTTTTACCGTAAGAAAAATATCCAGCGGAGTAGGTGTAGAAAGAATTTTCCCCTTAAACTCACCGTTTATCGAAGCGATTGATATTAACAAAAAAGGACGTGTACGTAGAGCAAGAATTTTTTACTTACGTAATTTAACCGGTAAAAAAGCAAGAATTAAAGAAAAAAGATTCTAATAAACAATTTATATTTAAAAAAAGCCTTCCCTACGGAAGGCTTTTTTTTGTGGGGTAAGTCCGATTATCTATCGTTGTTCATTTCTTATTCTATCAGCTTTTTCGCGGGCACTGGCTACTATTTTATCTGCACGGACATCTGCTTCTTCAATAAGTTGATCGGCCTTTTGCCTGGCTTTTTTCTCCAGTTCGTCAGCAGCTTTTTGAGCAGCTAATTTTGCTAAAGGACCTTCTTTAGCAGCTTTTTCAACCAAAGCATCTGCTTCTTTCTTTCCATCAGCTAACAATTTATCGGCAGTGGTTCGAGCCTCCTGTTTTATTTTTGCCGCCTGGGCTTCGGCTTCATCAATGATTTTTTGTGCACGTTCTTCAACCTCTTTTCTGGCTTTATCCTCAAGCTCTTCTTTCTGTTTTTTTATCTCTTCACGGGCTCTATCTTTTAATTCCTCCTTAACATTTTGTGCACCTTCCTTCAGGTCCAGGGTAATTCTCGGGTTAGTTGTTGTGCCAACGACTTTTGCTTTTACCTCAATATTATCACCGGCATCAAGAGCTATACCCTTATCTGCGGCTTTTGCCAGTAATCCCTCCACTGCATCATTCACAGCAGAACCCAGATATTTTCTTGGAACAGATAAAGCCAGATCATAATCCAGGGTTTGGTCAATACCGTGTGAACCTCCAACCACCATTTTTATATCTTCCACTTTTGTTTCAAAAGGCTCTACGATAATTCTGCCATTGGCAATATTAAAACTAATATTAACATCCTGAAATTCATTATTAAACTTATCACCTAAATTCAGCAGTCCGGCCAGTTTATCAAAAGTTTTTGAATCCACTACCTGGATATTATTCGATTGCAGCCGCCCATATCCATTAACCGTAGATAATACAGGACTCATAGTAGAATCTATCAGGCTGGTATAATCAAATTTTATAGACACTTTTCCTTTACAGTTTTTTAAAATCGGAGCCAGGGATTCAATCATACTAAATGAACTGACAACTTTTTCTATCTCAACTCTTTCAATATTCAGGGCTAGTGTAGCCGAAGGTTTTTCAATAATCTGGGTATTATATTCACCATTCACATTAAACTTACCATCCAACAAATCCATCCTGAGATGATCCATCATCAGCTTCTGATCTTTGATTAAGAATGTACCGGTTAAATGGGAAATATCCAGTTTATCAAACAAAATATGATCGAGGGTAGATACCAGCTTAAAATCAATATTTCCGGGAATTTCGACAACAGCAGAACCTTCGGGGAGAGTATCCGTTTGTTCCGTCTCACCACCGGCTGATCCCGGGGTTTCATCTGGAGAAGGTTTCTCTGTTACTGAAGAATCGGTAGCCATAAACTCATTTACATTAATGTAGGAAGAATTAAAAATAAAATCTCCCTTAAGAATCCCGTCACTCAATACATAGGCAATATAGTTTTCTATTTTTCCCCGAAGCTGAAAGTCACTCTCACCTACAACAGCATTAAAAGACTGTAATTCGAGGTATTGTGGGGTAAAATTAAAGGTTGTTTCAATTATTTTAACGGCGGCAGGTAACTCATCTCCTTCCAGGAGAAAATCTTTAATTTGTAATTTTCCTGATGCCTCAAAAGCTTCATATTGTTCATTTTCGATGGTCGAAAGATTCCCTGCAAGATCTACATCAGCAATAATTTCCCCATCAAGGGTCATTTCTTCCAGGGGGATGGCATCGGCTAGAGTATTTAAAATAACATGTCCATCAATACTTCCTTTAATGTAGGGATCGCTAAAAGGTGTTCGAAGGTGCATCACAAGATCAAAGGGATTCCCTGCCATTTCAACATGGAATCGGTTTAAATCCACTTTGGTTTGATCATTATTAACACCATCATAAAATAGATCCAGATCAATATTTATATTATCCACAGCTTTGGGCAAATCGGGATATTGAAACATTGCATTTTCAACCAGAAGTTTAAGGTTTACCAGGGGCATCTGAGTTTCATTGTAGGTCCCTTTCACCTCCCCGTTTAAAGCCAGTTTACCTTCTGTTTTTAAAGCTTCGAATCCTTCCATATACATTGCCGGGACCATGGAGAGTAAAGACTTAAAGCTTGTTTTACGGGTATTAAAAGTAACATCCATGGCAATATCATCACCCGGCATCTCAATCACTCCATCAAAACCTAGCGCTATCTCATTTAAGGATAATAAATTTTCTTCAAAAGTAAAGATCATATTTTCCAAATCGGCCCCAATGGTTGCATCAAATCCGAGAGTTGCATTTTTAAGATATCGGATTCCACCCATATCTACATTAATTGCATCAATGGAAGTTTCAATAGTAAGATCGGAGTAATCCATTCCCAGATCCCCTTTCAATAAAAAGTTTAGTTCATCAATTGTTGCTTTAAGGTTAGCTGTTTCGTCGGTATAATGCAACCGGGCATCCTTAATTTGAAATTTTTGAAGATCAACCCTCAGACTCATGGGCTCTGTTGTTGCAATGGTATCCTCTTCAACTGCAGAGGTATCCATCACCTGCTCTGCAGGAATTGTAATATCCCAGTTAACCGAACTATCGGGTAATACCTTCGCATTAATATAGGGTTGGTTAAGCACGACACCTTTTACAACAATATTTTTCTTCAGGGCACTTAACAAATCAACCTCAACATTAAACGACTGAAAATACATCAGGGTATCATCCTGAAATTGATCAATTCCTACCACAGACATTTCATGAAGGCCCAAATTAAAATCAGGAAAAGACTTAAACAGAGACAATTTAAAATCTGCAAACTCTACTTTTGCTTTAACATTTTTATTTATCTCCTGCTTTACTTTGGCAATCATGTCATCCTTAAAAAACAGAGGTAAAACAATTAGCAGAATGATAATTAATAATAGCAGCGAAAGGAGAATCCGAAAAAACCACTTGATAAACTTTTTCATGTCTTCGTATTTTAAATAAATAGATCTAAAAGATAGATCAAATTTAGTAAATAATTGGGCTTAAAAATAATCTTTGGATCGTAATTTTAGGGAGATAAATAAAATAGATTTTCCCGATAAAGAAACCAATAAAAGCATAGGATTTGAAGATATTTTTATATATTTGCACCGCATTAGACAATTGCAACAAACATTGAACCTGTAGCATAACGGATAGTGCACCTGACTACGGATCAGGAGGTTGGGGGTTCGAATCCCTCCAGGTTCGCTCAGCGGCTTTTTTACCAAGCCGCTTTTTTTATACGAATTTTTAGCATTTAATCCTCTGATTTAGTAGAAAAAATTGTAAATTCATCAGTTAAATACGCAAATGATTTTTAAATGATTTCTACGATAATCCAAAAGTTAACCATTGATCGTTATGTAACGCCAAATATTTCGAGGGATTTGTGTTTTATAAATAATCTTCGGGCCCGGATAATTTGTATTTTGTTTTTCGCGATCGCCCTCATTGCAACGCTCTACGATTTTTTAATTTATAAGAATACCGTGGGTTACCAGCCATTTATTTTACATTTTAAAACAGACCTCATTTTTCTCATTTTTACGCTGTTTTTTTTATTGTATGTCTTTTACAGTCAGGTAAAAGAAGAAAACCAGATAAAAAAACATCACCGGATCATCCATGGAGCCATATCGTTTCTGATTATTACCTGGGGTGCTGTAAAGTCAAGTTTAACCATACTTACTCAGGATCTAAACTATTACATCTATTTTATAACAGTTTTAATTACTGCCCTGATATTCTATTTTCCATTCGCAATGTATTTATCCCAGGTTATTTTCAGTTATCTTTTAATCTGGCTTATACACTTACTGGTCGACACGACCTTCAAAACCTCTATGTATAACCTGGGCTTTATATTTATTTTGCTGATGATTGCATTTACCATCTCAAGGATCTTATATTATTATAAAGTGAGGTTTTTAATGAAAGAAATTGAGTTAAATAAATTAAAAAAATATATCCATCAAAATGGAAGAGAAAAACCGGCCAACGAAAAAGCCGGTTTCAATCAGTGATCTATTTGAATAGTAGTATTTTAAATCCTTACCCCCATAATAATAATATCATCTACCTGTTCCCAGTGACCCCTCCACTGATCGATTTTTGTATCCAGAATTTTTCGTTGTTCGGTCATGGGTTTGTGATGAATTTCCAGCAACAATTGCTTAAAATTTTTAGTTTTAAATTTTGATCCATCCTCGCCCCCGAACTGGTCCTGGAAACCATCGGAGAAAATATAAAAAACATCTCCTTTCTGCAGATCCATTTCATGGTTTGTAAACGACTCTTTTTCCTTAATATAAATACCAATGGGCATCCGGTCGGCTTTAACTTCGATCAGTTCTTCATTTCTAAACAGGTAAAGCGGGTTGTAAGCCCCGGCATACTGCAATTTCATTTTATCAGGATCAACAATACATAGAGCCAGGTCCATTCCGTCTTTAGCTTCACCTTCCTTGCCTTCCTGGCCTAACGTTTTTTTAACATCCGCGCGTAACTGATTTAAGATGGCACTGGCAGTAGTTATTTCGTGTCGGTTCACAATTTCATTTAAGAAAGAGACGCCCAACATGCTCATAAATGCACCCGGAACTCCATGTCCGGTACAGTCGGCAGCAATCAGCACCAACAGATTATCCTTTTTAGTCATCCAGTAAAAATCACCACTTACAATATCCCGGGGCCTGAACAGGATAAAGTGTTCGGGCAGAATGTCCAGGGCGTATTCCCCGGAGGGTAAAACAGCATTCTGGATCCTGCTGGCATATTCAATACTATCGGTAATACTCCTGTTTTTTTCAGCAATTTCATCGCGTTGTTTTTCAATCTCTTCTTTTTGTTTAACGACCTCCTCCGTACGCTCTTTAACGATTTGCTCTAGCCGGATTTTTTCCAGTTCCAGCCTGCGGGTATATATTTTAACAATCACTACAATCAATAACACGGCTAAAATAAAATAAACAACATATGCAACCACCGTTTTGTACCAGGGAGGTAGAATCGTAAACTCATAAGCAGCCACATCGCTCTCAATACCATAAATATTCTGGGCTTTTACCATGAAGGTGTATTTCCCCTCACGCAAGTTTGTATAATCTTTTTCTGTCTTTTCTTGCCATGGAGACCAGGTATCTTCAAAACCTTCAAGTTTATAACTATATCTTATATTTTCAACCGGAAAATAGGGAGAAGAAAAACTAAAAGTAATTACATTGTGCTTATATTCAAAGCTGTATTTCAGATTTTCAGGTTGATTAAATGACAAGACCATTTTGGAAGTATCGATATAATTGGTTCCCCAAAAGGTGACAGAATCCATCTGGATACGAACTTGCCTTACCAGGCTTTTATAAAAGTCAGTAAACTCCCGTTGATCAGCTGTATTATAGTTTATTGCCGCATCAGTAGTTGCAAACCAAACATGGCCATTGGTATCAAATGAAACATTTAAAAAAGAAAACTTATGCAAACGTTTAAAAGGAATATCTATCAACTGGACAGTAGTGTCTTTTAAAATAATTTTTTCGACATATTCAAAATTTTCCTGGGATGCTCCTTCTACAGCCTCCTGAGAGACAATCCATAGGATTGAATCATTTTGACTAATGATGTTACTAATGCGGTCTCTACGGGTTAAGTATATTTTACTAAAACCCGGATATCTGACAATGGAATCCTTTTGTTTTTCATAAAAATACATTCCTTTGTTCGTAGAAATAATGAGGTCATTGTTAATAAAATTAGTTTTATTTCCATCCATAGAGGGAAGTCCTTTTTCAACCCCAAATCTTTTAACAGAATCGTTCCTTAAATCAAAACGCATAATCCCGTTTAGAGCAGTTCCCAGCCATAAAATACCATCGTTATCCTGGGCAACAGTAATAATCTGGTCGGTAACCCCTTGAAACGTACCCTGAACTTCCCACTGGTTATCCACATAACTGATAGAACCCAGCCCATCTTTATTCCCTACAAATATTGTATTTGGATCGATTTTCGATTGACAGAGCACATTGCAATCAATCCACTCCTTACTTTTAGGATTTAGGCTATGAAGGTTTAAATTTCGTGTTTTTGTGGGATTGATAACTTCATATACATTGAGTCGGGTGCCGGCAAGTAACCGGGTTTTGTTATCGGTAAAGGTAAATTTATTTAAAGTCCAGACCATACCTTCGATTCCTTGAACAAGCCCGAAATTCGGAAGATCATTCTCATCAAAATACTGATAGTAAAGTCCAAGGCTGGTTGCTATATATAATGTTCCATTAAAACGTTCCACATCTACAATCATTCCCTGGATTCCCTGGTGTGAATCAAACTTTAGAAAGGGAGAATTCAGCTCAACATACGACAGACTGTTAAATAAGCTAAGCCATAGAATTCCATTTTCACTTTCGTAGGCAGAAGTAACTGTAACATCACCCAGTCCGTTCTCTTTTGAAAAATGATTAATAATTTTTCCCTCTTCATTAATAATAATGCATCCATTACTAACGGTAGTCAGTACTAGATTTCCATTTCTCAAACGAATTCCATTATACAGTAAGGCTTCGTTTAAGAAATCAGATAGTTTATGAAATGTTTTATTGATAGTGGAAATATCCCTGGACTCTCCTGTTTGAAGATTGTAAAGGTAATGTCCGTGCTCCATGGTCCCCACAAAAAGCTCCGTTTCATTTATAGGCAATACAACAAATATATCCTTCTCCTGATAAAATTCCCCTCCTTTTGCTAACTGTATTTTATCGTCTTTTAATTCTTTTAAACCCTTCCAGTAATTTCCAATATATAAGTGATCATTGACCAAAAAACTAATAAAGGCACCAGCGGTATCCTGGTATACCTTTTGCAATTCAAAATTTTTAAATTTGACAATATTTTTTCCGGCACAATAATAAACTTCATCCTCAATGGTATAAGTTTTCCAGACATCCCCAATATCCAACGAATCAAGTTCTTCATTGAGCAGGGAGTTGTACTGCATCTTACCCTTAATATTCGGAGCAAGATAACCAAATTCCCCAACAGCCCCCACGTAGATTGTTCCTGCAGTATCCACTGCCAAAGATCTTACAATAGAATTGTTGGAGATTGGAATCTTATTCCAGTTAACCCCGTCGAATTCCAGGACCCCGTCATCATTATTTCCAAAATAAACAACCCCTCGTTTGTCCATACAAACAGCCCAGTTTTGTTCAGCAGCTTTATACTCTTTGGTTGTAAAATTCCGGATAAAAGGAACCCCGTTTTGGTTAATCTGACTGTAGGTTGCAGATAAAATATTAAAGACACAACAGAAGAGAAAAAGTTTTTTTATCATAACAGTAGGTTTAAGTCAAAAAGTATATAAATATAAAAAACAAAAAGACAAAATACTAAAAAAATAGTATTTCGTCTTTCCAGTATAGTTTATCTCAAACAGTTATCTCACAAAGACTCTCCTGGAATAAGGGTCACCATCGATGATTACTTTCACAATAAATACCTTCGAAGAGCTGTTTACGGTTGTTCTGAACTGATTCATGCGAGGAATCTCCCTGGACAAAACCCTCTGTCCCAAAAGGTTATAGATTTCGACGATTGCCTTTTGCCAAAGAATCTGTTTCTCCTGACCAAAATCTACCACCACCTCCCGATCAACAGCATAAATAGACACTTCCGAAGGCCCCAGGAGATCAAGTCCTACCGATGATTCATATACCATCTCAAAAGTATTGGAGGCATTATTTGGATTCCCGGGCAGGTCGGTTGTTACCCCTTGCGGAATGGAAACCGTAACTGTGCCCTGAGCCAGCGGAGTAATATCAGCAGAAAAAAGCACATAATCTGCAGTGGTGATATTAGAGACTTCCCCATTTTCAATAGTAATATCTTCGGCACCAAGCATGGTTATTTGCTCGGAAAACTCAATGGTGACGGGAACAGGACTGGTCTCTGTTGTCTCCGATATTGTTGAAGAAATGGTAACCTCCGGGGAGGTTCCGTCAACCCCGGTGAATTCATAGAAATCAGTTAATCCAGTATAATTCATTGTATTTGAAGAAGACTCAACCGGATAGAAAAGAGTCCGGTTGGAAGAGGCATCAAAGGTCGCGGCATAAATAACGGTTTCATCACCGGTAATATCCTGATCAGTATACTTAAAGCCAGCATCATAGTCAGGATTGGTTATTCCATCCGAAGTTAAAGTCCAGTATCTTTCAATATATTCCTCTACACTTTCATCCCCGGGATGCTGAGCATTGGTTACGTGTGCCCCGATCCAGGCAGATGAAAGATTTCCGTTGTTCAGAGTTACTTCAACAGGTGTATAATCGGCTTCGGAAGAAATATCTCCTATCGGAAAAAGATAAGCACCGTTCGAAACGATATTTTTTTGTAATATTCCGTCTCCATTGGTTACAATCATACTGGCTGAGCTGAACGTCCCGTTGATAACACCCCCGGTATCCAGGATAAGATGGTAATCATTTAAAACAATATTTCCTGTATCTAACAATAATTCGTTCTCTACCTGAACCTGGTTGGATAGATTTAATCCCGTTCCGTTGTGAAGATGAATACTTTCGAAAGTTGTGGGTAAATCCCCTCCAATAGTTTGTTCCTGGTTCCCCTTAAAGATAACGGTTCCCACAGCATTAAGATAATCCCCAAAGACAAAACCCGATGATGCATTATTTAACCAGTTTCCATCAACTTCCAGGATACCGTCCAGGTCAATCCTTCCGGGTAATGTTTCGTAGGATTCATTTATATAATTTGCTCCTGAACCCTGGATCCTGAAAAAAGCTCCTTCGGTCACCACGATTTTAGCTCCATTATTGATTACCCCCGTTTGCTGGGTAAAACCAGCAAACGAAAACAATACGAAACAGCTCAGGAATAAATAGTGTTTTGACTGATTAAAGCTGAATATTTTTTGTAATAATAACATAGGTCAAGTGTTTTAAGTAAAGTAATTGGTTATTCCAGTTCAAGATATTGTTTGATTCTTTCAATATCTTTTGTCATGGTCTCATTTTTCTTTTTTAAATCTTCAATTTGAGTATTTTTCTGATCCAATTGATGTTGCAACTCTTGAATGAGTTGCTGTTGTTCTTTAATGGCCTCAATCATTACGGGAGATAGTTTAGTGTAATCAACCGTTTTATAACCATTCATATCCGTTGCAACCAGCTCTGGAATTATTTTCTCAACATCCTGAGCGATGATTCCAATTTGTTTAGTATCAGGAAACTCAAAGTCTGTTTTGGCTGACTCATTCCAGTAAAAATAATATCCATTGATATTTTTGAGTAAAGCTAATCCGGATTCGATTGGGGTTACCTTATCTTTTAACCGGATATCCGAACTGGTGCCGAGTTTTCCTGTATAAATAAAGTTTCCGTTAATGGTTACTATTTTTGTATCAAAGTCACCTTTGATTAAAGCGTTGGATGTTTCGGAATTGGCTATGTAGAGTTTTTGTGAGCCCGTCTCATTCATTCCGGCCCGATATCCGATAAAAACAGAGGAATTACCCTGGGCATATGACCCTGCAAAATCGCCAATGATTACATTCTGGTCGCCGAAGTCACCATTTCCGCCGGCAACCGAACCAATCACCACATTATTTTGGCCATCTTTAGTAGCATCCCCTGCACCATTTCCAATAAATACATTATTTATTCCATTGGTAGCCACATATCCGGCCCGTTTACCGATAAATACATTGGCTCCCCCATTATTATTATATCCTGCCTGATCTCCAATGTAAACATTGTTACTCCAAACGGTATTGGAAAATCCACATTCATTGCCAATAAACACATTATTTCTTCCGTTAAGGTTTTTAACCCCTGCATAATTTCCAATAAATACATTCTCAACAGCGGTTGTGGAACTATAACCGGCACTATCACCAAGTATTACATTATCAGAACCTGTTCCAAGATTATATCCTGACATGGAACCCATTAGAATATTTTTATAGCCTGATTGAATATTATGTCCTGACTGATAACCTATGCTTATGTTTGAATATCCCCCATCCAGGGAATATCCGCTCTGGTAGCCCATTAGCACATTAAAGTCACCGGGATTATTCAACATCCCTACACTATCTCCGATAAAAACATTTTTACTGCCATCTACATTGTGATATCCGGCTTTGTTTCCAATAAATACATTGGAGTGTCCGTTTTGATTCGTATAGCCACTTTCTGTTCCAATAAAAGTATTGTTAGTCCCTGAAATATTCGAAAGGCCTGTATTAAAACCTACGAAAGTATTATTGTTTCCTTCGGTATTATTAAAACCGCTATTACTTCCCAAAAAAGAGTTGTATAAACCTGAAGCGTTTTTATTTCCTGCCTGGTATCCAACAAAGGTATTAAAATCGCCGGTGGTATTTTCAAATCCAGCCTGATATCCGAGAAACAAATTCCCTTGCCCCCTGGTTGTATTAAATCCACTCTGGTATCCCATAAAGGAGTTAAAACTTCCATCCTCAAGATTTAAAGCACTTTGATAACCGATGGCCGAATTGTGTACTCCACTTATCAAACTTTCCCCTGCCTGGTGGCCAATAAAATAATTATCGGGGGTAAGGTTCATAAATTTTACTTCTCCGGCTTTTCCTCCACCTCTGCCACTTACGGCAAAACCACCAAGTTTTCCTTTGGTTTCTTCATTAACATATATTCTCGTACTATCGGATGTAGCAATTAAAATATCATTTAAAATACTTTCTTTGGTTGAAGTTCTGCCACTTACAGCAAATCCCCCGAGTTTTCCCTTTTGTACCGGTTGATTGACAAATACCCGGGTACTGTCCGGGGTAACTTTTAAATAGGGTTCTTCCACTCCTTTTGGGGAGGTTCTTCCGCTTACCGCAAAACCTCCGATACTTCCTTTTACCCCATAGGGTAAGGTGATCTTCACCCCATCGTTATATACAGCAAAAATCGTATCCCCTGCCTCATTCAACACATGAAATAGCGGACCTTCAACACCAGAAATATTCATATTTGGCAAACTCACCCAACTGGTACCGTTATAGAAAAAAAAGTTATTAAAATCGGTGTCATAAACCATTAATCCCCTGGCCGGTCCTGGTATTTCCATCCTTTGCAGGGTGGATAACCGGGGGACTAATACACCCTTATCCAGCGATTTTACATCGAGCATGGCAGAAGGATCTGCAACATAACTTTCATCATCAGTAATAGCCACATTCTGAGCATTGAGTTCTCCTAAAGCCAATAAAAGTATAAGAGAGAATAGATAAAGCTTTTTCATAGGTTAAAAAATTAGTAATTATTATTTTTCATTTTCTCGATTTCGAGTATTAATTTATCAATTTGTTGTTGCTGATATTCAAATTTTTGCTTTAATGAATTGTTCTCTTCTTTCAAACTCTTCAACTGGTGGTTTAATTTTTCGATGTATATATGTGCAATTTCCAGTTCTTCCAACATCTGTTCACTACGCTGGGTGATGCTAAAGCTTGTATTTGAAAGTTCCTGAGCACTTTTTAAGGCGGGTAAATGTTTATTCTCCCACATAAAAGCTGCATGTTCTTCGATACTTTTAAGATCATATTCTTCGGAAAACACATAATCGGCAAAATTGCTTTTCACCCCTTTGGAATAATAGTTCCCGGTAATGTTAATACTACCATCAATATCAAGTTTATAAACAGGATTCTTAATTCCTAAACCTACATTACCTCCTGGCTCAAAAATAACCATTCCGCTTTCCAGGGTATCCGTGGTGTTAAAAAACCGGAATCCATTTTCGGCCTTAAAATTCATTTCATAATTTCGTGAGGGTTTTAACCCAGCCTTAGTGGATACCGTATTAAAGACAATACTTCCGGCTTTGGCATTCGTGGTACAATATTTTCCGAAAGCATAAGAGCCGCCTCCATCGGCAGTTACATAAATCCCCATAGCATAATCACTACCGGCTAATGCTTCGGCATCTTTTCCTAAAGCAAAACTAGCATAACCACTGGCTAAAGAGCCATCTCCCATAGCTACTGATTTATTTCCCAACGCATGATTATAGGTTCCGATGGCAACAGCACCATATCCATCTGTCTCACAACCTAATCCTGCAGAAAAACTAAAAGAACCGTCAACAAGCGTTCGGCATCGATAACCAATTGCTGAGGAGCCATAACCTGCTGAGCTGGCAAAGGGACCAATTGCAATTGATCGATTGCCTGATGCAACGGACTCAAATCCTATAGCTGTGGAAAAATCAGCAGATGCAATATTATTTATTCCGATACTAAAAGAACCTAAACCCATAGAACGGCTTCCCAAACCCAGGGCAAAAGAATTATTTCCAAAAGCTAACGGGCTATTTTGTATATTCCCTGCAGTGTCTATCCCTACAGAACCTAAGGCAAAGCTATTAACTCCAATAGCAAGGGCTCCTGATCCAATAGCATAGGAATTCTGTTCATGAGCCAGAGCAGAGTTTCCAAAAGCAAAAGCATTATCCGCATTTGCGGTAGCATTTTTCCCAATTGCCGTTGCAAAACTGCTCCTGGCTACAGACTGATACCCAAACGCCTGCGACCAATCGCCAATAGCTTTAGATTCATAACCTGTACTTACAGAGTTTAATCCAACAGAATCAGGGTCTTCTATCAAAACACGTCCCACCAAAAATGCTTCCTTGTTGGGATACCAGAGAACGCGAGGTTCACTGGGATTAATAACCTCAGCGGAAATTTGTGAAGAAATATTAAAATAATCCTTTAACACTCCCTTTTCTGAAGTTCGTCCACTTACGGCAAAACCACCCAAGCTTCCCTTTCCGGTTTCATTCAAGTAGATTCGTGCACTATCTGGAGTTATATAAAAGTAATTCTCTTCCGAAAACTTAGTCGACGTTCTTCCGCTTACCGCGAATCCTCCTATTTTTCCTTTGGTTGTTTGATCCACATAGACCTTTACCCCATCAGGAAAAACAGCAAACACCGGATACCCCAGTTGATCTTTTACTACAAAAAGGGTGTCCTCTTCCCCAAAAGAAGCATCTCCCTTCACTTCCAGCTTACTCCGGGGAACGGATGTTCCAATACCAACCCGGTAATTATTATCCGAAAGATAAAGACTATTGGTATTTAACATCCATATCCCTTCAGCTGATACTTTCTCCCACGATGTTCCGTTAAAAAAATAAAAATTTTGAAAATCAATATCAAATACCAATAAACCAACGGCTGGTTCCACAATAGAAGTTCTTTGAGAAGTAGTAAGTCTTGGAACAAGCACGCCTTTAGAGATCGATTTCACATCCAACATTGCTGACGGATCAGCCATATAGCTATCATCATCCGTTACTGCAATATTTTGAGTTATACCAGGCAGGGTTAACCAACTTAACAGCAGGGTAAAACTCACTAACTTAAGGTAGAAATGTTTCATATGCCGGAATTTTTATGATGATACTTAATCACGAGACAGTAATCCTGTAAATATGATATACAAGTTCGTCAATTATTTACCCGAAGTCAAATTTTTATTGACAAATAGCATAATATTATTGATCATTGTGAATTTCGCATTTACAAAAATTCCTTTTCTCTTTAAGTTAGCTCCCAATACGCTTTACTTATTCCGCTTTACCAGGTAACGAGAGATACCCAGCTATTCCCGTTAAAAATATATACCCCGTCTGATTCAGAGGGGTGTTCTTTAATTCTTACCATATCTCCTTCGGCAGGAGTATCGGGAAACTCATTTACCCCGGTTAAATTCACGATATGGTTAAAGGTTGTTTTACCAGTGGAAAAGTCTCCCTTGATTAACGGAGTTGATGTGCCGGAGTTGGATATATACAGCTTATTGGAGCCCTTTTCGTTATAACCGGCATTGTATCCTAAAAACACATTTCCGTCACCATTGGTCATATATCCTGCCTGATATCCCATGATGGTATTAAAGCTGCCCCGGGTTCCCTCATAATGGTTAGCAGTATGTCCACCGAGTAAAACATTATAATTTCCCTGGGTTAAATTATTCCCGGCATTGGGACCAATAAAAATATTCAGGATAGAGTTATCGATACTGGCCCCGGCCATATCACCGATAAAAATATCATAATAGCTTGAATCACATCCATGACCGGCATCTACTCCCAACATAATGGAATGTTCATTAAACCGGTTAGAATATCCTGCCTGGCTTCCAATTAAGATTGAACTGCTATTTGTCCCAGACTCTCTGGCTGCCATCGATCCTAAGATTACACTTTGGAAGTTATGATCAGCATTAGCCGCCGTTTCGTAACCCATAATCAGATTGAAATTTGGTGAGGTATCGGATAAAGCTGCTTTATATCCAATGATTTCATTGTATCCACCTTCTCTATTGGAATAACCGGCCTGGTATCCGATAAAATTATTAAAGCTACCCGAAGTATTATTGAATCCAGCCTGGTATCCCAGAAACACATTGTTACGTCCCCCATTATTCTCATATCCGGTTTGGTATCCAAAAAACGAATTTAAGCTTCCCGAAGTGTTTTTATAACCACTCTCATGTCCAATAAAATAGTTGTACCGGTCAACATTCAGGAAGGGAGCTTCACTCCCCTTGGTTGAAGTTCTTCCGCTTACGGCAAAGCCTCCCAGGCGTCCTTTGGTAGAGGTAGAATCCTTTACATAAATCCTGGTACTGTCATCATTAATAATCAGATAATCATTTACAATCCCTTTAGTTGATGTTCTAACACTTACAGCAAATCCGCCCAATCGACCTTTTACTGCTTTATCATTAACATAAATGCGTGTACTGTCAGGCGTTACCCTTAAATATTCAATATCACCTTCCTTGGTTGAGGTGCGTCCGCTTACAGCAAAGCCTCCCAGGCGTCCTTTGGTCTCTGCCGGGACACTTACCTTTACGCCATCGTTATATACTGCAAAAACCGTATCGCCCGTAGTATTAACCACTGCAAATAACGCTTCGTCTGCTGCTACCGAAGTGCTTAACTGGGGCAATGTAAGCCAGTTGCTTCCATCATAATAAAAAAAACTGTTAAAATTAATATCATAAACCATAAGCCCTGTTGCCGGGGAATTAATTGCCTCTCTCTGTATAGAGGTAAGCCTCGGAATAAGAATCCCTTTATCGGTTGATTTAACATCCAGCATGGCTGATGGGTCGGCTCCATAGCCTTCATCATCGGTTACTGCAACATTCTGTGCAATCATTGCTTCTGTTCCTAATAAACATAAAAAAAGGGTAATTCTTAGAGTGTTTAAAAATTTCTTCATAATACTATGACTGAATAAAATTGATTAATAAATTACTTTCCCGGGAGTAAAAATATTAAAGAAAGCTATAGAAAACTAATATTACCCATAATTTATTGATTAAGCGAATAGTATCATTGATTAAAAGCCTGGGGGAAAGAGTAAACGATCAGGCACAAACGAAAGCCTGCTTTTTTATAAGAAAGCCCTCAGTCCATCAAATCCACATCTTGTTCTTTATCAATAAAAACATCCATTAACGGGAAGATCGTTCGTGAAGCACCCTCGGTATTTTTTGATCGGCGAGCATTAAGTCGGCCAAAACAATAGCTGTAGCAGCTTCCAGAACTACTGGGACCCTCAGGGCGATGCATGCGTCATGGCGGCCTTTTACCTGAACTTTTCCGGGTTGTCCTGATTTTAAATTAATGGTTTGCTGTGGTTTTGAGATGCTTGAAGTTGGTTTTACCGCAACCCTGAAAACCAACGAATTTCCATTGGTGATCCCCCCGTTTATTCCTCCTGCAAAATTGGTTGCTGTTTTTCCCGAGGAATCAACAAACTCATCATTATGTTGGCTGCCATACATCCTGGCGGCATCAAATCCGGCACCAAATTCAATGCCCTTTATTGCCGGGACGGCAAAAATGATATGACTAAGTAAAGATTCAGCGGAATTAAAAAAGGGTTCTCCTAAACCAACAGGAACCTGTTCGGCCCGGCACTGAACAATTCCCCCAATAGAATCATTATTCTTCATGGCCTCATCGATTGCCTGATCAATTTGGGTTTTCCCTCCGGCTTCAATTAAGGTGGCATGAATGGATACGGGATGGATCAATTTTTTGGCGATCACCCCGGCAGTGACCATGCCCAGGGTAAGCCGGCCTGAGAAATGTCCTCCTCCCCGGTAATCGTTGTAGCCCCCGAATTTAAATTTAGCAGTAAAATCGGCATGACCCGGCCGGGGAAAGTCCTGTAATTGCAGATAGTCTCCGGATTTCGTATTTTTATTTTCAAAGGCGATCAATAGAGGTGCTCCGGTGGTTTTTCCATTAAATACTCCAGATACAATTTCCGGAGTATCCTCCTCGGTCCGGGGAGTTGTTCCTTTGGCCCCGCTTTTTCGTCGTGATAAATCCTGGAAGAAATCATCCCCAGAAATCGCTAACCCGGCAGGGCAGCCATCAATTAACACCCCCACTTGTTTACCATGGGATTCACCATATATACTTACCCGAAAAGTGTGGCCAAAAGTATTCATTGTTTCAGTCGTTTTTTTATGCACTGAAATTACTGAATATTCCGTGATGAACAAAATTCAATCATAAAATAATTCGCACAGCCTGTTCCAGGTGATTTAAATCAAATTTAACGATCGCCAGGTCAGGAAACTCATAAGCAGCAGTAAACATCCAGGTTTCCCCGGATTTATCTTTCCAGCTCCCCATCAATCTGGAGGATTCGTGGATATGTCCATGCAATGTTAGCAGGGGTTGTTCTTTTTCTATAAATCGCTGAATGGCAATGCTTCCCACATGAACGTCCAAAGGCACATGATCGTAAGTTTGCCCGTCAAGGGCAGCCCGGTCCAGGTTTGTCTGATAGGGAGGCGAATGAAACAGAAAAATTGCTTTTTTTAAAGAATCTTTTCCCACCAAAGCCTTCAGGTCATCTTTAATGGTAGCATACTCCAGATCAACCTCTTCATTTACAGAACGTTTTCCTTCGACCGGATGGGTACATCCCGGATCCACATACCTGGAAACATCATATCGCTCCCAATCCTTAAATATAAAAGGGGATGGAGGAATATTTGCATATCCATAAACCCAATAGTTATTTAACTTAACCTTCCTGTTGTGGATATAGTGCCAGAGCCCTTGTCGTTCCCCTTCCATCATTTTCATCTCCTCAGCTTTGGGATCATCATTCCCCAAAATAAGAAAGACCTTAGGGTAATCAACAGCTAATTGATGCCTCATATTTTCAAAAGATGGAATAAGAAAATCCAGGACAAAATCATTAAAAGGGTGATCAATTCCCGGGTAGAAATTTGGAAACAGATCACCCGCAATGAATAATGCTTCGGGTTTTTCCAAATAAACCTGTTCAAACAACTTTTCATATCTATCCAGTCGGCCATGCAGGTCAGAAACAAGAAAGCAATCCATATCCATTATTTTAAAAGTCGGGCGGTATGATGAACACTGTCAACCATCACCCCATAACTGGTTTGTTTTTCAATATCTTCATCGGTAATAATATGCAGATCAATTATTCCATGATCCATACCATAACCTGTTTTTTGTTTATTCACTTCTTCCAAAGCAAAACTCCATCCTTCAATCCAGGCTTTGAGATTTTCTTTTTGTTGATTATTCCCGGTAAAATGGACTAATAAATCGATATCACTGGCCGGTCCGGCAGTGGCTTCCTTTGTACTGCCAATAATATACATCGCTTTAACGCCCAGCAAATCATAGTTTGTTTTTTCTGCTATTTTTTCAGCCATCCGCAAACGCCACTGCCAGTATTCATCACTAGTGTTTTTTAAAATATCCATTGAATCATCTGCCGGAGTGGTTGTATGCATATGCTCTATAGTTTTTGTTAACTGATAAGAAAAGATATAATGACTCAACCGGTCAGCAATGGTATTCAGCAGTTTCTGTTCTTCGGGCAGGAAACAGTCACTCTGAAAAGGGAGGTCGGCATAAAAAACCGTGATCTTACCCACAATATTATCATCAACCACGATCTCTGAGATTTGATTCCATTTGGTAACAGCAACAGTATCCAGGGCATAGGTTTTGCCGTTGTATTCAATTTTAGCATGACACTTATTGGGAAACTGCCAGCCGTGAGGGATAATTTTTAAGATTTTATACAGGTGATTATCAATTGTTGATGTGCGGTCAGATAAAATCTGCTCAATGTCATAAATACACTGAAGTTCTTTAGCTCTCTCCTGTAATGATTTAATGGAATCCATAAATGCCTTTTCCTTTAAAAAAGGAAATTACTGAATTATTTGCAATGTTCAAAATAAAGGTTTCCCAATGATAATTAAACATATTCGCTCAGTTCTAACCACCGGTCTGATTTTTGATCCAGCAATTGAATAATTTCTCCTACCCGGTTTGACTTTTGCATCAAATCCTCCCTTTTCAAATCACCACTGCTAATCATCTTCTCCAGCTGATGTTTTTCTTGTTCCAGAAGCTCAATCTCTTGTTCCAGAAGCTCAAACTCACGTTTTTCATTAAACGACAATTTGGTTTTAATCTTAGGTTTGGTTTTAACCTGATTTTGGTTTTTGGAGGGTGAAGGCTTCTCCCCGGGAACAGAATGTTCAGATCTGGTCAGCCATTCACGAAACTGAGAATAATTTCCGGGAAAATCTTTAACCACTCCCTCTCCTTTAAACACAAAAAGATGATCAACCACCTGGTCCATAAAATACCGGTCGTGAGAAACAATCATTACGCAACCATCAAAAGTTGAAAGATATTCTTCAAGAACAGCCAAAGTCATAATATCCAGGTCATTGGTAGGTTCGTCCAGGATCAGGAAATTGGGTTTTTGCATTAAAACGGTCACCAGGTAAAGCCTTCGTTTTTCGCCTCCACTTAAGTTATAGATTGGAGTATACTGTTTGTCGTAAGGGAAAAGGAAAAAATTAAGAAACTCTTTAACACTCATTTCCTTTCCGTTTCCCAGGGTAACCACTTCGGCAATCTCCTGAACCAGGTCAATTACCCGCTGGTTCTCGTTATATTGAATTCCCTGCTGTTGATAATGACCAAAAACCACGGTTTTGCCTACATCAATACTTCCTAAGTCGGGTTGAATTTTACCGGTGATAAGATTCAAAAAAGTGGTTTTCCCTGTACCATTATCACCCACAATTCCAATTTTCTCTCCCCGGCTGAAATTATAATTGAATTTGTTAAGAATAACCTTATCATCGAAACTTTTATAGAGGTTTTTAAGATGTACTATCTTTTTCCCCATGCGGGAGGATTGAACATTGATTTGCATCTCCTCGTGGGTACGGTTATTGGAGGCTACATCTTTCAGCTCAAAATAATTATCAATTCTGAATTTTGCTTTATGCGTTCGGGCTTTGGGCATACGCCGCATCCAGTCTTCTTCTTTGCGCAATAAATTTTTCGCTTTTTCTACCCGGGCTTCCGCGGTTTTAAGACGTTCATCCCTCTTTTTCAAAAAGTAAGAGTAGTTTCCCTTGTACTGAAATACCTGGTTATTATCCAGTTCAACAATCTCGTTGCAAACACGATCCAGGAAGTAACGATCGTGGGTAACCATCAACAGGGTTGACCGGGTGGTTTTCAGATATTTTTCAAGCCACTCGATCATATCCAGATCCAGGTGATTGGTAGGTTCATCCATTAGTAAAAGATCAGGTTCTTCAATTAACACCTTGGCTAAAGCCACCCGTTTTTTTTCTCCCCCCGATAAATTTTTAATAGACTGATGATAGTGATCAATTTTTAATTTTGAGAGAATCTGCTTTACTTTTACTTCATAATCCCATGCCCGGAGATGCTCCATTTTTTCCGTTGCCTGAGCGATCAGTTCCTGGTTTTTAGAATGGATGGCATCGTTATAGCCAACGATAGCGTGTTTAATTTCCTGCGAAGCATGAAAAACCTCATCAATAATTGAATTTTCAGTTTCCAGGGGAGGGTTCTGTTCCAGGTAAGCAACCTTTAAATCCCGGCGAAAAGTAATTTTTCCCTGGTCCGGGCTATCTTTGCCGGCAATAAGATTTAATAGAGTGGTTTTCCCGGTCCCATTCTTCGCCACTAAGGCCACTTTCTGGTCTTTATCAATACCAAAGGTAATATCCTGGAACAAAACCAGATCGCCAAAAGATTTTTTTAATTTTTCAACTTGCAAATAACTTATCATACCTATAGAATCATTTCGTATACAAATGAAAGGATTTCATCAATTTCTTAAAATAAAAAATCCCAATATTTTTGAAAAAAGTAATTAATAGTTTAATTTTCATATAAAATTAACTGAATGAATAGATTTTTCCCAATTATTATTTTTGTTACGATTCCATTTTTTTCAATCCATGATATTTTATCTGCAAATAATTTATCCCGGGACACACTTCCTGACGATATCCATAGGATCGAGCAGAAGTTAGATCTTATCAGAGATAATTTAGGTGCTGAAACAGATTCATTTATTCATCTTACCCGTAAAGTACTCCGAACTTCCCAAAAGATAAACTATACCAACGGAATAAACCGGAGCTATTTATATCTGGCAAAAATCTACCGGGCCAGAAATGTTTATGACAGTGCCATCTTTTATTATGAACAAGGACTAGCAAACCCGTTCAATAATTATGATCTGAAAGCACATTTTTACCGCGACCTATCAAATACTTATCGCATTATGGGAGAATACAGCCTGGCCATGGAGCATAGCCTAAACCTCAAAGAGCTGGCTGAAAATGAAAAAACAACACACAACACCCATTATATCTATAATCTTCTGGCCTTAAGTTATCAAACCCTTATGGAGTATGATTTAGCAAAAAAATACTACAACTATTCAATACAACTTGCCCTGCAGAATAACAATGAAGCTTATGCAGGAATTGTTTTGGCCAATATGGGAAAATTGTATTTCGAACAGGATAAGTTAGATTCAGCCTTATACTATTTTGAGCGTGGGGTTAAAATTGAAGAAAAATATGAGCTTTTTGCCAATGCCGGGAACTCCTATAATACGATTGCCAATATTTATTTAAAAAAAGAACTCACTGACTCAGCCTACTTTTATCTTTTAAAAGCCGTAAAATACAATAATCAGTCGAATAACCGGATCGGACTGGTCCATACATTAATGGGTGTAAGTAATTATTATTTTCAAATGGAGAAATATGAAAATGCACTCGAACACATCGAAAAAACGATCAGCTATGCAAAAGAAATTAAACTCAATAATGTATTGAGCGATGCCTTATATTTAAAATCCCGGATCAACGCAAACCAGGGGAGATATCAGGAAGCCTACCAAAGTTATAACGACTATTTTGAACTTTATAAAGACATTTACGATGTTAAAAAGATAAACCAGGTAAAGACACTGGAATATCAACTTATCCAGCAAAAGAAAGAAAAGGAGATGGTTGAACTGGAATTGAAAAAACAACAAACCATCAATCGATTATTTTTTATCATCGGGGGATTACTAATTATTATCATCATCATTGCCTTTTTGTTTATTATTCATTACAAGAAGAGCAATATTGCATTAATTAATGCAAAAAAAAGAGCCGAGGAATCAGACCAGTTAAAAAGTCAGTTTTTAAAAACAATATCCCACGAAATAAGAACACCCTTAAATGGGATCGTTGGTTTCTCTGAAATCCTAACCAGCGAAGAAATTAATCAGACAGAGAGAAAAGAGATTGACCAGGTGATTCAGAAAAACAGTAATGAACTTATATCAACCATTGACAACCTGGTTGATTTAGCCCATTTAACCACCCATCAATATAAGGTCAATTATAAAGACATTGAATTATCTTCATTTTTAACTAACCTTGTCTCAAAAATTAAGAATGATTATTTTCTTCAGGAAAAGGACATTAAAATAAGGCTGGTAAATCCTTCCGAAACAATTTTAAAATCCGACAAATATGTACTTCAGAAAATTATTTCAGAATTGCTTAAGAATGCCATTCTGTATACAGTGAAAGGAGAAATAAATATTGGATTTAAGAAAAATCAATCGGAGTTAATACTATTTGTAAAAGATACCGGACCAGGTATTCCCAAAGATATTTTAGACAAGATATTCACTCCATTTCGCAGGGGCAAAGATTATTCGAATGGGAAAATCGGTGGCAGTGGAATAGGCCTGGCCTTAGCCTATAACTTTTCAAAGGTTATAGATGCTACCTTAACCGTCGACTCGAAAACAGGTCAGGGAAGTAATTTTGAAATAATTATCCCTTTTCGTAAAAATAACGTAAATCGTGTAAACTTTTCATAACTTTAACGGTCATATAATATTGAGTTTTTTATAAAAGGAATGTCCTATGCCAACCGTTAATTTTTATTGTAAAATTTTATTTACTTTAATGATCTTACTTTTCATTCCTGACAATTTAACCCCCTCAAACTTACCCACTACCAAAGATACATCGAACAATATCCAACAAATTGAGATCATTAACAATAATATTGAATTTCTACGTCAAAACATATCAAAGCCTCACGACAGCTTAAAAAAAGTTATCAACCAAACAATCCAATTATCCTTAGCTGAGAATTACAGCTATGGCCTAGCCTGGAACTATTTTTTGCTGGGAAGGTTCTACCAGCTCAAAGAAAAGAACGACAGTGCAATTATTTATTACCAAAAGGCGTGGCCTTTGGTTAAGGCTCAACAAGAATCCAGACTGGTTTATGCTGTATCCATTGGTTTAGGTAATATTTTTTGGGAAACCGGCAACTATAGTTCAGGGCTTGAACTAACCCTTGAAGCCGAACAGTATTTTGAGCAGCACAATGCGATTGAGAATAAATACGACCTGTTAAATTTAATCGCTTTAAACTATGAGGGGTTATTTCAATATCAAAAGGCTTTGGAATATTTTAACAGGGCCATTGAATCAGCCAGGAAATTTCAACAGGAAGATTTTGAGGGAGTCATTCTATCAAATTTAGGAAGATTATATTTTAAACAGGGAGATTATCAAAAAGCGCTTTATTCTATCCGGAAAGGAGTAAAACTCGAGGAAAAAAATTTATTCTTTTCCAGTGCAGGCCGTTCCTATACCATGATGGCCAATGCTTTTTTACAACTTCAACAATATGATTCAACCCTGGTTTATTTAAAAAAAGCCTATGCCCATAATATTAATACGGATGATAAAGTAGGTTTGGCCAGAACATACCTGGGATATGGCGAATACTATTATCAAATTAACCAGCACAGTACTTCGGTCGATTACCTGTTTAAAGCGATTGAGGTTGGAGACCCCATCCAACTGGATCATGAAATCCTTACCAGTTTCAAATTATTAGCCAACAACTTTGAAGAGACCGGGAATATTTCAAAATCCAACGAATATCTAAAAAAATACTTTTCATTGTATCAGCAAATTTATAATGTTGAACGGTTAAATCAACTAAATTCACTGGAGCACAGGCTTAAGCTACAGATTAAAGAGAATCAAATTCATAAATTAAAAATAAAAGAAGAAGAACAAACCATTCAATATCTAACTTTTATAACCATTGCAGGGCTGCTGTTTATTATCTTATTATTAATATTTATTTTCTTTTACCGAAGAAATAACCAACTGCTCAAGCAAAAGAATAAGGAAATTCATCAGCAAAAAAACAATCTCGAGGAATTAAATAAAAAATTGATTTTAGCAGAAACCAATGCTGGAAAAGCTGATGAGATCAAGACCCGTTTTTTGAATACACTTTCGCATGAAATCCGTACACCACTCAACGGGATTGTAGGTTTTTCCTCGCTCATTGCGGATTCTAAGTTATCTGAGGAAAAGAAACCACACTACTGGTCGGTTATCCGCAAAAACAGTGAAGACCTGATGAATACCATTGATGGATTACTGGAACTTTCCCTTGCGGCCTCTGGAAGTATAAAGATAAACCAATCGACCTTTGATGTATTTAATTTTCTGGATCAATTAAAGGTTGAAATCAAAGAAAAATACAGCCATCTAAACAAAGAGGTTGACTTTAAAGTTCATAACAACACAAGCTTTAAAAAATTATTTGTTACTACGGATCAGGAAATGATCAGGAAGAGTATTTTACGAGTTGTTGATAATGCTTTCAAGTTTACGCTTAAGGGGAAAATAGAACTGGGAGCTGATAAGAAAAGAGGCTTTTTACAGTTTATTGTTAGCGATACCGGGTTAGGAATTGCAGAAGATACTCCAGGTGAAATTTTCATTCAATTTATCAAGGGAAAAAATATCCCCAATAATTCAGGAGGTTTGGGCATTGGATTAACCATAACCAGTTATTTTGTTAAGCTCATGGGAGGTAAAATCTCCTATGAAACAGAACTCAATAAAGGCAGCAAATTCATTATTTCTATTCCTGCGAATGATGAACAATAACAGAGGTTTTTGTATTTTTAGCCCAGATCAAATTTTTCAATCATGACCAAAAAAGAACGCTTCGAAAAAATTATTGAATATTTCCAAAGAGAAAAACCTATAGCCGAAACTGAACTGGATTATGGCACTCCCTTTGAGCTATTAGTAGCCGTAATACTAAGTGCACAATGCACCGACAAAAGAGTAAATATGATCACTCCTGCCCTTTTAATGCGTTTTCCAACGGCTTTTGAAATGTCACAAGCATCCGTTGAAGAAGTTTTTGAATATATCAAAAGCTGTTCTTACCCCAACAATAAAGCAAAACATTTGGTAGGTATGTCGAAAATGCTGGTGGATGAGTTTAACGAAGTTGTTCCCGACGATATCAAAGAACTTCAAAAACTTCCTGGTGTAGGACGTAAAACAGCCAATGTAATTGCCTCGGTAGTTTATCAGAAACCAGCGCTTGCAGTTGATACCCATGTACACAGAGTTTCGAGAAGAATCGGATTAACTACCGGTGCTAAAACACCTTTAGAAACCGAAAAGCAACTGATAAAATATATTCCCGAAAAGCTAATTCCTATTGCTCATCACTGGTTAATTTTACACGGTCGTTATGTATGTATTGCCCGCAAACCAAAATGTGAAAGTTGTGGAATACAGGCTTACTGTAAGTACTTTACCGGAAAATAATTTTAAATTTATAATTTCAAGTTTCAAATTACTCATATTTAAGCACATCCACAGGGTTTGTTTTTGAAACTTTAAAAGCCTGATAAAATATGGTAAAAAAAGTAATCAGTAATAACAGGATTCCGGCAAGGAGAAACACCCAAAACTGAATTTCAATTTTAAAGGCATACTCTTTTAACCAGTTATTCATTAAATAATAGGCAACAGGCCAGGCTAGAAGACATGATACTACAATCAGTTTTAAAAATCGTTTCGAGACCAAAAGAATCAAAGATGGAATAGAAGCTCCCAGCGCCTTACGTATTCCTATCTCCTTGGTTCGTTGTACAAGCATAAAGGATACCAAACCGTAAAGGCCTAAACAGGCAATAATTATGGCTATAAATGTAAATAGCTTAACGATATCTGATGTTCGCTTTTCGGTTGAATACCGTTCCTGGATTTCATCCTTTAAAATCTCATAACTGAAAAAGTACTCAGGAAAAATTTCATCCCAGGCCTTTTCCAATTCTGGCTTAATACTGGTAAAATCAATTCCATTGGTTTTAATATGTAATTGAAAAAAAAACTGTTCAAAAGGCATAAACACAACAGGAGAAATATTATGTTGCAATGAATTTAAATGAAAATCATCAACTACACCGATAATTCGAGCATGATCAGAGCCAAAAATTTTCATATAAGTATCAATAGCATCCTCAGGATTTTGTATTCCAATTTTTTGAATAAGAGATTTATTCACAACAATATTAAATGAAGTGTCCTTGGGATTTGATTGTGAATACCATTTACCAGCTATCAATTTTAAATTATAAAGGGTATAATAAGCTGTATCAACAGCTTTTATATTGGCATAATAATCATCCTCATGGCCCTGGATTTTAAAATTGGAATTAATATTAGAGCGTGCTATAGGAGCACCAATGCCTAATGACAATTTTTTAACTTCCGGCACCTGGCTTAATCGGTGAATTAAAAGCCCTCCTTTATTCACCTGATTCACAGGAACATTAATCAGAAAAATATTTTCTTTATCAAATCCCAAATCTTTTTTTCTAAAATAATTAATTTGCAGAGAGATGATAATGGCAGAAACAATTAACACCTGCGAAACAAAAAACTGAAAAACAACCAATAAACTAAATAAAGTTGGTGTTTTTTTACTTCGCGCATCGGTAGTATAACGTAATGCCTTAATAGGATTATACTTTGATAAAGCCAAAGCCGGATAAATACCGGATAAAAAGGTTAATACAAACACAACCAGCAATAAAAAAGAGATCAGGGATATATCACCATACAATTTAAGCTCAATATTATTACCCAGGATTTGATTAATTTTCGATAGGACTACTTCGGTTAAGATAACCGCAATAATTTCAGCAATAAGCAAAAGAATAAAAGTTTCACCTAAAAACTGTTTGATTAATCTTCGTCTGTCGGCACCCAATACTTTGCGTATTCCCACTTCTTTTGTTCTTTTGATGGTTTGAACCAGCGACAGGTTGGTAAAGTTAATAAAAGCAATTAAAAGAATAAAAAACGCCACACTGGTAAAAATCCAAATAAACCGCTTACTCGTAATATAAGAGCCAGAATAGGTTTCAAATCGTTCATCAAAATGAATTTCTTGTAAGGGCTGTAAATAATATTTACTCTTCAGAGGTTCATCTTCTAAACCTGATGATTGAACAACAATTTCATTTATTTGAGGATTAACAGCAGTTGGGTGAACATTTTCTTTCAATGACAAATAAGTACCAAATCCAGATATAATCGAGCCCCAGCTATCGTATTCGAACTGAAAAAAAACATCTGAAAGAGAACTCCATGACAAAATCATGGTATACGGGATATGCGAGGTTGGTGGAGGATTTTCAACGACTCCTTTTACATGAAGTAAAATAGAATCTTTTACCTGTACCGTTTTACCTATAGCCTGCTCAACGGAGCCAAAAAATTTCTCAGCAATTTTTTCAGTCAGGAAAAGGTTGTTTGGATCATTTAAGTCCTTTGCCGACCCACTAATAAACTCTAAATCAAATACCTTAACATAATTGGTATCAACAAAAAACATCCCCCGTTCCTGATATTTCTTTTCGCCAACCCTCAATAGTTCTTCATAATGGTAATATACCTGGGTAACATGATTTGATCCGGTCAAATTATCTTTCAAAGCAGCACTTAATGGAACCGGAACAGCCGCTTCGTATTGTTCATGATCATTTTTAAAATCTTTTTTTACTACACGATAAATATTTTCAAAATTTGGGTGATGTTTATCGAAGCTTAACTCATAGTTAATGAACAAAAATATGATGATGACGCAGGTTAACCCAATAGCCAACCCAAAAATATTGATTAATGAGAAGGTCTGGTTTCGGAAAAGAATCCTAAAGGCTGTTTGTATATAATTTTTTAGCATAAACTACTATATTTATTCATAACGTAATGTATGTACCGGGTTCAGATTACTAACTTTTAAAGCCCTGTAGGAGATGGTAGCAATCGCAATTAAGTAAGCGATCAAGCCGGAGATTATAAAGGAAGACAGGGTAATGTCAGTTCGGTATACAAACTGTTGCAGCCATTGCCTGAGTAAATAATAGGCTACGGGCCAGGCTAAAATATTAGCCAGGAGAACCCATTTTGAGTATTCAACGATGATCAGCTTCAAAATAGAGCCAGATTTAGCCCCCAAAACTTTACGTATGCCTATCTCTTTAGTGCGTAGCTCGGTAGAGAGTGTGGTCAGCCCGAGGATACCTAAACTGGCAATTAATATTGCTAAAATCGTTAAGGTTAACACCAGGTTTCCGAATTGTATTTCAGATCGATAGATGATTTGATATTGATCATCCAGAAAAAAGTATTCAAAGGGCTCATTCCCGGTAATCCTGTCCCAAACATTCTGAATTTGCATAATATTTGGAGCATCAGATGCAAACCGGAGAAATAAATGGTCAGCATAATCTTGCTGGGTAAAAATCAACGGTTCAATGGGTTGATAAACAGTTGAAAAATTAAAGTCTTTTACAACTCCGATCACCTGATAATGAACACCATTACGCTCAATAACTTTGCCCAGTGGATTTTCCCAGCCGGCTACATGAACCAGGGTTTCATTTACCATACAACTTTCCTGATCGGTTTGCATATCCGGATTAAAGTTACGCCCCTCTTTCATCCCAAATTCAAACAGTGGAATATAATCTTCATCAACATAAAGTGCATTAAACATCATCGGCTTATCTGAACCTTCGGGGATATATCCATTGGAGGTTACTCCCCTGCCCGGATAATTTGAGCCTAACCCTGCAGTTTTTACCTGGGGCATACGGATCATCTGCTCTTTGAGCAACTCCTTATTTTTCAAAGATTCAGATCCTTTTAAAGGCAACACCATTAAGTTCTTACTATTATAACCGGGATCTCTTTGTTGAATATAGTTTAACTGCTGATAAATAATAATGCTGGCAATAATTAATCCGATTGAGATAAAAAATTGTATTACTGTTAAAATACTCTTTAATGATGCTCGTTTTGGATTTTTACGAATCTTCCCCTTAGCAACAGATTCCAGGTTAAGCCTGGAAATATAAAAAGCCGGATAACTTCCGGAAACGATTCCAATTATAAAAACTAAACCAGGGGTTAATAATAAAACTGGTAAATTGGAGGAGGTATATATTTTAATCTGTTTACCCAATAATTGATTAAAATGCGGTAACATAACTTCAATTAAAATAACAGCAATAATAAAAGCAATACATGTAATAAATATAGCTTCGCTTAAAAACTGAGTCCGTATTTTCCTGTTATTAGCACCGGCAACCTTACGAACTCCAACTTCCTTGACTCTTTTCAGTGACAGGGCTGTCGTTAAATTGGTGAAGTTTATCCCCGCAAGAATTAAAATAAGAATCGCAATAACACTAAAAATATAAATACTTTTTAAATTTCCTTTTATGGTGGAATCATACATTAATTCCGAGGATAAATAAATATCAGTAAGAGGTTGTACAAAAGGAGTAACTTTCCAGCCGCTTTTTTCATACCTTTTATTAATCTTTTCATAATAAAAATCCCTCAGCTTCTGTTCAAGTTCATCAGGATTTGTGTTATTTTCCAATAAAAAATAGGTATAGTAACTCCAACCACCATTCCAGTTAAAGTGATATTTAGGAAAGGTTTGGTATAAGGTAGAAAAAGAAAAAATTGCTGAAAATTGTAAATGGCTGTTGTGGGGAAAATCATCAATAATACCCGTAACTTTATATTGATGCTCTTTATTAAGTGTTATAAATTCTCCCACGGGGTTTTTCCCGTTAAAGATTTTGTTGGCCAGGCTTTGGGTTAAAACAACACAAAAAGGGTCATTCAATGCTGTTTCAGGGTTGCCTTGCAAAAGGTTAAAATCAAACACATCAAACAAAGCCGAATCAGAATATGTAAGATTCGTTGCATTAAAATTTTTTTCATCATAGGTAAAGAAACCTTCACGTGGGGACATGAATCTTACAAAATGTTTAACTTCAGGAAACTCTTCAGCAACATCAGGGCCTATTACAGGCATGGATATACAATGTTTTGTTGATTCATTCGGTTGCTCATTTAAATGGTTTAACCGATAGATATTCTCTTTTTGTGAATGAAATTTATCAAAACTTAACTCATAGCTGACATAAAACAGGATGAGTAAACTGATTGATAACCCGATAGACAACCCGATAATATTAATCAATGCATAAAATCTGTTTCGAAACAAATTACGAAAAGCGGTTTTGATATAATTTTTTAACATGGTAATGGATTTAAAAAGAATTCCTGCAATTTTGAAAATCAATTGCTGTGCCATATTTTACAAACACATGTTTATCAATTCGTTGAAACAAATGCCGATCATGTCATCTACTTTAGAATGTTCCGAATCGGAACACAAAATGTTTCATAAAGAAACACCTTATATGCATAAAGTTTTGTACATTTAGTTCCTAAAGTTAAACGTTTTATTCTATGAAAGAAGGCAAGATACTTATTATTGATGACGATAAAGATATTTTACTGACAACCAAAGTATTATTAAAAAAGGAATTTAAAGAGATTAAAACGGTTACATCGCCAGAGGATATTTTAGCTCATATCGAAAGAGACCTCTTTGATGTTATTTTATTGGATATGAATTTTACTACTGGTGCTACCAGCGGTAAAGAAGGTTTATCCTGGCTCAAAAAAATTCTGGAACTTTCACCCGAGACCATCCTTATCCTGATGACTGCATACGGAGATATAAACCTTGCAGTAGAAGCAATGAAGATAGGTGCCACGGATTTTATTGTAAAACCCTGGGATAATAAAAAATTTCTTGCTACCGTAAATAGTGCTTATCAGCTCAGCCTGTCGAAGAAAGAAATTAACCGCTTAAAAACAAAACAGACCCTCCTGGCCAAAGACATTGACCAGCCCTTCACCAAAATTATTGGAAAATCAGAACCCATCAAGGCTCTATTCAATACCATTGAAAAAGTTGCCCAAACGGATGCCAATGTATTAATCCTGGGCGAAAATGGCACGGGTAAAGAGTTAGTTGCAAGGGAACTACACCGTCAGTCCCGACGAGCCAATCAATTATTTATAAGTGTTGACCTGGGGGCTATTCAAGAAACCCTGTTCGAATCGGAACTATTTGGCCATATGAAAGGTGCTTTTACGGATGCCAAGGAAGACCGCGACGGGCGATTTGTAATTGCAAACGGGGGCACGCTTTTCCTGGATGAAATAGGCAACCTTTCGATGCCATTACAGGCTAAATTACTTACAGCCATTCAGCATCAAGAGATTACCCCCGTGGGTTCGAACACTCCTGTGAAAACAGATATCCGTTTAATATGCGCCACAAACATGCCCTTGCCAGAGATGATTGAAAAAAATCAATTCCGGCAGGATCTTTTTTTCCGGATTAATACGGTTGAAATACACTTACCCCCGCTGCGGGAGCGCCTAGAAGACATCAATGAACTGGCAGTTCATTTTCTAGATAGTTATAAAATGAAATACCATAAACCACAACTTAAAATAACACAGGAAGCCTTTAAAAAGCTAAAAAAATACAATTGGCCCGGTAATATAAGGGAACTCCAACATATTATTGAAAGAGCTGTAATTATGAGTAATGGGGATGTTTTAAAGGCAAATGATTTTATTCTGGATATAACCGATAAATCATCGTACAATAAAAACAACCTTAATCTTAATGATATTGAAAGACAAGCCATCGAAAGGGCCTTAAAAAAACACGGGTTTAATGTTAGTGCAGCAGCCAAAGAACTGGGGCTTGGCAGAACAACAATGTACCGAAAAATGACCAAATATGGATTTTAACAATAACTTTAGGCTGGGGTTAATCCTTAGAGTCCTCACCCTATTTGCAGCAATGTTTATAACCGTTTTTTCTTATTATCAAAACGAATGGTATGTTACCACCGTGGTATCCGGAATTCTAACCATCTTCATCCTCATCATCATTATCCGGTATGCAGAAAAATATAAACGAGGACTTGGGGATTTTTTATTGTCTGTTAAATCCCGTGACTTTATCAGTTCATCGAATATTATTGCGGATAAAAATTCCAAGGGCCTGCTCAGGGAAGCTTATCAGATTATTGTAAATGAATTTCAGAATATACGAATCGAGAAAGAGGTACACTATCACTACTTAAAAACCATCATTGAACATATTAAAGTAGCATTATTGAGTTTTAATGAGGCCGGCGAAATTCAGTTTATTAATCAGGCAGCCAAACAATTATTAAACCTCAAAAATTTTAGCCGTTTAAAAGATATTCAATCCACAGACATGGGTTTATTCCAGTTGATGCAAACCATCAAATCGGGAAACAGTGAGCTCATCAAACTGAAAAGAGGACAGGAATTAATGCATTTATCGGTATATGCTACAGAAATTAAGTTATTAAAAGAAAAGGTAAAAGTAATCTCTTTACAGGATATCAAACAGGAGCTTGAGTTTCATGAGCTTGAATCCTGGCAGAAATTAATCAGAGTACTTACTCACGAAATTATGAATTCGGTGACTCCAATATCCTCATTAAGCACAGCAATAAATGAATTTTTTGATGACATTAAAAATAGAGATGGAGGGTTGGCCAAACTAAGCCATGAAGATCTTGAGGATGTGTTATCAAGCCTCAAAACGATCGAAAAAAGAAGTAACGGGTTACTCAGGTTTGTGTCTACGTATAAACAATTAACCCGCATCCCCCGACCCGATTTTAAAGAAGTAAACCTGATCGAATTAGTAACCCACTGCTGCACTTTACTCAAACAAAATTTTAATGAACATGAGATTACGTTTACAATCGATTATTCGAAGCAAAAGCATATCCATGCATCAGTAGATTATGATCAAATCGAACAGGTGATTATCAATTTGTTGATCAATGCTATAGAGGCAGTAAAGGAAAAGCAACAGCCCAAAATCAATATCATAATCATTCCCGGGAAAAATAATCACCCTCAAATTGTTATCCGCGATAACGGGAAAGGAATTGATGCCGAAACCCTGGATAAGATTTTCATTCCGTTTTATACCTCCAAAAAAGAAGGATCAGGAATTGGTCTTAGTTTATCACGTCAAATCATGCGTATGCATAAAGGATCTATCCATGTTAATTCGGAACCTGGAATAGGAAGTCAGTTTACTTTAGCATTTTAAGAAACACCCTGGGATCATGTTAAAACGATCAATTTTGGGTAATGGATATCCTTAAGAATAGATTTATTGTTTATTTTTGAAAAAAAATAATTATGGCACTATCAATAGGTGATCACGAACTGGATAAATTTATTATGGTGGGCGACCGGGTATTAATTAAACCCAAAACACCCCAGGGAAAAACCAAGGCTGGATTATATTTACCACCAGGAGTTCAGGAAAAAGAAAAAATCCATAGCGGCTATGTACTCAAAGTAGGCCCGGGGTACCCTATTCCAGCTATCCATGAGGATGATGAGCCATGGAAAGATAAAAGCAGCGAAGTAAAATATGTCCCTTTACAACCAAAGGTTGGTGATTTGGCTGTTTATTTACAAAACAGCGCCTGGGAAATTGAGTTTAAAAAGGAAAAATACATGATCGTACCTCACAACGCTATTTTAATGATAATCCGTGATGAGGGGCTTTTTGATTAATTGTTCTTTACATTTTTTCTCACCGATAACCCTTCATTCATCAATAACCTGTCAGAATGATTTTCCAAATCATTTTTTAAATTAAATCTTATTTATATCTTTAGTAGCTCTAATTTATTAATGACTAAATAATTATTTATTATTTTTATAACAGAACCAGTAAATTTATTTATACGAGCAACCATCATGCTGATGATGTCATTAAACCAGGTGATTACTTTATAAAACCAGGATATATTGTAAATCATAATGAAAAAGAAATATTCAAAAAAGAAGAGTAATAAAAATCTCAATGTTAACTTCCCTGACTGGAATCATTTAAAAAAATTTGCTCCATATATACTCCTTTTAGTTACCCTGGGAGCCCTTTTTGTAAGGTCTTACAGGGTAGGTTTTTTATCTGTATGGCTCGATGAATACATGCACATCAATCCGGCTTTGGATATTTTAAATGGCCGTGAAATTTCTGAATCAGATATAAATGGTATTTTTCTTACCTGGGTGGTTACCTTATTTTTCAAGATCTTTGGGGTTAGCGAACTGGTAGCCCGTATACCAGGTGTTTTATTTGGAGCAGCCACGATTCCCTTAGTTTACTTTTTCACAAAAAAACTTTATAACCGGAGCATTGGGCTAATGGCTTCAACTTTTACAGCTTTTTCGTTGTATTTAATCTGCTGGTCCAGAATTGCCCGAAATTACGCCAGCTTTGGCTTTTCCTATATCCTTTTATTAATTGTTATCTGGTTAACCTTTCATTCTATCCACAAGAATCAAAAAAATTCGGGATTCTGGTATCAAAACAATATCAACACCAGGTATTTATTGGTTCTTCCACTGGTTTTCATATTTTCACTGATCAATCATCAGCTCACTTTTTTTGCACTATTTGGATTAAGCATTTATATATTAATTCAGGCTATTATCAAAATCGTTCGAAAGACCCCTAAACGGTTTACCAATATTTATGCCATTCTATCGTATTTTATTATCCTCGGGTTGATCATCTTCTTTACTCCAGCGCTGCTGGATAAAATTGCCCGGCCAGTCCTGGGTATCCTGTTACCCGAAAGAATAATTAACTGGATTCTCCCTGACTGGAGCTATATTCTTGAAAAATTAAAATCATCCGATGAAGCTTTTAAAAGTTTCACGGTATATTTCAATGTATTAAAGCATGATTTCTCGAAAGTATATTATTTAGGATTCCTGGGTATAATCGCTTCTTTTTTTATCCGTGGGAAGAAACAAGAAGCAACCTATCTATTTTCCATGTTTGTTGTTCCGTTTCTGCTAATGAGCTTTGTTTTCAGAGATCCCAGTACCCCAAACTATATATATTACATTTACCCAATATTTCTGATCTATATTTCAATATTTATATACTACTTTATCAAATTCTTTTTACAAAAAATCTCCTCCCCTGTTTTACTCTCCAAAAAGTCGTTTAACCATTTTATATTAATTCTGGTCCTTCTATTAATAATTACCGCAATCCCCCGAAAAGAGATAAAATCCCTAATAACTACCAAAGAACATGGACAGGTGGTAAAAAAAGAATTATTCTACAACCGGTATATTGATTGGAAGAGTGTATGTAATCAAATTAAACCGTATGTGAATGATGAAGATGTTGTATTATCAACATGGCCCAGTGCCACGAACTTTTATCTCAATAGAAATAATAGCGTTTGGTTTCGACAAAGAGTTTATGATACCAAACAAAAAAAATATGTAAACCGAAAACCTACCGGGCGACAACCTTCGGCCTATACCCTTGAAGAATTAATACAAACTTACAAAGAAAATCAACGAGGCTGGTTATTTGCAGATTACTATTTTCATAATATTTTCACAGACCCCAGGGCCAGAGATTTTGTGATAAAAAATATGGATTATCATTTTAATGTGGCTAATGATGGGGAGATCAAAGTATTTAGCTGGGACCATCAACGAGAAAAAAAGAGACAAAACTCAATGCTCCTTGAATTAGGGCGTAATGAACGAAAACTGGCTTCACAGACCTTAAATTTTACCATCCAGTCGCTCGGACAAATCCACAATAATCTTTTAGTCATTATTGATGCAGAGGGGATTGATCAAAAGAATGAAGCCTATGTAATCATTAATAAAAAACAGTATGCAGTATTTGACCTTCATCAGGATCAAAATTCTGTTGAAAATGCAAAAAGGCAGAACTTTACAGCAAAGGTTAAGAAAAGTTGGTTAAAAGAAGGGCAAAACGTTATGCAATTTGTCTATAATAAAGATGTAGTTGATTATCCCAAAGGATATGTCATTTATAATGTATTTTTTAAAAATCAATAAAGAACAGATATGCAGATATTAATCACCGGGGCAGCCGGTTTCATAGGATCAAATTTAGCAAAGGCATTACTAAACCAGGGATATACCGTATATGGCATTGACAATTTAAGTTATGGACAGTTAAGGAATATAGAATCAATTAAAAATCATAAGAATTTCACCTTTATCCTTGGCGACGTATGCAACCCCCTGTTGATCAAAGACATTCATGCTGATCTTATTGTACATTTAGCCTCTCAAAAAATTCCAAGATACTCAAGCGCCTATCGTACGTTAAACGAGAATTACCTGATGCTTGAGCATATCCTCAACAAATGTTTAAGAGATCAGTGTAAACTACTGTATGCTTCTACCTCGGATGTTTATGGTAAGAATCCGAATCTTCCGTTTACAGAAGAAAGTGATTTTGTATTAGGGAATTCAACCATCAAACGGTGGTCGTATGCACTTTCTAAGATATATGGAGAGCAACACATCTTAGCCAATGCCGATGAATATAATTTAAACTATACCATTGTGAGGTTTTTTGGCTCTTACGGACCCAACCAGAATTTAACCTGGTGGGGAGGCCCTCAGTCGGTCTTTATTAATAAGGCATTCGAGAACGAAGCCATAGAAATCCATGGGGACGGACTACAAACCAGAACTTTCACCTATATTGAGGATACTGTTAAAGCACTAGTTTATTGTATTGAATCCAGAAAATCTGATCAGCAGATATTCAATATCGCCTCCGATCCTGAAGAAGAAATTTCCATCCTGGATCTAGGAAAATTAATCTGGAGGTTAATTCATGGCAATGATTCGCCACCCAAAATAAAGATGGTCCCTTACTCTAATTTTGGCCGATACGAAGATGTGAACAGAAGAGTTCCCAGCATTGATAAACTTAAAGATTTTTTTAATTTCGAACCCACATATTCATTGAAGGAGGGACTACTAAAAACAATTCAATGGCAAAAAGAAGCAATACAAAAATGATCTATTTTTTAATCCCTGTCTTTAACGAATCGAAGAATATTCTCCCGCTAAAGAATGATTTGGTTCAATGTTTACCTGGCCATGATAAATTTTTTGTGTTTGTGGATGATTGTTCTACAGATAATACCGTGTCGGTGATCCATGAGAATTTTTTCGATATCAACTATAGGTTAATCGAAAAGAAACAAAACAAAGGTCCCGGAGACTCATTTAACCGTGGATTTGAATGGATATTAAACAATAGACAAGAGAATTCGGAATATATTGTTACTCTCGAAGGAGATAATACTTCTGATCTATCCATTCTACCAAAAATGGTTGCTATCTCTGATCTGGGATTTGACCTGGTTTTAGCTTCTGTCTACTCACAAGGAGGAAAACTCGATCAAACAACGTTCTTTCGAAAACTATTGTCCTTTTTTGCCAACCTGATTATGCGTCTTACCCTTAATTTAAATGTATTGACGTTGAGCTCCTTTTACAGGGTTTATAAAATTAATCTTGTCGAAAAGATCAAAGCTAATCATCGAACCATTATCTCGGAAAATGGATTTTTATCCAAGGTTGAAATTTTAATTAAGGCCATACAGCTCAATGCTTCTGTAATTGAGGTTCCAACCACCCTGTTATCAAAGCGAAGAAAAGGAAAATCCAAGATGAAAATTTCTAAAACCCTGATTGATTACCTTAAGCTAATTTTTAAATCAAGAAAATTTTTTAAGAATAATTAAAAAAAGCGGGAAAAATTCCCGCTTTCCATTCCATTACGAAATTTTAATCTCTTTCCTTGGTTTTTCTTTTGCCTCATCTCTTTTCGGAATAATTACATTTAATATACCATCTTTGTGATTGGCTTTAATCTTATCCTGATCAATGCTTTCAGGTAAACTGAAAGAACGTTTAAAGGATGAATAACTAAACTCTCTTCGAACATATTTTTCCCCTTCATCTTCATTCTTGGCTTCTTTCTCTGAAGAAATGGTTAAAACATTATTATCCAAGTCAATTTTAAAATCATTTTTCGAAAGACCTGGAGCAGCAACTTCGATTTTAAATTCATCCTTATTTTCAAGAACATTTACTTCGGGGATTGTTTTGTTTACTGATGAATCAAAAAAGTCAGACAAAAAATCCTTACCAAATATATCATCCGAAAAGCTTGGCAAAAACCTTGAATTTCTTAGCATAGGTATCATTGCTTGGTCCTCCTTTTTTTAATTAAACATCTTATTTAATTTCATGTAAAAGTGTTCAAAAGATATACCAAAGAAAAAAACTGCACTAAGCCCGCCTTTTTGTCATACAAAAAACACAAACACAAGACAAGTTGGCATTATTTTTTAACAAAAAAGATTTACCACAAAGAATTTACTTCATATCTTTTTACTTTTTTTTAATAGTTCTTTATAATTTTACAAGGATAAACATTGAATCAATCCATGAAAATATATCTCGATTACAATGCTACAACACCCATTGACAAGGAAGTAGCACAAGCCATGCATCCTTACCTGGCCGAATACTTTGGGAATCCATCGAGCGCTCATAGCTTTGGAATAGAAACAAAAAAAGCGGTTGAAAATGCCCGAAAACAGGTGGCAAATCTTATTCATTGCAAGCCCCACGAAATTATTTTTACCAGTGGAGGGTCAGAGTCAAACAACTATGCCATCAAAGGAATAGCATATGCCTATGAAAACCGGGGGAACCATATTATTACCTCAACCATTGAACACCCAGCTGTATTTGAAGTATGCAAATATCTTGAAAAGAAAGGTTTTAAAATATCGTATATCCCGGTAGATGAATATGGAACGATCGATCTAAAGAGGCTGGAGAAAGAAATCACCAGGCAGACCATCCTGATCACAGTAATGCATGCCAACAATGAAATTGGCACGATTCAGCCCCTGTCGGAAATCGCTAAGCTCGCCAAAAAACACGGAATCTATTTCCATACCGATGCTGCCCAATCAACAGGGAAACACCCGGTAGATGTTGAAGAACTTGGGGTAGATCTGCTTTCTATTGCCGGTCATAAGCTTTATGGCCCCAAAGGGATTGGAGCCTTATATATCAAGGAAGGGGTACAGTTGGAAAAGCTGATCCATGGAGCGGATCATGAACAGAATAAACGGGCAGGCACTGAAAATGTGCTGGAGATTGTAGGCCTTGGTAAAGCCTGCGAAATTGCCCAGCGATATATGTATCGGAACATTACCCACATGCAAAGTATGCGGAACCTGCTTTATCAAAAAATAAAAAAAGAAATCCCGGATTTAAAACTAAACGGCCATCCCGAAAACAGGTTATCCAACACCCTTAATGTAAGTTTTCCAAACATCGAAGCCAACCTTTTACTGGACGAAATTGAATCGTATGGCATAGCTGCCTCTGCAGGCGCAGCCTGCCATACCGACAATATTGATATTTCACCAGTTTTAACAGCCATTAAACTGAATACAGAGTTTGCCATGGGAACTATCCGGTTTTCGGTAGGCAAAAATACTACCGAAGATGAAATTAACAGGGCATCCCAAATAATAACCGAAACCGTTAAAAAAATCCAGCCTTCCTCAGAACATATTCCGGATAAGCCGGCTACTTCTATCAAGGCTATCAAGCTCACAAGTTTTACCCAGGGACTGGGATGTGCTTGCAAACTGAGGCCCCAGGAACTGGAAAAAATTTTAAAAGAAATACCGATCCCCAAAGATGCAAGAATCATTATCGACACAAAGAACTCTGATGATGCAGCAGTATATAAAATCAATGAAGAAACCGCCCTGGTTCAGACATTAGATTTTTTCACCCCTATTGTTAATAACCCCTATGATTTCGGAGCCATTGCGGCCGCGAATGCTCTCAGTGACATTTATGCCATGGGGGCAAAACCCATTTTTGCCTTAAATATTGTCGGGTTTCCTTCAAACCGGTTGCCTATGGAGGTATTGCAACAGATTTTAAAAGGAGCACACGACAAGGCAGAAGAGGCTGGAATCAGCATCATTGGCGGACATACCATAGACGATCCGGAACCCAAATATGGTATGGTTGTCAATGGCATTGTTCATCCCCACAAAATTTTAAGCAATGCAAATGCCCGGGAAGGAGATGCCATCCTGTTAACAAAACCCATAGGGTTGGGAATCATTTCCACAGCACTTAAACGTGGGCTGGCAGACAAAAATGTTGAGGAGTATGCAATTCAGGTAATGAAAACATTAAACAAAACACCTGCAGAGGTTATGGCAAACTTCTCGGTTAATGCCTGTACCGACGTTACCGGTTTTGGCCTGCTGGGACATCTTAGTGAAATAACCCGGGCCAGCAAAGTCGATGCAGAGGTATTCAGCAACCAGGTACCCATTATCAAAGAAACCTGGGAATTTGCGGCCAGCAACATCGTCCCTGGCGGCACAAAAAACAATCTCGACTATTTTTCGAAATATGTCCAATGGAGTAGCCAGTTAACCGAAGTTGAAAAAATAATTTTATCCGATGCTCAAACTTCCGGAGGATTATTGTTCTCTGTTCCTCAAAAAGAAAAAGATGAACTATTAAAACAATTAAAACAGGCAGGCATCACCGAAGCCATGCATATAGGCAATTTTATCAATGGACCCGGGCAGATTATCGTTAGAAAGGGATAAAACAAAAAGAGCCGAATGGTGTTTTATTTTAAAATAAAAACATGATGAATGATGAAAAAAATTGCATTAACCTTCGGTTTAATTTTCTTCCTGCCTCTGCTGGTTCAATCCCAGGAAAATATTCCTGAACTAAATCAAAAAATTATTGAATATGTTAAAACAACCCTGGGAACCAGGGTTGATCGTGGCGAGTGCTGGGATCTGGCCAACCAGGCCTTACAAAGAGTTGATGCCCACTGGGATAAAGCTTTTGTTTACGGGAATCCGGTTGATCCTGAAAAAGATGAGATTTTCCCGGGCGATATCATTCAATTCGAAGATGTTGTGCTTAAATACCAACAGGGGAATACTTATTATACCGAAACCATGGAACAGCATACTGCCATTGTATATCAGGTAATACGAAAAGGAGTATATGAAATTGCACATCAGAATACCCAGTTTTCAGGAAGAAAAGTAGGATTGAGCAAGTTAAATATTCACCACAGGGTTGATGGTAAAATGTATTTTTACCGCCCTACAAAAAATAAGGAACAATGAATAACCGATGGAATCTGAAGGATAAAAATGCACTTATTACAGGGGGTACCCGGGGAATAGGAGCTGCCATTGCCAAAGAATTGATCGAACTGGGAGCAAAAGTTACCATAGTTGCCCGTAATGAGGAAGACTACCTGAAATTACAAAAAAATATTTCACCAAAAGATAGAATCAGTTTTATCCAGGCTGACATAAGCCGGAACAACGACCTGGATAAAATTTTTGAAATCATTAAAGAACAAGAGAACAAACTGGATATCCTGGTGAATAATGCAGGGATGAATATTCGCAAAAAAACCATCGAATATACAAAGGATGAGTATGAACAAATCATGCATACCAACTTAAGATCAGCTTTTGAGCTTAGCAGAAAGGCTTATCCCTTTTTAAAAAGATCAAACCAGGGGAATATCATTAACATTTCGTCGGTTGCCGGACAAACCCACCTGAGAACAGGGGTTATCTACGGAATGACCAAGGCTGCCATGGTCCAGCTAACCAAAAACCTGGCGGGAGAATGGGCTGCAGATGGCATCAGAGTTAATGCAGTAGCTCCATGGTATATTAAAACGCCGCTGGCAGAAACTGTTTTATCAAACAAGGATTACTACCAGGAAGTAATTAGCCGCACACCCATGCAAAAGATCGGAGAACCCAAAGATGTTGCGGCTGCCGTGGCCTTTTTATGCATGCCTGCTGCCGCATTTATAACCGGCCAGTGTATCAGTGTTGACGGGGGATTTATGATTTACGGATTCTAATCATTGAAGCTTTCCTTGTTATCTTGAATAACAATGAGTCCCTGAGAAAAGGATTCTCCATTAAACTTTAAGTAAAGCATTAAGTCTATTTAAGGTATAGAAATTATTCATTAACTTTGAGAGTATTAATCCGTTGATCTCCATTTTTCATGAAGCCTAAGCATCGAATAACCGACACCAACACAGATTCAATCCCCCCATCCCCCAGCAGAAGAGAATTTCTAAAACTTTGTACCTTTCTAGGAGGAGGAGTGATTCTTTCAGGTGGGTTATTAAGTTGTATTGAAGGAAGTGAGAAAATTCCGGTTGAATTTGTTGAACAAAAAGGAGAGGTTAGCATTGTTCGAACGGGCTGTCCGGCCCACAATTGTGGAGGACGTTGTGTTTTAAAACTCCACATCAAAGAGAATAAGATCATCCGCATTGAAACAGACGACCGCCCGACCGACACGCTTGAGGACCCCCAACTCAGGGCATGTATCCGGGGACGTTCTTATCGTCGACGGCAGTATCATCCCGACCGGTTAAAATATCCCATGAAAAGGATTGGAGAAAGAGGTGAAGGTAAATTCGAACCCATTTCCTGGGATGAAGCCTTAGATCTTTTAGCTAATCAGATTAAACGGGTAAAACAGAAATATGGAAATTCATCGCTGTTAGTACCTTACGGCACAGGAAGTTACAACCAGTTAAATGGCCGGCAGACAGCAGCCAGGTTAATGAACCTCATCGGAGGTTCATTAGGTTTTTACAATAGCTATAGCTGGGCTTGTATCTCCAAGGCAACGCCCTATGTTTACGGCACTTCTGTAACCGGAAACCAGCGACAGGACTGGGTAAACAGCAAATACATCATTATGTGGGGATGGAATCCTGCCGAGATGCGCGATGGTACCAACAGTGATTTTTTTATTAAAAAAGCCCGGGAGAATGGCGCCAAAGTTATCTGTATTGATCCCCGCATGAGTATGAGTGCTGTAGCCCTAGCCGACGAATGGATACCGATCCGGCCGGGGACCGATGTGGCCATGATGAGTGCCATGGCTTATACCATCATCCAGAACAATTTGCACGACAAAGACTTTATTGATCGATGTTGTATGGGTTTTGATGAATCCCAGATGCCGGAAGGCTATGAAGATAAAGAGAGTTATTCAGATTATATCCTGGGAAAATCTGACAGGATTGCAAAAACTCCGGCCTGGGCCGAAAAAATATGTGGTGTTCCCGCCCAAACAATTGAACGAATTGCACATGAATATGCCACCCAAAAACCTTCCGTACTCTACCAGGGATATGGAATGCAACGAAGAGCCTATGGCGAACAGGTTGTAATCGCAGGGTGTGCACTACCTGCGATTACAGGTAATGTGGGAGTATCAGGTGGATGGGCCGGAGGGTTAGCCCTTCAGGCTGATGACGGAGGCCCTTTCTGGAATGTTTTTCCTACCGGCGAGAATCCTGTACAAGCCAGAATCCCTGTGTTCCTATGGACCGAAGCAATCCTCCGGGGAAAAGAAATGGGTTTTGAAGAGGGCGTCAGAGGAGTGGAACGACTTGAAAGCAATATTAAACTTATCTGGAGCGTAGCTTCAAATATCCTGATTAATCAACATGCCGACACCAATCGATCGGCCAAAATATTAAAAGATCCCAGCCTGGTTGAGTTTATTGCGGTACAGGATCAGTTTATGACCCCGTCGGCAAAATTTGCCGACCTGATACTGCCGGTATGCACCCAGCTGGAAATGTGGGGACTTGAAGATGGCTGGAAATATGGCGATGAAGTCATTATCATGCCTAAAACCCAGGAACCACCCTACCAAACAAAAAGTGATTATCAGATTTGTACAGAATTGGCCGAACGGTTTGGAGTTAAAAAGAAATTTACCCAAAACAGATCGGAAAGAGAATGGATTGAATGGGCTGTTGCGAGATATAAAAACTCAAGGTTTCCAGAAATTCCCGAACTGGAGAGGCTGAAAAAAGAAAACACCGGAGTCTATTCAAAACCTGTTGATAATCCGGCCATTGCTTTTGAAAATTTTAGGAAAAATCCGAAGAAATATCCTTTACGTACACCCAGCGGGAAGGTTGAACTTTTTTCAAAAACACTTTTCGATATGGGAAAACCAGACACTATTCCCGCGGTTCCCAAATATATCCAGGAATGGGAAAGTCCTTTTGGCAAAGAAGCCAGGAAATATCCCTTACAAGCCCTGGGGCATCATTATATGGCAAGAGTTCACTCTACCCATGATGGAATTGACTGGCTGGATGAAGCTTTTCCCCAACGGGTTTTTATTAACCCGTTGGATGCTCAGGAAAGAGGGATTCAAAATGGAGAAGAAGTACTAATCTTTAACGACCGTGGAAAAATAAGAATTCCGTGCCGGATAACCCCAAAGATAATGCCAGGAGTGGTTAATATTCCCCAGGGAGCCTGGTGGAATCCGGATGCTGATGGAGTTGACCGCAGGGGAAATATCAATGTGCTCACCTCCCACCAATGGACCCCCCTGGCTTATGGAAATGCACAACATACAATCATGGTAGAAGTAAAAAAAATATAAATAACTATCAATATGGCTAAACAGTGGGCTTTTTATTTTGATTCCTCAAAATGTTCAGGATGCAAAACCTGCCAGGTGGCCTGTAAGGACAAACATGACTTACCCATAGGAATCAGATGGAGAAATGTATATGAAGTAGCAGGTGGAAACTGGGAATATAAAGAGGGAAACTGGGTATCAAGCGTTCGATCGTATCACATCTCTATGGCATGTAACCATTGTGAGGATCCGATATGCATGAAAAAGTGTCCCAACAAAG
>JAZBOG010000003.1:0-395812 GCA_036351015.1 Bacteroidales bacterium
ATGATGTGATAAAGTTTGCAACTTACAAAAGTATCAACTAACAATAAAAAATTCTTAAAATACCAACTTGCCAAATGAATTGCTCAAAATGCTGACAGCGCATTATTGCTAACGGTCTTCGGGTAGCGTATCGTGCGGGTTTCCGCCGCGTTTCACGGTCACCCGTTGAACATTTTACTAAGATAATATTTTGTCAGCAAACCACCAAAACCCCGCATGTACGCTGACCCGATGTTGTACACTGTTAATATTTTATATTCTTTAAACTGTCAATTTCAATTCTGCGTTGATATTCTTTTTCAAGAACTTCAAGTTTCATATTTATTTCTTCATATTTCTCTTTAGCTTCTTGCCATTCACGATACGCTTCATTTCTTTTTTTATTAAAATTTCCATAATCGTAAACATTATCAAAGAGCATTCCCACTATAAAAGAAGAAATTATTATCAAGATGAGTTTATGCCTTTTCATATAAAATAAGAACAAATTATTGCTTTAACTTTTTGAAATTACCTATCATTTCGTATGCTTCGTCTGGAACTTCTATTATTTCTCCACCACGTTTATGACCAAGATATTCAAGTTTCAAATAGTCATTATGATTAATAAGTGTCCAGAAAGCAGTTGGTTCTAGGTCTTTATAATTATCAACTTCAAGTTGTTGAAGAATAATTTCCAAAAAAATTGTATCTCCAGAAGCTCTATATTTTCCATCGTAATGCCAACTTGTCTCACAGTCATACAAGGTAAAACTGTCTTCACTATTAAAAGTTAATGTATCAGTGCGATGCATCATTTTATGCTCAGCTATCCATTTTGTACCAATAATCATATTATCATTTTGGCAAGAAGCTAGAATGAATGAGAATAAAAGTATCAAGTTTATAACTATGTGTCTCATGTTTTTTAAAATATTAATGGTGTACAACGGTCGGCGGTATGTTTCAGTAGGCGTTAACGGGCATCAGCCCGTTATGGCGGGCTTTTTGCCTTCTTTCATACTGCGTTCACGTTTCATGTATAAAGTTAAACTATCTTTTAAAATTACTATTGCCTCAATGAGATATGCATAAAGCGTGACAAGCCTATTGAATATACCGCATGTTAGGCACAGAATTTTTAATATTTATCCGTTTCATTTATTTCTAAATCAGTCAAAGTTAATAAATAGTTACAGGCATCATAAAACTTTCCTTTCGAAGGAGTCCAGACTGTCACAACTTTATATTTCTCTTTGTTTACTCCTTCAAGAATCCATTCTGAACCATCAGTTCCAAATGACATTCTACCTAAACTCATGTTCCAATAATCAAGTTCATCAAGCTTAGATTTAAACATTTCCCATTTCTCAGGATTTATTTCTACTGATTTATCTATTTTTAAATTTCCTGGGGTATATCCACCTGCACCATCACATAATTTCCATGTCAATTTATACTTTTCTCCAATATTTTCAATTCTGATAACAACAGGATTGTCAAATGTCCTGAGCCACGTAAAACGATAAACTTCTTTATTCAAATTTTTATTAAATAGCAATGGCTCCTTCATGGCATACAGGTGCTCCGAATACCATCGTACAAGAAATGTATCTTGAACTCCTTCAATTATTTTTGGTGTTACTACCCATAAACCTGAACTATCTTGATTCCAATCAGTCTCGACAACAGGAAACAATTCAAGAGGGAAGAAGAATTCATTTTCATCAAGAGGGATATTATTCTCATTAACATTAACTGTGCTATCTAAATATGGATGACTTTTTGTTTCGACTATGAAGTTGTCTGTTTGAATGGTTGTATTATTATTAGTTTCACTTCTAGTATCATTTTTATTTGAATGACTACATGCAGTAGCTGCAATTATAACTAATAATATTAACCATTTCTGTTTCATTGGCTTTGCTAATTTTGTGCCTAACGGCCTTTGCTTACCAGTATGTTTGGGAGCTATAGCAATTTGCTATCAAACCGAATAATTGAAATCGAAGATAGCAAAACTTAGTCAGATCGCCAAGAAAACCCAAATTACTGGTGAAGCAATGTTAGCGGTTGGCAATTCAAATTATTCTTTTAGATATTCCTTAATTATAAAATAATATACTTTATTCTCTCGATGAATATATAAAGTGTCAGAATTGCAATTTTTAAGAACATTATCACCGCGCTTAATAAATTCAATAAAATACGATGGTGAATAATTCGAGTTTTCATAAACACGAAATTTAAATTTCTTTTCGGTATTCAGCTTTATGTACGAAATACCTTGATTATTAAATTTCCGTAATAATGTAGAGTTTATTTCACTGTCAAACTGCAAAGATTTATAACTTTCATGCAATAACAGTCCACCGATAAACACAATAACTATCAAAACGAATCCAATCAGGAAAGTGCTTCCAAATTTCATTTTATTTTCAGACCGCTTTAACCACTTTAAGGATTTATCAATATCTTCATCGTAATTTTTCATTTCATTGCGCTTTGAATTGCTTACCGCTAACGGTTACGTATATGAAACGTTTGGCATTTCGAAGCACTTTCCTGTCAATTTACCAAAACTTTTGATACGGGCTGAAATGCTCGATAATGCACTGACTGCCAAATGTTTTATATACGATGTTACCAAACGTAATTATTGTTTTATAATCTTGCAATATTTGTATTGATTGTCTGAATTAATTCTAACAATGTAAACCCCTGCTGAAACATTACTTAAATCAAGCATAGGGTTTCCTTTTGTAGAAAGAACTATTTCACCAACTATATTTATTAATTCAATTTCATCAAAATCTTTAATCTCTATAAATATTTTATCAGTAGTCGGGTTTGGATAAATCAAAGGAAGATTACTTTTAATTTCTATTTCTGACATACCTGTTGTTCCTTCCTTTTTGAGAAGATAAATCTCATTTATGTTTACGGAAATATTATGTGTGCCGGGCGTAAGTGTTTGAATATTAAAATTACCTGAATCATCAACAGGAACCATATTTGTTAACTTATAAGTTGAGTTTAAATTAAATGTATAGACTGCCGAACTATTATCTGTCCAAAAAATCTCAAATGAATCAGATGTATTCAAATCCTGAAATACATAACCGTAATTACCCGATGATTCGTTGTGAAAGCTTGAATTACCTACAAAGGAAGCTTTATCAGTGTCAATATTTTCTGCCAGAATTTTATAGCTGAAATAACTTTTACGTATATGATTAAATTCATCAGAAGGTTCTCCACAGTATGAACCGTCTCCTATTAATCCCATTGAATTAAAGACTGAATTCGGATTACCTGCAAATGCGTACCATTCCATTAAGTTATTCCAAAAAAGTTTGCTCAGCCCGTTATTCAGATTCCAAACATATCTTTTCAAAAGACTTGCTGCTTGCTCTTCTTTTGTCTGAAATGGAAAGCCGACAGGTTGATAGGTATGGGTTCCGTGTTCGCAACTCCAAATTTCAACATTTGTATAGCCTAAACTATCTAATAGGTGTCTATAAAAAGGCAAGACAGTTATTTTGTAATCAGAGGCATTTCCCCAATGGTGAATATCCATCACATCAAAAGGTACAGACATATTGGCTAATTCAGTTATTACATTCACCAAAAAAGTGTCAACAGTATTTCCTTCAGTCGTTGAAATTAGACAAAGTTTTGCACTTGTATCAACGGAATGAATTGCAGTTTCAGATAATGCAAATATCTGTGCATATTGTGATGATGTAAAATCATTGGAAATCTGAAATACTTCGTTGTTAATCTGCCAGTATTTTACTTTTACATATTGGTTAAGGTCGTTTATTCCGTCACCGTTATAACGTTCAACACAAGCTGTTAAAAAATTGTGCCATTCGGTAGGATAATCTAAAGGGCTTCTGGTAGCTCTAAAGCTTGGACTGCCAAGCCAATTCACATCAGCCGGGGAGTCATAAATATTTGTAATAACACTATCAGTAGCAAAAGGATTCGTTGTCCAATCATATCCATTTCCTAATGTGCGTTCAATCATATCCCAAGCTATATTATTGGAGCGAGTCCAATGTGCACCCAAATTTACAAAATGATTATCAACCCAGTTCCAATAGTCAGTATTGGTAAAACCCATTTGAGTTTGAAACCAAGTGAAAGTGAGAGAGTATGCTCCGTAAACTCCGAATCTTGAAGTTTCGTGATTTTGGGCATTACTTAATAAAGGTAGGATTAAGCTAAATATAAGTAAAAGACTATTTTTTACACTTCTTTTTGGTTTTTTTATTTTGAAACATAAAATTACATTTTTATAGTTAGACATCTTGATTCCTTAAAGGTTAATTAGGTTTGTTTTATTTTGTTTGGTAACGGTTTCGGCTTAGAAATAGTGCGGGATTGCGCCCTGTTTCAGTGTCCCCCGTTACTGAAAGTTAAAGATAACAAAAAATGTCAGAAAACCACTTCAACCCGCATTATTTCTGAAGCCGTGTTATAAGATGTAGCGCCAAATCAGCGCTTACGGCGCACGAAAAAAAGTTTCAGCAAACCACAAATCGTTTTTTATTTTAAGCATTTTCGCAATTCATTGTCATAGAAAGTTGGCAATGTCAAACCGACAAAACATTTTTAAAACGGAACACCGATAATTTTGCCAACTAAAAGCACAAAAAGATAAAAAATCGTGTTAGCTATAAAAAACTTTTCGTGTCCGCCCGGTGCGGCTGGATTTAATTTTACAAACTTTTTTTAATTTTCGTTTCAAATGGCTTTCACTGTCAGAATGCACTTTTCAATCAACCCGAAAAGCTTTCTCAAACCCCGCAAAACCAATCCCCCGAAGAAAAAAAGTGTCATACCTTGCAAAATTATCAAACCAGAAAAAACTATCCAGACAAAAAAAAAGTTTCATTGTCAGGTCGCAAAACATTTTCATTTTAAAAAAAATTGCATCAAACCGGAGAAAGTTTGTAAAATTAAACACAGGGTAGGAGAACGAAAAAAATTTTGGCGCTATTTTCTTATAACGGTAGCGCCATAGCAGTAGTGCGGGTTCCCCCGCCTTACTTTCCAGTCCCCCGTTAATAATGTTTACTAAGATATAATATTGTCAGCAAACCACCAAACCCCCGCATTACCTGCTGATGGCGTGTTAGCCACTGTGCCATTTTGAGCTTATTCAATAAATTGTCTGAGTTTATTTAACACAAATTCATTATTCAAACCTTCATCGTAGTCAAAATAAACCAACTTTACTCCTAAAGAATTACAAATTTCCCTTTTCAACTTATCTCTTTCTTTCAGTTTTTCAAAAGCTGTCTTTCCGCCCCAATGTTTCACAGGTTTAAAATGTTGTATCCCTTGATATTCTATTCCTATATTTAGTTCTTTAATAAAAATATCAAGTTCTAATCCATTTAAAAAGCCTGGTCTATAATGTCTATAAATAGTCAGGTTAGGAAAAAGTTTACAAACTATATAATATAAAATAGTCTCACTTGTCCATGCTTCTCCAATTTTTTTATGCCCAAACTTTTGCCTTACTTCATTTTCAATGATATTCCATATTTCCCTATTTTGTTTTTGAATTTGCTTTCTAAACTTTTCTGCTTTTATAGCATCTGATTTTAATAATTCCTGGTATTCATGAAAAACTTCATTTGGTTTATAAACTATCTTATCTAATATTTCTTGAGGACATAATTCTGGTAATATAAGATTCGAAATCGGCTCAACACCAAATTCAAATGCCTGTTTATTTATATACCAACCATAGTTTTGTTTAAATACACCACCATACATTTCATGACAATATTTGTATTCAGGAATTATTCCATTGCATTCGTGGCAAATTCCATTCTCAAAATTTATATGTTTCATTACTTCCGACTTGCTAACCTTATTATACATTAAATTGCTAACCAAGGTCATAGGAAAATACATTGAGTCAAGAATATACATTCTACTTGCATTTGAGTTTTGAGGAATTGGCTTTGATAGTCTAAATTTAATATAATTCTCAACTGCTTCTTTTGAACAAGAACACAATACTATACTTGTATTCATATTTTTTTTAAAACCAAAAAATGCACCATAAAAGCCTGGATAATATACAATTGGAAATGGCAAGTCTTCTTTTGAGACTATATTTGCATGAAATGCTACTTGCTTTTGTTTCTTCTCCTTGTTTTTATTTTTCTTCATTAGAATTTATTTCATGCAGAAAAAATGGCATTGTGGCTAACGGTCTTCGGGTAGCGTATCGTGCGGGTTTGCGCCGCGTTTCACGGTCACCCGTTGAACATTTTACTAAGATAATATTTTGTCAGCAAACCACCAAAACCCCGCATGTACGCTGACCCGATGTTAGCAATTGTCATTTTTTTATTTTTATGCTAATCCAATAAGTTTCGATTAACAATATCAATTAAACTCTTATTGGAAATTGACTGAATCATAAAGTATAATTTGTCAGCACGCTTTAATACAACAATTTCATTGTCCAATTTCTTTGAAAATGATATGATAGAGCAATTTTGAGTATTTCCAAAAGTTACATAGCTAAAATTCCCCTTTATTAAACAAGATTGACTCTTTAGATTTACACTATCAAGTTGTGCTGGATTTTCAAAAGTTATTTTGAGATATTCAGACTTACGCGGATTCAAAGCTTGTTGTATAACTGGATAAGGTTTATTATAAATTGTAGTATATGTCTTTCCGTCAGAAAGCTCAATTTTGTCAATTTTGCTTATCTCTGTAGCTTTTAAAAATATGTCATTATAGTTGGTTGTTTCAATTACAGCAAGGTTAGTCAATGAGTCATATTTCACAAAGTAAATTGCTCCTTGGTCTCCTGAACGATACATATGTTTTACTCTAAATTGCTTTGAATCAATTTCTTGAAACAAAGAGTCAATTTCATGTCCATAAATTTCCATTTTATACTCAAAAAACATGTGAGTTATTCTCATTCCAATTGTCATGTAGAGAATTATACCAACTATTATTGCAATTAATGTATAAGCAACAGATAAAAATAATTTTCTAAGTTTTGATTTATGCATCTGTGTTTTACTAAAAAAATGATTATTGCTAACGGTCCTTGGGTATGAAGCTGTGCGGGAGTTTCGCCCTGTTTCAGTGTCCCCCGAAACCGAAAGTTAAAGATAACTAAAATTGTCAGAAAACCACGAAAACCCGCATGCTTTATGACCCAATGTTAGCGGTTGTTTTATTGTAAATCTAATATATTTATAATGCTTTCATCAAATTCTTTATCTGAATTTATCACTATCAAATAAAAACTGTCATTCCCTTTATAATTCAATAACAAGGTTGGTGATTTACACTCTATGTAATTAAAAATTATTTGGGATTCTCCAGTCTCGTTGCAAAATGACATTTGATTGACATTACCATAAAAACCAATATAGTTTTCAGAACTAATATATTTCTCAATATGAGAGAACCTGTCCAAATTAATTAATATACTATCATTCAAATAAAAGCCATATTTTACAGTAATTTCCAAGTCACTATGCTTATGAAAGGTTTCTCCCGACTTAATTTCTGAAAGGTCAATGATTTGATTTTCTTCAAAAAATATATTGTCCAATTTAATATTTGCTAGGTCTTTAAATTCCCAAATAATTACTTTGTACTCAAAATTATTAAAAGCGTAATGGTTATACACATCTTTATCTCTTACGCAACTTATAGCAAAATTTGTATCAACCTTGTGTCTTTCTGATTCTTTAAATAACCAAACATAATTCTTGTGGGTTGTCCAGTCAACAGAGTGTTTATATTTCAGAATTATATAAGCATTATAAAAAATATAAATTCCTGCAATTATGATTACACTCCAAAGTAAATATTTAAAATTCTTACTCATTCTCAATGCTTTACAATAAAATTACCGCTAACGGTTTGCGCTTACCAGTAGTTTGGGAGCTTTCAGCACTTTCACTGTCATACCGCAAAACCAAACCGAAGATAACAAAACTTTGTCAAAAAGCAATGACACCCAAATTACTGGTGAAGCGCTGTTATAAATTGTAGCGCTAAAAGCATCAGTTTCGTGCTAAATTTCAGTTACGGATTAGAGAATTTGGCTTATGAATTCTCAACCCCTGAAATAAAACTGTCCAGCCACCTGGTATTTGATTAAATTAGAAGAACAAACTTTCACGTTTCTACCAACCAAACGACATAACATTGGTAAAACTCTAATAAGCCAAAATACAACAAAAAATTAGCACGAAGTGGGAAAGCCATGGATTCGTTTTTTACTGTCCCGATTTGCTAAGAATATCCAAGTAACTAAGACTAGGCATTCGTAAGAACTATCAAAGAACCACTGACCGTCGAGTAACTTATTGTATCCATAAAAAATAACTTAGCAAATAATTGCTAAAACCATATTCAAGATCTTAATGCAACAATTTGGTTTCGGACTTTTCAGATAACTAAGCTTTGAAAATTTGGTAAAAAACGAAGACTGGGAGAGGAGTTCCTAAAGTTTACCAGCGCTATTATTTATAACTTGTTTATATGCGGACAATTTGTACTTATAATATCCATATCCGGGTGTGTAAGTGGACAAACCGGTCCGTATAATAGCTTAAAAATAAATATTTTTTTGAACCCTCCCAAAAATAATCCTCCCCTTTTCCTTTCCCTGCCCCGATCCTCCCGTGAACTACTGCCCCAACCCAAACCCCAAAACCCCATGTTCAACAATATTGCAACGTGTTTCAACAAAAAAAATAAACAATAAAAATTTTACAATTTGGTGTAACCCCCTGCCCAAAATTTGAGTATAGTTCTTTATCTTTGAACCTTTAATCATCCCTAAACCATGATTTACAGAATAACCCTCCTGCTTGCCATCCTGCTGTATGCCTGCAACACCCCGCACAGGATAACCCAAAACCATACCCCGTTTATCCAAAACGGGATCCGGGTTACCATGGAAGAAAACGAACAGGAGATCATCTTTAAAATACAAAATACCAACAACTACCCGGTAGTTATGGCACAGCCCGACCAGTTAACCCTTCAGCAACAGCAGGGCGAACAATGGCAACGGGTTCGTACCCTCTATTGCCCCTGTGGCGCATCGTGTCCCTCGCCCAGGGAGTTTGTCGAACTCAGCCCCGAAGCATTTACCCTGCTGAGCTGGGACAAAAAAGAGTCGTGGTGTGTCCACAATACCCCGCAGCGAATCCCCGAAACAGCCGAAAAACCTGCAGAAAAAGGAAATTACCGGCTGGTGGTCTCCTGCGGACAACACCCCAAAACAACACATACAATCTATTACGAATTCAAACTTAACTAAACCAACGATGAAAAAATTATTTTACCTCATGTCCCTGGTCTTTCTTACTACAGGATTAAGTGCACAGCCATGGATCGATCAGTTATCCGAAGAGGGGAAAGAACCCGGCGAGGGGTTATCCTTTTTCGAAGTGCAAGAATCTTTTACCGAATACTGGAAACCTTACGACCTGAAAAACGGGTATTATATCGAAAACGGAGAGCGTAAAAAAGCGGGTGGCTGGAAACAGTTCAAACGCTGGGAATGGTACTGGGAAACCAGGGTAGATCCCCAAACGGGGCAGTTTCCCCGGGTAAACACCATCGGGCTGCTCCGGGCATTTAACGGGCAAAAGACAGCCAAAGCCGACCAGGCCGACTGGGTCAACATGGGCCCGAACAGCTCCACCGGCGGATATGCCGGGTTGGGAAGAATCAATGTGATCGCCTTTCATCCCACCGATGTCAACACCTTCTGGATCGGGGCGCCCTCGGGAGGATTATGGAAAACCACCGACGGGGGCAGCAGCTGGAGCTGCCTTACCGAATCGCTGCCCGTAATTGGTGTTAGCGGAGTAGTGATTGCCGACGATTACGAAACCTCCAACACCCTTTATATTGCCACCGGCGACCGCGATGCCGGCGACAACTATTCGGTAGGGGTCCTGAAATCTACCGACGGGGGAATCACCTGGGAAACCACCGGGCTTACCTTTGATGTAAGCAACAATTACCGGATTACCCGTTTCCTGGCCGATCCGTCCAACCCTGACATCATGCTGGCAGCTACCAACGGGGGCATCTACCGAACCACCGATGGCGGCATAAACTGGGACATGGAACAGGGCGGCCTGTTTATGGATATGGAATACCAGCCGGAATCATCCACCGTGCTCTACGCCGTTACCTCCAACTACAGCAGCAGCCCGGTGGTTTACAAGTCGGAAGATGGCGGGGATACCTGGGTACCCTCCCACACCTTTAGCTCAGCCGCTTACCGCGTAGAACTTGCCGTTACCGCGGCCGATCCGGCCTACGTGTACGCCCTGGCATGCAATACATCCAGCGGCATGGAGGGAGTATACCAATCCACCGACAGCGGGGAAAACTTTACCAAAATGCTCGACGGAAGCACTTCCGGAAACAACCTGCTGGGATATGCTTCCGATGGCACAGGCTCCGGGGGCCAGGGTTGGTACGATTTAACCCTTGCCGTTTCGCCTGCCAATAAGAATACCCTGTGGGTGGGCGGAATCAACACCTGGAAATCAACCGACGGCGGAACCACCTGGGATATTTCCACCCACTGGTGGGGCGATGGCGTGCCGGCCGTACATGCCGACAAACACTACATGGAATACCAGAGCGACAACGTATTTTTCGAAGGCAATGATGGCGGGATCTATAAAACCACCGACGGCGGGACCACCTGGACCGACCTCACCAACGGCATGGTCATCAGCCAGATCTACCGCATCGGACCCAGCCAGCAGAACGAAGGCGTGGTGATGACCGGCTTGCAGGATAACGGCTCCAAGCTGATCTACTTCAACGACTGGTACGATGTAAAAGGGGGCGACGGAATGGAATGCATCATCGACTTTACCGACGAAGCTGTACAGTACGGCACCTATGTGAATGGCCAGATTGACCGGACTACCGATTACTGGAATACCGCTACCGATATCAGCGCGAACATCCCCGGGGGCCCCAATGGCGCGTGGGTTACTCCCTACGTCCTCGACCCCAACGATCACGAAACAATCTTTGTGGGTTACGAAGATCTTTGGAAAAGCGAAGACCAGGGGGACACCTGGACCAAAATATCAAACCTGCAGCTCACCAACAAAATCAGGGCCATTGCCGTGGCCCCGTCTAACTCGCAGGTAATCTACCTGTCGGATTACTACAACATGTACAAAACAACCGATGGCGGACAAACCTGGCAGGATATCGATAACGATATTCCCTACAATGCCAAACAGATTACCTACATCACGGTAAACCATGCCGACCCCGACCAGGTATGGATCACCTTTGGCGGATACGATGACAAGCTCAGAATCATGGAAACTACCAACGGCGGAACCACATGGAACGACATCTCCACCGGGTTACCCCCCGTACCGGCCAACTGTGTGGCACAAAACATCCTGTCGCCCATCAACCAGCTGTATGTGGGTACCGACATGGGCGTATTTATCAGGCATGGAGAGGCCGACTGGGTGGCCTTTAATCAAAACCTCCCTTCGGTAATCGTAAATGAGCTGGAATTCTTTTACGACAACACCACACCCGCCAACAGCAGGTTGTACGCAGCAACCTATGGACGCGGATTATGGAAAACCACCTTCCCCCTCTCCTCCACACCCGAAATAAGCGAGGTTACCATCCAGGATACTGTAATCATTTCGGATATCCAGGATGCCGAACTAGATATTTTTTATACTGTAAACACTGATTTTAATGCCGGAAATATCTTTACAGCCTACCTTTCTGACGAAACGGGTGATTTTACCGGCGAAACAGAAATAGGAAGTGTTACCGCAACCCAGAACGGGGCCATTGCGGTAACCATTCCCAACACCGTCCCCGAAGGGGAGGGATATAAGGTGAGGGTAAAATCTACCGATCCGGTTACCGAAAAAGAGTCCAACATTTTTCAGGTCATCCTGGACAATGAAGCTCCCGTACCCGTTGTGACAAAAGCCGACCCGGAATCAGCATCCGCCTCCATGGAGGTGATCGTCGACTTTGGCGAGAAGGTTATTGATTTCGAATCAGCAGACCTTACGGTGGATGGAGGCAGTGTTTCAGCATTTACCGATTCCTCCGGAATCGTATTTACTGCAGGAATCTCACCCTCATCATCTACGGTTACCGTATCGGTGGCTGCCGGCGTTGCCCACGACCTGGGCGGTAATGCCAACGAGGCATCCAACAGCGTTACCTTCGAAACCACCGGGGTAAACCTCCCGGAAGAGAATGAGCACACGATGACGGTATTCCCTAACCCAACCCGGGGAGTGTTCAGCATACAATCACCCCTGATCGGCGAAAATGCCGGGGTTAAGGTTTTTGATATCACCGGAAGGGAGATCCTCCAATCGGACATCAACCCCAAAGGAAAAATTAACCTTGACCTGGGGGATCAAAAACCGGGATTATACATCATCCATATCGAAACCACTGGCAAACATCATAAGGTAAAAGTGATGCTCCAGTAAAACAGGTTATCAACCATCAATGAAGAGGCTTCCGGAAAAGGGAGCCTCTTTTTTTGGGATGGCAACAGGTTGTCCTTTAACTGCGGAGGTTCGGAGAAGATTCCGTCAACACCCGGTGTTTCAGCAGGGCAGGTACTATTTCTCCGGATCGTGTCGCCGGGGCCATTCGTGGAGATCCGCTCTCCTTATAAAGCAAAACAATCAGCTCCTGGAAGAATAACAACATCCCCCGGAACAGGTTCTTCTTAAAACGGGGAAAAGTAAAAAAACAGGGGATTCATAAAAAAAGAGGCTGCCCTGATGGACAACCCCTGTTTCTATACTAAAAACCCTAACCTAAAAAAACTATTTTCTGATCCTGAAAAAACGAATGATTTCATTCAGGGTGTCGGCCTGTGACGACAGATCGTTTGCATCGTCATTCAGCGAGTTAAACAGCGACACATTTTGCTGGGTAATCTGGTTCAGCGACTGCAAAGCCTGGTTTACCTGGTTCGCACCCGAATTTTGTTCCATGCTGGAGGAAGCAATCTCCTGAATCAGCCTGGAAGTACGCTCAATTTCCGGGATCACGCTGGTTACATACTTTTGGGCTTTTTCGGTAGCCTCAACGCTCGAATGCGACAACTCTTCTATCTCTTCGGCAGAAAGCTTACTGCGTTCGGCCAGTTTGCGCACTTCGGCAGCAACCACGGCAAAGCCCTTCCCGTGCTGGCCGGCACGGGCAGCTTCTACGGCAGCATTTAAGGCTAAAATATTGGTTTGAAAGGCAATATCGTTGATGATCCCGATCTTTTCGGCAATCGACTGGATGGCCAGCAGGCTGTTATTGGCTGCTGTACCAACATCTTTACTGATATTTACAGCATTTTGTGAGATCTTCTCGGTTTCCCTGGAGTTATCCGTATTCTGTTCGATGTTGGCAACCATCTCCTCCATCGATGAGGCCAGCTCTTCCGAAGAGGAAGCCTGGGTATTGGCGCCATTGGAAAGCTCCTGCGACTTTTGGGTGATCTCCACACTCTTGTTCGAAATCCGGCCGGCGGCTTCGGATAAGGAAACCACCATCTCGTTCAGCTTGGCAGCCATGTTACTTAACGACCTGGCCAGGTCGCCAATTTCGTCGCTCTGGTTGATCTCTACGGTAGCGGTTAAATCCCCCTGTTCGATCGCTTTTGCAAACTCAACTCCCTTCCTGATGGGGCGGGTAACCGACCGGTTGACATAAATTAATACCACAATAAATATGATCAGGATGATCAGTGTGGTGACAATCACAAGCTTCGGGAAGTTCTTAAACGACTGCTGCATCTCGCCGATAGCTTCATTCGCCAGGGCCGACTGGTAGTCGATAATCTGGTCCAGCAGGGCAATCACCCGGTCGGTTTTTACAATGATATCTCCCTGCTCTTCCACCAGGGGCATCACCTCAAACATCACCATAAGATCGTCATAACTTTCGAAGCTGTTGAGCTGCTGCATCACCTGCTGATGCAACGGAATAATAGAATCGTTGACCACGGTTTCAACCGTAGCCAGCAGCTCCTTATTTTCCTTGTTCCAGTGAACCGAGAGCGATTGCAGCTGGTCGAGGGTTGCCGGCAATCTTGTTTCCAGCACCTGTTGAAGCAAAAGCTTGTCGGGGGTATTATCCTGCTTCTCGATATATACCCAGTTTTTAATCAGCATCTTGGAATCGACCAGTAACTTGCGCAATTGCGTTAAATTATTGGTTGAAGGAGTATAGGTTTCAACGATTTGATTGTTCAGCCTGCTGTTTTGCAACGAAGAGTTTAACGTTACCACGGCATTCACAATCAATGCCAGCAGAATAACACCAAATCCAATAATTAATTTTTTTCCTATGGTTAATTTCATGCGCTCTGGTTTGGTTAGTAATTGTTACGAGCCATTTCCCTTACCTTGGAGTGAAACTTTAAACCATGTTTTAAGGCGTTTTCGCTTTTAAAATCATACTTTAACCGATTTCCCTCGGTAGCAAACTGAATGGCTGCTCCCTTTTGTATTCCGCTTCCGCTATTGGAAATAATCAGGCAATGAACACCCGTTTTGGTGTGTACATCGGGAATATCATTCGATTTTAAACCATCAACAAAAATTACATGCGATTTTTCAACCTCGTCAAGGTTTCTGAAATATTTAACCACAATGGGCTGGGTAACATTTTTCTTCCCGGAAGTAACTCTCTCCAGCTCAACAGCCAGGTCTCTGTTTCCCAGGACTCCCATAACAAAATCACCTTGTTTCTCGGAGGGTGGCCAGTCAAAAAACTTGGTAAAGTTATAACAAAACATAGCCTGCGCCTTATCCATCTCAACCTGGGCATAAGAAAACTTTGCAATAAAAAGAATAAATAAAACAGGAATCAATAATCTTTTCATGATAAAAAATTTTTAAAATAATATATGTTACAAAATTGGTTTGATTCTATGAAATTAACAATTAATAGATGGTGATATTTACCTTTATATATTGGTGATTTACATCACTTTTTTTATCGTTTTGATTTAAAAAAACCGGTGATCATCCTGCTGCAATCGTCGCTGAGTACGCCCGGCACAATGTCTGTCCGGGGGTGAGTCATCTTCGAATCATAGCGGGTATATCCCTTTTTGGGATCGGGTGCTCCATAAACGACCCTGGCAAGCTGGGCCCAGGCAGAAGCCCCGATGCACATCACACAGGGTTCAAGGGTTACGTATAAAGTACAATCGGTAAGGTATTTTCCTCCCAGGTGATTGGCGGCAGCCGTTATGGCCTGCATCTCGGCATGGGCCGTAACATCATTCAGGGTTTCGGTAAGATTATGTGCCCGCGCGATCACCTGTTGGTTGGAAACAATAACAGCTCCTATGGGCACCTCCCCCTGTTCCAGGGCCTTTCGGGCCTCCTTCAGGGCCTCTTTCATAAAATATTCATCGGAAAATAATTCCATAGTATACAGATGGCTGATCCCTCAAAAATAATTTTTATTTATTTGTTTTGACTAAATTATTCATTAAAAGATTAATTTCAAAAAAACCACAAACTCTATTTTGTTAATTATAAGGAGTTTACAAAAACCAGGTTTTTAAAAAGAAAATAAAATCCTATTTTCGCATTCTGAAAATATAAAATGATAAGAAAAATTTTTTACAACTATGTACAGGACGCATACATGTGGCGAATTAAGAAAAGAAAATACCGGGCAACAGGTTACCTTAAGCGGATGGATTCAGACCATACGAAACCTGGGGGGAATGACATTTATTACCCTGCGTGACCGATACGGTTTAACCCAGCTGGTTTTTGACGACCAGACCCCGGAGGAGCTAAAGGATAAAGCCCGCTCATTAGGGCGCGAGTTTGTTATAAAAGCTGAAGGGGAGGTGATTGAGCGAAGCAGCAAGAATCCGAAAATGCCCACAGGGGAGATAGAAATACGGGTAAAACATCTTGAAATTTTAAACCGCTCAGCGGTACCTCCCTTTACCATTGAAGAAGATACCGACGGAGGCGATGAGTTAAGGATGAAATACCGCTACCTGGACTTACGCAGGGAGCCGGTTCGTAAAAACCTGGCCTTAAGGCACCGGATGGGCCAGGAGATCCGTAAATACCTCGACCAGGTAAAATTTATGGAGATTGAAACCCCCTACCTGATCAAATCCACCCCGGAGGGAGCCCGCGACTTTATCGTTCCCTCAAGGATGAATCCCGGGGAATTCTATGCCTTACCCCAGTCGCCACAGACCTTTAAACAGTTGTTAATGATCTCCGGGTTCGACCGTTATTTTCAGATTGTAAAATGCTTTCGCGACGAGGACCTGCGTGCCGACCGGCAACCCGAGTTTACGCAGGTGGACTGCGAAATGTCATTCGTTAACCAGGAAGATGTTTTAAAAACCTTCGAAGGGCTGGCCAATCACCTGTTCTACGAAATTAAAGGCATTACTTTTAACGACCCTTATCCACGCATCTCCTACGACGATGCCATGAAATACTATGGAACCGATAAACCGGACCTGCGTTTTGACATGAAAATATCGGAGATTTCCGGTTTAGTGAAAGGAAAAGGGTTTAAAGTTTTCGATGCGGTAGAATACATTGGTGCGATTAATGCCAGCGGCTGTGGCGAATATTCGCGCAAACAGCTCGACGAGCTGACCGCTTTTGTACAAAAACCCCAGGTGGGGGCCAAAGGGTTAGTCTATGTGAAATGTAACGCCGACGGATCGTTTAAATCATCGGTGGATAAATTCTATACCCAGGAAGATCTGAAAACATGGGCTGAACAACTGAATGCTAAACCGGGAGACCTGCTATTGGTTCTGGCCGGAAATAAAATGGATACCTTATCTGCCTTAAATGTTCTCCGCCTGGAAATGGGCCAGCGGCTTGGACTAAGAGACAAAGACCAGTTTGCACCCTGCTGGGTGGTTGATTTTCCATTGCTCGAATGGGACGAAGAAGAACAACGCTATTTTGCCATGCACCACCCCTTTACATCGCCCAAGGCCGAAGATATGAACCTTTTTGCAACAGACCCCGGAAAAATGAGAGCCAATGCCTACGACTTTGTCATTAACGGCGTAGAGATCGGCGGGGGCTCCATCCGGATTCACGATGGGGAACTCCAGCGCAGAATGTTTACTGCCCTGGGAATTTCCAAAGAAGAAGCGGAAGAAAAATTCGGATTTCTTTTAGATGCTTTTCAGTATGGCGCCCCACCCCATGGCGGAATCGCCTTTGGGTTTGACCGCTGGTGCTCTGTGTTCGGGGGCTCCGAATCAATTCGCGATTTTATTGCATTCCCTAAAAATAATGCAGGCCGCGATGTGATGATCGACTCCCCGTCAAGGATTGATGCAAAACAACTGGATGAGCTGTCGCTTAAAATCGTAAAAAAATAATTTCCAGGGAGCATGAACGATCTTTTCCAAAGTTTAAACTTTGGAAAAGATCGTATTAAAAAAGATTTTCCTTTCAGGAAGGTCTTTTTTTATTCATACTTTAAAACATCCACCGGATTCAGCCTTGAATATTTTATGGTTTGAGCAATAACTGTAATCAACGAAAACAGGGTAATGGTTAACCAGGCCAGTACAAATACACCCCAGAAATAGCCAACCCCTATTTTAATGGCAAAATTATTTAACCAGCCGGTAAAGAAAAAATAACTGGTTGGACAGGCCACCATTGCAGCCCAGGTAATCCAGCGCACATACCTTTTGGAGAATAACAGGACCAGCGAGCGGGAAGTTGCCCCGTTAACCTTCCTCACCCCGATCTCTTTGGTACGCTGCTGGAGAATATAAAGGGATAATCCGAACAACCCCAGCGATCCGATGACCAGGGCTAACAGGGTTGAAAAAACAAGCTTTGACTGGAGTTCATCGTCCGATAAATATTGTTTCCGGATGGAATCTGATAAAAAAGAATAATTAAATTCTGACTGGGGAAAACGGTTTTCCCAGGTCTTTTGAATATGTTGCAGGGTAGCTTTCCTGTGCCCGGGTTCAATACGCACAAAAATAGCATTCAGGTATCCGGGAAGCAGCCGGATTCCCAGGGGTTCAACATCCTTATGCAGCGACTTAAAATTAAAATCCCTGACCACCCCGATAATCTGTCCCTTACGATAGGTCGATTCCAGGTGGCTTTTGGTTTCCAGGTAACGGGAAATAGCATCGTCGGGGGTAACGAACCCCAGCCTCCGGGAGGCTTTTTCATTGATAATATAGCGGACTTCGGAGGTATCGGAAAATTCACGTGAAAAAAGACGCCCCGCCAACAGATCGATATGGAGCGTTTTAAAAAAATCATAATTTACTCCCATGTACGAAAAAAAGAGGTCATCATCAGCAAAAGGTTTCCTTACGGTAAGGCTTGGATAAATCTGATTGACAGGGACAGTCCCGGCACCTGTTACATCCTTAACGTGGTTTAATCTCAGGATCTCCTCTTTAAAAGAATCGAAATGGGATCTGACCTCCTGGTTATCCACATCAATAACCACCAGGTTCCGGGGATCAAAACCGATATCCCGGGTATGAATTAAATTGATCTGCAAAGCCATGAGCATCGAGAAGGTCACTAACCCAATGGAAATAAAAAACTGAAAGATCACCAGGGCAATCCTGGTATTCATCCCCTTTGCCTGGTTCTTTCCTTTGATGGATTTAAGAATTCCGAATCCTGAAACAAACAGGGCCGGATAGATTCCCGCTAAAACAGAAACCACAATTAAGGTTCCGGCCAGCAGGGCGAAATGATGGGCCGAATTAAAAAATACCCAGTGAAAGGTTTTCCCGCTAAAATCTTCGTAAAACGAAGATAAAAGGAACATCAGCAAAATGGAAAGCGCAAAAGCGAAAAATATTAACAGCAACGACTCCAGGAAAAAATGAAGCACCAATTGTGATTTGGAACTACCCACAACTTTTCTTATCCCCACTTCCAGGGAACGGTTTTCACTTCTGGCATTGGTCAGGTTAACATAGTTGGTAATGGCGAGCAACAGGATCAAAATGGCTACCGACGATAAAAGAAGGACATTTTTTATATCCCCGTTGGTTTCCAGTTCATATTCCAGGTGTGAGGTTAAATGAATATCCTGGATATTCTTAAGTTTTACTTCAATGGCATCATTGATATCGTCGTCGCCCAACAGCATCGTGCTATATGCCGGACCAACATGTTGTAAAAGAAAGCCGGGGATCTGGGCCTTAAGTTTTGCCAGGTTCTTACGATCATTAATTTTAATATAGGTATAGCCGATATTAACCCGCCATTCATCATAAATCTGTTGATAATATTCCTTGAGTAAAGGCAATGGAATAAATATTTCGGGATGAAAATGGGTGTTTTCGGGGATATTCTCAGTAATCCCTGTAACCTTGAGATGGTAAATAAAATCCTCAACTTTAACCTTAATGGATTCGCCCAGAACCTGTTCCCTGCCAAAGAACTTTAAGGCCGCATCCCGGGTAAGCACAACTGCATTGGGATGGTCCAACGCCCTGTCCGGATTGCCGGAGATGAAGCGAAAATTAAAAATCCCGAAAAAATTACTGTCGGCAAAATGAACCAGCTGTTTCCTGTAAACCTGATGATGATCCTGAACAGCAATCTCCATCGGATACAACCTGGTGGTTAAGGTGATCTCCGGAAAGTCTGCCTGGAGGGCTTTCGCATAGTTAAAACTGGTAACCGGCATCTCTCTCGAAATCCCGTTATAATTAAAATCTCTTTCCACACGATAAATCAAATCAGCATCCCGAAAATACCGGTCATAATTTAATTCATCGATAATCCAGGTGGCAATATAGAGGGCGATTAGAAGGCCAATACATAATCCGGAGAAATTCAGGAGGGTATAGAATTTATCCCTGACCAGGTGCCTGAAACCAATTTTTATATGCTCCAAAATCATAAACAACAAGGTTTTAATTATTACTCTGGATTTTAGACGCTTAAATTTGAATTGGGTTTATTGATAAAAAAAAGGTGCCCCGTCAGGAGCACCTTTTTTGGCAGTTAATTAACTGATTGCTAGATGTTTTTTTCTGTTGAGAATTTGTATTTATTCTCTTCTACCCACTGGTCCATGCTTTTATCCCAGCTGTATTCTGTTTTTTCGGTCATATACTGCTTCTCGTTATAAGTTGCTGTATGCCTGATAAAGTTTATCCAGGTTTTATTGGAAAGATCATATTTCTGCTCAACATACTCTATCATATTTCCTTTTTTATCATAGTCCATGTTAAATTTAAGTCCTTCGATAAACGAGCGCAGGCTATTGTTATAGGTCAAACGAATTTCCTCGGTTTTCATTCGGCGTCCGTTATAACTCAGCATATATTTCCCTTCGGTTTGCCAGCTTCTTTTCTCCCTGTTCCAGTCTTCAACAATTACGCTGGTTGGAGGAGCAAAGTCAATCTCAAAGTCCATCAAGAAACGTTTATAGTATCTCCAGTCCTGGGAAGCACCATCAAAAAGATTGATCGTTACCGAATATTCTTTCCCTGCATCATTATAGGTAATCAAATATTTCATAATATTAAACCATTCATTGGTTGGGCGTTTCCACTCCTGGAACAGAATCTCTTCCCGTTTTTTCCCATTGTAATTGATGGTTTTTAGCCGGGCATTGACCCAGTTCTTGAAATTTTTGTCCCAGTGCTGGGTAATCACTTCAATCTCATTGCCATTCTGATCATATGTGTAATTTTCACGCAGATAGTTTGTCCAACTGTTATCTTCCTGGCTGTAGGTTTGGACAAAATTTTCAGTAGGTAGACCTTTATCATTGAACCGTCGGACCTCGCGTTCAAAATAAACCCATAATCCTGTCGATTCCTGATACTGGTAAGTGTACAACGTGTCGGCATCAGCCCAATTCATTTTGCTGTCTTTTTCGGTGGGTATTTCTGATTTTGGTTGAGCACTGAGGGTGTTTACCATCAAAGCCGATACGATTAAACCCATCATCATTTTCATCATTGTTTTCATAGCTTTATAAATTTTGGTTTTACTTTAAGTTGATTATTGGCATTCTAACTATAAGATGATTTTCGTTTAAAATACCCTATCCATATCTTCCGGATTTTTAATAAACACCTTACAAGCTATGATGTTCAGTATGATAATTTAAACCCTGCTATTCATATCTTAGGGAGTGAACTGGATTTTGACTGGCCGTTTTTAACGAATGATAGGATACCGTTAAAAAGGCGATTAAAAAAGAAAAAATCGCGGATAGTATAAAAATATCCGGGGTGAGGTTAATTTTATACGCAAAACTTTGAAGCCATTTGTTCATCCCGTAATAACCAACGGGGATGGCAATTATATTGGCGATCAATACCCATTTGGCAAATTCGCCCGACAGTAATAGCAAAATCTTACTGACTGATGATCCCAATACTTTTCGTATGCCAATTTCCTTGGTTCTGCTTTGGGCAATAAAAGCAGACATTCCAAATAATCCTAAGGCAGCAATAAAAATGGCTAAGACAGAAAAATATTTGAAAAATTTTCCTAAACGTTCTTCACTTTTATACATATTGTCAAATGCCTGGTCAATAAAAATGTATTCGAAAGGTATTCCGGAACAGATAGTATTCCATTCTTTTTGGATATTTTTCAGGGTAGAAGGAATATTGTTACCCTGAATTTTAATGTTAATATAACCAAACCAATCTTCGTTCCACACCATTCCAAATGGCCCTATTTCGGCATGCAAAGATGTAAAATGAAAATCTTTGGCAACGCCAATTATTTCACATTCATGGCTTGGCAGCGCAGTAATATACCAACTGTCGCGATGAAAAACGGTTCCCGGGGCATTCTCCAAAGTTAAGCCGGCTTCTTTTACGGCACGTTCATTTAGAATTATTTTTTGCTTCCGATCACTTTTTCGGTTCCAGTTAAAATTCCGTCCACTTAATAATTCAATCTCAAATAAATCAATATAATCAGGATCAATCGTATGTACCTGGAGGGTGGTGCTGTTTCCGTCGCTATTAAAATCAAATCCCTCAAAATTAGTTCCACTGCCAGGAATGGTCATGCTGTAGGATACTTTTTTTATACCGGAATGTTTGAGTAACTTTTCCTTAAAAACCTCCCTGGATTGTCTTAAAGTATTATTTAGTTCCAGGGCAACGACAAGGTCTTTATTAAACCCTAAATTTTTATTTTTTAAATAATTAAGCTGCTTATATACTGTTAATGTACAAATAATTAATGCAACAGAAATCGTAAACTGAACAACAATTAAAATTTTTCTAAACAAGGCAGCACTTTTCCCTTTGGTAACTTCTCCCTTTAAAACATATACCGGATTAAATGCTGTTAAATAAAAAGCCGGATAAATTCCCGACAACAGACCAATAAAAAACATCCCGGCAATAATGAGTAAAATTGCTTTCACATTAAACAAGGTATGAAAGGAAATATTGGATAAAATCAGATTGTTAAAAACAGGAATAAATATCTGAACAATTGTAATGGCTAAAAGAAATGCAATAAAGGAGATTAAAACGGATTCGCTTAAAAACTGGATGATTAAATTTGATTTTAAACTGCCTGCCACTTTTCTTAATCCTACTTCTTTGGCCCTGGACGTTGCTCTTGCAGTAGTTAAATTGATAAAATTTATACAAGCAATAATGATGATAAAAAGCCCTATGGCGATAAAGATTTTAACTGTTTTTAAGTTGCCGCTTTTGATTCCGTACAAATTTATGGATGAGGTTTTATAAAAATATGCATCGGAAAGGTTTCTTAAGGTTATGGCTATGTCCTCGGAAGGATAATCCGGGAATCTTTTTTGATAATAATCAGCAATTTTTGATTCAAGCTCCTCAATATTTATTCCCCCGGAAAGTTTTAAATAAGTATAGTACTGATTGGTTTTGTAGTTATTAAGTCTGTCCTGCCCATACAAAACACCCAACAAATTAAAAGAGCCAATCGCATTGATTCTTAAGTGAGAGTGATCGATATCTTTAATGATCCCGGAGATTTTATACTCACGTCCGGTATTCGTCTTTACAATCTTATTTACCGGATTTTCGTTTCCAAAAATTTGTTTCGCAATACTTTCTGTTAACACGATATTAAATGGATCAACCAGGGCATTTTCAGGAGTTCCCAGAATAAATTCAAAGGAAAATATATCCCAAACCGTACTGTCTGCTAAATAAAAGTCGGGTATTTTATGTGTTTTATCCTCATTTTCGATGATAATATTTCCGGAATATTTAAAACGTACCATCTGCTCTACTTCCGGAAACTGATTTAAAACATCAATCCCCATTCCTGAGGGTAAAAAGATGCTTGAATTTCCTTCTTCGCCTCGTTCAATCCTGAAAATATTCTCCTTATCCTGATGAAAATTATCGTAAGTTAATTCGTATTTTACATAAAGAGCAATAATTATAAATAAGGATACTCCAATTGCCAGGCCAACAATATTGATAAAAGAGTGGATCTTATTCCGGGCTATATTTCTTAAGGCTGTTTTTAAATAATTCCTGATCATAACTTTTTGGTTTTTGTTTTATAAAACAACTTAAAAATTGTGCCACAAAACTCAATGCGCTTAATATCAAATCATTACAAATTAGGGCTTATTGAATAAAATTAATTTTGTGTCAAAATGATACGGTTTCTTGTGTCATAATGAAACGATTCTTACATTTGATGAATAAATGTATATAAACTTTTTTAAATGGATAAGAAAGAAGGCTGCATTTTAGTTGTCGACGACGACAGGGATGTACTTATAACAGCCCGTATGCTTTTAAAGCAAAATTTTTCAACGGTTATTACCACTGACGATCCTGAAAAAATCCCCTCGTTACTTAAAAAATATGATTTTGATGTTGTCATTCTGGATATGAATTTTCGGCCCGGAAAGACATCTGGTGCTGAAGGTTTACACTGGTTAAAACAAATTTTAAAAATCGATTCAAAGATTTGTGTTTTAATGAATACGGCATATGGAGATATCCAGATTGCTGTAGAAGCCATGAAGATTGGTGCCGCTGAGTTTATTGTAAAGCCATGGGAAAGGGAAAAATTTATCGCTACGGTTCAATCTGTTTACAACTTGAGTAAAAGCAAGAGAAAGGTTAACAAGCTGGAAGAAACCCAGAAGCTATTAAATCAACAAATTAACAAAGACTACTCAGAAATAATAAGTCGCTCAAAATCGATGGACAACGTTTTTAAGACCATCCAAAAAGTTGCTGCCACCGATGCCAATGTTTTAATCCTTGGCGAAAATGGAACAGGAAAAGAACTTGTAGCCAGGGAAATTCATCGTCAGTCGGAAAGATCAGAAAAACCTTTTATCAATGTAGACCTGGGGGCAATTACGAATACTTTATTTGAATCTGAACTTTTTGGCCATGTTAGGGGGGCGTTCACCGATGCCAAAGAAGATAAACACGGCAGGTTTGAAATTGCTTCAGGAGGGACTCTTTTCCTGGATGAGATTGGGAATATTCCTCAAAGCCTTCAAACAAAACTGTTAACAGCAATCCAAAATAAGATCATTACACGGGTAGGGTCGTTAAAAAAAATACCCGTTGATATCCGCTTAATTTGTGCTACGAACAGAGACCTTTATCAAATGGCTGAACAGGAAAACTTCAGACAAGACCTGCTCTACAGAATTAATACCGTTGAAATTAACCTTCCCCCATTAAGAGAGCGAAAAGAGGATATTCCCCTGTTGGCAAACCACTTTCTTAATAAGTTTAAATTAAAATACAATAAAAAAAATATCAAAATTCAATCAGCATCATATAAAGTCCTTAAAGATTATTCGTGGCCCGGAAACATCCGTGAACTTATGCATTTAATTGAAAGAGCTGTAATTATGTGTGAAGAGAAGGAAATAACAGCTGAAGATTTTGCCATAAAAAAAAGAAACATTAAACCTGAACCCAAATCCTTAAATGTTGATGAAGTGGAGAAAAACACCATCATCAAAGCTCTTGAAAAAAACAACAAGAACTATACGAAGGCCGCAAATGAACTTGGTATGGGAAGAAGCACCCTTTACCGTAAAATGAAAAAATATGGTATTTAAACGGTTTAAAAATATTTTATTGATCTACCTGTTGGCGATTATTTTTTTAACAGCCCTTGGAATCTATATTTTATTGGAAACATATTTTTGGTTATTGTCCCTTTGGGTTTTTGCAATCCTTATCATTCTTTCATTTTCATTTATACGATTTGTAAGCAAAGAACACCGTAAACTGGCTGGTTTTATTCAATCCATAGAACAAAATGATTTTAAACCACCCCATTCAAAAAGTTTTGCTGATATCGATTTAAACAATGCTTTTCAGAAGCTGGCTAAAGTTATCATGGCTTTACGAGATGAAGCACATATCAATGCTCAATATTTACAGACCCTGATTAATGAAGTAAAAACTTCCATCCTTTGCTTTAATGAGAATAATCAAATCGTATTATACAACACCGCTGCAAAAGAACTTTTTCAAAAATCAAATTTAAAAAACATCCATTCATTAAAGTATGCTCATGAGAAATTGCCTCAATTTTTAATGGATCTTTCTCTTGAGGATAAAAAATTAATCAAATTGTATTTCCATGGAATGCTATTTAATTATTCGGTTCAGTTGGCTAATTTTAAAATCAGGGATAAAAAATATAAACTTTATACTTTTCAGAATGTACAAAGTGAATTAGAATATAATGAATTAGAATCCTGGCAAAAACTCACCCGTACTTTAACCCATGAAATTATGAACTCTGCTATTCCCATTTCCAATTTATCGGATTTTGTTTATCAGAATATTTTTAAAACAGAAAACCCTGAGGTCACTTTCAAGAACGATAATTTCAGAAATGATTTAGAAGAAAGTCTGAGTACGATTGAACGCAGGAGTAAAGGATTGGTTCACTTTGTTAATGCCACAAGGAATTTTACAAAAATGCCTGAACCGAAGTTAAGAAGTGTTTCAGTTTACAATATTGTAAACCGGGTTATTACGCTATTCAAAAACAGGATGGCTCAATTAAACATTTCATTTCAATTTGATTTCAACATTATTAAAGATGCTGCAGTAACTGCTGATGAATCACTTCTTGAACAAGCATTAATAAATATTTTGTTAAATGCCATGGAAGTTTTACCTGAAGTACAAAAACCAACGCTGAAAATTACCGTAGATCACAACAAAATAAATCAAACAGTCATTTCAATCCGGGATAACGGGCCGGGAATAAGTAAAGAAAATCTGGAAAATATTTTTGTTCCTTTTTTTACCACAAAAAAACGTGGATCGGGCATAGGGTTAAGTTTGTCAAAACAAATCATGTTCTTGCATAAAGGGAACTTAACGGTTAACTCAACTCCCGGCGAAGGTGCAACTTTTAAGCTAATTCTTTAATCAACTTTGTTGATTCTTTTGTAGGGTGAATAACTTTTAACCAAAATTGTTAATAACTTAACATTAGATTAACATCCTTTTTCCGATTCCCGTATTACATTTGCAGATTAATCAATTTTAAGCCAAGCAACTATGTTTACTGTTGATCATCTCGAGAACAAATACATTGTTTCCTTTTATAATGTTTCCCGGTTAAGCATTTTAAATACTGAGGAGATCGAGCAAAAAATTATCCCGATCATCAAAAATCCGGGGAGTCACCTGATCATCAACTGGTCGGGGATTAAATTTATCGACAGCACCGGGTTTGAGCTGTTACTAAAGATTTACAGGACTTCCAGGATACATAATTCAACCTTTGGATTTATCAATGTTTCGGAGGAAATCAAAGAGCTGTTTAAACTGGTGGAGCTGGAACATATTTTCGAGATCGCATAAAAAAACGAGGTGAAACCAGCACCTCGTTTTCATTGATCGATTCCCGTTTTCGGTTAATGTTTTGTTGCAACCTCCCCAATAAGGGTTGCAGAAGTACAATCAATAATTTCCACCTCCACATAATCCCCTGTTTTATAATTTAACCGGGGAAAAACCACCACTTTATTTTGAGAAGTCCGCCCATAATAATGGTCTTTGGATTTTTTGGAAACCCCTTCAATCAACACTTCAAAAACCTTACCCAGGTCATTGCGTTTACTTTTCGCCGAAAGCTCTCCCTGCAAATCAATAATCTCGGTTAACCGCCTGGTTTTTTCCGATTCTTTCACATCATCCTTTAGGTGTCGGGCTGCATAGGTTCTGGGACGTTCAGAATATTTAAACATATACGCCTGGTCATAATTCACCTCTTTCATTAAGCTCAGGGTTTCCTGGTGATCTTCTTCGGTTTCGCCGGGGAAGCCGGTCATCAGGTCGGTGGTAATGGCGCAATCGGGCAAAATCCGTTTAATGGCCCGGATGCGGTCCATATACCATTCGCGGGTATACCCGCGGTTCATCTTCTCCAGGACACGGGTGCTTCCCGACTGTGCCGGCAGATGAATATGGTTGCAGATATTAGTATACATGGCCATTACATACAGTACATCATCCGACATATCCTTGGGATGGGAGGTGGAAAAACGAATCCTCAGCTTAGGATTAATTTTTGCCACCGATTCGAGGAGCTGGGCAAAATTCATGGCGTGTGTTTCATCACCCTTATTCCAGTGGTACGAATCAACATTTTGTCCAATAAGGGTAATCTCCTGGTAACCCTTTTCGAACAAATCACGCGCTTCGTTCACGATGGTTTCCGGATCACGGCTGCGTTCGGCACCCCTTACATAGGGAACAATACAATAGGAACACATGTTATTACATCCCCGCATAATAGAAATAAACGCAGATATCCCGTTTTTATCCAGACGCACAGGGTGAATATCGGCATAGGTTTCCTCCCTGGATAAAATAACATTGACTGCTTTTTGTCCGGACTCAACCTCTTCGAGTAATGAGGGCAATGCCCGGTAAGCATCCGGGCCAACCACCAGGTCAACCGTTTTCTCTTCTTCAATCAGCTTCTCTTTCAACCGTTCGGCCATACACCCGATAACCCCTACTTTAACCCCGGGTTTCTTTTTCTTGATCTGTTTAAATACATCTAAACGACCCCAAACCCGTTGCTCGGCATTTTCACGTATCGAGCAGGTATTCACCAGGATAATGTCGGCATTATCAATATCTTCGGTAATCGCATAACCCTGTTCCTGTAATACGGAAACAACTACCTCACTGTCGGCAATATTCATCTGACAACCATAGGTTTCAATATATAACCGGGGAGCTCCCTCCTGTTGATCTGATTTGTTAATCCTTACCATTTTATTTCCTTTATTTTTTGCAAATTTATTAAAAATTAAATGCCGATGGTGATCAAAAAAATATTCTTTAACAGAAAAGAGATCTCCTGATCCCCAATACCCATAGTGAACAGTTATTCATAAAATTATTTATCAGTTTCTTTTACAGGCTTTTTAATTTTTAGTATTTTTACCCTCCGATTTTCATTACGATAAGATTATTAACATTTAAGATTAAGCATATGTCAGGTCATAGCAAATGGTCAACCATTAAGAGAAAGAAAGGCGCTGCGGATGCCAAGCGTTCCAAGATGTTTTCCAAAATTGTTAAAGAGATTTCTGTAGCAGTAAAGGAGGGGGGAGCCGATCCTGAGGCAAATCCAAGATTGCGTTTGGCAATTAACAATGCCAAAGGGGTGAACATGCCCAAGGACAATGTGGAACGAGCCATAAGCAAAGCCGATAAAGAGGGAGATAACCTGGAAGAGATTACCTTTGAGGGATATGCTCCCAACGGAATCGCCGTTTATGTGGATTGCCTTTCGGATAACCGAAACCGGACGGTAAGCAGCGTAAGGGCTATTTTTACAAAATATGGCGGCAGCCTGGGAAAAAATGGTTCGTTGTCATTCCTTTTCGATACCAAAGGGGTTTTTACGGTGCTTAAAAACGATCAGATGAACCTGGATGATTTTGAACTGGAAATAATCGATGCCGGTGCCGAAGACATTGAAATAGATGACGATATCATTACCATCACCACAGCCAAGGAAGATTTTGGAAATGTTCAGAAAAAACTCGATGGGCTGGGCGTTGACATAGAAAATGCCGGCTTACAAAGAATCCCCAATGATACCAAAGCCCTGGATGTGGATGCAGCCCTCAGGGTCATGAAAATGATTGATGCTTTTGAGGATGATGACGATGTTCAGAACGTTTATCATAACCTCGAACTTACCGATGAGGTAGCCCGGGCCATGGAATAAGTCATTCCCAAACCAATAACAAAAAACGGCTAATTCAATGCTTGGAGTAGCCGTTTTTTTTATCAACCAAAAGATATGCTTAAATTTAGGCGATCAAATTCTTTAGGCTTATGCAGAAAAAATTCATCCTATCGCTCGACCAGGGGACCTCAAGTTCCAGGACCTTACTTTTTGATGTCAATACCCAAATTATAGCCACCCGGCAAAAGGAGTTTCAACAATACTACCCACACCCCGGGTGGGTGGAACATGATCCGGACGAGATCTGGGAGTCACAACTGGATACTGTGAAAACAATCTTTCAGGAGTCCCGGATCGATCCCGGCGCGATAGCGGCAATCGGGATTGCCAATCAACGCGAAACGGTGATCCTGTGGGACAAAAAAACAGGCCACCCGGTTTACCGGGCCATTGTCTGGCAGGACAAACGAACCGCCGACTATTGTAAACAACTGGAGCGGGAAGGATGGAGTCAGTATATCAAAAAAAATACGGGATTAATTATCGACTCCTATTTTTCGGCAACCAAAATACACTGGATTCTTCAGAATGTTCCGGGGGTAAAGGAACGAGCGAATAAGGGGGAGATCCTGGCCGGCACCATCGATAGCTGGCTGATCTGGAAATTAACCGGGGGGAAGTTGCATATCACCGATTATTCCAATGCCTCCCGCACAATGCTTTTTAATATCCGTACCCTGCAGTGGGACAAAAAACTGCTGGCCCTGTTTGATATTCCGCAGAACATGCTCCCCGGGGTAAAAGGATCCTCGGAGGTGGTAGGATATTCCGATGCAAAAATTTTGGGGGCAGCGATCCCCCTCTCCGGCATCGCCGGAGATCAGCAAGCCGCCCTGTTCGGGCAAACCTGCCTGGGCAAAGGAACCGCAAAAAACACCTATGGCACAGGATGTTTCATGCTCATGAATACCGGCGAAAAAATGGTTGAATCACACTCCGGCCTGGTAACTACCATCGCCTGGGGTATAAACAAAAAAATAAACTACGCCCTCGAAGGGAGTGTTTTTATTGCCGGCGCTGCCATTAAATGGCTTCGCGATGCGTTACATCTCATCCAATCGGCCGACGAAACCGAAAAAATTGCCCGCCAGGTGGAAGATACCGAGGAGGTATATGTGGTACCCGCTTTTACAGGGCTGGGTGCCCCCTACTGGGACATGTATGCCCGGGGAGCCATCCTGGGATTAACCCAGGGGGTTACCGATAAACATATCATCCGGTCAACCCTCGAATCCCTGGCTTATCAAACCATGGATGTGTTAAAAGCCATGGAACAGGACTCCGGAATCCAACTCAAAGCACTCAACGTGGATGGCGGGGCTTCGGTCAATAACTTCTTAATGCAGTTCCAGGCAAACATCCTGAATGTTGACGTTATCCGCCCGGAAAATGTGGAAACAACAGCCCTGGGGGCTGCCCTGCTGGCAGGACTGGCTACCGGATTCTGGACCATGGACGAAATTATTCAAAAAAGAAAAATAGAAAAGATCTTTCATCCGTTTATGGAAGATGAACTAAGAATCAAACTTTACAACGGATGGAAAAAAGCTGTGGAAAAAGCAAAAGACTGGCAACAATAAAAAAAACTGCAATGAACAAACCAATAAAACAACTCCTGAGCATTATTCTTGTAACCATTGCCCTGTCGGGATGCTCCCCGGTGAAAGAAATTCAGATGGGCGAAATACAGGATGTCCGCATACGAAACATCGTTAATAATCGCGTAGGGCTTGAACTGGACCTCCCCGTTACCAACCCGGGACATTTTAAACTAAAAATTATTGAAATGGATGTTGATCTTTCCGTGAACGGCAAACACCTGGGGAAAGTAACCAACCCCGAAAAAATTATTATTCCCCCGCAATTTGACAGCATTCATACTTTTCCCCTCCAGCTGGAGCTCTCAAATCTACTGGCCGGGGCTATGTATATGTACCGGCTAAAAGATATGAAAAACCTTGAAATGCAAATAAAAGGCAAGGTCAAAGGCCGCTCCTTTTTGTATACCAAAACAGTGGATGTGGATGAAAAACATCGCCTCAGCTGGTAACCTCTTTTCTGATAAAAATTGATTATTTTTGTACGGTAAAACCAAAGATTATGATTAAAAAACTCCATCGAACATTCCTTATCCTGCTCTTCCTGTCAGGGCCGGTTATTGCTGTGCATAGCCAGGGTTCATCAGCAGATGACGGGGATATTTTCTCAAGGATAGAAAATAACGAAGCAGCAACAGGAGAGATTAACATCTCCCAGGACATACGGATCAACAGCCTTATATACAACCATATAGAACAAAACAAACGCAAAAAAGGGGTGCCTGGGTACCGGATCCGGATCTATAACGATATTGGAAGAGATGCCCGGGAAAACTCGCAAAAGGTAAAAGCCGATTTTTTTGATAAATTCCCGGAAATTCCAATCTACAGGGAGTATGACAACCCTTATTTCAAAGTATATGTGGGTGATTTCAGAACAAAAATTGATGCCATGAAAGAATTTAAACGCATCAAACATTATTTCCCGGCAGCTTTTATTGTTCCTGACGAAATAAATTATCCCTCGCTTGAGGAGTAAAAAATTTTCACTTTTATGCCTTTAACCAATGATATACACCAGCTAAAAAAAATTTCATTTGAAATACGCAGGGATGTTATCCGAAGCTTAGCCGAGGCAGGATCGGGACACCTGGGAGGATCATTAGGACTGGCTGATATTTTTACCTGCCTCTATTTTAAGATCTTAAATCATAAACCCGGCACCCCGGACTGGGAACTCCGCGACCGCCTGATCCTGTCCATTGGTCATGTTGCCCCGGTATTTTATGCTGCCCTTGCCCATAGCGGGTATTTTGATCCCAAAGAATTAATGACTTTGCGTAAGTTAGGATCCCGCTTACAGGGACATCCGGGAAAAGAACACGGACTACCCGGCATCGAATTGTCAGCGGGATCGCTGGGACAAGGATTATCGGTGGCTGTTGGTTTAGCATTAGCCGGAAAAATGGATCACAAAACATGGAATGTTTTTTCGGTCCATGGCGACGGGGAGCTGCAGGAAGGGGCCATCTGGGAGGCTGCCATGAGTGCTTCGCACCATCAATTAAATAACCTGGTGGCTTTGGTGGATCGCAACTATGTGCAGATTGACGGAAAAAATTCGGAGGTGATGGAAATTGAACCGCTGAAAGCCAAGTTCGAATCGTTCGGATGGAAAGTTTTATCGTGCAATGGACACAAGCACCAGGAGATTATAGCTACCTGCCAAAAAGCCATGGCCTGGAAAAAGGGACCGGTGGTCATTCTGGCCCGTACGCGCATGGGGAAAGGAGTTAAGAGCATTGAAGATGACTACCGCTGGCATGGTAAACCACCAAAACCAGAACAGGTGGATATGTTTATCAAAGAACTGGAACAAAATCAAGAATAAACGATGTTTACATTAAAGCAACATAAACCCACACGCTTCGGATTTGGCGAAGGATTAAAATCTTTAGGCGAGAAATACCCGAATGTTGTTGCTTTAGGGGCTGATATCACCTCATCGGTAAGTGTTAACTTTTTCCGGGAGGCCTTTCCCGACCGTTTTTTCTCTTTTGGCATTGCCGAACAAAATATTATAGGAGCAGCAGCAGGGCTGGCCCTGGGAGGAAAAATCCCTTTTGCCACAACCTATGGAGTGTTTTCAGCGCTACGAACCACCGACCAGATCAGGGTGTCGGTTTGCTACAATAATCTCCCCGTAAAAATCGGCGGTGCCCATGCAGGAATATCCGTGGGTCCGGATGGTGCAACACACCAGGCCCTTGAAGATATAGCCATCATGCGGGCACTGCCCAACATGACCGTGCTTTCCCCATGCGATGCCACACAAACCAGGCTGGCAACCATCGCTTCCGTAGAACAGGTTCAAGGACCGGCATACATCCGCTTTGGCCGGGAAGCAGTACCCGACTTTACAACAGATGACTTCCCTTTCGAAGTGGGCAAAGGACAGTTGCTCAAGGAAGGAAAGGATATTACCCTGGTCGCTACAGGACACCTGGTATGGGAAGCTTTACAGGCAGCCTTAACACTCGAAAAACAAAAAATTAGCGCCCGGGTTATTAATATACACACCATAAAACCCCTGGATGAAGAAATAATTATTCGGGCAGCCCGCGATACAGGATGTATCCTAACGGCAGAGGAACACCAGGTGTATGGAGGCCTGGGGAGTGCAGTGGCCGAAGTACTGGTTAAATCCTGTCCGGTAAAGGTAACCATGGTTGGAATAAACGACCAGTTTGGGGAATCCGGGAAACCGGAAGAACTCATGCAGAAATACGGACTCACATCAACACATATCGCTGATCAGGCACTCCAAATGATAAAACATAAACAATTAAAAAAATGAGCGACCAGATTAAACACGAATGCGGCATTGCACTTATCCGGCTATTAAAACCCCTCGAATATTACCAGGCAAAATACGGATCGTGGATGTACGGACTGCAGAAATTGTATTTGTTGATGGAGAAACAACACAACCGGGGACAGGATGGAGCGGGACTGGCAACGCTAAAATTTGACCTCACGCCCGGGAAAAAATACATCCATCGTTTTCGTTCCAATGGTGAGTCGCCCATCAAAGAGGTGTTTGCTGAAGTGAACAGCCACCATGAAATCATTGAAGAAAAAAAACCAGAGCTGTTAAAAGATCCGGTGTGGGCAAAAGAAAACTTACCCTCAGCGGCAGAGCTCTATTTCGGCCATTTACGCTATGGCACCTTCGGAGGAGATGACATTGAGTTTGTACAACCTATCATGAGGGAAAATAACTGGAAGTCCAGGAACCTGATCATGGCAGGGAACTTTAACATGACCAATGTGGACGAACTATTCCAGGTACTCATTGACCTGGGGCAGCATCCCAAAGAATATTCGGATACGGTAACCGTGCTGGAGAAAGTCGGCCATTTCCTCGACGAAGCCAACCAGTACCTGTTCCGGCAATATAAAAACGAAGGGATTAGCAATAAGGAGATCTCCCCTCTTATTGCCCGGAACCTTGATTTGGGCAAAGTACTGCAGGAAGCCAGCAAGGATTGGGACGGCGGATATACCATTGGAGGAATGATCGGCCATGGGGATGCTTTTGTGATGCGTGACCCCTGGGGAATAAGGCCCGGATTTTATTACCAGGATGAGGAAATTGTGGTGGTTGCCTCGGAAAGACCCGTAATACAAACAGTGATGAATGTGGATGCAGCATCGATCAAAGAGATTACTCCCGGCGGGGCACTGATTATTAAACGTGATGGCAGAGTATTAAATGAGGAAATCCGGGTACCCCAGAAACGAAGTTCCTGTTCCTTTGAAAGGATCTATTTTTCCAGGGGAAGTGACCAGGCGATCTACCAGGAAAGAAAACAGCTGGGAAGGCTCCTGGTTCCACAGATTTTACAAGCCATCGGGCACGACCTGGAAAATACGGTTTTTTCCTTTATTCCCAACACTGCCGAAACGGCTTTTTACGGAATGGTCGATGAACTAAAAAACCACCTTTTACAGCAACAAAGAGACGAAATACTTAACCAGGGTAGCAACCTGAACGAACAAACCTATGATCAGATCATGTCGAAGAAGGTGCGGGTGGAAAAAATTGCCATCAAGGATATTAAGCTCAGAACGTTTATTGCCCAGGATAAAGGCCGCAACGACCTGGTAGGACATGTTTATGATATTACCTACGGCACAGTACGCGAAAACATTGACAACCTGGTGATCATTGACGATTCTATTGTTCGGGGAACAACCCTGAGAGAAAGTATCCTAAGGATCCTCGACCGCCTGAAACCTAAAAAGATCATTGTGGTTTCATCTTCACCTCAGATCCGCTACCCCGACTGCTACGGTATCGATATGGCCAAATTAGGCGACTTTGTCGCCTTTCGGGCAGCTATTGCACTGTTAAAGGAATCCGGCCGCGAGCATATTATCAATGAGGTGTATAAAAAATCAAAAGCACAGGAAAACCTGCCCAAAGAACAAATTGTGAATTATGTAAAGGAGATCTACAAACCCTTTACCCCCGAAGAAATCTCGGCAAAAATTGCGGAAATGCTCAAGGCAAAAAACCTGCATGCAGATGTGGATATTGTTTTCCAAACCATCGAAAATCTTCACGCAGCATGCCCTAATGATAACGGCGACTGGTACTTTACCGGGAAATACCCCACCCCGGGAGGAAACAAGGTGGTGAATAAATCATTCATTCACTTTATTGAAGGAAAAAATTTAAGGGCCTATTAATACAAATTATTTGAATAATCTTTAGCACCAAACCTTTTTATGAAAGATAAAATTTTAACCCGTTTTTTAAGATATGTCCGGATAGATACCCAGTCGGACGAAAACTCCACAACGTATCCCAGTACCCAAAAACAGATGGATCTGGCCCGGCTGCTCGAAGATGAATTAAAAACATTAGGACTAAAAGATGTAAACCTGGATCACTATGGATATGTTACCGCCACCCTGCCCACGAATACAACTAAGGACATCCCGGTAATCGGCTTCTTTGCTCACATGGATACCGCCCCCGACATGAGCGGGAAGAATGTAAAACCCCAGGTTTTTGAACATTACGACGGGAAAGATATCTCCATCAATAAAGCCTCAGGAGTTAAGTTGTCGGTTCAGGATTTTCCCGAACTAAAAAATTATACCGGCCAAACCATCATCACTGCCAGCGGGGATACCCTCCTGGGCGCGGATGACAAAGCCGGGATTGCCGAAATAATGACAGCGATTGAATTTTTAATAAAAAATCCGGAAATAAAACATGGCACCATTAAAATAGCTTTTACTCCCGACGAGGAAATCGGCAAAGGAATAGATCATTTTGATGTACAAAAGTTCGGTGCCGATTATGCCTACACCATAGACGGCGGACCTGTTGGGGAACTGGAATATGAGAACTTTAATGCCGCTTCGGCAAAAATAAGAATCCGGGGCTGCAACATCCATCCCGGATATGCCCGGGGAAGAATGATCAATGCCATACTCGTTGCCGCCGAAATGAACAGCATGCTTCCCATCGAACAGCGGCCTGAACTTACCCGGGATTACGAAGGTTTTTTTCATATCGTAAAGTTTAACGCCACCGTGGAACATGCTGAAATAGAATACATCATTCGCGATCATCACCCTGAAAAGTTCAGGCAAAAAAAGAAACTGATCGAAAGTATTGTCACCCTTACTAACCAGAAATATCACCAGGAGATCGCAACGCTCGAAATAAAAGATCAGTACTACAATATGCGCAAAAAGATAGAGCCTGTGATGCATATCGTAGAGCATGCAAAACAGGCCATGCTCGAACTGGGGATAACCCCACGGATTCAACCCATCCGCGGGGGCACCGACGGTGCAAGACTATCATATATGGGACTCCCCTGTCCCAACCTTTTTACCGGCGGCCATAACTACCATGGAAGATATGAATTTATCCCGCTTGAGTCGATGGAAAAAGCGGTGAAGGTGATCCTGAAAATTATTGAAATCTCGGTTATATAAAAAGAGGGTATCTTAAAAGTAAATAATCGTCGTCATTCAGCGGAGTCCCGCTCCCAGTAGCTATCGGGACTCCGCCGGACAACGAGGGAATTTGTTGATTATCAGCCAAAAAAACAACTTCGTTGAGCTGACAATTGATACAGCTGTTCCTTCACTTCCTGCCTGCCAGCCACGTCGGTCTGCCTGTCGGCAAGACAGGGCAAACCGAAAGGCACGGCGTTCGGAATAAGGTTTTCAAACCTTTTTAGACATCTCTTTTTTCCTGAAAAAGTTATCTTATCGGGTTGAATATAAATTTCCAGCCCCGGGCTCACCGGCTTTTGCTCCTTGATTATCCTCCCGGCTACTTTTATTGATATTTCCCAGGTTATGATACTGATTATCTTCCCACGACAGGAAAAAGTGATTTCCATCCTGCCAGTAGATCTCGGTGGATGAGTTTTCAAAACCAGCCCTTACCTCCATTCCTGAATTGGCATAATAGTATCCCGTTGGAAGGGTATTGCCGCTGTTTGGAATAACAATATCATCCACCGTTTCATCATTGGTTCCCCAATTTACATAGATGGGATTTAAATTATCGGTTCCGGAATTGGTCATATAAAAGAACACAAAATCAGAATTAACATTCAGGTTCCAGGCGTTATACTCATTGAGATCCACCGTGCCTTCCCAGCTGATGGGTAATCCGATCTGATAGCCCAGGCCGGTGGTTCCATAGGTTTCGGCATCAATGGTTAAGTTGGTATGATCAATACTCGAAAACAACACATAGTCATCCACCGGAATCGTTTTGGTTTTACTGTTAATCGTCAACTCAATATCGGTATGGGTTGGATTAAAAAATTTGGCAATGTTAACATAATCGATCTTGGTCGTTTGATTCGATCCCCCGCTATTTTTTACCTCAAGGATTACATCAAAGGTGCCGGGAGAAGTATAGGTTACCGAAGGGTTTCTTTCGGTTGAAGTGGACGGGATTCCTCCCTCGAAGGTCCAATACCATTCCGAAGGACTATTCGACGAAATATCCGAAAAGTCAATGGTAATTGCAGTGTTGGTTGACGAACCCTCAGAAGCACTGAAGGCTGCCTCGGGAGCTTCTTCTGTTTCACAACTTACAAATAGCAGCGAAAAAACAGCAAGGATAACAAAAGGGATAAAAAAAATTTTCATAATGTATTGATTTTGATGAATAAAATACTTTTAATGTAAAACAAAATTGGTGCCAAAAAACTGTTGCCCGGGCATTGCCAGGGATCTTTCAATCGACAGGTACTGTTTTGTGATCAGTATCCTCCCCATTGAATCGCCTGGAAAAATACTCCCAGAATTTTAAATGAAAGGTATAGCTTTCGTTTTCTTCAAGAATTTGTTTTCCGGATTTCAACTCTTCCACCGGTTTTTTGCGATAGCGTGGATACGGGTCGTGCAAATAAACCCCCTCGGGATGAAACTGAATGCCCAACACATTGGGATATTTTTCATGTGCAATGGCTTCAATAATTTTTCCGTCGGCGGAGGTGGCAATTACCACTAAGCCTTTGCCTAATTTCTCTATCGCCTGATGATGATTGCTGTAAACCAGGGGCTCCGGATTCTTCGGGGTTTCTCCAACCAAAGGCCCGGGATCAATGAGTTTTAGCTGGTGAAAATTACCTGAAAAAAGCGTGGTATCATTATTCAGGTTGTTATGATAGTTTCTGTGCTGCTTATTGTTATCCTGTTCCAGTACCTCTTCGACAAATTGCAGATAGTATACCTCCGAGGGAATATCCTGGACCAGGGTACCCCCTGCAGCCACATTCATCGTTTGCATCCCCAGGCAGATAGCATATACAGGATACTCAGGTTTTCTCTCGAGCAATGGGATAAAGTCCGGATGCTGATCCCCTCCGAGCAGATGAAAGATAAACGAGGCCTCGAAATAATGCCGGTAGGGATCGGTCATGCGGGTGAGCAGGCGCATGGGCTCGTTGTAGATTGCCGGGGGGAGGTCAGGACCTCCCATAAAAAGGATGCCATCACTCCGGTTAAAAAGCTCGGTATAAATTCCGGTGCACTGATTTTCCTGATAAAGTTGGTCTGCCCGGATCTCATCATGCACCTCCAGCAGGGTAACCGGAAGCTCCGGATGGTTTTCCACAAACGACACCGAACGGGAATAATCGTAAGCCTCTTGTGCATGGTATACACCAAGAATTTTTAAATCATCAACAACGATAATTTCATGGGATACCAAATGGGTAAAAAGATTCAAATTATATTCCGTGGGATGCACCATGACCAATGTACTTCCCTGGGCCCATAGATGGAGGGTCAGACTCAGAAAAACAGGAACTATGAATAACAGTTTTTTAATCATGCTAAATAAATATTAAACTATTGACGATGCCAATAAGGCATAAATATAACAATCCCGGAGCTGGTTATTTTTAACGACCGATTTTTTCAACAGGGCTTCCCGCATAAATCCACACTTTTCCAGGACTTTGACAGATGACAGGTTATCTTCAAATACCTGGGCAAAGATTCTAACCACCGGAAAATTTTCAAAGGTATAATGAATCATCTTCGTCAGCGCAAGGGTGGCAATGCCCATGTTCCAGTATTTCTCGCCCACCCAGTAACCGATTTCGGCATTTTTTCTGAATACATCGGTTAAAATGTTGATTCCAATCCCTCCTACTGCTTTCTCTTGATAGCTGATCGCAAAATTTCGTAAAGGGTTGTCCCGGTTGGCAAGCTCTATCCATTGTTTTGCCGCCAGCTCAGTATATGGATAGGGAAACTCATCCCGAAGATTATCCCAGATCTTCTTATTATTGGCATTTTTTACCAGCGAACGAATATCGCTGTCCTGCCAGTTACGCAGTGTAAACTTTTCGGGTTCGATCATCAGAATTTCAATTGGAATTCTAAAGGTATTAATTATTTCCCGAATTCATTCTATCGCGTATGAATTTTGTTATGGAGATAACCTTTTTATTCTATAATTTTGCAGTATAAAAATCTATTAAAGGATCATTATGGCCGAACAAATTACCAGCACCCACAACCCGAAGATTAAAAACATCCTGAAGCTGCAGCAAAAATCGTCGGAGCGAAAAAAGCAAAACCTGATCGTTATCGAGGGGATCCGCGAAATTAAACTGGCAAAGAGCTCGGGCATCGCTATAGTGTCCATCTATTTTTGTCCGGAGATCATTCCGGAAGAAGAACTTACCAAGTTTCTCGATCCATCAACTGCTGTATTTGAAATCTCTGAGAGCATCTACAGGAAGCTGGCCTACCGGGGATCAACCGAGGGGGTAATTGCCCTGGCCAAACCAAAATATCCTGGGTTTAAAGATCTCAACTTACGGCCCAATCCGCTGCTGATTGTGCTGGAGTCGGTAGAAAAACCGGGTAACCTGGGGGCCATATTACGTACTGCCGATGCAGCACGTGTGGATGCAGTAATTATCTCCGACCCGTTAACCGATATCTATAATCCCAATGTCATCCGGTCGAGTATTGGCTGTGTTTTTACCAACCAGGTGGTTACCTGCTCTTCTCACCAGGCCATAGCCTGGATCAGGGAACAAGGAATTAAAACCTATGCCGCCTCCCTGGGAGCCACCCGGAATTATCACCACAAAGACTTTACAGGCCCTACCGCCTTTGTCATGGGCACCGAAGCCAACGGGTTAACCGACCAATGGATGAAGAATACCGATGAGCAGATCATTATTCCCATGAGCGGCACCATCGATTCGCTCAATGTTTCAACCTCAACAGCCATCCTGGTCTTTGAAGCCATGAGACAACGGAACTTTTACCAATAAAAAAAGCTCCACATAGGGAGCTTCAATTTGGGTGGAAGATGGGACTCGAACCCACGACCCCTGGAACCACAATCCAGTGCTCTAACCTACTGAGCTACATCCACCATTTAATATTTTAAGAACTTTTGGGGTAGCTTGCTAACCGATCCCGAAAAACTTAGAAACGAAGTTTCTTTAGTTTTTCGCGGACTCTCGTAAAACTTTCATACCAAACTTACAATATCTAATTGCAAATTCTTGTTTTACGGAGCTGAGCTACATCCACCATTTACGGACTGCAAATATAAACAAGAATTTTTATATTATACAAAATTCCCGCGAATTTATTCATCAATTTTTTAAATACAATGAAAGCCTGATGTGACTCCAGGGACAATTTTGTATGAATTTATTTTTTATTCCATTGTTTCAGTGTATTTTTGCACCTTTAACTTTCAAAAGTTTCAAGGTGTGTGGTTAGCTCCCAGGAAAAACGTTAATAATATCGCAGGATTACAGGTTTTTAACATTCTACGGTTTGTTACTTTCCTTATTATATCCATTGTTTTTACCAAGATCGGATTATCCAAGGAACAAATCGGGTTGTTTGAAATCTCTGTTTTTATGGCCAGTGTAGCCACTTTTTTTTGGGTCACCGGATTAATCCAGGCCTTTTTATCCCTGTTCAGAAACAACAAAACCTTTGGCGGACAAAAGGACAGCAACTTTTCCAAATCCCCGGAGATTTTTAACATCTTTGTCCTATTGCTGATTTTCAGTGTGGTGGTTTTTTTCATCGGGCTTGCCGTACAAAACAACTTTTCGGTATTTGGCATTAAAGGCAAAGCCCCGCTTTTAAATGTTACCCTCTGGTATATTTTTCTAAGCAGTCCCGCATGCCTGGTGGAGTACATTTACATGGTTCAGAACAAATCGGGCAACACCCTCAGCTATGCTTATATCACATACACCCTGCAACTGGTTTCGGTACTGGTACCTGTTTTACTGGGGTATGATGTGGTCTGGGCTTTACGGGGATTGGTGTTTGTTTCCATCGTACGAAATATCTGGCTGCTTACCCTGATCTATAATTATGCCGAGCTCAAAATTTCTTTTTCCTATATGAAAGAGATTTTGTTCCTGGCAACCCCATTAATTTTTAGCACATTGATCAGCGGGTCGGCCCAATATATCGATGGACTGGTAATCTCTACCCACTATTCGGCCGATGGCTTTGCCATCTTCCGTTACGGAGCCAAAGAGTTACCCTTTGTGGTTATGCTTGCTGCGGGTTTAAGTTCGGCCATGCTCACCGAATTTTCGACCAAAGAAAAAGTGTTTGAATCCCTGAATGTATTAAAACGAAAATCACTCCGGATCATGCACTCGATGTATCCTTTAACCATAGTGATGCTGCTGTTTGCCAAACCGATCTACCGGTTTGTTTTTAGCGAGGAGTTTACCCGTAGTGCCGACGTGTTTGTGGTTTACCTGCTTGCCATTGCCAGCCGCCTGGTTTTTCCCCATACCATCCTTATCGGGTTAAAGAAAACCAAAACCATTTTGTACGTATCTTTTTTCGAGGTGGTAATAAACCTGTTCTTAAGTCTATGGTTTGTTAAGGAATATGGAGTAACGGGTGTTGCCGTGGCAACCATTGGCACCTACCTGATGTCCAAAATTATCCTGGTGGCCTACAACTATTTTAAACTGGGAATAAAACCACAGGAATATATTCCCCTGAGGTGGTATATCTTTTATAGTTCGGTTTTACTGGCCTTATTTATCCTGATCGACCACCAGGTAATCGTTATTTAACCCCTAAAGACATTTTGACAGCCATTGCCCGGCAGACAGTTTCGGTATATATTTTGAATTAGAAAATTAAAAAAATAAAAAAAAGACGAATTATGAATATCGCAAGATCATCCAACCCTGTTTTATCCAAAACAGCATTTAACAGCAGGTCATACGCCACAACTTACAGCGAAACCATGACCCTAAACGGCACCATAAACAAGTCCATCGCCATGCTGCTGCTTGTAGTGGTAGGCGCATTATATACCTGGAACATGTTTTTTGGAGCTGCAAACATTGAAGCCGGCTCGGCCCTTGTTTCCAAATGGATTGCCATTGGGGGAGTTGGCGGTTTTATTGCGGCACTGATTACCATTTTTAAACGCAGCTGGGCTTACCTTACAGCACCCGTTTACGCCGTGCTGGAAGGTCTATTCTTAGGAGCAGTCTCGGCATTTTTCGAAGCTTCCTACCCGGGTATTGTCATGCAGGCGATAGCCCTAACCTTTGGGACCATGTTTATTTTACTCCTGGGATACCGTACCGGGGTAATTAAAGTTACCCAAAAATTTCGTGCAGGAGTGATTGCTGCAACCGGAGCAGTTGCTTTAGTTTATCTGATCTCCATTATCTTCTCCTTTTTCGGAGTAAATAATTTAATCATCCATAGCAACGGAATGCTGGGCATTGGAATCAGCCTGGTTATCGTAGGAATCGCAGCCCTGAACCTGGTGCTTGATTTTGACTTTATTGCCAAAGGATCCGAAGCAGGATTACCCAAGTATATGGAATGGTATGCTGCTTTTGGCTTAATGGTAACCCTTGTATGGCTTTATATTGAGCTGCTGCGCCTGCTATCCAAATTTGCCAGCAGAGATTAGCATCTGTTTAAAACTCCAGTCATCCGGGAAATAACCCGGATGATTTTGTTGGAGCGTGTCCGGAACACAAATGGGGAATTCATAAAATAATCGCTGATTTTATTTTATAAATTTATTGCTTTGTTCTATTTTTACCATCCAGTTTCATAAAAGCCAGTCCAATGAGTGCATTAGAAAAACATTTCGAGCCCTTCAGGAAAAACATTGTCGGATTCAATGCAACCTACAGCTCCCCGTATGGTGAACAAAAAATTATCTATGCCGACTGGATTGCCAGCGGAAGACTCTATGAGCCCATTGAACGAAAAATGCTTGAACAATTTGGACCCTATGTGGCCAATACGCATACCGAAACCAGTGAAACCGGAACCCTAATGACACACAGCTATCATCATGCCCAGCAGTTCATCAAAAAAAAGGTGAATGCGGGGCCCCATGATGTTTTAATCCAGGCTGGATTTGGGATGACCTCCGTAATCAATAAGTTACAACGTATCCTGGGTTTAAAAGGGTGCGGATTGCTGCGCAATAAAAAATGCATCAAAGACATGGATCGCCCGGTAGTGTTTCTCACCCACATGGAACATCATTCCAATCATACCTCCTGGTACGAAACCATCTGTGATGTGGTAATTATTGAACCTGACGAGAATTTACTGGTCGATCCGGAAAAATTGCGCGAAAAACTAGAAGAATATAAAGACCGGAAATTAAAAATCGGCTCTTTCTCAGCAGCATCAAATGTTACAGGAGTAAAACCGCCCTATTATCAACTGGCCCGGTTAATGCACGAATACGAAGGAATATGTTTTGTTGATTTTGCGGCTTCAGCGCCTTACGTGGAGATCAACATGCACCCCGGAGACCCCATGGAAAAACTGGATGCCATTTTCTTCTCTCCGCACAAATTCCTGGGAGGCCCGGGAACCGCCGGAATCATGATTTTTGACTCCAGCCTGTACAACAATAAAGCACCCGACAACCCCGGGGGAGGAACCGTGGATTGGACCAATCGTTGGGGAGAATATAAATATATTGATGATATTGAATTACGGGAAGACGGAGGAACCCCCGGATTCTTACAGGCCATCCGGTCGGCCCTTACCTTTGAACTAAAAGAGCAAATGGGGATCAGGTATATGGAACAGCGGGAGAAAGAACTTATTCCAAGAGCTTTTCAAGGATTAAAAGGGATCCCCGGAGTCAGAATCCTGGCCGAAAATGTCATCGACCGGATTGGTGCGCTTTCATTCTATATCGAAAACACCCATTATAACCTGGTGGTAAAATTATTAAGCGACCGATACGGGGTACAGATGCGCGGGGGATGTGCCTGTGCAGGAACCTATGGCCACTACCTGCTGGATGTTACCTATGATTATTCCCACAAAATTACGGAGTTAATCAACCATGGCGACCTGTCCCAAAAACCCGGATGGGTTAGATGGTCTATTCATCCCACAACCACCAACCAGGAAATTGATTATATTGTACATGCCGTTTCCGAAATTGCAAAAAATCACCAGCAATGGAGTAAAGACTATCATTACAATAAGCATATCAACGAATTTATTCATCATCAATTTGTTGATAAACAAAAGCACAACCTCGATCATTGGTTTGCTTTTTAAGAATTTCAATAAAAAAGAGTTCTAATATTTTGTATTTTTGATAACTATATTTAATTTTGCAAACCATTAAGATTTATTTTGTAGTAAAAAGTATAGCATAATATAAAGGAGTTTTACAATGAGAAAAGGAATACATCCGGACAATTACAGGTTAGTGGTTTTTAAAGACATGTCGAATGGGGAGACTTTTATCACCCGATCTACTGCACCCTCAAAAGAAACCATAAAAATGGACGACGGGGTAGAATATCCATTAATCAAGGTGGAGATCTCGAATACCTCTCACCCTTTTTATACAGGTAAGATGAAACTTGTTGATACAGCCGGTCGTGTGGATAAGTACATGAACAAGTACAAAAAGCATGTAAAAAAATAATTCATCCTACCCTTAAGAAAATAGTAAAAGCTCCGTTGACCGGAGCTTTTTTTGTTTACATTTGTAGTAAAACCACATAAACCTGATCACCGATGAACTACATACTATTCGACGACAAAAGCTGGCAAAACCTTTTACCACTTACCTTTACCCGGCCTGTTGGCGAAATCCGGGCGGGGATTCTCACCCTGAAAGAGAAATGGGAACATTGGCTTCAGCAGACTGTATCCTATAAAACAGAAGATTATCTCTCCGGGAAATATCCACTAAAGGTTGCATCTGACAATATACTCATCAACGGTTCGGTAATTCCGAACCAGAAGTTAATTGAAAAAATACAACTCCTCGGGTTGAATCAGGCACTGATTGCTGACCAAAAGCTGCTGGCGGTTAGAATCGGAAAAGACGAGCTTCCTGGTTTTGATCCGGCTCAAACCGGGCATTATGAACGGGAAGATTTCTCCCGTGAATTTATCGCCATTGAATGGCCCTGGGAGATCTTCAAGTTAAATGAGATTAATCTAAAAACAGATTTTGACCTTCTTACCAGGGATCGAAAGTCGCAGCCACTTAGCAAATCGAATAACCGCATCGGGAATGGGCAGATTTTTATCGAAGAGGGAGCCATCGTCGAATTTGCCACCCTAAATACCTCTACCGGCCCCATATACCTTGGCAAAAACGCTGAGGTAATGGAGGGGAGCATCATCCGGGGCCCCTTTGCCCTTTGTGATCATGGGGTATTAAAGATGGGAGCCAGGATTTATGGCCCCACGACCATTGGCCCCTATTCAAAAGTGGGAGGTGAAGTGAACAACTCGGTAATCATCGGGTACTCCAATAAGGGCCATGACGGATTCCTGGGCAACTCCGTTATCGGTGAATGGTGCAACCTGGGGGCAGATACAAACAATTCAAACCTGAAAAACAACTATGCCGAAGTAAGGCTATGGAACTATGAAAACGAAAGGTTTATAAAAACAGGCTTACAATTCTGCGGTCTGATCATGGGCGACCATTCCAAATGTGCGATCAATACCATGTTTAATACCGGTACAGTGGTTGGGGTTAATGCCAACATATTTGGCGAAGGATTCCCCCGAAACTTTGTCCCCTCCTTTTCCTGGGGAGGAGCCCGTGGTTTCACCATTTACGGACTCGATAAAGCATTTGAGGTAGCTGAAAAAGTTATGGAACGAAGAAACAAAATCCTTGACGACCAGGAAAAAGAAATCCTAACCCACATCTTCGAAAAAACATCAAAATACAGAATGTATTAAAAAATTCACGGCAAAAAATTTAATCATCACACTTTTGGCATAGTGATTGCCAATTCTTATATCCGAAATATTTTTTCGGTCATGCTGACAATTTGTCTTAATGAATAACCAATTAACACAGGATATTAGTTTATGAGTGATAAATCAGAATATAGAAATAAAAACATGAGTATTTTATTTGCAGGAGATATGGAAGCTGATGGAGATTTTATCCCCTTAATTTCAGATGACGAAGATGATGTGGATATGAAAAAATCTGAAATGCCCAACGAACTGCCAATATTACCCTTACGAAATACTGTACTTTTTCCGGGAGTAATCTTACCAATCACTGTAGGACGAAAAAAATCAATCAAACTGGTGAATGACATCTATAAGGGAGATAAGATAATTGGCACGGTGGCCCAAAAGGATGCCCGTGTGAATGAACCCGAGGAGAAAGACATATACAAAACAGGAACAGTAGCCCACATTCTGAAAGTCCTTGAGATGCCTGACGGGAGTACATCGGTCATCATCCAGGGACGCCAACGATTTCAGATAAATGAAATGGTACAGGATGAACCTTATCATAAGGCCACCGTTACCCTGCTGGAGGATGCCCTTCCGAAGGACCACAGCCGGGAGTTTGAAGCCATTGTGGGTTCATTAAAAGACCTTTCGTTGCGGATTATCAAACTCTCCAGTCATATACCCCCTGAAACTTCGTTTGCAGTAAAGAATATTGAGAACCCGAAGTTCCTGGTGAATTTTATTTGTTCTAACAGTGATATCGAGATCAAAGAAAAACAAAATCTCCTGGAAATTGAAGATATAAAACAACGTTCGATACAGCTTCTTGAACTATTAAGTAAGGAAGTACAAATGCTGGAGCTTAAAAACGACATTCAAAGTAAGGTAAAAACCGATTTGGACCGTCAGCAACGTGAATATTTGCTGCATCAGCAAATGAAAACCATCCAGGACGAGCTGGGAGGAAGTCCTATTGACCAGGAGATTGAAGAGTTGAAAAAAAGGGCAAAGAAGAAAAAATGGAAGAAAGAAGTAGCTGAAGTATTTCATAAAGAGCTCAACAAGATGCACCGGTTAAATCCGGCTACCGGAGAGTATTCTGTACAACTCAATTATCTGCAGACCTTGCTTGATTTACCCTGGAATGAATTTACGAAAGATAATTTCGACCTCAAACGGGCCCAAAAGATTCTCGATGACGATCATTTTGGATTGGAAAAAGTAAAAGACCGGATCCTGGAATACCTGGCCGTATTAAAATTAAAAGGGGATCTAAAATCTCCCATCCTTTGCTTGTATGGACCTCCGGGAGTCGGTAAAACATCGCTGGGCAAATCCATTGCTAAAGCACTGGATCGTAAATATGTAAGAATGTCGCTGGGGGGATTACACGACGAGGCCGAGATCAGGGGGCACCGAAAAACCTATATCGGAGCCATGCCTGGCCGCATAATTCAGAATATTAAAAAAGCAAAATCAGCCAACCCGGTATTTATTCTTGACGAAATTGATAAGGTAAGTAAAGATTTTCATGGAGATCCGGCATCGGCTCTGCTCGAAGTATTGGATCCCGAACAGAACAGTTCGTTCCACGACAACTACCTGGAGCTGGAATATGACCTTTCGAATGTAATGTTTGTAGCTACCGCCAACACCTTAGCTACGATCAGCCCGGCCTTACGCGACCGGATGGAGATGATCGACATCAGCGGGTATATTGTGGAAGAAAAAATTGAAATTGCCAGAAGACACCTTATTCCCAAACAGCTTAAAGCCCACGGGGTTAATAAATCGCAGGTTTCTTTTACCAAAAAAGTGCTCGAGTATATAATTGAGAATCATACCCGCGAATCGGGGGTGAGAACCCTGGATAAAACCCTGGCCAAGGTAATCCGCAATATTGCCCGGAAAATCGCTCTGGAAGAGAAATTCAACAAATCGCTTTCCATCAGCGACCTCAAAGAAATATTGGGGCCACCCGAATATTCAAAAGAGAAATACCAGGGCAATGAATTTGCCGGTGTGGTAACCGGACTGGCCTGGACAGCCGTAGGAGGTGAAATATTATTCGTCGAGAGTAGCTTGAGTAAAGGCAAAGGGAAACTAACCCTCACAGGGAACCTGGGAGAAGTGATGAAAGAATCGGCTGTGATTGCCCTGGAGTATATTAAATCACATGCCGGGGAGTTAAAAATTCCCCAGTCGGCTTTCGAAAACTGGAATATTCACATTCATGTACCCGAAGGAGCCATCCCCAAAGACGGACCTTCGGCAGGAGTTACCATGGCCACATCGATTGCCTCCATTTTTACGCAACGAAAAGTTAAAAATAAAATCGCCATGACCGGGGAAATCACCCTTCGTGGTAAAGTGCTGCCTGTTGGGGGAATCAAGGAGAAAATCCTGGCGGCTAAACGGGCCAACATCACCGACATCATTCTTTCGGAAGAAAACAAAAAGGATCTGGCCAAAATAAAAGAGATCTATTTAAAAGGTTTAAATTTTCACTTTGTAAAAGAAATAATGGATGTCCTGGACATTGCTTTACTAAAAGAAAAAGTAAAAAAACCATTAAAAATTGATGAACCACTTGATAAATAACGATTATTCATTATATTTATCTATTTTATTAACAGATGTTTAATGCTTTAAAATCATGAAAATGGGCACAGGATTATTTTGGGGAATTTTACTTATTCTTATTGGCCTGGGAATAGTAATTCGCGTGGTTTTCAACATCGACTTCCCCCTCATCAAATTTATTGTAGCATTCTTTTTTATCTTTCTTGGGATTAAACTCCTGGTCGGGGATTTTAATTTTGGAAAAGGAGATACGAACGAAGAAACTACAATATTCAGTGAAAGCAATATACACGGGCTGGATGAAGATTTCAAGGAGTATAATATTATTTTTGGGAGTTCGGTGATTGATCTGCGGGATATCGACTTATCCAACGGCTCCAGGGAGATTAAGATTAATACTATTTTTGGAAGTTCGGTTGTGAAAATCGATGAAAAAACACCCGTTAAAGTTAAGGCCGATGCGGCCTTTGCTTCAGCAAAACTGCCCAATGGCAATACGGCTGCCTTTGGTACCGGACACTATGAAAACGATCATTTCAAAAAGGACTCCAGCCACCTGTATATTAAAGGGGATGTGGTATTCGGCAGCCTTGAAATAAAAAGTTATTGAAAAAACAGAGGAATAATACAAAAGGGAGCCTTTTCAAGGCTCCCTTTTCTTTTTTGTTTTTTATTTACGGACAGATTCAAACGCCTTATTGATCGAGTCTTTTACTTTCGTCAAACTGTCTTCAACCCCCTCTTTTATGCTTTGCCAGTTTTCATTTTGTGATCTTTTTAATTCGGCAAATTTTTCTTCCAAAGACTGTTTGTAATCCTTAATATGCTTAATCTGTTCGTCAAGCTTCTCCTTTAAATCAGCACTGGCATGCCTGGCTTTTTCTTCCAGCTCGTCAATTTTCTCGGTGGCATCCTGGATCCACAATTCCGCCTTTTCGTAAAATTCCTGCTTATCGGCATTTACCTGTTTCAGGTATTCTTCAAAGTCAGTGACCAGCGATTCCCATTGATCCTGACCAGCATTTTTGAGTGCATCGAATTTTTGCTCCAGCTCCCGGCGTTGCTTTTTCAGGGCTTCAAGCTCTTTATTCACCTCATTCATATTTTGTTGGGCATTCAGTTTCATTTCCAAAGCTTTGGCTTCCATCTGATAAATTTTAGCCATGAGCTGTTTAACAATAATTTCGGCTCTTATTTCATAATCTCTTCTTCCTTTTTCTTTCTTCTCGTTCATATTTTTCGTTTTTTTATTATTAATTAGCATTCTGTATCATACGAAAAAAATACCTAAACTCCAAGTTTTACAGGGCTTAATTTGTTTTATGAATAGTTTTTATTTTACTTTAATCCATAACAAAAAATCCACCCCATGAGAATCAGGGATCAAATAGGTCGTCTCATCACAATAAACAAAAAACCTGAACAAATTGTTTCGCTTGTACCCTCCATTACAGAATTCCTGTTTGATTTGGGGCTGGAGGATCAAATCTGTGCCATTACCGATTATTGCATACATCCCGGAGATAAAGTTCGTTTAAAAACCCGAATAGGTGGTCCAAAAGATATCAACATTCCCCGGATTCTATCCCTAAACCCCGACCTTGTAATTGCCTCGAAAGAGGAAAATACCAGACCCCAGATCCGGAAGCTGATAAATACATGCAATGTTTATGTTTCGGATGTTAAAAATCTTCACGAAGCCCTGAAGCTGATGGAAGACCTTGGAGCAATAAACCAGGTACCAGACATCGCTTCAGAAATAATTACCGGGATAAAATCGGAATTTAACCAACTTAAACACAGGGTCTCTTCCCTGAAAAAAGTTGCCTATTTAATCTGGGAAAAGCCGTATATGACTATCAATAAAGACACATTTATACACGACATTCTTTTGGCCGGAGGATTCTCAAATGTTTTTGCGAATAAAAAAGAACGGTATCCTGAAATCTCCCTGCAGGAAATTCAAACCCTTAACCCTGACTATATTTTTCTACCCACAGAACCTTATCCGTTTAAAAACCAACACATTACACAATTTAAAAGCGTTTGCCCCCACGCGATAATCAAACGGGTAGATGGTGAAATATTTGCATGGTATGGTTCACATTTGATAAAAGTAAATGATTATTTCAAACATTTATTATAAGTTTGTTGAATAATAAACATGAAAACAAACCCGTATTACTTATCGATTGAACAGGTAATACTAAAAAATAAACTTGATGAACAAAATTGCTGTTTTTCCGGGATCATTTGATCCGTTTACTGTTGGTCACGAATCCATTGTAAAGCGGGCCTCTGAACTCTTCGACAAGATATATATTGCCATTGGATATAATGCAAAAAAAGATGCCTTGTTTTCATTAGAAGACCGGATTAAATTTATCAACCAGGTTTTTGAGGATAATTCAAAAATTGAGGTAACCCATTTTGAGGGCTTAACGGTAGACCTGTGTAAACAATTGAATGCCAACTATATTTTACGGGGCCTCCGGACTTCGGCTGATTTTGAATATGAGCGGGCAATAGCACAAGTTAATAAAGCCATGTATCAAGGCATTGACACCGTATTTTTTCTTACCATGCCCGAGCATACCCCGGTTAATTCATCCATTGTACGTGATATTTTACGACATGGTGGTGATGCCAGCAGATTTATTCCTTCGAAAATCAAGATTAAAAACATTAAAAAATAAAAAATGCTTTTCCGTTGTAAATTGCTTTCTTTTGTCTTTATCCTGCTCCCTTTATTTAGCTTCAGCAATAAAGTGGTTTTAAAAGGAAATATTAAGGAGGTAAAAAATGAAGAAATAACCTTTTTCACCTACGACGATCATGTGACCTATACCGAAAAGAAGCTTTGCTCAACCCCTGTGGATGAAAACGGAAACTTTTCCTGCGCATTTGAAATCAACAAGACGACCTATGTATTTTTACACCTGGGCATTTACGAAGCCTATCTTTTTGTGGAACCCGGCAAAACCTATGATTTGCTTTTCCCTGAGATTGAGCAGAAAAAGCTTATCGACGAATTAAATCCATATTTTAAACCCCGGCTATATCACCTGGGAATTGAAAATACAAACGAAAAGGAACTCAATTATCAGCTGGCATATTTCGATGAGCTATATACCCAAATGATCAATAAAAATGCTTATCAAATTTACTCTAAATCCAAGAACCTAAATGTTGATCAGGAGTTAAACAAGTTAGATTCGGTATTTTCCGGCTTTAATCATCCTTTTTTTAGGGATTTCATAAAGTACAGATATGCCTCATTCCGTCACCTTTCGTACCAGGAAAAGATGAAAAGCATCTCCAACACCTATTATCTGAACCAAGAAATTTTATATCATAACCCGGCATACATGGAACTTTTCAACCAGGTTTACGACGAATATTTTCAGTATTTTGGAAGGACATCCTACGGTAATCAGATCTACCAGGATATCAATGAGAATAAAAGTATTACCTCCTTAAAAAATACCCTGGGCCGGGATTCGGTTTTAACCAACGATACCCTTAAAGAGTTGGTGATATTAAAATGTTTGCACGATGAGTTTTATAATGACGAATTCTCACGGAGTGCCATGTTAATTATCCTGGATTCATTATCCATGCAAACCCCAATAAAGGAACACCAAAAGATTGCAAAAAATATCAGAACCAAAGTAACCCGGTTAATGGTTGGTTTTAAGCCTCCTGCCTTTAACTTACTGAACAAGGACAGTATCATGGTTTCGCTCGATTCGTTTACCGGGCAATACGTTTATCTGGGGTTTTGTACAACCATTAGCTATGCCTGCATACAGGAATTTGATAAATTGCAACGGCTCCATGAACTTCACAAGGAACATTATCAGATTGTTGTTATTTCGATGGATGAGAGCCTGGAGCATATGAAGAGGTTTGTGGAAAAGAAAGGCTATGATTACCTGTTTCTCCATTACGGGAACCAGCCCGAGGTATTCAAAGAATACGATATTCGGGCATTTCCAACCTACTATTTTATCGACAAGAAAGGCAGGTTGTCCATGTCGCCGGCCCCTGCTCCCGATGAGAACCTGGAACAATACATTTTTACCAAGTTAAAAGAAGCCGGCGACCTATAACAACACTTTTTCAGAAGCTAAGGGGAAATGATTCCTCCCTGCGTTAACACTTCAAGAATGGATGGATAAGTGTTACGGATCACTTGGGATTGTTCATCCCGACCAATCCATTGAACCCGGGTAATATCCTCTTCAAGCTGTGGGGTTAGCTGAACCTGCCCCGGATGTTCCATTTCGTACCAGGTGGTTTTTTTTAATACCGGATGATTCTCCAGGGTATATGTGTGCCAGGTAACCGTCAACTGCTTTTTTAATTGCATGCCGTCGATTCCGCACTCCTCGGTCACCTCCCGAAGGGCTCCCTCTTCAGTAGATTCTGAGGACTCCAGTTTCCCCTTAGGTAAATCCCATACCCCTCTTCGGAAAATAGCCAGAAATTTATGATCGGGAGTTTTTACCAATCCTCCGGCTGCTTCGATAATCGTAAAAAATGATGCAAACTGTTTAAAAACAAAATCGACATCAGGATGAACAACCAGGAGCTTCTCAACATTCTCATTATGAGCAAACTCGTCAACAACCTTATAAAGTAAAGACCTGTTTTCAAAGCAATGTTTGATGTATTTTGAATTTTCTTCCGGAGAGTTATCCTGATCAACAAAAAAAACGATCCTTTGATTATAAAAAACTTTATACATTTGCGGTATGGAACATTTAGAACAAAATATTGCACAATCGTTACTGCAAATTAAGGCAATAAAGTTGCAACCTGCAAATCCGTTTACCTGGGCTTCGGGCTGGAAATCTCCCATCTACTGTGATAACCGGAAAACATTATCCTATCCGGAGGTGAGAGATTTTATCAAAAATTCGTTTGTAGAGGTAATCACCAAAAAGTTCGAAAAACCCGATTATATTGCCGGAGTTGCAACCGGGGCTATTGCCATCGGTGCCCTGGTAGCTGATGCATTAAACCTCCCTTTTGGATATGTAAGACCCAAACCCAAAGAGCATGGCCTGGGAAATCAAATTGAAGGAGAAATCCCCGAAAAGAAAAAAGTAATCGTGATTGAAGACCTGGTTTCAACAGGTAAAAGCAGCCTTAATGCCATACAGGCACTACGCAGCCAGAACATTGAAGTACTGGGAATGGTGGCAATTTTTACCTATGGATTTAAAATAGCCCGGGACAATTTTAAGGAGGCAAAAGTTCCATTAAAAACATTATCTGATTACAATCAACTAATAGAAGTTGCATTAAATACGGGATATATCAAAAAATCTGATTTGGAAACCTTAAATCACTGGAGAGATACCCCCGACATATGGGGTAAATAGAAACTTCTGTTAAAAAAATAGTAAGATGAGCAAGTATACCAGCAAGATTGGCAAAATAAATCAACCCGATGAAATCATTTATGATTTTCTGTCCGATTTTAGAAATTTCGAGCGTATAATACCCAGGGATAAAATTTCAGGTTTTGAGGCCGCTGAGGAAAGCTGTAAGTTCAGGATTGATGGGATCGGCGAAGCCGGACTAAAAACCGTTGAAAAAGAACCCCATAAATTAATTAAAATCACCAGTGACGGCAAAGCGCCTTTTGATTTCAGTTTCTGGATCCAGCTGAAGCCTGTTGAACAGGATAAAAAAATAACAGCCATCCGCTTAACCATGGATGCAAGGCTTAACCCCATGATGAAAATGATGGTTGGCAAGCATCTGCAAAAAGGAATCGATGCCCTGGTTGACCATATGGTGACTTTTTTTAACGAAAAAGTACAGGAAGAATAAGCGGCCGCTAAATTAAAAATTCAATTTCTTTAAACTCAAATTCACGGTGTTCGTTGGTTGAACTGATTACCTGCAGGTGTCCATATTCATTGACCCCGATAATTTTTGCACGAAAAATCCGGTTGTTCCAACGAAAATTATGAAATTTATTCAACCGGTATAAACTTTCAATATACCTCCGGTGAATAGCATTCATTTGTCCGGATTGAAGTTTTTGGTAATACTTTTTAAGATGCTGTCTGACCAGGTGTAACTCATCTTCGACATGGTAATGAATTCCTGTAATTTGTTTTAATGAAACAGGATTAGGAGCATCACTGACAAACTGTTCCTGGTTAAGGTTCAACCCGATACCGGCAACGGAATAATTCAGGACAGAGCCCTTAATACTATTTTCAATAAGAATGCCGGCCAGTTTTTTATCCTGGTAGTAAATATCATTTGGCCACTTTATGGAGATGCCGGATACTTTTGAAGAGGCATAATCTAACAAACCCAGGGATATGACCTTCGAAAGCATATAGTGCTGTTCAACGGGCAAAAATCCCGGGAATAAAATGATACTAAAAGTTAAATTCATGTTTCTTTCACTCTCCCACCGATTTTTTCCCAACCCACGACCCTGAATCTGTTCTTGTGTAAAGACCAGGGTTCCCTCTTCCACCTCATCCGACTTTAATAACCTCATGGCGTAACTATTGGTTGAGTCGGTTGAACTTAATGAAATAATTCTTTTCCAGGATTTCATCTCCATTTTTTTATAAAAGTAAAACGAAAAATAACAAACAATGACAAATTGTGAAAATATATGACAAATTCTTAGCATAAAATCATGGGATGTGGTAAAAAAGTGACATTTTTACGGAGCAAACAAAACCATCTTCTTTTGGTTTGAAAAGGAATGGTTTTTGATACACAAAACAGACAATAACTTAAACGTAAACAGAGTTTTAAAAATATAGCGTAAAATCATTACCTTTGCCAAAAAATAATTTTAATGATCAATAAACAAAACGAAGAGTACAGTACAGAAGAGTTAGTAAATGCAATTATTGAAGGGATTCATAAGAAAAAAGGGAAAGATCCTGTAAATCTTGATCTAACGAAAATTGACAACACCTTTTGCAGTCATTTTATAGTATGCCATGGAGACTCTAACACTCAGGTAGAAGCAATCGCTGACTCGGTTGAGGAAACCGTAAGAGAAACCCTGGGAATAAAGGCCTGGCATAAGGAGGGCCTGGCAAATGCCACATGGGTTCTGCTCGATTATGCAGAGGTGATTGTTCATATCTTTCAAAGTGAATATCGAAGCTTCTATAACCTTGAGGATCTGTGGGCTGATGCCAGCCTTACCCGCTACGAAGATGTATTGAAATAACTATAAAGGAGAACCAAAATAATGACAAAAGATAACGGAACGTTAAATAATAATCATCAGAATAACAATAACAACAATAATAATAACAGGAACAATAGCCCGAACAACAAGGGAGGGAAACCCAAATTTAATGTCTATTGGATTTACGGGTTAATTGCACTGGTTTTTATTGGACTGCAACTCTTTAGCTTCTCCCCCGAACCTAAAGAAATTACCATGCAGGAATTTGAGCGCGACATGCTCAAAAACGGAGATGTAGAAAAAATTGAGGTAATCAATAAGGAGCGGGCAAATATTTATATCAAAAAAGACCGTTTGAATGACGCCCGCTATAAAGATTTGTTTGACAATAATTTTTCCAGGGTATCCCAGGAAGGACCACATTTTTACTTTACCATTGGTTCCATCGAATATTTCGAGCGCTGGTTAAGGGAAGCCCAGGACAAGTACCTTGACGGGGAATACATTGAAGTGAGTTACAAAACACAACCCAACTACCTGCGGGATATTATTGGATGGTTGCTACCCATTTTTATTATTCTGGCCATATGGATTTTTATTTTCCGCCGAATGTCGAAAGGTGGAGGCCCCGGAGGAGCAGGTAACATTTTCAGCGTAGGTAAATCGAAAGCTCAGCTCTTTGACAAGGAGAGTAACATAAAAATTGATTTTAAGGATGTTGCCGGCCTGGAAGAGGCAAAAATTGAAGTGAGGGAAATTGTTGACTTTCTAAAGAAACCGAAAAAATATACCGACCTGGGAGGTAAAATCCCCAAAGGGGTATTACTGGTTGGCCCTCCGGGAACAGGAAAAACATTACTTGCCAAAGCCGTTGCCGGCGAAGCCAATGTTCCTTTTTTCTCCATGTCGGGATCCGATTTTGTTGAGATGTTTGTTGGTGTTGGGGCTTCTAGAGTTCGCGACCTGTTCAAGCAGGCCAAAGAAAAAGCTCCCTGTATAATATTTATTGATGAGATTGATGCCATAGGACGGGCCCGGGGAAAAAACCCCAACTTTGGCTCCAACGACGAGCGGGAAAATACACTAAACCAGCTACTTACCGAAATGGATGGATTTGGAAACAATGTTGGGGTAATCATCATGGCTGCTACCAACCGGGCAGACATACTCGACCGTGCCCTATTACGTGCCGGACGTTTCGACCGGCAGGTGCACCTCGAATTACCGGATATTAATGAACGAAAAGAGATATTTAAAGTCCACTTAAAACCTATTAAACTGGAAACCAATTTAGATATTGATTTTCTGGCAAAGCAAACTCCCGGGTTTTCGGGGGCCGACATTGCCAATGTATGTAACGAGTCGGCATTAATTGCTGCCCGAAAAAATAAAAAGGTAGTGGAACGGCAGGATTTTCTTGATGCCGTAGACCGTATCGTTGGGGGACTTGAACGAAAAAGTAAGATTATCTCCAAGGATGAAAAAAGAACCATTGCCTTTCATGAGGCCGGACATGCTACCGTAAGCTGGCTGCTCGAACATGCCAGTCCGCTGGTAAAAGTTACCATTATCCCCCGTGGCCGGGCGTTAGGTGCTGCCTGGTATTTGCCCGAAGAAAGACAGATAACAACCCGCGAACAGCTGGTCGATGAAATGTGTGCAGCCCTGGGCGGCCGCGTTGCAGAAGAACTCATGTTTGGCAAGGTATCGACCGGAGCCATGAACGACCTGGAAAAAATAACCAAACAGGCCTATGCCATGGTAGCTTACTTTGGAATGAGCAAAAAAGTAGGCCATGTGAGCTTTTATGATTCAACCGGCCAAAGCGACATGGCATTTACCAAACCCTATAGCGAGAAAACGGCCGAACTGATCGATAAAGAGGTTAAAGATCTGATTGAAGAAGCTTATGTTCGGGCGTTTGAAATTCTAAAAAAACATAAGGACGGGTTAACACAACTGGCCGAAAAACTGTTGGAAAAAGAAGTAATCTTTACCGAGGATCTTGAAAAAATCTTTGGCAAGCGCCCCTGGAAATCAACCCAGGAGAAAAAAGAAGAAATCGCGGAACAACGGAAAGAAAAAAAGAAAGAAATCCTGAAGAACATGGAAGATCAGCCTGAAGAAAAAAAAGATGAGAAAAAAGAAACCGCGGAAAAAAAGAACAAGAAATCACCAGAAGATCAATCAGAAGAAAAAGAATCCAAAAATGAAAAGAAATAATTAATAACAGCATAAATAGTAAAAGCCTTGAATAATCTGATCCAACGCACCATTACAGGGATTGTTTTTCTGGTACTTGTAATCGGTGCTCTTATTTTTCATAAAATTACTTTTTTCATCTTATTCGAACTCATCATTATTTGTTCGATGCTGGAATTTTATTCTTTCGCTGAAAAAGAGAATTATACCCCACAAAAAATTCCCGGAATTTTCATCGGGGTGATGCTCTTTGCGGCAAACTTTTTATATGCAAACCAGACTTTTGGGTTAAAGATTTTTCTCCCCATCATTCTTTTCATTGCCGGAATATTTATTCTGGAACTTTACCGAAAATCAGATCAGGTATTAGCCGACATCGGTTTTACCCTGCTTGGAGTTATTTATATTGCCCTGCCCCTGTCATTCGCCAACTATATGGTATTTAGCGACGGAATATATCATTGGCAGATCCTCCTTGGTTTTTTCCTGTTAACCTGGCTATTTGACACCATGGCTTATATTTTTGGCATATCCTTTGGTAAACATCGGTTGTTCGAGCGGATATCCCCTAAAAAATCATGGGAAGGATTTATTGGCGGCCTGGTATTTTCACTGATCGCTGCCTATCCCCTGTCGTTACTATTTTCTGATTTAAGTCTTTGGCAATGGGCCATCCTTGCAATTATCGTTCCGGTTGCCGGGACCTATGGCGATCTGATAGAATCATCTTTTAAACGAAATCATGACAAAAAAGATTCGGGGACCATGTTGCCGGGACATGGAGGGGTTCTTGATCGTTTCGATGCTATATTTCTTTCTTTACCGGTGTTCTATGTTTTTTTACAAATAATTCATTAAAATCATTAAATTTGTACAAAACATTAAACCATGAAAATTCATAAAGAAGGTGTTTCCATCCTGATCATACTCTTTATTGTTCTTTTAGGAGTAAACCTGGCAGTCTATTACCTGGTTGGCGCGAATACCATCTATAACTGGCTTACCTGCATAATAACCATTTTTCTTTATGGTTTTGTTGGTTTTTTCTTCCGAAAACCCAACCGGTCCATGGTTTATGATGAAAATAAAATTTTCGCACCAGCCGACGGAACAGTAGTTGTCGTTGAGCAAACCCACGAAGAAGAATATTTTAAAGATCAACGAATCCAGGTCTCCATTTTTATGTCGGTATGGAACATCCATATCAACTGGTTTCCCATTGGAGGTTTAATTAAATATTTTAAATATCATCCGGGAAGATTCCTGGTAGCCCGTTTACCGAAATCATCAACACAGAACGAACGCACCACGGTTGTTATTGAAGATCAAAAAAAACGCCAGCTATTAGTGCGTCAAATCGCCGGAATTGTTGCGCGAAGGATTATCTCATATGTAAAAAATGATGGTAAAGTAAAACAGAATGCCGAAATGGGTTTTATACGCTTTGGCTCACGACTGGATGTGTTCTTACCGCTTGATGCAAAGGTAAAGGTTAAACCGGGTGAAAAAACCAGGGGCTCACAAACCGTGATTGCCGAATTCAATGATTAACCGGTTTAATCAAAATAGTTGTCGATATTTATCCGATTTAATTTATTGTTATTAAAGATAAAGGTATATTTAGTACCTTCTCCCACCATCTCCAGGGTATCAGACGCAAAGTTCAACGAATCAGTAAAGCGGTGTTTAAAATCGGTCCTGGACATCCCTATCCTTATATCATTGGTTAAGGCAATTTGTTTATTTAAAATCTTCCCTGCAAGGAGAAATTCCTGTCCCAGGTGGGTCTTATAAAAAAAGATCTCCGATTTTCTGTATTTAAACTGATAAATAGTATCGGTTTTCTCCGGATAATGCTTATTCCTGCGTAATAATTTTTGAATCCTGAAGGTTGGCGAAGTATGCTCGGAAAAGCTATCAATCGTCTCCTCAAAACCAAAGGGTTGATGAAGAAACTCTTCCTGGCTGATTTTTTGAAAGTCACCCGTTGCTGGTTGATTTACCGCATTACATCCTAGAATAAATAAAAAAGATAATACCCCTGCTGCTCTCTTCATAAATACGATTTTGGGGCAATTTACAAAAAATCGTTTACAAAAAGAACAATGCCACTCCCCCAACAGCTATAACAGAGCCTATCACTTCTTTCAACGTTATTTTTTCTTTAAAGAATATTACAGCCGGCGGAATGATTAATACCGGAACAATTCCCATTATGGTTGATGCGACCCCTGTGGTGGTATGTTTAACAGCCAGTAGCGAAAAAGAGACCCCCAAAAACGGACCAAAAAAGGCACCAATTCCTACCCTGCTCATGGCCTTTTTATTCTTCAGGGCCTGAAATACTTTCTTCCAACGCTTCATAAAAATAAATAAGATGGAAAAACCAAAAAAACCGGTAATCACCCTGATCTGGGTCGCGGCAAAAGGATTCATATCCTGCATTCCAAACTTACTTAAAACCAATCCTGTACCCTGCCCTACAGCACCTCCAAAAGCTAACAGCAGTCCCGCAAGCGGATACGAAAGATTTATCTTTTTCCTGGGTTTGCTCTTAGTTCCCAGCTCATTGGATTTTCTTTCCAAAACCACCAGTACAATTCCGGTCATCGTTAGAATCATCCCGATGATATTTTGAGTCGTCAGGATTTCATCCATCACTAACCACCCAATAAACGCTGTAATGGGTGGAGTAAGCGACATAATTAACATGGAAACCCTGGATCCAATAACAACATAAGCCTCAAATAACAGTAAATCTCCAATAACAAATCCCACAAGCCCGGACAACGAAAGCCAGGTCCAGTTATGAACAGTACCATCCAAAGGCAAAAACTCACCACGGGTGATTAACCCATAGATACCAATAAAGAAAAAAGCCATAAAAAGCCGGATTAGGTTCGTGGACAAGGAACCTACCTTTTTCCCTGCCGACTCGAATGCAATTCCCGTAACTGTCCAGAATACAGCGGTTAACAAAGCTGCAAATTCACCCAGATGTGATTGAAACATGTAACTATTTATTTATTATTCAAGAAAGTTTAATCTCCCCAAAACGATGGTTTTGTTTTATTATCTGCAAAAAAAACTTAATTTAGTTCAGATTTTTATCAAACACACGTTAGATGATTTTTTTACCTTAAAGTTTAACAATGAATGGAAAAATCAAATATTTATTTATTGCCATAGGGATTGCCATTACCGGGTTTATTTTATGGTATTTTAAATCCATTGTAGCCTATATTCTCATCTCCGGAGTACTTTCCCTGGTAGGAAGACCCCTGGTTGATTTTTTAGATAAGCTTCATCTGTATAAGGTAAAAATCCCAAGGGCTTTATCAGCATTCCTAACCCTCATTGTAATGTGGATATTAATCTTCACCTTTTTCAGAGTTTTTATCCCTCTTATTGCCAACCAGGCCAAAGAGATATCTACACTCGATGCCAACACCCTCATGCTAAAATTCCAGGGTCCGGTGGACAAAATTGAACAGCTTCTATTAAAATTCAACATCCATGCCTTTACCGATAAACCCATAGAACAATATCTGACCGAGAAACTCATGTCGGTTTTGAATATTTCTTTATTGTCCGGTTTTTTTAGTTCAATGGCCAGTTTATTGGGAAACATATTCATCGCCGCTTTCTCAATCTCCTTTATGACATTTTTCTTTTTAAAAGACAAGGGGTTATTCTATGAAAGCATTTTTTTATTTGTTCCGGATAAATATTTGAAAAACATCGAACGGGTCCTTCATTCCATAAAAAAGTTATTAACAAGATATTTTATAGGAATCATTGTGCAAATCACATGCATTATCCTCCTGGTATCCACGGGGTTAAAGCTTGTTGGACTGGATTTTTCCGATGCTTTACTAACCGGGCTTGTAGTAGGAATTTTTAATGTAATCCCTTATTTAGGACCTATTATTGGCTCAAGCCTTGGTCTGATCATGGGTTTTGCCACTCATTTAGAACTCCCTTTTTATTCTGAATTACTTCCTTTGCTCGGATGGATGTTACTGGTTTTCATCCTGGTCCAGATCATCGACAACGTTGTTTTTCAGCCGGTTATCTATTCAAGCAGTGTGAATGCACACCCCATGGAGATATTTATTATACTGCTGATGGCTGGAAGTATGTTTGGAATCACGGGAATGATCCTGGCCATCCCGACTTACACAATTCTTAGGGTATTTTTAAAGGAGTTTTTTAATAATTTTAAGCTGGTTAAAAAATTAACTGAAAAAATTTAAGTTTATAAAAGGGTATTTTATATATTTACGTGAATAAATGATTTTTAATGACACAGACGAAACGATTATTTTACATTCTCTTTTTTTTAGCAGGATCCATTAAAGGGTATGCTCAAATAGATGCCGTTACCTTCGGGTTTTCAACCACTGCTGCCAGTTTTGAAGTCAGGTGCCAGGCCCAAAAAATTAGTGCCGGAGATACTACAGCCTTTAACCTTAGCGATACAGCCGATTATATTTTTAGCTGGTCGGGAGACACGCAACCCTTCGAGAATAATCTCCCTTCCGCATCATATTTTTTCGATGCCGCAGGGACCTATACCTTTACCCTGGAGGTAACTGAAAAAGCTTCAACAACCCTGTACAGTGAAACAAAAACGTATACTATCCTGGATACGCTAAAGATTCCCAATGTTTTTACCCCAAATAACGATGGGGTCAACGATCTTTTTATCGTTGAATCCAATGGGGTAATTCCTTTGGAAATCTCCATCTTTAGCCGGACCGGAACATTAATTTTTAAAACCAAAGCTCCCATTATTGTTTGGGACGGACGAAATACATCAGGATCCATGGTGAGCCCCGGAACCTATTACTATGTTTTAACATCAGAAGATCCGGCCGTGGAAACCCAAAAAGGATTCATCCATGTATTTTCCGATGCCAAACAATACGATTAATTTTTATTCTGTTATTGATTGATTCCTTTTGAGCATCCCTTTGCAATTTTCTTATTTTTTTTATCTTTGGTAAGTAGTAATATATTTTCATAATCAAACATGATGAAAAAAAATATCTTTAAACGAATTTTTCTATTCTACTACGAAGGATTTAAGAACATGACGCTGGGCAAAAAATTGTGGGCTCTTATCCTGATCAAACTATTTATCATGTTTGTAATATTAAAACTTTTCTTTTTCAGGAATTTTTTAAATGAAAAATTCGATACCGACCAGGAGAAAAGTGATTATGTAATCGAGCAACTAACAAAACCTAAACATACAGATAATGATTGAAAATCTTGATTTTGCTTTGGTAAACTGGTCGAGGGCACAATTTGCCCTGACTGCGATGTATCATTGGCTATTTGTTCCATTAACGTTAGGGATTACGTTTATTATCGCATTTATGGAAACCATTTATGTGAAAACCGGTGATCCGGAGTGGAAAAAAGCCACAAAATTCTGGATGACTTTGTTCGGAATAAACTTTGCGATTGGTGTTGCCACCGGATTAATTCTTGAGTTTGAGTTTGGTACCAACTGGTCTAATTATTCCTGGTTTGTGGGCGATATCTTTGGGGCCCCATTAGCTATTGAAGGAATCATGGCTTTTTTCCTTGAGTCAACTTTTATTGCCGTCATGTTTTTCGGGTGGAATAAAGTAAGCAAAAAATTTCACCTGGTGTCTACCTGGTTGGTAGCCATTGGAGCAAACCTGTCGGCTCTCTGGATTTTAGTAGCCAATGGATGGATGCAGCATCCGGTAGGAATGCATTTTAATCCCGATACGGCACGAAATGAAATGCTGAATTTTTGGGATGTTTTCTTATCCCCGGTAGCCGTTAATAAATTTTTGCATACCATAACCTCAGGATTTGTTTTGGCATCAATATTTGTTATTGGGGTGAGTGCCTGGTTTCTGCTGAAAGGACGAGAACAATTAATGGCTAAACGAAGCATGGTTATTGCAGCCGTATTTGGATTGTTAAGCAGCCTGTTCCTGATTTATACCGGCGATGGTTCAGCTTACCAGGTAGCCCAGAAACAACCCATGAAACTGGCTGCCATGGAAGGCTTGTACGAAGGATCCGAAGGTGCCGGTTTAATTATGATTGGGATGCCAACACCAGGCAAACAATACGATGATAACAAGGACGAGTATGTTTTTAAACTTGAGATTCCCAAATTACTCTCCTTTTTAGGATACAGAGATGCCAATGCCTTTGTCCCGGGGGTAAAAAACCTGGTTGAAGGGGGTTACCCCATAACCGATGAAAACGGAAAAACCCAAACCGCCCTTTCAGCCGAAGAAAAAATCAAAAAAGGGAAGCTGGCCATCAGTGCCTTAGCCGACTACAAAGAAGCCAGGGAAAACAGTAACGACACCATCCAGGAACAGTCATTAAAAATCTTTCGTGAAAATTTCCGGTTCTTTGGGTATGGTTTTTTAAATGATCCAAAAAGTATTATTCCCAATGTCCCCTTAACATTTTATAGTTTCCACCTCATGGTGGCCCTGGGGTTTTATTTTGTTTTACTCTTTGTGGTTGTTTTATTGCTGCTCTACAAAAATAAACTCGAATCCCGCAAATGGATCTTACGATTATCCATCTTTACCATTCCATTGGCTTATATTGCCTCCATGTCGGGTTGGATTGTTGCTGAGGTAGGGCGCCAGCCATGGACTATACAGGATCTGCTGCCTACCGTTGCCGCCGTATCAAATATAGATGCCAGTGCCGTACAAATAACGTTCTGGCTCTTTGCATTTATTTTTACGGCACTCCTCATAGCAGAGATAAAGATTATGACCAAACAAATTAAAATCGGACCTAAAGACGGAGGACAATAAAATGTTTGAAACCTTATCACATATTGCATTACAACAATACTGGTGGGTAATTATCTCACTGTTAGGCGCAACACTCGTTTTCCTGCTTTTTGTTCAGGGAGGACAAACCCTCATCTATTCTTTAGGGAAAACAACTATTGAACGGCGCATGCTGGTAAACTCCCTGGGCCGAAAATGGGAGTTTACATTTACAACCCTGGTAACTTTTGGCGGAGCATTCTTTGCCTCTTTCCCTCTTTTCTATGCAACAAGCTTTGGCGGAGCTTATTGGGTATGGATGCTTATCCTTTTTGCCTTTATCATCCAGGCTATTTCCTACGAATACAGGTCGAAACCTAACAATTTTCTGGGAACAAAAACCTATGAGGCCTTCCTGTTTATCAATGGCGCCCTGGGAACCATCCTGCTGGGGACTGCTGTAGCAACCTTCTTTACCGGTTCCGAATTTTTTATTAATACCATGAATTCATCGCACTGGGAGGGTTCAGCCCGTGGACTCGAACTGGCCCTTAATCCTCACAACCTGGCCCTTGGATTTGCCGTTTTTTTTCTGGCACGTACTCTCGGGATCCTCTATTTTATGAACAACATTGATGACACTAACATTTTTCGCAGGGCAAAAAAACAGTTGCTCTACAATGCAGTCCCTTTTGTGGTATTCTTCCTGATTTTTGTCATCTGGGTACTATTAATCGATGGCTTTGCTTACCATCCAGAAACGAAAGATGTGTTTATGGAACCCAACAAATACCTCAATAACTTTATCCAGATGCCTGTAGTGGCAATCCTCTTTTTAGCTGGGGTAATCCTTGTTCTAACAGGTATTATAAAATCTTTAGTCAACGATTGTTCAAACGGCATTTGGTTTGCGGGGCCCGGAACCATCTTAACCGTTCTGGGATTGTTCCTGGTGGCAGGATTTAATAATACTGCCTTTTATCCCTCAACATTTGATTTGCAGAGTTCATTAACCATCGAGAACGCCTCATCCAGCAAGTATACCCTTACTGCCATGAGCTATGTTTCCTTAATGGTTCCGTTTGTGGCAGCTTACATCTGGTATGCATGGAAATCTATCAATAATAAGAAAATTGATAAAGACGAGATGAGTGAGGATATTCACGTTTATTAATATTTAATTGACAATCTTTAAAATAAAACAAACTATGTATTGGACTGAAATTCTTTGGCTTATCAGTTGGCCGGTACTAATCTGGGTCAGTTACAAACTATCCGTTTGGGCTGTAAAAAAATTTGAACAAAAATAAATATGAAAAAAGCCTGTTCGAAACCCAACAGGCTTTTTTGCAATAATCGACGAATGATCAGGATTATGGGTAGCCAAATCCATCAACTCAACAGATCATTTTAAACTGAAATATGATAAAGTTTTTTAATAAAGATGTATGTTTGTAATCATCAGTCATGTCACAATTTATTTAAACTGGGAGGGCAATAATTTCATCAAACATGGATTACCGGCTATTTGTTAAGACAAATCCCTGTTCCGGTATGCGTAAAACATCATAAGAAATGACCAGGTTAAAAAACATATCAAAAATCAGTCAATGGTTTAAGGGTCTTCACGAACCTTTGCTTATTGCGGGCCCCTGTAGCGCAGAAACAGAAGAACAGGTTATGCAAACAGCCCTGGCCATTTCCCGGCTAGACAAAGTAAAAGTATTCCGTGCCGGAATCTGGAAACCACGAACCCGTCCCGGGAACTTCGAGGGAGTGGGAGAACAGGGCCTTCAATGGCTTAAGCAGGTAAAGAAAGAAACCGGACTACTCACTACGGTAGAGGTAGCCAACCCGGAACATGTTGAACTGGCTGAAAAATACAATATCGACATCTTATGGATCGGTGCACGTACCACATCCAACCCTTTTTCTATCCAGGAGCTGGCCGACGCATTGAAAGGGTATCCCGGGCCTGTAATGATTAAAAATCCTATTAATCCTGACATTCAGCTTTGGATCGGGGCCCTGGAACGTTTTCATAAGGCAGGAGTAAAAAAGCTGGCTGCCATCCACCGGGGGTTTTACCCTTTCGAAGCCACGACCCTGCGAAATATTCCCAAGTGGGAAATTCCTATCGAACTCAAAAGTATGTGTCATACTTTACCCATCATTTGTGATCCCAGCCACATTTCAGGAAATACAGAGTATATCCCCGAAATTGCCCAGAAAGCGATGGATCTCAACATGAATGGTCTGATGATTGAAACCCACATCAACCCTAATGCTGCACGAAGTGACATGAACCAACAATTAACACCCGGTCAACTGGGTGTTATCCTCAATAAATTAATCTTCCGGACAACCTCGGTTAAAAACAACGACTTCCTAAGTGTCCTGGAAAACCTGCGCGATAAAATAGATTCTATTGATCAACAGATGCTCGAACTCCTTTCGCAACGAATGCATGTGGTGGAAGAGATTGGAAAATATAAAAGTAAAAATGAGGTAACAATTCTCCAGTTACGTCGTTGGGAAAAAATTGTCAATACCCGGATTAGACTGGGTAAAAAAATGGGATTATCCGAAGATTTCATTAAAAAATTACTTCAGCTGGTTCACAAGGAATCCATCCAGAAACAAACTGAAGTAATGAGTAAAATTACTGCTTCGAAAAAAAACAGAAGGAATTAAAGAAAGCTATTTTATTTCTTTAAGCGTATAATCGTACCCTTCCATCACCGGATTGGAAAGAATCTTATTACAGGCTTCATTCACCCGCTCCATAGCAACCTCCTTACTTCCGGCTTCAATCTCAAGGGTAATATGTTTCCCAATTCTTACATTCGACACTTCGTTAAAACCTATATTTTTCATGCTATGCGTTACCGCCTTGCCCTGAGGATCTAATAATGCTTTTAACGGCATTACATTTATTTCTGCTAAAAACTTCATGGTTGTATCTGTTAATCTAAGTTATAAATCCAGTTATTTATTGCTGATAATACAATATATAATATAATAATTACGGGGACTGCAATTGAATGCAATAATATTAATAAAACGGCAGATAATCCAATAAAGATAAAACGAATTTTATTCCCTGCTAATCCAAGACTTTTAAACTTTAACGAAAACATTGGAAATTCAGCAATTAAAAGCAGGGAAAAAACGATAATTAACACCAGGAGAAAAACTTTATCCTGGATTAAATGAATAACCAGGGTATTGTCACTAACCAGTGTAATAATATATAAGGAAACAAAGAATAATGCATTGGCAGGAGTTGGAAGCCCGATAAACGACTCATTTTGCCGGGTATCAACATTAAATTTTGCCAGCCGTAATCCCGAGAACACTGCAATAAGAAACGGGGATATCAAAAACAATCCCGTGGTCAACGGAATATTTTCCAGAGATGGAAGGTAGACTGAACCAAAAAGCATGATTTTCATCATCGAAAATACAATGACCGAGGGGGCAACCCCAAAGCTAACCACATCGGCCAGGGAATCAAGTTGTTTCCCTGCTTCAGAATATACTTTTAATAACCGGGCACTCATTCCATCGAAAAAATCAAATACCGCTGACAAAAAAATCATATAAACAGCCAATAGCAGATATCCTTCAAAAGCTAATACAATGGATAAACATCCGGAAAAAAGGTTTAAGGAAGTGATAAAATTAGGGACATAACGTTTAATGGAAAAACTCATACTTTAATAATTAAATCTATTCATACAATTTTTTATACAAAAATAAGTTAAAATTTATAGTTCTGCCTTAGGGATTAAAATAAGATTTTGTTTTTTCTTTATTTTACAAAAAGAGTAATTATTTTTACATCAATGGGAAAAAGATATCTGACTTTTTTTTTATGGCTGCTGATTACCACGCCGCTTTTAGCCCAAACCGCTAAATATTCCAACGAATTCTTATCCATTGGTGTAGGTGCACGTGCATTAGGATTAGCAAATGCAACCGTGGCAAATAGTAACGACGTAACTTCGGGTTACTGGAATCCTGCCGGGCTGACCTCTATTGAAAACAGTATTGATGCCAGCCTGATGCATGCCGAATACTTTGCAGGAATTGCCAAATATGATTATGCGGGGGCTGCCATGGATATAGATACCAATAGCTGGCTTGGAGCATCTTTTATCCGTTTTGGGGTGGATGATATACCAAACACCACCGACCTGATTGATAAAGACGGAAATATTGATTATGGACGTATTTCCAAGTTTTCAGCAGCCGACTATGCATTCCTGGTTTCCTATGCCCGCAAATCAGCCATCCCAAACTTATCCTATGGGGCAAGTGTAAAAGTTATCTACCGGAATATTGGCGAATTTGCCAATGCCTGGGGCTTCGGACTGGATGCAGGAATCCGTTATACCAAAGAGCAATGGAGATTTGGATTGTTAGCCCGGGATATTACCTCCACCTTTAATGCCTGGAGTTTTAACGAAGATGAATTAATGGTAGAAGTTCAGGACAGCATCTTTAACTTTGCTCCCGAAAATGCACTGGAGATAACGTTACCCAAATTATTGATAGGGGTATCCCGGGATTTTATTATAACCCGGGATTTTGGAGCCATGGTGGAGGTGGATGCCGATTTTACTTTCGACGGACAACGACATGTACTCCTGGAAGGCGATCCGGTAAGTATCGACCCACATATGGGAATAGAAGTTGATTACCGGAAACTTGTTTTTGTGCGCTTTGGGATAGGAAATTTTCAGCGGGTTGAAAACTTCGACCAGTCCAAATCACTTACCCTGCAACCCAACTTCGGAGTAGGGATCAATATTTACGGTTTTACCATCGACTATGCACTCACCGATATTGGCGACCAGTCGATGGCACTCTATTCTAACATTTTCAGCCTTAGATACACTTTTAGCAGAAAAGCCCGGTAAAATTCTTTTGCCCGAAAATAATCACTATTTTTGTCCTAAGCCTAAAAATTATTTCTATGAAAATCGCAGTAGATTTTGACGGTACAATTGTTGATCATGAATACCCCGAAATAGGCAAACCCAAACTCTTTGCCTTTGAAACCCTAAAAGCACTCCAGGACAAAGGCGCTTTACTCATACTCTGGACTTTCAGAGCAGGAAAAGAACTCGAAGAGGCTGTGAATTTCTGCCAAAAAAACGGTGTTGAATTCTATGCGGTCAACAAAAATTACCCCGAAGAAATTTACGACGAAACGATCAGTAGAAAAATTAATGCCGATATCTATATCGATGACAAAAATATAGGAGGATTTCCGGGATGGAGTGCAATTTGGCAAATGTTAAACCCTGAACTCTTTGAAGATGATGTGAACAAGCAGATGCAAAAAATTCCGGTTTCCAAACGTTCTTTTTGGCAAAAGCTAAAACGTACCTTAACCAGCTAGTAATAAATGATCCAACCACCCTTAAAAATGAACAAATTATTAATATACAGCCTGATAACCATTTCTCTGATATCCTTTAGTCGATGCAAAAATGAAAAGGAGCCCCGGGAAAAGAAAATAACCCAAAGCCCCGGGAGCACCCAACAGATTCAGGTAATTGAAGTACAATCTCCTAAAGCAGGAGAATTATTCACCCTGGGTGATCTGATAGATCTTGACATTTCCCTAAAAGACACTCTTCAACGGGTTGATTCTCTTCTTGTTCAAACCGACCTTACCCAGACTACCATCGGGGTAGATAACTTAAATTATACATGGAATACACAAAATCATAAAACAGGAAATAATAAACTCCATATCTCGGCCTATGCCGGGGGTAAGAAGATTGATACTTACACCCTGAAGCTTCGGTTTAAATCGGACAGAACTCCCGAACTTTTCGAATGCAAAATAATAAATACCTACCCACACGACACCAGAGCCTATACCCAGGGCTTGTTCTACGATAACGGGATTATATACGAAGGGACAGGACAAAAAGGAGAATCCTCCCTGCGAAAAGTAGTGCTTGAAACAGGTGAACTGATTCAAAGTTTAAGCCTCCCGGCTAAATATTTTGGCGAAGGCATTACAGCTTTTGGGGATAAAATTATCCAGCTTACCTGGACTTCACAAACAGGATTTGTATATGACAAAGAGAGTTTTACCTTAATCAACACCCTGCAATATCCAACCCAGGGATGGGGGATTACCACCGACGGGAAGAAGCTTTTTATGAGCGATGGTACACAGACGATCTATTTTCTGGAACCGGAATATTTTACTGAAATTGACCGGATTGAAGTCTACGATAACGAAGGTGCCGTTCGTAATCTGAATGAACTGGAATATATTGATGGGGTGATATATGCCAATATTTTCCAGAAGGAAGAGATTATAGCTTTTGATCCCGAAACAGGAAAAGTACTTCAACGTATCGACTGCCGCAAAATCATCCCTGAGGGATACCATGGAGAAATAGATAATGTGTTAAACGGGATTGCCTACGATCAGGACAATAAACGTATTTTTATCACTGGCAAAAGATGGCCTCATCTCTACGAAGTTCAGTTCTTAAAATATTAAATTTAACAACCTGCGTAGATCTGATCCCAGAGAGCCGGAAAGGGTTCAGGTATTACATTTTCTTAATTCTCACTTCAATAGCATCATCTTTTAACAATTCAGTCAATATTGATGTATCCGTGTTACCATAATGGTATGGATAAAGAATTTTAGGGTAAAACATCCGGGCAGCTTCGGCAACCATTTCGGGAGTCATGGTATAGGGAAGATTCATCGGCAGAAAGGCGATATCAATACCCTGAAAGGATTCCATTTCGGGGATATTTTCAGTATCCCCGGCAACATAAACCTTTTTATCGGCAAACGAAATAATATAACCATTTCCTTCCCCTTTTATATGATAGGGATCTCCATTCTCACGTTTATGCTTGATATTATAGGCCGGAACTGCCAATATTTCCAGTTCGCTGATATTCAGCACATCTCCATTTTTAATTACAATAACATCGGTTAAGTACTCACTCATCTCCTTACATTTCTGGGTAAAAATGATTTTTGTGTTTTCCTTTTTCAGCATGTCGATAGCATTTTGATCGAGGTGATCCCCATGATGATGGGTTATTAAAATGATATCTGCCTTGGGGTATTTTTCATAATCTCCCATGCGTAATACAGGATCAACATGTATTACCTGGTTTTCATATTCAAAAAAGATGGAACCATGGTTTACAAATTGAATTTTCAGTTCTCCCTTAGAGGTTTGAAAAACATCGGTTTGCAGATCCTGGGCGTTGCCAATCATAACGGTAAAGATTAGAGTCAGTAATGATAATATATTATTTTTCATCAGGGTAAGTTTTTTTATGAATGATAAAGGTATTGAATAAATCATTTAATATCAATACAACGTTATGATTATAACAGATCTGCCATGAAGATTGTTCATGCATAACTTATACTCCAAACCGATACGACCACTTGATCAGAAAAATATTGTGCGGATGAATATTAAACAAACCCTCAAAATCATTGAAAAAAGAGAAATCCCCGGTAGAAACAGACCCTGTTTTATTTTGTGTCCATACCAGATATAATAATGATCCGGGATTATATTCCCAACGGACAACCAGGTTTGATCTTAATTGTCTGAAATTAAAATCGTAATCATTCACATAATCCTCAGAGGAAAAACTCATATCCGTGCTATACCTGTCTTTAAATCTCTCAGCCTGGGGGTTGGTAATATATTTTGGTTCAGAATAATTAACCGCACTAACAAAGGGCGAGCCGTAGTACTGAATGGTCAGGTCAGGGGTAATACTGTAATCAATACGTAATGTGAAATCTGTTGTTACCTGATTCAGTTTAGCAAAAATATAACGGTCTTCAGTCTGGTATGTTTCGGTATCCAAAAACTGAAGTTCCCTTTCTGATACCGAGTAATTCGGCATGAAAGATAATCTCAGGGCATCGAGAGGCCGGTAAACAAGATCAATTCCATAAAAATAATTTTGCGACGAATTTTCGAACCCTAAATTTCCGCCGGCATTTCCATTGATTTGAACATTTTTTCTTCCGTCAGTTCCCAGCATGCCCCAAAAATTAATGCCTCCCGGAGTTTTAATGGAGGGTCCTCCCCGCAACATATCATTCTGAAGGCTTTCGCCTTCTACGCTTGTGCCCCCACTCAAGGTCCAGTGATTGGTAAACTGCATCTGAAGATTAATATTTCCGCCATAAAAATTACTGTTAGCACCAAAATCCCAACCACTCCATTGATTAAAGCCAATATTCAGGTTTCTGAAAATACCAAAAGGCTCGGTAAACCGGTAGCCCACCCATATCACCTGGAAAACAGCATCGGCGTGATGTAAAAAACCCACATCATTGGTTTCAAACCTGGGAGATCGCCAGGTGGTCCAGAAAAGCCACTGCCATTTACTCCCCTGCTTTCCAAACTGGACAGTTCCCGCATGTCCTGTCAATGAGGTTATCGAGGAGTCGAACAAGGTATAATCATTATCGGGACGCTGGAAATATCGACGGGAGGATTCCTGCTGATGGATCATTGCCGTAGAATCCCCTTGAATATGGCTCATTCCATACTTAATGATCAGGTAATACGTTTTATCCTTCCAGAATTGGGTATAATCAACGCCCCCGGTGTATGCATCCCGGGTTAAATAACTTAAATGCTCATCCTGACCATCAATAAAGCGGTTGGTAGATGTTAACATTCCGCCAACAATTGAATTGTTATTATTAAAATCTTTCTGAACACGACCAATAAAATAATTGGTCATTGGTTCAACGGTTTCTTTCGACTTTTCTCCCTGCCGGTAAACATCAGCTTCTTCCCGGGCAGTTAAACTCTCAATGATTCCAAGGGATAAGCCGTCCTGAGTCTTTCCGGTAAGCTTCAAAGCCCCCAGGATCCTCGTATTCTCAGGCACATCAGCATATTCATTAAGATCATTATCCACATCAGGAGTATAATGTGGTGATCGCCCAATTCTTCTCGAGTAAAATAAATTATCCAAAGCAAAAGAGTTTCCCCCATAGGAAAATTGAAAGTTTGTAATATTTCTCCCTTCAATAAAAAAGGGTCTTTTTTCTTCAAAATAGGTCTCAAAAGCAGTAAGATTGACTACCGAGGGGTCAGCCTCTACCTGCCCAAAGTCAGGATTTATGGTGAAATCCAGGGTAAAGTCGTTGGTGATTCCAATTTTACCATCCAGCCCGATACCAACTCCAAACTCTCTCCCATACGAAAAGGGATTATCCTCATCGGGGGTATAGCTTTCGAGTTTGGAAAGTACATAAGGTGCAATTTCTACCTGGCGTTTAGGATCAATTCCCCTAATCCCCCGTAACTCCCCGAAATTATGCACCCACCCCGAAGCATCCTGGGGAATATACTGCCAACACGACTGCTCCTCATCTCTAAAAAACCGACGACAAACCTGCAAGCCCCATACCTGTTCTTTTTTATTATTACTAAATCGTAATTGGCTATAAGGAATTTTAATCTCGGCAACCCAACCAGCACTATCGATGCTGGTCTTTAAAAACCACACCGGATCCCAGGTCAGGTCCTGATTATCCCCATTATTGGAGATAACATAATCACTTTTTACTCCTGAAACAGAAGCAATAAAAGAGAAAGCTGTACGCTTATCGAAATAACTGTCAATACTTACCTCAACCCAGTCGCCATCAAAACCATCACGTCGCGACATACGTCGTACAATTTTACCGGGTTCGGTATCAAGTGCCCGGACTAAAACATACAGATGATCATCATCATAAACAACCTTAAAAACCGTTTGCTGCGACGGTGCAGCTCCATCGTCGGGCATGCGCTGAGTAAAACCACCCGACCATTCTACCAGGTCCCAGGCTTTATCATCAATCAAACCATCAATTACCGGAGCTTCTCCGGTTATCCGCTGGGTCTGATAAATCCTCCCGGGAATGTTGCTGTTTCTTCCAAACACGGTCCATGAGGTTCCCAAGAATGCAACAACCAAGAAAACCATACATTTTTTCATCGAAATGCTTTCCTATACTTAGTTTATACAAAGACGAATATTATTTTTGAATGATGTTTATCGCTAAAAAGAATGTACCAGAGCATTTTCTATCAAACGAAATGCCTAAACATACAAATATCTGGCATTAAGGACTTTACAAAACGAGCGAGGTTGTAAAACTGGTCAATGATGTTCATATATGAACATCATTGATTCAAAAACGAACAAAAAATAAATCTTTAATTAACTCATTTAGAAGATCTGTTTCCCAATTTGATAAGCATCCCCTATTTTCTTCCCGATTGTTCTGTATTCTCTAACTCCAGAGATATAAACCAGCGGATTAAACGTATCAATATCAATTGATCCCGGATTTTTTTTATCCTTTAACATTGCAGTATCTATGTGGGTTTGAACAATTTCGCCGGTAAAATGATGGGTTGCCCCCACCATCTTGGACTCTGTCAGTTGACATTCCAGGTTAAGCGGGCATTCTTTGATGATCGGTGATGAAATAATTTTAGATGGCATCCTGGTGAGCCCGGTTTTTTCAAATTTGTCAACCTGTTTTCCTGAAGTAATCCCACAAAAATCAGATTCAATCATGATATCAGCGGAGGCAATATTTACCGAAAAATTTTTATTATCCAGGATGGCTTTCCCCGAAAACCCATTTTGTCCTACAGAAATCCCAAGGGTTGGAGGTTTACTGGTCAGCAGGCTAACCCATGCAATCGTAACAATATTTGCCTGCTCCATCGTTCCGGTTACAATCAAAGAGGTTGGTAAAGGAAACAATATTCGCTGTGGTCCGAAAGAAGTTTTCATAACAATATTTTTTAATCCGGCCCTAAGTTACAAAACAATAAATGGAACAAAAAAATAAATATTCCCCCACAAATCAATCCCGGATTTTAGGATAATTTTTGCTGGATGATGGGATTAGAAACTAATTTTCTATTATCTTTATTTTTTTGAAAAACACAAAAAAATAACAGTTATGGTTAAACGAGATAAAGCAATTCAGGATATTGTAGAATTGGATGAACTTGAGGCAATTCTCAAGCAATGTAAAGTTTGCCGGATGGGCATGGTTGATGGTGACAGCCCGTATGTATTAGCAATGAACTTTGGTTACGAAGATCAGACCATCTGGTTGCATTGTGCAAGGGAAGGAAAGAAGATTGATGTGTTAAAACGAAATAATAAAGTTTGCCTGGAGTTTGATACTGACCACAAAATTTTTGCCCGGCACGAACATGTAGCCTGTTCATGGCGAATGGCCTACCGCGGGGTACTGATTCACGGACATGCTCTTTTTGTTGAGGATTATGAAGAAAAGGTCAAAGGATTAAATATTCTTATGAAAAATTTTTCCGACCGTGAGTTTGAATACTCCAAACCCGCTGTAAATAATGTGATGGTCATTAAAATTCCCGTAGAATCAATAACCGGACGTTCATTTGAATATTTTTAATACAACGCTCTTTTTCACCTTCTCACATCGCAGGAGTAGTTAGAATCAATAACCTTAGTTTTTAGTAAAAAAAAACGAATCCAAACCATGAAAAAGATTATAAATCCTTATGCCAGGATTTCCGGCTACAATTGTTTTGGGTGTTCGCCCAATAATGAACCAGGATTACAAATGGAATTCTATGAAGATGGAGAATGGATCCTTTCCCGGTGGAAACCAAAACCACAATTCCATGGCTACGGGGATATTCTGCATGGAGGGATTCAGAGTACCCTGCTCGATGAGATTTCTGCCTGGGTTATTAACCTGAAACTGGAAACTGCCGGGTTAACTTCATCGATTGATGTTAAATTTAAAAAAGCAGTACATACCAGCGAAGCACCAATAACTATTCGTGCAAAACTACAGGAACAAACCAGGAAAATGGCGACCATTTATGGCGAGTTGCTAAACGATACCAACGAAGTTTGTACCATTGCAACGGTTAAGTATTTTATTTTTTCTGAAAACGTTGCCCGTGAAAAACTGTATTATCCGGGGATCCATGCTTTTTACGAACAACCCTAGGACTTTTTAATACTGTACTGCAAAATGACGGCTTACCGCATCGGTAAACCCGTTTTCGCAATTGCTTTTACATACCGGGAAAATCGATTTTAACTCAGGGGGTGCATTGGAAACAATATATCTTTTACGGGTAAATTCGAGCATATCAATATCATTAAAATCATTCCCAATGCTAAGGGTGTTTTGAGGATCAATCTTGAGGTAGCGGCATAACCATTCCACACCATGACCCTTTGAAACCGTAATTGGGAAAATTTCCATCCAGATTGAATCTCCATCCAGGGGAGAGGTGGTCCGGATAATTTTAATATCCTTGAATTTCCGTTTGATTTTATCAAAAAGGAGTACATCATTGGGAAAAACAGCCAGAATCTGGCAGGCATGTTCATAGGTTTCGGTTTTAGGATTTAGTGGTTGTGCAAAATCTTTATATACCGATATTCTTCGTTCAAAGTCCGGGTTATGATTTCCTGAATGGTAAAAAACGAATTTATGATTATCAGGAATTACCTCATGGATCATAAAATCAACCGAGTGATTAATTAATATTTTTGCAATTTGTTTTACCTCATAATCTGGCAAATACTGCGAATGAAGCAATTTCTTCTTTTTCCAGTCATATACTCCTGCCCCCGACGAAAACACAAGATAATCGATGGGAAATTTCTTTTTGATTACTTTCGTCAACGAAAAAAAATTCCGCCCGGTGGCAATAACCCGCACAATATTTTGTTCACCCAACCAGTAAAGGGTTTTCATATCCTGCAGGCTTACCTCGGTACGATCATTGAGTAATGTTCCATCAAGGTCGGTAACAACCATCTCCTGATAATCTTTCATCTTTTTACGTTGTTTAAAAATCAATGGCAGTAACATTAAACCAGGTTTTTACCTTATCCCTATAAGTCATGGAAGAATCAAACTTCCACTTCCAGGTTGTTTTGGCCAGCTTACTTTGAGGCAAATCTACAAATATTAATGGATTTACCCCAAGCAATTCATCCTGGTCGTTAACTAGCTCTTCTTCATACTCTGTAATCAGACACGTTTTTTCTTTGGGCAGGATATTCAAATGGGCTTCCTGTACCTGACGGGCAAACTGCTGGAGTTCATTCTCCGAATATAACTTCGACGATTGCATATAATCGGTAAGGAGTGTATTTAACTGGGTCATCACATTGAGGGAAACAACAAAATCGGTTGCAGAAGGCAATGAAAAATTAAATAATTCACTGGCTGTTAACAGTGTTTTTGTTTTATCTTTTTTGTCATTTTTTATGGTCTTAAAAGTATAATCAATGAGCCCTCCTGTAATATCGGATTCAATGGCCGAAACATTATCATACTGTTCCATTTTTTTCAGGGCTTGTGCAGGATGGATAATATCGATCAAAAGAACTACCTGAAATTGCTCCGAAAGCTCTTTTAATGGAACATCCAGCAGCCATCCGCTGCCCAGGATGACAACCTTCCCTTTCTTTTTGCTTTTGGCTGATTCTAAAATAAATTCCTTTGAATGTTTATGATGAACATCCCACCCCTCTTTTTCTCTAAGGTAACGATTAATAATACCCTTTTGGTCGGAAACATATTTCATCTTCGAAAGCTTTAAAGAATGATTGAGTTTGCGGAGTGGTTTTTGTAAAAACATAATATTTTCCTTTTCGTGAAATTGGATAAGACTGGAAATTACATACGATAAAGTTACAAAAATTAAACATTTTACTTTGCGGTTTGTTAATTTTGCCTGCAATACATTTGTATAAAAAAGATAATTTATGATAAACCATACCACGGTTAACAACCACAACGAAGCAATTGACTTTAAAGTCATTAGCAGCCCTTATATTCAAGAAACGGCAAACAAAGGAATTGAAAATGCCAAATCACAGCTGCAGGCGATCTATCATTTGGCCGATGAATCAAGAACTTACAGCAACACACTTCTGGCATTGGATAATATGTACAATGAGCTGACCAAAATTTACGAAATTGAATCCTTACTGGCTTTTGTACATCCTGAAAAAGATACCAGGGAGGCCTGCTTACAACAAACCGCAACGCTGGAAAAATTCTTCAACGAAATTGCATTAAGTGAACCATTGTATAAGGCCGTAAAAAGCTATTCCCAAACCAATGAAGCAAAACAGCTGACAGGAGCCCGAAAGAAGTACCTGAAAGAAACCATTGAAGAATTTGAACGCAATGGATTTGCGCTTCCGAAAGAAAAAAGGGCGAAGTTAAAAAAAATACAGGATCGACTCTCCGAACTGGGGATTCAGTTTGATTCCAACATCAGTTCCCATAAAGACTTTTTAATAGTAAGCGAGGATGAAATTGATGGCTTACCTGAGGATTACAAAAAAGAACACAGGCAGGATGACGGCACCTATAAAATCGGATTAGCCTACCCATCCTATGTTCCGTTTATGAAGTATTCCCGGAGTGACCAGGCCCGAAGAACGCTGGCAGCCAAGTATAAAAATATTGCGGCAGATAAAAATCTGGATGTGTTAAAGCAAATCCTTATTGAACGAAACAAGATGGCCCATTTGCTCGGGTACAAAACATTTGCCGAATACCGCACCGAAAACCGGATGGCAAAAAATCCCGCAAATGTCTGGGATTTTGAAAATCGATTAAAAGAAAAAGTTTATCCCAAAGCAAAACAGGACTACCAGGAATTACTTGAAATCAAGAGGGAATATAAAAACGACCCGACGATACAAACTATAGAATCCTGGGAAGCAGCCTTTTATCATAACCTGCTATTAAAAGAGAAATATGAACTGGATCACCAGAAGCTCAAGGAGTACTTTGATCTAAACCGGGTCATTGAAGGGTTGTTTACCATCGCACAACATCTATACAATATTGAATTCAAAGAGGTTGAAAACCCCTCGGTATGGCACGAAGAGGTAAGGTTGTTTGAAATTACTGAACAGGGGGAGTTAATTGCCCGCTTTTACCTTGACCTGTTTCCACGCCCCGACAAATATAATCATGCTGCACTTTTCGGAATGATCCCCGGGAAAAAAACAGAGGACGGATATCAGATTCCTACAGCCAGCCTGGTATGCAATTTCCCGAAGCCCACAAAAGAAAAACCGGCTTTAATGTTACATAGTGATGTGGAGACGTTCTTTCATGAGTTTGGGCATTTAATGCACGACTTGTTAACCCGGGCCGAACTTTCGGCACAGGCAGGAACCAATGTAGCCCGTGACTTTGTGGAGATGCCTTCGCAAATTTTCGAACACTGGGCCTGGGATTATGAGGCCTTAAAACAATTTGCCCGACATTACAAAACCGGGGAGCTTCTTCCAAAAACGTTGCACGATAAAATGATGGCCGCTAAAAATGCAGGCTCAGGGCTGCAAGTTTTACAACAGATTTTTTATGGAACCCTGGATTTAACGCTTCATGACAAGTATAACCCGAACGGTAAAAAATCAACCACAGCGCTTGTAGAAGAGTTACAAAATAAAATAACCCTGTATCCATACCAGGAAAACACCCATTTCGAAGCCGGATTCGGACATCTGAACGGATATGCAGCTGGATATTACAGCTATTTATGGGCGCTGGTATTTGCCGAAGATATGTTTTCTGCTTTTCTAGAAAACGGAATCCTGGATAAGCCTACCGGATTAAAACTGAGAAAAGTAGTTTTAGAACGCGGATCAACCGTTGACGAAATGGAAATGGTGAAAGAATTCTTAGGGAGAGAACCCAATGAAAAAGCGTTTCTTGAATCCATCGGGGTATAATTGTCAGTTTCCTTTAAAAAAATTAAATGGTAAAAATATTTGTTTTAATTTTGAAGATAGAAACTGATTGATCATTTCTGGTATAATGGAAAAAATTAGTGTAAGGAAAATATTTAAGGATAAAAACCCAAAGCTTGCCAGATTAATTCCCGGCTTTTTGTATCGCTACCTGGAAAAAGTAATTCACCAAAAAGATATTAATAACTTAATTCCTGTTTTTGAGGGTAAGATGGGTTTGGATTTTGTTCAAACAGCAATTGACGAGTTTAATATTAAAATTAATATTCATGGAGAAGAAAACATTCCCCAGAAAGGAAGATACATTTTCGTTGCAAATCATCCGCTGGGTGGATTTGACGGGATCGTATTTGCCCATGTGGTAGGAAAATATCATCCGGATATAAAATTCTTAGTCAACGACATATTGATGAACCTGAAGAACCTGGACCCTATTTTTATCCCGGTAAATAAACATGGAAGACAATCCCTCGAATATGTCAAAAGAATTGAAAAGACCTACGAATCGGATGCTCAGGTATTAAATTTCCCTGCCGGACTATGTTCGCGCAAAATAAAAGGCCAAATCATCGACCTGGAATGGAAAAAAAGCTTTATTTCCAAAGCGATTCAGCATCAACGGGATATTGTACCTGTTCATATTGACGGCCGGAATTCAAATTTTTTCTATAATCTATCGAATATCCGGAAAAAACTGGGAATAAAAGCAAACCTTGAGATGCTTTACCTGGCCGATGAGTTATTTAAACAAAGAAATAAAGTAATTACGTTAACCTTTGGCCAACCCATTTCACATAAAACTCTGGATCAATCGAAAACACCAAAGCAATGGGCAAAGGAGATCAAGAAGTATGTTTACCGCTTGCCCAAGGGAAGAATTGAACCCTTTCAATAAATTGAGGTTATAAAAATATTCGTAAATTTGAAATCCTAAATTTAAAAAAGGTACATGAAAGAAGTAGCACCCCCTGTTGACAAACAAAAGATTGAGAACGAGCTAACCCCCGAAAGATTTTTACGCAATACCAATAATGGAGGGAATAAACTTTATATCATCAATCATCACAACTCCCCCCATATTATGCACGAAATTGGTCGCCTGCGTGAACTTACTTTTCGCCATGCAGGAGGGGGTACCGGGAAAGATATCGATATTGACAGGTTCGATACCCAGGATGAACCCTATGAACAATTGATAACCTGGGATCCGGAAGAAAAAGAGATCCTGGGAGGATACCGCTTCCATATTTGTAATCACGAAAGTGATCCCAACAACCTGGCCACTTCCAAATTATTCAAATTCTCGGATGAATTTAGCAAGACCTACCTTCCCTTTATGATTGAACTGGGAAGATCATTCATTCAGCCGAAATTTCAGTCGAAAGCTGCCGGGCGAAAGGGCTTATTTGCCCTCGACAATTTATGGGATGGATTAGGGGCCCTGGTGGTAGAAAATCCCCAAATAAAACATTTCTTTGGCAAGGTTACCATGTATCCCCATTTTAATCCCGAGGCCAGAAACTTAATCTTATATTTTCTTCAAACCCAGTTTCCTGACAATAAACATATGGTGATAGCAGAAAACCCTATTCCACTGGATATTGATGAAGAGAAAATGAAACAAATTTTTAGGGGTAAAACCTACAAAGAAAATTACCGGATCCTGCAGAAAAAAGTAAGGGAATTTAATTTAAATATCCCACCATTAATTAATGCATACATGAACCTTTCACCCACCATGAAATTTTTTGGAACAACCATTAACGAAGCTTTTGGTGGTGTTGAAGAATCGGGTATCTTAATTACCATTGATGATATTTTTCCGGCAAAAAAAGAAAGACATATCGATTCTTACCTTGAACAAAAAAAAGATTACCGTTAAAATGATACATCAAAACCTGTTTCAATTCTTAAGCGAATTAAAAAAAAATAATCATAAAGAATGGTTCTACGACCAGAAACCCGTTTATCAGATTGTACGGAAACAGTTTGAGCAGCTAATCGCTCAGGCTATACTGGATATTAGCAGTTTTGACGAGTCTGTTAAATATACCGATCCCAAAAAATGCATCTTTAGAATTAACCGGGATATCCGCTTTTCAAAAGATAAATCACCCTACAAAACCAATTTCGGGGCGTTTATAGCCCCTGGTGGGAGGAATACGGGCAATGCAGGATATTATATTCATCTTGAACCCGGAAACTGTTTCCTTGCCGGTGGAATTTATATGCCTCCACCCGACCGTTTGAAAGCTGTGAGAAATGAGATCTATGAAAATCCCGAAGAATTTAAAAAAATCATCGAAAATAAAAATTTTAAAAAACACTTTAACGGACTCCTCCGGGATGAAATGTTAAAAACAGCACCCAAAGGTTTTCCCAGAGACTTTGAAAATATCGGGCTGCTCAAATACAAACATTACACTGTACTAAAAAGCATAAGCGAAGAACAGGTTCTGTCCGATTCTTTTGCCAATGAAATCAGGGAAACATTTAAAGCTTTATATCCCCTGAATAATTTTATTAACCGCGGAATCCGTTTTCAGTTAGAAAATAGCAGGTAAGCTTTCATTCACTGGGGATCTAACCATTCAGCCATTATACCTATGAAAATACACTTTATCCTTGTAGAACCTGCTGTTCCAGAAAATATAGGAGCAGCTGCACGTGCCATGAAAACGATGGGTTTTTCAGTGTTAAGGCTCGTGAATACCAAAGAACACTTGAATGAAAAAGCGGGGTGGGTTGCACATGCTTCCGGAGAGATCCTTGACAAAGCTGAAGTTTTTCCTTCGCTCCGCGAAGCAGTAAAAGATATGGACTGGATCATTGGTACTACCGCCAAAAAACGACGGGTAAACGAAGATTATTATCCTATAGATACGATCAACAAACTAATTGAAGCTAAAGCCAGTAGTATACAAAATGTTGCCCTTGTGTTTGGACGCGAAGAAAGCGGGTTAACCAACGATGAGCTCAAGTTGTGTGATGTTGTGACAACCATCCCCATGAAAACCTCCTACCCTTCGCTAAACCTGGCTCAATCCGTGATGATTTATGCATACAACCTCTCCAGGTTAAACTTCGATAAAAAAGAAATGCCTGATCAAAAAGTTGATCAGGCAGAATTAATTACTTTAAAAAATAAAACCAAAGACCTGCTGGCAACCATCGGATTTAAAGAAGACTCTGCAATTTATAACCGGATTATGGAACGTTTAATGATCTTAGGAGAAACCGATATTCATTTGCTTCTTTCCATTGAAAATAAAATCACTGATGAACTCCATAACCCGAATCGCTAAGATCCTGATTTAACCTTGTCCTGATTGCATTAACTTTTTGTGTAAACGACTGTGCCGATAAAGTAGCTCCCGAAACAGCCTGTATATCATCCCCATAGTTAAAATTCGATGAGTTTTTTTTATAAAATTGTTTTAACCATCTTTTCGACATTATCTCTGCTCCATATTGTGACCGGTAATTTAAAACCTGCAGATGTATAATCTGAAGTTCCGAATTAAATACCATCATAAAATCGAAATGATCAAACCTTCCCCGGGCAGATGTTAAAACGGCCAACCCTTTTATTTCTTTGTGTTGTAATACAGAAAAATACAATCTTTTTCATCTGTTGATTTGATTTATTAATTTAAAATTCAGGAACAAAAATATTTCAGCATCCTTTAGTAAACAATACCACTATTACGGTATTTTGCATCTTTTTATCTTTTTTAAAAAGTTCACAAAAGTTATTTAAGCAATAAATAATCATCAATAGAGGTCCCATACACCCTGAATAAACCGATATTGCTCAAAATATAAATAAGGAAAAGATTCTCCCTGCTGGGGTATTAAGTTATTCTTAGAAATCATTTCTTCACCATTAGCCCCTGCAGAATAAGTAGCCAGAATATCTCTCCCTTGGGTTTTGGAAAGCATCATATTTCCCTAATAAATCGAACGTTTCACAAAGCGGTCCGGTAATATCAGGCGTCATTTCCGCGGATCGCGAAGAGATGTTTTTATTTTATGTCGGGCCTGTTACAATACAGAGCATAGCAACTCGGTAAATCCCGAATCCACCATGAGGATTCTTTTGGAGCATGATCTTTTACTTAAACTACCCGGGGGAGCAATACTCCGGAGTGAACAACAGACTTTCCGGGTTCAGCATAAAACATTTGCCGGGGTTTTACCCCAAATGCTTAAAAGTACAGGACTTTTAAAAGGGATTGATGATCAAAAAATGCTATTCGTCAAACAATCAAATAAGTTGTCCTGCCGAACCACTCCAAATTCAATCACTTGCTTTTTTATTTCCGATAAACAATCTACGTCACTTGTAAATAATAGAATACATCAATATTTTCACCTAGAAAATTTCCCAAATAGCGGCCTCCTTTTCGAATCTGAATCTCCAAACCAATGAATATTTTACCAAATATTATAGCAATCAACTACCATTTTGGGAGTGAAAAGAGTAAAAAACAGGCGCGATGAAAAAATAAAAATTACCTGTGGAGAACATGAATCGGCCAGGATGGTAATCGGACTTTAAAAAACCCGAAGGTCTTTACTTTAATCAATCGACTTGGTTTGAAATGCATTTACAAAAAGAATATCTCCCAGTTCACTAAAATCATCAAACAGTTTTAACCCTTCGTGTTTTATCTGTTCGCTCCGGAACCCGAGCATAGTCAGGCCGGCTTTCACGGATTTCTCATTGATTATTTCTTTGAGATTCATTCCCTCATCAATGTCAACAAATTCTACATTACTCAATGAAATAGGCAATCTCCCGGTTTTTACGAGTTCCAGCAGATGATCTGTTGCCTCGTCGTATTTTCCTTTTCGGCGGACATTGAAAATTTTTATTTTTCCACCTTTCCAGTCGGGATGACCTAAAATAATATAGCTAAGTAAAACCATCAGGTTAAGGTTTTCTTCGTCTACCCGTCGAACCCAGATATGAATTCCCTCTTTATAGTTTACCCCCCGGTTTGAGCCTCCAAGAATACAGACATCATAATTTCCGGAACGCACCAGGGCATAATTTTCGACAATCTGTTGCAGGTTACCGGGGTCTTTTTTATCATATTCAAACAGGATCATATTATTTTCCAGACCGGAGATTCCGGGCAGTTGAATAATCTGAGCTATGGCCGAGGTATAGGATGGGGAGACTATGGTATCGACATAGACATGGCTTTTCCGGGATTCGGCGCGTTCGATCAAAAGATCCAGGGCCTGTTTGGCATCCTCGGAGGTTGCGCGGCTGTAATATCCCTGGATATACTGGATATAAGTTCCAAACCCATATTTATGGGACAACCAGGTTAGTAAACGGAAGGCGTTATCCCGGTCGGATTTAACCTCGGCCACACAAACTGCAGAAGGGTGCCATTTCTCTTTTTTCTTGATATTTTGATTTTTCTGGAGATACACCTGCAAATTCCTGTTCACCTGGAACAATGCACTGCGAAAGATCGACTCAAGTCCCTGGCGGTCCTTATGATAGTTACTAATATAGATATACAACAGGACCATAATTAAAATCGAAAAAATGGCATATAACGAATCCATTTTAAACATTAAAAATACAGAAAAGACAAATCCTACCAGCGACAGGATCCAATGGGAACGAAAGGTAGGCCGGTAAGAGGGAGAAGATCCGAAGTGATTTAAGAATGAAATCAAACACAGCGACCCATAAGTAACCATAAAGAACATCGAAATTATCCGGGCCACCGCATTAACATCTCCCAGGGCAACAAAAACAAATGCAATAAGTACGGTAACCACCGAAGCATTAAACGGTTCATTGGTATTCCCTTTACCCTTCGCTACGATTCGGTTAAAATGCTGAAAGGGGAAGGTCCGGTCAACTCCCAGTGCCTGAAGCGTACGTGGGGCAACCATAACAGATCCCAGGGCTGAAGAAATGGTAGAAGCCGCCAGGCCCAGGGGAATAAAAATATTTCCCCACAGCGCAATATCAGACATGATCAGCTGATTATTAATCAGGTCATCGGGCGAAGCGGATCGCACCAGTTTTAAGATAATAAACAGATAGATGACAAAACCTGATAATGTGGCTGTTACAGTTCCTAAAGGAATGGATTTTCCCGGATTTTTCAAATCCCCGGAAAGTCCTACACCGGCTGTCATTCCGGTAAAAGCAGGAAAGATGATCGCAAACACAAAAAAGAAATCATTCATGTTACGCATAGGGTTTCCCGTGATTCCTGCCTGAGCCGTTTCAGAATAGGAGGTTTTCCCGATAAAAAACAGGAAAAGAGAGAAAAATAGGATGGCCACTACAACATACAGGGCTTTAACGCCCATGTTGGCACCCTTGCGTAAAATAAGCAGGGAAAGCAAAGCCATTGCAGGGAGGCTGATAACCTGACGCGGAAGATGCAGTTGGTGGACGTCGCGTACCCAGTTAAAAAAGGGTTCAAAAGCCTCGGTAAAGGCAATGACATAAAACGCAACGCTGATTGCCTGCGACATGAACAATGCAATGCCGATGGTCCCTCCAATATTTAATCCAAAGGAACGGGAGATGATAAAATATTCACCTCCTCCCTCCACCCGCTGATTGGTTGCAATCTCTGAAATAGCAAAGGCTGTAGGAATGGTAACAAAATGTCCTACCAAAAGAATAATTAAAACACCTAAGGAACCAAGGGTTCCTACTGCAAACCCAAATCGTAAAAATAAAATCGCCCCTAAAATCGTTGAAATCGCTGTAAAAAATACCGGGGCTGTCCCGAATCCGTTGGCTCTTGATTGATTCATCCTAAAAAAATTTTGTACTAAATTTAGTAATAAAATTTTTGCTTTAATTTTTTTTCGACACAAAAATGTATAAAAAAAGTCCACGGGAAGACCGTGGACTTTAAATTTTATCTAAGTGAGGATTAACCAAGATATTTTTTAAGCAGTTTATTCTTGGATGAATGTCTTAACCGACGAATTGCTTTTTCTTTGATTTGACGAACGCGTTCGCGTGTTAAGCCAAGTTCAACTCCTATTTCCTCAAGGGATAATTCTTTTCCTCCAATTCCATAGTAGAACTTTAATACTAATCGCTCTTTTTCGGGCAGGATGCTCAGGGTTCTTTCCACCTCTTTGGCAAGCGACTCTTCAAGCAATGAATTATCTGCATTGGGCGAATCGGTATTTTCCATGACATCCAGCAGGCTCCCTTCTTCGCCTTCGGCAAAAGGAGCATCAACGGATAAAGGTTTTCCGGAAAGCTGCAAGGTGTCCTCTACCTTATCTTTTGGCAAATCAACAAATTCGGCCAGCTCGTCTGCCGTAGGAGTTCTGTCGAACTGCTGTTCCAGGGTCGAATATGCTTTATGAATTTTATTTAAAGAACCTACTTTATTCAAGGGTAAACGAACAACCCGGGATTGTTCAGCAATAGCCTGTAATATGGATTGACGTATCCACCATACAGCATAGGAGATAAATTTAAAGCCCTTGGTCTCGTCGAAACGCTCTGCGGCCTTAATTAATCCTAAATTCCCTTCATTAATTAAATCCGGAAGACTTAGTCCCTGGAACTGATATTGCTTGGCTACCGAAATAACAAACCGTAAATTTGCCTTGGTTAAACGCTCCAAAGCAGCACGGTCTCCTTTTTTGATTCGCTGTGCCAGCTCAACTTCTTCCTCTGCGGTTATCATCTCCTCCTTACCTACATCCTGTAAATACTTCTCAAGAGATGAACTATCACGATTCGTGATGGATTTTGTAATTTTTAACTGTCTCATCTAGGCCTCTCCTTTTCAATCATTAATAATTCGGCAAACTGCATGGGATCTTTCAAGGAAATATTTATTATATCGTCCAATATTGATTTGTAGTAATTTTTATCCGTATTAACCCCAAAACTTCAAACTATAGTAAAAAAAGTGCAAAGAAGCAACTTTTTTTGCTATTAAAAAAATTTTTTAAAAGATTTATGTTTTTAGTTAACGTGAATTGGAGGTAAAATGTTTTAAAAAATCCTGATATTTTTCCTCATTCAAATGAAATACCGGAGGATTCCCTGTTTTTTTGACCAATCCGATATTTCTTAGCTCCAGGATGTGTTCAGGTCCGGTAACATTCGACAATTTCATTTTTCGGATAATATCACCCAGCGAACATGTACCTTCCTCTTGCAGTATCTTAAGGATTCCCATTTTTACTGAATCCTTGTAAATCTGTTTCAATTTGCTGTTTTTTTGTGAACTATTACTATCGTTAACCATGATTGAATATTATAATTTATTAATCAGTTATTAATAAAAATTTAAATCGCATTTAAATTACCTTTTTTCGGATATATTTAGATCCCAGCACACTAAGTGCCCCCATATAATTTAATTTGAACTGGATCAAATCCCCAACCTGATATTTTGGTTTCTCAGATCCCAGGTCCACCACAATCATATCAGAACTGGCCCCGGTAATTTCCACGCGATCATCCAGGGGAGTCATATTTTCGGGGTCAATATCCAGCAACCCAATATCAAGAATTGCTCTATAGGAGGTCTTGCCATAATCCTCTTCGTCGAACGATTTTACTTCTCCGGCAACATTGGTTCCAATCTCCCCGGTGGGCACTACCGGTTTTTCCGTCAATTCAATGATCTCCGTATTTAGCTTGAAAATATCATGTTTCATTTCAGGAATATCTTCTTCGGTAAACAGGTTATTTCCCATAAACAAGGTTTCTCCGATTCTAAAATGGGAAATTCCCTCAGGAATAATATTTTTAAAAACAAGCTCAAGGGTAACCGATGAACCTCCTGAAACATAAGGAATATTGCGGCGGAATTTTGCTTCAACCAATTGCTCGTACAAACAAAGTTGTACCAGCTTATCCTGGCTGGGCATCACCCCGTTTAAACAGTTTAAGTTAGTTCCGATACCCACCACCTCGATGTTTGGGAGCTTAAATATCCTGCCATAAAAATCAATAAATTCTTCACCCAGCACCCCCTCACGCAAATCACCCATCTCGATCATAATCATCACCTTATGCTTCTTTTTTTGTCGTTTGGCCTCATCCGACAACAGCTTGATGGTACTATACTCTGTATTAAAACTGATATCGGCATATTTAACCACATTTTTTATTCCGCGTTTGGAGGGCGGTCTAATATAAACCGTTTCCATCTCAGGGTCAAGCTTTTTAACTACTCTTAAATTATCGATACGTGCATCTAGTATTTGTTCTACTCCCAAACCGATAATTTCTTTCAGGTAATCTTCGTTGCCACAAAGTAATTTGGATACAATCCCAAATTTAATTTCATGCTTATCTAAAATTGCTTTTAAATAATTATAATTAAATTTTAGTTTTTCCCTGTCAAGTTCTAAAAATGCCATCTTTTTATTTTTTAGTATAAACTCATTTTTCGTTAATTTATTACTTTTCGTGGAATGGTCATGGGCAAACGAGCCAACAACTCATAATTCAGCTGATTATTAAAATCGGCAAAAGATGCCAGGGTAATTTCAAGCCCGTTATCAGCACCGATCAGGATGACCTCATCGCCACGCTTTACTCCCGGAATATGGGTTACATCCGCAATAAGCATATTCATATTGACTACCCCGATCACCGGAGCGCTTTGTCCATCAATAATTACCCTCCCCTGGTTGCTCAATGACCGGCTGTAGCCATGGGCATACCCCACAGGAACTATAGCAATTACTTTTTCTTCCTGGGCAAGATAAGCGGTTCCATAACTGACAAACTCTCCTGTTTTTACTGTTTTTATCGACATGATCTGACTTTTCCAGCTTAACACACGGGTTAGCGGATCGGTTTTGTCCATTCGTTTATTAATATACTGAATAAACGTTTCACGTGTGGGCCAGAATCCATACTGCAGTATGCCAATGCGAACCATGTCCATCCGGGTTCGGGGGTAAGTAATTGCAGCTGCCGAGCAGGCGGTATGTCTTATTTCCGGAACAATATCACGGTTTGATAACCATTTATACACCTGATTATATTTACGTATCTGCTTTTGGATACGTACATGGTTGGCAATACTTTCAGCCCCGGCATAATGGGTACAAAGTCCTTTAATATAAAAATAATCGCTGTTTTTCTTGATAAATCGCACCACCTGAACCAGCTGTTTTTGGGTAAAACCGGTACGGTTTAATCCGGTTTCCACTTCAATATGGATTTTTGCCACCTTCCCTAATTTTTTTGCTTTCTCTGCAGCTTTCTCCAGCTTAATCAGTTCGAAGACAAAAAATTCCAATTCCTGATCGATGGCCCATTCTATTTCATCATCAGACATCCATCCCATGATCATCACATCCGTCTCCGGTTTTTTTACCCGGCATGCGGCCTGGGCTTCATCAGCACTGAATACAGAAAAATGGCTTATTCCTGCCGCTTCGGCTACCGGAACAAATTGCTCAATACCATGTCCATAGGCATTGGATTTTATTACAGAAGAGATCTTTACCTCATCCCCTAAAAATCTTTGTAAAAAATTTAAATTATGAATTAAAGCGGTTCGATCAAGTTCAATTACTGAAGTTCCTGCCATAACTATTTCTGCTCGTTTTTTATGATTTGCTGATAAATGCCGTAAAACATTCTTACTCCATTTTCAATAATATCATCCGGGAAATCGTAGTCGGGATTGTGCAACTGAGGCTGATTAACACCCGATCCCAGGCCAAAAAGCACCCCGGGAAACTGAAGCGTAAAATGGGAAAAGTCTTCGGACCACCGAAAAGGTTTTTCCAGGGGAATAACAGGAATCTGATTCTCCCGGGCCACATGTTCCAATAACTTTACCATATCGGGATGATTGATGGTTGCCGGAAATTCCTCTACATAGGATATTTCATGCGTTAGCCTGCTTTTTTCAGCATGCTCTTTAGCGACCTTTTCTGCTTCACGGGTTAACCGGTCCATGTCCGGGTTGGTATAAGATCTCAGGGTCGCCATCACTTCGGCATATCCGGGGGTTGTTCCAAAAGCAATTTCACCAAGACGTGCATGAATTACTGTTACCAGGGTAAAGTCATTAAAAACCTTCTCTTTTTGCGGTAAGAAAGTCAGCTCCCTGATGATATCAGCCATGGCAATGGCCGGACTATTCCCGTTCTCGGGCTCACCGGCATGAGCTGTTTTTCCGGTCAGCCGGATGATCATTCCTTTGGAGGCCGAGGCAAAGTTCTGCTCCCCCAATACAACAGATCCCCTGGAGTACCCGGGTAAATTATGTAAGGCAAAAGCATAGTCAATCTTTAACTGTTTAAACCGGTCATCATTAACCACGCGAAAAGCTCCCTGTCCATTTTCTTCGGCAGGCTGAAACATTAAAATTACCTGTCCGGCTTCAGGTCTTTTCCGGGAAAAGACATCAGCCAGTCCGGCTAAAATCGCCATGTGTCCATCATGTCCACATTTATGACCTACTCCCTTATTCTGGGAACAATATTCCTGGTCAATGGAATCCTCAATGGGCAATCCATCCAGTTCACAACGAAAAAGAACCGAAGGTCCCTCCCTCTTCCCTTTAAATACTACAGCCACACCATGCCCACCAACCTCTGTAATCACCTGGTCCGGATGATAGTCTTCCATAAAATGAATGATCCGAAGTGCCGTCTCAGTTTCAAAATCGGACAACTCCGGATGCTGATGAATTTCGTGCCGAAGGGCTACTATTTTCTCAAAATCAAAAAGTTTCTCCATAAAAAAATAGATCAATAGAAACAGCTGTTTTTCACAACATCATGAAAACTCACCTTAAAGTTAATAAAAGCTAAGGGCAATCACTACTTAACAGACAAAACAATTGTTTCAGCACGACAAATTTAAGAATTTTTACAGAATAAACAAATTCCTGTTATTTTGCCAGCAACCGGATTTATTGGATACGATAAAGATACGAGGCCCACAACAGGGTAGCTAATATGTTCTGCTGAAACAATTAATCATGATCGAAGTGAAGGTTTTCATCAACGGTGATCAAGGGTGATGCATCCACACTGTCAATATCAAGGTATTTAATAATCAAATCCAGGGCCTCGTTAATCTCTTTTTGCCGCTGCCCGGATATGGTTTCCAGTTGCCTGGATAACCTTTCATGCAACAACGGCGGGGTTTTTCCCAAAAGATCTGACCCTTTCGAGGTGAGGATAATATAAGTGGTTCTTTTATCATCCTTTTTGGGCAACCGGGCAATACACCCCTTCTTTTCCAGGCGATGAATAATTCCTGTCACAGTACTTGAATTTAAATTTAAATAATCCCTGATATTTTTCTGGGTGGATTGAAAACCTTCGGACTGATGCAAATATTCGAGACAAAGAAGTTGAGGAATACTTAACCCATGTTCCCGTTGAATCTTTTTCGATTCAATATTAATAGATCGTACAATTTTCCTGATTTTTATTAATATATCCGTTGAATTCATCCGACAAATTTAGTTTCTACAGAACACAAATATACCCTTTTTAAACCATATCTGAAAAAACATGTCTTAATTTTTCTTTTTTAAAACGATCAAAAATCAATTATTAAATAATAACTTCGCACCCTGTTATGAAGAAAAATTTAGCAACGGCATACATTGCTGTTAGTCTGGCAATGATCTTTTGGAGCTTTACCTTTATCTGGTATAAAAAAGTATACCAGTTTTACAATCCCATTACAACGGTATTTTTCCGGCTGATCATTTCCTCAGTATTTCTTTTTGCATTGATGTATCCTCTCCGGCGCATTGAAAAAATAAAACAAGGGGATTTTAAATATTTTCTTCTGGTAGCGGTGTTTAATCCCTTCTTATACTTTATTGGCGAAAGCTATGGAGTTAAACTGGTTTCATCTACCCTGTCTGCCGTTATAATTGCCACCATTCCATTGTTCACCTCATTCACCTCTTCGGTTTTCCTGAATGAAAGAATGACCCGGATGAATTTAACGGGTATTGTTTTATCAATTGTTGGCGTTAGTTTTATTATTTTTGAGAAAAACGAAGGAATTGCAGTATCTCCATTAGGGATTGCCATGCTAATGCTTGCCGTGGTTGCAGCGATTGGCTATTCGATGGTATTAAAAAAACTATCCTACAAATACAGCTCTATCACTATTGTTTCTTATCATAACCTTATAGGGATCTTTTTATTTGCTCCGTTATTTTTTATTTTTGACTTTAACGGTTTTAAGCAAACCGGGTTATCACAACAAGCATGGGTGCCCCTGCTTGAGTTGGCATTCTTTGGGTCATCGTTTGCTTTTATCTTTTTTACCTTTGCCATTAAGAGAATCGGTGTGGGTAAAGCCAATGCCTTTACAAACCTGATTCCTGTTTTAACGGCTATTTTAGCCTTCTTTCTTTTAGGAGAGATGATCAATATTATTAAAGTGGTTGGAATTTCACTGGTAATTGGAGGACTCTTCCTTTCTCAAGTTAAAACCTCTGGATTACGTGAAAGAATCAGAAATTATATAAGACCCAGTGAATAAAATGCGTTTTTTTAGTCACATAACCCTTTCCGAATTAAAAAACAGGGCTCTTGATTTGTATCCGGAAAACAAAATATTTTTTTCCCGGATAAAGAAGAAAAAACACAAATCACTGGACTCGATTGTTCATGAATTACATCACGCAGTTTTTCAGGAGATGGATTGCCTGGATTGCGCGAATTGCTGCAAAACCATAAGTCCAACAATAAATTACAAAGATATTGACCGGCTGGCAAGGCATCTAAAAATAAAGCCCTCCCGGGTTGTTGAACAATATCTTTTTATTGACCAGGAAGGAGATTATGTTTTCAGGCAAACCCCCTGTCCGTTTTTGCTTCCCGACAATTATTGCCTGGTTTACGAAAGCCGGCCCAAAGCTTGCAGGGAGTATCCTCACACAGATCGTCCCCGGTTTTATCAACTACTAAAGCTTACCCTTAAAAATTCGCAGATATGCCCTGCTGTTTACGAAATCATCGAAAGATTGAAAAAATTAAAAGACAAATTTTAGGAGACAATAACCCTTAATCCTTTAGGAATTAACCGAACCGTCAGGATTTCGCCCATTTTCCCGGGTTCTCCGTCATAATGAATCACTCCCGGTTTTTTACGTTTAACCACAATTTTCTCTCCCCGAAAGGTTTCGACATAACGGCTTTTGTCCATATTTTTGGCAAACAGCCGGATACCCATGCCGGGAGCAGCTATCCAGGGGAATGGTTTCATCACAGACACTTCCAGTTTGCCGTCATCAACTTGCGCCTTAGGCGCAATATGAGCATTGTTCCCGTACTGGGAGGCATTGGCAAAGGTAATCAGAAATGCATCACGCAGGTAGGTTGTTCCGTTGATTGAAATCTCATATCGTTCGGGCCGGTATCGTTTAAACTCCAACAGGGTCGCCTTTAAATAGCTTACAAATCCCCGACCCTGAGATCTGGCAAATACATCGCCGATATGGGCATCAAAACCAACACCGGAGGTACAAAAGAATTTCTGGTCGTTGATGGTTCCAAAGTCAATGGTTTTATAATCTCCTTTCTTTATTAGCGACAAAGCCTTTCGCACACGCATCGGAAGGTTAAGATGACGTGCCAATCCGTTTCCTGAGCCAACAGGTACAATTCCCAGCACACCTTTGGTTTCGGCAAGTGCCGAGGCAACTTCATTGATCGTACCGTCCCCGCCAACAGCAATAATCTTTTTATACCCCTGGTGATAATATTGTTTTGCAATCTGAGTCGCCTCACCGGAAAAAGAAGTATAAATAATTTTTACCTGATAATCTTCCTCTCCAAAACTTTGCCGTATCAAACCGGGGATATCATCCTTAGATTTTCTCCCGGAAACCGGATTAATAATAAAAAGCAGATTCTCTTTCATCAAACAATACTCCTCACAAAATAAAACCTGACAAAAATACTCAGAACATTAATGATAAAAAACTATTGATCAAAAAAATATAAATCTTTACTAAAAATACTAATCCACCAAAAAGAAACGTTTTAGATTATTACCTTTATCCTTAGCCGGATTATATCATTATTTGTATTTTTACCGGATGAAGAAACTATTGACTCTTTATTTACTTTTACTTACCCTTCAAAGCTATGCTCAACTGGGAGGCACCCACACCTACAGTTTTTTAAACCTGATTAACGCAGCACGGGTGGCAGCTCTCGGGGGCGATGTTATTGCCATTAATGACAATGATTTAAATCTTACCTACCACAATCCGGCACTTTTACAGCCGGATATGGATCAGGATATGGTATTGAATTATATCAACTACTTTACGGACATTAACTACGGATATGCAGGATATGCTACTACCCTGAAAAATAAAGGGATGTTCTCCGGGGGGATACAATATATCAACTATGGAAATTTTATTGCTGCCGACGAAAAAGGAATTATTAGCGGGGAATTTAAAGCGTCCGAATATGCCCTGAACCTGATCTATTCGAGACCCATTGATAGTTCTTTTTATCTTGGGGTAAATGTAAAACCCATCCTTTCGACCCTCGAGAAATACACGTCTTTTGGTATTGCGGCTGATTTTGGCATTCTGTATAAAAATAAAGAGAACCTGTTTAATGCTGCCCTGGTGATTAAAAACCTGGGCACCCAGATTAAAGGATATACTAACGAAAGGGAATCTCTTCCGTTCAATATCCAACTGGGTATTTCCCAAAAATTACGCCATGCCCCCTTACGATTCTCGGTTACCCTCGATCACCTGGAGAAGCCTGATTTAACCTATACTGTCCCTGAAAACGAATCTTCCTCCGATCCTTTTTTTGAAGAAACCAAAGAATCTACAATAGATCAAATCGCCGACCAGATCATGCGGCATATTATTCTGGGAATTGAGTTCAGTCCCCTGGAAAACCTATCTCTCAGGGCTGGTTACAATTACCGTCGGCGGCAGGAAATGCTGATCGAATCCAAAACATCGACCATCGGATTCTCGTGGGGTTTTGGCATTAAAATCTCCAAGTTCCGCATCAGTTATGGAAGGGCTACCTACCACCTGGCAGGGGCTACCGATCATTTTTCGATTACCACCAATTTAGACCGGCTTGGAGAAGGGTGGTAACGTTAATAAAGTTAACACTCCTTTGGATCGATTATTTTTGTTAAATCCCTTATTAAAGGACAATTGCCAGCAATCCATCAATCTGAAAACATTAAAATTTGCCAAATGACAATTTTGGATTTACCTTTGATGCTTTAAATGATTTTAAAAAAATGAACAACCAGCATAACATCATCATAGCCATCGATGGCTATTCATCCTCCGGGAAGAGCACTTTAGCCAAGGCCATTGCCAAACACCTGGGATATAAATATATCGACAGCGGAGCCATGTACCGTGCAATTACCCTGTTTGCCCTGCAAAACAACCTGGTGGATATCCCGAAACACCGGGTAAATGAAGAAAAACTTAAATCCTTAATGGACCAGGTGGTAATCAATTTCCGGTTTAACGCTGAAAAAAACAGGCAGGAAACTTATCTCAATGAAAAAAATGTAGAAGATGAAATTCGTAAGATGAAGGTTTCCAATGCGGTAAGCCTTGTAAGCAAGCTAAAGTTTGTACGGCAAAAGATGGTTCGCATCCAACAGGATATGGGAAAGGAAAAAGGCATTGTAATGGATGGACGGGATATTGGAACCGTAGTTTTCCCGGATGCTGAAATTAAAATTTTCATGACCGCCAAACCCGAGGTACGGGCCAAGCGCCGATACCAGGAGCTTGTGGAAAACAAGGTGAACGTAAGTTATGAAGAGATCCTGGAGAATGTAAAAAAGCGGGACCACCTGGATGAAACCCGGAAAGAAAGTCCGTTAAAAAAGGCCAGCGATGCCATTGAGCTGGACAATAGTCAACTGACAGAAAAAGAACAACTTAAATGGGTTTTGCGTTTAATACAAGAACGGATGAAGCAAATGGATTAATCCTTTGGTAAAGATTAACTATGAAGATTGAAATTGATAATAATTCAGGTTTTTGTTTTGGGGTAGTCAATGCTATCCAACTGGCAGAAAAAGAACTGGAGAATAATCCGGTTTTATATTGCCTGGGGGATATCGTACATAACAGTGCTGAGGTGGAACGCCTTAAATCCAAAGGATTAGTAACCATTAACCACGAACAGTTTAAGGATCTAAAGAACTGCAAAGTGTTGCTGCGGGCTCATGGTGAACCTCCCGAAACCTATGAAATTGCTTTACAAAACAACATACAGCTCATTGATGCTTCGTGTCCGGTAGTTTTAAAGCTGCAAAACAATATTAAACACGGATTTGACGATTTCCTGAAAAAGGGAGGACAGGTAGTTATATATGGCAAAGAGGGTCATGCAGAAGTAAACGGGCTGGTAGGTCAAACCCATGGCAAGGCCATTGTTATAGGAGGGCTTGAGGATTTGGAGAAGATCGATTACAACAAGCCGGTGAACCTGTTTTCACAGACCACCAAAAGCATTGAGGGTTTTTATGAGGTAAAAAAAGAGATAGAAAAACGAATGATGGATACCCAGGGTACCGAGGAGGTTGATTTTGTTACCAACGACACCATTTGCCGGCAAGTTTCGCACCGGCAACCACAACTGCGAGAGTTTGTAAAAAAACATGATGTTGTTATTTTTGTAAGTGGCAAAAAAAGCTCCAATGGACAAATGTTGTTTAAAGTCTGCCAGGCAGAAAACCCGAATACCTTTTTTGTTTCAGAACAGTCGGAACTGGAGCGGGATTGGTTTTCCCGGGCAACCTCGGTAGGGGTGTGTGGAGCCACATCAACGCCCAGGTGGCTGATGGAGAATGTTGCTTCGGCCATTGATAAGATCGCAAAATCATAAAATAATATTATTATGACCAAGATAAAAACCATAGGTGTTTTAACCTCGGGAGGGGATGCTCCCGGCATGAACGCTGCAATCAGAGCAGCTACCCGGACGGCGATTTACCACAATCTTAAAGTAATTGGCATTCGTCATGGCTACCAGGGGTTAATCCAGGGACATTTTAAACCCCTCAAATCCCATATGGTAAGTGACATTATTCAAAAAGGGGGAACGATATTAAAAACGGCCAGAAGTGAAGAGTTCAAAACCCCTGAAGGACGGAAAAAGGCTTACGAGAAGATCAAACAGAAGGGCATTGATGCGGTAGTTGTTATTGGCGGGGACGGGACCTTTACCGGAGCCCGAAAGTTTACCGAGGAGTTTGATATTCCTTTTGTGGGAATCCCCGGAACGATCGACAATGACTTATATGGAACTGACTACACTATAGGGTATGATACCGCACTCAATACGATTGTACAAGCGGTGGACAAAATCAGGGATACCGCAAGCTCTCACAACCGACTGTTTTTTATTGAGGTGATGGGCAAGGACGCCGGATTCCTGGCCCTCAGAAGTGGTATTGCCTGCGGTGCCGAAGCCATTCTGATTCCGGAAATAGATACCGATTCAAAAAACCTGCGCGAATACCTGGAAGCAGGGAATAAACCCAAAAAAGCATCCAATATCATCCTGGTCGCCGAGGGTGATGAAAGCGGAGGAGCTTATGCAATTGCCAAAAAGGTGAAAAATGACTTTAAAGATTACGATATCAGAGTAACAGTGCTGGGACATATTCAGCGGGGAGGTTCACCCTCAGCCTTCGACCGGGCTATAGCCAGTCAGCTTGGAGTAGCTGCCATTGAAGCCCTTCTCGATGATCAGCAAAGCATAATGGTAGGAATGATGAACCGCGAAATTGTCCATGTTCCTTTTAACAAAACCATCAAACACCATAAAGATGTTGACCGCAGATTGCTGGAGATCCTTGATTTCTTAAATGTTTAACTGAATTTGGTATGAGCGACTCACCCCTTTTTGCCGATGTAATCCTGCCTTTACCCCTAAAGCAGCTGTTTACCTACAGCATCCCCGCATCATATACCCAAAAGGCAAAAACAGGGAAAAGAGTCATTGTACAATTTGGAAAACGAAAAATCTATGCTGCAATTATTTATCGTATTCATCATCAAAAGCCAACCCACTACGAAACCAAGGATATTCTATCCCTTTTGGATGATGATCCGATTGTTAACGAATCACAACTAAGCCTCTGGCAATGGATTGCTGATTATTACATGTGCTCCCTGGGTGAAGTATTTAAGGCAGCTCTTCCCTCGGGGTTAAAGCTCGAATCGGAAACCAAAGTGATTTACAATGCAGAAAACACAGATATCAAAAAATTTTCAAGTACCGAATCATTGGTCCTCGATTTTCTTGAGAAAACAAACATTGCCAAAGTAAATGATATTGCTCAGGCCCTGAATAAAAAAGAGGCCTTGCCGGTAATTAAATCACTCCTTGACAAGAAAGCGGTAATTCTTGAAGAGAAGCTGAAAGAAAGTTACAAGCCCAGGACCGAAACCTATCTGGACCTGCATCCCTCGATAAAAAATGAAAAGGAGCTAAACAAAACCTTTGATTCTTTAAAAAATGCACCAAAACAGCTCGAAGTGCTTATGACTTTTATCCAGTTATCCGGGAAATTTTTTAAAAAAGAACCGGCAGAAGTCAGCCGGCTAACGCTGTTAAAAAAATCAGGAGCCAGTCATCCGGTTATCAAGTCTTTAATTCAAAAAAATATCCTAACCGAATACACCCAAACAATCTCCCGTCTGGATCGATCGGCAGGTAAAGCCCGGAAGGCCAAGCAGCTCTCCATAGCTCAAAACCAGGCCTATGAATCCATACAGGAACAGTTTAAGGAAAAACAGGTGGTATTGTTGCATGGTGTAACATCGAGCGGAAAGACAGAAATTTATATCCAGCTGATGCAGGAGCAAATAAAAAAGGGCAAACAGGTTTTATACCTATTGCCGGAGATTGCCCTGACCGCACAAATCATCAACCGGCTAAAATCGGTGTTTGGGAACCGGGTAGGTATTTATCATTCCAGGTTTAATGATGGAGAGCGGGTGGAGGTATACCAGAATGTCTTACAATCCGGCTCAGACAGCCGGTATGATATCATCCTGGGGGTGAGATCCTCCCTTTTTTTACCTTTTTCCAACCTGGGATTGATCATTGTTGACGAAGAGCATGAAAACACTTACAAACAGTATGACCCCGCTCCACGATATAATGCCCGCGACAGTGCCATGGTTTTAGCACGGATTCACCAGGCCAGGGTTCTTCTTGGAACAGCGACTCCCTCCATTGAAAGTTATTTTAATGCCAAAACCGGGAAGTACGGGCTTAGCGAGCTTAACTCCAGGTTCCAGGAGATCAAAATGCCTCAGATTATCCTCTCCGATACCCTGAAGGCAAGAAAGAAAAAACAGATGAAGTCACATTTTAGCCCGGCATTACTGGATCATATCAGGGAGTCACTCCAGAACAAGGAGCAGGTAATTCTTTTTCAAAACAGACGTGGCTTTGCCCCGTTTCTGGAGTGTGATACCTGCGGGTGGATTCCTTATTGCAAACATTGTGATGTAAGCATGACTTACCACAAGCAACACAATGAACTGGTTTGCCACTATTGCGGGCACACCATCAAGAATCCCAAGGTTTGCAAGGCCTGCGGGAACACTTCGTTAACAAACCGCGGATTTGGGACTGAAAAAGTTGAAGACGAAATCAGTATATTTTTCCCGGAGGCAAGGGTTAAACGTATGGACCTGGATTCCACAAGGTCAAAATTTGCCTACGAGAAAATCATCGGAGGATTTGAGCAGGGAGAGATCGATATATTAATTGGAACCCAGATGGTATCAAAAGGGCTGGATTTTGACAATGTGGGCCTGGTCGGCATCTTAAATGCCGATAATATGCTGAACTACCCTGATTTCAGAGCCTTTGAGCGAAGCTACCAGCTGATGGCCCAGGTAAGTGGTCGTGCCGGACGTAAAAACAAACAAGGGAAAGTAATTATCCAGACCAGTCATCCGGAACACCAGATTCTGCAATTTGTACTGGATAATAACTACCAGGAGATGTACAAAACCCAGTTGTACGAAAGAAAAAACTTTAACTACCCTCCCTATTGCCGGTTAATATCGGTCAGTATCAAACATAAAAGGCAAGAGGTGGTTCATCGTTCGGCCCTTCAGCTAGCCAACAATTTAAAAAAGATTTTCGGAAAAAGGGTGCTGGGACCCGAGTCGCCCGTGATTGCAAGGATACAAAATTTATATATCCAAAAGATCCTGCTTAAGATTGAACGCCAGCGATCGTTTCAACGGGCCAGGTCGCTGCTGGATGAACAGCTCACCCGGTTGATTACCATGGAAAACTTTAAAACCATCCAGGTATCCATTGATGTGGATCCGGTTTAATTATTTATTTTTGCATCATACAGGACTAAAATAATGAAACTAAAAAAATTACTTCCTTACTTTGTTGTATTCCTGGTTGCTTTCCTGGCAACCCCCCTGGCAGGAAACTGGATCATCAGGGAAGCATCTGAACAGGCCAAAGCGTTAACCCAGGATTTCCATCCCGACCCTTCCCGGTTACCCGATGGATTTTACGAAGGAAGATTTAAAGCCTTTAATCTCATTACTTTTTCCCGAGTTACTTTTCACCTCAAAGGGGGAAAAATCCGGTCGCTTGAGTTTAAAAAAATGTATCACACCCCGGGATACCTGAGCAAAAAGGAGATTGAGGCAACGCTTAAAGAAAGGCAAAACCTGGATTTGGATGCTCTTACCGGGGCGACCAGGACCTCCAGTTTTGCCAAAGCAGCCATTAAAAATGCAATCACTAAGCAACACATCAAATAATCAACTTATGAAAAAACTACTCCCCCTCCTCCTGCTGTTTATCTGGAGCTGCAAACCTTCAGTGGACCTGGAGCAGGAAAAACAAAGAATGCTGCAAACAGATAAGGACTTCTCCAGTCGCTCGGTCGAAGTTGGCAATCACCAGGCATTCCTGGAATATGCAGCACCCGATGTGGTACTGTTAAAACCCGACGCCTATCCTATTGTCGGTAAACCGGCATTAAAAAAGATGTATGACGAATTAACCGACACCAACTACCGGTTAACCTGGCAGCCCAGCTATGCAAAAATTGCTCAATCGGGAGACCTGGGGTATACCTTTGGAATTTACCTGCTGGAAGTCACCGATGGGAAACAAAAAGGAGCAATACAACGAGGCACCTATTGCACCATCTGGGAAAAAACAGCCCAGGGAACCTGGCGCTTTGTGCTCGATACCGGGAATCCGGGACTGGGCGACTAAATTGCCTCAGGGAAGATTCTATGATTTCATTTAAGGTTTCCGGACGATTTCTTATCTTTGCATTTTAATTCCAAAATTTAAGCCGGTGAAAAAAACAGATATCCAATCCGTATTCGATGCTTTTAATCAATTTAATATTTTGATCATTGGAGATGTGATGATTGACTCCTACCTTTGGGGCAAGGTAAACCGTATCTCCCCCGAGGCTCCGGTGCCTATAATCATGAGCTCAAAACAGGAAAACCGTCTGGGTGGAGCAGCCAATGTAGCCTTAAATGTACAGGCCCTGGGAGCTAATCCCATCTTATGTGCCGTGATTGGAAAAGATACAAAATCAAGAACTTTTTACAGCCTGTTGAAAAAACGTAAGCTTCCTGCAGAAGGCATCCTTGAGGACGAAAACCGGAAAACAACCGTAAAAACCAGAATAATCGCAGATAATCAACATTTACTGAGGGTCGATGAAGAGATGGATACCCCACTGGCGAAAGAAACCGAATCCCGGTTTGTCCAACATATCCTGGGCATCCTGGCTGATCAAACGATCCATGCCATTATTTTTGAAGATTACGACAAGGGATGCATCACACCGGAAGTCATCCGGGCAGTGGTTAACTATGCTAACCAGGCAGGAATACCTACCCTCGTGGATCCCAAGAAAAGAAACTTCATGGAATACCAGGGGGTAACTCTTTTCAAACCCAATTTTAAAGAATTGGTTGAAGGAACAAAGATGGATATCCCCAAAGGAAATTATGAGGGGATTTATGAAGCCTCCAGGTTCCTGCATCAAAAATTAGATGCCCGGTATGTTCTGGTAACGTTATCCGAGTTGGGTGTTTTTATAAGCAATCACAAAGAGTATAGAATTATTCCTGCAGAGATCAGGGATATTGCTGATGTTTCAGGTGCAGGAGACACGCTGATCGGTACTGCCAGCCTATGCCTGGCAGCCCGTCTTGAACCTGCAGACATTGCTACCCTGTCAAACCTGGCAGGAGGACAGGTTTGTGAAAAAGTTGGGGTGGTTCCGGTAAATAAAAAACAACTGCTCGAAGAAGCCCTGAAAAAATATTCCTGACCAACAATCAACATGCGTGCTTAGAAGAACTCTTAAGAGAAACGATCATCTTAAAACCAAGCCATAGAATCGACAAAAGAACACATTGTTAATAAAATGTTTATAACTCAAAAAAAATTGTTCACAATTCTTAGAACACGAAAAATAAAAAAAGGGATAAAATTGTATTTTTGAAAACCTGATTTAAAAAATCAGTCAACAAAAACAGCGAAATCAAAAAACCGAATATATGGCAAAAGTAATTGCATTAGCAAACCAAAAAGGCGGCGTGGGTAAAACCACCTCGGCAATTAATTTGGCAGCCAGTTTAGCTATTTTAGAAAAAAAAGTATTAATCATAGATGCTGACCCGCAGGCTAACGCTACTTCAGGGATAGGCTTTGATATCAGAGCCATAAAAACCAGTATCTACGAGTGTCTGATCGAAGACCAGGACCCCAAAAATATCATTCTCAATAGTGAGGTTGAACGACTGGACATAATCCCCTCCCACATTGACCTGGTAGGTGCCGAAATCGAGATGCTGAATCAACCCAACCGGGAATATAAACTTAAAGAAGTAGTTGAAAAAGTAAAAGAAGATTACGATTATGTATTAATTGACTGCTCTCCGTCGTTAGGCCTAATTACGGTAAATGCATTAACCGCTTCCGACTCAGTGATTATTCCGGTGCAATGCGAATATTTTGCCCTTGAAGGATTGGGTAAGTTACTGAATACGGTAAAGATTATACAAAGCCGGTTAAACAAAGAGCTTGAGATTGAAGGATTTCTTTTAACCATGTACGATCCACGGTTAAGGTTATCCAACCAGGTGGTGGATGAAGTGAAAAAACACTTTCAGGACATGGTTTTTGAAACCATCATTCAGCGGAACATCAAACTCAGCGAGTCGCCCAGTTATGGTAAGCCGGTGGTAATGTATGATGCAGCTTCCAAGGGAGCCTTGAATTACCTGAATCTTGCCAAAGAGATTTTACAAAAGAATGACCAGACCAAGATGGCAAATGCCGATAAAATAGTGGATTAAAATAGTTAACATTAACGAAAAGAAGATGGCAAAACGAAATGCATTAGGACGAGGATTAGGAGCATTAATTGACGATGCAGGACAAGAACGAACCGTAACGGCCGACGCCGTAAATGAAATTGATATTAACCAGATTGAGACCAACCCTTTTCAGCCAAGATCAAAATTTGATGAGGAAGCACTCAACGAATTAGCAGATTCTATCCGTCAGCTGGGAATTATCCAACCTATTACGGTACGTAAAGTGGATGATAGCAGGTTTCAGCTGATTACCGGGGAAAGACGATACCGTGCAGCCCAGATTGCGGGTTTAAAAAAGATTCCGGCGTATGTTCGTTTTGCTGACGACCAGGCAATGCTTGAATTAGCGTTGGTAGAAAATATTCAACGCGAAGACCTGGATGCTATTGAGATCGCCATAAGCTACCAACGTTTAATGGAAGAGTGCAAGCTTACCCAGGAAAGCATGAGCGACCGGGTAGGGAAAAAACGTTCAACCATTTCAAACTATTTACGGTTACTAAAACTGCCCGCTGAAATTCAGCTGGGAATCAGGGATAAACATATTAGCATGGGCCATGCCCGGGCATTGGTAAATATCGAAAATGCAAAAACCCAGTTAAAAATTTATTATAAAATTATTGACGAGGGTTTATCGGTTCGCAAAACCGAGGATATAATCCGTGATATTAACAGCCCCAAAAAAAATAACACAAAAGAGAAAGTCAGGCTACCGGAAGAATACCAGCAATTACAAAAACATCTGAAAGATCACTTTAAATCGGAAGTGGACTTTAAACGAAACAATAAAGGGAGTGGCAAAATTATTATTCCTTTCAAATCCGACGAAGATTTGGAAAGAATTATGGGAATTATTGATAAAATGAAATAATTTTGCCCCGGAAAAACAATAAAAAAATAGAATTTTGCTGGGAAAAATCATCTATAAACCCGTATCCGTATTTTTTCTGACAGTAATAATCATGGGTTGTTCTGTGAGTCAGAGTTTGGCCCAGGAACCAACCACCCAACAGGAACAACGTACTTTAAGAACAACAGAACAGGTTCATTCCCCGCACAAAGCGACCATGTATTCGGCTGTAGTTCCCGGTCTAGGCCAGATTTACAATAAAAAATACTGGAAACTACCGATCATCTATGGATTAACGGGTGCTTTTATTTATGCTTTTGACTTTAATAACAATCAGTACAATAAGTATAAAAATGCCTATGCAGAATTTGATGCGGGGAAAATTAACGAATTTGAGGGATATACCAATAAAGAAATAGTGCTCCGGCTCAAAGACAATTACCGCAGAAACCGGGATCTGAATGTCATTGTGCTGGCAGGAGTTTATATGCTTAATATTATTGATGCCACGGTTGATGCTCACCTCTTTGATTATGATATCAGTGAAAATTTATCCCTGAATGTCCAGCCCTCGCTCATGCGTTCCATCGACCAGCAAAATGCTTTAGGGCTTACCTGTCGGTTTACTTTTTAATTTAATTCCACCCCTTGTTTGAATATCCGTTTTTTCTGCTATTCTTCGAATTTTTTCCTCAAAGAATTTCGTTTTAAGATCCCCTGCCTGGTTTTTCGATATTAATTACTGTTGGAAGTTAGGTTAGATGCCCTTTTATATAAAGATTTTACTTAACATTTTATAACAAAATTTATTTCCTTTTTTCATCAAATGTTCGTTATTTTGAGCTTTTAGAATTGAATGATTTCATCTAAAACCAAAAACATGACCAGGAAATTCATACTAACGATCATATTATCCCAGGCACTGATTTTTACAGCAACATCAAAACCAATGAACCAGGGCAAAGACAGTCTGAAAGTTACGGGGGAAATACAGACAAACTTTGATCAGAACCTGGATAGCCTGTTGCAATTATGGTATTTACAAAATGCGATCAAAACAGACTATTCATCCTCCAGTGAATCCAGGGACTCCATCATTCCTGAGTTTTCTGACTCGGTATATATTCAAAGACTGCAAAGTATTCCGTCAGTTATTGATCTATCCTATAATAAGATTGTAAGAAATTATATTCATGTTTATACCCGGCAACGACGGGAGAGCGTTGAAGCGATGATAGGCCTGTCGGATTACTACTTTCCCAAGATTGAAGAGATCTTTGAAAGTTACGGACTTCCCACCGAACTGAAATATATGGCCATTATCGAATCGGCCCTTAATCCCCGTGCAGTTTCCCGGGTAGGAGCAACCGGAATGTGGCAGTTTATGTATGCCACCGCCCGGATGTACGATTTAACGATCAACTCATTTGTGGATGAAAGGCGTGATCCGATCAAATCGGCCCATGCTGCGGCTCTGTTTATGAAAGATCTTTACAGCATGTTTAACGATTGGACCCTGGTAATTGCGGCATACAACTGTGGTCCGGGAAATGTAAATAAAGCCATCCGGAGAACCGGGGGAAGCCGCGATTTTTGGAAACTCTATTACTATCTTCCCCGCGAAACCAGGGGATATGTGCCAGCGTTTATTGCCGCGGCCTATACCATGAACTTTTATGATGAACATTACCTCAATCCCAGGTACCCCGAAATCCCCATGGCAACCGATACAGTAATGGTTACAGACAACCTGCATCTAAAACAGGTAGCTGAAGTTTTAAATGTCCCTTTAAAAGCTTTGCGCGACTTAAATCCTCAATACAAGCTGGATATTGTTCCTGCCAAGGGATCGGAGTTTGGATTAACCCTGCCCATGGAATTTACCGGAAAATTTATCGATTTGCAGGATTCAATTTTTACCTATAAGGATTCTGTTTATTTTAGTGCAGAAAATACGATACGAAACCCTCAACGCTCCTATTATATTCCACCCGCACCCACCAACCGGGACAAACTGGTATATACGGTTAAATCAGGAGATAACCTTGGATATATTGCCGAATGGTATAATGTCCGTGCCTCGGAAATACGTTACTGGAACAATATCCGTGGAAACATGATCCGGGTGGGACAAAAATTAAATATCTATGTCCCTGAGGGGCATGCATCCAGGTATGCGGATATAAACAAACTTTCTTTCGAGGAAAAACAACGCAGGATTGGTAAAAAAGTTTCTACACCCCAAAAAGCCACCAGCCAAACGACAAATGACAACTACATCTATTACAAAGTAGGATCTGGCGATACCATCTGGGAAATAGCCAAAAAATATCCGGGAGTAACAGAAACTGAAATTCTTCAACTGAATAATATGACCAGTGGCAGGTCTTTAAAAGCCGGACAATATATTAAAATCAAACCCAAAGGATAAAAATCTAAGGATTTGGAATACTCCCAAATCCTTAGATTTAATATCCATCGATTGCTATTTATTCAGCAAGTGATGCCTCATATCTTTTCTGCCGATCGTCCAGTAAATTCTGGCACCCCTCCATCTCACTATTGTACCTTGACATATCAAGCATCTTTAATTTCATGAGATGTATTTTTGCCTTTTGAAAATCATTTAACCACACATAGGCCTGGGCACAATTTAAATGGGTTATTGCAGTAACCTTATTGTCAATCCGGGCTTTACGGTCATCAGGATCGGACTCTTTCAAAGCAGCTTCCCACAAATTAACAGCTTCCTGAATATATTGCCGGGCTTCTTCTGCATTGTCCAATAAATAACTATAACCCATAAATATATTCTCGAACGCAGAGGTATATTCATCATAATCATATTTCCTGGGTTTTACCATCCCGATTTCAGCCGTTCTTTTAAGTGTGGTATACCCAAACTGATTATCCAAAAATTTATCCAGCTCTTTTAAATTTTCATTTTTTATCTGTTCATCCAGTTTGCTTAACACCGATAAATTATTGTCTTTCCAGTAATTTTGCAAAGCATATTTGCTGCTGAAACCTCTTGTTTTTGTAGTTTTATAATCATTAAAAGCCGGCATATCTGAATAGAAAATTTCTTCGTCGGTACTTCTGTTTACTAACTTCACCTCCATCGGGTGACGGTAAGAAATTTTATATTTATACTCTTTCTTTACCACATCATCTTTCTTTTCCTCTTCAACAATTTCTTCCACAAGATAATCAAAGCCATTCATTGAAATTAATACACCCAGGTCAGAATTTTCACCCGTTTCATAACCATCAAGGCTGATCTTCGCCGAAACAGTTTCCGGATCGTAAACTTTTGCAAAATATTTTTCTTCAATGACAATATCTTCGGGCTTTTTCTCATCCAGGAGCGCGTTGGACAACAGCTTATTTCCCAGGGATTTATCTTTATACTCCTGCTTTTCTTCTTCGTTCCGGGCAATCATTTCTGCTTTCTCATTTTCCCACTCCTCCTGTTGTGTTGCAACCTCTTCAGCATAGGTTAAAAGGGGCTCAACCGAATAGGTTTTTATTTCCTTGGGCAAGGGTTGTAACGGATTTCTTGTATAGGAGAAAGAAACATTTTCATTATAGGTTCTCTGGGCATTAGAGAAACCAAAACTAAAACTAAATAAAAAAGATAACAATAAAATTTTTCTCATTATTCTGAATTTTTAGGTTAAAAATTAAATATTTTTTTAAAAGCTTACAAAAATAGAATTAAAATTAAAGTTTCAAAATTTTATAAGTCAATAAACTATTTTTGAAAATTCTGGAATTCTTTTAAGATCTTAAGATTTAACCCTTTGATTTCAACAGACTTCCCCTCCACTGGTACTGGTTCCGATTGTTTGCATATTAATATTTACCTGCGATTATTCATCCTCCCTTTTCCTGAATTTGCCCAGAAGGGTCTTAAGAAATCATCTCTAAGCTCATAAAGCTCATTGTCATAAAACAAACTTTTGGCAACATAATGATTTTTCTTAAACCCATCTGCATGATATACTTTCAGCTTGATCTCCTGGCCGGGCATAAATTGATCAGTCAACTCAGAAAGCAGGCTGGCCGGGCCCAAATGAATATTTAATAGTTGTTCCTTACCATTCCCAGCGTATTTAATAAGCAAATGGGATCCCGTTGTATACCTGCCGGTAGTCTCAGTACAAGGCTCCACAAGGACTTTCTCCACCTTCCCGGAAATATCAATCACCTGAGAGGGAGCAGCGGTTATTGAAATACCAGAGGTGTTTCCGAGTCCTTTCTGTGCAATACTAATTTTGATTAAGTTCACCAAAACAAAGGTGACAAATAAAATCTTTTTCCAGTTCATATTATTCTTCTTTATAAATTAATAATTTTATATAAATATTTAGATAGTTATATTCTCAAGACACCATCCGGGTTATTTTATTACAATAAATCTCTGATTACTGGCAAAAAATCCAGAATTTACGAATACCTCTTCCATAACCTGCTCATAGCACGACCAGGAAATTTAAAGAGGAGATATCAAATAAATGGGAGCCGCAACCAAAAGTTAATAACTAATCAATATTCCTCTTTTGATTCATTTTTCTTTTCAATAATTTTAACACTAAATATCACAGGTCATGAAATTTATTGCCGATTTACATATCCACTCTCATTTTTCAATGGCAACCAGTAAGAAGTTGACTCCCGAACATCTTGACTACTGGGCCAAAATAAAAGGAATCAAGATTGTTGGTACCGGAGATTTTACTCATCCCGGATGGACCAGTGAGTTAAAAGAGAAACTGGAACCGGCAGAACCTGGTTTATTTAAACTAAAGGATGAGTATAAGCTCAGGAATCCGGTTCAAGAGAACAAGGCCAACGCACCCCGTTTTTTATTAAGTGCCGAAATAAGCAATATTTACAAGAAAAAAGGAAAAGTACGTAAGATCCATAATGTTATTCTGGCCCCAACTTTTGATGTGGTTGACAAAATTCAGCAGAAGCTTGGCCAAATGAACTTTAACATCACCTCTGACGGGCGGCCTATTTTAGGGTTAGATGCAAAAGACCTACTGGATTTATGCCTGGAAGTTTCCGAAGATATTTTCTTTATTCCGGCTCATATATGGACGCCCTGGTTTTCAGCGTTAGGGTCAAAATCAGGATTTAACAGTATTGAAGAATGTTTCGAGGACTTATCGAAACACATTTATGCCCTGGAAACAGGACTATCAACTGATCCGGCTTTAAACTGGATGTGTGGAATTCTGGACCGGTATACATTGGTATCTAACTCGGATGCCCATTCCCCGGAAAAACTGGGAAGAAATGCCAACCTTTTCGATACCGAAGTGAATTATTATTCGATCACCGAAGCACTTAAAACCGGTGATGAGCGATTTGCAGGGACCTTTGACATGTTCCCCCAGGAAGGAAAATATCATTACGACGGGCACCGGAAATGCAAGCTTTGCTGGGATCCGGTGGAAACGATGAAACACCACCACATCTGCCCGGTTTGTGGTAAAAAGGTTACGGTAGGAGTAGTAAACAGGATTGTAGAACTATCCGACCGGACCAATATTGAAGAGCGTCCGAACCGGAAACCTTTTTACTCAATTATTCCACTTCCGGAAATATTAGCCGAGATAGAAGGGATGGGAGAGCATTCAAAAAAAATTAAAAAGCAGTATGAGCAGCTAATCGCCAAAGCGAATTCAGAATTCAATATTTTGCACTTCTTTTCCACTGATAAAATCAAAGAAATTGGGGGACAAGTGCTGGCTGAAGCAATTCAACGGATGCGAAATCATCAGGTGATCATCAAAGAAGGTTATGACGGGGAGTACGGCGAGATAAAAGTTTTTCGCCCGGACGAAAGCAAACTTTTTGAGGAAGAGTCGGCATTATTTGAAATTTCAGCACTCCCCGAAATTCCGCAACGCAACCTGCTTAACTTCGACCTGAAACAGTACCAGCAACTTATACTCTCTTCTTTGCCTTCCGATATAGCTGCAGAGGCAGGCAGTTCCTATCAGATCAGGGAAACAGGAATCCTGCAAGGACTCAATCCCGAACAGGCAAAAGCAGTAAAACATGAAGACGGGGCATCGGTAATTGTAGCTGGCCCGGGTACCGGAAAAACCAATGTCCTTACCAAAAGAATAGCTTACCTTATCCGGGAAAAAAATATTAACCCAGGAAACATCCTGGCGGTAACTTTCACCAACCAGGCTGCAAAAGAGATGTTAGGGAGAACCAGGCAGTTGCTGGAGCAGCATCCGGAAAAAAAGGAACCACATATCTCAACATTCCATGCCCTGGGCTATTCAATCCTAAAAAACTATTACCGGGAGAAAAATAAAAACAATATTCATATCATCGATGATAATGATAAACAATTTATCCTTCAATCCCTCTACCCCAAGAAAAATAAAACAGAACTTCGACATTACAGTCAGCAAATCACCAACATTAAACAAAAAGTTATTGTTCACGGCGAGATTGAAGATGAGACCACACGTCGTATGTTTGAAAAATACTCAGCAGAACTTCAAAAAAACCATTTATTCGACCTGGACGACTTGATTTACAAGCCACTGCTTATCTTAAACCAGGACAAACAGCTCCTGGAAAAGTTACAGCAACAATTTCAGTGGATTTTGGTTGATGAATACCAGGATATCAACGAGGCGCAATACAGGTTTATTCAAACATTAACAGGACATCCGTCGGCGAATATCAATGTTATTGGAGATCCTAACCAGGCAATCTATGGTTTTCGCGGATCTAGCATGAAAACGATCAACCAGTTTATTGAAGATTTTCCCCATGCAAAGATTTATAAACTCAATCTAAGCTACCGATGTACCAATAGCATTTTAAAAGCCTCGGGCAATATTTTAAAGGAAGATGATTTTTTGCAGGGATTAGATGACGGGGTACGAGTAAAAATATCAGACCAACCAACCGATAAAAGCGAAGCTGAATATATTGCCCGTGAAATAGAGAAACTTGCCGGGGGACTAAGATTTTTTTCGATGGACAGCAAGGTATCGGGCGGTGAAACTGATCCCGAAATTGAAAGTTTATCAGATTTTGCCATATTATGTCGTACAAAAGCCCAAATGCCAGTCATTGAAAAAGGACTCAACGATCATAGTATTCCTTACCAAAAAATTAATGAGGATGAATTTTTCAACCATAAAATTACCCGGGTATTGTTAGCCCTCTTGAAATACAGCCGGGACCCCCAGAATACATTGCTCCGTAAAATCATTACAAACCGGGTAAAAGTTAATCCGTTCCTTTTCCATAAACTAACGTTGCAACACCAGGATTCAAATCCGGCTAAATTTATTGAATTCCTGTGGGATGAGTTTATTGCTGAGAAAACTAACGAAAACAGCATCGTTTTTGAAAAAATAAAACTTCTTGCCAACCAGTCCGAAGGAGTTGAAAATCTGATTCAAAACTTATCATTAGGGCAACCTGCCGATCTATATGAACCCGCGACAGAAAAGGTCAGTCTAATGACCATACATGCAGCAAAAGGCATGGAGTTTAAGTGTGTTTTTATTGCCGGCTGCGAAAATGGCCTAATTCCTTACTCCCTGTTTAAAGAACCTACAACAGATCACGATGAAGAAAAACGTTTATTATACGTGGGTATGACCCGGGCCAAATCAAAGCTTTATTTAACCCATGCCAAAAAACGTTTTTTCCATGGGCGTGAATTTAAATTACCTCAAAGCCCTTTTTTAAATTTAATCGAAAAACAATTAACCGAAAGATCCAAAAGCAACTATAAAAAACCGGATAAGGATCATGGACAAATGACGCTATTTGGTTAATTATAAACATATTACACACCCATGAGAAAAAAAATTCTACTGTTATTAATCGCATGGATTGTTTTTTTAACGTAAATGCTCAGCTTACGGATCAATTAAAAGCTGAGGCTATGGAAGAGTTTCAAAAAGAAAATTATCCAAAAGCAATTGAAATTCTTAAAAAAGCCTTAGAACAAGATCCTGATGACGATGAACTATACTATTATCCAGGTTTTTTTTGATGCATATGAAAAACAAATCCATAAGTCATTCGAAAAATGAACACAAAATTGCTTACAACACCTTTTGTTCTATATTTTTATTCCCGATAAATCTTTCATTTCAAAGAAATATTGATATATTTAAAAACCAAAAAACACCCTGAATGAAACCTATTAAAATCTTGCTATACTTAATAAGTATATTTGTAATCCTGGCATTGGTTTCGTTCATCTTCCCCCGGGAGGGATTATATCTTGGGAACAATCTACTCCTACGTTATCCTGATTTTCAACATGTATTCTCCCTGCAGCAAAGCAATCGGCTTAACATTCAGGATATTCTGGATGCTCAACAGCTAAACCTCGTCAGTGACAGCAGTATATTTCAACCCCCAGATACGATTGATTCGGAGAAAGATACAACAACCCTGGTCCCCGATTCATTAAACGCCGAATTATCCGCCGATACAATTTCCCCGAGTGATCCGCCGGATAATCAAAAACAGGTGCAGCCTCCGGGTTCCATACATCAATACCTGGAATATCCCCACCACGACAAATCAGTATTGTATCCTTTTTTTCAGCACCTTAGCCGGTTAAAAACCTCTGGTGAACTAATCCGAATCTTACATTACGGAGATTCACAAATCGAAGGTGATCGGATCACATCCTACATCCGGAATGAGTTACAGCAAAATTTTGGAGGATCGGGTGTGGGCATGTTTCCCCCGGTACTGATTAAAGGTACCAATATCTCTTTACAACATCAGCTCGGGGGTAGTTGGCAGCGCTATACCATAAAGAGCATTGAAAACGGGAACCTTAACCACAAAAGGCTGGGTACATTAATGAGTTTTGGTAGGTTTGCTCCAGTTTACGAACGCTCCTCCAGTTTATATGCCGGGGAAATCATGCTCAAAAAATCAAACATTACCTACCTTCGGACCAGGGAGTTTAAACGATGCAGGGTATTCTACGGCTTTAATAAAAAGCCCTTTATTGCCGAACTGAAATACAAAGATCAGTCCCTTGATGCGGAGTTGATCCCTCCTGCACACCAGCTTCAAACCTTATCCTGGGATATTAATGGTTCATTAAACGAAATCACGATAAGTTTCAGGGGCGAAGACAGTCCGGACATTTATGCCATTGCCATCGACGGACAACAGGGGGTAGCCGTTGACAACATTCCGCTTCGCGGAAGTAGTGGGACCGATTTTACTCGAACCGACATGGCTTTTTTCCGGTCCATGTATCAAAAATTAAATGCAAAACTGATTATCATGCAGTTTGGGGTTAACCTGGTCCCACATATTGTAGATGATTACAGCTATTATGAACATCAGTTTTACAAACAGCTGAAAACATTAAAAGGCTTACGACCTGATATATGTATTATTGTTATTGGAGTTTCTGATATGTCGAGAAATGTGATGGGACATTATGAGTCATATCCCAATATTGAAAAAATAAGAACAGCACAAAAAAATGCAGCCTTTAAGGCAGGATGTGCTTTCTGGGATATGTACGAAGCGATGGGAGGAAAAAACTCCATGCCGGCATGGGTCAATGCTAATCCTCCCCTTGCACGAACTGATTTCACTCATTTTACCTGGAAAGGATCGGTAATTATTTCAAAAATGTTTTACGATGCCTTTATACATGATTATTACGAATACCTTAAACATACGAACACTATTACACAAAACAATCCAAGTGAGACTGACAAGAATTAACCTGCTTTTTGGGATATTCATATCCATTCAGACCCTGGGACAAACCAGTCCCGATACCTTGCCTTTTATCCAACAGGACAAGAATAGATTAACATATGCTCCAGATAATCAGCTCTCTCAAAAGCTAAAAAAGAAGCTTCAGAACATCAACCTGCCCGGGGCACAAAAAATTAATATTCTTCATCTGGGAGATTCTCATCTCCAGGCTGCCTTTTTATCCGAAGAAATCAGGCAGGCCTTATTTCTCCATTACTTTCCGGAGGACACCCTCACCGAACCCGGATTTATTTTTCCTTATACCCTGGCAAATACCAATAACCCTTTCTATTATCAGGTCGATTTTACCGGCCAATGGGATACGAATAAAAATACAGACGACTCCCTCAAATACAAACTGGGAATTTCCGGAATTACAGTGGCTACAAATGATACGGCAGCTTCCTTTTCCGTAAAAATGCAAAATAAAAACTATCCCTTTCCGGTAAAATACTATTTTAACAGGATAAAAATCTTCCATTCAGCAAGGCCGGGGATTTCAGTTAAAATTAACGGTTTTTATACTCAAACCGAGCAAAACTATTCCCATATTCATTTCCCGGAACCCTGTGATTCTGTAAACATTGAGTTTACAAACCCCGACACTGACAAGGCCCTGGAGGTTTATGGCCTGAAACTGGAATACCATAGAAATAAGCTGGCATATCATACCATTGGGGTAAATGGGGCTACTGCACAATCGTATCTTAAATGCGAACTGCTACCCTCCCAGTTAATAGATCTAAATCCCGACCTGGTTATTCTTTCGCTGGGAACCAACGAAACCTATAACAAAAATTTCTCTGCACTGGAAAATAAACTTATATTAAAAGATCTGATTCATCAAATAAAAGCAATTGTTCCGGAAGTATCAGTAGTTTTGGTATCTCCTGGCGATCATATGAAACATGAATCATCCAACCCAAACCTTAAACTTTACCGGCAAACCCTGATACAAATTAAAGACGAACTCAATACCGGCTTTTGGGATTTCTATTCGGTAATGGGCGGAGATGGTGCTATGTTAAAGTGGCATCAGAACAATTTAACAGCCAGCGATAAAATACATTTTAAAAGAGCAGGGTACCAGTTGCAGGGACAATTATTTGTTAAAGCATTTTTGGAATTTTTTGACGACAAAAAGAGATAAATAAAATTGGTCGAACTAATAAAAGACATATTCATCTATTCGGAAGATAAACCTCTGTTGTTTACCCGGCTTTACTTTTGGGGTTTTTTTGGGGTATTGCTTTTATTTTATTCTATCCTCTATAAAAAGAATGTGCTCCGAAACGGATATTTATTCGTCATGAGTCTGTTTTTTTATTATAAATCAGGGGGATACTTTTTCACCCTGCTAATATTCTCTACAATTGCCGATTTTACCCTGGGTCAACTCATTTATAAGGCGAAAACCATTCCACGAAAAAAATTATTCGTAGCTACCAGTGTGCTGATCAACCTGTTGGTTCTGGGTTATTTTAAATACACCTATTTTTTTACTGATATCTTTAACAGCCTCTTCAATACCAACCATCAGGTGGTGAATTATCTGGCTGTATGGACCAACGAGGTAGCGGGGACCTCCTTTGATATTTCAACCATCATTTTACCGGTAGGGATCTCCTTTTACACTTTTCAAACCATAAGCTATACTGTTGATGTTTACCGGGGGAAAGTTAAGCCGGTTAGGAATATTATCGATTTTGGATTTTATGTGTCCTTTTTTCCCCAGTTAGTTGCCGGGCCAATTGTCCGGGCCGCTGAATTTATCCCCCAACTGTACCAGAAATTTAAACTAACCAGGCAGGAGTTTGGACATGCTGTTTTTTTAATCCTCAGCGGTCTTCTGAAAAAAATGTTGATCTCTGATTATATTTCCATCAACTTTGTCGACCGGGTTTTTGAATCCCCCGGTTCCTTTACCGGATTCGAGAACCTGATGGCTGTTTATGGATATTCTATTCAGATTTATTGTGACTTTTCGGGATATACAGATATTGCCATTGGGATAGCCCTGTTGCTCGGTTTCCGGCTACCCGTTAACTTTAACTCACCCTATAAGGCATTAAATATTACCGACTTCTGGAGGCGATGGCACATCTCTTTATCCTCCTGGCTAAGAGATTATTTATATATCCCCCTGGGGGGGAACCGGAAAGGAAAAGTCAGAACTTATCTTAACATTATGATTACTATGCTCCTGGGTGGCTTATGGCACGGAGCGAACATACGATTTGTTATTTGGGGCGGGTTACACGGGATAGGACTGGTGATTCATAAGCTGTGGATGAAAATGAATCTCTCCTTAAGCAAATATTATACTACCCAGTCGAGTTCAACTATTTTTTACCGTTTTATCTCAGTTTTTACCACATTTCACCTGGTTACTTTTGCCTGGATATTTTTCAGGGCTAAAAATATGGACGATGCCCTAACCATCATCAGGCAGATTGGCACCAATTTCCAGGGCTCTTTAATTCCTGTAATGGCAGCTTCGTATTATAAAATATTTGCCGTAATTTTTTTAGGATTAATTCTGCACTGGTTGCCTTCCTCCTTTAAAGAAAGCTACCGGGGATGGTTTATCAAAAGTCACATCGCGGTAAAAATTCTTATTACAATCCTTGTTATTTTCATTATCTTCCAGGTAAAATCGGCAGAAATACAACCCTTTATCTATTTCCAGTTTTAACCTTTGCTAAGATAAGGTTTTTCATTTCTTCGATTAAACGCATGATTCTTTTTAAGCATTTTATTCCAATACATATCCATCCAACCGAATCGTTTTATTAACTTAAAAAATATCAGGGTTAAACCATTCAATTGATAGGGTCGTGCCAGTTGATTAATAAGTACCGGATCAAAAACACCTCTTTCCCCAAAAACTTGCCCAATCCTTTCTATTTTTTTCAAGAAGCCCTTTATCATCCACAGGGGTTTTACCTGGATCCCCTCCACATTTCCTTTAATGATCGTTCCCAGATAGATACATTCCATCCGACGAACCAACTTTTCAAGATATTTTTCCAGGTATTTGGACTGACAGGATTCGGGGAATCCGGATTGAACAAGAAATCCAATTTTCAGATTAGTTTTTTTACCCCGGAAAGGTTCCAGATGCTCAAAAAATGCTTTTACCTGGGCAGGCATTGAATCAGTATATAATGGCAGAGCAATGATCAAGTGGTCGGCATTCCAATAAATTTCCTGTTGAGTCTTACGATCATCAATATTTTTAAGGTAGAAAAGCTCAAAAGAATTCTCTTTATTCTTAATAAATCCACGAATAAACCAGGATAGAATAATTTTGGAATTGCTGTTTTTCCCCCGGGGTGATCCGTTAATAACTGTTAATTTCATAAATAATCTTATCAATATTCTGATCGGTAAAAGATAAAAACCGAAAAACAGATTTCATATTAATCGATAACCGTTGATAGATATCGTGGATTATTCTATAATCCTCCTCATCAGAGCCTTCAGATCTCTCCAGGATCAATGCGATATCCGGATATTTATCGTATCGTGACTGGTGATGACATTCATTATGCACAAACTCAATGTAAGGGTGAATCAACGGAATCATTTTATCCTGGACTTTCTTCAGCAGGGATGAAGTAAAACCCATAATAACCGGGGATACAAAAATCACTAGATCAGCCAGGATCGTATCCTTTCTTAGCTGAATGGTATCATCGGGGAACATACATTCGCCGGGAGTATTAACCCAGCATCCAAAGCACCCCCGGCAGGGTTTTATATTCAACAACCTTAAATCATGATAATATACAGAGCATCCTTGAGTCGAGAGTCGTCCCAGAAAATTTTGCATAAATGGAGCTATTGTTTTCACGCTATCATCCGGAGTTCCATTGAGGATTGTAATTTTCATAATTCAAGTAAATAGGTAACCAGGAAACTACAAAAATAATGCCTTAGAAATTAACCGTTAAATAAATCACAAATTAACAAAATAATTTTTCCTACATTTGTCGGTTATAAAATAAGACATTATAAACATTTTTCACATGAAAGGTTACAGGAAAATTTTAGAATATATTTTTCCCTATTGGGGAAAAGGATTAACAAGTATTTTATTTGCACTTTTAGCCACTGTCTTCTCCTTATTCTCCTTCACCGGGGTGATCCCTTTCCTGGGAATTCTTTTCAAAAATCAACCGATTATTGAGAATCCCGTAGCCTGGGAGTTTAACTCCGAAGCACTAATGCATAATTTCAATTATTATCTAAGCCAGATTATCCTTACTCAGGGTGAGCGGGTTGCTTTACTCACCGTAAGTATAATGGTTATTGTCTTTGTTTTGTTAAAAACATCCATGCAATATGCCAGCAATTATGTAATGGCTCCCTTACGTAACGGAGTTGTAAGGGACATCCGAAACCGGCTGAATCAAAAAATATTAAGTCTGCAACTCTCCTACTTTACCGAAGAGCGAAAGGGGGATATCATTTCAAGAATGACCAGTGATGTACAGGAGGTAGAAACTTCTGTAGTCCGTTCATTAAATAATGCGATCAAAGCCCCCATTACCATCATCATTTATCTGATTGTTTTATTTACTACCAGTCCATTCCTCACCCTTTTTGTATTATTGCTTTTACCCATTACGGGGGGAGTTATCGGACGTATTGGAAAATCTTTACGTCGCAAATCCGAGAAAGGACAGTCCCAGCTAGGGCTCATCTTATCCTATATCGAAGAAACCCTTTTTGGCTTAAGAATAATAAAAGCCTTTAATACAGAGGATAAAATACACCAACGGTTTGTTCAGGAAAACAATTCATACACCCGGTTAATGAATCGTATCTGGCGCCGTAAAGATCTGGCAGGACCTTTCAGTGAATTTATGGCAACAGCTGTAATTGTTGTGATCATGTGGTATGGAGGGAGTATGGTATTAAACAATGATGCTGCCATGAGTCCGCAAACTTTTATCTTCTACCTGGTTGTTTTTTCGCAAATCATTACTCCCTCGAAAGATTTATCTACTGTTTATTATAATGTACAACGCGGGTTGGCGTCCCTTGACCGGATAGAGGTTATTCTGGATGCCAACATTAAAATTATTGAGAAAACTGCGGCTAAAGCTATCACAGAATTTAAGAGCAGCATTGACTATCAGAAGGTAAGCTTCAAATACATCGACGATTATGTATTAAAGGATATTAACCTGACCATTAAAAAAGGGCAAACCATTGCCCTGGTAGGGCAATCGGGATCGGGAAAATCAACCCTGGTTGATCTTTTGCCCCGGTTTTATGATATCAAAGAGGGAGAAATTAAAATCGACGGCATCAATATTCAGGACTTAAAAATCCTTGATTTACGCAATTTGATGGGCATTGTCAGCCAGGAATCCATCCTGTTTAATGATACCATATACAATAATATTGCCTTCGGCATGGAAACAGCCTCCGAGGAAGATATCACCGAAGCAGCAAAAGTTGCCAATGCACACGAATTTATCCTACAAACCGAAAATGGATATCAGACCAACATTGGCGACCGAGGGAGCAAACTTTCCGGCGGACAAAGACAACGTATCAGTATTGCCCGTGCCGTGCTTAAGAACCCTCCCATAATGATTTTAGATGAAGCCACCTCGTCACTGGATACCGAATCGGAAAAACTGGTGCAGGATGCACTCTTTAAGCTGATGAAAAACCGCACCTCAATTGTTATTGCACACAGACTTTCAACCGTTCGTAATGCAGATGAAATCTGTGTGTTACAAGAAGGGAAAATTGTTGAACGGGGAAAACATGATGAACTGATTGAGTTAAAGGGAGTGTATAAGAAACTTCACGACTTACAATCCTTTGCTTAACCTGATCTTTTCCCAGGATCAGAAAAACCTGTGGCATTAAAGTTTATTGTCCTTAATGCTTTATTCGTCATGGTTTTTTATACAGTCATCAAAAGAACTGCTTAATCAGCAAATTCGAAAGTAAAAATGTATCTTTTATTTCACTAATCCGTAAATTATATAATTAACCCCTTTTGGTGATTATGAAAAGAACAATCCCCGTTTTTTTTATTTTTTACTTATCCCTGGTTCTAACGTTCGGGAACAATACTCTTTTTGCACAACAAAGTTATACCGATTCATTGGAAACCCTCCTGGAAACAACAGCTTCTGACACCTTAAAAATACCATACTACTATAATCTTACGGAATATTATATCTCGAATGCGCCGGAAAAGGCAATCCCCATAGCCAATAAATTTTTGCTTTTAGGTGAAAAACTTAACCGGACAGATATTATCGATTATTGCTATTTAATTTTAGGTGAAGCACATTATTATCAGGATAATCTACACATCTCATTAAAATATTTTAACAGTTTTTTAGAGAATCAAAAGCAACAAAAGAACAGGAAAAAATTAGCACAGGCATACAATAGTCTGGGCATTGTTTACCGGGCCATGGATAATTATCCTAAGGCAATCAACTATTATAATAAGGCACGGGATATCTACCAGGAACTCAATGACACCCTGGGATTGAATAATGTTTATAATAACCTGGGCGTGTTACACGAATACCTGAACTTATTTTCACAGGCCCACAACTATTACCAGAAATCTCTCGGATTTGAAAAACTGTTAAACAATCCGGAGGGGATTTCTACCTCCTATTTAAACCTGGGCGGAATAAATTTTAAATTAAAACAATACGAAAAGGCACTGGATTACTGCCACAAGGCTATTCCAATTTGCGACTCACTGGGCTACCGTGTTACTCTCGAAATGATCTATGAACTGATGTACGAAATCTATCGCGAAACGGACCAACCCCAGCAAGCACTTAACTATTTTGAAAAGTTTTATGCCATAAAAAACCAAAGGGTTAACCAGGAAACAAATGCTAAAATTGCTGAATTAGAGATTAAATACGAAACAGACAAAAAACAGAAGGAAATAGAGATCCTAAATAAACAAAAAAAACAGAAAACGACGATTAATATTATTCTGTTAATCACGATCGGAATTGTCATCCTACAGGCATTAATTTTACTTAAGATAATCGCCAAGAGAAAACGGAACAATCAAATCCTTCGGTTGCAAAACGAGGAGATGCTTAAGCAAAACGAAGAGATTGAAACACAGCGGGATGAAATTGAAGCCCAACGGGATGAAATTCAACGTCAAAAAGAATTTGCAGACAAACAAACCGAATATATATTAAGACAAAACAAGGATATTACCGACAGTATTGAATATGCCAAACATATTCAGGTTGCTCTATTCCCCGACAAACTTACCTTACAAAAAATTTTACGGGATGGTTTTTGCCTGTTTAAGCCCAAAGATATTGTGAGCGGAGATTTTTACTGGGTGGCAGAAGTTAACGGGAAATCAGTTATTGTTGGGGCTGATTGTACCGGGCATGGTGTCCCGGGAGCCTTTATGAGTATTATTGGGATTAATTTTTTAAACGAAATCGTATTTGATGAGCATGAGCTCAACCCGGCCGAAATTTTAAACCGCTTACGGAAAAAAGTCGTCAAAACCCTGGTTCATTCTAACCGGATAGAAGAGGCAAAAGACGGGATGGATATCTCGCTGGTAATTATCGATCATGAAAACATGAAATTAGAGTATGCGGGGGCTTACAATCATTTGTATTTTATCCGGGGCCATATGCTGGAAGTAATCAAGGCAGACCGTATGCCCGTTGGGCTCTCTGCAAAAGCAATGAAACCTTTTACCAACCACACAATAGATCTCCAGCCCGGGGATTTATTCTATATGTTTACCGATGGTTATGCCGACCAGTTTGGGGGCCCGCTTCGCAAAAAATTCCGTATTGGAAATTTACGTGAACTGCTTCTGGAAATCCACGACAAAAACATCCAGGAGCAAAAACAGATCTTGTATGAAAGTTTTATCAACTGGAAAGGAGACCAACCCCAGGTGGATGATGTATTGGTTTTAGGATTTAAAATTTAGGTTGAAAGAATCTCATTTTTTACCAGATCAACCAACGTATTAATACGAAGGTCTTTTCCATTAACTGTAAAGTCCGCCTGCTCGTAGTCAGCCCTTCTTCGTTTAAGAAGTTCCTCTGCATATACGGTTAAATCCTCTTTTGATTTCCCCCAAATAAGAGGTCTGTCCTTTTTTGCATTTAACAACCGGCTTACCAGTATCTGCACATCCACATCGATATAAATCGTCGTCCCGTTATTACGCATGGTCTCCATATTATCGAAATAACAAGGAGTACCTCCCCCGGTTGAGATGATTGCCTCGTTATATTTTTCGATTACTTCATTCAATGCTTCTTTTTCAATGACCCGAAATTCTTCTTTTCCTTTCTCATACATTAACAAACGGATCGTTAAATTATATTTTTCTTCGATGTAGTTATCCAAATCGACAAAAGGGATATTCAGTTTTGTTGCTAATTTTTTTCCAACGGTGGATTTTCCGCTGGCCATAAATCCAATTAAGAAAATTCGCATAACTGGTTATTTTTGTTTAATCATAAAGTTACAAAAACTTATTATTCTTTGCCATTTTGAAATAAACTCATTTGTGAAGTATCAACCTGGTCTTCCTCCTCACCGGAGGCTTTTGCTTTTATTTCTTCCTCTTTGATAAGGGGTTCGAGTTCTTTCACGACTTTTACCTCATAATTCGACAACCGTTTCCCCCTGGCTTTATAACTCTTTACTCCTATAAAATCAGCAACTTCAATGATTTCACTGTCTTTGTTTTTGTGTTTTCCTCCAAAGGATACTTCAAGACGGGGGTATTCTACCTCGGTAACTTTTATCAAACGGGATTCTTCGTTGTCCCCGATAAAGCTTGTGAGTTTTTCGGTAGGTTCAAGGGTAAATCGTTTCACATAGTAATATTCCAGATCAGCATCATAATAAACGGCAGAAAAGATTTTCTCCGGTCTGAATTTTTCAACCCTTAATACATCGTCTTCGAAATGATTCATCAGATCATAAGAAGTTAATCGATACTTTCCTGCTTTAGTGATCACCAGGATCCTTTCATTTCCATGGAATTCACCCAAATAATTTCCACGTCCATCATCATTAAGCCGTAATACCTCTTCCTCAAACCAGATTTTCCGGCCACCAAGCGTAGAAACACCTTCATCTTTAAGCACAATTTTATGCACAGCATATTTTGTAAGGATATTTCCCATTGACTGACGGCCTTTAATAGCCAGCTCACTAAAATCATATTCAAAAACCGGCTTCTTTAACCTGGGTCTGGGCCGCAGATATACTTTTACAATTTCGGCCTCGCCGTTTGGGTTGGCAGTCATATACAAAATCTTCGAACCCTTTGTCCCTTTGGTTATATCATATTCTTTATCCCGGGTAATCCCTTTAATAGCACATCGTTTGACCAGGATGCTCCCGTTTAAACCATCGCGATAAATAATATTATAAATGGTACGGGTATCATTTCGTTTAAAAACAGCAACATGAATAATATCTTTTCCAACAAATGTTTTTTCGGATACTTTAGTAATAATATACCGGCCATCTCTTAAAAAAACAATTATCTCATCAATATCAGAACATTCGCAAACATATTCATCTTTTCGTAAAGAGGTTCCAATAAAACCTTCTTGCCGGTCGACGTAAAGTTTTTCGTTGGCAACAACCACCTGAGTAGCTTCGATCGTTTCCAGGTTACGGATCTCGGTTCTTCGATCTCTTCCATCACCATGTTTTTTCCGTATCTGTTTAAAGTAGTTAATGGCAAAATCAATAATATTATCTAAATGATTTTGAACTTCTTTCATTTCCCCCTCGATGCCTTTGATCAGTTCATCGGTTTTTTTGGAGTCATATTTTGAGATCCTTTTAATCCTGATTTCAGTAAGCTTGATAATATCCTCCCGGGTTACTTCCCGGAGTAACTGCTTTTTAAAGGGCTCCAACCCTTTATCAATGGTTTCAATTACATTCTCCCAGGTTTCGCTCTCTTCTATATCGTGATAGATTCTGTTCTCGATAAATATTTTCTCGAGCGAAGACATATGCCATGCCTCTTTGAGTTCACCCATCCTGATCTCAAGCTCACGGGTCAGCAATTGAACCGTGCTGTCAGTAGAAATCTTCAACATCTCTTTTACACCGATAAACAAAGGTTTCGCATCCTTGATTACGCAGGCATTGGGTGAAACTGAAATCTCACAATCAGTGAAAGCATATAACGCATCTATTGTTTGATCGGGGGATGTGCCATTGGGAAGGTGAATTAAAATTTCAACATGTTCGGCAGTATTATCATCGATTTTACGAATTTTAATTTTCCCCTTGTCAATCGCTTTCAGGATAGAGTCGATCAAACTTTGGGTAGTTTTTCCAAAGGGAAGTTCAGTAATTTTAAGTGTTTTTTTATCTTCGCGCTCAATCTTAGCTCTGATTTTGACAGAGCCTCCTCTTATCCCGTCATTATATTTACTGAAATCGGCAATCCCGCCGGTGGGAAAATCGGGATACAATTCAAAATCTTTTCCCTTAAGGTAAGCGATGGAAGCATCAATTAGTTCATTAAAGTTATGGGGTAATATTTTTGAAGCCAGTCCAACAGCAATACCTTCGACTCCCTGAGATAACAACAACGGGAACTTAATGGGTAAGGTAACCGGTTCTTCATTTCTGCCGTCGTAGGATTTCTTCCATTCGGTTGTTTTGGGATTAAAAACAACATCCAGTGCAAATTTAGACAGTCGAGCCTCAATATACCTGGGTGCCGCAGCGCTGTCTCCGGTAAACGTATTTCCCCAGTTTCCCTGGGTGTCCACCAGGATATCCTTTTGGCCCAACTGAACAAGCGCATCGCCAATGGAAGCATCTCCATGAGGATGATACTGCATGGTATAACCAATAATATTAGCTACTTTATTATACCGGCCATCATCCAGCCTTTTCATGGCATGCAGAATTCTACGCTGAACGGGTTTAAGTCCATCATCAAGATGAGGTACAGCCCGCTCTAAAATAACATACGAAGCATAATCCAGAAACCAGTCTTTATACATTCCTGATAATTGCATGATTTTATGCAACTCTTCACCTGATTTCTCTTTCTCTGCAGGGTTATTCTTATTTGCTAACTCTTTATTATCTGATTGTTCAAGATTATCTTTATTCTCAGTACTCATTCCTCTCCCAATATTTAAAATATTTTTTACTTCCTCTACATAAAATTATATCACCTTTCTTCAATGACATCAATATTAAGATTATCAACAATAAAATCTTGTCGTTCGGGGGTATTCTTACCCATATAAAATTCCAGCAGATCTTTAATCGCATCTTCTCTTCGCAACCTTACCGGATCAAGCCGGATATCTTTACCAATAAAGTGTTTAAATTCATCGGGCGAAATCTCTCCAAGTCCTTTAAACCGTGTAATTTCAGGACTGTTTTTTAATTTCTGGAGGGCATGATCTTTTTCCTCGTCACTATAACAATAGATGGTCTCTTTCTTATTTCTCACCCTGAACAATGGAGTTTGCAGGATAAACAAATGGCCGTTTTTAATCAGGTCGGGAAAAAACTGCAAAAAGAAGGTTAACAATAAAAGTCTGATATGCATCCCGTCCACATCAGCATCGGTAGCAATAATTACACTTTTATAACGCAGATTTTCGATACCTTCTTCAATATTTAAGGCTGCCTGAAGCAAGTTAAATTCTTCGTTTTCGTATACAATTTTTTTGGTTAGCCCATAGGTATTCAGAGGTTTTCCCTTCAGGCTAAATACCGCCTGGGTATTTACATCGCGCGATTTGGTAATAGACCCACTGGCCGAATCTCCCTCGGTAATAAAAATCATGGTTTCATTTTTGCGCTCATCGCTGGAATTATAATGCACCCTGCAATCCCTAAGCTTCCGGTTATGCAAACTGGCTTTTTTAGCGCGTTGTTTAGCCAGCTTTTTGATCCCTGATATTGCTTTTCGTTCTTTTTCCGATTCCAGAATTTTCTTTAACAGAATATCTGCTGTTTCCTGGTTCCGGTGCAGGTAGTTATCCAACTCATTTTTTAAAAAGTCACCAATAAAATTACGGATAGATACTCCATTGGGGGATATATTTTTTGATCCCAATTTGGTTTTGGTCTGGGATTCAAAAACCGGTTCTTCAACCTTTATGCTTATGGCTGCAACAACGGCCATCCGGATGTCAGACGGATCAAAATCTTTCCGGTAATAATCACGAATGGTTTTTACATAAGCTTCACGGAAAGCCGCTAAATGGGTACCTCCCTGGGTAGTGTGCTGCCCGTTTACAAAGCTGTAATACTCTTCTCCGTACTGATTGCCATGGGTTATGGCTATTTCAATATCATCACCCGTCAGGTGAATAATGGGATAAATCCCATCAGAGCTCATATTTTCCTCTAACAAATCGCGCAATCCGTTTTCAGAAAAATATTTCTCGCCATTTAACCGGATAACCAGCCCTGAATTAAGGTAGACATAGTTTCTCACCATTGACTCAACATACTCTTTCATGTAATGATAATTCCCGAAGAGGTCTTTATCAGGTTCAAACGTAACCAGAGTTCCATTTTTTTCAGTGGTTGAATCAACTTGTGCATCAAGCACGACATTTCCTTTCTCAAATTCAATTAGTTTTCTTTCCCCTTCGCGATAGGCTTCAATACGAAATTTTTCAGAAAGTGCATTTACCGCCTTGATGCCGACACCATTTAACCCAACAGATTTTTTAAAAACTTTTGAATCATACTTGGCACCGGTATTCATTTTGGAAGCAACATCCAGTAATTTCCCCAAAGGGATTCCCCGGCCATAATCCCTGATTTTAACACTGCTATCGGTAATCTCGATATCAATGGTCTTTCCAAACCCCATCATATACTCATCGATTGAGTTATCCATGACTTCCTTAAATAAAACATAAATTCCATCATCCGGGGAAGAACCATCGCCTAACTTTCCAATGTACATTCCGGGGCGTTTCCGGATATGTTCTTTCCACTCCAGGGTACGAATACTATCTTCTGTATAATTAGCCGTCATCTCCATAAAAATTTTCGTAAATATAACCAAAAGAAAATTCTCCGGTAAAATTCTTTATCAACAGGCAAACGAAAAAAAATTGTTTATAATTTTTTTAAATCGATGCAAAATAAATAAAAACCAGGTATAATATAAAGTACAATCCTGTTGAAAAGTTAAACCCCGGGGAAAATTCCCATCTGTTTCATTAATACGGAGGCATTCATATTTTTTGTCACTCCCTTACGCAGGATATAATCAAAAAAGATTTTTTGTCCGCTGATTTCCACTTCAAAGCATTGGTTTTTTATGCTATCGGGATATTCGACTTCCAGATCACACAGGGTTAAATCATGGGTAGCAATAATACCGGTAGCCTTAAGCTGTATTAAATGCTCAACAAACTTCCACGACCCTTCGGCTTTATCAACAGAATTTGTTCCTTTTAAGATCTCGTCGAGTAAAATAAACAGCTGTTCGCCAGACTTCAGTTTTTCAATCATCAATTTCAATCTTTTTAACTCGGCATAAAAATAAGATTCGTTTTCTTTTAATGAGTCCGAAGAGCGCATACCTGAGTAAAGCTGCAAGGTCTTACATTTAAATTGCTTTGCACAAACCGGCATTCCATTCAGGGCTAAAATCATATTAACTCCAATGGTCCGAAGGAAAGTACTTTTACCTGCCATATTTGCACCGGTAATAATATTAATCTGTCCATGCCGGGGCATGAAAAAATCATTATTCACCCTTCGCTCAGGCCTAATCAAGGGATGCCCCAGCTCTTGGGCCTCCAGAATTTTATCGGTGGTAATTTCTGGATAAATAAACAGCGGATGGTTATAGCTATAATTTGCCATACTACATAAAGCATCAGCCTCTGCTATAACCTGGATCCAGTTTTTTATACTTTCTCCATACCTCTCTTTCCAATATTCCAGACGCATTAATGATAATAAATCCCACATTAAAGTCGCATTTAAAAACAGCCCTACAATTAAATTCAAGCGGGTATCAAATGCATCTATAATACGTGTTAATTTCATTAAAACCTTACTGGCCTTAACATTATCGTTTACATACAATTGTTGTTGGAGTTTTTTTAACCATTTCCCTTTAAAGGTTGTGTTTTCAAGAATCCGGATCAGTTGCTGATAGTTTTTTAAAATATCAATTTCTTCGGTAATCAAGCGCTGTTCTTTATTGGTACGACGCATCATCAAACTGGCAAAGAACAACTGAATCAGGGCTAAAAGGGTAAAGATTGAATAATGCAATCGTCCCATAATTAAAAAAACAAGGGCTGTAACGGTAATGAGAGGTAAAGCTGTAACCACGATCTTAAAAAACCATTTATGGATGAAGTATGCGGGTTCTTTTATCCAATGGTCAATCTTTTGATTATCATCATCGGAAATTTGAATGATCTGACCGATGGCCTGAAAATTTTGACGCCAATCAATCCGTTCAGCCATTTCTTGAACTGCATGCTGGATATTTTCAATGCTTCCTTTAACCTGTATGGGATTTAACAACTTATGGGCTAACAACACCCTTCCTACCCGGGAAAATGTCCTGTTTAAGAATTGAAAAAGTGAACCTTCTCCAAACAAATCCAAATCGTAGGCATAGGCATGATCACGATGAATAAACTGCTCTCCATTGTTAAATGCAGAAAAATCATAATCCATGGCTTTATGTTCGTTTTGATTTATCGCAATCAGGTTTCTTACAAAAGTATGTTTCTGGTTTTGGGTTTTATGAAGTACGACTAACCATATAAATACTGTAAGGGATATAACTGAAAGAATTATGATCAACCACGAAAAATCTTTAATAGTAAAGATTATTCCCAGAACGAAAAGGATAAAAAACACAAACCGGAGGAGTCCAATCCAAAAAATCTTCCGTTTAATTTTCAGCTCTTTGAGATTAAAATGATCAATCCGATGCTGATAAAATGAATGTAATTGAGTAGTTAACATGAGCGTTTTAATTATTGTGCACCTCCGCATCCTCATTTTCAAAAATTCTGCGGGTATATTTTGTTAATTCTTTTACATCCCAATGACAGAATTTTTCAACAGGTATTTCATCCAATATTTTTAAGGTAACCTTATGTTTTCCATGGAACAATCCAAAACGATTTATAATATCGGGAACCGTTCCGGAGATAACTACCGGTAAAATGGGACGTTCTGTTTTTTGGGCTAATCTAAAGGCGCCTTCTTTAAAGTTTCCCAGTTCCCCTGTTTTTGAACGGGTCCCTTCGGGAAAGATAATCATATTGCATCCCAGGCGAAGCACTTTCTCTCCATCACGGATCATCTTCTTAATACTCGCCTTACTGGTGCGAAGTAATTTTATATCTCCTTTTAACCGCATAAACCAACCATAAACAGGAATTTTAAAAACTTCGGCTTTAGAAACCCAACGGAAAGGAATCCCCAGCTGATACAATACCAAAATATCTTCGAGCGATTGATGGTTGGCAACAATAATATAGGTTTTGTCCCTGGTAATCTTTTCTTTCCCCTGAACCGTAACCTTCCACCAGGGAACAAGTTTTGTGTAAAGACTCCCCCAAAATACCGAAAACTTATTTAACCCATACAATCTTTTGTCGAACCAAAAGGTTAACAACCAGATGATTAAAAAAAACGGAGAAAGAAAAAGGATGGTCAGGATGATAAGAATCCATACATAAAAGGAATAAAAAATTTTTCGAATCATTTTCTTAGAAAAAGGTTAATTATTACTCATCAAAAATACATTTTTAAAATTGTTTTTTCTAAAAACAAAAGATTCCAGACAACGAAATTAAGTTTAAGCATAATTTAATAGTAAAATGGTATATTTTTTGATTATTTAATGATAACTTATTAATTTCACATGCTCTTTTAGCATTAAAAAGCATTTATCATGAGAATAAAAACCATCTTAACATTATTTATCACAGTATTGCTTAGTCTACCTGTTTTTTCTCAGGAAGAAGTGAATAGTAGTTTAGACACTATTTATCTTTTGGGTGGAAGAAAAAAAGTTGTTGAAATAAAAAACATCTCTGCAGCAACTGTTCGGTATAACGAACCCGGATCGGAAGAATCCCATACACTCGAAAGAAAACAAATCCAAAAAATTATTTACAGTACCGGAAGAGTTGAAGTATTTAACAAACCTGTATTCATGATGGTTGATGAAGGGAGTTGGAAAACAGTGATTGTTACAGACAATAAAAATGATGTGGCCGGATTGTACGAACGGGGTAAAGTGGATGCCCGATCATCCGCTGGCAGCCGGAGTGCCAAATCGGCAAAAAAGAGTGCAACCATCCGTCTTCAGAAAAAGGCGGCAAACTTAGGCGGATTAATTGTGCTAATAACAAAAGAGGAGTCGGTTGGGGGGTTTGGTGAAGCACCCACCTATTTTATAGAAGGTATAGTTTATGGCTATGAGCCTTTGCCTGAAGAATACGAAGAAAAAGAAGAAGAAAAATAAAGATAAAAAAGGGAGTTTTTTCTCCCTTTTTTTTATTCTTCTAACCCAAGGACATCTAACCCTTGTTCAAATACAACATCTTTTGGGATATGTTCTTTCTGAATTCTATATAAATCTTCCAATAATTCATCGCGGATATATCCTTTTTCTTCAACAAGTTTTTTTGCTTCCTCATAGGATCCATCCCCCTGGATTAATAATATCTCTTCGGCAAGATTCAGCATAGCCTTTTGCATTTGTTCAAAATCAATGGTATAAGTTCCTGATTTTTTATTTCGGGTAAAAGCACCTTTTTCCTCGAAGTAATAAAACCTGATCATATTTGCTACTCCCTGATCATTGGAGATTCCAAAACGCACCGAACGAAAGATGTCAGCCATATAGGTAACATAATTATCCATAAGATCAGTCCCGGGGAGCTCCCCCATTTCATGCAACTTGGTAAGAAAAAACAAACTTAAAATATCATTCTTACACTCTTCAATAACATTGTACTGATCTTTTAACCCATCCCGAACCGAACCTTCCCTGGCAACCATATTTTTCATACCTAGGGCACTTCCTACTTCGTAAAACATGGTGTTTTGAAAAAACGCGTCAAACTTCACATGTTTGCGTTGTTCTTTATCAATAAGCAGATGGGCAATAGGTTTCAGGATTTTTTCAAATTTTGCTTCCATCACATTTTTAAACTGGAGTTTACGGCTTCCTACTTCTAGCTGAACTCTTCCGTCGCGGGGCAGAGTAATTGCTATTTTTTTACTGCCTGCATTCCAGTTTCCCGAGCAAAGAATCACATCATATACCATAATATCGGAAAGCCCTCCCGGAACTTCGGTCTTATATTTTTCCTCCACGGGCAGGTTTTTTTGTAGATAGGGAACCAACAACGAATATTTTTCCATATTTTTACTCGACTCAACATCCCGGATAAGTACCATGGACTGATAAGAAGCCTTCGAATAATAGAGCCTGTCATCGATATCTTCAATGGGGCCAACAATAAAATCAACAATATTATCTTTCATTTTCATCCATGCAATATTACTGGCATAGAAATCATCCGTTAGTAAAGCTTCGGCTCTTTTTAAAAGATAATTTTTTAATCCTTCATCTTCGGCCAACTTTGCTGCCTTTTTCATCAGTTCAGCGATTTTTTCCAACTTTTCCTTATATGCCTTATGATAGGGTACCGTTTGAAGACCACCAACTTCATTTCTACGTAAAAGGGTATATGAGTCAAATTTTTCCAAATCATCAAAACCATCAAACTCCTGATAAGTCATATCCGCCGGATAAAAATTTGCACCCTCAGGCTTACTCCCCACTTCATCGATAAAGGGCTCCATGCCGCTTAATCTGTCCCATGGGCCATAATTGATATAAAAATATTTACGAACTTTTTCATTGGTGATTGATTGTAAATATTCCTCTTTATTCCCACAGGTTTGAAGCCAATATATTTCATCAATGATATGAGCAGCTTCAAAAAGTAAAGGAAGCATCTGTTTCTGATTTTCGGTTAAAACACTTAAGTCGGTTTTTAACTTTACATCGGCATAATTAGCCAACAATTTATCTATTTTCGTTTGTCGTTGGGGTTGCTGTTTTGAGTCTCTATTCTTACAGGTAGAAAACAATAATGGTAATGCTATCAAGCATAATGCAATGATTTTTTTATACATAATCCTGGGTTTTTTTAGGTTTTAAAATATTTTGAATCAAAATTTCAGAGAGGGTGGAAGAAATCTTCAATTAAAAATACAAATAAAAACAACCCATGTCAACAGTAATTATAATTATCCCACAATCGTATAAAAAAACACTGGCCAGAAAGGCAGGGCATTAAAATAAAGCAGAAATAAATTCATCAATGGTAATATTATGAAAATATTTCTGAAAATCAATTTCCTCCAGGATTTGTCGGATTTCTTCTTCCTGGTGTTTCTTATGTTTTAACAAGTTTACAATATCTTCAATATCTTTTTCTCCAAAAAAATCACCATATATTTTCAGGTTTTCAATAATTCCCCTGTCAACATTTAAATGAACTTCCAGGTTACCCCCATTGGTCCTGATTAATTTCTCATAATTATATTTTGGCGAGTAGCCAAAATTCCAGTCCCAGGTTTTATATTTCTCATCGACCAGCTGATTGATCTTTGCAAGGTCATCAGCAGTATATTCATAGAGTTCAGCATCTTTTTCCGATTTTACCATAAAATCAAAAATTTTATCATGGAACTCCATAACGGTCATTTGCCCAGGCAAATGATCGCTGATATTGGTTACCCTGCTTCGCACCGACTTCACCCCCTTATCCTGGTATTTTAAGGGATTAACTTTAAGAGCCTTCGATAAATCGAGCATTACCGATGAAAAAAGTAATGTCCCGTGATGCAAAACTCTCCGCTTAAATACATGCTCCGCATTTCCTGACACTTTTCTTCCATCAATCATGATGTCATTACGCCCTTCGAATTTTGCATCTACTCCCAGTTGTCGTAACACATCAATGACGGGTTGTGTATATTTTTTAAAATCAACCAGGTTCTTCTGAGCATTTGCATTTTTAATAAACGTAAAATTTAAATTCCCCAGATCATGAAAAACGGCTCCTCCTCCTGAAAGTCTTCTCACCACATCAATATTATTCTGTTTTACAAATTCAAAATTTATTTCGGCTAAAGTGTTTTGATGTTTTCCAACAATAATGGAAGGCCTGTTTCGCCATAGCATAAAACAATTTTCTTTAAAATTTTTAAGGACATATTCTTCGGCAGCAAGATTAAAATATGGGTTTGTTTCGGGATTTTTTATACAAAGCATAATAATCTACAATTAAAATGAAAACAGTAAAATGGGTAACAACCAACGATTAAATTTGTTTGGCTAATTTTTCTAAGGTATATCGATAAAGAGAAAAAACACAAAGACCAATCCCGATGCCCAGAAGAGCACCTCCGACAATGTCTAACGGATAATGAACTCCTAAATATATTCTACTATAGGATACTATTATCGCCCAGGAAATAATAAATAAGGAGAAATATTTCTTTGCCAGGAGATTTTTCAGAAAGAAAGCAACGGCAAAGGTGTTGGCAGCATGTGAGGATACAAAACCATATTTTCCTCCGCATTTATTATTGACCAGATGGACCACATCTGCCAGTTCCGGATTATGGCAAGGGCGTAACCGCTGAAAAACTTCTTTAAAAGCATGAACAGAAATTTGATCGGCAAGAGTTACCACGAATACAATAAAAAGTAAAGTTATAATGGCTTTCCATCTTTGCTTATAGATAATACAGGCAATAATAAGCAGATACATGGGAATCCAAAAAAATTTCCCGGAGAACCACCACATTAACTGATCAAAGAATGGAGAATTGATTCCATTCAAAAAGACAAATAGTTGGGTATCCCAGGTTTTAATGATCTCTAGCATATGACTCATCTGAATGTAATTGGCTCCAAATCATATCCTTTAGTTCCTGAATTCCTTTTTGTGCAACCGAAGAGATAAAAAGGTAAGGAATTGCCGGCAACTCTTTTTTCATTTCTTCCATCAGCTCATGATCAAGCATATCCGATTTGGTAATGGCCAGCAGTCTCTTTTTATCTAATAATTCAGGATTGTATTTTTCAATTTCCGAGAGCAGGGTTTTATATTCGGCATGAATATCATCGCTATCGCAGGGTACCATAAACAGGAGCATTGCATTACGTTCGATATGTCGAAGGAAACGATGACCGAGGCCTTTTCCCTGGTGGGCTCCTTCAATTATTCCGGGAATATCGGCCATAACAAACGATTGCATATCGCGATAGGAAACTATGCCCAGGTTAGGGACAAGGGTTGTAAAAGGATAATCCGCGATTTTAGGTTTTGCAGCTGAGACTACGGAGAGCAAGGTAGATTTTCCTGCATTGGGAAAACCAACCAGTCCCACATCGGCCAGAATTTTTAACTCCAAGACAAACCATCCTTCTTTTCCATCTTCGCCTGGCTGGGCGTATCTTGGAGTCTGATTTACTGATGATTTAAAATGAGTATTCCCTAATCCTCCACGTCCTCCCTGGAGCAATATCTGTTCCTGCTGATCTTCTGTGATCTCAGCAAGTATCTCATCGGTTTCGGCATCTTTTGCAATGGTCCCCAGCGGAACTTCAACAATCATATCTTTCCCATCGGCACCGGTACGCTGGGCACTTCCACCAGCCTGTCCACTGGTAGCAAAGATATGTTTCTGATATTTTAAATGAAGAAGTGTCCAAAGTTGAGCATTTCCCTTCAGAATTATATGTCCTCCACGGCCACCATCTCCCCCGTCTGGCCCCCCTTTGGAAATAAATTTCTCACGGTGTAAATGCGGTGACCCGGCTCCCCCTTTACCCGAACGAAAAAATATCTTTACATAATCAACAAAATTAGATCCTGCCATCTATTTATACCTTTCAATGATTGAACAAATTTTATCAAAGATAACATCAATTTCACCAATTCCGCAAACCGATTCACATTTTCCCTTCTTTTTATAATAATCCTTTACGATTTTAGTGTTCGTGTCATAGATGGCAATTCTTTTTTGAATAATCTCCAGACTCTTATCATCGGGTCTGGCCGATTGATTATACCGATGGATTAATCTTCTGACAATAACCTGTTCATTGGCTTCAAGTGAAATCATTACATTTATTTTAGCTCCGATTATCCTTAACATTTCTTCAAGCCGGTCAGCCTGGTTTATGGTGCGCGGGAAACCATCAAAAATAAACCCCCGGGATTGGGGGTATTTAGCCAATTCATGTTGAATAATTTTAACTGCCATTTCATCCGGCACATAATATCCCTGATCAATATGTTTTTGTGCTTCTCTCCCTAAAGGAGTATTTTCTTCAATCGCTTTACGTAAGATTTCGCCGGTAGAAATATGGTTTAAATGATACTTTGAGATGATCCTTTTCGATTGCGTACCTTTCCCTACCCCGGGGGGACCAAACAGAACAATATTTACCATGAAAGATGCTAACTTTTTAAGGTATAAATATCCGGTAAGTTTCGTCCCAGCCCGTCATAATCCAATCCATAGCCAATAATGAAATCGTTTGGAATTTCAAGTCCTACATAATCAATGGCAATATCTTTATCATAGGCCTCCGGTTTTAAAAGTAAAGTAGTAATTTTTACACTTCTCGCACCGAATTTATTAAGTTCTTTAACAATCTGTTCCAGGGTAATTCCGGTATCAACAATATCTTCAAGAACAATAACATCACGGCCGCTGATCTTTTCATTGATTCCAATAAGCTGTTTTACACTGCCTGTGGAAGAGGTACCCTGGTAAGAAGATAGTTTTAAAAAAGAAATTTCACAGTTAAAATCGATTTGTTTTAACAAATCGGCAGTAAACATAAAAGATCCATTGAGAACACTGATAAACAGGGGGACTTCTTTAGCAGTAAAATCTTTATTAATGCTTTGGGCAACCCGGGTGATTGCCTTTTGAATTTTCTCAGAAGGAATAGATACTTCAAACACTTTATCTTTTAATGTAATCTGCTTCATTGTTAAAATAATTTTCCATGGCTGGGGTACAGCCGGATGAACATTTTTATTAATCTAATGGTTTATTTCTTACCTTTGTAAACGTTGAAAATATTCTGCGAAAATACAAATTAATGTTCTAAAAAATAATTTAAATCGTCCTTAAAAATTAATAACAGCATGAAAGCAAAAGTAAGTATTATCATGGGCAGCACATCAGATCTGCCGGTAATGGAGAAAGCAGCTAAGATTTTAAATGATTTTAAAATTCCTTTTGAGATCAATGCCTTATCGGCACATCGGACTCCCGAAGAGGTTGAGAAATTTGCCAAAGGAGCTAAAGAACGTGGAGTAGAAGTAATTATTGCGGGAGCAGGGATGGCAGCTCACCTACCCGGGGTAATTGCAGCCATGACCTCATTACCGGTCATCGGAGTACCTATAAACGCTTCGTTAGACGGCCTTGATTCGCTCCTGGCTATCGTTCAAATGCCTCCCGGAATTCCGGTTGCAACGGTAGGAATTAATGGTGCTCAGAATGCGGGCATCCTGGCTGCACAAATCCTGGCTGCAGGCGATGATAAACTAAAGCAAGTGCTGGTAGAATATAAAGAAAACCTGAAAACAAAGATTGTAAAAGCCAATGAAGAGCTTTCGAAAGTCAAATTTGAGTATAAGACCAACTAATAGATTATTTTAATAGTAAAAGATAAATAAATCCGGGGCATAAGCTTCGGATTTGTTTATTATCCCTGCTTTCTTTAACCACCAATCTTATTTCCTAAACACAACAAAACACTCCCAATAATTATCAAAAAAACCGTTTTAAATAAAAAATTATAGTTGTAACTTGATCCTTTGTTTGCTGGTGAAACAGTATCATGAAACCTTATCATTATAAAAGAATTTTTTTCTTTTTAATCATCTGCTCATGCATTGGGTCGTTAAATACTTTTGCCCAAAACATAAAGATTGAAGCCGGGAAGTCGGCTGCCATGAGTAACATCTCAGTTACTCTAACGGATCTCTGGTCAATATACTACAATCAGGCTGCCCTGGATTATGTAGAAGAGATCTCGATAGGAGCTTTTCATCAATCGGGGTTTATAAAACAACAAAACATCCAGGGTATAGGCTTCGCATTTCCAACCAGGACAGGAACCGTCGGAGCCACTTACAGTTATTTCGGATTTTCACAGTATAACGAGATGGAGGCCGGACTAGCCTTCGGGCGTACATTTAGCCGGTATTTTTCCGTTGGACTAAAGATTAACTATTTAAATACACATATTGCTGATAATTACGGATCAAAAAGTACTGCAAATTTCGAAGTTGGAATCCTGTCTCACCCCCTGGAGAATTTAAGCATCGGGATCCATGTATATAACCCTTCCCGAAGCATGATGAACGATGAAGCGATTCCAACAATCTTTAAATTGGGGATGGGATATTCATTTTCAGAAATTGTTTTTTTTGCCATCGAAACAGAAAAAGATCTTTTACACGAGGCTATTTTCAAAGCCGGACTTGATTACCAGCTCATAGACCGCCTCTCTCTTCAGGCAGGTATATCAACAAACCCTACAAGGTATTCCTTTGGTATTGGTTTTCAATTCATCAGTCTTAAAGCCCATGTTGGTTTTATAAATCACCAAACGTTAGGATTTACACCATCATTTACCTTAAGCTATGGATTTTAAACGAAGAGGAATCAAACGACTGATTTTACTATTAATCTTTCTGGGGTCAGTGGGAATGACAACCTTTGCACAAACCGAACCCTGGAGCAAACAAACCCTTGAAGATCTGATTGAAGAAATTGTCAGTTCAACGGATGATGAACTTGATTATACAACGCTGTATGATGACTTAGGCCAGTACCTTCAGGATCCACTTAACCTTAATACAGCCAGCGTGGAAGAACTTGAAAGACTACATGTGTTAAATGACTTTCAGATAAAAAGTCTGCTGGATTATATAGCAACCCATGGAAATATGGTTTCTATTTACGAATTACAACTGGTACATGGGTTTTCCTTAGCTAAAATTGAACTGATTTTACCTTTTGTGACGGTATCGGAAAAAATGCCTGAACGTGGAGTATCTATAAATAATATTCTAAAATATGGCAACAATCAGGTTTTCATTCGCGGGCAGCATGTTCTGGAAGAACAGAGTGGCTATAGTCCTATTACCGACTCAGCCCTGACTGCAAACCCCAACTCAAGATATCTGGGAAGTCCATACAGGCTATATTCACGATATAAATTCCAATACCGGAATAACGTTTATTTTGGAATTACAGCTGAGAAAGATCCGGGAGAAGAGTTCTTCCAGGGAAGTAATAAAGAGGGGTTTGATTATTATTCTGCACACCTGCAGGTTAACAATTTGGCTTTTTTTAAAACCATCACCCTGGGTGATTACGAAGCTAAATTCGGCCAGGGCCTGGTTCTTTGGTCTGGTTTTGGGATGGGCAAGTCACCCTATGTATTAAATATCCGAAAAAAAACTCAAGGGTTGAAAAAATATTCATCAACCAGCGAAAACTTATTTATGCGAGGATTAGGAACCACGTTTACGGTCAGAACTGTTGATCTTTCAGTTTTTTTCTCCCGTAAATACATTGACGCCAATATTCAGGACAGTATCAACCAGGAAATAGCTACTGTAACCTCCTTCCAGAATTCAGGAATACATGCAACCCCATCACAACTGGAAGATAAAGATGCAATTCTGGAAAATATTGCAGGAGGAAATATCACTTATAACCATAAAAATTTTAAAGCTGGGATCACTGGCTTGTATTATTCCTATGGAGCCAAACTGTTCAAGGATTACTCACCCGATAACCAGTTTCATTTCAGGGGTCGTGAAAACCTGAACTTCAGCATAGACTACCAATTCAGTTTTCGTGATTTCTATTTTTTTGGCGAAGAGGCCATCAGTCAAAACGGAGGTAAAGCATTTTTAAACAGTATAATGGTCCGTTTAGCACCTCAACTTTCATTGTCGGTATTACACAGGTATTATGACAAAAACTACCAGGCTTATTACAGCAATTCTTTTGGAGAAACCAGTACTGTTCAAAATGAAACGGGATTATATTTCGGGTTGGAAATCCTCCCAAGGAAAAACTGGAAAATAACTTCCTATTTTGACACTTATCGCTTTATGTGGCTAAAAACAGGCATTGATGCCCCATCGCAAGGCCATGAATGGTTCATCCAGGCAGACTATCAGCCAACCCGTGATTTTAATATTTACCTGAGGATTAAAAACGAAATAAAACAAAAAAACCAGCAGACTGACCAAGGAATTGATCCTTTAACAGATGAAAAGCTTTTAAAAATCCGCCTAGACCTTTCCTATCAAGTTAACCAACAGCTTGCTTTAAAAAACAGGGTTGAAATAACCAGGTTTGAAGAAATAAATATTCCAGCTGAATATGGGTTGATGATGTATCAGGATATTTTCTATGCATTAAAGGAGATTCCCTTATCCATGAATTTGCGGTTTGCAGTTTTTGATACCGAATCGTATAATACAAGAATATATGCATACGAGAGTGATCTATTGTATGCATTCTCTATTCCGGCATATTATTCCTCGGGTACCCGGTTTTATTTTAACCTAAAATATTCTGTTTCCCGGTCCATTGACTTCTGGTTTAAATATTCGCAAACCTATTATGCCGATAAGGAAGTTATATCATCAGGATTGGATCAAATAAACGGAAATGCAAAATCGGAGTTAAAGGCCCAGGTACGTATCCATTTTTAAATTTCGAACTTTTTTCTGACTTTCATATCTTTAATATTCAGCTGCAAAGTAGTAATTCCTCTGAAACAATTTTCATCAACAGAATAACAGATATCGAAAAAATCCCCGGAATGGATATAATCATAAAGATTTGCCTGTTGAAAAGCAATCGCAGCAAAATTGTTAAAGGGGTCCTCCTCCTGTATTAACGAAAGTTTTAAATGTTCTTTACTCACACCCACAATTCTTCCTTCGCCATTGTCGGCTACGTTACGGGTAACAAAAACCGGGGCCATATTTTCCGGCCCAAAGGGTTGAAACTGTTTTAAAATACGATAGAATTTAGGGGTTATATCACCCAGATTCAACTCAGCATCTATTTCTACCTGGGGAATAAGCTGTTCTTCAGAAATGGTTTCTCTCACCACCTTTTCAAAACGTTTGCTAAATTCTTCAACCTTATCAATTTTCAGGGTTAACCCGGCAGCATACATATGGCCGCCAAAATTCTCCAACAGATCACTGCAGGCTTCAATAGCCTGATAAATATCGAACCCGATGACCGACCGGGCAGATCCGGTAGCCAGGCCATTGGATGCGGTTAAAATTACCGTTGGCCTGTAATAGGTTTCAATTAACCGGGAAGCAACAATTCCCACAACCCCTTTATGCCATTCTGAATTATATAATACTGTTGTTTTTCTTTCGCCAAGCTCCTGCTCTTTCGCAAGAATTCTTAATGCTTCCTGGGTAATATGACGGTCGATATTCTTTCGGGCATCGTTAAAATAATTCACGCTGTTGGCAGCAGACTTTGCTTTTGCCGAACTCTTAGAGAGCAGTAACTCAACCGCTTTATCTGCCGATTCCATTCTGCCGGCAGCATTAATCCTGGGTCCTATCTTAAATACAATATCATCAATCGTAATTATCTTCCCGGTTAATCCCGAGAGAGAGATTATTGACTTTAATCCCTGCCGGGGTTTTTCGTTTAACTGTATTAACCCGTAATAAGCTAAAATTCTGTTTTCGTCAACGATAGGGACAATATCCGAAGCAATACTAACGACGACAAGATCCAGAAAAGGAATTAGTTTTTCGAAAGGGATATTATTTGTACGTGCATAAGCCTGGATAAGCTTAAATCCTACCCCACATCCTGAGAGTTCTTTAAACGGGTAATTACAATCAGGTCGTTTAGGATCAAGGACAGCAACTGCACATGGAAGTTCACTTCCAGGATAATGATGATCACAGATAATAAAATCTATTCCCTGTTTTCTGGCGTAATCGACTTTTTCATTTGCCTTTATTCCGCAATCCAGGGCAATAATTAATGAAAAATTATTATCCTGTGCGGTTTGGATCCCTTGCAAAGAGATTCCATAACCCTCACTATACCTGTCGGGGACATAATACCCCACATTGGGATAAAATTCTTTTAAAAAGGTATATAATAAAGCTACAGAGGTTGTTCCATCTACATCATAGTCGCCATAGATGAGAATATTTTCATTATTGTGGATCGCCTTTTCAATCCGTTCAATGGCGAGGTTCATATCCTTCATCAGGAAAGGATCATGAAGATTATCAAGGCTTGGACGAAAAAAAGCCTTCGCCTGCTCAAATGTTTTTACATCCCTCTGAATTAAAAGGTTTGCCAGAATCGGCTCAATCTTAAGTTCTGTGGCTAATTTTTGTACATCTTCTTCATTGCCTTGTGGTTTTAGCACCCATCTTTTTTCCATATATAGTTTTCATATTTTTTTCTCCTTTAGGTTCATCCCGAATACTTTTGCGAGTTTTGATTTTAAAACACCCTTCACACCCTCATAGTCAACCTTTTCGCCTAATTCATTTTCCATTGAAGTTACTCCCTTATCCACAAACCCGCATGGGTTTATATAGTTAAAGTATTCGAGATTGGTATTCACATTAAAGGCAAACCCATGCATGGTAATAAACCTGCTTGCTTTTACCCCAATTGCACAGACCTTTCGGGCTTTTGCATTATCGCTGTCGAGCCATACACCAGTAGCCCCCGGCATCCTTTCCCCTTTTATACCATATTCTTCCAGGGTTAAAATAATTGATTGCTCCAAGTTAGCAATATATTGTTTCACCTGCAAGTGAAATTTTTCCAGGTCGATAATCGGATAGCCTACAATTTGTCCGGGTCCGTGGTAAGTGATGTCGCCCCCCCGGTTAATTTTATAATAGGTGGCATCAATTTTTTTTAATAATTCATCACTAATTAATAAATTATTTTGATGCCCGCTTTTCCCCAGGGTATAAACATGAGGATGTTCACAAAATATCAATTGATTTTCAATGGCTACCTGATTATTTTCAGGCAGATCTCTGTTTTTTGCTTTAATCTGCAGGAATTTCCCAAAAATATCTTCCTGGTAATCCCAGGCTTTTTTGTAATCGATCAACCCCAGATCAACAAATTGTACATCCACCGTTTTCTTCATTCTATGCTCCATTAACTTTATACATGTTTTTCGGCCTGGTAGGAGGACCTAACCAACGGGCTGCTTTCAACGAACCGGAATCCTTTATTCAAACCTATTTCTTGATATATTTCGAATTTTTTTGGGGATATATACTCCTTAACAGGCAAATGATCCGGCGATGGCGACAGATACTGTCCAATGGTCATCACCTTGCAACCCACACGAAGCAAGTCATCCATTGTTTGTAAAATCTCTTCTTCGGTTTCCCCTAACCCAAGCATTATTCCGGATTTGGAAGTAATACCCGAACGGCCAATATATTCCAATACCCGAAGGCTCCTTCGATATTGTGCTTTGGTTCTTATTTTAGGCGTTAACCGCTCTGTTGTTTCCAGGTTATGGGAGATCACTTCAGGTTTAGCCTCAATAACCTTTTGAATATATTGTTCATTTCCGTCAAAATCAGGCACCAGAGCCTCAATAGTGGTTTCCGGATTTACTTCCTTGACTTTTTTTATGGTCTCTGCCCAAAATGCAGCACCACTATCGTCAAGGTCATCACGATCCACTGAAGTAATCACGGCATGTTTAACCTTCATCAACCGGATTGACTCGGCAATCCGATTCGGTTCATCCCAGTCGGGGGGTAAAGGCCTGCCGGTTTTTACGCCACAAAATTTACAGGAACGGGTACAAATATCTCCCAGGATCATAAAAGTTGCCGTCCCCCGATTCCAGCACTCCCCAATATTCGGACATTTCCCGCTGGTACAGATGGTATGCAAATGATATTTTTCAACAATATTTTTTACTTTCGAATAAGATTCTCCTTTGGGCATCTGCATCTTCATCCAACGGGGCAGTCTACGCTTTGTATTCCTTTGTGAATCCATAATTACAACCTATTAACCCTTCAACAACTATTCAAATTACAAAATTAAATTATTCTAAATAAAAACAGGTATGATTTATCATTTAATCCGCCAAAACAATTACAGCAACTTATAAACCAATGTTTTATAAAAACCACATACGATAAAAAACAATAACCTGTTTAAAATTAACAGATTGATTGATTGATCCATCCTTTAATTAATGATTTAATTATATCTTTGTACCGTTTTTATTCCATACAATAAATATTTAAAAATATATGATTAATTTAGAGTTGAGCGAACAGGAGATTATTCGCAGACAGTCGTTAGAAGAGTTGAGAAAATTAGGGATTAATCCCTATCCGGCAGAAGAATTTGATACCAATACCAATTCAAAAGAGATTTTATCAGGTTATGATCCGGAAAAAAACAATTTTCAGGAGGTAAGTATTGCCGGAAGAATCATGAGCCGAAGAATAATGGGAAACGCTTCATTTATTGAACTGCAGGATGATAAAGGAAAGATTCAGATATACATTAAACGCGACAACCTCTGTCCCGGAGAAGATAAGACACTTTACAACACAGTATTTAAAAAATTATTGGATATTGGAGATATTGTTGGAATTAAAGGCAATGTCTTTATCACCAAGGTTGGGGAGACCTCGATAAATGCAAACGAGTTAAAACTTTTAAGTAAGTCGATCAAACCGTTACCCGTTGTTAAAGAAAAAGACGGAAAGGTATACGATGCTTTTTCAGATGCTGAACAGCGATACCGTCAGCGTCATTTAGACTTAATGGTCAACCCGTCAACCAAAGAAGCCTTTGTAAAAAGGACGAAGCTAACCAATTCCATGCGGGAATTTTTAAACGGCAAAGGGTATCTTGAGGTTGAAACCCCGATTTTACAGCCTCTTTATGGAGGTGCAGCTGCCCGTCCCTTTAAAACATTTCATAACACCCTTGACCAAACCTTATATTTACGAATAGCCAATGAATTATACTTAAAACGTCTGATTGTAGGTGGTTTTGACGGAGTATACGAATTTGCCAAAGATTTCCGTAATGAAGGGATGAGCCGTTTTCACAATCCGGAATTCACTCAAATGGAGCTTTATGTAGCCTACAAGGATTACAACTGGATGATGGATTTGGTAGAAGAGATGGTAGAAAAGATTGCGATAGATCTTCATGGAACCACCAGGGTAAAAGTAGGTGAAAACGAGATTGATTTTAAACGACCCTGGAAAAGGTATACCATGTATGAAGCAATTCGGGAATTTACCGGAATAGATATTTCGGAAATGGACGAAAAAGAATTAACCGATACGGCAAAAAAGCTAAACGTTGAGGTTGATGAAACCATGGGAAAAGGAAAAATCATTGACGAGATTTTTGGAGAAAAATGTGAGTCGGCCTTGATCCAACCCACCTTTATCACTGACTATCCGATAGAAATGTCACCTCTGGCAAAAAAACACCGGAGCAAGGATGGACTGGTAGAACGTTTCGAAGCCATTTGCAACGGGAAGGAGATTTGTAATGCCTATTCAGAATTAAACGATCCCATTGACCAGCGCGAACGTTTCGAACAACAATTAATCCTGGGCAAGCGAGGCGACGAAGAAGCCATGGTTCTGGACGAAGATTTCTTAAAAGCCATTGAATACGGGATGCCGCCAACAGCAGGACTGGGGATTGGCATAGACCGGTTAACAATGATTATGACCAATTCACCATCCATTCAGGATGTGTTATTTTTTCCGCAAATGCGCCCGGAAAAGAAAGCTTCCAGGGATGAGGCTGAAAAATATTTGGAAATAGGGATCCCGGAAGAATGGATCCCGGTGGTTCAAAAATCGGGTTATATAACAGTAAAAAGCATGGCCGATGTCAATCCCGGAGCTTTACATCAAAAGTTGTGCGGAACAAATAAAAAACATAAATTGGGGTTAAAAAACCCAAGCCAGGAAGAGGTAAAAAACTGGATTGAAAAAATTAAAACCACTGCATGAAGCAGAAACCAAAAATAGCCGTTCTGGGTGGAGGAAGCTGGGCAACAGCAATTATCAAAATGCTTCTTGAAAATACCAGCTCCATTCATTGGTACATGCGAAGCAAAGAAAAAATTGAGTTTATTAAACAACATAAACATAACAATTTTTATTTAAGTGCTGTTTCTCTTGACACCCAAAAAATATCTTTTTACAGCGATCTAAGCCAAGCAGTAGAAAGCGCTGATATGTTAATATTTGCCATTCCCTCTGCTTTTCTTCGATCAGCAGTGCAAAATTTAAGCATAGCTATCAACGATAAAATCATTGTATCGGCGATTAAAGGAATTGTCCCTGAGGAGAATTTAATTATTGGTGAATTTTTTAACCAACATTACCAGGTTCCTTTTGAAAATTTTGCGGTAATCTCCGGGCCATGTCATGCCGAGGAGGTTGCTTTCGAGCGATTATCCTACCTTACGATTGCTTCACAAAATTTAAGGATCGCCCGTCAGGTTGCCGATTTATTAACCACCCATTACATCAAGACCAGCCTGTCGGATGATATTTATGGAACCGAATATTCAGCGGTTTTAAAGAATGTATTTGCAATTGCTGCAGGAATCTGTCATGGGCTGGGCTATGGAGACAACTTTAATGCTGTACTGATTGCCAATGCCATACAGGAGATCAAACGATTTGTGGATGCGGTACACCCCATTGAAAGGGATATTAAGGGATCAGCGTACTTAGGGGATTTAATGGTAACTGCATATTCCCAGTTTAGCCGGAACAGAACCTTTGGAAATATGATCGGGAAAGGCTATTCGGTAAAGTCGGCACAACTGGAAATGAATATGATTGCAGAAGGTTATTATGCCGTTAATTCCATTGTGGAGATTAATAAAAAATATATGGTAAACATGCCGATTACCGAAGCGGTATACAATATTTTATACGAAAAGATCTCTCCGGCAATTGAAATCAAACTGCTTTCAGAAAATTTACGGTAAAAATTATTTTACTATGAAAAATATCGAAATTCATCTGAATCATCTTTCACCTTTTATTGACAAGGGAGAGCTAGAGAACTACCAGGCACTGGTTAAAGAAAAAGTGCAGCTCTTAAAAGAAAGAACCGGAAAAGGGAGTGATTTCCTTGGCTGGATGGAACTTCCACAAGAGATCTCGAAACAAGAGATTGATGATTTAAAAAAAACGGCATCCGATTTACAAAAAAAATCAGACACCCTGGTAGTTATTGGCATTGGCGGCTCCTACCTGGGTGCAAAAGCGGTTATCGAAGCTCTTTCAGGGCATTTTCATAAAAAAAAGCACACCCCGGAAATAGTCTTTGCCGGGAACAATTTATCGCAAGATTATCATTATGAGCTTAGCCAATACCTCAAAGACAAATCTTTTTCCATCATTGTTATTTCTAAATCGGGAACAACAACCGAACCAGCAATAGCTTTCAGAATTTTACGTAAACAACTGGAAGAAAAAGTTGGTAAGGAAGAAACACAAAAAAGGATTGTTGCTATAACAGATGCTGAAAAAGGAGCTTTAAAGACGCTGGCTACCCAGGAAAACTATAAAACATTTACAATTGCAGACAATATTGGTGGCCGGTATTCGGTATTTACCCCGGTAGGATTATTACCCATTGCATGTGCGGGATTTAATATCGATGAGCTTATCGACGGGGCAAAAGCAATGCTGGAGTTAAGCAATACACGGACTTTTGATCAGAATCCTGTATATCAGTATGCTGCTATCCGCCATTTGCTTTACACCCGGGGGAAAAAAATAGAAATTCTGGCCAATTATGATTTACGATTAAATTATATTGCCGAATGGTGGAAACAACTTTTTGGCGAAAGCGAAGGGAAAGAGCATCAAGGGATTTTCCCCGCAAGTGTTAACTTTACGACCGACCTTCATTCCATGGGACAATATATTCAGGATGGGGTTAGAAACCTTTTTGAAACGGTATTATCGGTTGAGCAGACTCATTTTTCTATGAAAATTCCCGCCGACCCGGAAAATTTTGACAAACTGAATTACCTGGCAGGAAAACCAATGGACTTTATCAATAAAATGGCTGAAACAGGTACTACATTAGCCCATGTGGATGGAGGGGTTCCCAATATCAGGATATCTATTCCAAAACTTAATGAATGGTATATTGGAGAATTACTCTATCTGTTTGAAAAATCATGTGCCATTAGCGGCTACCTGCTAGGCATAAATCCTTTTGACCAACCAGGGGTAGAGGCTTATAAAAAGAATATGTTCGCCTTACTTGGAAAACCAGGATTTGAAGAAGAAACCGAAAAAATTAAACACCGAATAACAAAGAATACCGATTAACTTTTTATCTCAACATTTATTTTAGATAGTTTCTCGTTAATAAGCACCATCTTATTCATATTTTTAAATGAGAAAAAATCCTGTTCTTCATTGAGGAAGTAATAAATTTTTAAGGTATTCTTTAAAACCTTCTGGCTTTGTTTTAAATCATTTTGTTCAAACAGAATATCACCATGTTCGCTTAACAATTCGGCTAAGGTAGAAAGTTGTTCGGTGGTCAGGTTTCTTTTCTGTTTCAGGGCATCAATAAAAAAATCTTCGGATACAGAATAAATAAACTCCGAATCGAGGTGGAAATACTTCAATAAGGTTTTATCAATATTCTCCAACGCTTCGCGAAAACGCCCTTTCTTTTTTAACTCAAGCAATAAAGAAAGGACTTCCGAAACACCATCAATTAATTTTAAAACATCACTATTTTCCACAAATTATGCAGGTTTTATCTTTGTCATCCAAAGTGCAGACAGGAATGTAAATTTATAAATCTTAAGGATAAAATCGAATTTATCGATTACTTTTTTGACAAAACAATGCTCCTGTTTTATGAATTAATAGAGAATACAGATTAAGTATTATTATTTTTCATTACAAAATGTGTATTTTTACGGGCAACTAAAAAAATGAATTATGACTGCAAACTCACTGGAAGTTTTAGATAAAATTCATCTTAATTTTAGTCAGGGTGGATTATTATTTATGAATATTACACTGGCATTTATTATGTTTGGGGTAGCCTTGGAAATCGACCTCAAAAGTTTTAAAAACATCATTGCCAAACCCAAATCATTAATTGTTGGAGTGATCTCCCAGTTTTTACTCTTACCCTTTATCACCTTTCTGCTGGTTATGATAATAGAGCCAACACCAGCAGTAGCCCTGGGCATGATTCTGGTAGCAGCCTGCCCCGGAGGAAATATTTCGAATTTTATATCCTCATTAGCAAAAGCAAACATTGCTTTATCGGTAGGGATGACTGCTTTTGCCACATTAGGTGCCATTTTCATGACCCCTATAAACTTTGCATTTTGGGGAGGATTATATGCAAAATCTCATCCATTGCTAAGGCCCATAGAGATAGATCCCTTCCAGATGTTCCAGACTGTTTTTATTATTTTAGGGATTCCCTTAATCCTGGGGATGATATTTGCTAAAAAGTTTCCCGAACTTACCCGTAAAATTAAAAAACCATTTAAAATTTTATCCCTATTGATCTTTGCAGGATATGTAGTCGCCGCTTTATCCAATAACTTCAGTTATTTTATCAAATATATTCACCTTATTGCATTAATTGTTTTTATCCATAATGCTCTTGCCCTTTTAACCGGTTTTACCTTTAGCACCTTACTCAAGATCCCAAGAAGAGACAGGCGTTCAATATCCATAGAAACCGGGATTCAGAATTCAGGGTTAGGATTGGTACTTATCTTCAATCCCAAACTTTTTCCTCCGGAGCTGGAATTGGGAGGCATGGCCTTTATCGCTGCCTGGTGGGGCATCTGGCATATCGTTGCTGGGATAGGCATTGCTTCTCTTTGGTCAAGAAAAAAAATTGACGAATCATAAAACCGACAGGATATTATGGCAATAAGCAGAGAAACGATTGAACAGAAAAACATATGGTATACTTTGTTAAGGCCCTATGTCAACTTTGTTACCAAAACCTACTTCAGGACAACCGTTCATAATTTTGATAACATTCCAGAGGGAGATATAATTATCTATGCCCCTAATCATCAAAATGCCCTGATGGATGCATTAGCTATTCTTGCCACGGTTAAAACAGAACCTGTTTTCCTTGCCCGGGCCGATATTTTTAAAAAGAAGACCATTGCTAAAATTCTTACCTTTCTTAAAATACTGCCTATCTACCGTATCCGGGACGGGAAAGAAAACCTGAAGAACAATGATGCGATATTCCAGAAAACCATTGATGTCCTAAAAAATAAAAACGGGTTGGTCATTCTCCCTGAAGGCAATCATGCAGGTGTTAGAAAATTACGCACCCTTAAAAAAGGTATTTCAAGGATTGTTTTTGAAGCGGAAGAGGCAAATGATTTCAAACTAAACATTAAAATTGTTCCTGTAGGTCTGGATTGGACTCATTACTCCAACTTCAGAAGCAGACTTTTTATCAATTTTGGTAAACCTATTCCCGTATCTGATTATTACGGGGAGTACAAAAAAAATCCTCCCAGGGGGTTGAACCTGCTCCGCGAGAGGATTGCAGAAGAATTAAAGAAATACATGATTCATATTGATCATGATGAGTATTATGAAATGTACAATATCCTCAGATACTTATACCTCCCGCAAATGATACAAAAAATGGGGTTTAAGCACAGCAAACAGCCCAACAACTTTTATGGACAGAAAAAAATTATCAGGGCTTTAGATCAGTTTACCAAAGAAAATCCTGAAGAAGCCAATTCTTTAAAAAAATTAACCCATCGGTATGCTGTTTTATTAAAAAAATTAAATTTCAGGCACTGGGTATTTCAAACTAAAAAATTTTCTACTCTCCGCTTGCTGGGTGAATTAATGGTGGCAATTTTCCTTTTCCCTGTATATCTTTACGGGGGAATTCTAAATTATTTACCCTATAAAATTCCGGTTTGGGCTACCAAAAAAATTAAAGATCCCCAGTTTGTAAGTTCTTTTCGAAATGTAGTTGCTTTACTCTTATTCCCAACCTATTATATAATCCTGGCAATTCCAGGAACCCAGATTTTTAATCCGTCGTGGATTACTCTTGTTTTTATTCTTACCCTACCGTTCACAGGACTTTTTGCTTTTCATTATTTTATTGAAATAAAAAAACTATATGCAAAAATCAGGTATAAATTTATGCAGTGGTTTAAAAATAGAGAGTTGCGGGAAATAAAACAAAGTTATGATCAAATTATAAACAGAATGGACCGAATAACAGAAAGAGACAATTATTAATCTCCCTACCAGAATCCTATCGGTAGGAGTAAGCTGTTCCGTATAAAATGGTAAAGGGAATTTCGCCAAAGGCTACATGCACTTTTTTATCGGTAATCAAAACCATCTCGGCATTAACCAGGGCAGCTTTTCTTCTTAAAATTATGGTTGCTGAACGTTCCAGGCTTTTAGCAGTGTAATAACCTCTATCGCTTCCTTCAGCTTTTGCTTCAAGTTTTGCCACCTCAACCATTCCTTCCACATCATCAGCATCATAAGTAACTTTAACTTTTCTGTAGTCATTAATATTTCGAACGGTTTGTGGTTCTTCATTCAAAACTTCCATTTGCCCCGACTTATATTCAATTTTATGGACCAAACGTTGATCCATCTGATTTACTTTTGTTTCCCCGGGTAATGAGTAAAACAGATCATTTTGATAAATTTTTTTAACATGAACACGCATTACCGTTTTATCATGCAAATAAATCACGTCTGTTTCAGGTGCTTCAGAATTGTTCTCTTCGCTTAAAATCTCTTTTTGATTGACTGTATCAGTTTTGGTTGTATCAGGATCATCAGGTAAAATAACCTGAGCCTTTACGAAAAAACTAAAACCCATTAACGCCAAGACGAAAACAAAACTTTTCATAGCAAATACATTTAGTTGAAAAAAACAACATTACAAAAATACGTTAATTCTTAAAAACTTCCACCGAAGAGCAGGCGAAAATCATGCCAACAAAAAAACTGTCTCACAGTTGAGACAGTTTTTAGTAAGGCAATCAATTTAATCATCTATTTCAGATTATTATTTTTAATAAAATCAGATACTGCCTGAGCCAGGTCGGGCTGACCAATTTCCTGCAAGTCATAACCCACTTTTACGGTTGGCTTATTAATTTTAACCACCCGGTTTAAATCAATAGGTGTAGCAATAACAACTGCATCACAGGGAGTTTTTTCAATGGTTGCTTCCAGGTCTTTTATTTGCTGGTCACCATATCCCATTGCCGGAAGCAAGGTTCCAATGTTAGGATAAATTTTAAAGGTATCGGCTAATTTACCAACAGCATACTCTCTAGGATCAACCAATTCGGCAGCACCACATTTATTGGCAGCAACGGTTCCTGCACCAATTTTCATTTCTCCATGGGTCAATGTTGGTCCATCTTCCACAACCAACACCTTTTTACCCCTGACTAATTCGGGTTTATCAATAGTAAGAGGAGAAGCTCCATCAACAACTACAGCCTTTGGATTAACCTTGGCAATATTGTTTCGAACAATTTGAATAGCATCAGCATCAGCCGAATCCATTTTATTAATTACCACATAATCGGCTAAACGTAAGGTAGCTTCACCAGGGTAGTAAGACAACTCGTGTCCTGGGCGGTGAGGATCAACAACAGTAACCATCAAATCTGGTTTATAAAAGGGGAAATCATTGTTTCCACCATCCCAAAGAATAACATCACAACCATCAGGATCTTTTTCAGCTTCTCTTAAAATTGCTTCATAATCAACCCCGGCATAAATAACATTTCCCCGTTGTACATGAGGTTCATATTCTTCCATCTCCTCGATGGTACATTTATGTTTGGCTAAATCCTCAATGCTGGCGAAACGCTGCACCTTTTGTGCCACAAGATCTCCATAGGGCATTGGGTGACGAATAGCTACCACTTTTAATCCTTGCTCCATTAATAGCTCAATGATACGACGTGAAGTTTGTGATTTTCCACAACCTGTACGAACAGCTCCAACGGCAATAACCGGTTTTTTGCTTTCAATCATTGTTTTTCCGGGGCCCAATAATACAAAATTGGCACCTGCAGCATTTACCTGTGCCCCAATATTCATTACAGCCTGATAAGGTACATCACTGTAAGAGAACACACAATCCTCAACATTTAATTCTTTAATCAATTTTTCCAGATCATCCTGTGAATAAATTGGAATTCCATCGGGATATAAACTTCCGGCTAGTTCGGCAGGATATTTTCGGCCATCGATATCCGGAATCTGAGCTGCAGTAAAAGCAACTACATTATAATCAGCGTTATCTCTGTAATAAGTATTAAAATTGTGGAAGTCTCTTCCAGCGGCTCCGATAATCAGAACATTTTTCTTTGCCATAATTTCTCCTTTTTTTATGTTTTAAAATATTGTTTTTTAAAAAAAATGCCTAGCAAAGTTAAATTTTAAACAGAAAAATCCTAATTTTCAGCAAACAAAGTTATTTGCAGACAAATTCCCAAAAAGAGCAGAAATATTATTTTATCGAGATTTCTCAAGGAATTCAAATCCTCCGGGCTAAGAACATGTTAAGAAACATATGAAATAAATAAAAAAAGATTAAGGGATTGAACAATTTCCTAAAAACAAACTTTAATTTAGTAAACATTAGATATCATATTTGACAAACGAAGCTTCGATGAATTTTTTAGCACACATCTATCTTTCTGGAAGAGAAGAAGAAATAAAGATCGGAAACTTTATGGGCGATTATATCAAAGGGAAAGCTTTTCATATTTATCCTGATAAAATTAAGGAGGGGATATTATTACACCGATACATTGATTCATTTACCGATGTGAACAAAAACACGATCGAGGCAAAACAATTATTTATCCCCAAATACAGGAAATATGCCGGCATTATCATTGATATTATTTATGATCATTTTCTGGCTTGTAACTGGGAGCAATTTTCTTCTACTAACTTAAAAGATTTTATTACGGATTTTCATCAAATATTATATAAGTACCAGGAAATGATGCCCTCTGACGTTCAGGAGATGTTTCCAAAACTAATCAAAAATCAACGATTATATTCATACCGCAGGATTGATGGGATTAAAGATGTGTTCAGTACCATGGCCAAATATACTTCTTTACCCGACCATGCCGATTTTGCAATTACAACACTCCAGGACAATTATGGATCCCTTAAAAATCTTTTTTTCAAATTCTTTAAGGAAATAATTTACTACATCGAAACCGTCCACAACATTGATTTAACCAGCGAATAAGAGGCTCTTAACAATTTTTTAATTTTGATTTTTCCAAATCTTTTTATTAATTTGTAGATTCTGATTAACTAACACTGCCATTTTTGGCTTGCCCCCTTTTATTTTAGGGTATTAATTTACTTGCCACATTATTTGTGTAAGTAAAGTATAACTAAAGATAAGTTTGTCTACTTATTCATGGAGTTGGTGTGATTATAAATAAAAACGAGGAATTTGTTATGGTGGATAGAATCAATGAAGAAAAAGTAAAGATCAGCCCAAAAGCTAACCGAATATTACATTTGCTTTTACAGGAAAACCCCAAATTGAAAGAGATCCTTTCGCTGCCTGAAGAAGAAGCTATGCAAGGGTTAAAATCTTGGGCCGAAGAAGAGTTGAAACAAAACCACTTGGCTTATAAATATTACCAGGGAGAAACTAAAGGAAGAAAACCTTATGAGAAATTAAAATGGAAAGACTTTGCATCGATCAGAATTCTAGACTATATCCAAAATGCAAACCTTGAATACGAAGATTTAAATCTTAGAGGGAAAAAGGATATCAGTAATCCCTTTCGCATTTTATGGCTGGCAGCCAACCATGGTACTGGTGGAGGCAAACACCTTTTCTTCAGGGACATGCTTGAACTTTTCAGACAATTTAACGGAAAAAATAAGTTAAATAAACCAAATATTAACCAGGTTCAGGAGTGGATGGACAGAAATCCGTCCGGACTGGATCCTGAAATTATCGATTCCAGAAAAGAAAACAAACAACGTATCTTAAAAATAATCCTGGAAATGATTGATTCAGGAGAGGTTAAATCCACCAGTTTTTCTTTCGACCCCGGAATGAGTTTTGAAGAAAAAATGGAAAAAATGAATGAATGGTGGGAATCAAAACTTTTTCATTTAAAATTTGCCGTGCGTAAACCAGACCTGTTAAACAAAATGCTGGACTACTCGCTGGATCCTGAAACGATGCAAACGCTTCATGCTGCCAAAGAAGCCGGAATTCCATTTTTTGTTAACCCATACTATTTATCATTACTGGACACCAAAGACCGCACCAATGCCGACCTTGCCATCAGAGACTATATTATTTACAGCCAGGAACTTATTGATGAGTTTGGACATATTGTAGCCTGGGAAAAAGAAGATATTGTTGAACCGGGCAAACCAAATGCTGCCGGCTGGTTGCTTCCTTCAGACCATAATATCCACCGCCGTTATCCCGAAGTAGCCATCCTCATCCCTGATTCGATGGGAAGAGCCTGTGGAGGACTTTGTGTTTCATGCCAGCGAATGTACGACTTCCAACGAGGAAATCTAAATTTTGACCTGGACCGGCTTAAACCTACAGAAACCTGGCCCAAGAAACTCATTCGTTTATTAAAATATTTCGAAGAAGATACTCAACTTAGAGATATCCTTATTACCGGAGGCGATGCCTTAATGAGTTCCGATAAATCGCTTAAAAGAATTTTAGATGCGGTTTATGACATGGCGTTAAACAAAAAAAAGAATAACAAATATTTAAAAGAAGGAGAAAAGCATGCTGAAATATTAAGGGTAAGACTGGGTACACGCCTCCCTGTTTACCTCCCTCAAAGGATTACAGATGAACTGGCTGAAATACTCTCCGATTTTAAACAAAAAGCATCAAAAATCGGAATCAAACAATTTGTCATTCAAACCCATTTCGAATCAGCCATGGAGGTTACTCCTGAAACCGTAAAGGGATTAAAAAAGATCATTTCGGCCGGATGGACCATTACCAACCAAATGGTGTTTACAACTGCCGCATCACGTAGAGGGCATACGGCTAAACTAAGAAAAATCCTCAATGATGTGGGAGTGTTTACCTATTATACTTTCTCGGTGAAAGGGTATATGGAGAATTACCATAACTTTGCAACCAATGCCAGAGCTGTTCAGGAACAACTCGAAGAAAAAAGGCTGGGGGTAATTCCTAAAGAGTATAATAAGCTTGTACATACTTTTCCCGAGAATGCTGAAAATATGATCAGTAATATTAATTCTCTTCGGGAAAAAGCAAACCTTCCGTTTCTTGCTACTGACAGAAATGTACTTAATCTTCCGGGGGTTGGCAAAAGCTTAACTTTCCGGACCATTGGAATTACAAGACAAGGCAGACGAATCCTTGAGTTTGACCATGATGCTAACCGAAGACACAGTCCGATCATCGACCAAATGGGCAAGGTAGTTATTGTGGAATCCAAACCCATTGGTGAGTATCTGAACCAGATTGAAGAAATGGGTGAGGATATCGAAGAGTACAAAAATTTATGGGGGTATTCAATCGGAGAAACCGAAGAAAGAATGCCCATTTATATTTATCCTGAATACGATTTTAAAATTACCGAAGAGTTTACGAACCTTGAACTGCAGGAGTCATAATAATATTTAACGGAGCATTACAAATTGCTCCGTTTTTTTATCTTAACATTTCTAAGCGGCTGGCATCTAAACGCAAGAAGATAAACAATAAAATAGTAAATGCCCAGAGCGAGGATCCTCCATAACTAAAAAATGGAAGTGGAATTCCTATTACGGGAACCAAACCGATAGTCATCCCTATATTTATGGCAATATGAAAAAACAACACAGAAACCACACCATACCCATAAACACGACTAAAGGTAGACCGTTGTCGCTCGGCGAGATAGATTAATCGCAACAAAAGAATTACAAATAGGGTAACAATTGTAAAGGTTCCCAAGAATCCCCACTCTTCACCAATAGTACAAAAAATAAAATCTGTACTTTGTTCGGGTACAAAATCGTATTTCGTTTGAGTTCCTCGTAGGAATCCTTTTCCAGAAAGTCCTCCTGATCCTATAGCAATCTTGGACTGATTAACATTATATTCAACACCCAATGGGTCGGATTCAAGTCCCAATACAACATTGATTCTTTTTTGCTGATGCGGTTCCAGGAAATTATCAAAAACATATTCAACCGAATAGGTAAATAGAATAGACCCGAAGAGAAAGATTAGTAATACCAGGACATTACGAATCTTGTATCTTAAGGCTAAGATAATATATACCAGCGAAGAAAATCCTGTTGCTATAAAAATGATATAATAATAAGACAGGCCTATGTTAAAGATTTGATTCGTTCCATAGGTAATTAAAAAAGAGAAGATTAAAATCAGTAAAGCAATTCCAAATCGCTTCATATTCTTTTGGATGAAACCAAAAACAAGAAATATTACCCCAATGGAAGCTAATATAATGGTTAACTTATCAAGAACTAAGGCAAGCACAAATAAAACGACCATAAACACTCCAAGCAACAGAATTTCAGCAGATAATCCTTCGCGATACAAAACCAGAATAAATACAAAATAAACCAGTGCAGAACCCGTATCGTTTTGAATAAAAATTAATAAAGCAGGCACAAGAATAATTGCAGCTAACCTCCAATAGGATTGGAACGTATTAATCTGGACATTAAAAGTACTTAAATATCTTGCAATAGCAAGAGCAGTAGCTATTTTCGCAAATTCCGAGGGTTGAATCCGAAAAGCCCCAAACTGAAACCAGGATCTTGCTGCATTTACCTCAACACCAAAAAGGAGAACGAGGATTAACAAAAAAATCATCAACCCATAGAGACCATAGGCAAAATAAGAATAGAAGTTAATATCAACAACAAAGACAATAAAAGCAATAAAAAGTGCAGCACATATCCATATCAACTGTTTCCCGTAACGCATGGAAAAATCAAGAATACTCTGATGCTCTTCGTTATATACTGCGGCATAAATATTAATCCAGCCCAGGACTACCAGTAACAAATAGAGAGCTACAGTCAGCCAGTCGATACTTCTCCATATATTAATCCTTCTCCTCATCGGTTTTATTCATCAGGTTTGCATTTAAGATATATTGTTCCCACCAGGGGACAGCAATGGAATCATTCAAATATTTTTCAATCATCAATTTAGCTGTAGGAGCAGCCCAGGTACTCCCAAACCCACCATTTTCGATGTATACGGCTATAGCAATTTCCGGGTTTTCTTTTGGAGCAAAGGCAATAAAGATCGAGTGATCTTCGCCATGGGGATTTTCTGCAGTCCCGGTTTTTCCACAAACCACAATATCCTCAAGGTGGGCACTACGTGCTGTACTGCCACTGCCTGCTTCACCATTAACGGCCAGGTCCATCCCGTCAATTACGATCTCAAAATAGGATGAGTCAATCATGGTATAATTTTTTTGAGTAAACCGGGGATCTAATTCATATCCTCCTTCGATTTCTTTAACAATATGTGGTGTTCTATAGTATCCCCTGTTAGCAATGGCAGCAGTCATATTTGCCATTTGCAATGGAGTAATCCCAAGTTCTCCCTGGCCAATGGCCAATGACAATACGGTTAAGGAACTCCACCCATTCTGGCCATAAATTTTATTATACAACTCTTTTGTAGGCACAATTCCTTTAAGTTCATTGGTAAAATCAGTATCCAATTTTTGACCAAACCCAAAGGACATGATATATTTCTGCCACTGGTCAAAGGAGTCATGGATAGAAGCATACTTTCTATTATCCAGGATATTCCGAAAAACATTACAATAATAGGTATTACATGAAACCTGGAGGGATTGGCGCAAATTGGTCGGGGATTTATGAAAATGGCACCCAACACGGATATTTCTGGCATAATAAGCTCCACTACAATCGTAGGTTGTGGAAGGGAAAAGTACTCTTTCCTGTAAACCGATTAATGCATTAATAATTTTAAATGTCGACCCGGGGGGATATTGCGCCATTAAAGCACGATTAAATAAGGGTTTGAGGGTATCAGTCATCAGATTAATGTAGTTCTCTGTTCTTTTACGACCGATCAATAGATCAGGGTCATAAGAAGGAGAAGATACCAGGGCCAGGATCTCGCCCGAAGAAGGTTCAATAGCAACAATACTACCAATCTTATTGTTCATTAACTTTTCTCCATAAGCCTGTAAATCAGCATCGATGGTTGAAATGATATTCGCACCCACCTCAGCTTTTTTATCCATTTTACCATCGGCATAAGGTCCTTTAATTCGGTTATGAACATCAACCAAAAAGACATTTACTCCTTTCTGCCCACGAATATATTCCTCATAGGATTGTTCTATTCCACTGATTCCTATATAATCGCCCGATTTATAGTAGGGATCTTCCTCAATCATTTTATCATTTACTTCTCCTACATACCCTAAAACATGAGCTGCTATATCGGAAGGATATCTTCTTAAGGTACGAGCCTGGACAAAAAATCCGGGGAATTTATAGAGCTTCTCCTGCAGGTGGGCATAGGTTCTGGAAGATACCTGTTTTAAAAAAATCGAAGGTTTATACTTGGAATAATCTTTGGCTTTGTCGATGGTTTCTTTTACATAGGCTTTATCTATATCCAGGATCTGACAAAATTCTGTAGTGTCAAAAGGGCTTAACTGTAAAGGATTCACCATCAAATCGTAAGCTGCCTCATTATAAACCAGCAACTTCCCGTTTCGGTCATAAATTAAGCCCCGGGCAGGATATTGGGTTACATAACGGATCACATTATTACTTGCCGATAGTTTATAGGTTGAATCAACAACCTGAAGAGTGAATAGCCGAATGATATATACTATTCCAACAACAAGAACAAGTAACCCAATGATATATTTTCTAACAGCGAATGAATCCACAAAACTCCTGTTTTAAAGACGTTTGGTATCCTTACGGTAAAAATACTGACCAATTAAAATTAGGACTATTGAAAAAGTTGAACTTAATAAAGCCCTTAATAAGGTTGCAAAGAAATCGGAAAATCTAAAGACTTCGATATAAAATAAAAATAAATGATGGGCAAAAACTAATATTATGGAATATTTTAGAAACCAACTTACACCGTAGTATCTTAATTGTGGATAAGTTTCCGATTCATACCCATCGCGGGGAGCAATAATATTTAAAACAAATGGTCGCAAGAAGGCCATAAAAACGGTTGCTGAACTGTGCATACCCAGGGTATTGGAGAACAAATCGATAGACATCCCCAGGAGAAAGGCTAAAACCAGCAACATCCATTTAGGGGTTTCAAAAGGTAAAGTAAGGATAAAAACAACATACACATAGGGGTTAATATAACCACTAAACTGAATATTGTTTAAAACAAATACCTGTAGTAACACAAGTAATATAAAATTTACCAAATACCTGGGAACCGTTTTAATCATTGTCTTTTATTGCCTGTTGTTCGATTTCAAGTTTTTCTGTCTGGGTTAAATTACCAATAATATTCACATAGCTTAACCGTTTAAAATCGGTTGATAACCTGACATAAATGGTATAAAAGCTGCCACTAATTTCTTCAAAATGTTCAATAGATCCTATTAATATCCCTTCGGGATAGATGGATGAGAACCCGCTGGTAACAATCGTATCGCCAACCTGAATATCAGCGTGTAAAGGAATCTCATTAAGTACAGCTGTTTGATAATCCTTACCATCCCAGCTTAGTGATCCAAAATAACCATTCTTTTTAACCTTGGCACTAATCCGGAAATCAATATTTAACAGGGAGATGACCGTGGCAAAATTTTCTGAAACACCATTAACCACTCCAACAATATTTCCATTCGAGACCACAGCCATTTCTGGCCTGATACCCTGTTTTTTTCCTTTATTCAAAGTAATAAAGTTATGTTTTTTATTTACAGAATTATTGACAATTCTTGCCGGAGTATAGAAATAACGTTGATTGTAGATTGTATCGTTAACATTACGAAAAAATATCTCATCGGATTTATAGGTAGACTCAATGATATTTAACAAACGGGTATTTTCTTCAACAAGTTGTTGATTAATCTCACGCAACAAAAAATATTCTTTAAAACCGGCCAGCTTTTGATGATACTTTCCTGAAAGCTCCCGGGTAAAGTTTACCATTCGGGAGCGTTGAAAATTATTGTGGTTTACAAGTAAAGAGATAGAAAATATTTCGATAAGAATGAACAATAACAAAAAATGAATTCTTAATAGAAAATTTAATAAACTTCTCATATATTTTTCACCTTATCTGATTTTAATTCTACCTCATCAGGAATGAAAATTTATCAGCATTCTTAAGAGCTATCCCTGTTCCTCTTGCAACAGCATGAAGAGGATCTTCGGCAACATGAAACTGGATTCCAATTTTATCGGTTAATCGTTTATCCAGTCCACGCATTAAAGCACCTCCACCTGCCAAATGAATTCCATCACTTACAATATCAGCATACAGCTCAGGGGGAGTTTGCTCCAACACACTTAATATGGCAGTTTCAACTTTAGAGATCGATTTATCCAAACAGTGGGCAATTTCCTGATAGGAAATAGGGATCTCCACTGGCATGGCAGTCATTAAATTGGGGCCCCGAACAACATAATCCTCCGGGGGATTTTCCAGTTCAGGCAAACATGAACCCACATTAATTTTTATCTCTTCGGCCGTACGTTCGCCAATTTTAATATTATGCTGATGACGCATATATGCCTGGATATCAGCCGTAAAAGCATCACCGGCAATACGGATTGATTTATTGCACACAATTCCTCCCAGGGCAATCACAGCCACTTCGGTTGTCCCTCCTCCAATATCAACCACCATACTTCCTTTGGGTTCCTCAACATCTATTCCCATACCAATAGCAGCAGCCATGGGCTCATAAATCATAAACACATCCCTACCCCCGGCATGTTCCGAAGAATCACGAACAGCACGCATCTCAACCTCAGTACTTCCAGAAGGAATACAAACCACCATCCGTAACGATGGTGCAAACATCTGGGGCTTCCGGTTAATCATCTTGATCATTCCCCGGATCATTTGTTCGGCTGCATTGAAATCGGCAATAACACCATCACGTAAAGGTCGGATCGTGCGAATGTTGATGTGTGTTTTACCATGCATTTGCCGGGCTTTTTTCCCAATGGCAACAAGTTTACCGGTACTTTGTTCTACAGCTACTATAGAGGGTTCATCCACAACGATCTTATCGTTATGGATAATTATGGTATTAGCAGTTCCTAAATCAATGGCTAATTCCTGAGTGAAAAATGAAAACAATCCCATTATACGTTATTTGTTTTAATTAATTAATTAGTTTTTTAATGTTTAAAATGTCTGGTGCCGGTAAATACCATACTCATCTTATGATGATTACAATAATCAATAGACTCCTGGTCCCGGACCGATCCTCCTGGCTGAATGACAGAAGTTATTCCTGCTGAATGGGCAATTTCTACCGAGTCAGCAAAAGGGAAAAAAGCATCGGATGCCATTACTGCACCTTTTAGGTCAAACTTGAAATTTCGCGCCTTTACAATCGCCTGTTTAAGGGCATCTACCCTCGAAGTCTGACCTACACCACTGGCACATAGCTGTTTATTTTTTACCAGAACAATCGTATTGGATTTTGAATGCTTTACGATCTTATTGGCAAATAGCAAATCTTCAATTTCCCGGTTTGTGGGAGGAGTCTCAGTTACAGTATCCAAATCACTCTTTTCTTCAATTTTCAGATCAATATCCTGAACAAGAGCCCCGTTTAACATGGAACGAAACTGCACGTTGGGTAAATCCGATGGTTTTTGAATTAAGATGATCCGGTTCTTTTTGGTTTTCAGTATTTCCAAAGCATCTTCCTGATAAGAAGGGGCTATGATTACCTCAAAAAAGATCTTATTTATTTCTTCGGCTGTTACTTTATCAATGGTCTTGTTGGTAATTAAAATACCGCCAAATGCCGATACCGGATCTCCGGCCAAAGCGTCTTTCCAGGCTTCGGTTAAATTATCCCGGGAAGCTATCCCACAGGCATTATTATGTTTTAAGATAGCAAAGGTATCTTCTTTAAATTCACGAATCAGCTGAACGGCAGCTTCAATATCCAGCAAATTATTATAGGAAATTTGTTTCCCGTGGAGTTGATCAAAGATTTCATCCAGGTTACCAAAATATAACCCTTTTTGATGCGGATTCTCCCCATACCTTAATTCACTATAAGAAAGAATACTTTGTTTGAATGCAGGTAAACCAAAATCCCTGTTAAAATAATTAAAAATCGCCGTGTCGTAATTGGAGGATATATTAAATGCCTGCAGGGCAAATTCTTTTCTTTCGTGCAAGGAAGTCTTTCCCTGTTTCTCTTCCAAAATCTTTAACAAGTGAAGATATTGTTTTCTGGAAGGAATAATCAGGGTATCCTTAAAATTTTTTGCGGCAGCCCGAATCAACGCAATCCCTCCAATATCAATCTTTTCAACGACATCCTCTTCAGAAGCACCCGACGCCACTGTCTGTTCAAAAGGATACAAATCTACAATAACCAGATCGATCGTTGGTATACCAAAAGTATCCAACGCTTTTTTGTCCTCAGGATGATCTCTTCGGGAAAGAATCCCCCCAAATATCCTGGGGTGCAAGGTTTTTACCCGACCTCCCAGAATTGAAGGGTATTCTGTTATACTTTCTACGGAAGTTACCGGAATACCTAATTTTTCGATAAACTTTTGAGTCCCTCCTGTTGAATAAAGGGTTATGTTTAATTCGTTAAGCTTTTGAATAACCGGCTCTAAATCAGATTTATCATAAACAGAAATAAGGGCCGACCTGATTTGCTTTAAGTCATTCATTTACATACAATTATTAAATTCTTACAAAAATAGTTAAAAAATCTCGATATTCTTTAACTTTACAAATGTAAAATTGGTAAATATTTGTTGATATTCTGCACGATTGAATAACCAGATCAATTTTTCGAAAATATAAATAATCGTGTAAAAAAAAAATTTGGATATGTATATTTGTTAAAATCTTTATTAACGGTTAATCATTCTGACAGATGCATTATTTACTCCTCATCAAAGAAAGTTTTCTTTTTGCGTTTAACGCATTAAAGGTAAACCGGTTAAGAACCCTGTTAACCTTATTAGGGATAACGATTGGGATTTTTGCAATTATTTCTGTTTTTACAGTGGTAGATTCGCTGGAGAACAATATTAAAACCAGTTTATCCTCGCTGGGTGATGATGTGGTATATGTCCAGAAATGGCCGTGGGCACCAGAGCCTGGGCAGGAATATGCCTGGTGGGAATACTTAAACCGTCCCTTACCCTCCTTAAAAGAATACGAGCATATCAAAAAACGTTCGGAAAAAGCGCTGTATGTTAACTTTGCAGTATCTACCATGCGGAAAGTTAAATATAAAAATTTAACAGCTACCGATGTAATTATTTGGGCTAACACCCACGATTTTGAAAAAATTAGAACTTTTGAACTGGAAAGTGGTCGATATTTTACCCCCTTTGAGTCGACTGCAGGAAAAAATATCTGTTTAATCGGAGATCAAATTTCCAAAGACCTGTTTAAAGGATTAAACCCTGTGGGTAAAGAGATAAAAATTCAGGGAAGAAAAATCACCATTGTAGGAAAAATTAAAAAAGAGGGAAAAGATATTTTAAATACCGGAGGAAGCCTCGACGAAATGATTATACTTCCGGTAAATTTTGCCAAAACCCTAATTGACATCAAGAGCGACAATGCCAATCCAATGATCATGGTCAAGGCCAAGGAAGGAATCACCATTGCAGAATTTAAAGATGAACTAAGAAGCATCTTAAGATCAGTACGCACCTTGCACCCACAGGAAAAAGATAATTTTGCATTAAATCAGTCCAGCATTTTAGACAGCACCCTGAAAAGTATCTTTGGCGTTATCAATCTTGCCGGATGGTTAATCGGGGGCTTCTCCATCCTGGTTGGGGGATTTGGAATTGCCAACATTATGTTTGTTTCGGTAAAAGAAAGAACCAATTTAATAGGTATACAAAAAGCGCTGGGAGCAAAACGATTTTTTATACTTTTTCAATTTTTATTTGAATCGGTGCTTTTATCCTTAATTGGAGGAATTATTGGGTTGTTTTTAAACTTTATGGGAAGTTTATTAGCGAATACCCAAACCGAACTCACGATAACGTTAACCCTGGGAAACATTCTTCTGGGTTTAACAATTTCTATCATCATAGGGATTATTTCAGGTTTTGCGCCGGCAAGGTCAGCTGCCCGGCTTAATCCTGTAGAAGCAATCAACACAGCATTTTAATAAAATTTTAAGATGCGTTTATCTGTATTTGATTACAATTGACTATATTTACGCCTAATTTAATAACTAATAACAATTAAAAACCTAAATTATGATGAAAAAAACACTCGGATTATTTTTAATTACATTCGTAATTTTTTCCTGTGGAACAAAACAACAAAAGGATGAAAAAGAATGTTCTGAAAAAGAGATCAAGGCGATTACCGTTGAACAGGTTCTAGCTGACACTAAAAATCTTGTCGAAGAGGAGGTAGTCGTAACAGGTATGGTTAATCATGTTTGTTCGCACGGTGGTAAAAGAATGTTTATCATCGGAAAAGATTCTGATGCGGGATTAAGAATAACTCCCAACGAAGAAATTGGAGTATTTGAAAAAGAACTTGAAGGGAATACTGTACTTATTCAAGGAGTTTTAAAAGAACTAATTATCAATGATGATTATGTTGCCCAACTTGAGCAAGAGGTTGCCGAAGGGATGGATAACGAAGCGCTTCACGATCACTCGGGGGATGAACACGGGGAACATGAAGAAGCAGAAGTTGACAGCTCAAAAATAAAGCAAATAGAACAAATGAAAGCGGATATTGCTGAGTCGGAAGAAGGTTTTGTTGCTCAGTACTGGATTGAAGCAAGTAAAGTAGAAATTAAGGAATGTGACCACGAAGGCGAAGAGAAAACCGCTGACTGTGAAGAGAAAGAGGAGGAACACAACCACGATGAACACGCTCATTAACAAAGACTTCATCAGCTGTTTTTGATTTTAAAATCAAAAAAATAATCGTAAGTTTGTCCGAAAATCATACTATTTTCGGACTTTTTTTAATATAATGAAGACCAATGAAACTAAGAAAATTAAACCGGGCAATTCACCGGGACCTGGGCTATATCTTTTTTGCAATGACAGTGATCTACGGACTCTCCGGGATTGCATTAAACCATATCAACGACTGGAATCCAAATTATGTCATCCAGTCCAAAGAACTAAAAATACCAGATGCCCCACTCGACCATGACCGGCTAAACCGTGAAAATGTTATGATCTTACTGGATCAATATGCTTCGGGTGAAAAATATAAGAATCATTATTTTCCCTCTGAGGATGAAATCAAGATTTTTATTCAGGACGGAAGTGTGAATATAAATACAACAACCGGTATAGGGGTCGTTGAAACATCGAAGCGACGTGCCATTTTTCACCAGGTAAATTATTTACACTACAATCCCAGAAAATGGTGGACCATCTTCTCAGATATATATGCTGTTTCATTAATTATTTTAGCTGTTAGCGGATTGTTTATTTTAAAGGGGAAAAACGGGATTACAGGTCGTGGTGCCTGGCTAACTATTTTTGGAGCCCTAATTCCTGTTATATTTCTCCTGTTCTATTACTGGAAAATCTTTTAAAAAACATTGAAAAACACTTTCCCAATCATCAGGTAAATAAATAATCCCATAATATCATTTACGGTCGTAATAAAAGGACCGGTAGCAAGTGCCGGGTCAATTTCAAATTTTTCCAAAACCAACGGTACAAAAGTCCCAAACATGGAGGCAAATATAATGACCGAAAAAAGAGCAATACTAACCGTTATGGTTAATGCAAAGGAATCGCTGAAAAAGAAATTATAACCAAAAATTACTGCCGATAGAATAATTCCATTGATTACGGCAACACCAAGTTCTTTAAACAATTTACGGCCAATGCTTTCGAATCCCATGGAGTTACTGGCCAGTGCCTGCACGATGATGGACGAAGACTGAACACCTACATTACCACCCATCGCTGCAATAAGGGGAATAAAAAATGCCATTTGCGGAAACAGGCCTAACTCAATTTCATAGTTTCCCATCACCAAGGCAGCTAATATCCCACCAAACAATCCAATAAAAAGCCAGGGTATCCGGGCCCGGGTCAGTATCCAGGCACTATCAGAAGATTCAACGTCCTGGGTAATACCAGATACCAACTGATAATCCCTTTCAGCTTCCTCACGAATCACATCCACCACATCGTCGATGGTAATGCGTCCCACCAGCCTGTTTAAAGCATCAACAACCGGCAATGCAACCAAATCATACTTATCCATGATATGACCGACCTCTTCTGAAGTCGCATCAGCCTTAACCGAAATAACATCTTCGTTAATAATATTTTTTATCTTGGCCGTTGTGGGGGTTAACAGCAGTTTTTTTAAGGAAAGGGTCCCTTTTAGTACATGATTGTCATCTACCACATAAACATAATACACCTCGTCAACATTCTCTGCTTGTTTACGCATTTCCTTAAGACAGGTGGTTATGCTCCAGTTTTCGTTAACTGTAATTAACTCTTTCGCCATTAAACCACCGGCAGAATCTTCATCATAATTTAACAGGTCAACAATATCTCCCGCCTGTTCAAGGTCATCGATAAACGACAGAACTTCTTCCTGCTTTTCTTCGGGAAATTCTCCTATTACATCGGCAGCATCGTCTGAATCAAGTTTATCAATAAATTCAGCAATCGTTTTACTCGGTAAAACCTTTAAAAAACGCTCCCGGTCATCTTCTTCTAACTCGACCAATACGTCGGCCGCTTTTTCTCCATCGAGCATTACATGTAAAAACCGGGCTTCCTCGATATCAAGCTCGTCATAAATTTCAGCAATATCCGCCGGGTGAAGATCCTTTAACATTTTAAACGCTTCAGTCTCCTGGTCGTTAGCAATGAAATCCTTCAGTTCTTCGATAAATTCTTTGGTTAATTCAAATTGCATAACCTTATTTTTTAATCATTTTGTAATTTCTCTTCCGCAAGTTTGGTGAGGAAGATAAAGTCTTCAACACTTAATTGTTCTGGTCTTTTACCCAGAATATCATCTTTAAGGGGTAAATTTACTAAAATAGTTTTTAATGAATTTCGTAAAGTCTTTCTTCTTTGGTTAAAACCTGTTTTTACAATCCGGAAAAATAAATTTTCATTACATCCCAGAGTCTCTCTTTTATTTCTCTTTAACCGGATAACCGCAGAGTTAACCTTTGGAGGCGGGTCAAAAACTTTAGGCCCAACAGTAAAAAGATAATCAATATCATAAAAAGCCTGAAGCAAAACACTTAAGATACCGTAGGTTTTATTGCCATGTTTAGCCCTTATCCTGTCGGCTACCTCTTTCTGGATCATACATACTACCTGGGTAACCAGGTTTCGATGCTCAAGAACCTTGAAAAATATCTGACTCGAAATATTGTAAGGGAAATTTCCGACAATGGCCAGGGATTGTTTAAAATTGGCATTCAGATCTATTTTTAAAAAATCCTTATAGATTAACTTTTCTGCCAGGACAGGATAGGTTGCTTTTAAAAATTCATACGATTCCCTGTCCACCTCAATCGCATAAAAATCTATATCAGCGATTTCAACCAGGTATCCGGTTAAAATTCCGGTTCCCGGACCAATCTCTAACCAGGTACCTGTCTTCCCAGGCTCAATGGCCTGAATAATCTTACGGGCAATATTTTTGTCCTTTAAAAAATGTTGTCCAAGATGCTTTTTCGGGCGTACAAAACTCATTCAACTAGTTTAAGATTCGACAGGATGTAAAGTTCTAAAAACTTATCTCAAAATCAAATGCAGAGGGTAAAGAAAAATTCTAAAAAATTATTGTTTACCCGTAAATTAACTTAAACTTGGTATATTTGGCTTACAAATCCTGGTTCATCATGTCCAAAAAATTCCTGAAATACTCCGTTAGTGTCATCATTATCCTCTTTTCCTACGGATTTATCTATCATAAACTTTCCAATCACGAAACCCTTAAAAATTTCACACTCAATGGTTTATCCATCAGCCGCGACCAGGGAATATTGATTATTTTCGTATTTCTGGCCATGATGCTTAACTGGAGTCTTGAAGCATTAAAATGGAAAGAACTGGTAAAAAAAATCACTTCCATTCAGTTTCTCCGTTCATTACAGATGATTTTAACCAGTGTTACCGTTGGAATTTTTACTCCAAACCGGATTGGAGAACTGGCAGGGAGAGCCTACTTCTTAAAGAAGGGTAAACGAACCTATGGCCTGTTAGCCGCAGGGATTGGCAGCTTAGCTCAACTAACTGTTACAGTAGTAATGGGATTAACAGGGTTTATTCTGTTCCTGCTTTTTTTCCCGGACAAAATCCATATCAACTCCTTATTCAATAAATTCACTGCCCTTCTCATTGTGATCCTGGCAATTTTCCTGGGTTGGAGTTTATTTCATGTACAAAAAATTAAACCCTTGCTCCTGAAAATTCCCTTACTCCGTAAAAAATCAGAACAAATTGAATTTCTATCTCACCAGTCAAAAAAATCAATATTCATCATTTTAATGTTAAGTTTTGTCCGTTATTTGGTTTTTTCTGCTCAATTTTATTTGTTACTGATCATTTGTAATGTTCATATCCAGTTGTTGGAAGGAGTGGTAGCCATTACCCTCACCTATTTTTTCACGTCCATCGTTCCAACTACAACCCTGGCCGAATTAGGGATCAGAGGATCACTGGCTATTTTTTTGGTCGGAATATTCACTTCAAATATCCCGGGAATAATCCTCGCAACCCTAGTTATCTGGGTGATTAATCTTGGTTTACCTGCCCTTGCCGGAGCTCCCTTCCTATTGTTTCCTCCAAAATAAATGATATATTTGTGCAATTACAAGATATTAACATCTTTTATTCTTTAAAATAAAAATGAAAAACAAGAATTTGCTCAACATCGCACTTATTCTAAGCCTCATTACCATTGGATATAACATTATTGAAGGAATTGTTTCGGTTTATTTTGGGCTTGATGATGAAGCCTTATCACTTCTTGGTTTTGGCACCGACAGCTTTGTGGAGGTGATCTCAGGGACTGGCATTGCACACATGGTTCTTCGTATGCGCCATGCAAAGGTTCAGCAACGAGACCGTTTTGAAAAAACAGCCCTGAGAATAACCGGTACCAGTTTTTTCTTATTAACCGCAGGAATAGTTACAGGCTCAGTGGTAAATATTCTCCAAAACAATAAACCGGTTACAACCGTGCCTGGGATCATTATCGCAGGGCTATCGATTGTAACCATGTACTTTTTGATGCATTACAAGCTGAAAATAGGTAAAAAATTAAACTCTGAGGCAATCCTTGCCGATGCTCAATGCACCAAGTCATGCTTTTACTTATCAATCGTATTACTGGTTTCCAGTGGGCTGTATATGATCTTTAAAATTGGATTTATAGATATACTCGGTTCCTTAGCCATTGCCTGGTTTGCCTTCAAAGAAGGCAGGGAAGCATTTGAAAAAGCAAACAGCAACCAACTCAGTTGTTGCTGCGACAAAGAGCAATGCGGTTAAAAAAAATTCAAAATTTTAAACATTTTTCAAATTTAATTGTTTTAAGAGATGAATTAAGCAAACTGGAATATTTATAACATAAGCGAGCTTCGGGGTTCAGGGTTAATAACAAGGTAATTTTTCTCATAATCATTTTCTTTAACACTCCGGAGCCGCTTATTTTAATAAAAGGAGGTATGATGACTTACTATATCAACAAAACACTACACAAAAATTTTAATGAAGCGGTTACATTAGTAAAGGAGGCATTAAAAGAAGAGGGTTTTGGCGTATTATCTGAAATAGATGTACATGATACATTAAAGAAAAAACTGAATGTTGATTTTAGAAAATATAAAATACTTGGCGCATGCAACCCTCCTTATGCTCATAAGGCTTTACTCAGCGAACCCAATGTAGGAACCATGTTACCCTGCAATGTTGTGGTTCAGGAAACAGAAAAAAACCAAATTGAAGTGACAGCCATTAATCCCGTGGATTCCATGAAGGCAATAGAAAACAATGAACTCAAAGAAATTGCAGGGGAAATAAAAAATAAACTGAAAAAAGTAATCGATTCACTTTAACTTATTCACCAGGAGACAATTTATGCTTTACTTAAAACTTTTACTGTTTGCAGTATTTGTTACTGCATTGGTAATGGCAGTTGTTGCTATCAAGCGTAAACAAAACAGGAATGCAGACTTTACGCTGGAAACAGATCCTGAAAAATATAAAAAAATAAAAGAAGAGGGAATTTACAACGCATACAAACAAGAAAACGAGTAATACTATGAATACATTAAAATTTAAAACTAACTTAAAATGTGAAGGTTGTAAAAATGCAGTAAGACCTTTTTTAAATCAAATAGATGCTATAAATTCGTGGGAAGTAGATTTATCGCATAAGGACAAGATATTAACTATTGAAGCAAACACAATCGGCCAGGATGAAATTGCCTCACAAGTTAAGGAAGCTTTTAATCAGGCTGGATACATTGCTGAAAAAATTTAAGGAGTAGTTTATGGGCATCAAGAAAGAAACCTATCCGGTGGAAGGAATGAGTTGCGCATCATGCGCCAAAAGTGTTGAGACCATACTCTCATCATTAAGGGGTATCAAACAGGCCAATGTAAATTATGCAAATGCCAGTGTACTGGTTGAGTTTGACACAGATTCCGTATCACTCAACGAAATGAAAAAAGCAGTGCATAATATTGGCTATGAACTGATTATTGACGAACCTTCGGATAATGTTTCTCAACTGGAAGCCAAAGAAAAATTAAAGCTAAAAAAAGCCAAAGAGAGAGCCTTTTACTCCATTGCATTTGCCATTCCGGTTTTTATTATTGCCATGTTTTTTCCAAAAATACCATATGCCAACTGGATAATGATGGTTTTAACTTTACCGGTAATTGTCTGGTTTGGTCGTGAATTTTTTCTGATGGCCTGGAAACAGGCCAAAAACAAGTCCACCAACATGGACACCCTGGTAGCATTGGGTACCGGGGCGGCCTTTCTTTTCAGCACATTCAACACTATATTTCCCGAATACCTGCTATCCAAGGGATTACAACCTCATGTATACTTCGAAGCGGCAAACGTAATTATATCTCTTATCTTATTAGGGCGTTATTTTGAAGCAAAAGCGAAGTCCAGAACGTCAGATTCCATTAAAAAGCTGATGGGGTTGAAAGTTAAAACAGCACATGTTTTACGAAACCACAAAGAAATTGAAATTCCCATTGATGAAGTACAAAAGGGGGACAATTTAATCATCCGGCCAGGCGAAAAGATACCGGTAGATGGGATCATCACAGATGGAGAATCCTCGGTAGATGAAAGCATGATAACCGGAGAATCTCTGCCTGCAGAAAAAACAAAAGGAGATCAAGTGATTGGTGCCACGATCAATAAAACAGGCAGTTTTACCATGAAGGCCGAAAAAGTAGGCAAGGACACGATGCTTTCGCAAATTATTGAGATGGTTAAGAACGCACAGGGAAGTAAAGCCCCTGTTCAGAAAACCGCCGATAAAATTGCCTCGGTTTTTGTTCCTGTGGTTATTTTAATTGCACTGTTCAGCAGTATGATCTGGTATTTTGCAGGGCCCGACCCCAAATCTACCTATGCATTTGTAACCCTGGTTACGGTTCTTATCATAGCGTGCCCCTGTGCCCTGGGACTGGCAACGCCAACCGCTTTAATGGTTGGGATTGGTAAAGGTGCTGAAAACGGTATATTAATAAAAAATGCCCAAACCCTAGAGTTTGCAAAAAAAATAAATGCTGTCGTCGTCGACAAAACGGGAACCATTACCAAAGGCGAACCCGAAGTTAACGAGATTGTGTGGCTTAAGAGTGATATCAGGCAAGACCAGATCCTGGGTGATATTTTAGCCATTGAGAAAAAATCCGAACATCCACTGGCTGATTCTATTGTAAAGTACCTCAATCACTTATCCAACACGAGTCTAAATGTAGTAAAATTTAACAGTCAAACCGGACTGGGTGTTTCAGCTATAGTCAATGAAAATGAATATTTGATTGGTAACTACCAGTTAATGAAAAAAAATTCTATTGATATTGAAAGCGAACATGAATACTTTAATCAATACAGCAACCGGGGACAAACTCATGTATTTATTGCCAAAAACAAATCACTGGTAGCGCTTATAACCATATCGGATAAAATAAAGGATACTTCGATTCGTGCCATAAACAATTTACATCAATCAGGGCTCCAGGTACACATGCTTACCGGCGACAATTACAGCACGGCACAAGATATCGCTCAACAAGCCGGTATTGATGATTTTAAAGCAGAGGTATTACCTCAGGACAAACTAGACTATGTAAAAGAACTGCAACAGAGAGGACTAAAAGTAGCCATGGTTGGGGATGGGATCAATGACTCGCCAGCCCTTTCCCAGGCCGACATGGGAATTGCCATGGGGCATGGTACCGACATCGCCATCGAAAGCGCAGATATCACCCTCGTAAAGGGCGACCTGGAAAAAATTGCAGCTGCCATTAATCTGTCTAAAGCTACCTTAAGAACTATCCATGAAAATCTTTTCTGGGCATTTATCTATAATATAATTGCAATTCCCATTGCAGCAGGGATTTTATATCCGGTCAACGGCTTTATGCTCAATCCTATGATTGCCGGTGCAGCTATGGCATTCAGCTCAGTTTCTGTGGTTCTGAACAGCCTGAGACTTAAATCAAAAGCACTTTAACCTTCAAAAAATATTTTGGGTTACCCATTTTTATTCCTATTTTGTGCCTTCATTTTTTGTTGTGATGGATTTTATATTGAAGAATAAAAAAATTTTTGGCATTATTTTTTGGTGTTGGGCTGCTTTCATCCTATTTATCTCTATTATTCCCAGTGGCCCCGAGATGAAAACCGAACTAAACGGAAGATCTGTGCGGCTGGATTACCTTTTCCATTTTATTGCCTACTTAACTTTGGCCATCTTTTACCTGCTCTGGAAAGCAAACAAATATTTTAACTTAAAACCACGCTTACTTTACTCTTTCCTGATTGGAGGGTTAATTCTGGCTGCAGGAAGTGAAGCTGTCCAGAGTATTATTCCAGAGCGCACCTTTAATCCTTATGATTTCTATGCAAATGCTGCAGGGATAATCGTAGGGGTTATTACTCCCAAACTAATATTTATTCGAAAAGATAATCAGTAAAAAATAATTGAAGATACCAGGACAATCAATCCAAGGATTCCGGCCAAAACATCCACTAAAATAATCTTTTGGCCATGATTCTGAGCGAGCATTCCGGCAACCCATTGCTGAAATTTTTCGTAATCAAAAATAAAAAACACCGCCTTTATAGCAGTTAATGAGAAGATTATCGTAAGAATAATGGAGTATGGAATAGCTGTTGTTAACTCTTTATACCAGGTAAAGCCGACCAGGGCTAATCCAACGAAAGCCACGGGAACAACCCATTTCGGCCGTTTTTTAGTATACGCTTTAGCAATAAATTTATTTTCATCCCAGGGTATAAGGTGCATATAGAAAGGTTTTAGCATTGCTGCCAACCCAAAAACAATTCCTAAGATCTTAAAATAATTCATAACATTCGATTTTTATGAGTTCCATACAAATTTATCTCGTTAAAAATAATTACCAAACCCCGGCAATCGGGGTACTGCATACTTTACACTTCCCATTTTCCAGGTTTTTCTGGGTTATCCGGAAACCTTTTCGTTCAATCACGATTTCATTACAATGAGGGCAGTATGTATTTTGAGCATCGGTTCCGGGTACATTTCCAATGTAAACATAGTTTAACCCTTCATTCATAGCAATCGATCTGGCCTCATTCAATACACTTACAGGAGTTGCCGGAACATGGGTTAACTTATACATAGGAGTAAAACGGCTAAAATGCAAAGGGGTATCTTCAAAACCATTTTTATACAACCACTGGCACATCTGTTGAATCATATCCAAGTCATCGGTCCAGTCTGGCACTACTAGATTTGTAATTTCAAGCCATACGCCCTCCTCTTTTAAAATTTTCAGGGTATTTAAAACTGGCTCCAATGAACCTGCATTTAGCCTTGCATACAGCTCGTCACTATAACTTTTCAGGTCGATATTGGCTGCATCCACATACTTTGCCACATCGCGTAATGGTTTTTCATTGATATAACCCGCAGAAATCATTACATTTTTTATTCCTTGTTCCCTGGCTATTTTTGCAGAATCGTAAAAATATTCATAAAAGGCTATCGGTTCAGAATAAGTATAGGCAATAGATTCACATTGATAATGCTTAGCCTGCTTATAGACTTCTGCTGGCATCAAATCATAATTTCGAGTATCTTTTGGGCTTACCTGCGATATTTGCCAGTTTTGACAATTCAGGCAGGCTAAATTACATCCTGCAACAGCCAGTGAAAACGAACGGCTTTCAGGCAAAAAATGGTAAAGCGGTTTTTTCTCGATAGGGTCAACATGTAACGAGCAGGGATTTCCATATCCAATAGAATAAATCTTCCCCTTAGAATTTACCCGGGAACGGCAATCGCCCGCCTCATCCTCTTTGAGCACACACTCATTGGGGCAGATCAGACACTTTGTTCCCCGCGGAGTATCAATATAATAACGGGATAATTTACTCCACTTCCAAAGATCGTCCGTTGCGAAGGAAAACCTGTTTATGGCCTGCAACTTACCGGCTCCTGCTAAACAAGCACAAGAGCCCAAAAATCCGTATTTTAGAAATTCACGTTTATTCATTCCCTGCTTTTTCATCACCTAATTAGTTAACGAATTTTTTTTTCATTTCATATTTTTTGAAATTACATTTTACAAAATGAAAATTAAAAATCAAAATTTCATTTTTTTAACCGAACCCAGCCGGCAACTAACAAGTTAAGAACTCCGGTAATAACCACCGACCACAAAAATCCTGCTACCGGAACCAAGTAAATTGCAAATAGCAGAGCTCCGGCAGCAGCCCCCATCAGGTCCAACCCATAAACATCAGATGCGATAATACCGTGTTCATTTCTGTTTAAGCGGGTGGCTATAGAAAATATGATTCCTGTCGATACAGAAATAAAAAGAAGTAAAAGAAAAAATATAACAAACATCATTATTGCCGGTAAATGAATGTCTCTGAGCACAATAAAAATAACTGGCAACACAAATGCAAAAACAGCAATGAGCATAAGTAACCGGGAAAACAATTTCCGGTCGATGGTTTGAAAAAGTTTCGGGGCATAATAGGCTCCAACGGCTAATCCACCCATAAAAACCATCACAAACATCCCGGTAACAACATATACATATCCATAAATAACCTGAAAAACGAGTAGCAGGACAAACTCAATACTTGTTCCGGCAAAGCCGGCAGCAAAAACCCCCTTATTCACCGCGTTGGCCCGAAAGAAAAAGAATCCTGAGAAACAAAGAATCACAAAAGCCAGCATCCAATAATTTACATCAAAATGACTCAACCACAATTTAATCTGGCTATAATAACACACCGGATGATAGCTTTTATTTAAAGGAACCTCATCGATTAACTGGTCCATAATCAACTTACTCCGGCTTTCCAATAAATCATCGTCAAAGTAATAGGTATTAACATACTGAGTAGAAATATTTCTTGCGGCTATCTGTTCGGTTATCCGACAGGTTAGCTTTTCATCAGAGGCCAGAATATAATCTTCGTTACCGGGTAAAATCATTACCCGGTTAAAAACTGTTTTTAGCGTTTTATTCAATATGGACAGCAGGTTCAGGGTCTCGTCATTCAGATAGTTACCACTCGTAGGCATTGAGAAAGAGATTACTGCATCTTCCGACAGGTGATTTTTTAGCAAGGCAAAAAACTCCTGCGAATAAAACCGGTTAAACTGAATAGTTGATGGTTTGGGAAGATTAATAATTACCACATCGTATTTTCGGTCTGTCTTTTTCAGATACCTTAATGGATCACTTTTAACAATACGGAGAGGCTTGAGGCTGTCTATTTTAAAAAACTCCTTTCCCATCTTTATCATCCACGGATTAACATCCACATAATCTACTCTTTTTACAGGGTATTTTACAATTTCATCCAGGATCCCGGTAATAATCCCCGAAAGCACCAGTACATTTTCAGGATTTGAGTGTTGAACCATCGGAAAGTGGGCCGCTTCTTCCCTTACGGAGACATCCCCAGAGGAAGCCATCAATACATTATTCTCGTAGTAATTGGTTTGACCGGCTTGTTGAGTAATGGTCAGGACTCCAAAAGGGGTATCCTTGATAAATTTTATCTGCTGATTGGGGAAAGATATTTCGCGAATGGATTTATCCAGGTCGTTTTGAAAATATAAAAAATTAAATGCCAGAAAGATAAAGATCAAAATTCCGGACATAAAAATATGCCTGGTTTTGATGCATAACCAGGTGGTAACAGCAACGGCAATGGTCATTAAAATAAATAAACTCTCAAAGGTTTTAAAATACCATATCAATACAAAATTTAATACCAGACCTCCCAGCATACTTCCTGTCGATTCCCAGGCATATACGGCATCTACCCGGTTTTTGTCGGCCAGAAACGACTCATCTCTAGCAATGAGTGTAAAGAGAATGCCGGAAACAATACAAAACGGGCTGAGGATTGATAATGAATAATAAAATACCTGGAGAATTCCGACCATTACTCCCGCCGGATAAAATGTATTCCAGGAAAAGTGGAGCATAAAAACGGTTATTACCGGGATAAAAATTAAGAGAACCAACAAAAAAAGAATGATTTGTTGGCGGTTTTGATGTTTTTTAAAAAACCTTCCGAAGTATGCCCCCAGGGCAGTAAGCAACATCCAATTGGCCAGGATAATTCCAATTACCAGCTCATTGCCATTAAAAAAGGTAAGAAATTCACGCAACAAGATAATCTGTGTAATAAAGGTAAGAAAACCCAGCAAAATAATGCCGGGCTTAGTATATCTTAAAAAAGACTTTCTCATAAAAATCGGATATGATTAAACATTATATTTCACGTATTTCCACAAGCAATTAGTTCCTCCGGGTAAAGATTATTTTTCACTAAACACCAGGGCCTCATAGATAAAGATCTCAGCATCTTTCCAGCCGTCCCATCCAAGGTGGGCTTTATTACGGGCGCAGTAACCCAGAAACTCCTCTTTGGTCCATCCCGTTTCCCTGGCAACCTGGGGTAAAAAAGTGCCGGTAGCAGGCCCCTTTTTGATATAAATTCCATGCCTTCCCATCTCAATTTCATCGATTGTTTCAATTTTTTTTAAAGGCGTTAACACGGATATTTCCAGGTCAATCTTTTCCATCTCATCAGGTTCTACAGCACGAAAACGAGGGTCTTCGGTAGCTGCCGCCACAGCCATCTTCTGCACAATTTCATACAAAGGCTCACTGGCAGAAAACCTGCCGATACAACCACGCAATGCTCCCGCCAGGTGAAGAGTTACAAAAGCACCACAAGGCTCTTTCATCGCAGGGGTAATATCTTTGTTTTCAATCTCCGGAATTTTTCCGGAAGCCAGGTAATCATTAATTGAATTACGAGCTATTCTTAACAATTTTTCTTGTTCTTCTTCCGAAAGTTTAAATTGATTTTCTGGCATAGGTTGTTTTTTTTTCTTGGTAAAGGCAATCGCATGATATCCCACAACGCGACTTTTATCTCCGGTTTCATCGCCGGAATTCTGATAATCGATATGAATAACATTAATATCCGGCATATTCTGTGTAATATGAAGCACCGATAAAACAGCATTCCATCCGCACATACTGGTAACCAAATTGTTAATATTTGCAGATTCATTCTCACGAATGGCATCAATCACACGATTCACCGAATTTGCCACAATGGCATCTCCGGTTCGCTGATCTACTTTCAGGGCATGCTCATAATCGGGATAATGTGAGAAGTCGGTGCTGATAATCCATAAATTATCTTCGGTAAAATAGGGCTTTAAGGCTGCAGCAATTTTCTTACAATCATCCTGGTTTTGAGTTCCAATGACGATAGGTACAATCCTGAATTCCTTATGCATTGAATACTGCAAAAAAGGCAACTGAACCTCAATACTATGTTCCAACTGATGTGCCTCGGGATGATATTTAAAAATCTTATGTTTCCCGATTAACTCATTGATCAGTTGACGGTTTACTTTTACTTTTCCGAGAGGAGTAATATAATCGCCAACAGCATACATGGATGCTCCGCCAAACATTACCCGGTGGCTGGGTGCAAGAATAAAAATATTATCATAGCTTTTATCCGGATCAATTTGATTAAAAGCCGATGCCGCAACTTTACCGGAATAGGAATACCCAGCATGTGGAGAGATAATTGCCAGCACATCATCATGGGTTTTAACCTTTTCGCTTCGAGCAAACAACGATTCCAGCATCACCTGCAAGGATTCAGGCTTATCGGGATAAAAAGAACCGGCAACAACAGGTTTCCGATCAACAGCATCTTGCTGTTTGTCATTATTCGTAGAAGTTTGGGCATTACAATGTGTTGTGGATAACACCCAAAACATAACCACCAAAAAACGGGCAAAAATTTTTAAACACATCATAATAATGAGTTTGGAGCTAAGTTAAAAAATTCAGTCGCGTAATACAAAACCATCAGCTGTTTTCGTATCAAAACCAAAAATTTATTTAGTACTTTTGAACTTAAAACCGGAGGTATGAGTTTTTTAACTACCCTTTCCTTTCTTTTTCTTATCATTTACGGAGTAACCATCTTCTCTTTTGCTTTAGGATGGTTAAAAATAAATCCATTTACACATCCTGACCTGTCTGCCCCTCTAAAGGTAGGTGTAATTGTAGCCTGCCGGAATGAAGAAAAGACTATCGCTAACCTGATTCAATCCCTGTTACAACAGGACTATCCCAGCAATAAAACGGAGCTTATATTTATTGATGATCATTCGGAAGACCATACCTATAAAATACTGAAAAAGTACGCAAAAAAAAACAACCAGCTGACTGTACATCAAAATCCCGGCCATCGACAGGGTAAAAAAGAAGCTATAGCCTTTGGCATTCAACATTGTTCATCCGATATTATTATAACTACAGATGCTGATTGCCGGATGGGTGAAAAATGGTTATCCGGCCTGGTCAATTATTATACCCGTTATCGCCCGAAAATAATTGTTGCTCCTGTTGTTCTTGCACCTGCAAGAAGTATCTTTGAAAAATTACAGGCCCTGGAATTTACCAGTTTAATTCTATCGGGGGCCGGTGCCATTGGAATAAATAAACCCATCCTGTGCAATGGTGCCAACCTGCTCTTCGAAAAATCATTATTTAACCCAAAAGAACAACACCAACAGTATGCGTCGGGGGATGATATTTTTCTTTTGTTGCAGGCCAAGAAAAAAGACAGCAGGGATATTCATTTTATAAAATCTCGAGATGCTATCGTGTACACTAATCCAACCCAAACATTATCCGCTTTCTTTCATCAACGCATCCGGTGGACCTCCAAAAGCAAAGCTTACCGGGATTTCGACCTAATCATTACCGCGGTTACGGTTGCTGCAAGTAATTTATTACTCACCTTTTGGCTTATCCATACCATCTTTTTCCCAAACGAATGGCACATTCCTGTTTTACTTTTTACGATCAAATCGCTGGCCGACCTGTTCATTCTTATCCCCGGCACCAGGTACTTTCATCAATCCTTGTTGTTGTGGCTATTTCTCCCTTTACAAATCATCTATCCGTTTTATATCGTAACCACAGCATGTATGGGATGGTTGGCAAATTTTTCATGGAAAGGCAGAAAATTAAGATAAATTCAATAATTTTGATTCATGCTATTGAAGAAGAAAAGGGTTGATCTAAGAGGATCGCTGAATTATTTAGCCTGGCAAAAATTTAAACGCAATAAATTTTCACTGGGGGGACTCCTTTTTATCCTGCTTATAGTGATCATCGCCATTTTAGGTTATTTGATTACACCCGACCAGTCGCCTTTTGCCAATACCCAGATCCTGGAAATTGCTGCTAAAAAGCCCGGGTTTAATTGTAGCATGGTAAAAGTAAGAAAAAATGAAAATGAAAATAGTAAAGGCTTTTTACACACCATGCTATTGGGCAGAAACAACAAGTATTCCTACATTCCCATGAATGCTTATCATTTCGAAAACAATAATCTAATCATCGAAGCATTTAATGCTATAGAAGACGAAGAACCTATCTACCAAACGCTGAACCCGGTGAACATTGTATTCCCTGTTGCCTATGGAACAAAAATCTCTACGCTGAACAATCAGTTTGTTTTTACAGCTATTGATGGAGAAACAAAAACGATATCCTTCAACAAGCTTAAACACCAAATTGAACAAAACCATATCGTAACCAAAACATTTCTGCTGGGTACCGACCGCTTTGGACGCGATCTTCTCAGCAGGTTACTAATCGGTGCACGTATCTCCCTGTCGGTCGGCTTTATCTCGGTTTTCATATCCTTACTTATTGGAATTTCCCTGGGATCAGTTGCCGGCTATTTTAAAGGGAAAGTGGATGATATTATCATGTGGCTGATCAATGTGATCTGGTCAATACCCACCCTGCTGATGGTTATTGCCATAACCCTGGTGATCGGCAAAGGTTTCTGGCAAATATTTATTGCCGTGGGGTTAACCATGTGGGTAGAGGTAGCCCGTGTGGTTCGCGGGCAGGTGTTGAGCGTGCGCGAAAAAGAATACGTGGAAGCAGCCCGTGCTTTGGGGTTCGGACATGCGCGGATCATCTTTAAGCATATCCTTCCCAATGTTATCAGCCCGGTAATCATTATCTCGGCTGCAAATTTTGCAACGGCCATCCTGCTCGAAGCCGGACTGAGCTTTCTGGGCATTGGCGTTCAACCCCCGGTTCCATCGTGGGGTACCATGATCAAAGAACATTACGGGTATATTATTATGGATAAAGCTTACCTGGCAATCCTTCCCGGCCTGGCCATCATGTTTTTAGTGCTTTCGTTTACTCTTGTTGGCAACGGTCTCCGCGATGCATTAGATACCAGAAGATAATTACTTCACTATAGACTCCATACTATAAATCCTTACAAACTATAGAATTTTTTACAAATTTCTTTTATGAGTAATTAAATAGGATAACCCAATAAAAAATCCGATATATCCGGTTGCAAGAATTAATGTTATCCCGATGGATAAATTTTCAGGAACCAATCCTATTTCATGAAAATCCAACGGACTCTTACCCGATGAGGAGGTATAGGGTTTTTCGGATGTCATCGTAAGAAATTCAGGGGTAGGCGTAAGATTTGAAATAATCTTGGCCGGGAAAAAACGTCGGGCTTCCGCTTTAAAAAGTACACGGACAATGGGTTCAAGGATGGCAAAATATAAGATAAACATTATAATAGACAATGCGTTATTCCTGAATATCAAGGCAATGAGCATACCCAGAACCATATAACCAACCGCCTGGATAAAATAGATCAGAAGAAAATAGGATTTCTCAAACATCATGGCTAAGGTAAAATCTTTGGTAAAAATTAAACCAAAAATAAGGATTGCAAGCAATACCATTAAAAAAGTATAAACAGCAATGGTAACAATCATGATTAACTTACCGGTAATTAAATCACCCCGGCTTAACCCGTTAATTACATTTTGACGGAAAGTACGAAAGGAGAACTCATTCCCTACCAATAAAATGACAACAATGGCCAGAAAAAGATTAAACCAGCTGGCTACCCATGGGAAAAAATCCCAGATATTGGGAAACTGATAGAGTCCTTTTACGGAAAAACCCGGAATACTAAAATGAATCCGGGAAACTACCAAAACTACCAGGAAAAAAAGGATGAAATGGATAATCATCAATGTTTTAAAAGCCGGATAGGATAAAGTCTTTATTTTTTCGAGTTGAAATAACTTTTTCATCTTGTGTAAAATTGTATTTAATTTACTTAACTAATTGAAGGAACTGATCTTCTAAACTTTGCTTCTTCAGCAACACTTTGGAAAGGATAAATCCTTTTTCAAAACAATACCTGTTAAGATCTGCAGCAGAATATCCAGAATCCAAAACCACAGCCAGGTCATCCTCTGCATGAAAGGTGTTTTTAACAAACCCGGCTTTCTTCAGAATTTGTTCCAGCTCCTCCTGGTTCCCGGTTTGTATATACACCATATCATCGGTAGTTAGCAACTCTCCTACCCGTCCATTGGCAATTAAATTTCCTGATTTAAGGATAGCAACATGGGAACATACTTTTTCCACCTCATCCAGGATGTGGCTGGCCAGAATGATCGTTTTTCCTTCATTGGCCTGGGCCTGAATAATATTTCTCACCTCGGCAAAACCTTCAGGATCAAGCCCGTTGGTTGGCTCGTCCAGGACCAGCACCTCGGGATTACCAATCAAAACCGATGCAATAGCTAAGCGCTGTTTCATTCCTAACGACAAGGTATTGTAGGCGGAGTGCTTTCGTTTTAACAAATTAGCCATCCCCAGGGCATAATTAATATCTTTTTCAGGAGCATCCTTTATTTTTGCCACAATCTTCAGGTTTTCCCATAAGGACAAATAAGGGTAGAAATTTGGTGTTTCAACCAGCGATCCTATTCGACGCCGGGCAAGTTTATCCACCGGTTTACCAAACCATTGATAACTTCCCGTCTGGGCTTTTAAGATATCAAGAATAACTGCCAGGGTAGTAGTTTTACCACTTCCGTTTGGGCCTAAAATACCATAAACATCTCCCCGGTTTACGGTAAATGAAAGATTCTTTACGGCAAGAATCCGCCCATAACTTTTACTTAATTGATTAACTTCCAGTACTTTTTCCACAAGTTGTATTTTAAACGATTAAAAAATAAGGGAATCTTCAGGTTCCCTTATGATTTTACAGTAAGACGAATGAGTTTACCATTAGTTACCCAATTCGGAGAAGAATTTTATTCTCATCAACCGGACATCCTCTTCGGAATACTCCTCCTCACCCAGTTCCTCCAGGGCTGCTTCGATGGATTCGGTTTCAGCTTCTTCTCTAAAATATTCATAGATATCCTCTTGTTTATCCTCATCAATTACTTCATTGATATAATAATCAAGATTCAATTTTGTTCCGGATTGTACGATCGACTCAATTTCATCAAGCAGCTCGGGCATTTCCAGCCCTTTGGCATCGGCAATATCGGTGAGAGGCATTTGCCGGTCAATACTCTGTATAATATAAACTTTTAACCCGGATTTGTTAACCACCGATTTAACGACCATGTCCTGGGGCCGGATAATTTCTTTTTCTTCAACATATTTTTTAATCAGCTCGGCAAACTTTTTACCATACCGTTGGGCCTTCCCGGCACCAACACCCACAATGCGTGTCATCTCTTCCAGGTTAACCGGATACTGGATGGCCATATCTTCAAGCGAGGGATCCTGAAAAATAACAAAAGGAGGCAAATTCAGCTCTTTAGCCACTTTTTTTCGTAAATCTTTCAGAATACTAAACAGCTCATCGTCAACAGCCCCGGTTTTTCCGCCTCCTGCCTTACTTTCCACGTCATCATCTTCACTTTCGTAATCATGATCCTGGGTAATGGTAAAGGGTTTCGGATCGTTTAAATACCCGAGCCCCTGGTCACTTACCTTAAGCAACCCATAATTCTCAATATCCTTGTCAATAAAGCCTGCGACCAGCGCCTGGCGAAGTACTGCATTCCAGTATTTAGTATCCTTGTCGGAGCCTTCGCCAAATATTTCAAGCTCATGATGTTTATAGGATTTTATGGAAGAGTTTTTAACGCCAGCCAATACATTAGCCACGTGTTCGGCTTTAAAACGTTCTTTAACGGCCTGAATGGCTTTCAGGGCTAATACAACATCCTCTTTTCCTTCGAACTGTTCTTTCGGGTGCAAACAATTATCACAATTTTCACAGTTCTCCTGGTGGTATTCTTCCCCAAAATAATGAAGCAACATCTTCCGCCGGCAAACAGCAGATTCTGCATAGGCAACGGTTTCAAGCAACAGTTGTTTTCCGATCTCCTGCTCAGCCAGAGGTTTCCCCTGCATAAATTTCTCCAGTTTCTGGATATCTTTATAACTATAAAAGGCAATACACTGACCTTCGCCACCATCCCGACCGGCACGGCCGGTTTCCTGGTAATAGCCTTCCAGACTTTTAGGGATATCATAATGAATAACAAAACGAACATCCGGCTTATCGATTCCCATACCAAAAGCAATGGTCGCTACAATCACATCCACATCTTCCATCAAGAATTTATCCTGATTCTGACTCCTTGTGGCGGCATCCATCCCGGCATGATAGGGCAATGCCTTAATACCATTAACCTGTAACACCTCGGCCAGCTCTTCGACTTTTTTCCGACTCAAGCAATAGATTATCCCTGATTTCCCTGAATTATTTTTTATGAATTTAATAATTTCCTTTGCAGCATTTACTTTAGGCCTTACTTCGTAATAAAGATTTTCTCGATTAAATGAAGATTTAAAAACATTGGCATCCAGCATTTCCAGGTTTTTCTGGATATCACTTTGCACCTTAGGGGTTGCTGTTGCTGTTAATGCAATCAGTGGTGCTCTTCCTATTTTATTAATAATGGGTCGGATTCTTCGGTACTCAGGTCTGAAATCGTGCCCCCATTCTGATATACAATGCGCTTCATCCACCGCATAAAAGGAGATTTTGGCCTGTTTTAAGAATAAAATATTTTCTTCCTTGGTTAAAGATTCCGGGGCTACATAAAGCAAACGGGTTTTGCCATCCAACACATCCTGCTTTACCTTTTGCATCTGGGTTTTGGTAAGGGACGAATTCAGAAAATGGGCAATACCCTCCTCCGTACTGAAACCACGCATGGCATCTACCTGGTTTTTCATCAGGGCGATTAACGGAGAAATAACAATTGCCGTACCATCCATGATTAAAGAAGGCAATTGATAGCATAACGATTTTCCCCCTCCGGTGGGCATTAACACAAAGGAATCATTTCCGTCAAGAACGTTCCGGATAATTACTTCCTGGTTTCCCTTAAATGAATCAAAACCAAAATATTTTTTGAGGTAATCTTTCAAAGAAATATCAGCTCCTACACTCATGTCAAATTATAAAAGAATATGATTTAGGTTGTTTATAAAAGAATAAAAGTTTTTTTAAACGAACAAATTAATTATTTATTTATTAAACATGTTTTAAATCGAAACCTTAGTCGATTATGATAAAAATAAATACTTTTGTAAATATAAATTTACAACTTTTTTTTGAAAAGATAAAAATGCCATAACCTAAAATTATTATTATTCATCAAATTCATTCATTTTAAAGTATAGGCGTATTAAAAAATGGACATCAAAAATTTAGCTAAAAATACTATTCTCCAGGAAGCCGAATCGATAAAAAAACTTGCCGGGTATATTGACAGTGACTTTGAAGAAGTGGTTAAGTTGATATATCAAAGTAAAGGACGGGTAGTGGTCACCGGAATAGGGAAAAGTGCAAACATTGCCAATAAAATAGTTGCTACATTAAATTCTACAGGCACACCTTCCCTTTTCATGCATGCGGCAGATGCCATTCATGGTGATCTGGGGATGATTCAAAAGGAGGATATCATTATTTGCATATCCAAGAGCGGCAATACACCGGAAATCAAGGTCCTGGTTCCGATCATCAAAAGCAGGGGGAATGTGCTGGTGGGAATGGTATCGTCAACCAACTCCTTCTTAGCCAAACAAGCCGATTATGTTTTAAAATCGACCGTTGAAAAAGAGGCTTGTCCAAATAATTTAGCTCCCACCTCAAGCACTACTGCCCAGCTGGTTGTGGGTGATGCTTTGGCGGTTTGCTTACTGGAACACAGAGGTTTTTCCTCGGAAGATTTTGCCCGGGTTCATCCCGGAGGTGCACTGGGAAAAAAACTATACATGCGCGTAAACGATTTGTATAAAAACAACGAAGCTCCCAGGGTTTCTCTTCATGAGAATGTAAGAAATGTGATTGTCGAAATCAGCTCCAGGAGACTTGGCGCCACTGCTGTTCTTGATGATGAGGATCAGCTGCAGGGAATCATTACCGATGGCGACATCCGGAGGATGTTACAAAACTTTGAAAATTTCGAAAAACTAACTGCTAAAGATATCATGTCGTCCAATCCCAAAACAATCCAGAAAGACGAACTGGCGATTAACGCTTTTAACCTGATGGAAAGCAATAACATTACCCAGTTAATTGTGGTACATCATAAAAAGTATCTGGGAATGGTTCATCTTCACGATATTTTAAAAGAAGGAATTGTATAATATGACAAAAGGCAACAATATGACTTTCCTGGAACATCTTGAAGAGTTAAGATGGCACCTGATCCGTGCTTTTGCATCAGTTATTGTTGTTGCCATTGTTGCATTTATTTTCAGTGATGTTGTTTTTAACCATATTATTTTAGCCCCTAAAAATCCTGATTTTTTTACCAATCAAATGCTATGTTTGCTCGGCGAGAAAGTAAATATCCCTAAACTATGTATTAATGCTGAGCCTTTTCAGATCATTAATATTCGAATGGCCGGGCAGTTTACTATTCATATTACGATTTCGATCTTTGCCGGAATAATTGTTTCTTTCCCCTATATTTTCTGGGAATTTTGGAGCTTTATCAAACCTGCATTGTACGAAAATGAACTAAAGCATAGCCGGGGAGCAGTAACCATTAGCTCTTTGTTATTTATCGCCGGGGTCTTGTTTGGGTATTTTATTATTGCTCCTCTTTCGATACATTTCCTGGGGTCCTATAATGTCAGCGACCAGGTACTCAATCAAATCAACCTAAAATCATATATCGGAACCGTTACTTCGGTTACCCTGGCAGCCGGAATTATTTTTGAACTGCCCATATTAATTTATTTTTTAAGCAAAGCAGGTCTGGTAACTCCTGATTTTTTAAGAAAATACCGACGGCATTCGATTATCATAGTAATGATTATTGCCGCCACGATAACCCCTCCAGATATTTTCAGCCTTTTACTGGTCACCTTTCCTCTGATCATTCTTTATGAAGCGGGTATTTTAATATCCAAAAAAGTAGAAAAAAAAATAAACCTTTAATGCTATTAAGCTTATTTTAATCATTGGTTAATGCTGCCAGAATGAAAAAAAACCGGGGACATTGGTATCTTATAATTCTTTTGTTATTGTTTGTAAACATGCTATCGGCACAAACAACCAAGGTAAGAGGGATCATTACGGATGCAGAGAACGGTGATCCCATTCCCTTTGTAAATGTTACCTTTCAAAATTCAACCATTGGAACCATATCCAATACCAATGGTGAATATTTCATCGAATCCAGAGAAAGCCACGACTCCCTTCTGGTTTCTTTTGTGGGGTATAAACCTCAGAAAATATCCATTACTCCTCATCGTTACCAGGTGCTAAACTTTCAGCTCGAGCCCAATGTATATGAAATTGAAGAGATTGTAATCCTTCCCTCCGAAAATCCGGCCCATGCTATCCTTCGAAACATCATCGCGAATAAGGAAAAACATAATCCACGAAAATATGATTCCTATATCTATGAATTGTACAATAAAGTAGAAATTGATTTAAATAATGTGAACGATCAGCTAAAAAATAACAGGCTATTCAAGGATTTTCAATTTATCTTTGATTACACCGACACCTCTGCAATAACCGGGAAACCTTACTTACCCATTTTTATCACAGAATCCTTTTCGGAATATTTCTACCAAAAAAATCCCAAAACGGAACGGGAAATCATTAAAGCCACAAAAATATCAGGGGTGGAAAACGAAAGTATCTCCCAGTTTACAGGTAAGATGTATCAGAAAATCAATATCTATGAAAATTTCGAGCGAGTATTTGAACCCGGTTTTGTAAGCCCCATAGCCGATTTCGGACTCTATTACTATAAATACTACCTGATTGACAGCGCCTTTATCGATAACCTTTGGTGCTATCACCTCTCCTTTGTTCCCAAACGAAAACAGGAAAGGACCTTTCATGGCGACTTCTGGGTCCACGACACGACTTTTGCCATAAAAAAAATCCAGATGAGAATGGCCGAGGATGTAAACATTAACTTTATCAATGACTTTGTAGCCGTGTACGAATACCAGCAAATTAACGACAGTGTATGGTTTATGAACAATGAAAAACTCTTCTTCGATTTTAACCTTACGGATCGCTCTCTGGGATTTTTTGGAAAAAAAACTACCCATTATTCAAATATCCGGATCAATACAGAACTTCCCGAACATGTAAAAAAAATCAACGACAACGTTATTGTTGAAGAGCATGCTATCATCAATGATGAAAACTATTGGACTAAATACAGACCCATTGATCTTACAGCCCAGGAAAAGAAAATTTATGAAATGGTGGATTCTATAAAACAGGTTCCCATTTATAAAACCTATGAAAAAGTGGTGATGATGTTTGGAATGTATCATTACGAAGTGGGATTGTTTGAACTGGGCCCCTATTACAAAACCTTCAGTTATAACGAAATCGAAGGGAACCGGTTCCGACTGAGCGGCAGAACAAGTAATAATTTTAGTACAAACCTCATGATAAATGCTCATATCGCCTACGGCGAGAAAGATGATCGTTTCAAATATGGAGGGGGATTTATTTATCTGTTCGACAAGAATCCCCGACTTGCTGTCGGATCACAATATAAATATGATATTCAGCAGTTAGGACAAAGTCCAAATGCATTAACTGAGGATAATTTCTTTACCTCTCTTCTCCGTCGTAATCCCAACTACAAGCTAACAATGGTAGAAGACTTCAATATTTTTATAGAAAAAGAGTGGTTCCAGGGATTTTCAAACATGTTATCCTATCATTACAGAAGTATTGAGCCCACGACCTATATTCCTTTCCAAAAAACAACACCTGGCGACACACTTATTTTCAGGGATATTACAACCAGTGAGTTAACCCTGAATATTCGTTTGGCTAAGAATGAAAAATATTTACGCGGTGAATTTGAACGAATAAATCTCGGCACCAATGATCCGGTACTCAATTTCACCTTTACGGCAGGCCTAAAAGATTTTCTGGGTTCCGGTTACGAATACTACAAAATAAATCTAAACCTGGCTCACAAGGTTCCTATAAGTCCCTTAGGGTATTTCAAATATATTCTTGATGCAGGCCAGGTTTTTGGCACGGTTCCCTATCCCCTGTTAAAACTCCATGAGGGGAATGAAACCTACGCTTTCGACCGGTATGCCTTTAATATGATGAATTATTATGAATTTGCCAGTGACCGTTATATGAGCCTGTATGCCGAACATCACTTCCAGGGCTTTTTCCTGAATAAAATTCCCCTGATGCGAAAATTAAAATGGAGGGAAGTCGTCTCAGGAAAAGCCTTAATTGGATCACTAAGTAACCGGCACGAAGAGATCATGGATTTTCCCAAAGGGTTATACCAGGTAAATGATCCTTACCTGGAAGCTGGAGTTGGTATTGAAAATATTTTTAAGATTTTTAGAGTCGATGCATGGTGGCGTTTATCGTATCTCGATCATGAAAATATCGAAAGATTTGGTCTACGGGCAACTGTACAAATCATATTTTAAAAAAATGCATGAAAAATTATACCTTTGTCAAAAATAAAACCGAATAATGAGTCAAGATCATCAAGTACAATTACGGACCGAAAATCTGATAAAAAAATACCGTTCAAGAACGGTTGTAAACAAAGTTTCTGTTGATGTTAAACAAGGAGAAATTGTAGGTTTGCTGGGTCCAAACGGAGCCGGCAAGACAACCACATTTTACATGATTGTGGGACTGATTACCCCTTATTCTGGTAAAATTTTCCTTGACCAGGAAGATATTACCAAAGAACCGGTATATAAAAGGGCGCAAATGGGGGTTGGATACCTGGCCCAGGAAGCCTCAGTATTCAGAAAGTTAAGCATCGAAGATAATATTAAAGCAGTATTAGAGATGTCTGACATGTCAAAAGAAGAACAAAAAGAACGTCTCGAAAACCTTTTGGACGAGTTTGGGTTACAAAAAATACGAAAAAGTTTAGGGATACAGCTTTCAGGGGGAGAAAGACGCAGAACAGAAATTGCCAGGGCATTAGCCATTAAGCCAAAATTTATTTTACTTGACGAACCCTTTGCAGGGGTTGATCCTATAGCTGTTGAGGATATCCAGGAAATTGTAGGTAAGCTGAAAGAAAAAAATATTGGTATTTTAATTACCGACCATAATGTGCACGAAACCCTTTCGATTACCGACCGAGCCTATTTACTTTTTGAGGGATCCATTTTAAAAGCAGGAAATGCCCAGGAACTTGCCGAGGATGAACAGGTCCGACGGGTATACCTGGGTAAAAACTTCGATTTGCGTACCATTGGCCTTACGAATGATTAATTTTTCCTGGTAAATTTCATCTTCAGATTAGATGGGATAACAAAATATTCTTTACTTTTAAAGAAATTTAAAATCTTTGTATATCCCATGAATTTCAAAAGATCACTTTTTTTACTAGTATTTGGTTTATTTATTATTCCATGTACAAAAGCTCAAAGTACTAAACTTCTGAGAAGTCCAGACATCAGCAAGGACCATATCACCTTTATCTATGGAGGCGATATATGGCTTGCTGATAAAAATGGAGAAAATCCAAAACGACTAACAACCTTTCCCGGTGAAGAACTCTTTCCACATTTTTCTCCGGATGGAGAAACCATTGCCTTTTCCGGAAAATATGATGGAAATACAGATGTATATGTAGTTTCAGTCTATGGAGGCCCCCCAAAACGATTAACCTGGCATCCAGCCAACGACCATGTTGTTGGGTGGACTCCTCAGGGACAAATAATGTTTACTTCAGGGAGAGAACAGGTTCCCATTCCAATGCCTGACCTGCTTTATACCATCGACAGAAATGGAGGGATGCCTACGCTTTTTATGAAACCTCGTTTTTATAACGGCCAACTATCTCCCGACGGGAAGTACCTTGCTTATCGAAAAAACATTCCCTGGGAAACCGAGTGGAGAAACTACAGAGGAGGACAGGCAAACCCGATCCGAATTTTAAACCTTGAAACGTTTAAGGTGGAAAAAATACCCTGGGAAGGGAGTAACGACATCTCCCCCGTATGGATCAATGAAACGATCTACTTTCTGTCTGACATGGATTTTGCTATGAATATATGGGCCTACAATACCCTTAGCAAGGAACTGAAACAAATCACTTTTTATAAGGAATTTGACTGTAAAAACCTGGAAGCAGGCAATCATGAGATGATCTATGAATATGGCGGAGACCTTTATACCCTGTCGCCCGAAAGGAATCCTCAAAGATTAACGGTCAACATTAAAGCCGACTTTCCATGGATGCGCCCGCATTGGGCAGATGTTGAAAAATTTATCACCCAGATGGAGATCTCCCCTACCGGGAAAAGAGCAATTATTGAGGCCCGTGGAGAGATATTTACACTTCCCGAAAAAGAAGGAAACGTAAGAAACCTCACCAGCAGTTCCGGGAGTGCTGAACGGTCGCCGGCATGGTCGCCTAATGGAGAAAAGGTAAGCTGGTTCTCGGATCAAAGCGGGGAATACCAATTGATCATCGCCAACCAGTTTGGAAAAATTCTCAAAAAAATAACCTTTGAAAAGCCAACGTTCTATTATACGCCCCAATGGTCGCCTGACTCGAAATTTATTAGTTTTAGCGATACTGACCGGGTGCTATGGATGGTTAACATTGAAACCGGAACGGTAACCCGAATTGATGATGAAGGATTTTCTAATCCCGAAAGGGTGATTGTCCCTCAATGGTCACCGGATTCAAAATGGATTGCTTACGCCAAAAGACTTCCCAACGAATTTAGTGCCATTTTCCTTTACTCCCTGGACAAAAACCAGTCCTTCCAGATTACTGACGGAATGAGTGAATGCAGACATCCTGCATGGGATAAGGGTGGAAAATTTCTTTATTTTATGGCCAGTACAAATTACGGACTAAATACCGGCTGGCTGGATATGTCGTCCCTGGAACGGCCGGTCGATTATTCGCTTTATGTTACAGTCCTCGATCAGGAAGAAAAAAGTCCGTTATTACCCAGAAGTGATGATGAAGAAACAGACCAGGCAGATCCAAAGAAGAAAAAAGAAAAGATCGAAGTAAAAATTGACCTGGAAGGGATACAACAAAGAATTCTCAGCCTGGATATCCCGGCCAGAGACTACAGAAAACTACTCACTGCCGAGGAGGGAGTGATCTTTTATTCGGAGTCTGTAGAAGACCAGAGAGGTTTGACATTACACAGATACAGCCTGGATAAGCAGGAAACCAAAAATGTTTTGGAAAATGTCAGCGATTTTACCATTTCCTTTGATGGCAAAAAAATCCTTTATTCTTCAAACGGAAACTGGTATATTACAGCCACTTCAGAGAACATTAAGCCAGACCAACCCCTTCAAACTTCAGCATTGAAAATTAAAGTGGATCCCATGGCTGAGTATAAACAGATGTTCCGTGAAGCATGGAGATTTCAACGTGATTATTTCTACGTTAAAAATGTTCACGGCTTAGCTATGGATTGGGCCTATAATACCTATTCCACATGGGTTGACCATGTTCGTCACCGCTCCGACATGAACTATCTCCTGGATATCTTTAGCGGCGAAACCGCTGTGGGGCATTCGTTTGTCAACGGGGGTGATTTTCCCGATATAGACCAGGTTCCGGTTGGATTGCTTGGTGCTGATTTAGTCATTGAAAACAATGCCGTACGGTTTACCAAAATTTATAAAGGAGAAAGCTGGAACCCAACGGTAAGAGCCCCTCTAAATGAGCCAGGGCTCGAAGTAAAGGAAGGAGACTATTTGCTGGCAGTAAATGGAGAACCCGTTAATCCCGCAAAAAACATCTACTCCTATTTTGAACAAACAGCAAACAAACAAATTAAAATTACGGTGAATTCGTCCACCGATTTAAAAACAGCCCGTGAAATTACAGTGGTTCCGGTAGAAAGTGAATACCGTTTGAGGCAGATAGACTGGGTGGAAGGAAACAGGAGAAAAGTAGATGAGTTATCGGATGGAAAACTAGCCTATGTATGGCTTCCAAACACAGGTTATGGGGGATATTCGAACTTTAACCGCTACTACTTTGCACAAAAACATAAAAAAGGAGCTGTAATCGATGAACGGTTTAACGGAGGAGGACTTGCAGCAGACTATATTATCGACCTGCTAGACAGGGAGTTGATGGGATACTTTAATAATCCTATGGGAGACAAAACCTCTCAAACAAGTCCTGCTGCCGGATTGTGGGGGCCTAAAGCTATGATAATTAACGAATTTGCTCAATCTACAGGAGATAATTCAACAAACGGTATTATTGACCGTTATGGAAGTGGAGAAGATTATAATTTTAAAATCTTTGAGAATATTGGTGGAGATTTAAGATTAGTCACAAAAATATATGGAAACAAAGGTGGACGGACTTATAATGGACACATAGTTCTAAAACCTGGTACTACTGAAGCTTTTAAAGATTTCTATTATAATGCTCCAGATCATTTCTTTGAGAATCCAGAAAATCACCAAAACCTAGTTAATAGTGTTGATTTTCTATATGGTGGCACTAGTGAATTTTGGTGGGGAGAAGTTGCAAGAATGGTATTTGGAAGTGCAATAGAGTTCTACTGGGGCGGTGCCATGAATGGTGCTACAACAGGTCCTGTTTTTCCTGGTGGTGATGTAATTATATATTAAGACGAGTTCACTAAGAAAACTTAACTTTGGCTTTAGAAGAATTAACACATTTTGTTATCATTTTTCTAAAGCCATTTTCAATAAGAAAATAACCAACAATGTAAAATATTAAAGCTAAAGTAATTAATAATATAATTCCTGCAATAGTGCTTAGTTCACTGCGCACCCAAAAGAAACCGCCTAAAATTAGACTGAAGACAATAGACGAAAAAATCAATTTAGAAAGCTTGTGTAAAACATTAATTTTGACTTCATTGTTACTAACAGATATTATTATTTCTCCTTCATCAATAAAGTTAAATAACTCTTTATAATAGTTTTTAGAAGGATTAAATTGTATTCTATTGAATTTAATAACATTGTCTTTTACCTGAATTTTAATGCTTTTACGTTGAAACTCCTTCTCAATTTTTTCTAAAAATAACTCCTTAAACATTCTACATTTTTCTTCATCTTTAAAATGTACGTTATATCTATATTTGCTCATTTCTATAAATTTGAAATACTATTTACGATTTTTGGTAATATTAATAGCAAATGTAACATAATAGAATAAAAAAGTCCTAATCTTATTCTGATGTAGCCTAATATAACTGCATAAATAAAAAATGGTAATAAAATTATTGGAAGAAATAAATAATGACTGGAATTGATGTTTAAACCTGAAATGTGGTGCAGTGAGAATAATATAGCTACTAAGTAGAAAATTAAATGAAATTTATTATTCCATACAGCTTCTGGATTTATAATAGTTACCTTATTGCTAATGAACAGTATTATTTTAATTATTATTGCTGAAAATAGAATGATATATAAATAAGGAGTAAAGCAAAGTAGAATCTTGTTTGCTGGAAAAAATAAATAAGAGCTTGAAAACTGATAGATATAAAATCCAATAATTAGTGATGTAGAGTAGATTATAAATTTTTTGTTGTACTTAATTAATAACAATCTAAAGGAAAATTCTTCAAGAACTGGGATAATAAGGAATAAAACAAACAGATATAATCTGGTTAGTTCTTTATCTGAAGAATCGGGAGTATGAATAATTTGGGCGTATTTACCAAATATCCCAAGCTCTATTAAAACTCTAATAATCCTGTCAGTTATAATTAAAAGAACAATTGTAAGGAAGTAAATCTTAATTAAAACAAGTATCTTTTTCCCTAAGCTCAGGTCTTCAAAAGAATCAAAAGTTGGTTTTTTTATAAAGCTAAAGAAATCCTTAAGGGTATTGCTGTGAGTATTCTTCACGATAGGTTGTTTTAATGATGAAAGAAGGAATTTTTATTTATAAGCCTGTTTAGCTTTATAATCTCTAAGGAATGCATCCATAAGAGCGTATAAATGCTTTTTGTCTTCATTGTCGAGTAGTTGAATTTCCTGAATCCTTTTAATAATACCTTTATCAAGAATTAAATCAGTACTTCCAACTAAATAATCCAGGGAAACTTCTAAAGCATTGGCTATTTTAACAGCTACTTCAATCGATGGTTTTACTTCGTCACGTTCGTAGCGTCCTATCAGGTCGCCAGAAGTTCCAGCTTGCTTTCCAAGTTCGTTTTGAGAAAGCTTTTTAGCCTTTCTTAAGTTAGCAATGTTTTGTCCTAAAGTCATACTTATTTATCAGTAAAATGATACGAAACATAAGGTTTAGACAAATTTAGGTGATAAAAATATCATAAACAAGAAAGATATTCTTTGTTATTATCTGATAAATATTATAGATTTGTGATAGATATATCAGAAAAACTTTTTTAAAAAATCTTTCATTTATGGAAATTCGGGACATAAAAGAAAGCTTAAACTTAAATCGAGTATTAAGCTATTACAAATTACAACCAGACAGAAACAACCGCTTAAACTGTCCTTTTCACAAGGATAAAACACCAAGCATGCAGGTTTATTTAGAAACCAATACAGTTTATTGCTTTTCTTCAAACTGTAAAACGCATGGTAAAAGCTTAGATGTAATAGATTTTATCATGTATAAGGAGAATCTAAATAAACATGATGCAATCTTGAAAGCAAAGGAACTAATTGGAGAACCAATCCAAAAACCGAAAAGAGAAACCAAGCAGAAGCAAACAGAAATTATCAGCAAAATATTTACAAGCTTCAGGAAAGGTTTACAAAGTAACTTAGCTAAAAATCCAAGCGAATATTTACAGCAAAGAAGTTTAAACTCGGAATTATTAGAAGTTGGTTACAACTCTGGTCAGTTCCACCACCGTAACAGGTTAAGCGAAGAAGATTTTAAAGCTTGTATTAATGCAGGTTTACTTGTTCCATATAAAGGTTATACGCCAAACGGAAACAAACAGGTTTACACAGCTTTTGCAAATAACTGTATTATCTTTCCATTAAAGAACAAACAAAACAAAATAGTCAGCATTTATGGTAGAAGCTTAAGCGAAAAGAAAGGAGAAAAACATTATTACTTGAAAAGCCGAAGCGGGTTATATCCTGGTTATCTGCCTAACGGCAGACAAGCTTGTCCCGAAACAAAACCAATAACCCGCAGGCTTATTCTTGTAGAAGCCATAATAGATGCAGCAACACTTTTACAACTTCCGAAGATCTCACAAGAATATGAAATATTAGCCCTGTACGGAACCAATGGATTAACCGAAGAACACAAGCAAACCATAAAAGAAGCAAAAAACTTAACGGAAATAATCTTCTTTTTTGACGGAGATACAGCAGGAAGAACAGCAATAGAAAAGTACAGCAAAGAGTTAAAAGACTTACTTCCAAATATAATTTTTAGTGAAGTTGAAACACCAGGCGGAGAAGATGTAAATAGTTTGCATCAAATGTATGAAAGCGAAGAATACTTTTTAGAATTACTGCAGGAGCGCAAAAACCTTTTTCTTTCAAATGAGAACTCAAATGAAAAGAAAAAAGAACAACCACAAACAATACAAAGCTACTTAGATACAGAAAATCCCGAACAAATCATCTTTGAAAGTACAGAACTGAAAATCACAATTTGGGGCGGAATAGAAAAAGAGAATCTAAGCAGGTTAAAAGTATCCATGCACATTAAAAGCAAAGAGAATAAATACAGAAGCTTTAGAGATGATATAAACCTGTATAGCCACAGCAGCACACAAAAACTAATACAAAATATTGCTGAAACCTTAGAAATAAGTACAAGCATAGCAAGTAAAACCATAACAGAACTTACAGAGAAACTGGAAGAATACCGCATGAATGAGCGAACAGCACAAATAAAAGCTGCTTTACCAAAACAATACGAAATGAGTGGAGAAGAAAAAGAACAAGCAACAAAGTTCCTGAAATCTTCCAAACTCATAAAAAACACTTTAGAAACAGTACAACAAACAGGATTAGTCGGAGAACAGAAAAACGGATTATTACTTTACTTTTTATACTTATCGCGACTGATGGACGAGCCATTGCATGCAATTATTTTTGGTAAGTCAGGAAGCGGAAAGACCTATTTACAAACAAGAATAAGCGAATGTTTACCTGAAGAAAGTGTAAGAACAATAACAAGTTTAACCGAAAATACATTGTATTACTCTTCAAAAGGTTTTTGGAAACATAAAGTACTTTTAATAGAAGATTTAGAAGGAGTTTACAATGCCTTTCTTCCACTTCGGGAATTTATGAGTAAACAAAGTATAACTAAACTTACCACAGACAAAGACGCCAAAGGAAACAACATACAAAAACTTTTAACAGTTGAAGGACCAATTTGTGTAAGTGGCGCAACAACAAGCGGGCATATTTATGAAGATAATGCAAACAGAAGCTTCTTACTTCATATTGACGAAAGTCCAAACCATTTAGACCAGGTAATGAAATACCAAAGAAAATTACAAGCTGGTTTAGTTAATGAAGCACAGCAGGAACAGGCAAAACAAATACTTAAAAATGCACAGAGATTATTAAAGAAAGTGAAAGTAATAAACCGCTATGCAACAGATTTAGTCATTCCTGACTGTGTATTTAAGAAGCTTCGAACAAATATGCATTACTTAAAACTAATCGAGATAATTACTTTTTATAATCAGTATCAGAGAAAGTGGAAGAAGAACGAAAAAGGAGAATATTACATCGAGACAAGTTTAGAAGATATTGAGTGGGCAAACTGGCTTGTAAAAGATAGTTTACTTAGAAAATCGGATGAATTAAACAGCCAGTTAAGGCATTTTTTTGAAGGAATTAAAAGAGTAATCAATAGAGAAGAAAGTTTTTACGCCAAGCAAATAAGAGAACACTTTAGAATGAATCCAATGAGAGTAAATCGTTATTTATCAGAACTTGAAATGCGTGGCTATATTAAGCGAACAGGCGGAAACAGAAAAACAGGTTTTGAATATGAAATAACATCCTGGAACGAATACGAATTATTAAAATCAGGAATAGACATTTTAGATAGTGTTTTAAATAAAATCAGAGCTAAGTATAACGGAAAAAGTACACATAAAACGACCGTAGAATTAAGTATAACATAAGTGTAACATTAGTATAACATGAGTGAAATGTTATACTTAATCTTCTGAAACCTTTATTAATTAAGCAAAACAAAAATCAAAACTAAGTATAACAAGTATAACATAGGTTGAAGTAAAAGGGGTATTTAAAAAACAGGTCGTATTAGTCGTAAAGGTCGTAAATAATGAATGCACATTTTACAAGATTAACAGAGAGTTACAAAGAATGGTTAAGTATATTAGGTTATACAAAAAGTTCAGTATCAAACTTGCCAAGAAGAATAAAAGAACTGTTTGCTTACATGGAAAATTTACCTGCCGATAGGCATGGACAGAATGTTAAGCAATTAACTGAAATTACAAGAGAACATATTAACCAATATTACAAAAGCTTAAAAACCAAGAAAAGCGAGCAAACAGGCGAATTATTAAAGAACTCCACATTAAATGGAATTATCAGAAACTTAAAACTCTTTAATCATTATTTAGAAGAAACAAATCAAGGCTTTTTGCCAGTTGATTTACATTATGAACCAAAAATAGAACCTGAAAGAGAAATTTTTAACCAGGAAGAAATCAAAGCTTTGTACAATGCAACAGACGATAGTATTTTAGGATTAAGAGACAGAGCAATATTAAGTGTTTATTATGGTTGTGGATTAAGAAGTAAGGAAGGAACCAGTTTAGATTTAGAAGATATTTTACTCGAAAAAAGATTAGTGTATGTAAGAAAAGGCAAGCAATACCGAGAACGCTATGTTCCTTTTGTAGAAAGTCAGCAAAAAGATTTTAGACTATATCTTAACGAATGTAGAAATCAATTGGTAAAAAGTGAAAAAGAGAAAGCTTTTTTAGTAAATAATCAAGGTTCAAGAATCGGTTATAGTACAATAAGCAAAACACTTAAAAGACTTTTAGAAAGAGCAGGAATAAATAAGCAAATAGGTTTACATACTTTTAGGCATTCCATAGCAACACATCTTTTACAATCGGGAATGAATATCGAAGATATAGCCACATTTTTAGGTCACAAACAAATATCCAGTACACAAGTTTATACTCACATTGCACATGAAAAGCTTTGAAGATTATTTACAATTTAAAAGGTTAAGAAAAGGTTCAATCATTGATATTTTGTGTTATAAACGAAGATTTTTAGAATGGTTGGAAAAAGAAAATTTAACCGAAGAAACTTGCACTTATACTGATTTATTAGGTTTAATTAAAATCTACAGAGATAAAGGCTTTAGCATCCATAACCAAAACAAACACATTTTAGGAATTAAACATTATTACAACTACTTAAAACACATTGGAAAAGTAAACTATAATCCTGCAATAAACCTTTTAGTAAAGGGAAACATACAAAAACTTCCAAGAGATATTTTAAGCACAGAACAACTGGAAGAAATGTACGAAAACTATCAACCAGAAACAGCAGTACAAAAAAGAAACAAAATCATATTAGGATTATATATTTATCAAGGCTTAACAAGAGAAGAATTAGACCAATTAGAACCTGAAAATATTAACCTGTCAAAAGGAATAATCCATATAAAACGAAATGTAAAACTTAAACAAAGAATACTGAAACTTGCAGCTTGTCAGATATTACCACTACAAGAATATTTAACTGAAACAAGAAAAACTCTCCAGGAAGTAAGAAAAGTAAAAACAAACAAACTACTTATAAACACAGGAAAAGAAGAATCCATAAAAGAACTGACAAGAGAACTTTTAAGAGAATTACGATTAAAGCACGACTTCTTAAAATCATTTATCCAAGTTAGAAACAGCGTTATAAGTCATTGGTTACAAGAAAAGAATATCAGGGAAGTTCAGTATTTAGCAGGACATGGAAGTATAAAAAGTACACAACGTTACGCACAAGTAAACTTGCAGGAATTAACAGAACAATTAAACAAATATCATCCATTAAAGTGAAACAAAATAAGGATCTTATCGTAAAATTTAGTATATTTGTACCAATTTTGGTACACAATTTAAAAATTACGACAATGAAGATAGTAACCAGCAGAGAATTTAGGGACCACCAAAAGAAGTATTTTGACATGGTTGACAAGAAAGAACAAGTTATTGTAAAACGCTCAAAAAACCGTGCATACAAACTTGTTCCGGTAACAGAAGATGATATGCTTATTGAAATCCCAGAAGAATACAGGTGCGACCCTTACGAGATTAGTCCAAGCGGCGATCTGTTTTGGGCAGACAAGAGAAATGTGGAAATAGTAAAAAAGGCTATCGAGAATAAAGATCAAATTGCAGATAAATTAAACTCTGCAGATGATATAAAAAACTTCCTGAATAATCTTTAATATGTATACTCTCCACATTACTGTCCAGGCAAAAAAGGACATTGCGTTTTTAAAGAAAAATGCAGGTAAAGCCGTAACAAATAAAATCGAAAAACTTTTACTGGAACTTATAGAGCATCCTAAAACAGGAACCGGACAAGTAGAGCAATTAAAAGGAGAAAGACAAGGTCAATGGTCAAGGCGTATCGATAAAAAGAACCGGCTTATTTACACCATTGACGATGAAATTGTAACAGTAGAAGTCATCTCGGCGAAAGGTCATTATGGTGCTAAATAAAGTTGTTTTTTCTTCATGCCCTTTTTTATTGCTTTTTCCCGAACTCACACAAAGCATAAAAAAGTGCATTCATTAAAAATCATGATCACTCGTATTGTAACATAATGTAAATTATATCAGCAGACTCAACCCAATGCGCTGTAATATAATTTGCATTATATTAAATACTCGCTGGTTTTTTGGCCACCACAGACAAACAGCACATTAAAAAACCGCACGAGATCCACACACGAAACCAATGTTTTTTAATAAGCTGTTTGCTTCCGGAAAAGCGGAAACAAGAGTTTTGACAAACACTTGTTGAACCTTAAAAACTGCTTAAGAAAGATAAGCCACTCAGCCCACAGTCAAGGTTAAAATGAATTTTGGAACATTTTTTTATAAACTCTTTTTTCTTTCAATTGAATAAAAAAATATCCCAAAAACCTTGACACTTTCCAGCACACAGCTTGAAAAGTTGCTTAAGCAGTTGTGTAAGGTTTTGTGTGTTTTTATTAGAAATCCGTAAAAAGTTAATGAAATTGTTAATTACAAAGTATTTAAAATATTTTTTAAAAAATATTTTAAAAATCTAAAAAAAATATTTTAAATGAAACTCTCGTATAATCGATATATCCTGCATTATTAACAAATTTGTGTTAACTATTTTGGCTTGTAAAATGTAAAATTGTATACTACATTTGTTGTATAAAAAGAAACGAGATCAGGCTAATGAGACCTGTCTCGCTTCAAAAAGTGCGGAGAAAGATTATAGCTAATGAGACTATTTTGTTTTTAAGCTTAACCGAATACATTTGCGGCTTGCTCTTTCTCCGCAGCTACCAATTACAAAAATACTTATACTTGCTTTTTCCTACAACACCTTTACTATCGTATTTTTCAACATTTTATAGCAGTTATTAACGAAGTAGTTTAATCTATTGAACTACTTGATTTTAAATAACTTCAGCAACATAAAGAAAAATTAATTTAAATCAAAAAAATGTTAAATTTTTATTTTCACAGCGATTGTTAATAACCCTGAAATAAGTATAAACAAAGGTTAGTGTGGATGTAATAAGAAAATTTAACAAGTATATTAACAAAAAATACTTCTCCTTATCCAAGTGGTGAAATGTTAACAAATGTTGACAAATACTGCTTGAAAATATCAAAAGGTCCATGCATTGGACCACCTTGGGAGTGTTCAGATCCTACCCAAAAAGTACATTAACAGGTGTAGTTTTTTAATAATGCATAAAAAAATGCATGCGCAAGAGATTGTGCGGCTACTTAATATAATTGCCTTATAAGACAGTTGTTAGGGATCCTAAATCAATCCCGTGACTGTTCTTATAAGAAGCTGTTATGTTAATGTAGTCTTTGCCTTGTGCGGCTGATCAGTGGAGTGAGCAAAAGGGTTGACGCCTGCAGGTGAAGGATGAATTTTGCGAACGTGGGAATGTAGGAAAGTAGGAATATATAAACCTTATTTTTTCTTTCAACTGAAAAGTTCAAATGAAAAGAAAAAGTATTATCTTTGTATCAATAATGGAATCGGTCTAATTAAAGAACGGTTCCATTTTTTTTAACCGGTAGTTTAACTAAGATCATATAAATATGAATTTTAGTTGTATTTTTTTACTACTCCTACTTTTATGGATACCAATTATGGTGGTTTTGTTAGGTAGGTATGAATCAGAAAAAATAAAAGCCTTTGGACAATTTTTTAAAGACATTTTTGGAAGTTGGCGGATGTAAAACTGAAAACTGGTTCTGATTTTGTTTAGAACCAGTTTTTTTCTTTCAACTGAAAAGTTCAAATGAAAAATAAAAAAGTATTATCTTCGGGCTTGTAAGCGTTCTTGCAGGTAATGAATTTGGAGAAGTCTGGTGTAGGAAATTAGGCTGTTTTTTGTGGAGTAGTGTGAGAAGTTGCCGGATCCGGAGGGGATTATATGCCCTACATGTTTAAAAAACGTAACATCGGCAAACTTGTAGGAACCACCACCTGGGGCGGATTAGTTGGCATATGGGATGTACCACCGTTAATGGATGGCGGATATATTACTGCACCCAGAGGTGGCTTTTATGATACGGAGGGGAACTGGGCCGTAGAAAACGAAGGAACAAGCCCCGATATCAGGGTAGAACAAGAACCCAAACTGATCCAGCAAGGGCATGATCCTCAACTGGAAGCTACAGTAAAAATTCTGATGGATGAATTAAAAACTAAATCGGTAGAATTAAAACCCCCACCAAAAGATCCTATAAGATCCATAAGACCGGAATAAACGACCTTAAAAAATCCCGAAGATTAATGTTTTCGGGATTTTTTTAAACTCCTGAACAAAAGCCAGGATAAACTTCTAGCAATAACTTACGGTTATACATTCCCGATTAAATCATACCTATTCTATACTCCCTCCAAACAAAAAAACCAATACAATGCATACGTAATTCGTTCATTAATAATTCACCAAACTTTTTTTGCGATTTTTCTTTTTCTTAAAAAAATATGATATATTTGCACACACTTTTGCGGATGTGGCGTAATTGGTAGCCGCGCTAGACTTAGGATCTAGTGCCTTCGGGCGTGGGGGTTCGAGTCCCTTCATCCGCACAAAAACGTAACTAACCGCTGCAACAATCGATGAACATTTCGATTGTTTGGCGGTTTTTTAAGATTAGTAAATGTTCAAACAAAAATAAGGATGAATATAGTAAAAGAAAACATCGACGAGTTGAATGCCTTAGTAAAAGTTCAGGTAACCGAAGAAGATTATGCTGAGAAGGTAGAAAATGTATTGAAGGACTATCGTAAGAAAGCCAGAATTGACGGATTCAGACCCGGGAAAGTTCCTGCAGGGCTAATCCGTAAGATGTATGGTAAAGCCATTCTGGTTGAAGAAGTAAATAAATTAATCTCCGAATCCCTGACAAACTATATCCGCGAAGAAAAACTTAATATTCTTGGCGAACCTTTACCCAACAAAGACCAGGAAACCATTGACTTTGACAAGGATAAAGAGTTTGAATTTGTTTTTGATATAGGACTAGCCCCCGAGGTAGAGGTAAAATTAAGCAAGCGAGACAAGGTTCCTTATTATGACATTAAAGTAGACAAGAAACTTCTGGAGGCTCATACCGATAACTACCAACGCCGGTTTGGCGAATTTGTTGATATTGAAAAAACAACCGACCATGAAATGTTGACCGGTAACTTTACCCAGCTGGACGAAAACGGAAATCCTCTTCAAGACGGAATCAAAACCGAAGATGTAAAAATATCCATTGAGTATATCAAGGATCAAGACATCAAAGCTGCTTTTGCCGATAAAAAAGTAGGGGATAAAGTCCAGTTTGACGTTCGTAAAGCTTACCCCAGCGACTCGGAAATAGCCTCGATGTTAAGAATTGACAAAGAAAAAGCAAAGAATATTACCGGCGAATTTGAATTTCAGATCAATCAAATTCAAAAGTTTGAAAAAGCAGAAGTAAACCAGGAGCTTTTTGATAAAGCCTTTGGCGAAGGGGTAATTCAATCGGAAAAAGAGTTTAATAACAAGCTAACCGAAGAGATTAAGGAAAATTTTAAAAAAGAAGCAGATTACCGGTTTTTAATTGATGCCAAAGAAAAACTGGTTAACAAATTCAAACCCGAATTACCGGTAGAGTTTCTTAAACGATGGTTAATTGCCATTAATGAAGGTAAATTTACCCCCGAGCAAATCGAGGAAGAATTTCCAAAATTTGAAGAAGACCTGAAATGGCAAATTATTCGCGACCAGGTGATCAGGGATAACGAACTGAAAGTATCTGAAGAGGAAGTTCTGGAGGCAGCAAAAGAAGTAACTGCTGCACAGTTTATGCAATATGGATTAAACAATTTACCCGATGAGCAGTTAGAAATGTATGCCAAGGAAATTCTGAAAAAAGATAGCGAAAGACGCAATCTTTACGAACGAAAATTTGAAGATAAAGTTTTGGAACACATTAAAGAATCGGTAAAACTGGATGAAAAAGAGGTTACTACCGAAGAGTTTCAAAAGCTTTTTGAAGACCAGCAAAAGAAAAATAAATAATTTCGTGGTACCATAAAATTCGTTACCTTTATAAACCAATAACTAAAAAGGAATAACTATGATTCCAAAAGACGAATTTAAAAAATATGCAATCAGGCATCTTGGGATTAGCAGCCTGTCGATGGAAAAATATGCATCAGCTTATAACAGCTACATTTCACCGACAATTATCGAAGAACGCCAGTTAAATGTTGCACAGATGGATGTTTTTTCGCGCTTAATGATGGACCGGATAATCTTTTTAGGCGTTCCGATTGATGATTATGTTGCAAACATCATCCAGGCACAATTACTGTTTTTAGAATCGACAGATCCGGCCAAAGATATTCAGATCTATATGAACACTCCGGGAGGTGCGGTTCATGCCGGACTGGGAATCTATGACACCATGCAGTATATTTCTCCGGATATTGCCACGATTTGTACAGGAATGGCTGCCTCCATGGGTGCTGTTTTACTGGCTGCAGGAACCCCGGGTAAACGATCGGCATTAACCCACTCGAGAGTGATGATTCACCAACCCATGGGTGGAGCTCAGGGACAGGCTGCCGACATCGAGATTACAGCCCGTGAAATCCTTAAATTAAAAAAGGAACTCTATGATATTTTAGCGAAACATTCAGGAAACACTTTTAAAAAAATTGAAAAAGATTCTGACCGCGATTACTGGATGACAGCCGAAGAAGCTAAAAAGTATGGAATGATTGATGAAGTCCTGGTCAGAAACGAAAAGAAAGAATAGTATTTTAATACGTACTATTATAAAACCGCATAGCAAAATGCGGTTTTTTTTATTCTAATTATTACCGTAAATTTGTACAACGAAATAAAAAGATTTAATGATGGATAAATGTTCGTTTTGTGGGAGAGACAAAAAGGATACCAACCTTTTAATTGCAGGGTTGTCAGGACATATCTGTGACCGATGCATTGAACAGGCACATGAAATTGTGCTGGAAGAGTTGCGCAAAAAAAGCGAGTTTGATATCAATCAGATTGAATTGCTTAAACCCAAAGAGATTAAAGAATTTCTTGACCAATATGTAATCGGACAGGAAGAAGCAAAAAAATATCTTTCGGTAGCTGTATATAATCACTACAAAAGATTAATGCAGGAAAATATCAAGGACGAAGAAGAGATAGAAATTGAAAAATCAAATATTGTCCTGGTAGGAGAAACAGGTACCGGAAAAACCTTATTGGCAAGGACCATTGCCAGGATGTTGCATGTTCCTTTTACGATTGTTGATGCTACTGTATTAACCGAAGCAGGATATGTAGGTGAGGATATCGAAAGTATCTTAACCCGTTTATTACAGGTAGCTGATTACAATGTGGAGGCTGCTGAAAAAGGGATTGTTTTTATTGACGAAATCGATAAAATTGCCCGCAAAGGAGACAACCCTTCAATTACCCGTGATGTTTCAGGCGAAGGAGTTCAGCAGGGATTGCTAAAACTGCTCGAAGGTTCCATAATCAATGTTCCTCCCCAGGGAGGCAGAAAACATCCCGATCAGAAAATGATCCCCGTAAATACCAAAAATATACTTTTTATATGTGGCGGTGCCTTTGACGGAATCGAACGAAAAATTGGCCAAAGGCTCAATACCCAGGTAGTCGGATATGCAGCCAGCCGGGAAAAAGACCATATCGACCGGGATAACCTGTTGCAATATATTGCACCCCAGGATTTAAAAGCATTCGGGTTAATTCCTGAGATCATCGGACGAATTCCGGTACTTACTTATTTAAACCCGCTGCAAAAAGATGCTCTGCGACGTATCCTTACAGAGCCTAAAAATGCCATCATCAAGCAATACAAAAAATTATTTAAAATGGATGGCATTGACTTACACTTCCGAAACGAAGTGCTTGATTTCATTGTCGAAAAAGCTATTGAGTTTAAGCTTGGAGCCCGCGGATTACGCTCTATTTGCGAAGCCATTATGATGGATGTAATGTTTGATATGCCTTCCAAAAAGGATAAGGAAATCACCATTACCCTTGAATATGCCAAAGAAAAATTGGGTAAAACCAATATCCAGAGGCTCAAAGCAGCCTGATAAATTTTAATGTTTCATTAAATTTTTTAAAATCCTTATCGTGGTTTACAGTAAACAGTCGCCTTCGGCGACTGTTTTTTTATTTATATGCCCGGAAAGACACTTAGAGCGGCTAGATGGATAACACTTTACTATTCCTATTTCCGGTCCAGCACCAAAATAGAAAAAGGATACTTGTTTTTTTCATCAGCCTCAAAATAACGCTGGTCAATTAATTCCCATTCATCCCTGTTAATTTCAGGAAAAAAAGTGTCTCCTTCGAAGGAATGATGAATTTTAGTCAAATAAATCCGGTCAACCAAAGGTAAGGCCAGCTCGTAAATTTTTCCTCCTCCAATAATGAAAGCCTCGGAATCGTCTTGTGCCTTTCTCAGGGCTTCCTCTAACGAATGAACAACGATACAACCCTCGGCATGGTAATCTTTAGCCCGGCTAATAATCACATTGGTCCGGTTGGGCAATGGTCGTCCGTTTGACTCGAAGGTTTTCCGGCCCATAATAATATAATGTCCCGTAGTGGTTTCCTTAAAATGTTTTAAATCCCTGGGCAAATGCCAGATTAAACGGTTGTCTTTCCCTATTACGTTATTTTCAGCTACCGCTACTATTATTGAAAGCATAATGAATGTTTTTGTTAATTAGTAAAATAATAATATAGTAAAAAAGTATTATTTTGTTTAATATTGTTTTTTCAAGTAATTGATATAACCATTCAGTTTAACAGGAGAAAAACTTCCAACTTTTCTAAAGAATAAAAATCATACATTTTTTGTAATTCTAAGACCACATTTAAAACCTTCTCTTACAAATAACCCCGATTTTACATGTTTACACCGAAATAGCTCCTTTAATATGTGGATGCGGGTCATAATTTTCCAGGGTAAAATCATCAAAATCAAAATCAAAAAGATTCTTCTTATCAGGGTTCAGTTTAAGGTTGGGTAAAGGCCTAGGCTGACGGGTTAACTGGAGTTTGACCTGTTCCACATGATTCTGGTATATGTGAGCATCCCCGAGGGTATGGATAAATTCATAAGGCTCTAACCCGGTGGCTTGTGCAACCATTTTAAGGAGAATGGAGTAGGACGCAATATTAAATGGCACCCCTAAAAAGATATCGGCACTTCGCTGATACAATTGTAATGACAATTTACCCCCAGCAACATAAAATTGAAAAAGGATGTGGCAGGGAGGCAGGGCCATATTTTTAAGATCCGCTACATTCCAGGCACTTACAATATGCCGCCGCGAATCCGGTTTGTTGCGGATAGAATCAATAACCTGGGCTATCTGATCAATGGTTTCACCACCAGGTGAAGGCCAGGAACGCCACTGATAACCATAAATATTTCCGAGATCCCCATGTTCGTCAGCCCACTCATTCCAGATACGCACGTTATGTTCATTTAAATAATTAATATTGGTGTCGCCTTTTAAGAACCATAACAATTCATAGATAATTGATTTCAAATGAAGTTTCTTTGTGGTAAGTAATGGAAATCCATCCTCCAGATTAAAACGCATCTGGTAACCAAAAGTACTGATAGTACCTGTTCCGGTTCGGTCTTCTTTCCGTATCCCGGTAGTTAGTACATGGTCAAGTAAAGTTAAATATTGCTTCATATGATCGTAATTTTTTTCTAATCATGGACTGCCTGTAAAATTAAAAAAACAATAGTCAGAAACTATCGTTTAAAAAAAAATCTATTCAACAATAAGAGATGTTAGAAACCTGTTTAACATGATAAAGCTTATTAAATCAGCAGAATAATTGTTGATAAAAAAAACATTCCCTATATTTGCGTATTTAATTACCAGAATTACTTAAACAGAACCATCATGTCGAAAGTAGTATCCATGTCAGAAGCAGCATCCATAGCACTGCATGGAATGATTTTAATTGCCAGGGAGACAGAAGGATTAAATGTGCTAAAGATTGCCGAGCGAACCAACACCTCCAAACATCATGTGGCAAAAGTAATGCAACGTTTGGTTAAAGCAGGCTACCTTACATCGCACCGTGGACCTACAGGAGGTTTCGAATTACGTAAAAAACCCAATGAAATTAACTTCCTGGAAATATACGAGGTGATCGAAGGAACAATAGAAGTTGGTACATGCCCGATGGATAAACAAGTATGCCCATTTGATAAGTGTATTATGAATAATGTGACCAGCAAAATGACCCGCGAGTTTAAAGAATACCTTAAAGAACAAACCATTGATCAATACCTTTAAACTTTTTGCCCGCTTTGATAAAAAAATATTTTTTGTTATTTTTTTAACAAACATAACTGACTAAACAATAACAACTTACCCCCTTCCCATCCCCAAAAGATGACATATATCAACCTGAAAAATTTGGTCAGGTGAAAACTAATCTCTAATTTTGGTATTCGAATACTTAATTACCTTTTTAGATAAAAAAAATGAAAAGACAGATTATAACAATAGATGAAAAAAAGTGCAACGGGTGCGGTGTTTGTGTTCCCAATTGCCACGAAGGGGCTTTACAAATTATTGATGGGAAAGCCCGTTTAATCAGTGATTTAATGTGTGACGGATTGGGAGCATGCATCGGTCATTGTCCCGAGGGTGCCATTGAAGTGATTGAACGTGAGGCAGAGCCGTATAACGAAATTATCGTTATTGAAGAGATGGTAAAAAAAGGGAAAAACACGGTAATTGCACACCTGAATCATTTAAAAGAACACAAAGAGTTTGGTTTTTTTAAACAAGGGATAAAGTGGATGCAGGAAAACAGTGATAAGATTAACTTTGATGTAGATGATGTGATAGCAAAAGTGCATAATGGTGCCACTGTAAAAGATAAAACAGAACCCGTTGCTGCCCATGAAGGACATGCACATCATCACCATCACGGGGGCGGATGCCCGGGTTCTTTGTCGCAGGCAATAAACAGAGAAGCCAACCCTGTAAAACCGCCAAATGGGCCGGTTTCATCACAACTAACACACTGGCCGGTACAGATGCACCTGATCAATCCTGCCTCTCAACATTTTTATCAATCAGATTTATTGTTGGCGGCAGATTGTGTTGCTTTTTCCATGGGCAATTTTCACCAGGATTTCCTGAAAGGAAAAACTCTGGCCATTGCATGTCCTAAGTTAGACTCCAACAAGGAAGTCTATATTCAAAAATTAATTGCACTCATTGAAGAGGCAAAAATAAATACCATCACCATTATGAAGATGGAAGTACCATGCTGTGGAGGGATTGTACAGATGGCACAGGTTGCTGCGCAACAAGCATCACGAAAAGTACCCATCAAAGCTATTACCGTCAGTATATCGGGCGATATACTAACAGAAGAATGGCTATAAATTTGACAGGGAAAGGAATAGAATATATATTATATACAATCAATCATTAACCAAAAAAAATACAAATTATGAGTATGTTTTGTTTTCAATGCCAGGAAGCAGCTAAAGGAGTTGGCTGTACAGTAAAAGGAGTTTGTGGAAAAACCGATGATGTAGCCAACATGCAGGATTTATTGATATTCGTATTAAAAGGAATATCTATATATACCAAAGCTGCCCGTAAAAATAATGTTGACTATGACCCAAAGATCAACAAATTTATTTTTGACGGATTATTTACAACCATAACCAATGCAAACTTCGACAAACAGGTTTTTATCGACCGTGTTCGCAAAGGATTGGAAATCAGAAACAGTGTACGATTAGCCCTGAAGGATGCAGGGATCGAGCTCAATGAAAGAGACTTACACGAATCGGCTACATGGCAGGCTTTTACCCCTGACGAGTACGAAAGAAAAGCAACAGATGTAGGAGTATTAAAAACAGAAAATGAAGACATCCGTTCGTTGCGCGAATTAGTTATTTACGGGGTAAAAGGGCTGGCGGCTTATACCGAGCATGCTTACAACCTGGAACAGGAAAACCAGGACCTTTACAAATTTATGCAGGATGCCCTGGTTGCTACAACCGATGATAGTTTAACCGCCGATGATCTAGTTGCTTTAACCCTGGAAACCGGGAAGTATGGGGTAGATGCCATGGCTTTACTGGATAAAGCCAACACAACGGCCTACGGAAACCCCGAAATAACCAAGGTAAATATTGGTGTCCGAAACAACCCGGGGATCCTAATTAGCGGTCATGATTTACGTGACATGGAAGATCTGTTAAAACAAACCGAAGGTACCGGCGTGGATGTATATACTCACAGTGAGATGTTGCCGGCAAACTACTATCCGGCATTTAAGAAGTATGAACATTTTGTAGGAAACTATGGCAATGCATGGTGGAAACAAAAGGAAGAATTTGAAAGTTTCAATGGTCCGATCCTGTTTACCACAAACTGTATTGTGCCTCCTCCAAAAAATGCAAAATACAGCGACAAGGTCTATACTACCGGAGCTTCAGGATTTGAAGGATTTCCTCACATTCCCGAAAGAGAAAAAGGGGGACAGAAAGATTTTTCTCAAATTATTGAACATGCAAAGAAATGCGCTCCCCCAGTAGAGATCGAAAAGGGTGAAATTATAGGTGGTTTTGCCCACAACCAGGTAATGCAACTGGCTGACAAAGTAGTGGGAGCCGTAAAGTCAGGAGCTATCAGGAAATTCTTTGTAATGGCTGGCTGCGACGGCAGAATGAAGAGCCGTGAATATTATACCGAATTCGCCGATAAGTTGCCCAAAGACACTGTTATTCTTACCGCTGGATGTGCAAAATACCGTTACAACAAGCTGCCCTTAGGCGATATCGACGGAATTCCAAGAGTACTGGATGCGGGTCAGTGTAACGACAGCTATTCACTGGCAGTTATTGCCATGAAACTGAAAGAGGTTTTTGAGCTCAATGATATCAACGAATTACCCATTGCCTATAATATTGCATGGTACGAACAAAAAGCAGTAATTGTTCTGTTGGCTTTACTTTATCTTGGCGTAAAGAATATCCACTTAGGACCTACCTTACCCGCATTCTTATCACCGAATGTGGCCAATGTGCTGGTAGAAAAATTTGGAATCAGCGGAGTAAAAACTGTTGATGAAGACATGAAACTATTTTTAAACTAACATTTATTTCATAAAAACATAAGCCTGGCAGAAAATATTTTCTGCCAGGTTTTAAATATTTAACAAGATGAAAACCATAACATTTCAAGAGGCCGAACCAAGAGAAAATCCACATGGCATTGATGCAAGAGGATTATATGACTCCAAGCATGCCATGGTTACCCATATGTACATTAAACCCGGAGAACAACTTAAGAAGCATATCACTCCCGTGGATGTAATTTTTTATGTACTGGAAGGAACCGGAATTGTTGAGATTGGGGACGAAAAAAAAGAAGTAAGTAAAGATACGCTGATTGACAGCCCGGCTAAAATTCCCCATTGCTGGTATAACGAAAGCGACAGCGTGTTAAGGGTATTGGTTATAAAAGTCCCAAAGCCGGAAGGAAAAACAAAAATTCTTTAAAAATATAGTCCATATAGGGATGACTCCAGAGGGTTTTATCAACATAAAAAATATTCCAGAGTCATCCCTTTTATTATCATTAAAAAAGATCGGTCATTTAGACATCTTTGCATAATTTCTTATATTCACAACAAAAAAAAAACAGATTTTATGCATCCAAGAATTGCCAGAGAAAAACGAATGGTTGGTAAAATGATCAAGGTTTATTGCCAGGAACATCATCACAGGAATAACGAAGAACTTTGCCCTGATTGTGAAAACTTAAAAGCCTATGCCAATAAAAAATTATTAAGATGCCCCTTTGCCAAAGACAAACCTGTTTGTTCCAAGTGCAGTATTCACTGTTACAATTCCAAAAAAAGAGAACAGATAAAAAAAGTGATGCGATATGCAGGACCCAAGATGATCTTAAGGCATCCCCTGGATACCCTGCTTTATTTCTACAATAAAATTATTTTCTTTAATTATACTCCAACCTAACAGCATTCAAAATAAGAGAAAAATTTTTCAGAAAAACTACCCATGGAGATACAAAACATATCCACAGCACCAAAAGTTCCGATTGATCTTGATGCACACATCCTTTACTCGGAAAAACCAATCGAGCTTGTACACCTTCAGTTAAAACCAGGGGAAATTCTGGCCGATCACAAAAATCCTGTTGATGTAATCTTTTTTGTGGTTGAGGGTTCCGGGAGGTTAACCCTTAACGGAGAGTCAAAGATTTTAAACACCACGGATACAATAAGGGTTTCTTCAGAAATAAATCGTGGCTGGGGAAATAGCACTTCGGAAATTTTAAAGATATTAGTAATAAAACTTTTATAATTTCTTTTGTCAGAATGGAACAATCACCTATCTTTCGGAAAACTTTAACCCGAATAAAAATGAAAAAATATTCTTCCCTCGTATTTGTATTGATCCTGATAGGATCGATGTTTTCGTGTAAATCTGACCAAAAAAAGGTCTCTAAAGAAGAGTATATCAAATCCGTAAAGGAATGGCAGGAAACCCGGTTGGAACGATTAAAATCGGAGAACGGATGGTTAAACCTGGTTGGTTTACACTGGCTCGAAGAGGGAGAAAATCCTTTTGGAAGTAACGAAGCGAACAACATTGTTTTTCCAGAAAAAGCTCCAGAATTTATTGGTTCATTTATGCTTTACAAAAGCCATTTAAGTGTGCGTATTGAGCCCGATGTGGAGGTTTATATAAACGACAGCCTGGCCAAAGAACATGAGGTATATCCTGATGCGGCAAAAAACACCACCTACTTTAGACTAGGTGATTTCCGGTGGCATATTATTCAACGTGGCGATCGGTATGGGATCCGCTTACGCGATTTAAAGAGTCCGCTGCTCGAAAAGATTACAGAGATCCCATCATTTCCTATTGATCAGAAATGGAGGGTAAAAGCTGTTTTTGAGACCTTTGACTCCCCAAAAGAAATTGCTGTTCCCAATTTCCTGGGAGATGTAAACTATGAAAAATGTTACGGACTCCTGAAATTTAAGATCCAAGGAAAAGAACTTTCGTTAATGCCTTTGGGCGACGGCATTAACGAAAACTTTTTTGTAATTTTTGCCGACGAAACCAGTGCCGAAGAAACCTATGGTGCCGGCAGGTTTTTATCGGTAGAAAAACCCGATAAAAAAGGGATAACGTATATTGACTTTAACAAGGCAACCAATCCGCCCTGCGCATTTACTGATTATGCCACCTGTCCGCTACCTCCCAGGGAAAACATCCTGCCTGTAAAGATTCTGGCCGGTGAAAAAACCAATGAGCTGATCGGACATCATTAAAATATATTCTTCTAATAATATCATCTATTTGTCGGGAAGGATGCAAAATGCATGGTTTTTATTTTGAGGCTCAACCCCAAATATGCTTCAAGTTTTATTACGAAGAAAATTAAAGATATATAAAACCATTAATAAAAAAACTCTACGACTAGATTCGTTGAGTTTTTAATATGCTCAGCAAAAATTTCTTATTCCTGGATAATAGTATATTCTACACCTCTATCCTTTAAGTAATCCATAATAAAACGGTAGTTCTTTTCATCCACTCCAAGATATTCAGGAGGGCAAAGACCTTTGTGTTTAACCATTCCCTGGGCAAACAAATTAGTTATGGCAGTACAGGTATAACCGGTGGTTCGGGCCATTGATGTAGTCCCGGTTTTTTTATCATACTTGTCAAAAAGGTTATAGGTATATTTTCTCTCCTTTCCTTTTTCTTTGCCTTTAATTGTTACCCGCATCATGGTATAATCTTCTTCGTTGCGTTTCAATTCCCAAACCGGGAATAATAGTTTGGCGGTAAAATCAATGGGCCTTATCTGCTTCCCGTTTACAAGGATATAATTGTTATCGAAGAAGCCGGTTTCGCGCAGGACTTTAATATACTCCATCGTTCCGGGATAGCGCAGGGTCTTTTCGATCATGTTGGGAATATTCATGGTTTTAATTAAAGTCCTTAAACCATCAGTATTCCATGCCTCCAGAGAACCAATGGGTTCAAAAAATTTCATTTCATCTTCGGAAAGTGCTTCACGAACTACCAGTTCTCCATTAAGTACATACCGGGCAGGCCGCGTATACTCTTCCAAAACATCCATCGGGGAAAAAACGGCTTTATATTCATAGGGCCACTCGCGTTTGAAAGGCAATCCTCCGCTATAGCATTTATAGCTGTATACCTCCATGCGTTTATTATGATAGCCCAGAATAACATTCCCCATGCCGGGAGCTACTCCGGCATCAATAATTGCCGTAACATTTTTTTCTTTCGCCAGTTGGTCCAAATCATAAGGCTCCTCCCTGAAAAAAGAGATATCCACAATATCTTTACCGGCCAGGATCGATTGTTTAACTGCACGATATCCCATATAACCAGGCAAAGCCCCAATCACGAGATCAAAATCCTTAACTGCATTCTGAAATTCCTCCGGGTCAGCCAGATCAGCAATATGGGTTGCTATATTTTTACACTCACTTAATTTTTCAAGATTCGAAGGATTGATATCCACAGCGGTTACTTCAAAAGATTTTGCCAAATCAATAGCAATAGCTTTTCCTATTAGTCCTGCACCTAAAACAACGATCTTTTTCATACTTAAAAAAAATTAATGAATTAATAGGTAAAATTATAAAACTTTTCGACTTCTTCCTTATTTACAGTTTCAACATTTACGGTTATCCTGATTTCGTCAACAGGTCTGTTTCTTTCATTCACAGGTTCTGCAGCAATCCTGTCAATTACATCAAAACCACTCATTACCTGGCCAAAAACAGTATATTCACCATCCAGGTGGGGTGCTCCGTTACAATTTTGGACAATATAAAACTGGGTTCCACTGGAGCGTTTTTCAGGATTTTGTTCGCCTCCATATCTTGCTGCACCCACTGCCCCCCTGACATGCTTGTGATGGGGTTTGATCTCGGCAGGAATTGTTCCCTGGATAATCGAGGGGTTGTAATCAATCGGCTGATTCCGGGTGGTATAATCCCCGGTTTGGATCATAAAATGATTGATCACCCGGTGAAATAGAATATGATTATACACCCCGGATTTTGCCAGTCGGATAAAATTTTCCTTATGGATAGGAGTGTCCTCGTATAACAGGATTTTTATGTTCCCAAGATCTGTATGAATGGTAACCAGATAATCGGTATTGTCGCCAGGGTTTTGCCCTTTACTGTTGGGCACAATAAACCACAATGCAAAAAAAACGACCCAAAATTTCATATTCATAACCATTCTGTGGGGAATCAACCAAGAATCATTCCAATAATCGTAGCAGATAATAATGACGCCAGCGATCCTCCAATTAATGCTCTCATCCCTTGTTTTGACAAAAAGGTTCTTTTGTTAGGGGCTAATCCACCAATGCCTCCGATCTGAATACCAATAGAGGCAAAATTTGCAAATCCACACAACATATACGTTGCCATGATAATGGATTTGTAATGGGTAAAGCTGCCATAAACTGCATCTCCTGTAGACTTAAGGGTTGCCAGACTGGTGTATCCTACAAATTCGCTGGCAATTAATTTTTCACCCAGCAATCTCCCTAATATGGTTACATCCTCTTTCGCTACACCAATCACCCACATTAACGGGGCAAACAAATAGCCCAGGATAAACTCTAAGGACAAACCATCGTATTGTCCATCCGTAGCGCTGGCAATGACTTCATTAAGCTGTACCCAATCGCCCACCTTGGTAAAAATAAAATTAACCATGGCAATAAAAGCAAAAAATACAAGTAACATGGCTCCCACATTAGCAGCAAGTTTTAATCCTTCAATGGTTCCATTCGAAAGAGCATCTAAAAAGTTTGAACCGATTTTATCCATGGATACATCGGTTTCTTTTTGAATTTTCTCCGGTTTCTCAGTTTGCGGCATTAACACCTTGGATATTACAATCGCTCCAGGGGCAGCCATTACCGATGCAGTTAAGAGGTGTTTTGCAAACATCACCCGCTGTACCGGGTCGTCGCCTCCCAGAAACCCAATATAGGCAGCCAATACACCTCCGGCAACTGTAGCCATCCCTCCGATCATTACCAATAACATTTCCGAATCATTCATTTTAGGCAAATAGGCCTTGATCATAAGAGGAGATTCTGTTTGTCCGAGAAAAATATTTCCGGCCACAGAAAGACTCTCTGTACCTGAAAGTTTCATAGCCTTGATCATCAGCCAGGCCAGGCCTTTAACAACAACTTGAATGATGCCCCAGTAAAAAAGTACACTTGTCAAGGCCGAAAAGAAAATAATGGTTGGTAAAATCTGAAAAGCAAATATTACTCCCATCGAATCAACATCCATAATCGAACCAAATAGAAAGGTACTTCCGGCATCGGTAAAGTCTAATATTTTAACAAATATTTTACCTACAAATTCAAAGAAAAAAGCAACAAACGGAATATATAAGATACTGATGGCTAGAATTAACTGGATAGCCAACCCTTTGCCAATTACAATCCAGTCGATATTCTTCCGGTCAGCACTAAAAATCCAGGCCAGGATAATGATGACAACCATCCCTAACAATCCTCTGAGTATCGTAATGATACTAAATCCTGAATCATTATTTTCTTTGATCAGAATAGTTGATTTGGAACCGGCCTGTTCAGCCTCTTTTTCGGTCTCCTCCGACACTAAATAATCATCGGAATCAATCGAGTCAGTCTTTATCGTTGTGGTGTCGGTTGCCAGGGCACTCTGTGGCTGATCGGTATTCGTTTGTGATGCAAAAACTCCTGCGATAACAATCACAAAAGAAAAGAGAACTAATAGCTTTTTCATTGAAGTTAATTTAAATTATATTATTGATCTTTTTTACGTTTGTTTATTTCATCTCTAATTATAGAAGCTCTTTCATACTCTTCTTTCTTGACAGCCTCTTCCAAAAGGGTTTCCAGGGCTTCAATATCTAAATCCTCGAATTCGTATCTGGACATGGAAGAAATATCTGAATCCGTCTTGTTTGATGAGTCGTCTCCTGAAGTTTGCTGGGGATCAACTTTTTCTTCGCTTTCAATATCAATAACGATTCCTGATTTTTGCAAGATCTCTTCGGTAGTATATATGGGGCATTTAAATCTTAAAGCGAGGGCAATAGCATCAGAAGTTCTGGCATCAATGGAAATATTATTTTTACCATTATTACAAATCAACTGGGAATAAAACACCCCCTCTTCCAGGCGATAAATATTAACCTCCAACAAGTTAATGCCAAAAGATGTCGCAAAGTTTAAAAACAGATCATGGGTTAACGGGCGTGGTGGTTTAAGACCCTCCAGCTGAATTGCAATAGCCTGCGCCTCAAATCCCCCGATAATGATAGGAATACGCCTGTCACCATTTTCTTCGGTCAAAACCAATGCATATGCTCCCGTTTGTGTCTGACTATAGGAAATCCCCAGTACATTTAACTTAATCTTACTCATAAATAAAAGTCAGGTTACATCATCAAAATTACACAAAAGTAAATAAATCATTGATAAAAAACAGATTAATACTTTTGAACCTACAATAAATTATGAAAGCAAGTTTAACAATTAATTTAATGAAAAAAAAGCTTCCTTATCGTTAAACAATCCGAACAGTTCAAATACCGTTATTTGTTGTACAAATAATCCTGACAAATTATTTGTACTATGTTTATAAAAAAGATTAATTTTGACTTACGAACAGAAAATAAATATTGAATGAATACGATCAAGTCTGACTTTATAGAAGCAAGAAAAATACTAGACTCTTTTATTGAAGACCAAACAAATCTCTCAAAAATTCAGGTAGCCGGGGATATGATGATCGAAGCCATAAAAAAAGGGAAAAAAATCATTTCCTGTGGTAATGGTGGATCTATGGGGGATGCAATGCATTTTGCCGAGGAGCTCACCGGGCGTTTCAGGGAAAACCGGAAAGCTATCGCAGCGTTATCCATTTCTGACCCTACCCATATAACCTGTACTGCCAATGATTTTGGTTATGACTTTATCTTTTCCAGGTATCTTGAGGCCATAGGCCATACGGGTGATGTTTTGCTAGCCATCAGTACCAGCGGAAACTCTCCCAATGTCCTGAAAGCTGTTGAAACAGCCCGAAAAAAAGGGATGAAAGTGGTAGCACTAACCGGGAAGAAAGGAGGGAAACTGGCTCAGGAGTGTGATGTAGAAATTCGTGCTCCGTTTTCGGAATATGCTGATCGTGCCCAGGAAATACATATTAAAGTGATACATGCTTTAATACATTATATCGAAGGTCATCTTTAAGAAAATTAAAAAATATTTTTATGCTGGTAAAAACCTATGGAAGTGCTGTACAGGGGATTAGTGCTACAACCATAACCATAGAAGTAAATGTGTCGCAAGGAATTAACTTTTATCTTGTGGGATTACCAGATAGTGCCGTAAAGGAAAGTCAACAACGAATAGATTCGGCCTTACGAACGAATGGCTATAAGGTTCCCGGCAAAAAGATTGTAATTAATATGGCACCTGCGGATATCCGCAAAGAAGGATCAGCCTACGACCTGCCCCTGGCCATTGGTATTCTGGCAGCTTCCGGGCAAATTGAATCCGACCAGTTAGAAACTTACCTGATTATGGGCGAATTGTCTCTGGATGGTGGTTTGCAGAAAATTAAAGGCGTATTGCCCATCGCTATACAAGCACGCAAACAGGGTTTTAAGGGATTTATTCTACCCAAAGAGAATGCAAAAGAAGCTGCCGTTGTTGATGATCTGGACATTTATGGGGTAGATAATATTAAAGAAGTAATTGATTTTTTTAATCATCAGCTGGAATTAGAAAAAACAGTTGTCGATACACGGGAAGAGTTTTTTGCCAATATTAACAATTATGATCTTGATTTCTCTGATGTTCACGGACAGGAAAATGTGAAACGGGCGCTTGAAATTGCTGCTGCCGGGGGACACAACATCCTGATGATCGGACCTCCCGGTGCAGGAAAAACCATGTTAGCCAAACGTTTACCAACCATTATTCCGCCATTTACCCTTCGCGAAGCCCTAGAAACAACTAAAATTCATTCGGTTGCAGGGAAGCTGGATGGTGAAACCTCATTAATGACCTGCAGGCCATTCCGTTCACCCCACCACACCATCTCCGACGTAGCCCTGGTGGGAGGAGGAGGATATCCTCAACCCGGAGAAATATCACTGGCACACAACGGGGTTTTGTTTTTAGACGAACTGCCCGAGTTCCAACGATCTGTCCTGGAAGTTATGCGACAACCCCTTGAAGACAGAATAATTACCATCAGCAGAGCGAAGTTTACCGTTGAATATCCCGCCAGCTTCATGCTGGTCGCCTCAATGAATCCCTGTCCTTGCGGATTCTACAACCACCCGGAAAAAGAATGTGTTTGTGCTCCGGGAAATATTCAACGTTACTTAAACAAAATCTCGGGTCCCCTGCTCGACCGCATCGACATCCACATCGAAGTAGTGCCTGTTTCGTATGATGAACTTGCCGACACCCGTCCTGCTGAAAGCAGTGAGGAGATCCGGAAAAGAGTGATTGAAGCCAGAGAAAGACAATCCCTGCGTTTCAATCGCAATAAAGACATCTATTGCAATGCACAAATGTCCTCTAAAATGATCAGAACCTATTGTGAAATTGATAGTGCAGGAAAAACCTTACTCAAAAAAGCCATGGAGAAATTAGGACTTTCTGCGCGTGCTTACGACCGGATTTTAAAAGTTGCAAGAACCATTGCCGACTTAGAAGGAACAGAAAATATTCAATCCTATCACCTGGCCGAGGCCATCCAGTACAGAAGCCTCGACCGAAGCGGATGGGGAAATTAATCATTACAAAACAAAAATTTTTGAATGGAAAAAATAGTTTATTCAACGTGCCCGTTATGCAAAAGCAACAATATAAAATCAACAATTCATTTAAAAGATTATTCTATTTCAAAAGAGCACTTTGAAATATGGAAATGCAGACAATGCAGTTTCTTATTTACTCAAAATATTCCTGACGAGGAATCCATCGGCACCTATTATGCAAGTGAAGAGTATATCTCCCACTCAGATACCAAAAAAGGGATCGTTAACAGGCTATATCACATCGCCCGTAAAATAATGCTTGGAAAGAAATACCGACTCATTAAAAAAACATCTTCCGGAAAAAACATATTGGATATTGGCTGTGGAACCGGTTACTTCTTAAACCATATGCAAAAAAAAGGATTTCAAACGCTGGGGGTAGAGGTCAGTGAGCAGGCAAGAAATTTCGGTAAACAACACTTTGGCTTAAACATCCTTCCGCCTGAAAAACTCCTTCAGGAAGAAATTACCCAGAAATTTAAGGTGATAACCCTCTGGCATGTCCTGGAACATGTCTATCAACCGGAGACATACCTGAAAAAAATATCTAACCGAATGGATGATGATGGTATACTCATCCTTGCTTTACCCAACCCTGCCAGTTATGATGCCCAACACTATCAGCAATTTTGGGCGGGTTATGATGTGCCAAGACATCTCTGGCATTTTACTCCTCAAACAATAACTCAATTAACTTCCAAGTTTTTTACCATAATAAAACTTAAACGGTTGCCTCTGGATTCTTTCTATAATTCAATCTTAAGCGAAACATACCGGAACAAAAAACTTGCATTTATCCGCGGATCTTTTATTGGTTTTATTGCCTTCCTGTACGGTTTATTCAACAGAAAAAAGTCAAGCTCAGTGATTTATGTTTTAAAAAAGAAGATGGATTAAATTTTTTTTCTATTCAAATTAAAGGAAGGATGTATGGGGTAATTAGCAAAAACTTCTCCACCAGTTAGCAAAATTACAAAAGATTTTTGTAATGAATTAACAAAAAGTCCATTAACGAACAATTATTTTAAATTTATGTTGTACAACAGAATTTTATGCTCTATTTTTGTTTTCATTTAAAATTTGAACAACAAACACTCAACAGCAATTGGACACGAAAAAATAAAGCTAAACAATAATTACTAATTAAAAACAAAAAAAGATGGAAGGTATATTTTGGTTCATTCCTTTAGCATCAGTGTTAGCACTGATTTTTGCCTGGTTTTTCTTTAAGAGTATGATGAAAAACTCAGAGGGAACAGATAAGATGAAAGAGATTGCCCAGCATGTTCGGGAAGGGGCAATGGCTTATTTACGCAGACAATACAAGGTAGTAACGCTTGTATTTGTTGTATTGTTCCTTTTATTATTAATGCTTGCCTATTTTGGAGTACAAAATCCTTTTGTACCGGTGGCATTTTTAACCGGAGGTTTCTTTTCGGGATTATGCGGTTATTTAGGCATGCGTACAGCAACATATGCCTCGGCACGTACAGCTCATGGAGCATCCCAATCCCTGAACAAAGGATTAAAAATTGCTTTTCGAAGCGGTGCCGTAATGGGACTGGTTGTAGTAGGTTTTGCATTGCTAGATATTGCCCTTTGGTGGTTTCTGTTAAATAAATTTGTATATACTGCCGAACATATGCAACATGGCTTTGAAATGTTGGGTCTCACCTTTGTACATCCCGGAACAACAGAGCATGGCAAGCTGGTTGAGATTACCGTAACCATGTTAACTTTTGGAATGGGTGCATCAACCCAGGCCCTGTTTGCCCGTGTTGGCGGTGGAATTTACACGAAAGCGGCGGATGTAGGAGCTGATCTAGTAGGTAAAGTTGAAGCAGGAATACCTGAGGATGATCCAAGAAATCCCGCAACCATTGCAGATAATGTAGGTGATAATGTAGGTGATGTGGCCGGAATGGGAGCCGACCTTTATGAATCGTATGCTGGATCGATCCTGGCTACGGCAGCCCTGGGCGCAGCCCTGCCTGCAATTTCAGGAATCGATTCTGTAAAATCAATCATCGCTCCAATGCTGGTCGCTGCTTTTGGAATCATCTTATCTATTTTAGGTGTATTTATGGTTAGAACCAAAGAGTCGGCGACCCAAAAAAATCTGTTAAATGCATTATTATTGGGTACCGGGGGCAGCTCCTTACTTATACTGGTTGCAGTTGCCGGACTGGCTTATTTTGAGTGGATTACATGGGGGATTTTTGGTTCGGTAGTCACCGGGCTCGTTGCCGGAGTAATCATCGGACAGGGAACTGAATATTTCACATCAGATGAATATAAACCCACCAAAGGGATTGCCAGGCAAGCCCAGGGAGGACATGCCACAACCATCATCGATGGGATTGCTGTAGGAATGTATTCTACCTGGATTCCCGTGGCAACAATCGTTGTGGGTATTATCGGATCATTCGGCTTTGCCGGCGGATTTTCCAATTTTGCCATGGGTGTATATGGCATTGGCTTTGCTGCGGTAGGTATGCTTTCTACCTTAGGAATCACCCTGGCAACAGATGCTTTTGGCCCGATTGCAGATAACGCCGGGGGTAATGCTGAAATGTCTGAACTGCCTAAAGAAGTTCGTGAACGAACCGATGCCCTCGACATGCTTGGAAATACAACCGCTGCCACAGGAAAAGGCTTTGCCATCGGATCGGCAGCCCTTACCGCCATGGCTTTGTTGTCTGCTTACATGGAAGAAGTAAGGTTATGGTTAGGCAAACTGGCTACCACAAGTACCGAAGGATTTAAACAAATTGGCGATACCTTATTTTATAAAGGATCTGAAAACATGCCTGCAGTAATTGAAGAAGGACAAAAAGCCATTGAGGTTACTGGTGCTTCGATTAAAGATTTTGCTGCAGCCTACGATCTGTCGCTTTTTAACCCAATGCTGTTAGGCGGATTATTCCTGGGAGCCATGATGGCCTTTGTATTTAGCGCCATGACCATGAAAGCTGTAGGCCGTGCTGCCGGCGCAATGGTCGACGAAGTACGTCATCAGTTTAAAACCATTGTTGGAATTATGGATGGATCAGGAAAACCTGATTATGCAAGATGTGTAGCAATATCGACCAAAGGAGCTCAAAGAGAAATGTTGCTGCCTTCCCTGTTTGCCATTACTGTGCCCGTGATCGTGGGTGTTGTGTTAGGTGTGGCCGGAGTGGTCGGATTATTAGCCGGCGGACTGGTTACCGGATTTACGCTGGCTTGTATGCTTAACAACTCCGGAGGAGCATGGGATAATGCTAAAAAATATATCGAAAAAGGAAATTACGGAGGAAAAGGTGGCGAAGCACACAAGGCAGGAGTTACCGGAGATACCGTAGGGGACCCATTCAAGGATACCTCAGGACCCTCCCTGAATATTTTAATCAAACTGATGACCATGGTTTCCGTAGTAATGGCCGGATTAACGGTGGCTGTTGGAATATTTGTATAACACTTTGTTTTAATAAGTTTCACTAAGCTGGTTGAAAAACCAGCTTTTTTATTTAATCCCCGGAATATTTCCTTGTTAACACGAATATTCTTATATTTGAGATCAAAGGATACTAATAACTAAAAATAAAAATTATGGGTAAAGGAGATAAAAAAACCAGAAGAGGTAAACTTTTTAGTGGAAGCTTTGGCAAACGAAGACCTCGAAAACATTTTAAAAAAATTGCTGATATCCAAAAAAGAAAGGTAGAGCAAAAAAATGCAACTCCCCCTAAACCGAAAGCAGAAGAAAAGCCAACAGAAAAAAAGGAAACCAAGACAAAAACAGATACTAAAACCAAAGCAACAACTAAAACAACAGCCTCAAAATCCACGGCAAAAAAAACGACAACCAAGAAAACTGCGACTAAAAAAACCAGCGCTAAAAAAACTGCCGAAAAGAAAGAACCCAAAAAAGAGGCTAAGGAAGAAAAAGACAACTAAAAAAATAGCATTGATAAAAAATAGGGTTGAAATTTCAACCCTATTTTTCTTTCCCAGCATCTTCAAAAAACAGCTCTTCTTCTAATGTTCGGATTCTTTCTTTAACATATTCCTTCAATCCTTTTTCATGGGTATCCGGAAATACCAGTTCACGATCAACAGTATCCTCATGATTAGTCATCGTCAGGTATCCATCATAATAATTGATTGCCTGTTTTTTATCGTTTGTATAGCGATCGTAAATCTGCCCCATTTTGAAAGACAATATAGGCTTTGCATGATTTCGATAGGCTAACTTTAAATAGTCAAGCGAAAGATCATACTTCTCCAGATCAACATAAATCCTGGCCAACTCTTCATAAATACTGGCAACTTGTTTAGCCGGTGGTTTCAAAACTTTCAATGAGCGGTTCAGAAACTTAACTCCTTCTTCATATGCCCCGGAACGGCCACAGGCAGACCCTAGAAAAAACAATACCTCGGGATCATCATCAACTTTTTGCACAGATTGCAAGAGTATCTGTGTGGCTTTAGAAAAATTTTGCAACTCAAAATACGCCAATCCCAGGTATTTTAAATTAAAAAAAGAGGTATCCCCCAAAGCGATGATCTCATGAAAAACAGACACCGCAGTATCCATATCTTTATTCAGATAATAACTATACCCCAACAATTTCATGAGCTGTACATCGTCCGGATATTGCTCAAGTCCGTGAAGACAGGTTTGGATTGCTTCATCAAAAAACATTTCGCCGTTCTGAAGATTTGCCAGTCGCTTATACATATTTAAATCGTAAGGATTTAAACGCAAAGCATGCTGATAATAATAAATAGCTGGCTGGGAAAGATTAAGCTGATTCAAACAATACCCCAGTTGTTTATAATAATTAAAGCGGGATCCGTCAATAGCAATGGCCTTCTGGTAATAATGAACAGCTGGAGAATACTCCCCGTTTCTCCTGAAGAGGTCGGCCAGATTTTCTATGGGCTCTATCCGGTTTGTATCTCTTAAAAACTGATCATAATAGATCTGGATGGCTTTTTCCTTTTGCCCGGTAAAATCATAGATTTTTGCCAGTGATAATTCTACAGCATAGTTAGCCGTATCCAGAGCATTGGCTTTTTTAAAATTATCCAGGGCAACAAAATACCTGTTTTTTGCCTGGTTTGATTTTCCCAGGTAATAGTGCAGTTTCCAGTCCAGCGAATCTTTCTCTAACATCCGGTTGGCAATAGTTATTGCCGAATCATATTGAGCATCCAGAAGAGCCACCTCAACCGGATAATATTTATCTTCCGTTTGAGAAAAAACAGTTAAGGATAACAAACACCATCCCAGGATGAACAGATTTCTCATAACATTTCATTTAACCCCCGAAATCCAGACTGGATCCGGGGAAATAGCATGGGATCATTTTTCTTTGTTTTCTTCCAACGAAAAAATTACAGGAAAAGTAAACCGTACATTTACTTTTTTTCCCTGGTTTTCTCCAGGCTCCCATTTTGGAGAAAGATTGGTTACTCTCAGAGCTTCAGCATCCAGTAACGGGTGAGCACTTCTTACGACTTCTGCATCGACAAGATTACCTTCCTTATCGATCGTAAAGGATAAGTATACCCTCCCTGACAACTTGTTTTTTACTGCTTCTTCTGGATATTTCAGGTTTTCAGTAATAAACTTCCTAAAATGACTGGATTTTTTGCCCTGAAACCTCGGCATTTTCTCTACTGTAAAATAAATATCTTTACGAAATTTCTTTGTACCATCGTTCGCTTTTACGGTATCCTCCGGTTCAATGGTTGCTGGTTCCTGCTGACTTGAAGCTTTCACATAATCTGCTGAATTTGTGAAAAAGATCATAAAAGCTATAATCAAGGGAATGGACAGGGTTAATTTAACTTTTGAATGTTTTTTTGATTTCATCATGGTTAACATTTTTAAACGGTTTTTGGATAATGAATAACTAAAACTATTGGTAAATCCTATCGATCGGTTACCTGAGGCCGAGGTAAAAATTAATTGCTGATAATTCATCCTGTCAAAACCCTGTTTTAGAACTGCCTCATCTGCAAGGTATTCATGCACCTCCCGGATCGATTTACGATACCTATAGATCAAAGGATTAAACCAAAACACGATGACAAGCAGCTCAATAATAAGGAGATCAACAGCATGCAGTTGCAGTGCATGAATCTTCTCGTGGGCAATAATTTGCCTGATATTATCAGCAGAGTACTTCTCCGGATTGATAAAAATCCAATTATAAAGTGAAAAAGGAACGGTAGCTTTCCTGGTTTCAATGATCCTGTATCTGCCATAGCGCAGTTTCTTCCCAAACTGGATGAAACAGATAATTCGAAATAAACTCAGGATAAAGAATAAAGCCGATACCATAACACCTACGAAATAAATTCCTTCCAGAACTTCCCGAACAGCTTCCCAGCTGAATTTATCTGATGATGCAGATACAATTACTGCACCCAGTTCATGATATCCTGTTTTTATGGTTGTAAGCTGATGTACAATTCCAGAACCCTTTGCTGATGAAAATATGGATAACAATTCAAAATCAACATAGGGAACAGAAACAGCAAAAAGAAGCGTGGTTAGCAGGTAGATCCTGTTGAGCTTATGAAAAGTTTCCTTCCGAAGAAACCTTCGATAAAAAACATAGAATATAGCTAATGCCACAAACGATTCCGTATGATTGACCAAATGAAAAACCATCTATTCGTTACTTTTTTTTCGTTTTTGGATCTCCGCTTCCATAATTTGCTTCATCTCTTCCAAATCATCAATCGTCAAATCCTCTTCGCGGGCAAAAAAGGATGCAAATTTTTGATAAGAATTGTTAAAATGTTTTTTTAATACCTCCTTAAAACGGCCTTTTCTATAGTCCGACCTGGAATATAACGGAAAATATTCATGGGTTTTGCCATACGCATGATATCCAACCATCCCTTTCTTTTCTAATATTCTTACGATGGTGGAAACCGTATTATAGGCCGGACGTGGTTCCGGGAACTGTTCCAGTATATCTTTAACAAAAGCTTTTTTAAGCTTCCACAGATATTCCATTACCTGTTCTTCTGCTTTGGTTAATTCTTTCATTTTTCAAACATAAACTAAATCTTTTAGTTTTCAAACTAAAACACATAGTTGTTTATTATTTATATTCAGATTAAATAATAAGGGCTTATTTTCAGATACTTATACCAACAGTGTCAGATCGTTTCATTTAAAGGTTTCGTACAATTTAAATTGGGGGCAATAAAAAAACCTGATAACACAAGGATAGAAATGGTAATAAAGACCACAGGAAACCCCAACCAGGAGATCAGCAAACCGGCAATCAACGGGAATAGCAGGGATACGATATCTCCGGCACCGGATATTCCGGTATAGGCAGCCCTGTTTTCAAGGGTTGAAATTTCCATTAAAATACCACTCTTGGATATCTTATAGACTGATACAAAAAATCCCGAGAATAAAAACAAAAACTGGTAATACAATTCATAATTTACAAGAAACAGGCTAGCAACGGGAATTACTGCACCGGCCACAGAAGCTGACCGGACCATAAATTTATAGTTAATTTTAGCAGACAACCTGTAAAAAACCAATCCCGAAACAACCATCCCGGTAATCCGGAATACCAGGAAATTACCAATCATCTTATCGGTCAATTCAAAATTTTCCTTGGCCAATAAGATCAGAAAGGGCAACAGGCTCATTCCAAAACCCAGAAGATTAACAATCAGCAAATAATATTTAAGGTTTGGATTTTGCTTAATTTCAACCGGTATTTTTTTCAAAAAATTAAGCAGGCTTTGCCGGGTACTCAATTTAGAACGTTTTTCACGGATTTGCCAAAACCCCATGGAAGCAATCAAAAGTAATCCGGCGGCGATAAAAAACAAAAGGCTGTAATTGGAGGGGTAATCCAGTTGTTTTAACAATTCTCGTACCATTAAAGCCGACATAAATATACCAATACTGGTAATTGACTCTTTAAGGGTAAAAAATTTCTTCCGCTTTGCAGCTTTGACTGATTTTCCAAAAATATCCATATAAGAGATATTGGCAAAAGAGCCACTTAATGCAAAAAAGGAAATAATAACAAAGATGAAGGTTATCATAAGATCACTTCGAACAGTATTGGAAAAGAAGAAAAGAAAAGACAGGCTAAATAGAGAAATTATCCTCAGGTTGATTGCCGTTAACAGGAATTTTTTTTTCAGGGATTTATCGGAGAGATAACCTGCAAAGAACAGCTGAAAAAAACTTGATCCTCCAAGCAAAATAGCTGTCAGTAAACCAAGATGGAGAGAATTACCTCCTGCCTGAACCAACATGGCAGGAATTATGGTATCGATATCCATAAAATTACTTGCCAGCGCTAAAAAAATTGCATGCCACAAAAAGGATCTGAAATTAATCCGGGATCTTTTATCCGAAAGCTGGGTCATAACAAAACAAATTAATAGGCATGGATGAATACCTAAAAGTATAAATTTATTTTCCAAAAAGTTTACTTCCCTCTTAAAAACATTGAAAATTGAAATTTATGGAGAACCATGCATCATCTGTTGCACAATAATCGTCATTTTTATATATTTGATACATTAAACTAACTAAAAACATCAGCTATGGAAGAAAACAAAACATCAAATGCTGGACAGGGGCTGGGTATTGCCGGGCTTGTACTAGGAATTATCACCCTAATCATATCGTTTATCCCATGTTTGGGGGTTTGGGCACTTTTACCCGGTACTGTTGCCATTGTTCTTAGTGCCATAGGGTTTTCGCAGGCCAATAAAGCAAATGCTGCTAAGGGACTCGTTATTGCAGCTCTTATCATTTCAATTATCGGAACAGCAATTGCAGCCTGGCAGTTTTATATCTTCAGAAGTGCTCCATCAAAGATCGAAAAAATAGGAAAAGAAATTGAAAAAGCTATGAAAGAGGAGCTTGACGAGGAAGACATGAAAGAATTAGAAGAAGCCATGGAAGAGCTGGAAGGTGAAATTGAAGAAACCACGGAAGAAAATGCTGAAGAGATTGGCCGGGCAGCGAGCAAAGCGTTAAAGGAATTCAGCAAAGAGGTTCAGAAAGCAAACCAGCAGGCCGAAGACGATACGACCGACGAATAATAATGGACAAACATTTCCCAAAACATCCTTATCATATTATTAATATAACTTTTGCCGGAATATTTTTTCTTATTTTTCTGTATTCCGGCATTTTTTCTGCCGGGAGGAACAATCATCCCATACCCTCGGCTTGTGAGGTAATTACAGGGAAACCATGTAATAGTTCCGGGTTATCCCGAAGTTTTTCAGAGATTGTCAGGTTTCGGTTCGAAAAGGCAGCTGCATTCAACCCATATGGGTTAAAAATATTTTCTTTTTTTCTCATCCAATTCTTTCTTCGCTTCCTGGTATCCTGGTGGTTATATCAAACTCCTCAACACCAGCGCCGGATTATTCTATTGGATGCCCTTACAGCTGTATTGTTATATCTATACTGTTTTTGGGAAATCATTGTCTGAATCCACGGCTCATCCCTCCCATATTATTCCAGTAGAAATCCGATTAAAAAGGAGATCAGTTTTCCTTTTGATCCTTTTTTTTATCCCGCTTAAACAAACTCTTTATAAAATCGCCGATAGAAAGATCTTCTCTTTCGATTACATCCATCAGTTTAACTTTTGCTACCTCTTCATAATCGTTACAGGTAAACTCCCTTTTAACCGAATCCGCCACAGAAAAAGACAGGCTCTCCAGGTAATTATATTTTGAATCCTTATAGAGATCCTGTAGAAAATAGGCATACACGGGCAATGCAGAGTAGGCTCCCTGCCCATAAGTATTATTTTTAAATCGCACCACGGGACTGTCGCCTCCTACCCAGACTCCGGCAATTAGTTTGGGATTCATCCCAATAAACCAGGCATCGGTATTCATTTGAGTTGTTCCGGTTTTACCGGCCAGGTCACTATCAAATTTCCAGACTGATCGTAAGGCATTGGCTGTACCCCGGTCAACGACCCCCTTCATCATTTCGATCATCCGTTGAGCTGTTTTTTTCGACAGGATTGTATCACCCGTATGGTGAGCCGGGTCGGTATATACCAGGTTCCCTTCAGCATCTTCGATTCTACGAATCGTACGGGGAGTAACTCCAGCACCCTGGTTTAAAAACACACTGTAAACCTGCAACATCTCCAGCAAAGAGGCCTCTCCGGTCCCAAGGGCCAACGAGGGGGTTTCAGGTAGTGGGGAACGGATACCCATCTGGTGGGCTAAATGAATTGTAGAATCAATTCCTGCTTCAAAAAGAAGTTTAACACTGATGGTGTTAACCGAATGGGCCAAGGCTCCTTTCACCGAATAAAACCCCCCATATCCGCCAACAGCATTTCCCGGAGTCCAGTGATCATAATCCTCATACACCATACTGTCATTTTTATAAAAATCACACGGCGAAACACCACGTTCTAAAGCCGATGCATAAATAACAGGTTTAATTACAGACCCTGTTTGCCGCCGGGATTTTACATGATCATATTTATAGTATTTGTAATCAATTCCACCCACCCAGGCCAGAATATCGCCATTGGTTCCGTTCATCACCAGAAATCCCGATTGCAACATCTTAAAATGATGCATGATCGAATCCAGCGGGGAGATTAAGGTATCTTTTTCGCCCTCCCAGGTAAAAATCCGGGTAGGTCGTTTCTCTTTCATAGCTTCCAGCACTTCCTGATCGGTTAGCCCTTTGGCTTTTAGGGTCTGGTATGGATCAGATTGTTCAATTTGTAATTTGGCCAATAAAATATCTTTATCCCATGGAGCGCTGTCTCGCCAATCTCTTTCAAATTGGTATTGCAGCTTTTTAAGATGCTTTGTCAGGGCATCTTCGGCATATTGCTGCATCCTGGCATTCAGGGTTGTATAAACTTTTAATCCATCTGTATACAGATTATATTTTGTTCCATCGGGCTTCTTTTTAGTATCTAAAATATCTAAACACTCCTGTCGAACATGTTCCCTGAAATAAGGAGCAAGCCCCTCATCATGGGTTAACCGCTGATAGTGTAATCGAATAGGAATTTGTTTAATCGAATCATAGGTCTCCTGATCAAGATAACCATATTTGTGCATTTGTGAGAGCACGGTATTTCTGCGATCCAGGGCTGCTTCTCTGTTTGTGCGAGGGTTGTAATTGCTGTTGGCCTTTAAGAGACCTACCAGCATAGCCGATTCTTCCAGGGTTAACGCAGAGGGTTCTTTATTAAAAAATACCAGTGCAGCGGTTTCGAGTCCATAGGTATTCTCCCCGAATGACACTGTATTAAGATACAATTCAAGGATTTTTTCTTTATTGTAAAACTCTTCCAGCTTACGGGCAATAAAAAGTTCTTTTACCTTGGCCACCGGAAGGGTAAAAAATCCCCGGTTTTTTCGGGGGTATAAATTTTTTGCCAGTTGCTGGGTAAGGGTACTTCCTCCTCCAGCCCCCCTGTCGGCAAGGAGGATGGTTTTTACAAATACCCGCATCAGACTCCGGTAATCAATCCCATGATGTTCGTAAAAACGAACATCCTCAGTAGCGATTAAGGCATGAATAAAATGTTCCGGGATTTCCTCCAGCGATTCGTTGGTACGATTTTGCAAATAGTAACGGCCCAACAGCTGTTGATCCACTGAATAGATATTGGTTGCCGTATAATGATGGATCTTTTTTAGCTCATTATCCGGAGGAAACCCTCCAAACATACCCAATCTCACAGCAGCAACAAAAAGTAATCCGGCAACAAATACCAGAATTACCAAAGAAACAAACCCTTTGACCAGGTTTTTCTTCAGCTTACGATGTCCTTTTTTCTTTATGTTTTTCTTCATCCATTAATCGTTGTTGAACAAAACAACATTTTTCCCCTGGGTATGCCCCTGTTGAGCAAAAGCATGAGCTTCGGAGATGTTATCCAATGAATAAGAACGGTCAATGCTTACGATTATTTTATTTTCTTCAATCCATCGTTTTACCAGTCTCAAATCCTGCGGATTATGTTTCATCAACAGGGTCTTCACTTTTTTCCCGGGAGTAAACCATTGCAGCAATTTATGAACCAGGATTTTAGGACGTGGCAAGGTGTTAATATAAACTCCTCCGGGATTGAGCAGATGTTTACATTGTGGAAAACTGTATATTCCGGCAACATCAAAAAATACATCAACCTTCTGCTGCAATGCAAGGATATCTTGCTCACGGTAGTTGATAAATTCATCGGGGAGGAAAGAATCCACAAATTTTTTACTGGTTCCGCTGGCTACAGCGATAACCTTTGCTCCTATAATCTTAGCAATCTGTACAGCCATATGTCCTACTCCTCCGGATGCTCCGAGGACTAAAACCGTTTGTCCTTTTTGTAACCGGGATTTATCTCTTAAAGCCTGTAAAGCAGTTAAGGAGGCCATCGGAAAAGCTGCAGCTTCTGCATCATAAATATTTTCCGGCTTAGGGGCAAAACAATTCTCATGTCCTACGGCAAATTCTGCCAGGGCTCCTCCATATTTATTATCCAACACGCCAAAAACCTGATCTCCTTTTTTAAATTGGGTGATTTCTCTTCCGGTTTCCACAACTTCACCACAAACATCATATCCCAAAACAATCGGAAAAGGAGACCCTAAAATAAATTTATGATTCCCTTTTCGCTGTTTCCAGTCGATCGGATTTATGCCAACGGCACGAACCTTTATCATTAGCTGGTTGTGACCGACCTTAGGCCTGGGGATATTCGCCAGCTCAAACACACCGGGCGACCCAAATTTTTTAATAATCGCAGCTTTCATAATATACATCGTTTTATCTATTTAATTTTAAAACCTGATAATTCCATCAAAATGTTAAAACGCTAATCTTTAAAAAGATAAATCAATCCTTGTGGATGAAATGATTTTTTAAAAATAACAAATCCACACTAAAATTACTACCTTTGCATGCTGCAATCAAAAATGAAAGTGAATGCCAAAATATATTGACACCACACCCAAGCCGGAACATGCGGTACTGGTAGGTGTAATAAACCAGGACCAGGATGCGCGCCAGGTACAGGAGTATCTCGACGAGCTGGCTTTTTTAACAGAAACAGCGGGTGCCGTTCCCGTAAAACAGTTCACCCAGCAAATCAGTGTTCCAAACCCAAAAACCTTTATCGGCGAAGGAAAACTTTCCGAAATAGATTACTATGTTAAAGATAATGCTATTGACATGGTCATTTTTGATGATGACCTTACTCCCACTCAACACAGAAATATTGAACGAACCTTAAAATGTAAGTTACTTGACCGAACCAATTTAATTCTCGACATTTTTGCCAAAAGAGCCCAGACTGCTCATGCAAAAACCCAAGTAGAGCTTGCCCAGTACGAATATTTATTACCCCGCCTGGCAGGTATGTGGACACACCTCGAACGTCAGCGAGGTGGTATTGGTTTAAGAGGTCCGGGAGAACGTGAAATTGAGACTGACCGTAGAATTGTCCGCGATCGAATATCGCGCTTGAAGGATCAACTCAAGAAAATTGATAAACAAAAAGCTACCCAGCGAAAAAACCGTGGAAAAATGGTCCGGGTAGCTTTGGTCGGATATACCAATGTTGGGAAATCAACCCTGATGAATTTGCTCAGCAAATCAGACATCTTTGCCGAAAATAAATTATTTGCAACCCTCGATACCACTGTCCGAAAAGTTGTTATCGACAACCTTCCGTTTTTACTTTCCGATACGGTGGGGTTTATCCGTAAACTGCCTCACAGCCTGGTCGAATCATTCAAATCTACCCTCGACGAAGTGCGGGAATCGGATATCCTTTTACATGTGGTGGATATTTCACATCCCAACTTTGAAGAACAAATTCAGGTAGTAGACGAAACACTACAGGAAATCGGTACTGCAGACAGTACCAAATACCTGGTTTTCAACAAAATTGATGCTTACACCTTTGACAAAAAAGAGGAGGATGATTTAACTCCCAAAACCAAAGAAAACCTTTCACTGGATGATTTGCAAAATACCTGGTTTGCCAAAAACCACGACTCCTGTATTTTTATCTCAGCCAAAAATAAAACCAATATCGATGAGCTTAAGAAAATGCTTTACGACAAAGTAAAAGAGATCCATGTACAACGTTATCCTTATGATAACTTTTTGTATTGATCAATGATCTTTAGACCAATCCGGCTTTTACCAAATACTCTGCAATCTGAACCGCATTGGTGGCAGCTCCTTTACGCAGATTGTCGGAAACGATCCACAGGTTTAGGGTATTGGGTTGTGAATAATCTTTCCGGATTCTTCCCACAAAAACATCATCTTTCCCTTCGGCTTCGATGGGCATCGGATAAATATTCTCGTCGGGGTTATCTTGTAAAACCACCCCTTCGCTTTTCCGAAGAATGGATTTCACTTCCAGCAGGTCGAAATCATTCTCAAATTCAACATTTACTGCTTCCGAATGCCCTCCGTATACCGGCACACGAACAACGGTTGCTGTAACCCGGACAGACTCATCGCCTAGAATTTTACGGGTTTCATTCAACAGTTTCACTTCCTCGGAGGTATATCCGGTTTCGTCAAAGTTGCCTCCATGGGGCAAACAGTTTAAATCAATTTGATAAGGATAAGCCATGGGGCCGTCCATCTGTTTACGTTCATTTTCTAACTGGTTTACCGCTTTAATTCCCGAACCGGTAACCGATTGGTAGGTAGAAACAACCACTCTTTTAATTTTGTACTTCTTATGTAAGGGTGCTAAAACAACCAACATCTGGATTGTAGAACAGTTTGGATTGGCAATAATTTTATCTTCCCGGGTTAATAAAGAAGCATTAATTTCCGGAACGATCAGCTTAATATCGTCATTCATCCGCCATGCCGATGAGTTATCAATCACCGTGGTCCCCGCTTTGGCAAATTCAGGCGCCCATTGCAGGGAGGTTTTTCCTCCTGCCGAAAATATCGCCAGATCGGGTTTCAGGGAAATCGCCTGTTTCATTCCTACCACCTCCAGGGGCATATCGTTATACATTACCTGCTTCCCAACCGATCGCTCCGAGGCAACTGGAATAATCATTTCACAAGAGAACTGCCTCTCCGCTAAAACCTTAAGCATGACACTTCCTACCAGGCCGGTAGCTCCTACAATTGCTATTTTCATTTATTTTTAACGTTTAGGTTTCGATAAATTATCATTTCATCGGACGCTCGAATAAGCATTTTTTGTAACTTTCAAAATTAAAAATATTTCATTAGAACTAAGGATGAAGCATCTATTATTTCTGTTAATATTTTTTCCAACTTTTGTGATAGCACAATTTACCGAAGATTTCGAAAGCGGAACGCTTTCGGGCTGGACACAAAGCAATACAGAACGATGGGCTGCATCAGCAAGTTCTCCTATCCAGGGAAATTTCTCGTTACAGCATATCTTTGATAACCCCGATGCCGGAAATGATCAGATTTCCATTGATCTTCCATTCCTCGACATGACCTCCCAAAAGGTAACCTGGCGATTCAGGGTGAGACATTCCTATGATCCCTCCTCGTCCAATCACTGGGGAATTTTTATATGTAGTGATACAGATGCTCAGCAGATGTTTCCCGGAGGGGTGGTTAATGGTTATGTTGTGGGGGTAAACTTAACCAGCTACGACGATACCTTACGGTTATGGAAAATAACCAACGGAACAGTTTCTGAGGTGGTCACTACAACCATCAACTGGCAAATGGATATTGGAATTTCTCTGGCTCCCGCAATGGAAATCAATCGGTCCCGGGAGGGAGACTGGGAGTTCCGCATCAATGCGGAAGGGAATTTTAACAACACCTATACCATAGGAACAGGGAATGATGCTCAACATCTCTCTGCAAACTATTTAGGAGTATACTATAAATACTCATCGGCGCAGGATATGAAATTGCGGGTAGACGACATATATTTTGGCGATGAAATCCAGGATACCATCCCGCCCCGGGTTTCCAGTCTCGAAATCACCGACTCAACCCATCTGCGAGTCCATTTCACCGAAAGAGTGGATTCTTCGGCAGCCACCACAAACAACAACTACCTGGTCAGCAACGGTATAGAAAACCCGGATTCGATAACAATCGACCAGGGAAATCAGACGGTTAATCTGTTTTTCGACAATCCTCTGGTTAATAAAACCTATTATCATCTAGACATTATCGGAATTACCGACCTGGAAGGGAATATGATTGTTGATACTACGGTTCAATTTCTTTATTTTAAGATTGAACCTCATCATGTGGTGATTAATGAAATTATGGCAGACCCGAACCCTCCGGTGAGCAACCTGCCCGAGGAGGAATATATTGAATTGTTTAATACCACCCCATTTGAAATTAATTTAGCCAACTGGAAGATAATTTCGGGAAGTTCTCAGCGCGATATCCCTTCATACATCCTGGAAGGCAACCAATATGTTACCTTATGTTCAGAGGCCGCAGCCTCTGAACTGAGCAACTATGGAGCGGTCATCCCCTTTGCATCGTTTACCAATCTAATCGCCAACTCCGGCACAACAATCAAAATAAAAAATGACGAAGATATCATCATCGATTCGGTAAACTTTACCCCCGATTGGTATCAGGATCCTGCCAAAGAAGAGGGAGGCTGGTCGTTGGAAAAAATCGACCCGTTAAATATTTGTTCCGGGATAACAAACTGGAAAGCTTCGGAACACCTCAACGGAGGTACTCCGGGTTTCGAGAACTCTGTTTTTGGTCCTAACCAGGATACCCTCCCCCCGTTTGTTGACAAACCTGAATGGGTAACCTCGCAACAAATCCGTCTGTATTTCAATGAACCGCTGGAATACGGGGAAGCAAACAATACTGCCAACTACTCGGCTGATCAGGGCATAGGCCATCCTTATGCTTCACTATTGCTGGAAAACAGGATGGTGGTAGATCTGTTATTTTTAAATCCTTTCCCGGAAGAAACAACGTTCAATCTTACAATAAAAAATCTGGCCGACTGGTGTAATAATGTGATGCCAACAACCACTTTTCCTTTTACTTATTATGTTGAAAAGCCTTTTGACATCGTGATTAATGAAATTATGGCCGATCCGGAGCCGGTTGTGGGACTCCCCGGGTACGAATACCTTGAATTATACAATACCACCGGGTATGATCTCGGTATTTCCGGGTGGACAATTGCTGCAGGCAGTACGGTAAGAGAAATCCCAGCAGCTACTATAAACGCGGGGGAATACCTTGTTCTATGCAGCGGAGAAGCTACAGCAGAATTAGAAAATTACTGCAAAACCATTGCCGTGAGCGGATTCCCCTCCCTAACAAATTCAGGACAAACGCTTGTTCTGAGAAACCGAAGGGAAGAAATAATTTCCAGTGTAACTTTTTCTGACCAATGGTACCAGAACGAATATAAAGCTGAAGGGGGATGGTCGCTCGAACAGATCGACCCGTATAATCCATGTGGTGAACAAGATAATTGGAAAGCCTCCGTAAACCTGAGGGGAGGGACGCCGGGTCAAATCAACTCCATTGATGCAGAAAACCCCGATACAGAATCTCCTGAATTACTTCGGGCAGCGGTTCCCGATAAAAATACTGTTCAACTGTTTTTTAGTGAGTCTCTGCATCCCGAAACAGCAAAATCCAACCTAAACTATTGGATCGATCATGGGCTGGGTCATCCCGATACGGTTGAACTGATCGCTCCGGGGAATACATCCGTATGGTTAAGTTTTGACCGGAATTTTGAGTATCACACCCTTTACGAAATTGAAATCCAGGGCGATATTACCGATTGTTCCGGAAATATTATCAACGGACAAAACACTGCCAGATTTGCCATTCCTCAAACCCCCGAAACATTCGACCTGGTTATCAACGAAATACTTTTTAATCCCTTCGCCGGGGGAGTCGATTTTGTGGAAATCTACAACCGGTCGGATAAGGTTTTTGATCTAAACAGGTGGTATATTGCCAGCTTCGATGATGAAACAAATAATTATCAGGGGGTTACCAGGGCTGCAGATGAAGGACATCTTATTTTCCCGGGAGAATACCTTGTAATTACTAAAAACCCTGAAATCGTGATGGAGCAATATTACACCCAAAATCCTGGAGGCTTTGCGAAGGCAGCTTCTTTGCCTTCATTCAATAACGACCGGGGACATGCCATCATTATGGACAACCTTGAAAACAGAATCGATCAGCTTACCTATACCGAAGATATGCATTTTGCCTTACTGGCTTCGAATAAAGGGGTATCGCTGGAAAGAATCAGTTACGACCGTCCAGCCGATGACCAGACCAACTGGCATTCAGCTTCAGAGGTTGTGGGTTTTGCCACTCCTGCCTATCAAAATTCACAGTTCAACCCTCAGGTTGACCGGGAAGAAAAGATCAGCATTGCCCCTGAAGTCTTCTCTCCCGACAACGACGGGTATCAGGATGTAACGAACATTACATTTACAATTGAGGAACCCGGGACAGTCGCAACCATAAAGATATTCGACTCGCGGGGACGTTTACTGCGTATTCTGGCCAACAACCTGTTGCTTGGAATCAACCAAACCATTACCTGGGATGGTCTTGACGATAAAAACCAAAAAGCACCCATGGGGATCTATGTAGTATTTATCGAGCTTTTCGACCTGGAAGGAAATGTTAAGCAATATAAAAAATCTGTAGTGGTTGCTTCAAAATTATAATTCAATGTATTCCTGGTTCTGAAAAACAACAAACCCGGAAAAATTTTTCCGGGTTATTTATTATAATTTCCAAATGTCTATTAACGGATGAACGACCGAATGATGGATTCAAAAATCAACTTCCCGTCTGTATTTCCCAGTTCGTCATCAGCGGCTCTCTCCGGATGGGGCATCATTCCGATCACATTCTTTCTTTCGTTGCAAACCCCGGCAATATTCTCCACCGAACCATTGGGATTGGCTTCCGAGGTTACCTCTCCGTACGGATTGCAATAGCGAAAAAGAATCTGACCATTCTGACGCATCTCCTGCAACGTTTCTTCTTTGGCATAATAACGCCCTTCTCCATGTGCAATAGGGATTTTCAATGGTTTTTGCTTATCAAGCAGGGCGGTAGCTGCCGATCCGTTATTATCCGGGACTACATAAATATTTTTACAGATGAACTTTTGATTATCATTATGAAGTAAGGCACCCGGCAATAACCCCGATTCGCATAATATCTGAAATCCGTTACAAACACCAAAAACAAAACCTCCCTTACGGGCAAACGCTATAACCTGTTCCATGATTGGAGAATAACGGGCAATAGCGCCGGAACGAAGGTAATCGCCATACGAAAACCCACCGGGAAGAATAATCGCATCAACACCTTGCAAATCGGTGTTTTTATGCCAAAGTTCAATAACTTCGTGCTCCATAATATTACGCAGCACATAAATCATATCCTGATCACAATTTGAACCGGGGAAGATAACTACTCCAAATTTCATTTACTTCTTTTTTGAGGTTGACCTTTGCCATCGTGCACTATAACAGAACAATAAACGATACACGACAGGTTTACAGCTCAAAGATATAATTATTTCATTTTACCAACAAATAAATAAATCTGAGAATGCTACCTGGAAATATTTCCTTATCTTTAAGGTGGATTATAAAATGTTTGATTATGAAAATCTTAAAGTACATTCTTAAACTATTGATCATCCTGGTTGCACTCTTTGTTTTATTTTTAATCTATGCTTCTGTGGCTGACTTCAGACCCGATATAAAAAAAACTATCTTTCAGTCAACATCCCCGGATACCATTGATGTTTCATCCGGCTTATCCCTAATGATATGGAATATAGGATACAGCGGACTGGGCGACGACATGGATTTTTTCTACGATGGAGGAAAACAGGTACGGACCTCCCAGGAAAGAACTCTGGAAAACTTTAATTTTATCAGAAATTTTCTGGAAAAAAATGATACGCTGGATTTTATCCTGCTCCAGGAAGTAGATATCCGCTCAAGAAGAAGTTACCGAATCAACCAATACGATAGCTTAAAGAAAATCCTGAATGGATACTTCCCTTTTTTTGCTACCAACTACGATGTTAAATTTGTGCCTTCGCCTGCAACGAATCCTTTGGGAAGTGTTAAATCCGGATTAACGAGTTTTACCAGGTACCAGCCCCGGCTGGTTACCCGCTACTCTTTCCCGGGAAATTATTCATGGCCGGTAAGCTTATTTATGCTCGACCGATGTTTTTTAGTGAAACGGTTTCCGACCACCGATCAAAAAGAACTCCTGGTGATTAATACTCACAATTCGGCTTACGATGACGGATCCTTAAAAAAACAACAAATGGAATACTTAAAAAAGTTTTTACTGGCCGAATATAACCGGGGAAATTATATCATTGTAGGTGGTGACTGGAATCAAAATCCCCCTGAAATTGATTATTCAGCCATCAGAAAAAATTCCCCAACCAAGCGGTTTGTTTTAAACCCTATCCCGGCCGACTATTTACCAAGGGAATGGACCTGGGTATACGATCCGGATACTCCAACCAACAGGTATCTGAATGCCCCCTATGAACAAGGAGTAACCATTACCCCAATCATTGATTTTTATCTTATGTCGCCAAACATAAACCCAGGACAGGTCAAAGCCCATCACTTCAACTTTAAAAACACTGACCATCAGCCAGTTATAAGCAAAATCAGCTTTGAATAAAATTCATCCTGTTTTTAACGGAAATCTCTGCATTTTACCTATTTTTGCCCTTTCAAAATTTTCAGGGAATGCAGGGATTTTTTTCAAAAGTTGGAACATCAACATTTACAATTATTTTCATTCATCTCACCAAAATATTATTGGCAGAGGATCATCACACTCCTGAAGTCAATCTAAGTGTTGACTTCAGGACGATGCATGTATGGAGAGGCATAGCCACCAGCCACGTGCCAACACTTGAGCCTTCCGTTTCGTTCACCAAAGATTCCTATTCAATGGGTATTTGGGCTGCTCAGAGTATTGATGGAAGCTACTCCGAAATGGACATCTATTTTAATTACGACTTTCGGGATTTTTCTTTTACGGTATATGACTATTATTGTCCCACCTCTTTTTCGGGAAACGACGAATTTACTGATTTCAATGAGTATTCAACCAAACATACCCTGGAGTTGAACTTAACCTATCATGGTTCATCAGGCTTCCCGTTTCAGATCATGGCAGCTACAATGGTTTATGGAGATGATTTAAACCCGGATAATAATAAAAACTATTATTCTACTTACCTTGAGCTGGGTCACCAGACGAAAATCTATCACACCGATATCCGTCTGTTTTTAGGAGTCAATGCCTTTAACGGGTATTATGGTGACCGGTTTGGGGTTGTAAATACAGGACTTACAGCGACAAATTATTTATCGTTACCCAACGACAAAAAAATTCCGGTTCAGGCATCCTTCATTGCCAATCCCATGAACAACTTATATTATGTTTTGTTTGGATTTAGCCTATAAAGTTTCCCGTTGATAACGACTGCGTCGAGTTGCATCGCACTGGCCGATCGCATTGCATCCTCACGGGAATGGACAATGGGTTCTCCTTTCTGATTAAACGAAGTATTAATCAATGCTTTTATTCCATAGGTTGTATCCAGCAATTCCAGCAGATCATACAGAAAAGGATTTTCGTTCCGGGAAAACAGGGTCTGTATTCGTGAAGTACCATCCACATGAACAACCCCTTCAATCGCTTTTCGTTTGGCAGGATCTATGGAAAAATCAAGCAGCATATAGCGGCTCAGGGGATGAATTATATCCACCCCGGTAAAATACCGGGTATTTTTCTCAAGCATAACCGGTGCAACGGGCCGGTACCATTCACGTTTTTTATGAACCTGGCTGACTTTCCGGGCCAGCTTTACAGAATCAGCCTTGGCCAGGATACTTCTGTTTCCTAAAGCGCGGGGACCAACTTCGCCAGGTCCATTACAAACAGCAACCACTTTTCCCTGTTGCAAAAGGGTTGCAACAGCCTTTAAATCATCAAAACCAATGGTTTGATAATCCTCAATCCCCCAATTGTTTAAATAGGGAGAATGAAGATTGACTTTTCCATGTTTTATTTGCTCAACCAGGGCCCCGGCTCCAACTGACAAACCGGAATCGTTGGTACATGGGGGAATAAAGATATCATCAAAAATTTTTTGTCGGATAATTTCCGAATTGGTTAAAATATTTAATGCCGATCCTCCCGAATAATAAAGGTAGCGGGCATTGGTTTTTTCTTTCAGCTCGTTGAGTTTATCCAAAAAATCACGTTGAAAAATATATTGAACCGTTGCAGCAATATCCTGGATAAACGAATTTTTCTGATCAAAACTTTTTAACTCAATCCCCCAATCCTCTCTTGTTTTGGAAAAGAATACCGATTTTTTACTCCAGATCTTGCTAAAAAAATCATTTGCTTTTAACCAGGCTTCGATCCCGGGCTGATAGGATCCATATGATGCAAAACCCATCAACTTGCCGGGCACCGAATGCTGATCGAATTCCCGGGCACCCATAATGGCAAAGGTTAATGCATTGGCATTAAAAAACGACGACAGGTATTTCAGCTCCCAGTGATATTCAACTTTTTTTAATTCCTGATGATGATAGTGCCAGGCTGAGAAATTGCTTAAGCTGGCTCCCCCGTCAAAATGGATTAGCAAACTATTCTCTTTAAAATTACCAAAAAACGGCAAACAACTGTAAATATGGGCCAATTCATGATTAAGGATCATGGCACGCCTTTCTTTTCCAAACCACAAAGCCTTTCCCTCTTCCAACCCATCCCGGAGCGTCTGGATTAAAGGAGCTTCAAACCTTGCTTCACCACTTTGGTCAATAAATGCCCTTCCAATAACATTATCAGTAAAAACCAGGTCATAATCCGTATTCAGTAATTTTTCTTTCTTTAAGAGTTCAACCAGCATCCTATCCATTGAGTTATCATACTTCGTACGGGTAAGTCTTTCCAGCTGCAGGTATTTCAACAACTGACCTTCTTTGAAATAGGATAGGTTATGATCATGAACAAAGGCAGGGTATCCATTATTTTTTATATCTTTAATACCGTAGATTGCCAGGGTAGGCTTATTTTTTTCAAGGTCTATCATAAAGTATTCATCTAAATTGATGTCAATTAAAGTAAAACATTTTTTTACCGAACGGGATTATTCCCTATTTTTGGAAATTTAAAACAAACAAAAATATTTTTTTATCGTAAGAATATATACTTTTTAATTAAAGATTTCAAATGACTCTAACAGACCAGGAAGTTCACTTCTTTGTTAATACACTTAAGAATGCATCCAATTATGATTTTAGTGAATATTCGGAAAAATCATTAAAACGGCGCCTGCAAAAAATCCTGATTGACAACAGACTGGACCTGGTTGGAGTGATCAACAAACTCAAAAGCGACTCACGGTTTCTGGAACAAACAGTAAAAGATATCACCGTAAATACCACGGAACTATTCAGAGATCCTCAAATATGGCAAAATCTGCGTTACCGCATTTTACCCAAATTTGCCAACAACAAAAACATCAACATCTGGCATGCCGGTTGTTCAACCGGACAGGAAGTGTATTCCATGATGATATTGCTCAACGAGATGGGACTTCTGGATAAGGCAAAAATTTTCGCCAGTGATCTGAACACCGATGCACTGGACGCTGCAAAAAAAGGAATTTACAAATATCGTTTTAATATCGGTTACCTGGATAATTTTGACAAGGTAATCAAGGAAAACCCTTTCAATTACGAAGAATACAACGAAATCCCTTATACCAATTACTTTAAAATTGATAAGGTAACCGACACCATAACGATGCATGATTTTTTAAGAAAGAAACCGATTTTCAGGCAACATGACCTGGTAAAAGGGGGAAATTTATATTTTGCAAAATTCGACCTGATATTATGTAGAAATGTAATCATTTATTTTAAATATTGTTTACAAAATAAGGTTTTCAGGCTTTTTTATGACCACCTGTATACCAACGGGTACCTGGTTTTAGGAATGCACGAAACCATGTTGGGAGAAATTGCCTCCAAATTTGAAAAGCGGGGACAATCCTATCGAAAGAAATAATATAATAATCGAGGATCTAATAAGTTACACCAATGAATAAATTCGAAATAGGCATAGTTGATACACGAAACATCATTAAAATGTTACAAGATGTTTACGATTACGACTTTAAAAATTATGCGCTTACTTTTTTTAAACGAAGAGTTGAGAATTTTATTCGTATACACAATTTAAAGAATGCTGATTTTTTCATCCAGCGGATCGAACAGGACAAAGAAGTATTTGAATCCTTTTTATCTTTTATGTCTGTTGATATCACTGAAATGTTTCGTGACCCTTCCCTGTGGCGGTTACTTAAAGATGAGTTACTGAATACAATGATCCCCGGATCCACCAGTTTTAAGATCTGGTTCCCGGAGGTTTCTTCCGGCGAAGAACTCTACTCCATGGCTATCCTTTTAAAGAAAATGAATCTTTCCCAAAATGTTAAATTTTATGCTTCAAGTATTAGTGAATTAAATATCGAAAAAATAAAAACCGGTATTTTCGATCCTAAAAAAGTTGAAGTAAATAATGCAAATTACAAACGAATTTTTAGCGAAGGAGAACTATCTAACTTCTATACACAGGAAAACGAAAAAGCTTTTTGGGATACTTCTTTAATTGAGAGTACTAAATTTATCAAACAAAATATTATATTTGATGATTATCCCAAAGGGATAAAATTGATCCTGTTTAGGAATCAGATGATCTATTATAATCAAATATTACAAGAACGTTTTTTAAAGATTATGCACCATTGTCTGGTTCCGGGAGGACATTTAATTATTGGCAACAATGAAAAAATCGATTACTGGAATTCAGATAAAGATTATATTACCGTAAGCAAATCGGAGAGTGTTTATAAGAAAAAGTTGTCTTAATTTATTGTATTTTTAAATGTATAAAGCAGTTGTAATAGGCGGTTCAGCAGGGAGTTTTCAGGTGATTACCAAAATTTTGATGTCATTACCCAAGAATTTCCCCATTCCTGTATTGTTGTGTTTGCATCGCTTAAAACATGTCCGGTCAGGATTTGTGGAGGCATTATCCATAAAGTCAGGAATTCCCATTATAGAGCCCTATGACAAGGACAACATTAAACCGGGGATAGGATATTTGGCACCTTCGAACTATCATATGTACATCGAACTCAATAAACGAATTGCCTTATCAACAGAAGAACCCGTAAATCACTCCAGACCATCGATTGACCTTACGTTCGAAACTGCTGCCCAGGCCTATCGCGATAAACTTATCGGGATTATTTTATCCGGTGCAAACCGGGATGGAGCCTTTGGATTAAAAAAAGTAAAGCAGTTGGGCGGAGTAGCTATCGTTCAGGACCCTAAAGAGTGCCAGGTAAAAACCATGACCGAAGCATCGTTAAAACTTACAACAGTTGATCATATATTTACAACTCAACAAATCATCCAGTTTCTATTAAATCTAAAATGATCGTTGTCCATGAATTATAAAAGATACAAAATATTAGCATCGGTTGCTCTGCTTGTGGAGATCATCATTCTTTTTATCCTTTTTGCCCGGATAAAAAACCTGGTAAGTACATTAGAAACTCCTTCCGGACAAAACATTACCTACTTCTTTCTTGTGATTGCAGCAATCATCCCTGTATTTCTATTCTCCTTAACGATCATCCTAACCTACAAAAACGAATCGGAAGAACTGTATACCGAAAACCAGCTTCAACTGGAAGAAGAAGAAGCAGAGACCGTAAAAGAAAACCTTATAAGAGAAGATAAGGATCAGGAACAAAAAATTGATCGTGAAATTTTTGTCAATAAAATTATCCCCAAAAACGAATCGAAGCTAGACCTGGAAAAATATTCAGAAAAACTGTTAAGTAATATTGCCAGGGAGCTGGATATTGTGCAGGGATTGTTGTTTAAACGGGCAAAAAACTCTGAAGAGTTCGCCATTGCAGGGAAATATGCTTATTTCGGAGAGACAGAACCCAAAAATTTCACGCTGGGGGAAACCCTTTCCGGACAGGTAGCAAAAAACCAAACCATTTTAAACCTATCCGATATTCCCGAAAATTATATCACGATTCTTTCCGGGCTAGGAACCAGTTCTCCCAATCATCTTATCATTATCCCGGTTATTTTTAACCAGGAAACAATTGCTGTAATTGAACTGGCATCCTTTAAAGAGTTTAAAAAAGATATTGTGGATAGTTTTACAGAAATCTCTGAACATATTGGAAAATCTTTAAGTAAATATTAAATTTAGCATTTGATATATATGAGTAAAGAAAAGCATAAGAACCAGTTAACAAAAATTTCATACAATGACATCCTTCTTGGAGTCGGGGTTTCTCTCCCTCTTCCCCTGATTGCATGGATCATTGATATTTCTGTTAACTATACCCATATTTCATTTACAACTTTTAAACAAATACACCTCGATAATCCGCTGCACTGGTTTATCGATGCTATTCCTGCTATCGTTGGTTTCACCATCTATATCTTTCAAAAAAGGCGAGAACGCGACAAGCTTGCCTTTCAGAAAATCATTGAACAGCGAAACGAAGACATTAACCGGAATGCCACGTTTGCCAAGAATATTGGCGAAGGGAACTACGATATCGATTATGAAATAAAAGACGAGAACGATATTATTGGCAAATCGTTACTCGTAATGCGCGACAACCTGCTGGCAAACAACAAAAAGGAAAAAGAACAAAACTGGATATCAGAAGGAAAGGATATTATATCTGCAATTTTAAGAATGCATAATAATATTGACCTGTTAGCCTATGAGGTTATTGTTAAACTCATTAACTATATTGATGTTATCCAGGGTGCTTTTTATTTATATAATGAAGAAGATGATCTTTTGGTCAACACAGCCACCTATGCCTATAACAGGAAGCGTTTTATTCACCAGGAATTTAAAATTGGCCATGGCCTTATTGGCCAGTGTGCTTACGAACAGGATATTGTTTACCGGACCGAAATCCCGGAAGATTATGCCAGCATAACCTCAGGGATTCTTGGAGAGAAAAAACCCGCCAGCATTCTTATTGTTCCTCTGATTACCGAAGAAAAATTACAGGGGGTGTTGGAGTTTGCTTCGATCGAAGATCATTTTCCCCAATTGACCATAGATTTCCTGAAAGAGCTTGGAGAAATTATTGCCCGGACGCTCTATAACCTTAAAATGAACCAGAAAACAGAGCACCTGTTGCAAGAATCTCAGCAAATGACCGAAGAGTTAAAGGAAAATGAGGAAGAGTTGAGACAGAATGCTGAAGAAATGAGGGTGACTCACGAAGAGCTTGAAATATCCAATAAAAAACTTGAAACCCAGATCAAGGAAGTAGAAAATGCCCAGAAGAGATTACACTCCTTACTGGAAAATGCATCAGAAGTTATTTCTATCTACGACAAGGAACTAAAGCTTAAATACCAGAGTCCTTCGGTAACCAAAATCCTGGGATACACCCCCGAAGAGATGATGAGTGGTAAAGATATGGACCGGTTAACGGCCAAAGGAGAAGCTGCGATCAAAGAAATGTTTGAACTGTTGCTGGAAGATCCGCATACCCCCCGAACCATCCAATATACTTACATTAAGAAAGACGGGAAAAAGATTTATATTGAAACCACCGGCCGGAATCTGTTGAACGATCCCGCAATTAACGGGATCATCTTAAATTCGCAGGATATTACCGAACGAAAAAGAGCCGAGAAGGAAGAGCGAATGAAGAGTAAAATGCAGTCTTTGTCGGAAAACAGTCCGGACCTGATTTTACGAATGAACACCAAGGGACAGTTCTTTTATGCCAACCCGATGGTGGAAGAATATATCGGGTTAAAAGCGAAAGATCTGATCAATGCTAGACTGGATGATTTAAACGTTCATGATACCCTGGCAAATTTCTTTAAGGAGTCGATCCGTAAAATCAGAAAAACCAATCAGAAATTACACCTGGAAATCAATATTCCTACCGCCAAGCTGGGCGAACGGATCATGAGCTACAATGCGATCCCTGAATTTAACGAAAATGAACTGGAAACCATTCTGTTTGTTGGGCATGATATAACCGAGGCAAAGCAAATTGAACTTGAAATAAAAGACAAGAACAAGAAGATTAACGAGAGTATCAATTATGCACAACGAATACAATCGTCTATTTTACCCAATACTGCCATCATCCAGGAATATTTGCCCCAATCATTTATTTTTTATATCCCCCGCGATGTTGTTAGTGGAGATTTCCCCTGGTTTTTCAAGAAAGAAGATATTTTATATATTGCTGCAGTGGATTGTACGGGGCATGGAGTTCCCGGTGCATTATTATCATTTATCGGTTATTTCCAACTCAACAATATTGTTGACCATGATGTTAATTACAAAGCCGGGCAAATATTAGACAAGTTACACTATGGGGTACGAAGCACCCTAAAGCAAGACCGGATCGATGCCGATGCACGGGATGGTATGGATATTGCCTTATGCCGTATTGACCTGCGAAAAAAAGAGTTGCAATATGCCGGAGCACACCGCCCACTGTATCTTTTACGAAACGGGGAATTACATGAATACAAAGGAAACCGTAAAGCGATTGGAGGAATTCCTCACAAAAAGAAACCCGAAAAAGACTTTATTAACCATGTAATTGAAATCAAAAAAGGCGATAAGATCTTTATCTTTTCCGATGGGATGCCTGATCAGATCGGGGGTCCGGAAAAAAGAAAATATATGCCCAAACGAATCAGAGAAAATATCGTAGAAAATAAAGATCTCTCCATGCAACAATATGCCAACTTGTTTGCTTCCGACTTTAAAAAATGGAAAGGAGATAACAAACAGATTGATGATGTATTGTTAATTGGAATAGAATTTTAATTTTTTATTAATTTTAATAAATATTAATTTTACAACCTATGGATAAAAGTAATGTTAAAGGCTTTCTGGAGTTTGTTTACGATTTTTACAGATCGATGAAAGCACACGAAATTACTTTGGTATACGAAGGTGAAATAACGCACCAGATTACCAAAGCATTTACATCTCTTACAGAATCGAATATGGCTAAGGAATCTGAAGCGAACTCTGTTCAGAAGAAGGTGTTCCATGTGATGGTTGAATGTCTGCAAAATATCAGTAAACATGCCGACTCATTTGGCTCTGATGATTTCTTATTTGCAGGACGGGGAATATTTATGGTAAGCAAAGGAAAAAAAGATTATCATGTAACCACAGGAAACGTTATTGAAAATGATAAAATCGAAGAGCTTACCGAAATGCTCAACCATATCAACAGCCTGGACAAAGAGGGGCTTAAACAGCTATATAAAAGCCAGATGAAAGAAGGAAGACTCTCTGAAAAAGGTGGAGCCGGATTGGGATTTATCGATATTGCCCGAAAAACCGGAAACAAACTGGAATTCCACTTTTTACCCATTGACGAAGGAAGTTCTTTTTTCCTATTAACCTCATCAATTTCTAGAAACGCATAATAAAAAATAACCATGGAAGTAATAAAGATCAAAGGTACCGACGATACTCCTAACATTATTCTTGATAAAGAAAATGGAATATTTGAAATCTCAGGCAGATCGCTTCCTGAAGATGTAACCACATTTTATGAGCCCATATTGAACTGGCTCGACGACTATCAGGAAGAGGCCAATTCAAAAACCGTATTTGCCTTTAAATTAGTGTATTTTAACACTGCATCCTCAAAGCTTATCCTGGATATCCTGATGAAGCTGGAAGAGATGCACGAAAACGGTAAAGAAGTTTTAATCAAATGGTACTATCCCGAAGATGACGAAGACATGGAAGAGGCCGGCGAAGAGTATGCCGACATTGTTGATGTTCCATTTGAACAGGTAAGTTATACATTATAATAACCTGACGATTTCATCATTTAATATCAGCTTATGAGTGAAGAGATTTTAAAAGCCCTGATGCAACTGTTTGCTATTATTGCTAAACAAGACGAAGGAGTAGAATCTAATGAACGTGAATATGTTAAAAATTTTCTTACCCAGCAATTAAATGATGAAGCTGTTCCTGAATACTTAGCCCTTTTTGACGAAAAAGCCGGATTTACCGGTGAAAAATCTGAAAAATCAGGAAACGAAAAGGTTAAACTTACTTCGGTAAAAGATTCCGTAAGAATCCTTGGGATTTGCAAAAAGATTAACAAAACCCTTACCCAAAAACAAAAGGTAATTGTTTTGGTTCGTTTATTCGAACTGGTGAATGCCGACCGGAAATTTTCGGAACAACGAATGGCAATTATCAATACTGTTGCCGAAGTTTTTAAACTTACCAAGGAAGAGTTTTTAAGCATCGAAAGTTTCGTGATTAATAATGATCTTGCCGAACTGGACAATTCAAGCAACCTGATCATTAACGACCAGGAAGATCAGTGTAAAAACGCGAAACATGTCAAAGTAGAAGCCCTCGATGGGAATATCTTTATCCTCCAGGTAAAAAGCGTCGACCTCTACTTTATGCGCTACAACGGACAGGAGGATATCTTTTTAAATGGGTTGCCTGTTAATAATAAACGAATCTATCTGTTTGCCAATGGCGGAACCATTAAGCTGCCGAAAGGAAAACCCATCTATTACAGCGATATTTTAGCTCATTACCTGGCGGACAGCACTTCTACCAAAATCTCCTATTCCGCAAAAAACATTAACTATGTTTTTCCCTCTGGGGATGTTGGTTTACGGAATATTAACTTTTCCGAAGACCAGGGGAAACTTATTGGTTTAATGGGAGCCAGTGGTGCCGGAAAAACAACCCTTTTAAATGTTTTAGCCGGGTTAAATAATCCTACCTCCGGACAAATTCTGATTAACGGAATCGACCTGCATGCCGAAAAAGAGAAACTAGAAGGTGTGATCGGATACATCCCCCAGGATGACCTTCTGATTGAGGAACTAACCGTTTTTCAGAACCTTTATTACAATGCCAAACTTTGTTTCAACGATAAATCCGAAGAGGAGATCGTTGAACTGGTCAATAAAACATTAAACAACCTGGGGCTTTATGACCGTAAGGACCTGAAGGTGGGGACTCCCCTGAATAAAATGATTAGCGGAGGGCAACGGAAAAGATTAAATATCGCCCTGGAACTCATCCGGGAACCATCCATCCTTTTTGTCGATGAGCCTACCTCAGGCCTCTCATCCCGCGACTCGGAGAATGTGATGGACCTGTTACGGGAATTAGCCCTCAAAGGAAAATTAATCTTTGTGGTTATCCATCAACCCTCCTCAGACATCTATAAAATGTTTGACCATATGATGATCTTGGATACCGGGGGATATATGATTTACTATGGAAACCCGGTTGAAGGAGTGATGTATTTTAAACGGCTCGATGCACAGATTAACAGTGATGTGGGTGAATGCCCTACCTGCGGGAATGTGAATCCCGAACTCATTTTTAACATCATCGAGGCAAAGGTGGTCGATGAATACGGACGCTATACCCCTAAAAGAAAGATCTCCCCTCCCAAGTGGGAAGAAAACTTTAAGGAACAAATAAAATTACGGGTAGTGGAACCCGTGGATGTTCCACCCCCCTCCAATTTAAGTATCCCCTCGTGGTTTAAACAGTTAAAAATTTATACCATCCGGGATTTTCTGTCAAAAATCAGCAACAAACAATATATTGCCCTCAATTTACTGGAAGCCCCTGTTTTAGGATTTATCCTGTCCTATATTATTCGTTACATCGCCGACCCCACCTCCAACATTTATATTTTCCGCGAAAATGAAAATATTCCCATCTACATCTTTATGGCTCTAATCGTTGCCCTGTTTCTAGGACTTACGGTAAGTGCCGAAGAAATCTTCCGCGACCGGAAAATATTAAAACGGGAAGCTTTTCTTAACCTTAGCAAATCAAGCTATCTTATCTCAAAGATATTGATCCTGTTTTCCATATCTGCCATCCAGTCCATACTTTTTGTTCTTATTGCCAACAACATCCTGGGGATCAAGGGCATGACCTTCGAATACTGGATTGCTCTTTTTACAACGGCTGCATTTGCCAATATGCTCGGATTAAATGTTTCGGCTTCCTTTAATTCTGCAGTAACCATCTATATTCTTATCCCGCTGTTAATGATCCCCATGATGATCCTGAGTGGAGCAATGTTTCCTTTCGACAAACTTAACCGATCCATCGGCAGTGTAAAAAAGGTACCCCTGATTGCTGAAATCATGCCCACCAAGTGGTCGTACGAAGCATTAATGGTTAACCAGTTTAAAAATAACGAGTTTGAAAGAAACTTTTATGAAATTGAAAAGCGGGAGAGTAATGCGGATTTTAAACAGGTATATTATATCCCGGAACTGGAAAAGCGGATTGAATATATTGAAAATAATTGGTATAAGATGAATGAGGACCCGGAAGTCAGAAAAGAGATCTCCGGCCATTTAAAACTTTTACAAAACGAAATTGGAAAAGAGGAGGTCCGAACCGGCCTCGATTTTGAGTCACTCCACCAACTGGATACCACATCCTTTAATGAAATTATCCTGAATAAAACCTGGGATTATTTAGAAAGGCTGAATGCATACTACAGCATGCAGTTCCAAAAAGCCAACAACGAAAAAGAAAATATTATCCGTTACCTGTTAAATACCAATCCTGATCTGTACCGGAACAAACGGAATGCTTATCATAACGAGAGTGTTGCCGACCAGGTGAAAAAAGTGTTTGAAAAAAATAAAATTATTGAATATAACCACGAATTGATCCAACAAGTTGATCCCATATATAAAGATCCGGATATTGAAGGATTCCTGAATTTCAGATCTCATTTCTTTGCTCCCAGAAAATATTTTGCGGGCAGGTTTTTTGACACTTTTGGATTTAACTTAACCTTTATCTGGTTTTTAACAGCAATATTATATATAACATTGTATTATAATGTGCTAAAAAGAATACTCGAACTCCCTGAAAGAATTAAGTTTAAAAAATAATCTTTCGTGATTTAGATTATTTTTATATCTTTATAAGATATGTTAAATTTGCATAAGAACGAATTTCAACCGACAGGAATTATGAGCAAATATTTGATTTATATACTATTGCCGATACTACTTTTCTCAGCGTGCCGGTCAGATAAACAAAAGGAAAATGATTTTTCTCAAGAATTCGAAATACCCGATTCCGTAATATATGATGGCAATCTGGAAATTTCAGAACAGGCCATGGAAGAAATCGTACAAAATATCTCTTCGCCTGTTGAAATTGCTGCCTTAATAAAGAGTATCGGGGCACCCTATTCCAATGATTATCTTGCCACCACCGACTATGTTGACAGCTACAACACGAGCTATAAAATGGCCCTGGGACTGGGTATTTACGGTGCCGACCTGGGCTATCAAAACATGTACAATAAAACCGGCTCGGTGCTGGATTATATTTCTGCCATAAAAACCCTGGCGGATGGTATCCGGGTAGGCCAGTTTTTTGATTTCACTACACTAAAACGTTTAGTAACCAATAATCAAAACCTTGATTCTCTCATGTACATTTCGGTACAAAACTTTAACCAAATGGACCGATATTTGCGTGAGAATAACAGGGGAAATTTAAGTTCCTTAATTGTAGCAGGAATATGGATTGAAAGTATGTATCTGCTGGGGGGTGTGGTTAAAGAATCTCCCAATGCTGAGCTGGCTGAAAAAATTGGGGAACAAAAGATCATTTTAAATAACTTAATGTTGCTCCTAAAAAATTATGACCGCGATCCGAAGTTTAATGATCTGATTAAGGATCTGCAAGAGATCCAAACGATATATCGGGAGGTAACCATTACCTATGAAAAAGGAGAACCTGAGGCAGTTGAAGAGGATGGAATGCTGGTAATCAAACAAAATGACAAACAGTTCATTGAGATATCCAATGAAACCATGATGAAGATTATAGACAAAACTGCCGAAATACGTAATAAAATAATACACTTGTAAATATGAGAAATATACCCGCAATACTCATCTTTCTTGCAATTATTGTAGCAGGGAATTTAACTACTGCAAAAGCTCAATCAGGTCAGGAGCTGGTTGATATTTGCAGTATGATTGCCGGAGACGAGGTAACCTATCTGAAAGACTTTCCCATCAAACTGGATGCAGCCAAACCAGGCGAAGAACCTCCAACCGCAAGATTCTCTGTGGTATTGAGCAAAAATACCCAATACCGGTTTACGGTGTGTAATTCAAAAGATTATTCCGGACAAGCTATCTTACAACTTTTTGACAATAACCGGTTGCTGGGAACCAACTTTGTCGTGGCCACCGGAAAAACCTATCCCTCCTTCGACTTTAAGTGTACATCCACCGGGGTATATCATATCTTTGTTACCTTTAAGGAAGGAGAACAGGGATTAGCCGTAACGATGCTTTCCTTTGTTAAAAAACTGTAAAAAATCAATTTTTCTCTGCACTGCAAATAAATACAATCTACCTAGGAATGGGCTATGATTTGTATGAATACCAACGATCCGGCCATCAATAACAACATTATATTTAAATACCACCGGGAACGAATGGAATAAAAATATTCTGTATACAGAAAGGATATGGGAAGTGCCAGGAAATAGATCATTTCATAACCTGCATTTTCAAAAAAGATAAAAACCATAACGCCAATAAGAAAGATCCACCAGTTAATCTCAAAATATTTCCGGTTTTTTATCTTCTTCTTATGAAAATCTGCTATCACCTTAAAGCTTGCCAGGACAATGATCAGAAATAGTAACCCATAAAAAATATAATAACTGTAATAAACAGGAGCAATGTTTCGTAATATGGTAAAATGATTTAAAATAGTCTCTTTCAGTACCAGCAGTTTATCTAAATCAAGAAAAACATAATAGTAGGTAAAAACAAATAAAAAGGGTGTTAAAAACCCCAGCAGGCTGACAATCCACTCACGCCCGACAAACGGGCGTAAAATGGTGAGGGCAATCCATATCACGAGAAAAAACACTGCAAAAGGGGGCCAGAACATACTAGCAAAAGACACGAATAATCCCGCCATATACAGACGGTTTAACGCATAATCCCTGCGGTAAATATCATAGATAAAATTAAGGGCAATAAACATAAATAATGTTCCCGGCAGTACCGGATTAATTCGCTGTAACGGCACAAAACTACCGGCAATAAGCACATAAAAAAAAGCAGGTAAGTAGGTTCGGTAATTGATCAGGATATATTTTCGGTTAAACTGTACCAGTAAAAACGCCTGGGTTATCAATAAAAGCAAGGTAACTATCAGCGATCCGAAAGACTGATACTGCAAATACTGATCAATATACCTGTAAAATAATACCGGTTGTTTGTCAAAAGTGAAGGAGCCAACAACTGGTTGAATGAAATTTCCGATCCACAAAGCAATAGATCCTAATACAATGAAAAAAATAACTACGGGTTTGTTGCTTTTTAAAATACTTATCATAGATCTTATTTTAAATCCTTGCCAATATCCTTACGATAATATTTTTTTTCGAATTGAATATTTTCAGCATTCCGATAACTTAATTCCAGGGCATCGAAAATATTAGTTCCATAGGAGGTGACTGCAATAACTCTCCCTCCATTGGTAACCAGTTGGTCCTCCTTATAGGTAGTGCCGGCATGAAAAAGAATGGAATCCTCTATCGGAGCTTGGGTACGTATGGCCTTTCCTTTGTCATATTTACCGGGATAACCTCCGGATACAAGCATAACTGTTGCCGCAGCCTTTTCCTCAATGTAAAAAGAGGCGTCGCTTAAGGTCTGATCGGCTACATGGGTAAACAGGGTTAACAAATCTGTTTTTATCCGCGGGATTACCACCTCAGCTTCAGGATCACCCATACGAACATTATACTCAATAACATAGGGTTCTCCATGTACATTCATCAATCCGAAAAAGATAAACCCCCGGTAATCAATTTTTTGCTGTTGCAGACCTTCAAGGGTAGGCTGAATAATTCTTTTTTCCACTTTATCCATAAAATGCTTATCTGCAAAAGAAACCGGTGAAACAGCCCCCATCCCGCCGGTATTAAGGCCCGTGTCACCTTCGCCAATGCGCTTGTAATCCTTCGCTTCGGGGAGGATCTTATAGGATTTACCATCGGTAAGCACAAAAACGGAAAGCTCGATTCCTGAAAGAAACTCCTCAATTACCACCGTCTGGCTGGCTTTGCCAAACTTACCTTTCAACATGGTATCCAGGGCTATTTGAGCTTCGTCGAGATCCTCAAGGATAAGTACTCCTTTTCCTGCGGCCAGACCATCGGCCTTCAGCACATAGGGAGGTTTCAGGGTTTCTAAAAACCGCCTGCCTTCGTTCAGGGTTTTCAGGGTACAAGACTGGTACCTGGCCGTTGGAATATGGTACCTGTTCATAAACGATTTGGCAAAATCCTTGCTCCCCTCAAGCACAGCACCTGCCTTTACTGGTCCGATCACCGGTATAGAAGTCAGTTCAGGCTGAGCCAAAAAATAATCATGGATTCCGTCAACCAGGGGTTGTTCCGGGCCAACCACCACCAGGTCAACCTTGTGATCCAGCACAAATTTTTTGATTGCCCCAAAATCATTCCCCGCCAGCGGAACATTCTCCCCCAACGCCTGGGTGCCTGCATTGCCAGGCGCAATATAAAGGCGGGTTAGCTGTTTGCTTTTGCTGAGCTTCCATGCCAGGGCATGCTCTCTTCCTCCGGAGCCGATGAGAAGTATATTCATAAATAAATGTTTTTTTGACGTTGATTAATTCAATGTAAACATATAAAATCTTAGGCATTATCGATTAAACTTTTTCCCAAAAAATAAAGCCCCTGCTTGCAGAGGCTTTATAAAAAACATAATATCAACAGTTTATTGAAAAATTACTTTTTCCTGGTAGGAGGATCCTTCGGTACTCACCCGGACAAAGTATATTCCTTTGGCATAATCAGATAAATCCAGTTTCTTCTTCAATTTACCCCTGGTTTCGATCACCTCGTGATATACCCGTTGACCGGAAATATTAAGGATTTCGAGGGCATATTTCTTTTGCTGTTCAATGGCTATCTCCACGGTAATGTGGTTGGATGTGGGGTTCGGGTAGATGCGGATATTTCCGGCAACATTTAAAAACTCAACAGATGTGGAAGAGCCCACAGTCAGGTTGGTTGTAACCGGTCCGCAGCTGTTATCGTCGGTAATTTCGAGGAGATAATCGTCGGGACTCAGGTTTTCAAATATTCCGGTTTCATTCACCACATCCCCGGGTGTTAAGGTATAGGATAATGTTCCGGTACCGCCTGCAGCTTCAACAGTGATCGAACCGTCGGAGGCGGATTCGGACGAAGCATCGGTCACATTCTCGGACACAATGGTAATGGCAGCGGGTTCCTCAACGTCAACCGAAAGGTTGGCTTCACAGCCATGATCATCTACCACGATCAGATCGTATGTTCCTGCGCCCACAGATCCCTGGTCTTCAACATCCGCTACCTGTCCTGATCCGTCGGAGGTAGTCCATGCATAGATATACGGAAGGGTACCCCCGGTTGCCGTAACATTTATCGTTCCATCCTCGGCCCCATTGCAAAGGGCATCGGTAACTTCTGTAAGTTCAACCGCAAGGGGTGCAGCGGGTTCGGTAATTACCACACTATCCTCGTACATACAGTTGTGGGCATCGGTAGCAGTAAAAGAGTAGGTTCCGGGAGTTAATCCCGATTGATCTTTCTGGGTTGGAACCAGTCCCGACCCGTTATCGGTAGTCCAGAAATAGCTGAAAGTCGGCGTACCGCCGGATACGGCAAGTTGTACGGCACCATCATTCCCACCATTACATGATACATTATATACGGTTTTATTCACCTGGATTGCCGGGGGTTGGGTAAGGTTCACACTCGATGATTTATGGCAACCGTTGGCATCGGTAACCGTAACGGTATAAAATCCTGCATCCAGACCGTCGGCAATTTGAGTACTCTGACTTCCCGGGTCGTTCCACAGGTAGCTATAAGGTTCAGTTCCACCGCTGCGGAGTACCGTAAGCTCACCGTCGTAATCGCCATGGCAGGTAGGACTATTCACCACTTCGGCAGTGGCCAGCACTTCGGTAGGCTGGGTAATCTCATAGCCGGTAACGGTAAACTCACATTCGTTGGCGTCAGTTACTGTAATGCTGTAAGTGCCGATGCCCACATTGGTCAGGTCCTGAGTGGTAGCCCCGGTATTCCAGCTGTAGCTGTAGGGCATCTCCCCGGCAGTGGTAATATGCACATCGATATACCCATCGGTATCGCCGTAGCAGTCGAGCAGGCTGGTTGACGAGGGAGTGATCTCCCCGGCAAAGGTATAACCCAGCTCGCCGATGGTAACATTAACCACATCCACCAGGTCGGGTTCGGCTTCCACATCGGTAACCGTAACAGAGTAGGTTTGTCCGGAAGCCAGGTTGATGGCTTCGGCGGTGGTTTGACCACCGGCATTGGCATCCCACTGGTAGGTGATATCGGTGTGTCCGTCCACTGAAAAATAGCTTACGGTAGCTTTCCCGTTGGTGGTTCCCGGACAGGCATCTTTGGAGTGGGAAATATAGGCATAGAATGTGGTCTGATCCAGCACATTGAAGGTGGTATCGAACACGCATCCATTGTTGTCGGTAGCGGTCACCGAGTAGCTTCCCGGGTCGAGATCTGCAATATCTTCGGTTTCTGCAGTAAAGCCCGAGGGTCCTTCCCAGCTGAAGGTAACCGTTCCGGTTCCTCCCTGGTACACCAGGTCGATGGCTCCCAGGTCAGCTGGGCCGGTATAGTGGGTTACCACGGATTCCCCGAAGGTAACGGGCTTAGGCCCGGTAAGGATTATAGCCGTATCGGCAGTACATCCTTCGGCATCGGTAACGGTAACACAATAGGTTCCGGCAGTCAGGCCGGTTTGGTCTTCGGAGGTCAGGCTAACGCCCGATCCGCCTTCGCTTTCGAACCAGTAATAGGTATTTCCTCCATTGCCGCCGGTAACGCTGATGTCTATTTCGCCTTCGCCGCTATAACTACAGGTGGTAACATGCGTTACCGAGGGGTTAAAAAGGAAAGAATCCGGTTCGGCCAGGGTATGTAGTGCAATGGCGGAAGAGTCGAGGGCATCAGTTACGGTCACCGAGTAGGTTCCGGCAGATAATCCGGTAGCGGTTGAATCATTTAAGCCAGGATCGTGGTTCCAGGCGTAGGTATAGGGCGAAACGCCAAAGTAGGGGGTAACCACCAGCTCGCCGTCGGTACTTCCATAGCAGGTGGGGTTGGTTTTTTTGGTGAAGGTGGCATTTAACTCGGGGATAAACTGGGCCAGAATTCCATTATAAGTTCCGGTTGAATTAAAAAGTGTTCCCTCTCCGATTTGTAAACTTGCTGATCTATAAGCTCCGCCAAAAGTATTTATTCCATCTGAAGAAATTTCCAGAATATCTCCTTGATCAACTCCTCCTTCACCATATAAACTTGAAGCAAACAAAGTATTGCCTAAATTATCCAGACCTGCAACATAAATATCTAAATCTGATGAAGAACTTGAATTAATCGTATCGTCACCAAAAACCAATTCATCTGAAAAATATCCTGAAATATATAACTTATTTCTACGGGAAAGGATTACTTTGGCTACATCATTTCCAATACCTCCATAACCACGAGACCACAATAAATTCCCGTTTTTGTTATATTTATGGATAAAAATATCATTGGATCCACTGGTGCTTAAAATGACATTACTGGTCAATGTTTCCGTGGAATCCGCATAAAATTCCGTGCCACTAAAATATCCGGTAAAATAAATATTCCCATAATCATCCTGTGTAATTGTGCCTGTATAATCATTGTTATTCCCATAGGATTGCCTCACCCACAACCCATTCCCATCAAAATCAGTTTTGTATAAATAAACATCAGATTTATTGGTAATATAACTGGATATTGTTTTTACATCTAAATATAAATCCCCAAGAAAAATACCATTAAAATAATATCCGTCGTTAAAAGCGCTTATCGATGTTAATTTTCCAGTACCTGAAGAATTAAGAATATTGTCAACCCAAAGGTAATTTCCATCATCATCTAATTTAAAAATATAATTATTTGTTCCTGTTCCTCTTAAGGTATCGTCAGAATAAATAAGAGAATCGACATAATCACCTACCAGTATAATATTGTTTGATTTATCTATATCAATTCCGTTAATATATTGTGTAGATTCACCCCAAGCTATTTTTTTGGACCATAGAAAACTTCCATTAATGTTATATTTTGCCAAAAACACATCATAAGAACCGGCATCACTTATTAAAGAATCTTGATTTTCGTTGAAATAACAGGTATCCTGGAAAATTCCGGTTACAAAAATATTGTGATATTGATCTAGTTTCAGATCAATATATAAAAGTTCATTTCCTTTACCCCCAATGGTTTTAATCCAAACAGGTTGTAGGTCACTAGAAATTTTAGCAATGAAGAAATCAAAACCTCCATTAGAGTTTATAGTATCACCAATGCTATTTTGAAAATGCCCGGCAATATAGATATTATCATTCTCATCAATATCATTGGAAAGAATTCTCACATTTCCGGATGAATTAACTTCAAGATAATCTTTCCAAGTTTGTGCAGATGTAATTGCTGTAATAAAAACAAAAAAATTCAATAAAAATATTAGTTTTTTCATGAAGTTCTTTTTTAACTCTCATAAATATAATCTTCAGTAGGATCAAGACCATTCCCTCCTTCTGTTTTCATTTTATCCAGGGAAAAAAGTTTTGGCATTTCCCAGGTTAACTTCGTATTATGTAGAGGTGTGTTTTTCTCTTCCAGTGTTCTCTCTTTCTCGTCCATATCTTCACATTTTAACTTTTCACAACAAAAATGGTGCAAATATACACTTTGTGCCTTAAATTATATATTTTAGAGTAAATTTATTGCTTTTTTATCTGAAAACCCAAATTTTCGTTAAATTATTGATTAAACGACAGTTTGGATTGATAAAAATCTTGTTGTCAGCTATAAAAACCAACTACCGTAAATTCTTTGTGCCCCTTTTCTCCAGCCACTACTTTGCCTCCGGCTTTGAGCCAGGCGTGGGCTTTTAAGCCCTCACCCTCTCCTTTCTTCACCCCCAGGTACAAGGTACTGCCCAGGCCATAAACTTTTAACACTTTTTTTACCGCGATGGCCTCTTCAAAGCATTTTACCTTCCACGGCAACCGCCGTTTCATCCGCCGCAGGGCATGCTGTGCTCTGCCAATCAACTCCTCCTGCCCTTCCTTCAAAACATCCTTATTCTCATTCCGAAAAGCCCCTAACCGGTGCGAAAACCATCGCAAGGGCAACCACCTTACCCATACAAACGACACCACCAGCCAGTAAAAGGTTTGCCAAAGCAACCGTTTTTCCTGCCGCGGGGCGTTTAAATATTTACTAAACAAATGAAACATGAAAAAGTTCTTTTCTTAAGTCATCGGATGACTAATAAACATGATTAGGTTGTAACAATTAGCTTTTTTTCTGCCAGATCGTTTAAAAAAGGGAGTATATCCTGCAGACACTTTTCCCGGCTTACTTCATATTTTTCGGTAATTAAATCAGCCAGGTCTTTTATCGTAATTGGTTTCTCGATGTTATCCCAAATAAAACTGCCGGTTTTTCCCAGTCCGTAATATTCGCCTTGCTGGATGCTCATCATTACTTTTTCGCCGTCGATATCGCTGGCCAGGATATCGTTGTTTCGCTGGATGATGTTATTTTCTGTTAGTTTCATTGATACTAGTTCGTTTATTTTATTCTCATTTTTTCTCGCAGCGACTCGTCCCGCTAGTCCCGAAAGCTATTGGGACACAAAGTCTTTTGCAAAGCATCGCAGAAAAACTGCTTCCTGTTGCCTGCCTCCGGCAGGTAAACTGGTTACTGCCGCTAATAATTTTAATTTAAAAAACAATTTCATCTTTCTCATCCAAATATCCGAATTTTTTCATCACCCCGCGGTGGTTGCTGAGAATTTTGTTCACCTGCTTTTCGCTTAAATGATTCCTCCAGTCGCCTACCTTCCCCTTCCGGAAGAACTGTTTCGATTTGATCATCTTCTCCTTAAACCCGCTCTTTTTCTCCTGTTGGGTAAGGATGTGAAAATCGCTTTTTTGCAGGGCATCCACAATTTTATCGAGGGAAGCTCCGAGGCCTAAAAACTTCACTGCCTGCGAAAAGGTGGTTAACGGGTCGCTGAGCATATCCTCGTAACGCATCACATGGACAGGGATTAACGATTGCTCCGTCCAGCTATTCACATGGTCCGACCAGCTGCCCAGCAGCTGTCGAAGCTGGTTTACCTGCCGGTCGTTGCGGTCGCAAAAGGCATAGCCTGGGTCGCTGATAATTTTCACCATCTTCTCCACGGGTTTTGCACTGTGGTAAGCAAAAGATACCAGCACATCCAGGGGGTTTCGCATAAAATAGACGCACCCCCTCGAAATTTCGGGCGGGAACAGGGGCTGATCCGGCTCAACGAAATAAAAACGGTCGTGTACCTTTTTAAACAACAGCTCTTCCGACTCTTCCGACTGCATCCTGTAAACATCAGGCCTCAGGCGGTCAATCTCCTCAAAAGTCATATCGGCAGAAGAGAGGCCGGTATACTCGTCGAAAATCCTGCGTGAGCTGGAGATGGAGGTCTCCTTCAGATCATTGATACTTGCCGGCTGGTCCGAGTCGCCCAACAGGTTGGTAATAAAGATCCGGAACCAGGTATTCCCTGATTTGGGGTAACTGGCCAGCCATATGACATTTTTTTCAGGCATCGAGGGCAAAGTTTTGGCGTAAAAAAATGGCAAACTCTTCAAGCATCAACGGCGCCTGGGGTCGTTTCACCCGGTAAACCTTCACCTGTTTTAACAGCTGACTGATTCCCCGGAAATGCTCCTGCTGTTTTTGCAGTCCCTCCACAAACCGGTAGCGGAAGGTGCTGTTTTTCAAAGCGTTAAATTTCTCTACCCCGGTCAGCTCTTCATACTCAAAACCCGGGGTGTTTTTGGGCTGGATGATAAAGATATTGTTTACCGGCAAAGGCTCAGTACAAAAATTTTCGTCGATGGTATATTTATATTTCTGGATATCGGGACGGATGGCTGATAAGGTGTCGGCAGCAATTCCCAGTTTCCCGAGGACATCCTTCCATATTTTCATGTTGGGAAACCCGGGTTCTACCTGCAGGGAAGCATTGATCACGCTGATATCATCGGCAAGGATCTGGTATCCTTGCCGGACAAACCAGGCGGCTATGGAGGATTTTCCTACCCCGCTCAAGCCGGTAAACACCGACACCGCCGGTCCAAACCTGATGGCACTGCCATGGATGGGCAATAATCCCCGCTGAATAAACAGTGCTCCAAAAGCCGATCCAAGCAAAAACAGGCGTACCTCCCTGTCGACCCTGGATTTGAAGGGTTCCACAACAATCTCTTTTCCGTTTTTAACATAAAACCGGGCAATCCCGTCGGTCTCCAGCAGAAACTCATCCTTTCCGGCCTGGTAGCGAACTCCTTTTTGGATGATCCGGTTAAGCTGTCCGGGTGTTTTTCCGATCCTTACCTCAACATCCGGCTTTTCTGCTGATGCCAACAGCTCAGGGATCTCAAAATCGGAAATAAAATGCAACCCAAAGGCTTTATAATGATACTTTTTATTCATAGTTAGTGGTTGTCCTACAAAGGTAAAGGAAATTTTGTTGAATTTGGATCATTTAAGAGCATCTTACCTAAAAATCTATGCAAAAAAACCCGAAGACTTTATTGCTTTATGCTGACGATAAATGACCGTATGAAGCAATCGGTTTAGACAAATGATTAGGAGAATGTTTCGTTTCCCGAGAGCTCCCAATAACCGCATTCCTTTCAAAAGATTCACCAAGGTACTTCAGGTTAAAGCAATCAGTAGTGAACAAAATCTCAGGGTATGCTGTAGTATTAAAGATTAAAGAAACGATAAAAGAAAATCCGGTAAAAAATTTACCGCTTAAAAATTAATCTTTATATTTAACTTGAACTATAAAAACCACAAAGCCATGGATCTTAAGCAAACGATTGAAAAACGAGCAAGCATAAGAACCTTTACCGACGAGAAGGTTCCGGTGAATGATTTAAAGGAGCTGGTACGAAGGGCCGGTTTAGCACCCAGTGTTAACAACTTCCAGCCCTGGAAGTTTTATGCCATCACCAACCAGAATATTCTAAATAAACTGGCTTTGAAGGTGTCGGAAAAAATCAAACAACTACCGGCCAATCAATCGATTGCCTCGAAAAATGTAAAGTCACAGGTGGAGTGGTTTGCCACCTTTTTTGAAAATGCACCGGCAGTGATCGCCATGGCCATGGAGGATTACGAGTCGGTTTTAGAAAAAGGAGTCAATTTAACCCACGAGGAGATTAATAAGTTACGTAACTTCCCGGATATGCAAAGTGCAGGGGCAGCCATCCAGAACATCCTGCTTTCGGCAGTGGATTTAGGCTATGGGGCCTGTTGGCTAAGTGCTCCCATGATGGCCAAGTAGGAGCTGGAGAAGATTCTCCACATCGAAAGCCCTTTTCATCTTATTGCCTTTGTGGCTGTAGGAAAAGCATCCAAAGACATGCAGCCCAAACCGAAGAAATCATTGGACGAAATATTTACGCTTGTTGAATAAAAAGAACTATTTTATGGCTTACCAGATTTATCACAATACCCGATGTAAAAAGAGCCGTGGAGGCCTGAAGTATCTTGAGGATAAAGGCATCAAGCCTGAGATCATTGAATACTTAAAAGACCAGCCTTTTACGGAAGAAAGTTTAACCGAATTACTCCGGAAACTGAATATGAAACCCCGCGAAATCATTCGTACCCAGGAGAAAGAGTATAAAGAAAATTATAAAGGAAAAAATTTAACCGATGAGGAATGGATAAAAATCCTGGTAGAAAATCCAAAACTAATCCGAAGGCCTGTTATTGTTAAAGAAAATAAAGCAGTAATTGGGGATCCTGTAGAAAATATTGATCCCATCCTATAATTTTTGTATCTTTTGGGTTGATAAAACTTTTTATACCATAATCCTAAATTACAAACGAACTGCCCTGTAGCAGTAAAAACAAAAGTTCTATGTCAACACCAAAATTTTATTATCAGGATCCTTTTCCCATCGGAAAGGATGAAACCGAGTATTATCTGTTAACCAAAGATCATGTATCGGTCAGTGAATTTGAGGGCAAGAAGATTCTCAAGGTCGATCCGGAAGGATTAACATTTCTGGCCCGTGCAGCTTTTCACGACACCTCCTTTATGCTACGGACCGGTCATCTCAGGCAGGTAGCAGCTATTCTCGACGATCCCGGGGCAAGTGATAATGATCAATACGTAGCCCTAACCATGTTACAGAATGCCGAAATTTCGGCAAAGGGGGAATTACCCTTTTGCCAGGATACAGGTACGGCAACCATTGTTGCCAAAAAAGGACAACAGGTATGGACCGGAGGTGGTGACGAGGAAGCACTGTCCAAGGGAGTATACGAAACCTATACGCAGGATAACCTGCGGTATTCACAAACCGTACCCCTGGACATGTATACCGAAAAAAATTCGGGTACCAACCTGCCTGCGCAAATAGACATTCATGCTACATCCGGCGACGAATACCAGTTTCTTTTTGTTGCCAAGGGAGGAGGATCGGCCAATAAAACCAATTTATTTCAACAGACCAAAGCCTTGTTAAATCCCGAAAAGCTGGAAAGCTTTTTAATCGAAAAACTTAAGTCGCTGGGTACCGCAGCATGTCCGCCCTATCATGTTGCTTTTGTCATTGGCGGCACCTCGGCAGAGTCCAATCTTAAAACCGTAAAATTAGCTTCAACCAAATATTATGATCATTTACCCACCCGGGGAAATGAACACGGGCAGGCTTTCAGGGATACCGAGCTGGAACAAAAGATCCTGAAAGCAGCATACAACCTTGGCATAGGAGCCCAGTTTGGCGGTAAGCACTTTGCTCTCGATATCCGGATTGTCCGCTTACCGCGGCACGGAGCTTCATGCCCCGTAGGCATGGGGGTTTCCTGCTCGGCCGACCGGAACATCAAGGCTAAAATCAACAAAGAGGGGATATGGATTGAGAAACTTGAAAATAATCCCGGAAGATTTATTCCTGAAAAATTCCGAAAGGAAGAGGAAGGGGGTGCCATTACGCTCGACCTGAACAAACCCATGAAAGAGATCCTGGCAGAACTGTCCAGACACCAGGTAGGCACAAGGCTCTCGCTGAACGGAACAATCATCGTAGGGCGCGACATTGCACATGCCAAACTGAAAGAACGTATCGAAACAGGAGAAGGTTTACCACAGTACATTAAAGATCATCCCATTTACTATGCAGGGCCAGCCAAAACACCCCAGGGGAAACCCTCGGGATCATTCGGGCCAACCACTGCCGGAAGGATGGACCCCTACGTGGACCTGTTCCAGAGTCATGGCGGCAGCATGATCATGATTGCCAAAGGAAACCGGAGCCAGGCAGTTACCGATGCCTGTAAGAAGTACGGCGGATTTTACCTGGGCAGCATTGGCGGACCGGCAGCCATCCTTGCCGAAAAAAATATTAAGCAGGTAGAACTGCTCGAATATCCCGAACTGGGGATGGAGGCCATCTACAAAATTGAGGTAAAAGATTTTCCGGCATTTATCCTGGTGGATGATAAAGGAAATGATTTTTACAGCATGCAGTAAATTAGTTTTTTTATTTTTTAAAGAAAGGGGAACCTGCCTGTCCGGTGTTTACAATTGCAACGGCAGGCAGGAATGCCGAAGGACAGAGGGGTAAAATGTAATTAGAAAAAATGAGTATGATATTCTTTGACCCTTTCCCCGGTAGGGACTTTCCCTTAAAAGGGAAAGCAGCTTTGATTAAGTGAACTACAAAACTTGAAAGTTTAGTAGCACAGATAAATCGAAGCTTTCTCCCCTTGGAAGGGAAGATGCCGAAGGCAGAGGGGTAAAAAAGTAAAAAAAATAAAAATGAGTAAATATATAATCCTGACCCCTTCCTCTATTGGGACTTCCCTTTAAAATGGAAAGCAGTTTCAATTGAAAGCACTAACCAATTTTAACGGGTTAGCTAAATAATTAATCAAAACGGTCAAACAAAGAAAATGTATGCCTTCAAAAATCTCCCTTTTACGTTACCTTGATACGAACAAAACCTTTTTAGAATAAAATTGTTAGAAAAATAAAAAACAATGTTTCGTACAGAAAAAGACAGCATGGGGATCATAAAGGTTCCTGCTGATAAATATTGGGGAGCTCAAACCCAACGATCAATCGATAATTTTAAAATTGGTACCGAGAAAATGCCGGTAGAAATCATCCGGGCTTTTGGGATTCTCAAAAAAGCAGCGGCAAGAACCAACCTGCAGCTGGGAGTTCTTCCAGAAGAAAAAGCCAGCCTCATCGAGCAGGTATGTGATGAAATAAACGACGGGAAGCTGGATGACCATTTTCCGCTGTTAGTCTGGCAAACCGGCTCGGGGACCCAAACCAACATGAACGTAAACGAGGTGATTGCTAACCGGGCACACGTTTTAGCCGGGAATCATTTAGGTGAAGGAGAGAAACGCATACATCCCAACGACGATGTAAACCGTTCGCAATCGTCGAATGACACTTTTCCCACAGCCATGCATATTGCGGCATACAAACTTCTTACGGAGGAAACCATTCCAGCCCTAAGAAAACTAAAGGATGTGCTGGCAGCAAAAAGCAGACCATGGGAAAGTATTGTGAAAACAGGGCGTACTCACTTTATGGACGCAACACCATTAACGCTTGGCCAGGAGTTCTCTGGTTACGTATCCATGCTGGATCACGGATTAAAAAACATAGAAAACAGCCTGTTACATCTTTCGGAACTAGCACTTGGCGGCACCGCTGTGGGAACCGGGTTAAATACTCCCCCCGGCTATGCTAAGATGGTAGCCGGTGAAATTGCAAAAATAACGGGACACCCATTTATCACAGCGCCTAATAAATTTGAGGCGCTGGCAGCCCACGATGCACTTGTTTCATCACATGGGGCTTTAAAAACATTAGCCACCAGCCTGATGAAAATAGCCAATGATATACGCATGCTTGGATCCGGGCCCAGGAGTGGCATTGGCGAGTTAAACCTACCGGCCAATGAACCCGGCTCTTCCATTATGCCCGGGAAGGTAAATCCCACCCAGGCCGAAGCACTTTCCATGGTCTGCACCCAGGTTATGGGAAATGATGTAACCATCAATATGGCCGGATCGAATGGCCATTTTGAGCTGAATGTCTTCAAACCGGTGATCATTAAAAACTTCCTGGCATCGGCCCGCTTACTGGCCGATGCCTCGATATCATTTGCCGACAAATGCATCGCTGGAACAGAGCCCAACATCCAGAATATTGAACGAAATCTGAAAAATTCATTAATGCTGGTAACCGCCCTTAATCCTCACATCGGCTACGACCAGGCTGCAAAAATTGCACAAAAAGCTTTTCAGGAAAACAAAACCTTAAAACAGGCAGCCGTAGAGTCAGGTTATCTTTCAGAAAAAGAGTTTGATCAGTGGGTAGATCCGCAAAAAATGGTTTAAAAAGTTGTCATCCTGAATTCATGAAATCATAGAATCTGTATTATTTCTTTTAGTAAGTTTGTTGCTTTTAACAAATGATCCTTACAGATGCAGCAAAAAATACGTAATATAGGAATTCTTGCTCATGTCGATGCAGGAAAAACAACCATCACAGAGAATTTTCTTTATGTAAGCGGACAGACCAAAATATTGGGAAATGTAGATCATGGAACAGCTCAAACAGATTCCCTGGAGGTTGAACGTGAACGAGGCATCTCGGTGAGGTCAGCAAACACATCCTTCCAATGGAAGGATGTAAAAATTAACTTAATAGATACACCGGGACACGTTGATTTTTCTGCCGAAGTAGAAAGAACAATTCGTATTTTAGACGGAGCACTATTAATCATTTCAGCAGTAGAAGGAGTTCAGGGGCATACCATAACCTTATGGAATGCTTTACAAAAATTAAAAATCCCTACCTTAATTTTTATCAATAAAATTGACCGTGCCGGTGCTGATACAGAAATAGTAATCAACGAAATAAAAAAAGAATTTACATCCCAACCAGTAGTTTTACAACGGGTATCAAATGAAGCAACCAAAGATGTAAACATTCATTCTGTTTGGGATAATAATACCTTAAATGAAGCTATTATAGAATCCATTGCGGGGAGCAATGAAGAAATTCTTGAAAAATATCTTAATGAACAAAAGCTTTCATTTTCAGTGCTGGATGAAGCACTGATAAAGGGCGTTCATAATCATCAGATCATTCCGGTATTATTGGGTTCAGCAAAAAACAGGTTAGGTATCAAAGATTTATTAAATGCTATGGTACATTATCTGCCCGAACCCAAAGCAGATGAATCAAAACCTTTATCCGCATTAATTTACCAGATTACGCATGATGAAGCCATGGGCAAAATTGCCCATATTAAACTTTATCATGGATCAATCCGCAACAGAGATATTGTTCATAATGCCACCCAAAACACGAAAGAAAAGGTAACCCGGGTTCTGAAACTACTCCCCGGCAAGCATGAAGATACCGGAGAAGTTTTGGCCGGAGATATTGCAGGGGTTTGCGGATTAAAGCATGCAAGGACAGGAGATGTGTTAGGAAATTTTTCAGAGAAGCTTCCCGGAAGTATTTCGTTAAGAACTCCCTTATTAACCGTACAGGTTGTGGCTAATAAGGAGAAGGATTATCCGGCTTTAGCTGAAGCCCTGCAAGAACTCTCGAAAGAAGATCCCGGCCTGGATTTTGAATGGTTACGGGAAGATAAGGAGCTACACGTTAAAGTTATGGGCTGGATACAAATTGAAGTTATGGAAAAAATTCTGGAAACCCGGTTTGGTATTAAAGCAAATTTCCAGGATCCCACAGTCATTTACAAGGAAACACCCCTTCAAAAAGGAGAGGGTTATGTACGTTACTGGATGCCAAAGTCCTGTTGGGCCATCATGAAATTTTTAATAGAACCCGGCCAACGTGGTAGCGGAGTTAACTATGAATCTAAAATAAGTGTCGACGATATCCATCAGAAATATCAGAACGAAGTAGAGCGAACCATACCATCAGCCTTAAAACAAGGCATCAAAGGCTGGGAAGTTACCGATATAAAAATTACCCTGATCGAAGGAGAAGATCATCCGGTGCATTCAAATCCGGGCGATTTTGTTGTTGCCACGCCCATGGGTATTATGAATGGACTCGCAAGTACCGGAACGACTTTACTTGAGCCCCTTATTTCTTTTAAAATTTCGGCCCCTGAAAATTTACTGGGAGCAATAACCAGCGATATTACCCAGATGCGAGGGTCTTTTAACAGTCCGGAAATAGAAAAAGACAAATTTATTTTAACAGGGATTTTACCTGTAGCAACTTCACTCGATTTCCCTGTTCGATTAAGTTCTCGTTCCGGGGGAAAAGCCAAAATACGAACTGAGTTTTACGGCTATCGTGAATGTGCCGATGAATTGGGAACAATAAGAGAGTACAAAGGAATTAGTCCGTTGGATACCTCTAAATGGATTTTAAAAGCCCGCAAAGCGTTGCAATAATCCCCAATCTGTCAAAAAAAAAAACGAGTTTCTAATGACAAACCCGGGATATAAAAACATCAGGAGGATTAAAATCCTCCTGATAAGAAAGAATACTGCTTCTCTGCTATTTAGATTTTCTTAAGAAAATATCTCCACTAATGGTTTTCAGGTTAATGAGAGTACCACCATTGTTTAACCTTCTGGAAACTTTATTTCGCCGGTAATGATGATAACCCGTTTCCTGATTCGATGTAAAATCAAAATTAGAATACATCCCCCCGGAAATGTTGCTCAGCTCCAAATCCGCATCATGGTCATCAGGTAAGGATAAATCAATATAACCACTAATGGTATTAATGTCCATTCTACCCAATACCCCATTAATTTCTATATCTCCACTAATGGTTTCTAGCTCAAGGCCCGATTCTTTTGGAACTTTTACATCAAAATAGAGCTCCATTTCAACCGTACAATCGTTTATGACTGTTATTTCGCCATTTCTATCTTGTTTTACAACTCTTTTTCTCTGTGTTAAATCATCCAAATTAATAATCTCAGACTCAATTTCTAATCCGGCAGCATGCTGATTAAATTGTAACTCAAAATGATCATTATTGCTGTTATTATTAATATTAACAGAAACTTTTACATAAACTTCGTTTTTATCCCAGGTGGTTACATTGACCTTGTTAGCAAATTTAAATTCAAGAGAAATATCATCATCAGGCGAAACAGGAAAAGTTTTTTCCACAATTTTCTGGCTGTATAGTGATAGTGCATTTGCATTTAACAACAAGATAGCCAGAACATATATAAAACCTCTTTTTTTCATGATATTTAATTTTTTAGGATGTAAGATTATCTTATTTCTTAAATTTTATTTTATCGATAAATTAAATCTTTGATCAGGAGATGAATAAAATTCTTCTAAAGAATTAGTGTATATAAAATGATCGAGCTTATATTTGATTTGAAATACTTTAGGATTTTTTGCGCCAACAGGAACCAGCATTAAAGATCTTTTTCCTTCAACTAAAGAGGGATTTGAATATGCTCCTTCCCTATTATCAAAATTTACATCAAAATAATATAAATAAGGATAAATCCATTCAACATATCTTCTTTTGGAGGCATTTGAATAAGACAATATGTTTAAATCATTATAATTTTCTGTGATAGCTTTTTGAAACTCTACAGCATTAAGCGGTGTATTATGGAGTACAGGCATGGTGTTCCATTGTCCATCGAGAAAAGCCCACTTGCCGATATCCTCCAGATACACTTCAACAACAACATGTCCGGCTCCGTAACGCCTGGTTTCAACATCCCGGGTTTTTAGCCCCATTATTCTTGCTTTCATTCCAACGGCATTAAGACATGCTGAAGCAACAATTCCATATTCAACACACCTGAAATTTTTACCTTGCTTTGCGTCGTCTAAAATTGATATTGCATCTGGTTTTTCGGGGACGTTGTTTCCGTTATGTTTCCATTGATGATGAACCCAGTTCAAAATAGCCAGGGCTTTCTCTTTATCCGACTTCAAGTTTCGCACTAAATCTTCGACAGGGTATTTTGTACGCAGTAATTTTAAATATTCACTATCTCTATTATTATCATACCAAAATTGTACTTCATTATTTAACACAGTATCAAATTGGAGATTAACATATGCCGGAGTCACTCCTTTTACTACCGTTTGAGCAACGGCTGTGTCATTAAGTGCTATATAAAACTTATGCGACTGCCCTGGCGTTATTTTAAAAGCAATACTGTCGATATCTGTAAAGAAAACAAACTCTTCACCTCGATCAAGAAAACATGAAATAAACAAACTATCTGATTCAATTTGGGGAGTAATATTCCATGCATTAATATACCAGTCATCACCTACTCTATAGTTTACTTGCACATTATTTGCTTGTATCATAGGAAATCCGTCATATTCCTGATTCGCTTTTCCTTCGTTCAAAGAGAGCATAAGAATAGCTGTGAAAAAATTTATTACATTTTTCATTCGTTCTAATTATTAAAGTTTAAGAAGAAAGCTGCTCAGAAGCATTAACTATAAAAGCACCGATATAGTAGCTTAACAAACAAAAAAGGTTTCTCCCGAGCAGCGTAAATATTATTTTTTCCGAAGATAAATATTATCATTAATGGTTGAGAGCTTAATATCAACACCCCCACCATTAATGGTTCCATTAATTTTCTGTCCGCCACCAATATAGCTTAAACCATTTTTGGTTTTCTTTTCGAAATTGATATCAAAATTGGTAAAAATTTCACCATTAATGGTACTTAAAGAAATTTTGGCTGGCGTACTATGGGGTAAAGTGATATCAACCACCCCGTTAATTGAGCTTATCGAAGTAGGGGCTTCCTGGTTAATGGATGAAAAAGCAATATTAATATCACCATTGGTGGTATTGAGAACCACAGGGCCAGTCACATTTTTCAAATCTAAATTACGGTTTAGGGTCGATATCTCTAATTCATTACTGAAATTAACCACTCTAATGGTTTCTTTAGCAAATGGACTTCGATAATCAATTTTAACATTAACACCCTTAGGAACTTTAAAAATATATTTAGCATCCTCAGCTTTTTTACTTGCCCCCTGAATCTCGATTATACCTCCCTGGTTTAAAACCTGCAATCCAATTTCGGTATTGTCTTCAGCGCCATTGCCGTATAAGGATTTTAACCCTTCGGCTCTAGCAGGTTTTTTAGGGAAATTCGCTCCTTCAATGATTAATTGGCTTCCGGAAATTTCTTCAATATTTATTTCACCCACCAGGTTTTTTATCTCAATCTGCTTCGATTGGCCTATGTTATATTTAAAACTCTGAGCAAATCCAGTACTTAGAGTTAGTACAAAAACCACTGTAATTATTGAACGTATTGTTTTCATGATTTAATTAATTTAATTTTTGATTTAACATTAAAATTTATGGTTGTATTGCCGGCTGCTTTTGCTGTTATATAAAAACCTTTAACCCTTCTTCGGCCTGCTGCTTTACAACAGGGATGGTGTTTTCATTTTGCAAAATCTTTTGAAAAGCTTTTTTGGCTTTTTTATCCTGAATTTGTGTTAAGATACTTATCAAGGTAATTTGTAATGCAGGGTCATCTTCATGTTCAAGACTTTCAACAAGCACATTACGCACTTTTACATTTTCCGGATATTTTGACAATGCATTTGCTGCAGCCATTTTAACATTTACATTATCATCATTTGTTAAAGCATTTATTAACACATCTATCATTTTATCATCGGGAGCATGCTGTTCACTAATAGTATTTACAGCTTTTAACCGCTGACTGGCTGTAGCATGAGATAAAGAAGCCATCGATAAATTTTGCTGCACCTCATAGAGTTCTTTTCGTAACATTGCAATCTCTGCCTGGTTGGCATTTCTTACCTGCACTTGTTGCCCAAATAAAAATCCGATGCCAATCAAAATAATTGTTGCAGCTGCATATTTAATAAAATTCCAGTACAGCTGATTATTTTTATTGATTACATTCTTAGCGGTCTCTTTATCCAATTGCTTTTTTTCCTTTTCAAGCATAGCATAAAAACCATCTTTTAAACTGTTGTCAGGATTTTTATCTTCAATCATTTTTAAATCATCAAATAATTGAAGCATCAGCAAATATTCGCTTCTACACGACTCACATTCAAGCAAATGCTCTTCAATAGCCGCTTTTAAATCATCAGAAATATTTCCTTCGATAAAATCAGCGATTATATTTTGTAAGTTTCTGCATTCCATGATTTTTACTTTTATGCTAATTCAAAATAAACCTCTTTTAATTTATGAACAGCCCGGTGAACTTTTACTTTTATCGCAGCAACTGAGCTCCCGGTAATTTCTGAAATTTCCTGGTACTTTAGTCCCTGAAACTTGCTAAGCTCAATGATTTCTTGCTGTTCGGGAGTAAGCTGGCTCAGGGCCTCCAATAAATTGTTCTTTTTGGCTTCAAAATCCATTGCTTCAATAGCCGTTTTCTCATCCTGCATAAGATGTTCCGGTTCGAAATAATCCGATTGTAAAAATTTATTGTTCTGATAGTGCTTAAAAAGAACATTACGGGCAATCTGATACATCCATGTCCGGAATTTCCAATACTCATTATAACTTTCGCGATAAGCAATAATGCGTTGAAAAACCGTCTGGGTTAAATCTTTGCTTATTTCTGTGTTTCGACAAAGTCTTAAAAAAAAATTATATAATTTAATGTGATATTTTTCAAACAATGGGGCTAGTGAATCTAAATGGCCATCTTTTACTTTACCCATTAATTGTTCGTCGACTAAATATTCCACTCCATGAAATTTTTATTATTTGTTCTGTAAGGGTTATCCAAATTTTGTAAAAAGGTTACAAAAATTTTTTTCTTTTTTAAAAATATTAAAACATTCACAGAAATCATTATGATTCAATAAATTAAATTTTGATGGTTTATGGAAGGATAATTGGATTGAAAGTAAATTTCTTATCAGAAAAATACTGCAATACCCTGGGTAAAGTGTAATACAAATTTTTCCAGGCCCTGAGGTTATCATGAAAAACAACGATCGAACCAGAAACCGATTGTTCCACAACATTCTTGAAACATTGTTCGGGGAGGGTTGAAGGATCATAATCCTTGCTTAACACATCCCACATCACCAGGTGATACTCTTTTTTGAGCTGTCTGATCTGTTTACAGGTTATTTCTCCGTACGGAGGACGGAATAGTTTTGAATGAATCAATTCAGAAGCTTTGCATATCTCCTTATAATATTCCTGATTTCTTGTATTCCATCCGCTAAGATGTGAATAGCTATGATTTCCAACAACATGCCCCTCATCTATAACTTGTTGAAAAAGCCCAGGATACTGCTCCACTTTTTCACCTAAGCAAAAAAACGTAGCCCGGGCTTTATACTCTTTTAAAACCGAAAGAACCCACGGAGTAACTTCAGGAGTGGGTCCATCGTCAAAAGTTAAAAAAATTTCATCCTTCCGCTGCGGAAAATACCAGGTCAACTGACGAAATATTCTTGCAGCAAGACGTTCTTTGGTCAGCATCCTATCGATATTGTTGCATATAATTCAGAAAATGCTGCTCGATCTGTTTACTCATCGCCTGTTGATTATTTTTGGATGTGATATGATACAGCTCCTGTAAAATATAGAGGTTGGTTTGTATCTCCTGATTCATTTCGTGCGGTCCACTTCTGAATTTCGGAGGCAGGCCAAAATAATATTCCAGCTCTGCCACCACGATATCATTTAGTCTTTGTGCCAGCCGGGTTGCAACTTCCTGGTTTCCGGCATGAAAATATGCCGAAATAACCGACAACAGGGTATTGTTGAACGGGATCACATCCTCCGGAAAAAGCTCCATGCACCGGTCTAAAACCATCAGGGAAGAGTCTTTTTTTCCTTCCCCGATTAATTTTTCAGCCAGTCGCCCAAAATTGCTCCGCATATTCGAAAACATCCGGATATTGTTTTCGTCCAGGTAAAGATTACGTTCACCAATGCCACCCCACTTAAAGGTATTCATCACATGATCATACATCAGGTCGGCATCTACCTCACCTACGTAAAATCTTTCCGACTCGGCCTCTACCGGAACCAGCTGGTAGGTTAATCCATCAAGCTTAAAATACTTCTGAAGATTAAAATATTTTGAGCTTGTAACCGTCATCGCCCAGTATATTGGGCGTTCCCAGTTGTTGGTAGCCAACAGGTCAAGCAGCATCAATCCATCCTTATACAAATAGCTGTTGCCGATGTTCCACTGCATTTCATCGACAATACGATCTGCATATGCTTCACTGACGATGTTATTCTCCAGGATTGCCGCAGAATCGATGGTGAGCTTAAATTTTTTGGTTGGGATATAGTTAATTCTTTCATTTCGCACAAAAGGCGAATTCATCTTCGTTTTATCATCGTCGCTGGCAACAAAGTCGATGACCTGTTTCAGTTCGACCGGTTTTCCTACCCGGTCGATCATCGGTAAGATATCCCGGTTGCCCCGGTGGATCTTATCATGGGTCAGGGTAAAAGGCATCGGATCGGCCTCATAGGATTTCCTGCTCATTTGTTCGATATACCAGGAGGCACGCAGGTAACTCAAATTACATAATTTAATATCTGTACGTATTCCCTCCACCTCCTGGGCATACCAGAGCGGGAAGGTATCGTTATCGCCATTGGTAAATAATATGGCATCCTCCTTACACGAATTCAGGTAATTGTAGGCCAGGTCACGGGCCGTATAGCGGCCCGAACGATCGTGATCGTCCCAGTTTTCTTTGGCCATCACCCCCGGTACAAAAACCAGGGTAATAATTGTTACTAATCCTGCCGATAAGGTATCCGGCATTTTTCTTCGCAAAAAGTCAATGATTCCGCTTACACCAATGCCAATCCATATGGCAAAGGCATAAAATGACCCTGCATAAGCATAATCCCTTTCGCGTGGTTGTATCGGATACTGATTTAAGTAAACAACAATGGCCACCCCTGTAAGAATAAACAACATCAGGACCACCACAAAATCATGCTTGTTTCGTTTATAGTGAAAAAGTAAACCAATTATACCCAAAAGGAAAGGTAACATATAATAGGTATTCCTTGCCGGATTATCTTTCAGATGTTCGGGCACTTTATCCTGATCACCCAGGCGTGCATCATCAATAAAAGGGATTCCGCTGATCCAGTTCCCATGAAGGATGTTCCCATGTCCCTGGATATCATTCTGACGTCCGGAAAAATTCCACATAAAATAACGCCAGTACATATGCCCTACCTGGTATTTAAAAAAGAATGCCAGGTTATCACCCAACGTGGGCCTTACCTTTTGCTCATTTTCTCCCCGCGGATTTTGTATCGTAATTTCCTTCCCGTCAAGGTTGACCCATTTTTTATATTCATTTATATGGTTGGGGTCGCTACTGTACATCCTGGGGAAGAGGGTTGTAAACCGTTCGTCATATTCCACCTCCATTTTATAATCAACCACTTCATAACGACCATTCTTTTTAATATAAACAGGTTTGGTTTGCCTGTTCCGAACCATCGGGGCATCAAAGGTATGGCCATAGATTAAGGGGCGGTCGCCATATTGTTCCCGGTTGATATAATAGAGCAAATCAAACACATTATCCGGGTTGTTCTGGTCCATGGGGGGATCTGCCGACGAACGAATAACGATCATGGCAAAAGATGAATAACCGATTAAAATCACTGTTATCCCTGATAAGATCGTATGGTAGATTACTTTTTTCTTCTGCCGGGTATAGCGTAACCCCCAGACAATTACAGCCATTAAGGCTGCTGCATAAAAAATCACCCCCGAATTATAGGGCAACCCAAATCCATTGACAAAAAGAAGGTCAAACCAGGAAGCGACTTTTACTACCCCGGGAATAAGAATATACATGATGGACCCCAGGAGCACCCCCGATACGACCAGGGCATAAAAAACCCCCTTGGATGTTACGGGATATTTTTTAAAATAATACACAAACACAATTGCCGGGATGGCCAAAAGGTTCAGCAAGTGAACGCCAATGGACAGCCCCATTAAATAAGCAATTAGAATCAGCCAGCGGTTGGCATACTTCTGTTCCGATTCGTTTTCCCACTTCAGGATAGCCCAGAAAACAACTGCAGTAAACAAGGAGGAGGTAGCATAAACCTCAGCTTCGACCGCTGAAAACCAAAAGGTGTCGGAAAAAGTATAAGCTAACGCACCAACCAGGCCGCTGCCTATAATCGCCAGGATCTTGCCGGTACTATAATGATTGTTGGAAACAAAAATCTTTCGTACCAAATGCGTAATCGTCCAGTACAAAAATAAAATGGTAAATGCACTGGCCAACGCCGACATCAGGTTTACCATCTGGGCCGCATTCGAAGGATCTCCGGCAAATAAAGTAAAGATCCTCCCCAGAATCATAAAAAAAGGAGCCCCGGGAGGGTGTCCGACTTCCAATCGGTAAGCAGAAGCAATAAATTCACCACAGTCCCAAAAACTGGCTGTCGGTTCGAGGGTTAGGATATATACCAAGGCAGCGATTAAAAAAGTCAACCACCCTGCCAGGTTATTATAAAACCGGAAATTTTTCATGATCACAGATTTTTATAAAATAAAACTCTAAAATAAATAAATAACCCTGTTTTTGAAATATTATTTTGGCTTAATTGAAAAATACCCGTTTTCGGGGTTCTTTTTAAAGCATTTTTCTTATTTTCGAGAACATAAATAACCTCCAATGAACAAGAAACAGGTTTACTTAACATTTATCATTTTTTTTCTGGGTGTATTAAACAGTTTTCCTCAAAGCTATCCCCCATTTTATTTTACCGACACAACGACTGACTCCACTCAAAACAACAAGATCTTCCTGCAAATCGACAATTCAACTTTTTTTAAAAATAACGAGTACTTTGGAGATATTGCCAAAGGATATACCTTGCTTGGTTTTCACCTCACTCCCCGGCTGATCTACCAGCCCCATGAGAGAACAACGATCCGGCTGGGAACACAACTTTTAAATTATTATGGCAGGGAGGATGAACTAAAGGTTTCACTCCTGTTTTCTTTTCAATACCAACTCCACAAAAATCTAAACCTGACGCTCGGCAGCATCCGGGGAACATTAAATCACCGGCTTATTGAGCCTTTATTCGATTACGAAAGGTTTTTTACTCACCCACCAGAGAGTGGTATTCAATTTTTATGGGATAGTAAGAACCTATGGGGAGATTTATGGCTTGACTGGGAGCAACAGATCTTTTATGATGAGCCCTTTCAGGAAAAATTTAACGTGGGATTGTCATTAAATTATAAGCTATTTACACAAAATGACTTTTGCCTTTCCATTCCATTTCAAAACATTATCCGGCACCAGGGAGGACAGATCAACAGCAATAATGATCCCCTGGTTACTATCTTCAATAATGCTACGGGAATAAGGGGGGAAACAAATCTTTCCGGAAAATTTATACATCAAACCCGATTAAGCTCTTACATCGTTACTTATCAGGATTTATCACCCTCCAAACAACAAATGTTTATTGATGGTACAGCCAGCTATTCAACCCTGGAATTTTCAGGTATGCATTTTAATATTTTGTTGGGGTACTGGTACGGAAAACAGTTTATAGCCCCCTTGGGGAATCCTCTCTATGAAACCTATTCCCGGACCAACATTTTTGTCGAAGAACCTATCCGACAACTACTTACGGCAAAGATTAATTATCACCAGCAGATTTTTAAAGGCATATGGCTGGATGTACGTTTTGAGCCTTTTATGGATTTAATGAATGGATCCCTGGAATACAGTTATGGGATGGTGATCATCTTTTCTGAGCGTTTTTTTCTGAAAAAAATTGACCGTAATTAATCCAGGATAAATCTCCAGGGTTTGTTCTTCCAATACTCCCCGGCATAATCAATGCCTACCCGGGGAGCGGTTTTAAAACGAACCTTCTCCGGGTGGCACGGATTTTCAATCCATAGGTGATGCGAAGTGTTAAGATGTATACCATAAAAAGAGTGATCGATCGATAAGTTCTTCGTAATTTTTCCCGGACCATCAAACCCCTCAATTCCTCTTATTAAAACAGCCTGGGGGTTATTCTCCTCGCCGGTTACCACATTCAGCATCCAATACATACCATAGATCAGATAAACATAGAGGTGTCCCCCCTGGTGATACATGATCTCCGTTCGTTTGGTTCGTCCTTTTTGGGCATGACAGGCCAGGTCTTCTTCTCCACGGTATGCCTCCACCTCGGTAATTAAAAATTTCCGAAAGGTCTGATCATCATACTTCCGTACTAATATTTTCCCCAATAAACCGGGGGCGACCTCTAAAACATCTCGGGTATAGAAAGCTGTGGGTAAACGATCATTTTTTTTCATTCCAACTCAATACTCAATTTTATCCTCTTTATTTCTCCATTTTTCAAAGGCTGCAATGGCTTCTTCACGCAGAACCTGGCGGGTAGGAATTTTTCGGTGTTCAATCGACTTTTCCAGCTCTTCGTATATAAAAGAGTCGTCAAAATCAATATCCCGAGCATCGTTCTTGGTATTGGCAAAATAGATCTGATCCAGGTGGGCCCAATAGATTGCACCCAAACACATGGGACAGGGTTCGCAGGATGAATAAATCTGACAACCGCTTAAATCAAAAGTCCCCAGTTTTCGGGTGGCTTCACGGATTGCATTTATTTCCGCATGCGCGGTTGGATCATTGCTTGAGGTGACCCGGTTGGTTCCTTTGGCAATAACTTCTCCGTTTTTAACAATAACTGCTCCAAAAGGACCTCCTCCTTCATCGACATTTTTAAGCGAAAGCTTGATGGCTTCACGCATATAATCTTCGTTATTCTTCATATTCATCTCCTTTAAATTCATATCCAAATAAAAACAGCGCATAAAAATAAGAAAAAAATGTGACGCCGATCTGATTCTCTAAAGTATCTTCGTTTAGCATAGACAACAGGGCAATCAGGAAAAACAATACAAAAAAGTAATTCCGAAAACCTTTTCGCTTAAGGGGGGGATAAAACATACAAAACATAACCATAAGAAATCCTATGGCCCCAAAAGACACGAAGAATGTCACGTACTGATTATGAGTCCGTAGCCTCTTTGCTGGAGGAAGGATACTTTGATTTTCCTCGTATTGCTTATCAAAAGCATCCTGAACATCTCCGGTGCCGGTACCCAACCAAAAATTCTTTTGGATAATAGTAACGGCTGTTCTTAAAAACTCCCATCGCTGGGTGATGGAGTTCCCGGCAGGATTTGCTCCTTTAAGGTAAACATCTACCTCCCAGATCACCTGGTATATTTTTGGATAGAGCGCATAGCGACGGGTATAAATAACGTTGGCTATTCCATTTTCTATATTTCGGATATCTGCAGAAGTTAACCGGGACATCCCTGTCGAATCTTTCCGTAATCCTTTGGAGGTTAAATACCTGATAAGAGTGGTTTTTAGTTCCTGACCCTTCCTGTCGGTCCCTTCAAAACGGAAATCACTTATCTTGTTCCATTCCTGCTTCAACTCCTGCGGACATACATAAATCCAAACATAATTCCCGTTTTCAATTTGTTTCGGGGCACTCTTATGTTGATATGGATTCCCGGAAGAGGTATATTGATCCAATTGCTCAAAATCAACCTGCTCCACGGTATAGAACCTGGCTATGGCATGGGTAATATAAGAAGCAACCCATAAAAACCCGGTAATGAGTAATACCTGAACAAATAACCGGGGGATCAGATCCTTTATAGAAAAGGAAAAATAGCCGGTAAAAAGAAACAGAACAATACAAAAGATCACAATTCCCGATAAGGATTTGAGCAAAAACAAAAAAATGATTAACCAAATAATGGTTAAGCCATAAGCAGTTCTTTTGAAGATTGATCTGGAAAAACTCCTGGAAAACAAAAAATACGCCAGGGTAAAAATACTCAGGTTGATCAATAAGCTTAGCCGGATATGGGACATAAACAAAGAGATCTCGCGGATATCTTTTACCGGGAAGTTTAAAATTCCCAAAAAAACAGCCGTGCTGATCAGGGTGGAAATAACTACCGATAAAGAGAATAACAGCATGATATTTTGAAACTGTTTTTTCCCGGGAGCAGGTGAAGTTCCTATAATCAGCGGAAAAACAAGAATAATCAGTTTATTTTTCAGGTCATGAAATGCGTAATGGAAATTAGAGGTATTCAGCAGCCATAGGAGATGGACTAAAAAAATGCCGCAAAAGATTAAAAGAGAGGGATTATCCCTCAACTTTTTAATTTTTTCTGCAAATCGGCCTTCCAATACCCAGTTGGTGGCCAGGGTAATGATCGAAACACTGACTGCAAACTTCGACAGGGGTAAAGAAGCAGCAACCAGAAGCAAACCTGCATAATAAATTTTTGAATGATGAATATGAAGATTAAAAACTTGCATGTTTTATTCCTAAAAACGTATAAAGATAAAGAAAAGATTTTGTGGTTTGCTAAAGAAACGCTGGATAAAAAATCAGGAAAAGATTTGGATTATCGGATAACAGGATCCTGTTAAACAGGGACAGGGGAAAAATAATTTTTCTTAAAATCCTCTCAAATAATCCTTTAATAATTAAACAAAATCATTATTTTTGCGCTTAATTTTTCGCGTATCAGCCAACAGGATTTCAGGTCAACAAGTTATTAACAAATAATTTGTTGATATTTTCTTGATTTATAAAAAATAATTGTATTTTTGCAATCCGCAAAATACAGCTTGTATAATTGTATATAGGTATTAATTAAAAAGTTAGGAGTTTAAAGTGGATACATTAAGTTACAAAACAGTATCAGCAAACAAAGCTACTGTAGAAAAAAATTGGGTGCTTGTTGACGCAAAAGACGAAGTTTTAGGCCGGTTAGCTTCTAAAGTTGCAAAGATTTTAAGAGGGAAAAACAAACCTTCGTTCACACCACATGTGGATTGTGGTGATAATGTGATTATTATAAATGCTAGCCAGGCAAAACTAACCGGGAACAAAATGACACAAAAACAATATGTTCGTCATTCAGGGTATCCCGGAGGACAAAAAATTACTACTCCCGAGGAGTTATTTACCAAACAGCCGATCAAGGTTGTTGAGATGGCCGTAAAAGGGATGCTTCCAAAAAACCGATTAGGAAGAGAACTTTTCAGAAATCTTTATGTATATGAGGGGAGTGAACATCAACACGAAGCTCAAAAACCAAAAAAAGTAGATTTAAATTCAATTAAATAATGAATATGGAAGTAATAAATGCTTTAGGAAGAAGAAAATCCGCAGTTGCCAGGGTTTATTTAAGCGAGGGAAAAGGCAATTTTACGGTAAATGATCGTGAAATTGAGAATTTCTTTACTACAAAATCATTACAGTATATTGCGAACCAGCCGCTTAACCTGTTAGAGGTAAAAGGAAAATATGACGTTAAGGTTAATATTTATGGTGGTGGAATTAAAGGACAAGCCGAAGCGGTTCGTTTAGGAATCTCAAGAGCTTTAAATAAAGCAAATCCTGAATTCAGAGATGCCTTAAAAAAAGCTGGATTCTTAATGCGTGATGCCCGAGTAGTAGAACGTAAAAAACCAGGACAACCCAAAGCACGCAAGAAATTTCAATTTAGTAAACGATAATCGTATAGCTATAATTATCCGTTTAGTATCTAAATTGGTGAGACCTCCGGCATGGAGTTACTCAACAATTGTTTAATCAAAGAATGTAAACGAAAAAAATTAAAAGAATGTCAAGAACAAGTTTTAACGAATTACTGGAAGCAGGTGTACATTTTGGACACCTAAAAAGAAAATGGAATCCGGCAATGGCTCCCTATATTTTTATGGAGCGAAACGGGATTCATATTATTGATTTGCAAAAAACCGAAGCCAAATTAGATGAAGCATGTAATGCTTTAAAACAAATTGCAAAATCCGGAAGAAAAATATTATTCGTAGCCACTAAAAAACAGGCAAAGGAGATTGTAGCAGACAAAGTTGCTCCAACCAAGATGCCTTACGTTACCGAACGCTGGCCCGGAGGAATGTTAACTAACTTCCCAACCATCCGAAGAGCCGTAAAACGAATGGCTACCATTGACAAGATGGCTACCGACGGTACTTTTGACAACTTAGCCAAAAGAGAAAAATTACAGATTACCAGGCAAAGAGCCAAGCTGGAAAAGATGTTGGGCAGTATTGCCGACATGACCAGACTTCCTGCAGCGATGTTTGTTGTTGACGTATTAAAAGAACATATTGCTGTTCGTGAAGCACAGCGACTTAACATACCCCTGTTTGCCATTGTTGACACCAACTCAGATCCTAATAATATCGATTTCCCGATCCCAGCCAATGATGATGCTTCAAAATCCATTTCATTAATTCTGGATAAAGTAACTGAAGCCGTTAAAGAAGGATTGGAAGAACGAAAAATGGAGAAGGAAAAAGAAGGAGGTTCAAAAGAGAAGAAAAAAGGAACCAAAAAAGCTGCCGGAGATTCAAAGAAATCCAGTGCCCGAAAATCCAAAGAGGAAGAGGAAGAAACGAAAAAGGTAGAAAAAACCGAAGCTAAAGAAGAAGAAAAAGAGCAGGAAGAAACCAGCCAGGAAGATCCAAAAGCTGACAGCGAAAAAGAAGAAACGAAAGAATAATTGTTAACATAGAAAAAAAGATAAACGATGGCTAAAATAACAGCATCCGACGTAAATAAATTAAGAAAAAGTACCGGTGCAGGAATGATGGATTGTAAAAAAGCACTGGTTGAAGCTGACGGAGATTTTGACAAAGCAACCCAGATTATCCGGGAAAAAGGACAGGCAATTGCCAACAAACGTTCTGACAGAGAAGCGAGTGAAGGCGTTGTACTGGCAAAAACCAACCAGGATAATACCAAAGGTGCAATGATTTCGCTAAACTGCGAAACCGACTTTGTGGCTAAAAACGATGACTTTGTGGCTATTGCTGAAAAGATTCTAGACAAAGCGGTAGAAAACCTGCCGGCTGATATCGATGCCTTAAAAGCGATTGAGCTGGACGGTAAAAATATTGCCGATACTGTTCTTGAACAATCAGGTATTATTGGTGAAAAAATTGAGTTATCCTTCTTTGACAAATTAGAAGCAGATTATATCTCGGCTTACATCCACAGCGACAAAAAACTGGCTACCCTGGTAGGGTTCAATAAGGCCGGTTTTGAGGAGCAGGTTGGTAAAGATGTAGCCATGCAGGTTGCTGCCATGAACCCGGTTGCGGTAGACGAAAAACAGGTGTCCCAGGAGGTGATTGACCAGGAACTTGAAATCGGAAGAAACCAGGCACTTGCCGAAGGTAAACCCGAAAACTTAGTTGACAAAATCGCCCAGGGAAAACTAGGAAAATTCTATAAAGAGAATACCCTGGTAAATCAGGCTTTTATTAAAGAAGGTAAAATGACCGTTAAGCAATATTTGCAACAAGTCGATAAAGACCTTACGGTTACCGATTTTAAACGATACTCAATTAAACAATAAATAATTGTATAATATAAATTATTAAGGAGCTCATTCTTTTGAGCTCCTTTTTTTATTCATTATTTTTAGACAAAAAATTTCAACCTCTATGAAAATTGTACAAATAGAACCCATCGGGATTAAACCAGAAGAGCTGAAAAAAATTGAAAAAACATTCGAAGAAGCAGGTCATCATTTTATTTTTTTTGAAGACAAGCCACAACAGGATGAGAAGATTGTAGAAAGAGCAAAGGATGCAGAGGTCATCGTATTAAGCAATCTTCCGCTTTCTGAAAATGTAATTGCACAATGCCCAAAACTAAAAATGATCTCCGTGGCATTTGCCGGGGTTGACCATCTTCCGATGGCCATGTGTAATCAAAAAAATATTATTGTCTCCAATGCTGCAGGGTATTCAAACCATGCGGTAGCAGAGCTTACCCTGGGGCTGGCCATCAGCCTTTACCGGAAGATTCTTTGGAGTGATGGCAAAACCAGGAGTTTATCGAACCGCCAGGGTTTCTTAGGTGCAGAACTTCAAGGGAAAACCTTTGGTGTGATTGGCACCGGGCAGATCGGATCGCAGGTGGCCCATTTAGCCAATGCCTTTGGCTGCAAAGTACTGGCATACAACAGGTCATCCAAAGATATCCCCAATGTGGAATTTTCCACCCTGGACTACTTGCTTAAAAACAGTGATATTGTTTCCTTACATGTTCCTCTTACCAAGGATACAAAAGAACTCATCGGGGAAAGCGAGCTGAAAGTGATGAAAAGAACAGCCATTCTGATCAATACTGCCCGTGGACCCGTAATAAACAGTTTATCATTAACAAAAGCCCTAAAAAATGGAGATATTGCCGGAGCAGCAATTGATGTTTATGAAAAAGAACCTCCGCTGGATAAAGATCACCCTCTCTTCGATGCACCCAACACGATCCTTCTTCCGCATGTTGGATATGCCACGCACGAAGCCATTAAGCGAAGAGGAGAGATCGTAATCGAAAATATCCTTCGATGGATGAACGGAAAGCCCCAAAATGTAATGAATGATTAATAAAAATGGGTTAACCCTCAATCGGGTTAACCCATTTTGGTCTATTGATAAATCTACTAAATAATAAGCATTGCATCACCGTAAGTCCCAAAGCGGTATTTTTCCTTAACGGCTTCCTTATAGGCATTGATCACAATATCATAACCACCAAAAGCACAAACCATCATCAACAGGGTTGAATAGGGTAAATGAAAGTTTGAAACCATCATGGTGGGGACCTGAACTTCATAGGGAGGGAAAATGAATTTATTGGTCCACCCATCAAAGGGTTTTAAATGACCTGTTGTAGAAACGGAGGATTCCAGGGTTCGCAGAACGGTGGTTCCTACCGCCACAATATTTTTCCTTTTATCCTTGGCATCATTAACAATCTTAACGGCTTCGTCATTAATCTGAATTTTTTCCGAATCCATTTTGTGCTTGGTAAGATCTTCCACATCAACGGTTCGAAAGTTTCCCAGGCCAACATGGAGGGTTATCTCGGCAAAATCCACGCCTTTAATTTCCAGCCGTTTAAGCAATTCGCGACTAAAGTGCATCCCGGCAGTAGGTGCAGCAACGGCCCCTTCATGTTTGGCATAAATGGTTTGATATCTCTCCCTGTCTTCGGGAAGCACTTCACGATTAATAAATTTTGGCAAGGGAGTTTGCCCTAATTCATAGAGGGTTTTTTTAAACTCCTCGTAGGAACCGTCAAATAAAAATCGCAGGGTTCGGCCCCGGGAGGTGGTATTATCTATCACTTCAGCCACCAGGGTATCGTCTTCGCCAAAATAAAGTTTATTGCCAATACGAATTTTTCGGGCAGGATCGACTAAAACATCCCATAACCGCTGCTCCCGGTTTAATTCACGAAGTAAAAAAACTTCAATTTTAGCCCCGGTTTTTTCCTTATTCCCATACAAACGAGCAGGAAATACTTTGGTATTATTAAAAACCATCACATCCTGGTCATCCACATAATCGACAATATCTTTAAACACTTTATGCTCTATTTTCCCGGACTTCCGGTCAACAATCATCAATCGGGATTCGTCTCTATTTTCTGCAGGAAATTTTGCAATAAGGTCTTTGGGGAGATTAAACTTAAACTGAGATAACTTCATCAATGCAACGGATTTATTGGTTATACTTAAGTGCCCTGCTTATACGGACCTTTAAAAAAATGGTTACAAAATTACTAAAAATTTTTCAAATTCTTCTAAAGTAATTGAAGAATCTATATGATAATCTCCAATCCGGGTCCGGGTTAACTGGGTTAAGTGGGCTCCGCTGGATAATCGTTCTCCGATATCACGGGCTAAAGACCGGATATATGTCCCCTTACTACACACTACCCTGAACTGAATATTTGGTAGATCATATGCAAGTAACTCAATGGCTGAAATGGTAATCAGATTGGATTTCATTTCTACCGACTCTCCTTTTCGTGCAAATTCATAGGCTCTCTTCCCATTAATATTTTTTGCCGAATAGACCGGGGGCACCTGCATCTGTTCTCCCAAAAAACCCTGCAGCACTTCCTGCACCATCTCTTGATGAATATGGTCAACAGGATACGTTTGATCGTAAGCGGTTTCCAGGTCAAAGGAAGGGGTGGTTTTGCCCAACATAATGGTAGCAATATACTCCTTTTCGGCAAGCATCAATTCATTAATCTTTTTCGTTGCCTTACCGGTACACACCAACACCAGTCCATCAGCTAACGGATCCAGGGTCCCTGCATGTCCGACCTTAAAATTTTTGAGCCGGATATTTAGCTTCTGCCTGAGTTTTTTTGAGACCTGGTTTTTGATTTTTTTTACCACATCAAAGGAAGTCCACTCATAGGGCTTGTTAACAGGAATAATCACTCCTTTTTGAAAATCTTCGAGGCTATTGACTGTAAATTCCATGAATATTATAAAAATGATGATAGGATAGCAATTGATCCAATGACAAAGCAATACATAGCGAAATAGATCAATTTGCCTTGTTTAACAATTTTGAGCATCCATTTACAGGCAATCAATCCCGAAATAAATGCGGCTAAAAAACCTATCAGCAGCGGAGTTGTTTCTACCGTTGAAGTAAAAGTAATTGTTGAGTCCATGAGGTCTTTTACATTGGCCCCGATAATGGGAATCAATACCATCAGGAAAGAGAATTTTGCTACAAATTCTTTTTTGTTCCCCAGGTACAATCCGGTGGCAATCGTTGCTCCCGAACGTGAAATTCCTGGCATCACGGCCAGCATCTGGGCTACTCCAATAATAAACGAATCTTTCCAGGTAATCTCTTTTTGCTTTTCCCTGGCATAATAGGTAAATGCCAGGAGTAATGCCGTGATCAACAACATAACTCCTACCAGAAGTATATTTCCGGTAAAAAACCCTTCGATTTCCTCTTTAAAAAACAATCCGGCGATAAGCACAGGAATCATAGAGATAAATATCTTAAGAATATACTTTGTGGAGTCGTTCCATTGAAACTTAAAAAAATCACGAATCAACTCCAGGATCGTTTTCCAAAAAACAATAACCGTGCTCAATACGGTAGCACCGTGAACAACAACCGTAAAGGTAAGGCTCTCCTTAAATTCAACCCCCAAAACATGCTTACTCAGCTCCAGATGTCCGCTGCTGCTAACCGGCAAAAATTCAGTCAGTCCCTGGATAATTCCAAGGATCAAAGCTTCTAACCAATTCATAAATAATTGTTTAACAGGAAATTATTTTTCCGGTGAATCAGATTCTTTGGGTTTTTTCATGATGGCATAAATCTCAAAGATAAATCCCGCCAGGACAATAATGGGAGCGAGCGTAATGCGTCTGAAGCTAAAAATCTCTTCGCTAAACACTTCCGGACTTTCAGCTTTGCCGCCAATCATTAAGATGAAACCCAATATGATAATTCCAAAACCAATGGCCAAAAGTTTATAGTTTTCTTTTCCTAAAGCAAACTCAACTTTTTTCTCTTCCGGTTTATTTTTCTTTGACATTGCTCAATAATTTTAATTAATAGTACAACTTATCGACATTCATTCGTAAATATTTTGTAACGGCGAAAAAGGTAGAAATCCAGTTAATAACAATTCCAAGAACAAGGACCCCAAAAAATAAAATGCCAATAATTTCTATATCCTGCAGATTAATTACTTCTTTAAATTCCTTTTGAGCCAGGTATACCACACCGATCAATAATCCAATCGCTAACAGGGCCGACAGGATACCCTGCCAGACACTCCGGTACAGGAAAGGACGCCGGATAAACCCGCGGGTAGCTCCTACCAGTTGCATGGTGTTAATAATAAATCGTTTTGAATAAACCGATAAGCGAATGGTATTGTTGATGAGAGCCAGGGCAATCAGAAACAGTAACCCACTAAAAACCAGGATGATCAGACTGATTTTCCGGATATTTTCATTGACAAGACTTACCAGGGATTTTTGATAAAAAACCTCCTTGATCTGTTCATACTGCTGAAAATCCTTTTCAATCACCCGGATACTATCGGGATTTGCATAATCGGCATATAAATGGACTTCGATGGATGCCAGCAGGGGATTATACCCTAAAAATTCAATAAAATTCTCACCCAGCTCTTCCTGCAGCTCTTTGGCAGCCTGCTCTTTGGTGATATATTTGGTTGATTTAACATATTCTGCAGCATCCAGGCTTTTTTGCAACAGGATAACATCCACCTCTTTTACATTCTCTTTCAGAATAATTGAAAAACCAATATTTTCTTTTACATATTCTGAAAGACGCTGGGCATTCAGAATCAATAATCCAAGCACTCCCAGCATAAATAACACCAGGGTAATACTTATGACCGAAGTCAGATAAGAGCTTCTAAGCCTTCGTTTAGTTACTGCCGGATCTTTTTTTGCCATTCCATTTCTAAAATAATCGTGCTAATATACAAATAAATAAAGCAAATTTTATGATTAAACGGTTAATCCTCCTGTTTAATTTTATTGAAGGTTAAAATTAACTCTTTACCCATAACTGCTACAAATAACAACAATAAGATTACAGAGCTTGCCAGAGAAATCTTATTCCCGGTATAATACGACTGAGGTTCGAATTTAAATTCGATGGTATGGTTCCCTTCCGGGATAACCAATGCCCGTAACACATAGTTCACCCGAAAATGATCTGCCGGGTTTCCATCGATCCGGGCCTTCCATCCTTTCGGATAGTAGATTTCTGAAAACACGGCCAGTTTCTCATCGGCACAACGTGCCTCATACACCAGGTGATTCGGTTCATAACTTACCAGAGTAATCGAAGAGCTGGTATCTTTTGTAAACTCCCTGCCTTCGACATGATGTGCAAAACGTTCATCAACAATGGCTTCTTTGGAGGGATTAAAATCAGATAAAGCATCAATTTCCGCATCGGCATCGGGTACAACCCGGTAATTCTCCACAAACCATGCATTCCCGAGTGCTTCGGGATTACGCTGAGCAACCGGCTGATTATCCTGTCCCTGTACAATAAAATATTTGGTGTTCAGCATGTTCAAAACATCCATGTTGTTTCGGGAAATCTGGTAGTCAATCAGATCCTGGTAACGTTGCATTTTAGCTCCATGGTAACCGCCAATCGATTTGTGGAAATAGGAGGTACTGGCATCATTAAAGGTGTTTACGGCAACATTCAGCACCCTGAAGTTTGGATCCTGATCCTGAAGGATCTGCTGATCGGCACGGGTCATCTGAAACGGTTGTTTCGCTTCGCGCTTGCTTACAAAATTATTGTCGTTTAAATAGCGCTTATCAATTGCCCACATATCTATTAAAATAAGTACACCCAAAGCAAGCAGGGTATATTTTGTTTTTAATTTGCCTGATATATAAGCCCATATAGCTCCAGCTGCTAATAAGATAAAAATTAAAGAACGAAAAGCATCCCGCTGCAAAAACGCTCTGCGATCTTCGCGAATGGCATCAACCAGGGCCTGACCGCCCTGGGCTATAATCCGCTGGTCGGATTCTGCAGAGAAATCAAAAAACAAACCCGGGACTAAAGCAAAAAACAGCGCAATACCACCAACGATATACACTGAATTTTTAAAGGCTTTCATCAGCTTTTGCTTATCAACAGAACCATCCATAATTTTTTTCAAAGCAAGCATGGCCATCAGCGGAATGGTAAACTGGGCAACCACCAGGGTCATCGAAACGGCCCGGAACTTGTTGTATCCCGGCACATAATCCAAAAAGAAATTGGTAACCAACGGGAAATTCTTTCCCCAGGCTAACACAATGGATAAAACAGTAGCTGAAATAAGCCACCATTTTAGTTTTGGATCCAGGAGATAAATTCCCAGGACAAAAAGAAAAATAATGATCGCACCCACATAAACAGGGCCGGAGGTAAAGGGTTGTGCTCCCCAGTATAAATAAGGGAAATGTTGTACAACCTGCGAAGCATAACGGGGCCCTTGTGCCGTTTCAAAAAATTCGTAGACGGCCGAATTTTTTCCCAGATTCACATCGCTCCCTCCTCCTTTAAAATTGGGGATTAACAGGGTCATCGTCTCTTCTATTCCATAGCTCCATGCGGTAGCATAATCCTTATCCAGCCCGGAGGTTTTATTGACTTCATCTTTGGTTAGCTCGGTTTCTCCACGCATCGAATATTTCCCATACTCATAGGTAGTCCAGATGGAACTAAAGTTACTGCCTACGGCAAGGATGGCTGCAATAATTAATACCCCGGTAGCCTTTAAAAATTGTTGATAGGTTTTATCTTTTATCGTGTAAATTAATTCCACCATTCCATATACCACAACAATAATCAGGGTATAATAAGTTATTTGCAGGTGGTTGGCCAAAAGCTGCAGGGTAAGAAAGATAGCCGTAATGGCTGCACCCAGCAGCACCCTGCCCCGGTAGGTCAGATAAATACCGGCAATAATGGGAGACATATAGGCGATGGCAAAGACTTTGGTGTTATGTCCGGCAGCAATCACAATAAAATAATACGACGAAAAAGCAAAAGCGATCGCTCCTACCACGCTCAACCAGGGTTTTGCTCCAAAAATCAACAACGAAAGGTAAAATCCCAGCAAACAGATAAAAAGTTGGTTTGCCGGACGTCCCATAAACTTTAAGATCTGATCGACATACCGAACCAGGTTACTCTTATATTGAACCGAGATCAAATAGGCCGGCATTCCTCCAAACATGCTGTTGGTCCAGAGCGCTTCTTCGCCGGTTTGGTCACGGAAATCCCGAACCTCCTTCGACATCCCCAAATAGGTGGTTTTATCTCCCTGCTGGATCTCCCTGCCCTCGATCTGAGGTAAAAAGTAAGCATAGGAAATAAGAATAAACAAAATTACTGCAACGAAATGCGGATAGAAATGCTTGAATGGAAGATTTTTCATAGGTACTATATTTTTTCTAAGATCACTTATTTACAGAATGATATAACTTGTTCGACAGCAATAAACCATACGAATAAAGCAATAAAGTTAACACAATCTGACCAATTAAATAAAGTGATCGGTTTAAAAAAAGTTATATCATCCATAAATCTTTATTTTCTTTGTATTTTTGAAACAACTCTTTAAAAAAATACTGATGACAATTGGAGTAGTTGTTGACAATGAATTTAATCATGATGCCAGGGTAAGGAATGAATGTAAGATTCTTGCCCGGGCCGGTCACGAAGTAAACGTTTTATGTTTCAATTTCGGAAAACATGAACCCTACGAAGAGATTGACAAAATCAAGGTTTACCGGATAAGCATTAAACAAAAGTTCAGGAATATCCTGTTTGCTTTTAACAACAGTATTGAGTTGTATAATCTATTCTGGAGCGCTAACATCAAAAAATTTATCCAAAAATATAATATTCAGGCGTTGCATGTACACGACCTTTATATGGCAAAGGCAGCACATTATGCGACAAAAAACACGACCATCCCGTTTACCCTCGATTTACATGAAAATTACCCGGCGGCAGTAAAAGGGTACCAGTGGATGTATCAGTTCCCGTTTACTTATCTGATAAGGCCAAAAAAGTGGGAGCGGCTAGAGAAAAAATATTTAGAATATCCCCAAAACATTGTTGTTCTAAGCGAGTCGTTTCGAGATGATTTACTCTTTAAGTATCCTTTTTTAAAAGAAAAAGCATTTGTCGTTTATCCCAATGTTCCCGACTTAGATGAGTTTAAAAATTACCCCATAGATCAAACGATATATCCAAAAAATGATGATTTTCTTCTTTTCTATTTTGGTGTTATTTCTCAACGGCGAGGGATTTTTACGGTGATTGAGGCGCTAAAAAAAATAATCAAGGAAATACCATCGGTAAAATTACTTCTGATCGGCCCGGCAGATAAAGCCGAAAAAGAGAAATTCCTGAAAACGATCACTAACCCAAAACTGAAAAAGCATATTACCTGGTATCCCTGGAAAGATATACGTTTACTCCCATCCTATATTCATAGTAGTGATGTGTGTCTGTCACCAATTGTAAAAAACGACCAACACGAATCGGGAGTGGCCAACAAAGTATTTCAATATATGCTTTTTGAGCGGCCGTTGATTGTCTCTGATTGTAAGCCACAGGCAAAAATTGTTGCTGAAGCGCAATGCGGACTCGTATTCAAGAGTGAGGATGCTGAGGATTTAGCCCAAAAAATTAATATGCTCTATCAGAACCAGGAGCTGAGCATAGAAATGGGAGAAAATGGAAAGAAAGCAGTAGAGATGAAGTACAATACCCAAAATTATGGAAAGAATTTAGTTAATTTGTATGACTAGAATATGAAAATATCAACGATTAAACATATCACCTTAGAAGATGTTTACTGGCGGCTAAAAGCAGGCAGGTCAGGAAAACGGCTGACTGTTTTTGAGTTAAGAGCGGATTTAAACAAGTATATCCAAAATCCTGTTTTTTTTCTTTCCACGGGTAGATGTGGCACCAAATGGTTTTCAGATTTATTAACTCATGCTAAAGAATTATTCGTTTTACACAGCCCTGTCCCAAGTCTTGCCATCCAAAGCAAACTGGCATATGAAATCTTAAAAACGGGAAATCTGAAGAATAGTCATGTAGATTTATTGGAAGAAATTTTTCTTACCGGCAGAGAACAACACCTAAGGTATAGTTATAAAACAAACAAAAGATATATTGAAACGAATAATTATGTTACCTTTTTTGCTCCCCTTCTGAATAAACTTTTTCCTGATGCAAAATTTGTACATCTTTATAGGCATCCTGGAGAATTTGTACGTTCGGCCATACGCAGAAATTACTATACCGAGAATAATCCGGATAACCTAAAAAGGATCATTCCCTTGGATAGCCAACAAAAAGAGCAATGGAAACATTTTACCCAACTAGAGAAAACCGCCTGGTTATGGAATGAAACAAATCTATTTATCGAACAATTTAAAGAAAAAAATCCCGGGAAGGTTTTTGATTTTAACTTTAATGAGCTAACAACAGATCATGTAATCAAATTATTACATTTCCTGGGAATTAAGATAAATCCTGGAATCATAAGTAAGTCGCTTAACAAAAAAGCAAATGTTCAAAAAAAGGGGAATTTCAAAAAATACTCAACCTGGGAAAAAGAAAAAAAACAAGAGTTAATCAACATATGTAACGAATTGGCAGCAAAGTACAACTATAACTTATGACGTGTTTTAAATAATGAAAAATTTAAACATCACCATTATTGGTAATTCAGTTGCTCTTAGGGTAAGACCTCCCAAACAATACCCTGACAATGAAAACTATACCAAATTACTTGAAAAAGAGCTAAATACTCAACTTCCATCACATAATATTAGGCTAATAAATAAAGCTGTTGGAGCCTCAACAACTTATGATGTAATTCAAAAAATTGATGAGTATATTAATTCTTTTCCTGAATTTTATATTCTGAATTTAGGGGTTGTTGATGCTTCTACAAGAGAAATTCCCCGGTGGTTGAACCAATGGATTAATTCCAAAAAAGAAAGTTTCATTCTTTTTTTAGTACGTGCACTTTTTAATCATTTTATTAAAAGATACAGGCCATTTTTTGTGAAATTAAGAGGTAAAAGAAGCTGGATATCCGGGAAAAAATTTAAAAAATATTTTTCAGAACTTGTACAAACTTTATCCAAAGAAACCAATGCGAAAATTATAGCCATTCCCATTAATCCGGCAAATCAACGGGTAGAAAAACAATTACCGGGTTCATTAAAAAAACACCTTGAATATAATACGATCATTGAAAAAATTATTAAAGATCATTCCCAGGAAATTTTAAAAACAGACTTTTTACAATCAGAAATCCATTATCCTGATGGTGTTCACTATTCTTCCGAAGGCCATAAGATGATCGCCAAAGAAATTAGTACAATCATTTTAAAATATATTCGCTAAGTGGAAGGTTATTTATCAAAGCAAAAAATAAACTATACTCTTTTTCACGTATCTCAATCTGTTGATTTACATACAACAAAAGACTTATTTTATTTTTGCACTTCCCAAAATGTTCCTGCAGATTTAAAAAATAAAATTGTTTTTAAACTATCTTCAAAAAACTTAAATTTCGAAAATATTTTATGGGTGGAGGACCTTCCCATTCTGTTCCCTACGAATAATCAACAAGAACCCTATTCCTTTGACCAAAACAACAATCTAATCTTCCATCACGACCTTCTTAAATCAGCCTTTTACCTGCTTTCGGGATACCAGGAATTAAAACCCGAATACAGGGACCGCTTTGGCCGTTTCCCTTATGAACTTTCCATCCAAAAAAAACTGGGGATCATTAAAAAACCGGTAGTTAATTATTATTTTAAACTTATAACCCAGGGACTGGAAGAATTCTGCAAGATCCATAACCTGGAATTCAAAAAAGAGAAGCCCTATAACCCATTTGCTTTCTTCTTATCGCATGATGTGGATAAAATTGATACCTACAACTTTTATGATTTAGTTTATTATCTAAAAGTATTGTTTGGATTATCTAAAAAAAAGATTCCTTTTTCGAAGAAAATAAGAAAAGTTGCTGAATACGGATTTCATTTTCTTTTTACCCGTAAAAACCCAAACTGGGATTTTGATTTCTTAAGGGGCCTTGAAAAACAATTTGATTTTACTTCTACCTTTTACTTTTTACCCAAGGATCTCAAACACCAGGATGCTTATTACTCATTTCACGAAAAAAAAGTACAAGACCTATTTAAACAATTAAAAGCAGAACATTGTGAAATTGGGATCCATGGAACCAACCGTTCAGCCACTCATTTAAAATTCTTACAATCCAATATTGCCGAATTAGAGAAGGCTTCAGGGGTTAATATTTCTGGCATAAGGCAACACCGACTTATTTTTGATATGAACATCACTCCCTACATCCATGAGGAGGCTGGTCTGGCCTATGATACTTCGTTAGCCTTTGCAGAGCACGAAGGTTTCAGGAATTCCTATTGTTTCCCTTTTAAGCTCTATAATTTTAAGGAAGACCGCCCTTTTCATACCTGGCAAATTCCGCTCCATGTGATGGATGCCACCCTGTTTGAATACCGGAAACTAACGATGGATGAGGCCTTTAACTCGGTGGAGGAAATTTTAAACGAAGTGATAAAATTTAATGGTGTTTTTTCCTTGCTTTGGCATAATGGCTTCTTTGATGAAATAGTACATCCGGGTATTAAAACATTTTATTATAATGTATTAGAATCTATTCATAAACGAAAAGGTCGCTCAATTCATGGGAAAAAATTGTGAATCAAAAACTTAAACCAATCTTCCTAAGAAAAGAAAGGCAAATTTAAAATATAAATTCTTATAAAAATCAGAGGAATAATAACAGCCAAAATCCACTTACTTGTATTTAACCCCGCTTTAATAAGTGAGACATTCGCCATCTTTAATAAATAAAAACAAAATCCAATCCAGAATATAGTACTTACCAGACTATACAAGATAATTACATTTAAAGCATTATCGGCATAAAGCAATCCCCCAATTATCAATGGTGTTGCACGGAATATTAATAATATGATATTTACTATTAAACTTTTTTGCTGTTTTTCCAATACCGAAAATAGTTGGGACAAAGGTGATGATATAAAATTAAACAAAAACCAGATGCTTAAAAACTGTGAATATACCCCGGCAATCACCCACTCTTTACCAAATACAAAACTAAAAATATAATCTCCCCAAACACCAATAATACTCATCGGGATTATTCCAATAATTAATAGTTTCTTATACACAGAAAAAGTGAAATTGGCTAATTCCTTTTTATTATTCCTTAAAGTTGATGCTTTCTGAAAATATACCTGAGCAAAACTACGTCCAATCACATACATAGGCATACTCAGCATCCTGTGTGAAAATGAATAAAAACCAACAATGCCTGCATTAAAAAAACGGGTTAATAAAATAACAGGAATCTGAACAGAAAGGGTATTTAATCCATTGGAAGGCATGGTAAACAAAGGAAACTTTTTAAATCTTTCAGCGACCAGCTTTAACGAATGTAAGGAGGGCCTTGGAAAGGAAACAGTATTTTTTTTGGAAGAGAGATAACGGATATGTAAACCTCCGGTTAATGCACCCAAGATACTGCTTACAATCATTCCAAAACTGCCCAGGTGCATAAACCCCATCCCTGCCCTCGAAAAAGAAGTCCCAAGAGATTGGGATACATTGGCAAACGAAATCGATGAGTAATGTTTCTTCCGGTTTTCATAATATTCATAAATCTGAAAAAGTGCACGAAGAAAAACAGATAAGGGAATAAAGTAAAGCCAACTCGAAATATCCTCATTATCCAGAATCCTCGTTACCTGATCATTAAATACTACTACCACGAACAACAAAATGATACTGACAACCAGGTTTATATAAATCGACAGGTACTTTAAGTCAGAAGCCTCCCTTTCATCTTCGGGCAACATGATGGCCAGGTTATATCTTCCTGTAGCTACAATCACAAAGATATTTACGATAGCTAAATATAACGCGATCAGCCCGAAGTCAGAAGGGGAATACAGCCGTGTAAGGATAGGGCTTATCAGTATTGGAATAGCCTGAGCAATAGCAGTACCACTGACTAAGGTTAAAACATTTTTATAAAATTCCGAGGTCCGGATTTTTTTAAACATATTTCACGTGTATTGAGTTACAAGGCATGAATAACCTCAGCCAGCGACCGGGTTAACGCCCTGCGTTCAAATCGTTCAATATCCGCTGATTCGACATCATCATTACCCGCCTGGTACCGTTGAAATAAATGAACAACGGCTGATTTCATTTGTACAGTATCTTCATATTCACAAACTTCTCCTACTCCCATTTCGCGGATTAACCGGGCAGTATCTCCCTGTGTATTTCCCAGCATCAATACAGGTCTCCCGGAGGCCAGGTATTCAAATACTTTTCCGGGAATCATCCCGGACGAGCCGGAAAAACGGCTAATCAGCAGTAAAAGTATTCTCGAACGCATCATCTGCTTAGGAATATCATTATGTTGAACATAAGAAATCCGCTCGGTAAACTCTTCCAACCCATGCACTTTCATCTCTTCAATCACCGAAAAATCTACTTTACCGATCAGCTTAATCTTTAATTTTGATTGGAAATCAGGATTATTTTTCAACAGTTCCTGCAAAACCATCCACAGGTTATGCGGATTTCTTTCCTTATGAACCGTTCCGATATGCACGATACTAAATTCATCATCCACCGGGTTGGAAATATCTTTAAAGTCCAAAGCATCATAACCATTGGTAATAACTTTCACTTTTTTACCCCCAAGCTGTTCCAGGTCTTTGGCCCAGGATTGGCTTACCGTTAAAACAACATCCGCCGAGGAAATAACTTTTCGCTCCAGTTTACGGTGTTTCTTATCCGCTCTCTTGCCTGTTTTCAGCAAATGATAGTAATCTACCTTGGTCCAGGGATCCCGAAAATCGGCAATCCATTGAATATTTAATTCTTTTTTTAATTGTAATGCGATTAAATGCATGCTGTGAGGCGGACCGGTTGAGATTACCGTCTCGATCTGATTTTCAGCAATAAACTTCTTTAAAAATTTAACCGAGGGGTTGACCCAAAATTTCCGGGCATCGGGAATAAACAGGTTGCCCCGTATCCATACCGCAATGGATTCCAGGAAACCTGTCTTTTTATTTTCCTGGATAAATCCTGCATTTACTTTTTGTTTCTGGCTTTTCCCGGTAAAAATCTTGTAAAAAGAATAGGGTTCAAATATTTTTCTTTTAATAACCTGTATCCCAGGAGGGATATCCTCTAACAACGAGTTATCTTCAACGGGACTTTCAGGATTCGAAGGGGTGTAAATAACAGGCTCAACACCAAATTCGGGCAGATATTTGGCAAACTTCAACCAGCGCTGCACCCCTGCTCCACCACTCGGCGGCCAGTAATAAGTTATTATGAGGACTTTTTTTTTCAAGGAGCAATGATGTTTTTTAATTTTATTTAGAGGCTATAAAGGTTGTTGAGGAGTTAAAGGTTGTTGAGGAGTTAAAGGTTGTTGAGGAGTTAAAGGTTAACATAGTTATTAAGTTTAGTATTGCTTCGAAATAGTATTAAAATGTAAAATAGTTTACAATGATTTAATAAGTTTGTTGAGCAAATAACTTATTTCTGTTGTTTTGTGGTCCATATCATTAAATTTATTGGCATCAATATAACCCAGATCTTTTGATAAAAGTAATAAATACCTGATTTCTTCCAAAGAACCTCTTGCAATATACAAAAACCTTAGAAATTCTTTCGTGGTATTTCTTGAATGACCTTCTACAATATTTGTTGGAACCGATGTTGCTGCCCGTCGTATTTGATCTGTAATATTATATTTTTCATCTCTGGGAAAACTTACGATTTCTTTATAAATATATATTACAAACTGATGGCTCCTTTGCCATACTAACAAATCTTTCCAATGATTACTCATTTTAACGTTAACTTTTACAATATCAAAAACGTCTAAAACCTCATCTCGCTTTATAATTTAATGTAAATGTACTCTTACAACCTCTAAAACCTCTACAACCTCTACAACCTCTACAACATCTAAAACATCTAAAACATCTAAAACCTCAATAACCCCTACAAAATCTTACAACTTAAAATACCTCCCTCAACAATTTTTTCATACTTACCTTCTCGTCCACAATCCCGGCCAATTTATCCATCTGAACCCGTTCCTGCTCCATGGTATCCCGGTCTCGTATGGTTACCGTATGATCTTCCAGCGTTTGATGATCAATCGTTATACAGTAGGGAGTTCCAATAGCATCCTGGCGTCTGTATCTTTTGCCAATCGAATCCTTTTCATCATACTGGCACATAAAATCGATCTTTAACTCATCGATAATCTCTCGTGCTTTTTCGGGTAATCCGTCTTTTTTAACCAGGGGCAATACAGCCAGTTTTATGGGCGCCAAAGCAGGCGGTATTTTTAAAACCACCCGGGTATCCACCTCGCCATTTTCTTTCGGCACCTCTTCCTCGCAATAGGCAGCAGTCAGTATGGATAAAAATGTCCTGTCCAGTCCGATAGAAGTTTCCACCACGTAAGGAACAAAGCTTTCGCCCGATTCAGGGTCATAATACTGAATTTTCTTCCCCGAGAACTCCTGGTGTTTGGACAAATCAAAATCGGTTCTCGAATGAATCCCTTCCAGCTCCTTAAATCCAAAAGGAAATTCAAACTCAATATCATAGGCAGCATTGGCGTAATGAGCCAGCTTATCGTGCTCGTGCAACCGGTATTTCTCTTTGGGTAACCCCATGGCTTCGTGCCATTTGATACGGAGATTCTTCCAATGCTCAAACCACTCTTTCTCGGTACCCGGTTTTACAAAATATTGCATCTCCATTTGCTCAAACTCACGCATACGGAAAATAAACTGACGGGCAACGATCTCGTTCCGGAAAGCTTTTCCTATTTGTGCAATCCCAAAAGGCAGCTTCATACGCCCGGTTTTTTGCACATTCAGATAGTTCACAAAAATACCCTGTGCCGTTTCCGGACGTAAATAGATCTTATTGGCTCCATCTGCCAGAGAACCCAGTTTCGTTTCAAACATCAGGTTAAACTGACGAACATCGGTCCAGTTTTTGGAACCCGAAACCGGGTCGGCAATTTCATAGTCAAGGATAATCTGTTTAATCTCCTTCAAATCATCTGATTCCAAAGCTTTAACCAGACGTCCATTGATTTCATCAATCTTTTTCTGGTTTCTGAGAACATTGGGGTTGGTTTCCAAAAATTGTTTCTCGTCAAAATCATCGCCAAACTTTTTCCTTCCCTTTATAACTTCCTTATCTATCTTTTGTTGGTATTTACTGATATAATCTTCAATTAATTCATCGGCCCGGTATCGTTTTTTTGAATCTTTATTGTCGATTAACGGATCATTAAAAGCCGCCAGGTGTCCGGATGCTTTCCAGGTTTCGGGATGCATAAAAATGGCCGCATCAATACCCACAATATTTTCATTCATCTTTACCATCGAATCCCACCAGTACTGCTTAATGTTATTCTTGAGTTCCGAACCATACTGACCATAATCATAAACGGCACTCAGTCCGTCATAGATCTCACTGGACTGAAAAATATATCCATATTCTTTTGCGTGTGCTATCAACTTCTTAAATAAATCGTCTTGAGCCATATTTTTTGTTTGATTAGTGTTTGAAAAAACGTTGGACAAAAATAGTTGAAAATGTTTTGATATCATAACATTCGAATACAACATTTTCCTTTCCTTTTAGTGGCCGCCTGAAGCGGCCTCGAGGATAAAATATTATTAGAGTCGTATTTTTGCCAAAGATGTTTTATGGTTAGGACTCAATGAATAGTATTTATTATCTTTGCTTTGTATTTTAAGAATTTTAATAAACTATGGTTAGAAAAACCGATTTTTTGGTTATCGGAACAGGAATTGCCGGATTAAGCTATGCATTAAAAGTAGCCGAACATGGCCAGGTAATTTTAATCAGTAAAGCAGATGTACAAGAAACCAATACCCAATATGCCCAGGGAGGGATTGCTGCTGTCACCTACTCCCCCGACAATTATGAAAAACATATCCAGGACACCCTGATTGCCGGAGATGGATTATGCACCCAGGAAGTGGTGGAAATGGTAGTACGTGAAGCTCCTGAGCAAATTAAACAACTTATCGAATGGGGAGTAAAATTTGACCAAGATGAGCAGGGGAAATATGACTTAGGACGTGAAGGGGGGCATTCCGAATACAGGGTACTACACCACAAAGACAATACCGGCCAGGAGATTCAGAATTCATTGGTAAGACAAGTAAAAGCCCATCCCAACATTGAAATTCTAGAATACCATTTTGCAGTGGATATCATTACCCAGCATCATTTAGGGAAGCTGGTCAAACGAAGTCATAAAGACACAGAATGCTACGGAGCCTATGTTCTGGATTTAAATACCGATCAGGTACATACCTTTTTATCGAAAACTACCCTCATGGCTACCGGAGGAACCGGAAACCTGTATGCCACGACCACCAATCCCAAAATAGCTACCGGCGATGGAGTAGCCATGGTTTATCGGGCAAAAGGGGTGATTGAAAATATGGAATTTATCCAGTTCCATCCCACCTCCCTGTACAACCCTGGTGAACGGCCTTCGTTTCTAATCACCGAGGCATTAAGAGGATTTGGGGCTGTATTAAAAACTACCGACGGGAAGGAGTTTATGTCCAAATACGACCAACGAGGCTGCCTTGCTCCCAGGGATATTGTTGCCCGGGCCATCGATCATGAGATGAAAATCAGGGGGGATGATTATGTTCACCTGGATTGTTCGCATCTGGATGATAAAAAACTAAAAGAACACTTTCCCAATATCCATCAAAAGTGCTTATCCCTGAATATTGATATTACGAAAGATCCGATTCCTGTTGTTCCTGCAGCCCATTACATGTGCGGAGGGATAAAAGTAGACCGCAAGGGAAGAAGTTCTATCCACCGGCTGTATGCTGCCGGCGAAGTATCATCTACCGGATTGCACGGGGCCAACCGACTGGCCAGCAATTCCTTGTCCGAAGCCGTGGTTTATGCCGACAGGGCTGCCCGGGATTCAATCGAAGTTGCCCACAAGGCCACCCTCCGGGAAAACATCCCGGAATGGAATGCACACGGAACCACCTACCCGGAGGAGATGGTAATGATTACCCAAAATTATAAAGAGGTACAACAGATCATGTCTAACTACGTTGGTATTGTGCGTTCGAACCTGCGCCTGGAAAGAGCCATGCGGCGTCTGGAGATCATTTATAAAGAAACTGAAAAATTATATGAAAAATCCGTTCTTTCTCAGAAGCTATGCGAGCTAAGGAACCTAATCAATGTTGGGTATCTTATCATCAAAATGGCAAAAAGCCTGCACGAAAGTCGGGGATTACACTACACCATCGACTATCCCAAGAAAGGATCAGTGAGTGAATTTTAGTGAATAATTTAATGATTTTTTCATAATCTAATCCCTGAAAAATTAGTATTTTAGCCGTTTATTTGCACAAAAATTACAAAGAATTATTCATGTATGGCTTCTCCAATCCGAAAAATATTAAGTCCTGTTCTACTTCCCCTAAGCTTACTTTACGGATTCATCGTTTATCTAAGGAATCGTCTGTTTGATTACGGGGTTTTCAAATCAACGTCTTTTAATTTACCGATAATTTCCATAGGAAACCTTACGGTTGGGGGTACAGGAAAAACTCCTCATGTTGAATACCTGGCAGATCTTCTGCAGCAGGAGTTTAACGTGGCCACTTTAAGCCGGGGATACAAAAGAAAAACCCGGGGATTTATTCTGGCTGACCAACAATCAACGGCGACTGAGATAGGGGATGAACCCCGACAGATCAAACAAAAATTTCCACATATCGAAGTTGCCGTGGATCATAAAAGAGTAAGAGGGATTCAAAATCTTATGCGCAATAAAAAAGATCTGGACGTGATCTTGCTGGATGACGCCTTTCAGCACAGGCAGGTAGAAACAAACCTTTCCATATTGTTGGTGGACTATAACCGGCCGATTGGAAAAGACTTCATGCTCCCCCTGGGGAACCTGCGCGAACAAGCTTTTGAAAAAAAACGTGCCAGCATTATCATCATCACCAAAGCACCAAAAAATATTCAACCCATCGAACGACGGGTCCTGTTTAATGAATTACATCCCTTTCCCTTCCAGGATGTATACTTTACTACCTTTGATTATGGTAATTTAACCCCGGTTTTCGGAGATAGCGAGGTTTTAAGCCTTGAAGGGGAGAAACCCGAAATATTACTGGTTACAGGAATTGCAAACCCCTCGCCACTAGAGGAGTACCTTAGAGAAAATATCTCGGATAAAATAAATACCCTAAAATTCCCGGATCATTATCAATTCAAAAAATCGGATATTCAAAACATTCAGCATCGCTTTGACACCATGGCATCACCCAATAAAATCATGATTACTTCGGAAAAAGATGCCATGCGTTTCCATAAATTTACTAATATTGCAGATAATCTGAAAAAATCATTTTTTTATATTCCGATTAAAGTTCGGTTTTTAAATAACAAAACAGATAATTTTAATCAGCAAATCATTGACTATGTTAGAAACAATAAAAAGCACAGCTTCCTTTATCCAGGATAAGATCAGTGAAAAGCCTGAGGTAGGAATTATATTAGGTACAGGATTAGGAGGGCTAGTTAAAGAAATTGATATCAAGCAAACCCTTGACTATGAAAACATTCCAAACTTTCCGGTTTCAACCGTTGAAGGGCACCATGGCCGATTAATTTTTGGAAAACTGGGAGGTAAGAATATCGTTGCTATGCAGGGAAGATTTCATTATTACGAAGGCTATGCCATGCAGGAAGTTACTTTCCCGGTTCGGGTAATGAAATTACTCGGCATAAAAAACCTTATGGTTTCAAATGCCAGCGGAGGAGTTAATCCAGATTATGAAATTGGTGATTTAATGATCCTAGACGACCATATTAATCTTATTCCCAACCCATTAATCGGGAAAAATCACAATGAACTGGGGACCCGTTTCCCCGACATGAGCGAACCCTACGATCATATTTTAATTGAAAAGGCAAAGCGTATTGCAAAGAAGAACAACCTCAAAGTACAGGTCGGCTGTTATGTGGCAACCACAGGACCAACCTTTGAAACTCCTAAAGAATATCAGTATTTTAGGATTATTGGTGGCGATACCGTAGGAATGTCAACCGTTCCTGAAGTTATTGTTGCCCGCCACATGGGTATCCCATGTTTTGCCATCTCCATCATTACCGACCTGGGAGTTCCCGGAAAAATTGTACAGGTTACCCATGAGGAGGTTCAGAAAGTTGCTGCTCAGGCAGAAACCAAGATGACCCTCATCATGAAAGAGCTGATTGCTCAAATTTAAAACACGCCGGGTATTCCCGGCTTTTTTCATGGTATGGAAAAAGAGCAAAAAGCATTCCAGCTGAAAAATGTTATCAGTGTATCGTTTGCCCATTTTATGCACGATGTGTACTCGGCATTTCTTGCTCCCATTGTGCCTTTGCTTAAAAACAAACTCCAGATAAACAATACTCTGGTCAGCCTGCTCTTTGTTGCCCAACAAATACCCTCGTTGTTTAATCCGCTGATAGGCATTATTGCCGACAACCTTAGGATCAGGTACCTGGTCATTCTTGCCCCGGCGATTACAACCATATGCATGAGTTTAATCGGCCTGGCGCCCCACTATATTCTACTTATCGTATTGCTTTTTGTAATGGGCATCAGTAATGCCATGTTTCATGTTCCAACCCCCGTATTAATCAAAAAGATTGCCGGCAACCGGGTGGGTAAAGGGATGAGTTTTTATATGCTGGGAGGCGAGGCCGCAAGAACAATCGGTCCGCTGGTAATAGTAGCTGCAGTGAATTACTGGACCCTGGAGGGGACCTACCGGTTAATTCCTTTTGGCCTTTTTGCCTCGGCACTTCTTTATTTCAGGCTGAGAAAAATTAATGTCTCGGCAAGCATCCAACGAAACCGTTCGATGAAAGGAATAAAAGCAACTTTTAAAGAACACCTTCCGTTTTTTATTCTTATTGCCGGAGTAATGTTCTTTCGCGGCTTTATGAAAACCTCATTAACGAATTTTTTACCAACCTACCTGGATGAAAAGGGTGGCAGCCTTTGGCTGGGAGGTATCTCTCTTTCTGTTTTCGAATTTGCCGGGGCTGCAGGAGCCTATCTTTCAGGTACCTTCTCCGATAAAATCGGACGGTTAAAAATGTTAACCTTTATTATCCTGGTTTCACCGGTGTTAATGCTGGCCTTTGTCTATACCGAAGGAGGAATGATGTTCCCGGTCCTTCTCCTGTTAGGCTTTTTTCTGATCTCGTCAACCCCGGTTATCTTAGCCCTTGTTATGGATATTGACTCAGAACACCAGGCATTTCTAAGCGGAATATTCATGTTCATCTCTTTTGTTTCTACCTCGGTAACAGCATTTATCGTGGGAGTCCTTAGCGACTTCATCGGACTGGTCGACACTTATAAAGTAGCTTCCATCCTGGCTTTTTTGGCGATTCCTTTTGTTTTGGTTTTAAGAAAACGTTTTCCGTAAGAAAATATTACCTTTGAATCAGGAGGGGAAAAAACAATATCCCCCTTTTAAATTATTCGTTTATGCAATCCTATTTCGGTAAAATAAACCTGAACAATAACAGTGTAAACCAGGAAGATGTTGTTGGTGCTCTTAAAGAACTATCCCCCGGAAAGAACCTTAATCAATCGATGATTTGCAATCACCATTATGGACTGGGAGCCATTGAAATTTTCCCTGCCAAACACCGCAACACCAAGCATTCTCCTTTCAAATCAGGAGCTTACATAATTTTAGAGGATTGCAGGATCGACAACCGCGAAACATTGATCCGTAAACTTAATCTTGATTCTAAAAGCATCACCGACCCCGAATTGATTCTGCAATGCTTTCAGCGATGGAAAGCAGACTGTCCAAAATACTTAACCGGCGATTTCTCTTTTGCGATATGGAACACAGAAACCCATGAACTATTTTGTGCCAGAGACCACTTTGGCGTAAAACCATTGAATTATTACCTGGATGATCATCAATTTATTTTTTCAACAGAGATTCGGGGTATTTTAAGCCAGCAAAATTTAGACTTAACCATCGACCAGCAATTTATTGCCGACACCCTCTCCATTATAAAGTCTGATCATTCCAGGTCAACGTACCAGGGAATAAGAAAACTTCCCCCGGCACATTCCCTTCACCTAAAAAATAAGGAACTTACTCTCAGGAGATACTGGGAGTTAAAACCTGCATACACTTCATGCAAGGACGAAGAGGAGTATATCCGCCGGTTTAAAGAATTACTCAACCAGGCTGTTCAACGCAGGCTGGAAGATCCGGTAAACTATGGCGCCGAGTTAAGCGGGGGTATTGACTCTTCAAGCATCGCCTCTTTGGCCTCCCGTCGGGTAACCCTAAAAACCTTTTCACACGTCATGCCCGATGAAATGATCGGGAAAGTGCATCCGTTTAACGATGAGAAAAAATATATCCGTTTACTTAACGATTTCTGCAATATCAACCAACGATTTTTAATCACTTCTGAAAATTCGGGCATCATCCAGGCTCTGGAAAACAGCCTACTCCTCAACCAGGGGATTGTACAACAGAACTTTAGTGTGTTTTCTGACCAGCTCTACCAGGAAGCCGAAAATCAGAACGTGCAGGTATTGCTTTCGGGCTTTGGAGGAGATGAAGTGGTAACCTCAAAGGCAGGCAACTATTTAAGAGAGATCCTTAAGGAGCGGGAGTTTAAAACCGACCTTAAAGCACAAGGCCTCCCAACAATTGCCATTCACCTTACCAAATTTAAATACTGGTTAAAAAACAATTTTCCCCAGGCAACAAACCTTCTCCTGGCTTTAATAAAAGGGAAAAAATGGTGGGCCAGAAAATATAAAAATCTGGCCATTCAGAAGTCATTCAACCGACAATTTAATATTAAGCAACGTTATATTAATTATTATCAATCCATCCGAAGAGACAACCTGACAGAACAATCCACCGAAAGAATAACGCATCCGCATGTAGCACAGCGACTGGAATACAGCTCACTTGCGGCAAAACACCACGGGATCGAATATCGCTATCCACTCCTAGATAAAGATTTAATTGAATTTTATCTTTCGATGCCTCAACGACTGAAAGCAAAAAACGGAGTCTTACGGTACACTATCCGCCAGGCAATGGATGGTTACCTCCCCGAAGAGATCCAGTGGAGGGATGATAAAAGCGGAGCTACGATACCTACTGTTTTTATGCGGACCTTGATCGATAAAAATAAAATTTTCAGGATCATGGAACGGGCGAAATCCAACCCGGCTATTACCCGGTACATTGATATGCATAAGTATCAACAATGGAGTACCCGCTTTTTTCAACGATCAGCAAAAAATAAATTTATCAATCCGGGAGCATTTTTTAATTACCTTAAACTGATTTTATTTATTGAAAATAATCCTTCCTTATTTAAATGACAAGCAAAGCGCAACATATCATTTCCCAATATCCGGTGGAGTTACAATTGATTCTTTTATTTTCGCAGGATCATTTGTCGGGTGAAGCCATTGAAAAAATTAAGCGACTCGAAAAACAGGCAGACTGGACCTTATTTTTTGCCCTGGCCAAAAAACACCGGTTAATTTCTCATATTACAAGATCTGCATATTTATTAAAACCGGAAATTAAAAAGCAAGTTAATACAACCCATAAAGCCCTATCTAAAAAGGCTTTGCTATATAGCAAACATTTAATTAGCATCCACCAGATCTTAAAAAAAGAGCATATTCCCCACACCTTTTTCAAAGGGCCTTTATTATCCTTATCTCTATACCACGACATTGGTTTCAGGGATTATAGAGACCTGGACATTTTAGTTCCTCTCTCCCGGATCGAAGTTGCCAAACGACGGATTCAGGAGCAAGGTTTTGTAATGCATGCTCCATCCTTGGAGCTGACTCCAAAGCAACGAAAAATTAATTATTCAATCAGTCATCATTACCATCTCAGAAACCCTGATGACTCCACAGAAATAGAACTGCACTGGAACTTAACCAATCCCAGAACCTACCTTCCTCTGCCAACAGAAAAGCTCATAGCTGAGTCAGAGAATATTGAGATCGCTCAGAACAGGTTACCCTATCTTTCGAAGGAGGCAAACCTTGTTTTTTTGGCAGCCCATGGTGCTATTCATCAATGGTATCGCCTTTTCTGGCTAAAGGATTTTTCAGAAATGCTCCGGCAAAGTAGAACCGAAGAAATTGAACAGGCATACACCCTGGCAGAAAAGCTGAAACTGGAAAAAACTTTTGCCCAGGGCTGTAGGTTATCCAATATACTTTATAACAATACTGTTCCGGATTGCATCAACCGCAAAAATAATACAGTCTTTTTAACACACTGCGCACTCAGGGCTATAGCCGATAAAGACTTAAGGCAGCAAGGCATCCCGGGTAAAATAAAATTTCTGGGATACCGGTTACATCTTAAACCTGATCGTCATTATTTCTTCAGTTTACTTTTCAGATTACGCACTCATTATTCTGACTGGGAAGTACTTCCATTACCCAACTCCTTGTTTTTTCTTTACTATTGGCTCCGTCCATTGATCCTGTTCTACAAATTTTTACGTAAAAAATAATCACCAACCATAGAAATAACTACAGGCTTTTGTTTATTTATTCGCCAAAAAAATTGGCGGTTGTCATAAATTTTGTGTTATTTTATTTTTTGAAAAGGAACACCAACCTTTTGCCTATGGATATCAATACAACTTTCTGGTTTTTTGAGAGAATCAAAGAAGATAATTTATGTATGCTGTATAGTGGCAATTTCAGCGATGAAATTACCAATAAGCTTATTGAGCTTAGCGAATACAACATCAATAATATCGATTCTCTTTCAAAAATGAAGAAAAAAGCATCGTTCTTGATGGCAGAGTGCTTTCAGAACATTGTACGGCATGGGGAAAAAATAACCGAAGAACACAATGATGGTTTTTTTCTTACCAAAAACTGGGGTGGTGTGTATTACATTACATCTGGCAACCTGATCGAAAAAAACAAAATCAAGAACCTGGAGAGCCAGCTAAAGACAGTTAACAGTCTTACCAAAGAAGAGCTGAAGATTTTATACCGTGAAGTATTGGAAAATAACGAGATCTCCGATAAAGGAGGAGCCGGGTTAGGTTTGATTGAGATGGCCCGAAAATCGGGTCAAAAACTCGATTACCTGTTCGAAAACAAGAATAATAAATTCTTCTATTTCTACAATCAAATCATGCTTAAATCGGATATGGACGAATTCAATACGATGGTTAGCGATTTTCCCCTGACAGATTCTATCAGCTATCACAAAAAAATGGTTAACGAAGATGTGATGCTCATCCATAAAGGTGATTTTTCACAGGATTCAATTTTTCCCGTGTTAAAAATTATTGAAGAAAACCTGCGAAAAGAATTTAAGGACTCTACCCAAAAAAAGAAGATTTTTCATATCCTGGTAGAGCTTTTACAAAACATTAGCAAACATTGTTTTAAGATAAATCACAAGAAGGAGGGTATTTTTTTAATTGGAAACAGTAATTCAAACTTTGTAATCAATACAGGAAACCTGATAGAGAATAAAAGCATTGAGAAATTCACAAAACTACTCGACGAAATTAACAGCTTAAACCGAAAAGAACTTAAAAATCTATACCTGAGCAAGCTCAGAGACCGGAACCTGCCAAGCAACGGAGGAGCAGGAATTGGTCTGATTGATATTGCTCGGAGAATAATTTCTCCATTAAATTATTCTTTTCACCGGCTGGATGATGAAAAATCATTTTTTACCATTAATGTAATTGCTTAATTATGCTTCAGACTTTTGAATCAGCAGAAACCCGGGATAAACCGTATATTATTTTTGATCCCCTAAATAACCACTTCGAGATCAGGGGGAACTCATTACCCGAAGATACTACCTTATTTTACCAACCGGTTATTGAATGGATTATAGAATATGCAAAAGATCCAAACCAGGTAACTCACCTGGTATGCAGTCTCGATTATTTTAATTCTTCATCGGCTAAAATGCTTTATGAACTGTTTATCGAGCTGGAAAAAATTAAAGATACCGGTAAAGAGGTAAAGGTAACCTGGGGTTATGATCCGGATGATCATTTAATTGAAGAAAAAGGGTTGGAATTTAAATCCATCCTTGAAATACCTTTCGAAGTACTGGAAAAATAAAACCGTCACTTTATTTACAGAATACAAAAATCGTTGGCCAACAAAACAGATAACTGCTTCCGGAATTGCACTTATGATTATACCTTTCCAGGAAGGGCTCGATAGGCCTTATAACCAGGCACTCACCTTATCTGCCTGACAGACTGAAATGACGGTAAAAATTGCATAAAGGATAAAAAATACTGTCAAAATCATCAGCAAAACATATCCATTTTCGGGATTTCTTTTAATTCACCAGTAACATTTCCTGTGAAAAAAAAATTATTGAATTAAAATCTAAAGAACACTAATTATTGCGATCCTTACGCAGAAACTCTACCTTTACCCGATGAATTATTCTCAACAAGGCACAAATCAGGCAAAAATAATTTTCCAGGATCAACACCTGGTGGTTTGTAATAAACCGGTCAATCTGCCGGTACACAAAAACGACTTTATGCCTCATGATGCACCCTATCTGACGAAACAGATCGGACAATTGCTGGGAAAAAGTGTATACAATGTGCACCGGCTGGATGCTAAAACTTCCGGATTGATTGTACTGACATTCCATCCCGAAACTGCAAAACATTTAACCCTGCAGTTTGAGCGAAAAGAGGTAGAAAAAAAATACTATGCCCTGGTTAAGGGCAACCCTGAATCAGGAACTTTTACTGAAAATGTTTTCATCAAAAAACGAGGAAAGAAGAAACCGGCAATTACTCATTTCAAAACCATTGAATCGATAAAAACCAATATTTGTTATAAAGAATTTAAAGATATTGAACTCGGTCTGGTAGAAATTAATTTAGAAACCGGCCGGTGGCATCAGATACGCCAGCATTTTGCCATGCACCGGTTTGATATTTTGGGTGATACCCATCATGGGGACTGGACATTAAACAGGATAATTACCGAAAAGACAGGAATAAAACGCCTGTTTTTACATGCTGCACATTTAACATTTACTCATCCCGTAAATCAGCGTAGAATGAATTTCGATCACCCTATTCCTGCTGAATTTCAAGATGTTTTACAAACTTTTAAAGTTTAGCTTCCAATACTTTTTTAACCCTTCCTATCTCACCGGTGGTTAACCTGATTTTTATCCCATACGGATGGGTTGCCGAGTGGGTTAGGATATCCTTAACTACTCCTTTGGTTAGTTTGCCTGTTCGTTGGTCTTTTTTTTGGACAATAAACACTTCCATCCCAGGCTTTATGTTATTTCTTATGGTGCCCCTCATTATTTCTCTTCATTAAAAAAAACCTGATAATAATGCATTCCCGTTTTATCGTCATATCCCCGGGTAATGTATTCACGATTACCATGAACATAAATATGAAAATTTTTATCCAGTTTGATCACGCTTTTATAAACCCTGGCGTTCTTTTTCACTGCACTCCCCGAGATCTGGAACTGGTCAGAGATTTGCACCTCATGCTCCGTTTCATAGGCTTTCTTGTAGTTATTAAAACTGTCTATCAGGTTTTTATCTTCAAAAACTTTTTCAGAAAAATCTTCCAGCTGAAAATTATCGGTTTCTTTAAAAAACTTCTTCGACCGATTGATTAAATCCACCTGATCTGCTTTTTCCACTTCATATTCTCCGGGCAGTTCCTTGATAACAAAGTCTTTATACATCTTCATCACATTTTCTGTATGAAAATATTCATCTTCACGTTGCCTGATCTTTAGAAAGTCATCCAACCAAAAGCGGGCATCCTCTCCTTTATTTATTTTGTCAACCGTAGCAACCACAAAACCATCCTCCCGTTCGGTATTCAAAATCAAACACCCTTTATCGAGTTTTCTAATATCGATCCCCTGTTCGCGTTCAATAGTAAAATTATCTTCGGCAGGATAAACTTTTAAAAAAGTATCGCGGTTTTCGGATTTAAATAAACCTACCGCATTAACCGGCTCATTATTTAAAGAAAGGTTTTTGAAATAAACGGTATAAAACTCTCCACCTTTTATATTGGGGTGGTTAGATTTTTCGTAAAGATGCCGGGCTAAATTTACCGATTGTTCTAAAATTTGTCCGGGATCATCAAAAATTTTTGAAACGTAATGGTAAACTTCATTTAACTGTAAATCCGAATCATGGTAAAACCGGAAATACTCATCGGATTTAAAGGGAGTTAAAAAATACCGGGATAACAATTCTTTAATCTCCTCATCAGGACTTAAGATTTCTTTTGAACAACGGATATTTTCATTGTTATACTTATTTCCCACTTTATGAACGGCGATCAGCTGCAAAATGGTTTCAGAAAATCCTAACATATTTTTTTGTTTTGGTTAGAAAGTGTAAATATATGCTATTAAAACAAATATCCCCGGGCAACCACACCCGGGGATATTCTAAATTATAATTCAAAAAGATGAATAATAATCTCCTGCAAAGTTACTCATTTATTTTCGAATTGTTACTGGTAAAATATTTAAAATTAAAAAACGAATGCTGTATTTATAATATTCAAAAACAGCAATCCATCTTTTAGTAAGATGAGAGCAAAAAAGAATAAAACAAACCCCAGGATTTTAACCACAACAATGTATGAATTTTCAGAAAGAATATTTTTAGACTGATCAGAAATATAAGCAATCACTACCTTCGTTCCGATAATAGAGATATAAAATCCTATAACAAACAGTACTGCAGAAAAAACATGTTCATGATAAGCTTTCATCGATAGTGGAGCACCGACCAGCATCCAGAACAAATAGGGATGTGGGCTTAATAAATTAACTACCACCCCTTTTCTAAATCCATTGATTGTTTCATTTTTCCGGCTAAGGCGAATTGATTTCATCCGGATATTTTCAAAGGCTAAATAAATAAGAAAAAGAGCGCCCAGCAAAGAGATCATTCCCAGGATAAAATCGGAGCCAGAAACCTGATATATGATAAAAACAGAAAATAATACGATGGGCACATCGGAAAGTAAAGGAACAAAAGCCATTTTTATTCCCGCTTTACGATTATGCTTTAGCGTTTCTGTGATAACCAATACCAATAAAGGTCCTGGGGATATTCCCGCAGCAAATCCCAGGGCAATCCCGGTCATTAAATATTCAATCTTATCCATTATGCAGCAAAAATATGAACTTATCGTCATTTCTATGGATAAATAAAGATTTAAATGATGCTGATCAATTACATAAAAAGTGCTATACGCCATTTTACAAGAGACAAACTATATTCTTCGATCAATATCCTGGGGCTGGCCCTGGGAATAGCCAGTTGTATAATCTGTTACCTGCATATTAACTATGAGCTGAGCTACGATCAGTTTCACAGCAAAAAAAACCAGATTTACCGGGTGGTGAAGGGAAACCTGGAAACAGGACAATTTTGGGCAGCAATGTCCGCTCGGGTTCCTCCAAAATTAAAACAGGAATTCCCGGAGGTTAGGGAATATGCACGCCTGGGGAAATTTAGCTGGGATCCCAAAACAATGATAAAGTATGATAACAAAGCATTTTACGAAGACCATTTTTTACTGGCAGACCCCTCTTTTTTCAAACTATTTGATTTTAAATTTATTGAAGGCAATCCGGAAACTGCTCTTTCGTCAGTGAACTCGGTAGTAATTACCCAATCCAATGCAAAAAAATATTTTGGTGACAAAAATCCAATAGGAAAAGTAATAAATGCTGACGGAAAATTCGATTATCAGATTTCAGGTGTTATCGAAGATCCTCCCTTTAACTCTCACCTGGATTTCGATTTTTTAATCTCTTTCGAAAACCTGGACTTAATCTATTGGAAAAGGGCTTCTGAATCCTGGGGGGCTTTCAATTACCATGCTTATCTTTTAGTAGAAAAAGCGACAAACATCAACGAACTCAGCCATAAAATAAAATCGATTAATTTTACCTTAGACAATGAAAAAGAGATATCCTTTCAAGATGTCAGTTTACAACCATTATCAGATATTCATTTCATGCAAAGCCGGGGAAACCAAAAACCGGCCTATGATTTAAACTACATCTATATTTTTATTGCCATTGCTATTGCAGTATTAATCATTGCAAGTATAAACTTCATTAACCTTACCACCGCCAAATCGCAACAAAGAATAAAAGAAACCGGAGTAAGAAAAACCATTGGAGCTTCAAGGAAGCAACTCATCCTTCAGTTCATCACGGAATCTATCGTCACCAGTTTTTTTGCACTTCTCGTGGCATTAATTTTATTACACCTGCTGCTTCCATCCATCAACCAGATTCTTGAAAATAAAATTGACATCAATTACAGTAATCCAGGTTTTCTGCTCTCCCTGACCTTAATCACAGTTTTTATTGGTTTGTTATCAGGAAGCTACATTGCCTTTTACATCACTTCATTCTCTCCGGTTAAGGTATTGAAGGGAAAAATCAAAGTGAATTCGGGAGATATTACTTTACGAAAAGCTTTATTAATCTTTCAATTTGGAATCTCATCAATACTAATTGTTTGCAGTATAATTATTGTACGTCAGTTAAATATGATTCATAACCAGGATATCGGCATTAAAAAAGAAAATGTTTTAAATCTATCGGTGTATGGAAAGGAAGCTCAAAGTAAAATCAGTTTATTTAAACAAGAGGTTCAAAAAATACCTGAAGTAATTAGTGCTGCAGCTTCATCATTTGTTCCGGGATATCCAAACTATAATCAAACTGTTTGGTGGGAAGGTCAGGAAAAGAGTGAACAAATGTACTTAATACCGTGTGATGAAAATTTTATACAAACCATGAATTTAGAGTTAACGGAAGGGAAATTGGATGAAATTCAAAATATTCCTGAAGATGAATATACTTATGTTTTAAATCAGGCAGCGCTTAAATTTATGGGCTGGGAAAGAGGATACAGGAAACAATTCAGTGCTTATGGAAAAAATAATGCCAAAACCATTGCCGGTGTTGTAAAAGATTTTAATTACCGCTCATTGCATTTCGGTGTCGAGCCGTTAGCTTTGATTATAAGCAACAGATCCGGACACGATCAAATATCTATCCGAATAGCGGCAGGGCAATATAAACCTGCGATCCCAAAAATCAAGAAAAAATTTAACGAGATTATGCCCAGTACTCCCTTCGAATACAAATTTTTAGACGACCAGTTTGAACAACTATATAAATCAGAACTCAGGGCGGGAAAAATTATAAGTTTCCTAACCATTATATCTATTCTTATAGCGCTGTTTGGTGTTTATGGCCTGGCATCATTTGCCATAAAAGAACGAACCAAGGAAATTGCTGTACGAAAAGTATTTGGTATTAACATGCAAAGCCTGGTTGGCTTACTTACCAAAGATTTAATGCTTCTTTTACTTATGGGTAATTTAATAGCCTGGCCGGCAGCCTGGTATTTAATGAAAAACTGGCTTGAAAATTTCAGTTATAAAACACCATTACATTTAGGAGTCTTTGCAATCGCCACCCTGGTTGTTATGACCATTGTGTTTATCACTATTGGAATCAAAGCTGTACGTTCGGCCAGGGTAAATGTATCTAGTGAATTGCGGTATGAATAACACCATTATGGCATATCCAAATTTGGAAAAGCCTTAGGGCTTACCGGTAATCCTGTTCTATAATTGTTTCAATCCCTGCGGAATAAGGTGTTGGTTTAAAATCAAATCTTTTCTCGAATTTATTACTATCAAAAACATAAGGCCGGTCATACTGGTAAAACATTTCAACCATTTCCCGCATAATACCCATAAATAAGCCCAGAATTCTGACCATTAATTTAGAGGCAACCTGGGTTTTGGGTTTTACATTCATTGCTTTGGCTATTGCCTCAACCCATTGTTTTCCGGTTAAAGGATTGGATGCAGTAGGCAAATGCCAGATTTCTCCGTAAGCATCAGCAGTTTTACCTAAAATAGCTACAGCCTTTGCTGCATCAGGAGTATAAGTAAAAGAGTGCCTGTAATTTAACGCTCCCAGCCAGTTTGCTTTTTTCCCTTTACTTAAATTCTCAAAAACCATTTCGGTTAAAATACTGTTATTTTTTATCCCGGGGCCATAGAAATCAGCAGCCCTGGCAATTAAAGCCTGGATATTTCCCTGGTTGACTTCATCCATTAACATCTTAGCAATTTCGGCCCTTACCTTCCCTTTTTTGCTTGGTGGATTTATCGGTGTTGTTTCATCCATCGGGTTCAGGCAATCTTTATCATACATATAGATATTATCAAAAAACACCAGTCTTGCATTCACTGTTTTACAGGCTTCAATCACATTTTTCATGATTACAGGCCAGCGGGCTTTCCATACTTTTGCCCGATAGGGCAAACCAGCCGTCAAATAAACCACTTCGGAGCCATCAACAGCCTGATAAACCTCTTCGGGATTGGTTAAATCGGCAGCAATAAGTTCATCACCGGGATTAACCTTTTGGGGATTTCTGCTAACCAAACGTATTTTTTGGTGATCCTTCACTAATTCACGTGCGAGCAATACACCTATTGCTCCACCTGCTCCTAAAATCGTATGCATAATAACTTATTTTTCTGAATTGTTATAACAAAGAAAATGATTTATCTACTCTTATCTTCTTATCTCTTTTTTCCAGGGTAACACACTCATTATACAGATCGTGCTGAAAAAACAGGGTGTAATTATTCTCTACGGCTTCCTTCAAAAAATCGTCCTTTTCTTTAAGCATATCCATGGGATAAACATCGTAAGCCATGTTCCATACCAAAGAAATGTGTGCTGTTGAAGGTATTAAGTCGGCCATAAATACAACTGTATTTTTCCCGGTATGAATAAAAGGAATAATTTGGCCAATGGTGTGACCATTATACAACCGCAACTCTATTCCTGGATATAATTCAGTATTTTGATCGATAAATTTTAACTGCCCACTTTCATGCATGGGGACTAAATTTTCTTTCAGGAAAGCTGCCGCCTCCTGTTTGTTTGGATTCATTGCCCAATCCCATTGCTGTTTACTCACCCAATAGGTGGCATTTTTAAAAACCATTTCAAACCCCGACCGATCAGCATTATATTTGACACCACCCCCACAATGGTCGGTGTGCAAGTGGGTTAATACCATATCGGTAATATCATCGAATGAATATCCATGTTTCTTTAAAGCTCCTTCCAGTCCGTCCCCTCCATTCAAATGAACATGACTAAAAAATTTTTCATCCTGCTTATCACCGTATCCGTTGTCAATTAATATCACCCGTTCGCCGGTATCTATTAAAAGTGAACGTAACGCCCAGTTACAAAGGTTATTCTCGTCGGCAGGATATTTCTTTTGCCACAACATTTTGGGCACCACCCCAAACATGGCTCCTCCGTCAATTTTAAAATTGGTGATGTGTATTGGATATAATTTCATAGCAGCTATCATTTTAAATATTTCTTTTTATCTTCACCGATTAACTTAAATACAAATATAACAAATGAAAGTTCATTTTATAGCTATCGGTGGAAGTGCGATGCACAACCTGGCTATAAGTCTGCGTAAAAAGGGCTACCAGATAAGCGGTTCGGATGATGAAATTTTTGAACCTTCGCGAAGCAGGCTGGCAAAATATCAGATTCTTCCTTCGGCTACAGGATGGAATCCCGATAAAATACACCCCAAACTGGATGCTGTAATTCTGGGCATGCATGCCCGGGAGGATAATCCGGAACTTCAAAAAGCACGGGAACTAAACCTTAAAATTTACTCGTATCCCGAATATTTATACGAACAAACCAAAGAAAAAATTCGTGTGGTCATCGGTGGCAGTCATGGCAAAACAACCATTACCTCCATGATCATGCATGTTTTAAAGTATCACCAAAAAGCTTTTGACTATATGGTTGGGGCTCAACTGGAAGGTTTCGAAACGATGGTAAGTCTGACCGACCATGCACCTGTAGCAGTGTTCGAAGGAGATGAATATCTTTCCTCTCCCATCGATCCCCGGCCAAAATTTCATTTGTACAAACCCCATATTGCCGTAATAAGTGGCATTGCCTGGGACCACATCAATGTATTTCCTACGTTCGATGAATACAAAAAACAATTTGCCCGGTTTATCGAGTTAATTGAGCCCAATGGAATTCTTTTTTACAACCAGGAAGATGTTGTTTTACATGATACGGTAAAGAAAGCTTCACCTGCAATTCAAAAGATACCCTACGGAATTCATCCTTACAGAATAAAAAACGGACAAACCTACCTGGTGAAAGGAGATCAAAATATTCCCCTAAAAATTTTCGGAGAACATAACCTGCAAAACTTAGGCGCAGCAAAACTGGTTTGCAACCAGCTTACTGTAAGCGATGATGAATTTTACGAGGCCATGAAAAGTTTTAAGGGTGCATCCAAAAGACTTGAGCTGGTTGCACGTAACGAGTCAACGCTTGTTTTTAAGGATTTTGCCCATTCTCCTTCCAAGCTAAAAGCAACCATTCATGCCGTAAACAATCAATTTCCCGATAAAAAAATTATCGCGGTAATGGAGTTACATACCTATAGCAGTTTAACAATAAAGTTTCTGAAAGAGTATAAAGGCTCGATGAACAATGCTCACCAACCGGTTGTTTATTATAACAAAAAAGTTCTTGAACATAAAAAAATGGAGCCCATTTCCCAGGAAAAAATAATGGAATCGTTTGCTCATAAAGAATTAAAAGTAATTACAAAACAGGAAGATTTAAAGCAATGGATAAAAAGTCAGAACCTGGCAAACACCTGCCTGTTATTGATGAGTAGCGGAAATTTTTCCGGACTTGATTTTAACGCTTTTGCCTCTGAGCTGCTGAAGTCTAAGCATTAGGAGATGCGGGATATTTTTAGTTGTCCATTATTTTTTGTATCTTTGAAAATCAGCATTTTAAGTAATTTTTTTTACTGACCTTTATTTTTTATCAATTATAAATTTTACAAACTTAAAACTAAAAAATCACATTATGTTAGAAATCAAAGAGATTCGTAAAGAAGAAGATTTTAAACCGGAAATAACTGAAGAGCAATTTATTGATTTTATGCACCAACATCTTGATCGTTTTGGAGACCCTAAAAAAGAAATCAAAAAATCAATTGATTACGCTTTTTCAACTATTGAGGGGAAAGGAGGATTTCTTTTAGCCGGATATTATGATGGAAAATTAGTTGGCGGATTGATAATGAATAATACAGGAATGAGTGGATATATTCCCGAGAATATATTAGTATACGTAGCTGTTGATGCCAGCTTAAGAGGAAAAGGCATTGGTGCACAAATTATCAAAAAATCATTTGAATTGGCTGAAGGCGATGTAAAACTCCATGTTGAATACGACAATCCAGCAAAAAGACTCTATGAAAGATTAGGAATGACAACAAAATATGCAGAAATGCGATTGAAAAAATAGAAATAAACTATCCAAAAAATAATAAGGTTGTGCCAAAAGATTTTATAAAATAAATCAGATTTTATTTCTTTTTGTACAACCTTTTTTAATCTTAATCTTTAAATCATAATCGAATGGCTGAGTTAGTAGTAAAAACCGATAATATAATCCGAAACATAAAAAAAATCGATGATTATTTAAAAAAACAAAACATTCAATGGAGTTTGGTAAGCAAAGTTCTTTCGGGCGACAAACAGTTTATTCGCAAAATATTAACCGATGAAGTGGTAAGCCGTTTACATTCTGTTGGAGAAAGCCGGTTATCCAGTCTTAAAACCATAAAAGAGATCAACCCCGAATTGGTTACCATCTATATTAAACCCCCTCCAGCCAATATTATTAAAAGCCTGGTAAAATATGCTGACATCTCTGTAAATACCTCACTGAGAACAATTGAGGCTCTTAACCGCGAAGCGCGTAAAATTAATAAAATTCATAAAGTAATCATTTTCCTTGAGTTGGGAGAATTAAGAGAAGGTGTGGTAAGAGAAAATATTGTTGGTTTCTATAAAAAGGTATTTAAATTATCAAATATTGAAATTATTGGTATCGGCTCAAACCTAGGCTGCATGTATGGCATTGAGCCAACCTACGACAAACTTCTGCAGCTAAGTTTATTCAAGCAGCTGCTGGAAGAGATGTTTAACAAAAAAATACCATTAATTTCAGGAGGAAGTTCAATCACCCTCCCATTAATCAGGAAAAAACTCGTCCCTGCAGCAGTAAATCACTTCAGAATTGGTGAAGCAGCCTTTTTTGGAACCAGCCCGTTGTATAATAAAAAATTTCAAAATCTTTCAACCGATACCTTCAGTTTTAATGCCAATGTCATTGAACTGGAAGAGAAGTGGAATGTTCCCGATGGTATAATCAGCGAAGCCAATATCGGGCATACTTCAGAGACTGAACCGGATCAGCCCTCCTATAAAAGTTACCGGGCCATTCTCGATTTTGGAATTCTGGATGTGGATGTTAATGATATTGTCCCTAAAGATAAAAATGTTAATTTTATTGGAACAACATCTGACATGACCGTTTATGATATTGGCCAGAATATAAACTCCCGTTTAAAAACCAAATACCAGGTAGGCAATAAAATAATATTTAAGCCCAACTATATGGCGGTAGCACGATTAATGAATTCAAAATTTATTGACCTAAAAATTGAATAATTCAAAAAGAATTATTTTATTTGCAGCTTCTTTTAAAAGAAATGTTCTTTAAAAGCCTGGGAGCAAAAAAAACCTTGATTATCATCTTTGGAAAGAAAAGAAATATTTTTTTAGAAAATTGAAAAAAATATTTGCAGAAAAGAAAAAATCATTTACTTTTGCACCCACTTAAGTTTAAAAACTTAAAAAATGGTCCGTTCGTCTAGGGGTTAGGACGCCAGGTTTTCATCCTGGTAACAGGGGTTCGATTCCCCTACGGACTACAAAAAACAAACCCATTTATTTAAATTAAGTTATGGCAAATCATCAGTCAGCAGCAAAAAGAGCAAGACATAGCGAGAAGGTAAGACTACATAATAAATATTATGGCCGTACAACCCGTAATATGATTAAAAAACTACGTGCAACTACTGATAAAGAGGAAGCAACAAAAATGTTACCCAAAGTTACTTCTATGCTTGATAAATTAGCCAAGAAAAACATTATTCATTCGAATAAGGCGGCAAACCTAAAATCAAGTTTAACCTTACACGTAAACAAACTGTAAATAATAATTTTCTATAGATAATAAAAAACCTCGCAAATTGCGAGGTTTTTTTGTCTATTAAAACCGTCTGCCGATAAATACCATATCATCCACCTGTTCATGGGTTCCCATCCATTCCTTAATAAACCGTTCCAGCTCAGCGCCCTGTTCATCCATGGTTTTATCCTGTATGGAGATTAATAAATCTTTCATATTTTTCTTTCTGAACTTACGCCCGTCTTCTCCTCCAAACTGGTCGGCATAACCGTCGGAAAAGACATAGAAAGTATCTCCTTTTTTGACTTCAAGCTCATGATTCGTAAATTTCTTTGAATCGTGAACACTGGTCATGCCAATAGGGAACCGGTCGGCTTTTATTTCAGTAAGCTCACCATCTCTTATCATCACCAAAGGATTGTAAGCCCCGGAGTATTCCAGCACATTCTTCTGTCGATCATAGCTCATTATGGCTAGGTCCATACCGTCGTTAACCACCCTTTCTCCTTCCACATTTTTTTGATGCAGGGCATTGATGATCTCGATATCGAGCCGGTCTAAAATCTCTGCCGGTTTCAGGATTCCATATTCACGCACGATTTTAGTAAGCATACTGTGCCCTAATATGGATAGAAATGCTCCTGGTACTCCGTGCCCGGTACAATCCACAGCCGCAATCATCTCTTTTTCGCCAAACGTTTCGAACCAGTAAAAATCACCACTCACAATATCTTTGGGTTTAAAAAACACAAAGGTATTTTTAAAAGGAACCTCCGGGGGTAAAACAGCCACCTGGATTCGTTGCGCATAACGAATACTGTCGGTAATATCCTTATTTTTCTTCTCCAGTTCCTCGCTTTTTTGCACCACTTCGGCTGTTCGTTCCCGTACTTTTTCTTCAAGTATTTTTTTCTCCTTGATCAGGTTCTTCTCGCGCACCTTAATATAAGCCACAATAATTACAATACCGAAGATAATCACAGAAACAATAAACCACCAGGATTTATAAAAGGGTGGTTTAATCACAAAATGATAAGTTACCGGTTCGGAGTTCCATACTCCATCACTGTTTCGGGCTTTTACTTTAAACGTATAACTCCCCGGAACCAGGGAGGAATAGTTTGTGACCGTTTGCGTAGTAACAGGCCTCCACTCCTTATCTGCCGGCTCAAGCATGATCTGATACCTCACCGCATCGGGATTGGTTAAACAAACACTGTTGTAATCGAAAATAAAAGAATTTTCGGTAAAATTAAACTCCTGGTCAGGAATCATCTTCCGATCTTTCAGGTTAACCCGAAGTCTTGAAATATGCGTTAGCGGCTCATGAGATAACTCAACGTCAAGGTTTGGCTGATACTTAATGACTCCCTCCACCGTACCAAACCACAAATTTCCATCGGTATCCAGACAGGTTGCATTATCTTTCGCCTCAATTCCTGTAAACCCGCTTTTGGCGGTATAGGTATGTATTTTTCCTTCGTGGTCTATTTTATTCAACCCACTGCTGGTACCGATATAAATATGATTGTTTTTATCAACATTTAATAAGGTAATCAAATTAGACAACAAACCATCATTTTGGGTATAATGATTAATAATTTTATCTCCATCACACACAAAAACTCCTTTGGTATTGGTTCCGATCCAGATATTCCCATCCTTATCTTCGGTTATACATTTGGGAGTAAACAACCCTTCCATATCAATATTTCTAAAAATGGTATCCTGGATTACATTGAGTCCTTTTCCATTATTTAATCCTACCCAGATTCTCCCCTTGGAATCGGCAAAAAGAGCAGTAATATCCGAAGCATTTAATCCATGGATTTGGGTAAGCAGCTGACTTCTGTTTTCATCAATATCGTGATAAATCAACCCCTCCATGGTTCCTACCCATAGCTGGTTATTTTTATCTACATCCATTGCGGTCACCTGTCCACTCCGCATATAGCGATTGATCACCGGATTATATTCAAACCGTCCGGTCTTGTAGTTAAACATACTCACGCCATTATCATTGGTTCCTAACCAGATATTTCCATTTTGATCATTCTTTAAAAATCTCATTTGACTTCCTATGGAATGAGACTTATCGCTGTAATGTAAAAATTTCCGGCCCGAAACCTGAGGAGAATAAACCGAGATTCCGTTGTTGGTGCCAAACCAGTATTTGCCGTCTTTATCCTGGGTTACCGCCCAGACCTGCTGATCGATTAACCCATCGTCAACACCGAAGGTAATAAATTTTTCACCCTTAAAAATAGCCAGTCCATGCTCATTGGTCCCAATCAGTATATTACCTTCAACATCTTCTGTAATCTTCCATATTTTCTGATCATCCAGTCCATTCCGTATATCAAAGGTCTTGAGTCCATTTGCAGAAATTTTGGATATGCCACCTCCCCAGGTACCAATCCAAATATTCCCTTTACTATCTTCAGCAATGGTACTTATCCAGTTATTGGCCAGACCATCGCGCGAATCATAAATTTTAAACCGTTGTTCTTTCTGGATAAACCGGTAAAGTCCGCCATGGAAAGTACCAAACCACAAATCCCCGTTTTTATCTTCCAGCATGGAAGTGATCTGAAAATAAGTAGTTAACCCTTCGGGCATGTATCGGTCAAAAGTGTTCCGGGATGGATTATACTTTCTTATTCCTGCATCCGTAATAAAAAAGATGGAGTCTCCCTTAGCTATTGTCCCTGCAAAAACCCGGTCGCTTAATTTTCTTCCTTTAAACTGATCGTATTTCAGGCTGTCGGCAAAAGCATAGGGGTCTTTGAGCTTAACTAGTCCGTCACCCAGGGTTGAAATCCACAAGGTCCCCTCATTATCAAACAAAAATGAGGTAATTTCTGCATTCAGATGCTCACTGATCGGATGAATCTCCATTTTATCACCATCCAGCAGGGTTATAGCACCCGTTTTATGTCCGATCCAGATCTTATGATTCCGATCTTTATATAAAGCCTTGACTCCTCCTTCGGCAATCCCGTCTTCGGCTGTATAATTGATAAAATTTACGCCATCAAACCGCGAAATTCCGCTTTCGGTGCCAATCCACAGATATCCCTGATTGTCCTGGACCAGATCGTATACTTTGGATTGTGCCAGACCTTCTTTAACTCCATAATAGTCGAAATAATAGGTTTGACCCGATAAGCTGAAACTTACCAGCAAAAATGCTGTATAAAAAAAAGTTATCCGCAAAAAGATGCGAATAACTTTTCTATTTTTTATTCCCTTATTAAAAATCATAAGTCATTTTTTTATCTCTCTTTGGCAATAAAGAAAAAAGTTCCTCCTTCATCTTCCAGCCCGTCGATTTTCCCAAACTGAGGCTTCTGCATTCCATCCTTAGCCACAGCAACCGTAACTTTCGAAACGATATTTTCTATGGGTAAACAGGCATTCGGATTATTTCTTAAGGTATTGGCAAAAGTTCTTGTAAACTGAGAGTGATCAACGGCTAATTCATAACCTGCTGAAGAAAATACCTGCGATGATTTAAACTTGGTTGCTTCCCAGTCGCCACAATCCCGTTCTTTTAATCCTGAACGCATGGCCTGATAAAAAGTCGGGCCCGATTCACAGGCATCGGTAATTACCAGGGTGTGGGTTACCACCTTGGAATAGGATTGAAGGGCTGCTTTTAGTGCATTGATATTAAAATAAGTAAATTCATCATCCCTTTTAGCATCAGTAGGAACCCAATAGCCAACATCGTTAATAAATTTACCATGACCGGCATACCAAACCAATAATGAATTAACATTATTGCTTCGAACCAGGTCGCGCAATTCAATGGAGAAAAAACGCTCCATTTCCGGCTTGGTCATGTTTTGTTTATGAATAATATTATGAATTTTATAGTTGGCCAGAGCGGCTTTCATCATACTTACATCTTTTACCGGGCCATCCAGGCTGGCAAATGTTTCATAGTCAGAATTTTCAATAAAAACCACCCAGGTTTTTCCCATCGGATTTTCCTGGGAAATTTCAAGGGCCTCACGATTAAGTGTATATTCCTGCTCGGTGATATTTCCATAGATATCCTCCACTTTAATGACAAACCTGTTTTTATTGGCAATATCGATGGTTGCAAAAAATTCGGGATTGGTGGCATCAACAGAGTAGCTGGCTGTCATCTCGTCCACAATAATTTTTTTAATCTTACTCTCGTCGGTTATTTTCCCTTCCACATAAAGTTTTCGGTTATCCACATCTAAATAGATTTCTCCGGTAGAAGATGCATAGGGAGCAACCAGGCTAACCTCCGGGGGATTGATTTCGGTCCGGTTGATTTTATAAGTTGTCGCTAATACATTGTTATACACATCTGCTACGGTAACCGATATGGCCTCTTTATTTTTAACATTTACCTTAACCGAAAATGCATTATTGGCTGCATCTTCTTCAAAAGTCACATCCAGGTCTTCGATCTTTGCATATTTTATATCGCTTTCATCAGCAATTACTCCTTTAAGGACAACCTCCCCGGCATCTTCAACCACATTGATCTTTTGACCTTCACTTTCGGCAGGTTCTATAAAAGTAACCACCGGTTTATTTGTTTCCCGGTTCAGTTCATACAACCTGTTTTTCACCGTTTCCAGCCGTTGCTTCGTCTCTTCGCTATTATCGTCCGAGAGTTCCCGGTATTTTTTATAATCACTTACCGCTTTTTGATATTGGGTAATCTCTTCATTCGATTTTGCCCGGTGAAAATAAGCTAAGGCATTGCCAGGATCCAGGGAGATTACTTTACTGAAATCATTAATTGCACTCTGATGCTGATTAAACTCCTGGTAATAAAGTCCACGGGTAAAAAAGGCCTTTTCATCTTCGGGTGAAAAAATGATCATCTTGGATAGGTCATTGATTGCATTGGGGTAGTCAATCTTTTCTTTATAGATTTTACTTCTAATCCATAATGCCTCTTTGCTCTTATCGTCGAGCTGCAACGCTTTATTACAATTGGCAAGAGATTCGTCAAGTTTTTTGGCTTTGAACAAAACATCGGCCAGGGCAACATACCCTTCAATTACCCCGGGGGCCTTTTCGATGGACTTTTTAAAATCTGTTTCTGCCTGGTTATAGTTTCCCAATTTCTCATTAATATAGCCTCTGCGAAAATAATTATTGGCTGTTTCCTGGAGTTTCAGAAGCTCATTACTTTCGGCTAAGGCTTTATCGTACTGTTCAAGGGCAACATATGATTCCATCTTCAGCCGGTAGGCATCCATATGCTTTTTATCTATCTCGGTAACCTTCGAGAGCATAGGAATCGCTTCGTCGTATTGGTCTAGTTCAAAATATAACCTGCCGGCATTATAGAAAATATCCTGGTCCTTACTATCAAAAGCAGTTGCTCTTTTATAATCTCCGGCAGCCTCAGCTTTCTGTCCGGATTTTTCATACGCTTCTGCCCGTGCAACATAAGCATCAACATATTCAGGATCCTCCTCAATTAACTTGGTAAATTGAGCGATTGCATCTTCATAATTCCCTGAAGCTGCAAATTCTTTACCCGTTGTGTATAATTTCGGGCTGCACTGCACAAACGAAATTAATACTAAAAACAGTGGGGTAAGAATAATGGTACGGTTAACTTTTCTTCCCATATTATTAAGCTTTAATTAATTTTTTGGTTAGGTGTTTATAATTTAGTTTTTTATCAAATTTACAAAAGCTTTTAATTATTTTAAAATTTTAGGATAAACCTTTATAAATTATTGATTAAATATCGGTTTGTTTTGGATTAAAAGCAATTTACTATTGCCTAAATTTTCTTTCTGAACAACTTTTCCGGTGATTTGTGGAGCTTTTACTCCCCTCATAAACTTCCTGTCTCCAACAAATACCAAGGCTTCGTCCCATAAATTATTTGCAAGAAAATAATTTAACACCTGGGCTCCTCCTTCAACAATAAGTGACTGAATATTATTTTTTACAAAAAAATCAAACATTTGTTGCTCAAACCCCTGCTGATAATCCACAAATTCAATACCGATGTTTGGGTTGGAATATTTCGGGGCTTTGGTTATATTTTTTTTATCGGCAAAAACACAGGTTGGTGCATCCGTAGTAAAGATATTCAAATGGGGAGGCAGCTCAAACTGACGATCAAAAACAATACGTAAAGGACTTTTTCCTGGCCAGTAGCGAGTTGTTAAGGAGGGATTGTCTGCTTTGGCTGTATTGGTCCCGATTAGAATTGCCTGTTCCTCGGCCCTCCATTTATGTACAAGCATTCTCGACAAATCATTCGTAATCCACGTTGGCTCCACAGGATGATTCTTCGTACGTAAAACATCGATAAATCCATCCAGGGTTTCAGCCCATTTTAAGATGATGTAAGGTCGCTTTTTTTCATGGAAGGTAAAAAATCGTTTATTCAGGGCTCTCGATTGATTTTCTAATACCCCGGTGGTAACCTTACAACCTGCCTTTTTTAATATTTCAATTCCTTTTCCGGAAACATGCGAAGCGGTATCCATGGTTCCAATAATAACTTCAGGGATCTTTAACTGTGCAATTAAATTCGCGCAGGGGGGCGTTTTTCCATAATGAGCACAAGGTTCAAGGTTAACATAAAGCACTGACTCGGAGAGCAATGATTTATCCTTAACTGCATGAATGGCATTTACCTCAGCATGAGGCTCTCCGGCTTTGCGATGAAATCCTTCGCCGATGATCTTCTGATGATGGACAATTACCGCTCCAACCATTGGGTTCGGTGCTGTATTCCCCTGGCCTAACCTGGCTAATTCTATACACCGCTGCATATATTTTTCACTTATTGCATTGCTGATCATACAATTTTTTTAAATTTGAAAAATGAGTGCAAAATATACGATAAAGAAAATTATTTCGCTAATAAAATCCGAACTAAACAATTATTATCCTCTCCCGGAAATAAATAGTTTTATCCATCTTATTTTCAAACACTACTTTAACTATTCCCAAACGCAAATCCACCTAAAACAAGAGGAAATAATCAATGATTATTTGGCTACTCAACTATTATCCGACATTAAAGCATTAAAGAAATACAAACCCATACAATATATCCTGGGGCATACAGAATTCTATAATCTACCTATCAGGATCACTCCCGGAGTTTTAATTCCCCGCCCTGAAACAGAAGAATTGGTAGACTGGATCATTGCTGAAAACAAAAATCATTTTTATAAAATTGCAGACATTGGAACAGGAAGCGGATGCATCGCCATATCTCTTGCTAAAAACCTGAACTCATCGGTTTATGCCTTGGACAACTCAACCGATGCATTATCTATTGCCCGTCAAAACAGCAAACTAAATAATGTTGAATTACATATTTCCCTTTTTGATATCTTTAATTCACAGCATCCCCCGGAAGAGGCCTTTGATATCATTGTAAGCAATCCTCCTTATGTTACGGAAAAAGAAAAGCGGTTGATGGAGCCCAACGTATTAAACTATGAGCCAGAAGAAGCACTTTTTGTTCCCGACCACGACCCCCTGTTATATTACCGGGCAATTACCGATTTTGCCCTCAACCATTTAAACAGAGGAGGAAAACTATATTTTGAAATTAATGAAAATTACGGAGAAGAGACAGCTATACTCCTGGAAGAGAAAAATTTTCGGAATATAGAACTAAAAAAAGATATCAACGGAAAAAATCGAATGATCCGGGGAATATTTAAATAAACACGATGAAAAATTTTAAAAAAACATCCGTCCATAAAGCCCTGGATAAAGCACAGTACCTATGCGCTCAAAAAGAAAAATGTGTCGAAGATATTAAACAAAAACTTTTTCAATGGGGTGTAAATAAAAATGATTTTGACTCAATCATTGAAAGACTTATTGAAGAAAAATTTATCGATGAAGAACGCTATGCAAAAGCCTATGTTAAAGAAAAATTCACCTTTAATAAATGGGGCAAGATAAAAATTGAATATGCCCTCAAACAAAAAAAAATCCCTGATCAATATATCCAGTATGCATTGGATGATATCCCTGAAAATGAATACACCCAAACACTGGAAAAAGAACTCATTAAAAAACGTAAATCAATACAGGATACAAACGAACATACCATAAAATCTAAACTTATAAGATTTGCCGTTTCAAAAGGATTTGAAAATGGCAAGGTATTTGATATGGTAAATTCAATGATAAAAGAATAAAAAATTAGTAAGAATATATTCATTAATCCATACCAATAAACTGAATATTGATTACTTTTACGTATCATTAAATTATACGGCCAATGTTACGAGGAATTAAAATAGTATTATTGTTATCTGCACTATGGGTTACTCTTTTTCAGTCATGTACCGTAATAAATGCTGCACAAAAGAAACCTGAATGGGTGAATCAGAAACCCATTGATAATAAATATTACATTGGCATAGGGAAGTCGAATAAAAGCAATCAGGCCTATTTACAGGCAGCAAAAAACAATGCATTAGCCGACCTGATTTCAGAAATTTCTGTAAACATTTCCTCACAGTCGTTACTTCATCAGTTTGAAGACCAATCAGGGTTTAAAGAAAGTTATGAAGCTTTTATCACCCTGAAAGCCCAGAAGGATATTGAGGGTTATGAATTAATGGATACCTACGAAGACAAAAACGAATACTGGGTATATTACCGCCTTTCCAAAGCAGAGTATGCAAGGAAAAAACGAGAGAAGCTTGAAAAAGCAAAATCATTAGCAAAGAATCTCCTTGAAAAAGCTGATGATTACGAGAAAAAATTTGATGTCCACAATGCTTTGTTATTCTATGTGAAAGCTTTTGATGCCATTAAAGAGCATTTAGACGAAGATCTGTCCACCTTTTTATTAGATGACGGCAGAGTATACCTTGATCATGAAATCTTCGAATCCATACAGGAAATTTTTTCCAATATCGCTATTAAACCAACAAAAGAGATTTTTAAAATCAATGCCCTTTCTACAAACAATGAACCGGTTAATGCCCGGGTAAAATATAAAACAACCCTGGAAACCCAAAACCTGGAAAACATTCCTGTTGTCTTCTATTTTCCTGATAATGAGCTGGCTACCCGGGAGGAGGTTCTGTCTAAAAAATCAGGAATTATTGAATGCTCTATTGCTCAACAAGCCCCCAAGGGGAAAAGTCAAATCCTTAGAGCCAAATTAAATATCGACAACTATTTTGGACCAGATGCTCCCGATAATTTCCTAAAACAAATGTTTACCGAACGGGGAACAGTGCCCTATGGCAACATAATGGTTGAAGTTAATGAATTATTTGCGTATCTTGAATCGGAAGAATTAGTATTTGGTCAACCAACTCAAAGGCAACCGATTACAAATATTTTTAAATCTGCTCTTTCCGAAAACTTTTTCTCCTTTACTGAGGATCCAGAAACAGCAGACGTATTCATTAAGATCAATGCATCGGTGGTTAAGGGGGAAAAACTGGGGCAGTACAATTTACATACTGCATTTTTAGATTGTACAATTTCGATCAAAAACCAAACTACCGGAATGGAAGTATTTACTCAAAATATTACCAATGTCAAGGGGATGAAATCAGGAAATTACAATAATGCGGCAGAAAATGCTATAGAAAAAACAAAAGAAAAAATTATCCACGAAATCATACCTGAAATACGAAAGATTAAATTATAAAACAAAAATTGCAATTATTAATTTTAAAATTCAACGTTATGAAAAAGAGAATTTACAAATCATTAGGAATACTGTTGGCAGGAGTTGTTGTTATGGGCAGCACCTTTACCAGCTGTAAGTCAAAAAAAGAAGTAACCGATGTTAAAGGTGAAACTTTAGTTGAAGTGTACTGTTCAGGTCCTGATTACAGGAGCGACAAGAACAATTTCAGGGCAAATGCCACCGGCGAGAGTACAGATATGGAAATTGCACGTAAAAAAGCAACCAGCAATAGTAAGGCTGCTTTGGCTGGTCAAATCGAAACAGTAATTAAAGGAACTACAGACAACTATGTGAACTCAAGAGAATTTAACAACGTGGAAGAAGTTGAAGAAAGATTCGAGTCACTTTCGAGAGAAGTTATTAATCAACAGCTAAACAACGTTAGAACCATTTGCGAAAAGATTACACAAACCAAAGCCGGAACCTACAAATGTTACATGGCTATTGAAATGTCGGTTGACGCCCTGGAAGAAGCTCTGAACAACAAACTTTCAAGAGACCAGCGTTTAAAAATTGATTATGACTACGAAAAGTACAAAGAAACTTTCGATAAAGAGATGGAGAAGCTTGAACAAAGCGGTGCGTATTAATGGTCTTGACACAAAAATTTTAAGGGAGCTTACAGCTCCCTTTTTTATTGGCTTATCCAGTGAATTTACCTGAGATTTGTTATTTTTGTAAAAATTTACAATTATATCCAAAATATTATGATAAACAGTGACCAACTCAAAGAAATTGAAAAACGCACCGAAGCGTTGAGGAGGCATCTTTGACATCGATGGGAAAACTATTCGTATAGAGGAAGAAGAGGAAAAAACCCAATCTCCCGATTTCTGGGATGATCCCCAGCAAGCAGAAAAACAACTAAAACAAATCTCTGCATTAAAAGCTTGGACCAATGCTTTTAACGAGATAGAAACACAAACAGAAGAACTGCAGCTGGCCTTTGAATTTTATAAAGAGGGAGAAATAGATGAAATGGAAGTGGATCAGCAATATGAAAAAACACTCATCCTCATCGAGAACCTGGAACTTAAAAATATGCTCCGTAACGAAGAGGATATCCTGGGAGCTTATTTGCAGATAAATCCCGGGGCCGGGGGTACAGAAAGTCACGACTGGGCCGAAATGCTCATGAGAATGTACATTCGTTGGGGCGAACGCAACAACTATAAAGTAAAAGAGATCTATTTCCAACCAGGCGACGAGGCAGGAATTAATACCGTTACCCTGGAATTTTCAGGGGAATATGCCTATGGATACCTGAAAAGTGAAAACGGGGTTCACCGGCTGGTGCGGCTCTCCCCTTTCGATTCGAATAACCGCAGACACACTTCCTTTGCTTCTGTTTTTGTTTCTCCAGTTGTAGATGATACCATCGAGATCAGTATCAACCCGGCAGATATTTCCTGGGAAACTTTCCGTTCCAGCGGTGCCGGAGGACAACATGTTAATAAAGTTGAAACCGCAGTACGTTTAAGACATGCTCCAACAGGGATCGTTATTGAAAACCAGGAAACCCGTTCGCAGGTAAAGAATAAAGAAAATGCCATGCGGATGCTTAAATCACAACTTTATGAAAGAGAACTTCGAAAAAAAACCGAAGAGAGAGCAAAAATTGAAGGTGAAAAGAAAAAAATAGAATGGGGCTCTCAAATAAGAAACTATGTTCTTCATCCATACAAACTGATTAAAGATGTACGGACAAATCTGGAAACAGGCAATGTTCAGGATGTGCTGGATGGCAATCTCAACGATTTTATCAAAGCCTACTTAATGGAGTTTGGAGGGAAATAAGATGGGCCGAGGGACAACCTATTGTACCTCAGCCCTACCATAAATCTATAAATTTACCTTTTTATCCTTTGGATACTTCACGGCAAATTTTATTTGTAAAGTTTCAGATTCCAGGGCTTTTAACCTAAACTTCCAGGTTAGTTTACCCTGAGTAGCATTCAGTGTGGCACCGGATTTTTCCAGTTGCTCTACCTCAATATCTTCATGGGTGGAAACAGGAAACTGATCTTCGACGATTATAGCGATATCCGATCGTTTGGTGTTTTTAACCTTTATCTCCCACCCATAGGTTTCTTTAGTATTTAAACCCAAAAAACTTCTGCTTGCTAAATCTTTTATTTTAGTCCTGGTAACCATAACCGATTCGTCCCTTCCCAGGGATAAATCTAGCGTATCTCCTGATACTGCAGGATTTATCGTTGATGTTCCCACAAAAGCTCCTTCGAAAAAAATACTGGCCTTTCCGGGCAGTAAATTATAGGCTTCCCAGCCTGTAATTTTTGCTAACAAATAAGCTGTTTCATCAATTTTGGGAGCTGAATAATAAGTATAATCAGCATCTAATGAAAAAGAATTAACCTGTACCGCATACTTCTGCCCGTCGGAAGGAATTGAATAAGGGACATCGATCAAAAAAGAAACATTGGTTTGATTCTCTGTGGTTTCAAAGCTCACATGATCTGCAGCATTGAGTTCCTGATCATAATCAAAAACTTTCGCCGTTTCAGCTGCTTTTGCCTGGGCCTGAGGGCGTGAACGGGAAAGCGTATATTGCGGCTGAAAAAAACTCAGGTACCAGGGCCGAAGGTTGGGTTTTTCATTATTCAGCTGCGGGTTCCCGGTTGAAACCCTGAGCTTCACCTGATCCCAGTCTTCTCCACTGGATTGATAAATTTTGGCTTTATAATTCATCTCTACAGGAAGGGTTATATCGGTTGCCCTTAAATCGTATTCGGGTATCCAGCCTGCATTCTGAGTCAGGTATTTTAAATTAAATACAGCTTTACCCGGCCTGGATGCTTTTACCTGAACCACAACTTCTGAGGTGGGTTCGTTTCTTCGGGCTCGTTTATTATTCAACTGTTGTTGAATTCTTTGAATCTGAACATTGGCGAATTTAATCTCCTTTTGAGTCCTTAGTTCATCTCCTTTGATCCGGCTCAGTTGATCATGGAAATAGTTCATTGCAGCTTTCAGGGCTTCTACATTCAATCCGTTTTGCTGGCCTCCAATGGATTTATTGGCCAGTAAGATCTCCTGTTCGGCTTTATAAATCTCAAGTTTATTTTCCAGTTCGGCTTTTTTATATTGCCAGTAATTCAGACTATCCTCAAGCAGCTGCACCTCTTTCGAGCTTTCCTGCCCCCTGAGGTAATTCAGTTGATAATTGACCGAAAGAATTGTAAAATCTCCGAACCCGGACAATTGTATACTTTGTTGATCAATCGTACGGGGCAGGTTTGTAAATACAACAGAGGATAAACCGGAAGTCAGGTTAAGGCTTCCTTCCCGTTCAATTTGAGCTCCCTGTCTAAACACCGTAACTTCCTTAATTTCTGATGAAATATTTATCGGGTGTTGATTGGCAAGTACAGGGCTGAACAAAAAATAAACCAGGCATGTTAATAATAATGTTCTCATGGTCAACAGGTTTTAATTAAACATATAAATATAGAATAAAACATGGGGAATTTCGTTTTTCATGATTAAATAATTAATTTCGATGGGTTAAATCTTAACTAAAAAAACAATATCATGGGTCATAAAATCATACCTTTCTTTTTACCTGTTATTATCCTACTAACATCATGCCAATCTGATTATCAAAAAGCTGAATCAACAATCAACGGGGAAGATATGAAAAGAATCGTTAAGACCTTTTCGTCGGATGAGTTCATGGGGAGAAAACCTTTTACACGGGGAGAAGAAAAAGCAGTGAACTTTCTCATTAATGAGTACCGGCGCATTGGACTAGAACCTGCGATAGGAGAAAGTTACCTCCAGGAAGTTCCCATGGTAGAGGTAACAAATACCCCGGAGGATAAAATGAAAATTAATTTCAGACACACCTGGCTAGAATTAAGTTATAAAAATGATTTTGTCGCTTTTTCCAGACAACTGGTGGATGAAATAAACATCAACCATTCCGAACTTGTTTTTGCAGGATATGGGATTGTTGCTCCTGAATACCAGTGGAACGATTACGAAGGGCTTGATGTCAAAAACAAAACGGTAGTAGTTTTAGTCAACGATCCTGGCTATGGGACAGATAATAACAGCTTTTTTAATGGCAATGCCATGACCTATTATGGACGGTGGACCTATAAATATGAGGAAGCAGCGCGTCAGGGAGCAAAAGGTGTGCTGATTGTTCATGAAGCAGAACCAGCAGGATATCCCTGGAGTGTTGTATTAAACGGGGCCATTATTCCCAAACTCTATTTAAAACCCGACGACAATTATCTGTCGAGATGTGCACTTGAAGGATGGATTACCAACAATGCCGCACATGAACTATTCTCTTTAGCGGGATATGATCTGGATACTTTAAAATCAATGGCTAAACAACAAGATTTTAAACCCATCGATTTAAAGGCAGGATTGAGTCTCTCCATAAAAAGCAGGCATCAGTTTGCTACCTCAAAAAATGTCATTGGGATATTACCCGGGAGCAACCGGGCGGATGAAGTCATCGTATATTCATCGCACTGGGACCACCTGGGAATAGGCGAACCCATGAATGGAGATTCTATCTATAACGGTGCAGTCGATAACGGGACTACAACGGCCTGGATGCTGGAGATCGCTGAGGCCTTTGCCAGTTTAAAAAAACGGCCGTCAAGAACCATCATGATCTTATCACCTACTGCAGAAGAACAAGGCCTGTTAGGATCAAAGTATTATGTTAACAATCCTGTTTTCCCGCTCAACAAAACAGTAGCCAACATCAACAACGATCTGTTATTACCTTTTGGTCCCTATAAGGATGTGATGATTACTGGTTATGGGCAGTCTGAGCTGGATGATTACCTGGAACGCCTTGCAAAAGATTATGATCGCTATGTTTTACCGGATCCCAATCCTCATACCGGGATGTATTACCGTGCCGACCATTTTAGCTTTGCCCGGGCAGGTGTTCCGGCCATGTTTGCCCGGGGCAATTGTGACAGCAGGGAGTTTGGAAAAGAGTGGGCTGAACAAATGGAAGAAGAGTGGCTCAATTCCTATTACCACAAACCCACCGACGAGTATGATCCAAAAACCTGGAGTTTTGAAGGAATTGTGGAGGATGCCCAACTCATGTTCCGTGTAGGCTACGAATTGGCTAATAGCGATGCTTTTCCCCAGTGGAAAGAGGGATCCGAATTTAAAGAAATCAGAGAAAGCGATATGAAATAACAAGATGAAACAGGAGGCTGCCTTTTGAGGCAGCCTCCTGATTATGTTTTACTTATAAACCGGGAAGGGTTCGTGTTCGGGAAACTTTCTGGGTTCTTCTTCAATTTTTTTCATTAAATAATCAACGGCTTTCATCAATTGAGTATCATACCCTTCAGCCATCTTTTTAGAATCAATCTCCACTTCAATATCAGGGTAAACCCCAACATTTTCAACAACCCATTCCCCTTTGGCATTATAAATTCTGTAATCAGGTGCGGTAAGTCCGCCTCCATCAATTAACTGAATAAACATAGATACTCCTACCAATCCTCCCCAGGTTCGGGTACCAATTACAGGGCCCATATTATTCAACTTAAATTCGTAGGGTAATTCATCGCCCCCTGAGCCGGCATACCTGTTGGTTAAACAAGCCATATGAGCATCCACAGCGAGGGCCGGAATGGGTTGGTCCTGCGAATATCTTCGGGTCCAGTAACCATGTGGCTTCTTCTGTAACCGCTGCAGAAATATTTCAGGATCCAAACCACCTCCATTAAACCTACCGTCCACGATGATTCCCTCTTTTTTGGTTTGAGAATAAAAATATTTGGGAAAATCAGTGGCCGATCCATTATAGGTGTCGGGCAGATAGATATATCCAACCTTACCCCCGGACGCTTCATCAACTACTTTGCGGTTATGTTCCAGCCAGGCCATATATCTTATCACCCCTTCGCTCCTGACGGGTTCAACAACTATCTCTCTGGCTCCGGTCAGGGTCGGGGCTGAATTCACGGTTAAGGTAGCCTGTTGTCCTGCCAATCCGATAAAATAGCTGTAAATATTCTTTTCCGATGATACCTTTATGTCATTCACCTTTAAAAGATAATCCCCCTCAGAAACATGAACTCCAGGCTTAGCCAGTGGGGGCCATACCTCCCTGGACCAATCCGGCTCCTTATATATTTTACCGAACCGGTACAACTTATGCTTTTCATCCGTTCTCCAGTCTACCCCCAGTTGCCCCACATTAACATAATCGGCCTTCCGTTTGGAGTCGCCTCCATAAACGTAAGTATGGGAAGTATTCAATTCACCGATTAATTCGCCAATAATAAATTCCACATCGGAACGACAGGATGCTCTCTTAATCAGAGGTTCATATTTTTCTTTCATGGCCATCCAGTCTAATCCATGCATGTTCGGTTCATAAAAATAATCCCGTTCCAGGCGCCAGGCTTCGTTAAATATCTGAATCCACTCCTTAACAGGATTGTACCAAAATTCCAAATCTTTTAGTTCCACCTGCTCGTCTTTCAGAGAAGGGGTATTGATAACCCCAACACCGAAGTCCTTCTTGTAAACGATATGATCTCCAGGAGAAGATAGCTTATAATCATTAACCCCCCGGATAATTTCCTGCTCCTGCTGATCATTGAAAGTATAACGGTAAAGATTCATTGTTTCAGGAACCCTGAACTCGAACTTATTAAAATCACCCTCTTCGGCATTTAAATAAAAGAGGGTTGATTCATTTACAGACAACTGCCGGTAATTTCCACGCTTCAGCGGTAATGCTTCAACCCGGTCCTGTATCCCTTCAAAATCGATGGATACCATAGTTTGACTTTCTTTCGCAGCAGCGGATGCATCCCTGACCAATGGAAGGATAGATGATCCGTTCTTTTTAAGGGTTAAGGCATAAATGCCGGCCACATCTTTGTACACCATTTCCCACTCCAAGTCGCAGTAGGTTGGATTAAAGCGTCGATTGGAGATAAAAAGCAGATGTTCCCCGTCCTGTGTAAATACAGGTCCAAAATCATGAAATAAACCATTGCTCACACAATTTACCTGTTTATTTTCCAGGGAATATAAATAGACCTGGTACATAAAGCTACTGTTCATCTTGCTAAAAGCAATATATCGGCTGTCGGGCGACCAGCTGTAATCGGAAATTGGTTTTTTATGGATCGACACATCCACATTTTCATAATAAGCTTTATCAACCTTTACAATATTTCGGGATTGTACATCCAGATAATACAGGGTAAGGGTTTGGTCGGTAAATGCTATTTTTTTACTGTCGGGTGACCATTTTAGAGTATGCCGATAGCCATCCGGATGGCTGGTGAGTTTAACGGCTTCTGTTTTACCTTCCGGATCAACGATATAAATCTCATATTCTCCTGACTGATCAGACAAATAGGCAATCTTTTTTCCATCGGGCGACCATACAGCTCCGCGATCATAGGCTCCGGAGTTGGTTGTTAAATTATTGGTTTGCCCTTTATTTACCGGAACGGTAAAGATCTCACCACGGGCTGTAAGGAGTACCTCCTCACCCGAAGGAGAAATTTCTATTTCAGTTATTTCCCGATCAACTTTTTTAAGATAGGGGCGGGTTTCTTCCATATCGGCCAGCACTTTAATATCAACCTTTTCATAGGCCCTGGTATTCACATCCAACAACCAGATATCTCCACCGTTTTCGTAAACAATGTGATGGTTACCAAAACCCGGCCGGCGAATGTCGTATTCAGAGTGACTGGTGATTTGCTCAATCGATCCATCCAGGGTATTATAGGCAAAAATGTTCAGTGTCTTTTCGCGGTCGGAGCTAAAATAAATTTTCTCTCCAATCCACATAGGGATTCTATCGGTGCCGATAAACTGGCTGACATTCTTTTCTTCATTGGTAGTAAAATCATAAATATAAACCTCCTGGGCACGACCTCCCTGATATCTTTTCCAGGTTCTGTCTTCCCTGCTGGTTTTATTATAGGCAATGCGGGAGCCGTCGGGAGCGAAACTACCCCGGGCTGCATCATACATGATTAACTCCTCCATACCAGAGCCGTCGGGTGAAACCAGGAATATTTTAGTATAACGTGTAGTACTGTTTCGTGAGGAGGTAAACATAATCTTATTTTTAACGGGATGCCAACCGATGACTTCATCCCTTCCGGGATGATAGGTTACCCGTTGAATATCCCCTCCATATTTATTCATTACATATACATCACTGTTTCCATCATACTCGCCGGTAAAAGCAATCAATTCACCATCAGGCGAAAATTCAGGATGACTTTCTTTTCCATCATGGAAGGTAATCTTGGTTGCCACACCTCCCTCAATGGGGACAGTCCAAAGGTCGTTACCACACGAAAAGACGATCGTAGTTTCTGAGACATCAGGGAATCTCAGGATAGGATTTTGTGCATTTATCGGGGAAGTAATCGTCAGAAAAAAAATTGAGACGATCAAAGTCCCTAAATTTACAAATCCTTTGTTTACATTTCTTGTAGATTGTATCATCACCATTTTTTTTGAAGTTAATTGATTAGGTTCTCATTTGCTAAAGCAGTAATCAAATATAGGAAATAAAAAGCTGATTGGCAAACCAATAGGCTATTTCGGTAGTTTGTTGCAGACCCTCCGAGAGGAGGGATAAATAAAAAAAGGCGATTGAAGAGTTTTTTCTTCAATCGCCTGGTTTTTTTGTGGAGCATAGCGGAGTCGAACCGCTGACCTTTTGACTGCCAGTCAAACGCTCTAGCCAACTGAGCTAATGCCCCAAATTCTAATTATCAATATTTTACAACTAAATATATTTTGCTTATTTTTTAAGTATACACACAAAAATACACACATTTTGAGTTTTATGTAAAACCTAATAACTAATTTATGTTGCAAACATAATATTTTTTTACTTAATCAAAGATAGTCTCTCAGAGTTTTTTTCATATATTAATTCCGAGTATTCTTTTTCAAAATTGTCTTTTACCGAACGGTCTTTTACTTGGAGTTGAAAAGATAAATAACTCAATTTGCGTTTGTTTTGTTCAATGTTGAAGAAATTAAATATTTTAATCCTTTTTTACAAAAGTACCTGAAGCATAACCTTCTCCTATTAAGGTTTTATTATCTTTAATTTCTAGTAATAGATCGCTTTGATCTGTTTTTATTCTAATATAATTCTCATCTAAAACATAACTTGTTGTATAATTCATCCCCAATATTGCATCTATAATTGTAACAGTAGTCTTTCCTTTAAAAATAAGTTTTCTGTAATAAGGGTTATCATTAGATATGAATGTCCCTTGAAGTCTAGAAAGATTTAAATATTTTTTCTTTTCTGCTAAGGGTAAATCTCTATAATTTAACAGATAAGTTTTAAGTGCTAATAACAATTCCTTTTGGTCTTTTATTTCATATGTGTCATTTATATAGAATGTAAAGGCATTTATTTTATCCATATATGACTTATTATAATTTTCATGATTTAAAACAGTATCTATTGTAATCTTTACAATTCTACCTTCTTTTAACAAATAACTTCTTCGAATAATTATTTTTGGGTTTATATCTAATAATGAATCAATAATACTGATATTTCGTTCCTCAGTTTTTACAGTGTTTCCTATAACGTCAATTGAAATTAAATAATTCTTGTACTCAAAGACTTTTAAAGAATCCTTCTGGTTATAGAAGTCTTGTTTTGAGAAAGTATCTGTATTACTAATATATATAAAATCATCTTTAATATATCGATCTATCTTTTCTTTATTATATGTATTTGCTGCACGAATAAAATCCTTTACTATCTTATCATTACTTTTTTGACATGAATATAAGAGAAGAGATAGAAATATTGAAGTTAAAATTTTAGTTTTCATTATGACATATTTTTTAATTTATAATACAATAAGGAAACTTCATTTAAGTAATTATAAAGTATCAATTACTTTAAATTATAGTTACTATAAATCTTAATAATTACAATGTTAGAAAGTTTCTATAAGTAATAATCAATATATTTTTCCCTATTTATCTTTATGTTTTTTACAATTATGATACAATTGCTGATTCATGCCCATTAAACCATATTTACAATATATTCTTCTATCACAATGCAAATCCTTTTTCTTTATTAACTTACTTACGCTATCTATAACTAGGATTTTATCTTCCTAACATATAATATATAAATCTTCAATAATTAGTATTTAAGTATTTATAAATAAATTCTCAATTAATTTTCCGCAAACCTAAATCACTTTTATAAGTTAATCTATCCTCTGCATTTTTATTTTTTTTCTTAGAGAAATGTTTTTTTCCACATTGCCATAAATATTTATCCAGTTCTTTTAGATTAAACTCTTGTAAATTATAATATGATTGAAATGTTAATAGTATTTCCTTGTATTTAGGATAAGTCTTTAAGTCTTTTTTTGTGTATTTAAAGGACTTATTTTGTTTTTTAAAGTACATTAATAGCTTTTCTACATAATTGTCGTAAATAGGGTAATATAAAGGTTTATGATGGCTGCAATATTTAGTAGCAAAAGAATAAAAATATATTTCCCGAATGCCATTTACATTAACTCTGGCAATGTCGTCTACTAGGCTCATATCGTTTTTTTCTAACCTATCATCTATATTTAGAGAAATGATATGTTTTGCTACTGAAAAGGGAGAAAAGATATTGGTGCTATAAAAATCATTTAGAGAACACACCTTTATTAATACCTCATCTAAATCATTATTCAAAGGATATGTTTTAGTAAATAGTTTTCTTAAACTACTTTCTTGTGCAACATAGTTTTCTAAAGTATTCCATCTTTTTAAATACTCTTTTACAATTTTAGGTGAAGGAGTTTCTATTTTCATAATTTATGATGTTTTTTTTATTACCCACTCAACAAGTCCAGATGATATAGTTAATTCAGAAACTTTTTCAACTAGATATAGGTTAGTATTAGTTTCATTTTGATATTTATATAAGCCATTTTTATCTGTATGAACGATATAAAAGAACTTGTCGTATTCAGTCATTGTGGCAAACTTATTTTGATATTCTAAGAACTCTTTTAGTGTTGATTGTGCCTTTATTTGCACTATTGCTCTTTCTCCTGTTACAGGAGCAAATAGCTCAAGGTCTAAAGTCTTTTGAGTTTTACCAATTTCACTTACTCTTTGCCACCCTGCTTGTCTAAATATCAAGTCAATTAAAGTTTCAAAATCTTTCCATTGAAGATTTTGTATTAGTAAAGATAATTTAGAATTTAAATCATTTAAAGCTTTTTCAACCGCTTTTACTTCATTCAATTGTTTACAATTTATTTTGGAAAGAGCATATTTTTCCTCTGGCACACTGCAAATTGTCCCCCTAAAACCTTGTGTTTTTAGAAGTTTACCACTAATATTTTGAGATAAAAGAACATTACCTTTAATGTCTTTATCTGACCATTCACCTATTACAGGTCTTACTTTAGTTTTATCTGGTAAAAGTTTAATTTCAGGTTTAGAAAAACACCACCATAGTTTATTATTATAAAAGGTAATCCATAATGTGTTTTCATCTTCCTCATAAAACTGCTTTATTTGATTTGTATGGCTGGTTGCAACAAATGATCTGGCTTTTTCTTCTTCAATAAAATATTTATGAACTTTATCCCACTCATTATTAATGCATATATCATGATTAACTTCTTTATAGCCTAATCTCAATGTTTGCTCTTTTTCTAAACATTCTTTTTCAAATTTACCTCCTTCTCCTAGTTTAATGAAAAGTACTTTAGTAGGGTTGATTTCTTTCATTTTCGGTTTATTTTTATTTAACTATGAATTTTTTAGTATTACCATTTACTTCATAAAAATAAATCCCTGGGGTGTACTCAGAAATATTCAATATTATTTTATCAAAATGAGAATCTATTATTTTTTGCTCAATGAACTTTCCATTAATATTATAAATATTCATTACTGCTCTTTCTCCATTTTTGATGCTATAAGTTAAATTAACATAAGAAGTTGAAGGATTAGGATAAGGCAAATTATTAGAGCTTATTTTTATATCACTGGTTTTATTAGAAACTTCTCCATCTGTATCTGTGTCATCCCCATCTGTTGTACTTACTTCCCCTTCTAACAGGTAGTATTTAATATTATACTCATAAGTATATTCAGTAGGGAAATTCGTATAGGTAACAGGATAATCATTAGTCACCAGCTTAAATTGATTATTTGCTATGTATGCATAGGCTGAATATGCCTTACCAAAATCATATAGTATATTGCCATTCTCATCATATAGGAACATTTTAAATATTATGTCACCATTAGAGTTACTATAGGAAATTAAAAATTCAATTGCTTCATCAGTATTGAAAAGCTTTGTAGAAGCAAGTTGAATAGACGAAAACTTGTAGTTTTCTGGTGGAGTTAATTTAATTGTATTCTTTAAGCTATAATCAACATTATATATACTAATATTACTATCTCTTGAGTCATATAGTAAATAATTAACTATCTCAGTATTATTTAATGTTTCATTCACATTATAAACCGAATAAGTTATTGAAGTATCACTAGTAGCAGTAAATGAATGTTCTAAGGTTACTTGTGCTTTTAGGTAAGTTGATAGAATTACCAAGATGAATAAAAGTATTATTTTTCTCATATCACTATAATTTAAGTTAAATCAAACAACAAGGTATTCATAATATATTAATTATGAAGTTAATAATAATATTGCAGAATCACTAATTGAAATTAAAAATGTTGGTGTTTTTTATAGTTACTATAGGTTAGTTCTTTTTTTAATGTTCCTTTTTATTTCACACAGTATATATACTTTAAAAATATTATTAATATATTATTTTGTTAGTATGTTAAAACTTTCTCCTTCAAGATAAACGAAAATAGGAGTTTGTTTATCTTTAATTATAATTCCAGTTATACAAATAGGCACGTCATTTCTTCCTACAAGAACCTCAAATAATTCCTTATTTACAGTCTTATTTTTTGGTAGATATGCGTAAATAGAACCGTTATTGTCTCTTATCTCAAGACAGTAATACAGGCTTTCTTTATTCCTGTATCCATCAAAATACCAATTTTTTATATTTGCATATCCACATACTTCTATTTTTTTATCATAAAATTCAACTTTATTTGCATTCAGTTCTTTTATATTGGGTCTATTATTATTGATAATATTTTCTACTGAAGATACGATACTACTATCTACATAATTCCAAGTACCATTTTTATATAAAACAACTTTTTCTCCACACTCTGTTGTTGCAATCTTTTGCGAAAAGACAAAGCTAAATGGAATAAAAATAAAAAGACCTAATAATAATTTTTTCATGATTAATAATTTTTATTTAAACTAAAAATATTCCTAAATATATAAAATATATTTCATTGTACCATATATGGTGTAATATAAATGATGCAATAGATTGATTTTTGAGTATGGATTATAGTGAAGAAATACTCAAAAAAATAGGTGATAAACTAAGGGAGCTAAGAATACAAAAGGGTTATTCAAGTTACGAAACTTTTGCTTTTGATAATGATTTACCACGTATGCAGTATTGGAGAATAGAGAAAGGAGAAACTAATGTTACTATAAAGAGCTTACTCAAAATACTCAATATTCACAATACTACCCTTAAAGACTTCTTTGAAGATTTTATATAAAATTATAGTTACTATAAAATCCTCATCTTTTGAAATAATTCAATTATAGTAACTATAAATTCCAGAAAGTAATTTACACTACCAGTAATTAGAGTAAATTTTTAATCTTTATATCCAGTTCAGATATAAATTCATTTTGCATTGAGATTTGTGTATTATTAGCTAAATCCTTTAATTTTGAGTTAACTATACTATAGTACTTGGGATACTTATAAACATTTTTTGCTTTAATGTCTGTTATAAAGTTAGTTATTGTATCTAAACCTGCTTTATTAAGCAAAGCTCCACACAATGCATTAATTCCATCATTAGGCGTTTTTATTTCTTTAACATTTTTTACATCAAGCTTATTAATTTTCTGTATGCTATCATATTCTTGTTTCAAAATATTAATAAGACTTTTAAAAAAATCTTCATCATAAAGAGTTGAGGCTATTAATTCAGGTCTATTAAACTGTTCACTTACTCTTTTTTCAAATCTTAGTTCATATCTAAGTACATTTTTCCTTTTAAAATAATCAGGTATATATGACTTCTTAGATTTAGCCTCCTTAATCTTATCATAGATATTTATTCGCTTTTTTATAGTATTATAATATAAAGAGGTTTTTGTCGCTTGTACACGCTTAAAATAACGTTTATCGCCTAAAAAAGAGATGTAACTGGAAACTGGATAATTCAAAATTAGATTAGCCCCAAAATCCAACCTTGTTATCTTACTTAGTTGCATTGGTAAATATAAGTCAGCACTCAACTTTTCAATTGCTTTCTTAGTATCATCCCTAGTAAGAGTCTCAAAATTATTTCCATAATAATATTTAGCTAAACTTCCTTTTAATGAAATACCTGTTTCATTTATAGTTACTCTAAAGTTATTTAATTTGCCTATAAGAGAGTTATTATCTTTGCTTCTATATTCTTTTGTATTACTAAGAATATTTATAGTCTGTGTTAAATCTAACTGTTCAACTTTTGACCATTCTAACCACATATGTAATGTATCATACATATTATTACCGATATTTGGTATAAGAGTACACCTTACTATAAAGGAGAAGAAGAATATAAATAGTGAAACTTATATTCTTCAATTATTCTTATCCTTGATTAATAGTTAGAATCATCTTTAACATTATAACCCCTGTTTTCCTTTAGCCAGCTTTCAATTTCCAGCTTATCAAAAAACAAGTGCTTTGCTTGCTTATAGAAAGGGATTGTTCCTTTGTGGGTACATCTATAGATTGAGCTTTTACTTAACCCTGTGAGTTTACAGACCTCATCTATATTTAAAACTTTTTTAGATAGATGTAAAAGTTCTTCAATACTTTTTAATCTAAGATTTTGTTCTTCTATTTTACTTATAATTTTTTCCATTTTATTTCTTTTTAAATTAATAAAATGGTTTGCAAACCTTTAACGCTATTAATAGTTAAGAACAAATAAATAGAAGAAAAACAAATAAAGGAGTAAGACAGTAAGATACCTTACTATTGTTACTGATTAAGAAACTTATGAATAGTCTTTTTTATAATTTCATCTTCTTTAACCAATGTATATTTTGTTTTTGAAAGTTGACTAGAAATATTTCCAGCTTTTAAAAGATTACCTTCATTAGTAATAAATTTTTTAGATAGTTCTATCTGTTTATAAAAGTGTTCGATAAAAGGCTTCAACGCTTTAAGAATAGCTGCAAACTGTGTTGTTTCTGCGTTTAAAAAAATCTTACTATCATGCTCATTAAACTTTTTTGTGAAAACATTTAAAAAATCCTCTTCAGTTGTCTTTGATTCATTAATAAAGTCTAATTCTCGGGTAAGTAACCTATATAGATATTTGAACTTTTCATTGCTTAGGCTTGTTTTAAATTTTATTTGATTCTGTATTTCCGGTTTAGATTCTAATTTGTTGTTCAAATTATTTTGAATTAACGAATCAATTCTTTTTTTAAACTCATCAAATTCAAAAATTAATCCTGCAATTCGTTGGCTGTAGAATTCAAAATGAATATCTCTAGTATTATCATTACTATCATAATTAATGACAGCCAAATATTCATCAATGTTATTAAATTTGAATTCCTTAGAACCAAAATATTCCTTATATGAACTAAGGTCAACTTTATTAAAAACAATTAATCTATCTTTATATTCCTTCTCAATTTTTTTAGCATCTTTATATTTTAATGTATTATTAATGAATTCCTGCTCTATACCTAAATAATTAACAATAGGAAAATCTGGAATATCATTCATTAATAAATCATCTACATCATTTATATCCCTAGTTAACTCGTGAGCCCAATCAACTATTGATTGAATTGCAGAATCTAGTCTGTCAAATTTTAACATGATTAATATTTTAGATTAACTATCCTTAGAAAGTAAAAAGTTAGCATTCCTTTTTCTATGCTTATCTTCAAATCCATCTAGATAATTAGATGTAACTTTTAAGCTGTTATGACCTAACTGCTCAGATATAAATTCAATAGATACATTCGATCGTTTTAATACCGTACTATATGTGTGTCGTGCCCAATAAGTAGTTATATTTTTATCTATTCCTATTTTGTTAGCAATCCTTTTAATGTATTTATTAATAAACTTAATATGCTGTTTGTTCCTTTTAAACCTGTCGAGTTCAGTCATTTCTGAATTAAATATAGGGAAAATATAACTTTCAGGACTTCTATCCTCATTTCCTATTTCCTTTATAATTTCTAATGTTTCTGGCATTACATAAATGTTAACCTTTCGTTTATTTATTGAAGTGTCTTTTGTTTTTTGCCTTATAAAAGAAAGATTATCTCCTTGTATATCTTTATATTTCAAATAAGCTATGTCTATCATATTCATTCCACTACATAAGTAACTGAAAAGCCAATACTTTAAAGCCAGATTCTCATTTTTATCATTTGGTTTATAATTAAATAATTTATTTACCTCATCAATCGTTAAAGCCTTTTTAATATTATTCCCTTTTGGTATAGTATATTTGTCTTTCCCTTTGCCAAATGGATATTCTATTGGCATTCCTTTTTCTATAGCTTTATTAATTATGTGTTTAAAATTTCTTAAATAAATTCCAATGGTAGTATAAGAATTATCTTCTTTTAGCATCCAGGTTTCATACTTCTTTAAATATTGAGAACTTATCTTATCAAAACTTATCTTCTTGTCATATTTGTATAAACTATTCCATGCTGCTTGGTAGGAAGTTGCTGTTTGAATCTTATCATTCTCATTAAGTGTTTCGATTTTTTGTTCAAAATAAGATTTAACGTTTGCATTTAACTTCTTTCGATTTCTAAATTCTCTTTTAAATGCTTCGAAAGAGAACTCCTTTAATACATTATCTATTATATCAATCGCTTTTTCTTCAATAGAATCAAATTTCCTTCTTTTAATCTTATTATTTCCCCTTGCTTTTTCTTGATATATTTTAGAAAATTCATCTTCAGTATAATATTCATTCTTTATTGTGTAGTATGCTCTTTTTCGGTTATAGGTAATCCTTAATTTTACTGGATGTTTATTTTCACTATTTACAACTCGCTTTTCTAGTATAATAGCGGTGGCTATTTCAGGTTTTTTTCTTTCCATATTAACTATGTTATACACACAAATGTACACACAATTATTAAAAAAATAATCATACCATTTAAAATTATTAACAATAAAAACCTGAAAATGAATAATTATGAGAAGTATTTAAAAATAATGAAAAGTAATAAAAATGAAATTTTTTGACTGCCAGTCAAACGCTCTAGCCAACTGAGCTAATGCCCCAAAATTTAAATGTCAAACACTCTAACCTCCCGATAGTTATCGGGATGAGCTAATGCCCCAAAATATAAACGTCAAACACTCTAACCTCCCGATAGTTATCGGGATGAGCTAATGCCCCAAAATATAAACGTCAAACGCTCTAACCTCCCGATAGTCATCGGGATGAGCTAATGCCCCAAAACTAAAATTCTGGCTCCTGATCTCAGAAAACCTAAAACAGGCTAACTGATTTTGGTTCTGTCCAGGGGTCCACAAAAATTCTTTCACCCGGCTGTTAGGCCGGGGCTTGATTGGGCATGACCCACATTTTATATCTATAAGAACTCGATCTCTTTTTAAAATTTATGCGAAAATACATTTTTTTATTTAAATAAGAAAGTTATTTTTACGCCCATATTAAAAAAAGGTATTTTTTTATAAGCAATATTGAGCTGAGGTTTTTCGTTTTTACAATAAGAATCAAAACTCAACAAAAAATCAAGCTGACGGAACACAAAAGCTCTTTTTTCGTATAAGCTATCAGGCAAACGTCTGAAATTGAAATTTTATTAACAAAAGTTTTGAAAAACATCATTATATTATTTATTTTTAGGCATTCAAAAAAATTAGACCAACATGGAAATAAAAAAATCTGATAAAGCTAATTTAGAGAAGAAAAGAGGAGTCTTTCTTCAATTAGGTTATGTAATTGTATTAGGACTAGTACTCCTTGCATTTGAATGGGGTACAAGACCCAAAGGGTTGGATTCCCTGGGACAAATCCAGGATATGGATGTAGAAGAGGAGATTATTCCTATTACAAGACAACAGAACGAACCCCCTCCACCACCTCCACCACCACAAACAACCGAGGTTATTAATATTGTTGAGGATGATGTGGAAATTGAAGACGAATTAATTTTAGAAGATACTGAAGCGGATCAGGACACTGAAATTGAAATTGTAGAATTTGAAGAAGAAGAAGAAGTTGTTGAAGAAACAGAGGTTTTCTTTGTGGTAGAGGACATGCCCACGTTCCAGGGTCAGAGCAGCGATGCTTTCCGTGTTTATATCCAACAAAACCTTAAATACCCTGTTATTGCACAGGAAAATGGGATCAGTGGAAGAGTATATGTTCAGTTTGATATCGGCCCTGACGGAAATGTAACCAATGCAGTAGTTGTACGAGGAGTAGATCCCTCGCTGGACAAAGAAGCATTACGAGTGGTTAAGTCATCACCCAAATGGACCCCCGGGAAACAAAGAGGACGACCCGTTAGAGTTCGGTTTACTTTCCCGATTGTATTCCAGTTACAATAAAAAATCTATACTATACTATTCTAGCCGGCTATATGCCGGCTATTTTTTTACCCTTCCGGGATTCTTATGAATAAAATCTTTCCAGCTATTGTAGTTTTTTGGGGATATAATGGTATTGGCCTGGTAAAAGTGACACAAAGCAGCAGCCAGGCCATCAGTTGCATCTAACTCAGGAGGCAGCTCTTTTATTTTTAATAATTTTTGTAGAAGCAGGGCCACCTGTTCTTTGGATGCATTTCCCCTGCCGGTAATGGACATCTTGATTTTTCGCGGGGCATATTCAAAAATTGGAACAGAACGGGATAAGGCTGCTGCAATGGCTACACCCTGTGCCCTGCCCAGCTTCAACATCGACTGCACATTTTTTCCATAAAATGGAGCTTCAACAGCCAACTCGTCGGGATGATACTGATCGATTAAGGAGACAACCCGCTCAAAAATCGTTTTCAATTTTAAGTAGGGATCCGAAATTTTCTTTAGATCAATAATTCCCAAAGCAATCATCGAAGGTTCTTTTTGCATAACCCGGATTAATCCATAGCCCATAATGGTTGTCCCCGGGTCAATGCCCAGGATTATTTTTTCTTTTTGAATCATATTACTCATTCCTATAATGCTCCAATTTCATCTTTAAGGTTATGATATTCAACCCGGGGTTTTCGAATGATTTCATTCCCTGATTTTGTTGAGGAGAAAGTTCCATTTTCGATATGATAAAGCGTTTCCTGCAAGCAGGCCTCATTCACATCCCCGAAATCGTTCGTGAGATCATCATTCACATAGCTATTGGCCGGTAACCCGTTGTAGTAATCCCCCTCATCATCAGCATTCGTAATTTTAAAAGTAACAGGAACATACGCTAAATTACTGATATTACTAAAAAAAGAGTACATTCCTACGGGTTTACCATAAGTATCATCCCCTACCAGATAAATATCCAAATAAGGTTTTAACCCGTTGATAATTGCTTCGCTGGCCGAAGCGGAGGCTTTGGAGGTGATAAAATAGACCTTGTTTAACCGGACAGAATTCTCCTCCTGGGCTAATGTATAGCTATAATTCTCTGAAGTTCTTGAGTTATTATGAATATACTTTAAAAAAATCTGCCCATCCAAAGGATCCGGAATAAACAACCCGGTAAGAAACATGGCAACATCCATTTGTCCGCCTCCATTGTAGCGTAAATCAATAATCAACTCATCAATTCCTTCCGAGTTGAAATAGTTAAAAGCCTCATCAAGTTCATTGATCGAAGGTCCGATAAAACCTTTGAAAACCAGGTACCCAACGCTCCTGGTTCCTGCAGCAATCACCGTTCGGTGTAAAACGGTATTCATATTCACCAGTTTTTTGGTATACGTTTTTGATACGATTTCACCTCCTGGTGATTCCAGAACAAAGTCGTTGGAAACACCAGCCTGATCAGCTCCCAGCAATTCAGTCAAATCCGAATCCTGGTTTACGGATATCCCGTTAATTTGCTTTATTATCCAACCACGGGTTACCCCGTCAGCAGAAAGATCAGAATCTTCAAACAAAAAGGAAATTCGAAGGTTTCCCAGTTCGTCAGCAGCATAGCCAAATCCATACCCTACAAAGGTTCCTTCCTGGTAATACTGATTAAATGCATCCTGGGTAGTAATATAACTCCAACGATCTTGGGGTTCAAAACGCATTGCTTCAAGAAGATCCACAGGGTGAGAATAATTATTGGGATTCACCTGGGGTATCGAATCTTTCCAGAAATACCAGTAATCCATTAAATCGTAAAACTCATCGGTAGTTTCATAATCAGGATATACTTTTTCCTTTTCGCAGGAAAAAAACAATACTGTAAAACCCGTTATTATGAGCCATACAGGAAGCTTAGAAATAAACGTTTTCATTTTTTAACCTTATTAAGTTGTTGCAACATAATCCCCGAAACAATTAAAATTAGTCCGAAAATCGTTGTTAAATAAATTCTTTCTCCTAAAAAAAGATGAATAAACACTAAAGCACAAAAGGGAGTAAGATAAATCAAGTTGCCAATTTTATCTGTACGTCCGGCTAACTTTAATGCTTTTAACCATAATACAAAAGTTATGCCCATTTCAAATAAACCCACGTAAATTGCTGTCAGGACTCCTTCCATACTTTTAGGAAACAATGATGATTGCTGCATGGTTAACCAAAAAATAAAAAAAAATGCGAATCCAAAATTTAAAAACAATTTAAGCACCTCATCACGCTGATCTTTCATATTAAAAAGCCAAAACAGGGCCCATACCACGGATGTACTTAAGGCAAGGGTTACGCCCAAAGGATCGGCAAACCTATGATTCAACAAGTCTCCCTGGGACGAGATGAAATAAACCCCTGTAAAACTAATAATCAGTGCGACAAAACTCTTCCATCCAATTTTTTGTTTTAAGATAGGAATAGAAAGTAATACCAGCACAATAGGCCAGACAAAATTCAACGGTTGTGCGATTTGCGCCGGAAGCAGGGAATAAGCCTTAAACAGGACCACATAGTATAGAAACGGGTTAAGCAATCCAAGAAACATTGAGTAGAAATACTGTTTCCGGGTGTAGGTTTTCAGGACATGTAGTTTTTTTTGTCCCCACAGAACCAGGAACAAAAAAACAAATGCTGTAAATGTTGAATATAAGAGTAACTGGTAATGGTCAATATATCGCAACCCAATTTTAAAAGCCGACGCAGAGGTTCCCCAGAAAATAATGGTCAGCCCGGCAAACAAATACCCTTTCTGCTTATTATTCATAAATTCATCAACGTTTGAAGTTTATAATATTACAAAATCTTTGGCGATAAAAAAAGAGCGCCGGGAAGCGCTCTTCAAAAGAATTCTTTCGATACAAGGTTAATCAATAATCGCAAAGCCGGTATAAGGCTGCAAAACCTCAGGAATTAGAATACCCTCGGGTGTTTGATTATTCTCCAGCAAAGCTGCAAGAATCCTGGGCAGAGCTAATGCACTTCCATTCAGGGTATGGGCCAGTTTCGTTTTTTTCTCTCCTTCTTCTTTAAACCTTAATTTTAAACGATTGGCCTGGTATGCTTCAAAATTGGATACAGAACTTACCTCCAGCCATTTTTGCTGAGCTACGGAGTAAACTTCAAAATCATAAGTAAGAGCCGATGTAAAGCTAAGATCACCGCCGCATAATTTTAAAATCCGATAGGGCAGGTTTAACGATTGCACAAGGTGTTCCACATGATTCAGCATTTCCTGAAGGGTAGCATAGGACTTTTCAGGGTGCTGAAACTGAACAATCTCAACCTTATCGAACTGGTGCAACCGGTTTAAGCCTCTTACATCTTTCCCGTAGGAACCGGCTTCGCGCCTAAAACAAGGAGTATATGCCGTCATCCGGACCGGGAAATCTTTAGCCATCAATATCTCATCCCGGAAAATATTGGTAACCGGTACTTCGGCTGTGGGGATCAGGTATAAATTATCCTGGGTTACATGATACATCTGGCCTTCTTTATCGGGGAGCTGCCCGGTTCCAAATCCGGAGTCCTCATTTACCATCAGGGGAGGCAAAACTTCATGGTATCCGGCTGCTATGGCCTGGTCTAAAAAATAATTGATTAATGCCCGTTGTAATTTGGCTCCTTTTCCCTTATAAACCGGAAAACCGCTTCCGGTGATCTTATTTCCCAGTTCAAAATCAATAAGATCATATTTTTTGGCCAGATCCCAATGAGGCATCGCATTTGGTGTTAACTCGGGCATTGTCCCCCCGGTCCTTACTTCCAAGTTATCCTCTTCTCCCTTTCCTGGAGGAACCGACTCATGCGGAATATTAGGCAGCTGTACCAACCAGTGATTTAACTCCTTTTCGATTTGATTTAACGATTCAGCCTGTTTCTTGATATCTTCCTTTAACCTGCCATTTTTTTCCTTTGCCTGATTTGCTTCCTCTACTTTTCCGTTCTTAAAAAGCTGACCAATCTCTTTGGAGAGTTTATTCAATGCCGCTTTATTTTCATCCATCCCGTTCTGGGTAAATTTCCTCTGTTTATCCAGCTCAAGAATCTGGGTTAATATATCTTTCGCATCAAAATTTTTTATTTTCAGTCGCTCAATAATAAGGTCCTGATTTTCCTGAATGAATCGTAAGGTTAGCATATTGGTATTAATAAAGGGTGATAAATAAAAAATCTCCATATTTTTTACTAAAGATAGTAAAAACAGGAGATTCAAAATTACGTAAAAAATATCTTAATCTTCGAAGGGAACAACCGATACAAATGATTTATTACCTCTTCGACGTTTAAATTCAACTTTCCCGTCAATCAATGCGAATAATGTATGATCGTTACCAATGCCTACATTTTCGCCCGGGTGATGTTTTGTTCCTCGTTGGCGAACGATAATATTACCGGCTTTAGCCGCCTGTCCACCATATAATTTTATCCCTAGTCGTTTACTTTCCGATTCGCGACCGTTACGTGAACTACCTGCTCCTTTCTTATGTGCCATGTGTCAAAAATATTTTTTAATTAAGCAATAATGTCTTGTACCTGAACCTGGGTAAACTGTTGACGGTGTCCGTTTTTCACCTGATACCCTTTTCTTCGTTTTTTCTTAAAAACAATTACTTTATCACCTTTTTGGTGAGCCAGGATTTTCGCGGAAATTTTTGCATCTTTCACGGTAGGTTTTCCGACTTTTACCTTGCCGTCATTATCTACCAGCAGTACTTTCTCGAACTCAACGGTGGAACCCTCTTCACCTTCTAAGCGATGAACAAAGATTTTACTGTCTTTTTCAACCTTAAACTGCTGGCCTGCTATGTCAACTATTGCGTACATCTATTTAAATTTTAACAGTTTCTTACCAATTTTGGGAATGCAAAAATATAAAAGTTTCTTTGATTAACAAAAAAACAATCTTTAAATTTTATCTAAAAAAGTTTTTAGCAACTTTATAATCCGGGCAAATATATGAAAAAGGTTTGTATAAAATCCCATATCCTTAACAATAATATTTAATAAATGATAAATAATAAATAACTTTGCAAAAAGTTAAAAAAGACAGGATGGCCATAAAATTTTTCCATACCCCGAAAAACAAAAAGTTTAATTATACCCCGCGTTATTATGACGAAGAAAAAGAGGAGCTGGAAAGAAGAATCCGGCAAATCAAGAGAGAGCTGGGCGTAAAAGATTTGGACGAATCGGATAAACCCTACATCCCCCATATCAAGGGACAAATGCGCGGAGTTTTTAAGCGGAAGCACGAAGAGAAAAAAAGAGCTAATTCACGGTTAATTATTATACTCATCATCTTATTAGCCCTTGTTTATTTCTTACTGTATTTTTAAATCTCTTATTTTCATGGCAGATATCATTCAGCTTTTACCCGATTCCGTAGCGAACCAAATAGCTGCCGGCGAAGTTATCCAACGACCTGCTTCGGTAGTTAAAGAACTGGTGGAAAATGCAGTGGATGCAGCGGCAGACCGCATAACTGTTAACATAAAAGATGCCGGAAAAACCTTAATTCAAATTATTGACAACGGAGTGGGCATGACAGAAACCGATGCCCGGCTGGCTTTTGAAAGACATGCCACCTCCAAAATACAGCATGCCGACGATCTGTTTGCCATAAAAACGATGGGTTTTAGGGGGGAGGCACTGGCTTCGGTAGCTGCGATAGCCCATGTTGAATTAAAAACCAAGCAGGCTCACCAGGAAATAGGAACATTAATTCAAATCGAAGGCTCCACGTTAATTTGTCAGGAACCTGCCAGCTGTATTACCGGTTCAAACTTTGCCATCAAGAACCTGTTTTATAATGTCCCTGCCCGCAGAAAGTTCTTAAAATCCAATACGGCCGAATTCGGGCATATCATCAATGAATTTCAACGGATAGCCCTGGCAAATCCCGGCATTGAATTTAAATTATATCATAACGATTCCGAAGTTTACCTTTTACCAAAATCCAACATCCGGCAACGTATTGTTAATCTTTTTGGGAAAAAAATCAACCAAAATCTTATTCCCCTCGAAACAAAAACCAGCATCGTTACGATTAAAGGATTTATTGGAAAACCAGAGAATGCCAAAAAAAAACCGGGAGAGCAGTTTTTCTTTATCAATACAAGGTATATGAAAAATCCCTACCTGAACAAAGCCATTCTTAATGCTTACGAACAAATTTTACCTCCCGATACCATTCCCTCCTACTTTTTATATTTAGAAGCAGATCCTGCCACAATTGATGTGAATATCCATCCGACCAAAACCGAAATTAAATTTGAAAATCAACAGGCAATCTGGCAAATTTTGCATGCATCGGTAAAGGAAAGCCTGGGAAAAAACAACATTGTACCCTCCATAGACTTTAACCAGGAAGAAAGTTTTGATATCCCGGTAATGTCGAAAGACACGAAGATCAGCACCCCAAAAATAGAGGTAGACCCGACCTATAATCCATTTAACAACGACTTTACCCACAAAGGGCAAAAAAGTGCCAAACAATCCTTAGAAAAGGACAACCTGACCCATTGGGAAACTCTTTACCAGGATTTTGAAAAAAATAATCAACAGGATAGCGATTTTTCTTTTGTCTCCAAACTGGATACTCAGTCAAGCTTTACAGAGAATACACGGGATGAAAATGTTTTCCATTTTAAGAACAAGTATATCTTAACCCCTATAAAATCTGGACTGATGATCATCGACCAAAAGAAGGCTCATGAACGCATCCTCTTTGAGAAATTCTTACAGTCGCTACAATCAGATACTGCAGTAACCCAGAAATCATTATTCCCAAAGACCATCGAGCTGGATGCCAAAGATCATCAGTTATTATTAAATTTAAAAGACGAAATGACAGCATTAGGTTTTGATATTGATGATTTTGGAGGGTATGCCATCGTGGTAAACGGGATGCCGGCAGATGCTGCAAACCAGGAACCGGAACAGATTATCGATAAATTCCTCCATGAATACCTGAATGGAGAAACCGATATCAAACAAAAAAACAGGGAGTCTATTGCCCGGGCATTAGCCAAGGCATCGGCTATAAGTTCAAATCAACCTCTCACATCCCAGGAGATGCGCGAAATTATTGATATGCTTTTTGCATGTGAACAACCCAATTATTCGCCTTTTGGCAAAAAAATTGTTACCATCATTCAAACAGAAGAGATTGAAAAACGTTTTTAATGATAAGAAGACTGATAAAAGAATAAACTTATGAATACACAATTTAATAATATTCCCCCGGTAGTAAAAAACCTGATCATTATCAATATCATTATGCTCCTGGCCACCTGGGTCCTGGGCAGCACTTTTGGTATTGACCTGACCCAGAACTTAGGACTACATTACTTTAAATCCGAGCTATTTCAGCCTTATCAGATTGTTACCCACATGTTTATGCACGGGGGGTTATGGCACCTGTTTTTTAATATGTTTGCCCTATGGATGTTTGGCCGGGTGCTGGAGTCGGTATGGGGTAGTAAACGTTTTTTTATCTATTTTATGGTAACAGGCCTGGGAGCAGCAGCACTCCATACTTTTGTTATTCATCTCCAAATGAGTGGCATAATCAATGATATTCAGGCATTTAACAACACACCATCGCCAGATGCTTTAGCCATATTGGTAAAAGATCATTTTCCCGAATATTACTCCCAGGTTTACAGCAAGTTATTAGAGGGTTGGTATGCCAACCCTGATAGCCCGGGTTACATTGCCCGGGCCGAGCAGTTTTTGAATGAACTGCTGAATTTCAGAATGAATATTCCTACCGTAGGTGCTTCGGGGGCTGTTTTTGGGGTACTCCTTGCTTTTGGTATGCTTTTTCCAAATACCCAGTTAATGCTTCTATTTCCCCCCATTCCCATTCGGGCAAAATATTTTGTGATTTTATATGGCGGTTTAGAACTGTGGCTTGGATTAACCCAACCGGGAAGCAATGTGGCACACTTTGCCCACCTGGGTGGCATGTTATTTGGATTCTTTTTAATCAAATACTGGAAAAAAAGCCGGTCGAACTTTTATTAAGCTTCCGGAACCCTGAACTAAACACAATTACAAAACATAATCATGGGAATAGCCGACGAAATAAAACAGTCATTTAAGAGTGGAAACACATTAATTAAGTTGTTATATCTAAATATAGCTGTCTTTTTGGCAGTAAAAATTGTTGGTGTAATCTTTTTCTTATTAGCCACAGAGCAAACATTTTCAATAGCTCACTGGTTTGCAGTTCCTGCAGATTTTTCTAACCTGATTTATAAACCCTGGACCATTTTCACCTATATGTTTTTGCATGTAGATTTTTTCCATATCTTATTTAACATGCTCTGGTTCTATTGGTTTGGAATGATCTTTCTGAGCTATTTCGACGAAAAAAAATTATTGAGCTTATACCTGACCGGGGGATTAGCTGGTGCAGCACTCTATATTCTTGCCTTTAACATTTTCCCTGCCTTTGCCGGGATTGTTCCTGTTTCCTATGCATTGGGGGCATCGGCTTCAGTTATTGCCATTGTTATTGCGGTATCGGTTTATGCACCAAATCATACCATCCACCTCCTGCTTTTCGGTCCTGTAAAACTTAAATATATTGCTTTAGTAACCATTGCCATTGATGTTTTAAGTATTGCCTCATCCAATGCCGGTGGACATATTGCTCACCTGGGGGGAGCATTGTTTGGTTATCTTTTTGTTCAGCAATACAAAAAAGGCAAAAACATAAACAAAGGGTTTGACCGGTTGATGGATAAACTATTTACCTTGTTTAAGCCCAAACCAAAAATTAAAGTAACCTACAAAAAACCAATGACAGATATTGAATACAACAAACAAAAAGTAAAGAAGCAGGAAGAGGTAGACCGTATTCTTGATAAAATTGCCCAATCGGGGTACGATAGTCTAACCAAAAAGGAAAAAGAGACCCTGTTTAAAAATAGTAACTAAACCTCCACAACTTAACAAAGACCCCCTTTTGTTAAATTAATTCATAAATTGTACCTTAGTTATAACAAACATAAAAGGAAAGCTTTTGAAAAAGATTATTTATAAAATATTAAAATATCTTAACTTTATTTTTATTGCAGCCCTTCTGCTTTCATATCTTTCGGTATATGTTAGTCCGGCAAAAGTATGGATCCTGGCTTTTTTTGGGCTGGCCTATCCCTTTTTACTCATCATTAACATCCTTTTTCTGTTTTTTTGGATCGTAAAACAAAAGCTTTTCCTGATTTTTCCTCTCCTCGCCATCTTAATCGGATGGAATTATATGAACACGTATATCCAAATACCATTGAAAAAAAATAATTTAAACAACCCAGAGAATCATTCCTCTTTTAAGTTATTATCCTTTAATGTCAGGTCGTTTGATTTATACCAGTGGAGCGAAAGGGAGACAACAAAAGATGAGATTTTTCAATTTATTTCCAACGGAGATTTTTCCATTGTTTGTTTCCAGGATTTTTTCACAAGAAATAGCGGAGAGCTTACAGAGAAAGATATCCATAAAAAATTAAATGATAAATACGAGTCACACATTGGATATGCCGTTGAAAATAAAACGCAGAACCTGGGTGTTGCCACGTATAGCAGCTATCCTATGATCAATAAGGGGGTTATTCGGTTCAGCAATTCTTTTAATGTAAGTACCTATACAGATATTGTCATCGGAAAGGATACCCTTAGAGTATTTAACATTCATCTTCAGTCGATCCGGTTTAATGAGGACAATTACAGATTTATCACAAACAGCAAGACCTTAAAGGAGGAGGAGAAACTAAAAGAGATCAAGGATATTTCGACCCGGTTAAGGGATGCCTTTATCAAAAGAGCCAGGCAGGCAGAAACTCTTTCGGAATATATTAAACAATCTCCTTTCCCGGTTATTTTATGTGGAGATTTTAACGATGTGCCTGTTTCCTATACCTACCATACCTTAAAAAAAAACCTGAAAGATTCCTTTGTTGAAGCCGGAAAAGGAATCGGGAATACGTATATAGGAAAATTCCCTTCGTTCAGAATTGATTATATCTTTTATAGCAGTAAGCTGCAATGTCATTCATTTAATATTCATAAGGTAAAACTTTCTGACCACTATCCTTTAACGGGAGAATTTTATATCCAGCCTTAAAACGGCAGATGGTTTAAATCAACATTTCCCCCGGAAATAATAATCCCTACTTTTTTCCCGTTAAAATAATCTTTATTTTCCATGATGGTAGCCAGAGGAACTGCTGATGAAGGCTCAATAATCATCTTCATTCTTTCCCAGACCAACCTCATCGCTTCCACAATTGTTTCTTCTTTTGCCGTAAGAATATCATCGACCTTTTCGGTAATAATTTTAAAGGTTAATGTACTCAACGAGGTAAGTAATCCATCAGCAATGGTATTGGGTTTTACCGAGGGGATTAACACCCCTTTTTTAAAAGACCGGCAGGCATCATCAGCATTCAATGGTTCGGCTCCCAGAATTTGAAGATCATTGTTCAGGGCTTTGGCAGCAATGGCAGTGCCACTCATTAGCCCGCCACCCCCCACCGGGGCAATAATTACATCCAAATCCGGGTAATCCTCTAAAAGTTCCTTGGCTGCAGTTCCCTGTCCACAGATCACATCAAAATTATGATACGGATGAATAAAGGTAGCCCCGGTTTTTTCCTGTACTTTTTCCAGGGTTTTTTCACGGGCTTCCAGGGTTGGTTCACAAAAGGTAATCTCGGCCCCATAGCCTTGTACCGCTTTTTTCTTAATGGCCGGGGCATTTTTAGGCATTACAATATAAGCAGGAATATTCATTTGCCGGGCAGCAAGACTTAAGGCTGCTGCATGATTCCCCGACGAATGGGTAGCCACTCCCTTTCGGGCCTCTTCCTGGGTAAGTTGACGAACGGCATTGGTAGCACCACGAAATTTAAAGGCACCCACCTTCTGGAAATTCTCTCCCTTAAAATATAACTCCACTCCTAATATCCCATTGATTCCCGAGGAGGTCAACACGGGCGTCCGATGAACAAACGGTTCAATTCTTTCATGGGCTTTAAGAATATCCTGATATTCCGGAATTTTTTCTGTCATTGTTTACTTATGGATTGAATGTTATTGAATCTGTCTCTTCTTCCTTGGTTTTTTGCTGTTGATATTGTTCGTAACGCTCTTTGATATCCGCATAAAGCTCATATTCAGTTACACGTCGTATATAATCATCGGTAAAATTACAAAAATCCATAAATTCTTTCGCTTCTAACCCTTCAAGGCCGGTAAGATTTCTAATAACAGTAACATTAAACTTCTTCCTTACATCAGCTCGATCTTTAACCTCCAGGTACTTTTTAACTGCTTTCGCATCTTTACTAAATGCCGAATAGATTAACGATATAGGAGATAAAATACTTGTGCTGGGTTCCTCAACCAATGGGTATTCCAACTCCACATGATTAAAAATATCCTTTATTTGTGGATTGAGCTTATGTTCATCCTCCAACTCCAGTTGAAGCACTTTTTGTTTAAACTCATCATATGTACCCAGGTAAGAGATAGACACTTCAGGGATTGTATAGGTCTTATTTTCCAGGATAATTTCGACTACCGAATCTGGATTGTTTACCGGGACCTTATATTCCATGTGTTCAAACCCAATGGCAGAAATATTTAACAGGTCGTTCGGATTAACCCAGGTTTCAAAATTTCCCAACGAATCGGTAACGACCCCTTTCCGTGCATTTACATTGATCACATGGGCAAAGGCCACAGGATATTTTTTCTCCAGGCTTAAAACTTTGCCATAAAAATAATAAGAACGATCAGCATCCTGGGCCGTTGCTTCGGGGAAACCCCGGAGGGTTAAAAAAAAGAAAACGATATATAACCAATATAAGTTCCGAAACATTCAAAGCATAATTTGTATACACAAATATATAATTCTTTCGGCGTTACATTCCCGTATTTAACAATCTTTAACTTACGAACGGATGTCCAAAAATCTTTTTGAGGAAGCTATTTTTTAGCTATCTTCGCCAAATAAGCTAATCATTCAATGTATAAACCAATTTTTTACACTATGGAATATACCGATTACCAAAATAAAATAGAGCTTGCCTGGGAAGACAGGTCATTATTGAAAGATCAGGAAACACTAGATGCGATCCGGGAGGTTATAGAGTTACTGGACAAGGGGAAGCTCAGGGTAGCAGAGCCGGTCAATAACGGATGGAAGGTGAATGAATGGGTAAAAAAAGCGGTAATTTTATATTTCCCAACCCAAAAAATGGAAGTCATGCAGGTGGGTCCGTTTGAATTTCATGATAAAATCCCGTTAAAATCGGGATACGATAAATTGGGTGTCCGGGTAGTACCTCATGCAATTGCCCGATACGGAGCATATGTTGCCAAAGAGGTAATCCTGATGCCTTCCTATGTAAATATTGGTGCTTATGTTGATTCCGGCAGCATGGTAGATACCTGGGCAACCGTAGGTTCGTGTGCCCAGATAGGCAAAAATGTTCATCTAAGCGGAGGTGTGGGAATTGGGGGTGTCCTGGAGCCGGTACAGGCTGCTCCTGTAATTATTGAAGACAACTGTTTTATTGGTTCTCGGTGTATTGTGGTTGAGGGCGTTCATATTGAAAAAGAAGCCGTGCTGGGGGCCAACGTGGTAATTACCGGCTCAACCAAGATTATCGATGTTTCCGGCGACCAGCCGTTAGAATACAAAGGGTTTGTCCCTTCACGGTCGGTTGTAATACCAGGCACACAAACCAAACAATTTAAGGCCGGTGAATACCAGGTTCCCTGTGCATTAATTATTGGCAAACGAAAAGAATCAACCAACCTGAAAACTTCTCTTAACGATGCATTAAGAGAATATAATGTTGCGGTATAATACCTTCTATGGCTAAATTTCTAATCATACAAACCGCCTTTATCGGTGATGTAATCCTGGCGACACCACTCATAGAGAAGCTACATCACTTTTACCCCGATTCGCAGATTGATTTTTTACTGCGCAAAGGCAATGAGGATCTGCTCCGTAATCACCCTTACGTTCATAACATTCTTATCTGGAACAAGAAGCAGGATAAGCTAAAAAATATGTTGCGGGTAATAAAACGCATAAGACAGAAAAAATACGACTATGTGATGAACCTGCAACGGTTTACCTCAACAGGAATCATTACAGTCTTTTCAGGAGCCGCGTTAAAGGTAGGATTCAACAAGAACCCCTTCTCCTTCGCTTTTTCCAGATCCATTAAACATGAGATTGGTAATGGAAAACACGAAACAGAAAGAAACCTGCAATTAATTGAGGAAATTACCGATAACACCTTCTTTAAACCCAAACTCTATCCCACCCGGGAAGATTTCGAAAGGGTAGCACAGTATAAAATGCATCCTTACCTTTGTATTGCTCCCACATCGGTATGGTTTACCAAACAGTTTCCTGCAGAAAAATGGATCGACCTGCTGAAAAAAACAGCCCCTGGAATTCAGGTGTTTTTTCTGGGAGGACCTGATGACCGGGAAGCCTGTGATCAAATCATCAAAGCCAGCGGATTAAAAAACATCACCAATTTAGCCGGAAAGTTGACCTTCCTGCAAACCTCTGCATTAATGAAAAATGCAATCATGAACTATGTTAACGACTCGGCCCCCCTGCATATGGCCTCGGCGATGAATGCTAAAACATCAGCAATATTTTGTTCCACGGTTCCCGCCTTTGGATTTGGGCCGTTAGCCGACCATTCGAAGGTCGTGGAGACAGAAGAAAAATTAGATTGCCGGCCATGCGGATTACATGGTTATAAAAAATGTCCACAGGGACATTTTAAATGTGCGTTAACAATCAAAACAGAACACTTAACCCTTTAATCGTACTATGAAAAAGATATCTGCAACCATCATAACCTATAACGAAGAAAAAAATATCAGGCGATGTTTAGAATCATTACAGGGAGTTGCTGATGAAATTGTTGTCGTTGATTCATTTTCGAAAGATAAAACCAGGGAAATCTGCCAGCAATACAACGTTCACTTTTTTGAACGTCCTTTTAAAAATTATTCCGATCAGAAAAATTTTGCCATAGAACAAACCCGATACGAACTGGTATTATCCATAGATGCTGACGAAGAAATCTCCGATACCCTGAAGAAAAGTATTATCAACGTAAAAGAGAACAACCACTCCGACGGTTACTATTTTAACCGAATCACCAATTATTGCGGAAGGTGGATTAAACATTCCGGCTGGTATCCCAACCATCAGTTACGGTTATGGAAAAAAGCCAAAGGAAAATGGGTGGGAATCATTCATGAATCACTATCCATCCCTAAAACATCATGTACACATATTCAGGGTGATCTTTTTCACTATTCGTACGAAAATTTCTCACAACATCTGTTGAAAATAGATAAATTTACTGACTTTCAGGCCCGGGAGATGTTTGATAAACAAAAAAGAACAACCTGTTTTCATATCGTAGTAAAACCTTTTCTTCGGTTTTTTCGACACTACTTCCTAAAACTTGGATTTTTAGACGGGCTGGAAGGATTTATCATTAGTATTCACTCGGCTTATGGCCAGTTTTTAAAATATATCAAACTCAGACACTTATATAAAAATGCCGGTTAATTCAATCTGCTTCATTAATAGCTCCAGGTCATGGGGTGGTGGCGAAAAATGGCACTATGATCATGCTTTGTTTTTAGCTGAAAAAGGCTACGCTGTCCATGTAGTTACCAATGTACGAAGTACACTTTATAAAAAGCTGAAAGAACATGCCGGGATTCAACTATTCCCCATAAAAATTAACAATTTTAGCTTTATTAATCCACTCCGGGGAGTTCAGCTCATCCGTATTTTAAAAAAAATAAATCCTCAAACAGTGATTATTAATCTTCCCGCTGACCTTAAACTGATGGCAACAAGTTCGTGGTTTCTTCAGATTAACCACATCATCTACAGGAGGGGAAGTGCCATAGCCGTAAAGAACTCGGCACTGAACCGATATATCTTCAGGAATATTGTGACCCATATTATCGTCAACTCTCTGGCAACAAAACAAACCTTATTACAAAACAATAAAAATCTTATTGCCGAGAAAAAAATCAAGCTCCTTTACAATGGCATTGACCTTAAATCATACCCTAAGCAAGCTTCAGAAACGAAGCAAAAAACATCAGCAGAACTAATCATCGGTCATTTAGGCCGTTTCTCGAGGGAAAAAAATCAACAGTTTTTAATTGATGTTGCCCTTGAGCTCAAACAAACGCAGGTCCCGTTTCATTTTATTCTGGGGGGTGAAGGTCCCGACCTCGAAAGAATAAAAACCCTGGTGGAAGAAAGTCAACTCACGAAATATTTTACTTTCCCTGGATTTATCAAGGACACGCATCAGTTTATGAAATCCATTGATCTTTTTGTTTTGCCTTCACTTTGGGAAGGATTCGGATATGTAACGATAGAAGCTATGGCCCACGAGAAACCGGTGATTGCATTTAATATTACCAGCAACCGGGAGATCATTGAAAATAAGGTTACCGGGTTCCTAACGGAAGAGAATGATTCACATACTTTTGCGGAAAAAATTCAGTATTTTTATGAGCATCGAGATAAAGTATCCGAAATGGGGGTAAAAGGCAGGTTAAGGGTTGCCAGGTATTTTAATAGCCAGGATCGTTTTACAGAGTTTGAAACTTTTATAAAAAATTTATGAATCACGAGATCAAAAAAGCACTTGAGGTCCTTCAAAACGGAGGAGTCATCCTATATCCCACCGATACCCTGTGGGGTATTGGTTGTGACGCTACCCATGAGCAGGCCGTAGAGCGCATTTACCGGATCAAACAACGAAAGGAACAGCAAGGGATGCTTGTGCTACTGGATCAGGCAGGGAAAATACCATCCTATGTTCATGAAATGCCTGAGATTGCCTGGGATTTAATTGAATTAACCGGGAACCCCCTGACGATTATTTATCCGCAGGGAAAAAACCTGGCGCAAAAGCTTATGGCCGCGGATGGCAGTATTGGCATAAGAATAACCCATGACCCCTTTACCCGGAAATTGATTGAACGATTTAAAAAACCCATTGTTTCAACCTCTGCCAACATCAGTGGCGAAAAACCTCCCGGAAATTTCACGGAGATCAATCCAAAGATCCCTGACCTGGTTGATTATGTAGTTCAGTGGAGACAGGATGATTACTCCCGGAGATCTCCTTCAGGTATTATCAAGTTGGGGGCCAGTGGTGAAATTAAGGTGATCAGGGAATAAACCCTGAGGCAGGAAAAAAGATTGCCAAAAAAATCATCATCCTGCTGCCCCCAAAGATTCATTCGTCAACTTTTAAAAATTAACTGACAACCTGTTTCCTAATGGATTTCTGGAGAAAAAAATTCTTCTGGCAATCTTCAAGAAATATATAGTTACAATTTCTATTTATTGGAATTCCTTATTTTCCCACTTCCGTTAATCGTAGCATCAATCAAAGGATTACCATCATAATAAATTTTCCCGCTGCCGGTGATTAATGCACTTAATTTATCTGCTACGGAAGCATGAATGGTTCCTGAACCTGTAATCGTTAAATCGCCCTCGTTAAAGGTTAATTCATCCGACACAAAATCTCCCGATCCCGTTACAACAGCTTTTAGGGATTGTGCCTTATTGTTACCCTGAATACTTATATCTCCCGACCCGGAGATCGTTGCACTGACCTTTTGGGTTGTTAATTCACTGATCTGAATATCACCGCTGCCAGAAACCACAAGGCTTAGCTTCTCAGCACGGAGTGGTGACTGAGCTACAATATCCCCGGAACCGGTTACAGATAAACTTTCCACCTCCTTTAAGGTGATAAAAACCTTTAAAGAGGAAACTCCTTTATAATTGTACCAGTTTTCAAACTGAATATTCAATTGATCTTTCTTCACTTCGGTCACAATTTTCTCCAGCACCTTTTGGTCGCCTTCGATAAAAACGGTATTCTCATCACCCTGTGTTAAATATAAAACCGCAGGAATACTCAGACTGATTCCGTTAAATGTGCCAACGTTCCGTTGTTCTTTAACGGTAGATGCGATTAAAATATTCGAGAGCAAAAAAAAGGATCCTAAAAGGAGGGTACAAGATTTAATAATTTTTTGATTTTTCATTTTCCTAAATTTTTTAATTCAAAATATTGTTGAATAAAAGACGCTTAAAAATTACATTTGCTGCAAGATTTTTATTTATTTTTGAATGATCAGATGGTTTACTTTACTTATCATTAGAATATTTATTAGATGATTATGATCCGCTTCCCCAAATCATATACCCCCCGATGGATTGTATTTTTAATTGATTTATTTATTTGTGCAATATCCATCTCATTAGCTTTTTTATTACGCTTTAATTTTGATATCCCTCAACCGTATTTCGACAGTTTAAATTTCATCATTCCGTTTGTTTTATTTATCCGCTCGATCACCTTTTTGATCTTCCGGACCTATGCAGGGATTATCAGATACTCCGGCGCAAAAGATACCGAACGTATTTTTATTGTAGCCATTACCGGGAGTTTGCTCTTTGTGGTGATCAATATATTAAATTACTATCTAATCAACGAAGCATTCATTATTCCCTTTTCCATTATTGCCATCGACTTTCTTACCACCATCTTCTTAATGGCTTCCTTCAGGCTTTCCACAAAGATTGTTTACCAGGAATTGTATAATCCTTCCAAAGAAAAAACCGGGGTGATTATCTATGGAGCAGATCAGTTTGGGGTAATCACCAAAAGAACGCTTGACCGTGATGCTGAAAGCAAACATAAGGTACTGGCATTTTTGGATATCAATCATGCCAACATTGGGAAAAAACTCGAAGGGGTAACGATTTTTCATCCACAATACCTGGACAGTTTAATAGAAAAGAACGATGTTGAAAAATTGATTATTGCCAAAGAAAATATCCAATCGGAAGAAAAGCAGGTTATCATTGAACAGTGCTTACAAAATAATATCAAGGTGCTTACTTTGCCCGATGTAAACACCTGGATTAATGGAGAGTTAAGTTTTAATCAAATTAAGGAAATTAAAATTGAAGATTTACTGGAACGCCCCCCGATTATCCTGGATATTCATAAGATTAAAAAGAAGCTTTTAAACAAATGTATTTTAGTAACGGGTGCTGCAGGCTCCATTGGGAGTGAAATCGTAAGACAGCTTATTGCCTTTAATCCCAGCAAGATCATCCTTTTTGACCAGGCAGAGTCCCCATTATACGATATGGAGCTTGATTTACAGGAAAAATTTAATTTCTATAATTTTGACATTGTCATTGGAAATATTGCTGATGAATATCGTATTCATAAGCTTTTCGAAGTATACCAACCCGTTATTGTCTTTCATGCTGCAGCTTACAAACATGTCCCTATGATGGAGAGTAATCCTACCGAAGCGCTAAGAACAAATATCATGGGTACAAAAATCCTTGCCGATATTGCACATGCCTTTAAGGTGGAACAATTCGTTATGGTTTCAACCGACAAAGCTGTTAATCCAACCAATGTAATGGGTGCCTCCAAAAGAATTGCCGAAATCTATGTGCAAGCATTTAACCAGGTGTCAAACACCAATTTTATTACGACCCGGTTTGGCAATGTGCTAGGTTCTAATGGTTCTGTAATTTTACGATTTAAAAAACAAATTGACAAGGGGGGGCCGGTGACAGTTACCCACCCGGAGGTCACCCGGTACTTTATGACGATCCCTGAGGCCTGCCAGCTGGTTCTTGAAGCCGGGGCAATTAGTAAGGGAGGTGAAATTTTTCTGTTCGATATGGGAAAATCCGTGAAGATCATCGACCTGGCCAAGAAAATGATAAAACTCTCAGGATTAGAAATCGGAAAAGATATTCAAATAAAATATACCGGATTAAGACCCGGTGAAAAACTTTACGAAGAACTTTTAAACGACAAAGAAAATACCAGGCCTACCCACCATTCTAAAATTATGGTTGCCCAAGTCAGATCCTACGATTTTGAACAGGTGAAGTGGGATATTCAACAACTGATCTTTCTTCAAAAAGACCACAACAATATGGAAATTGTTCGAAGAATGAAAGAAATTGTTCCCGAGTTTAAAAGTCACAATTCTGTTTATGAAGAGTTAGATATTAATTTCCAGGATCAAGAGAATGACGAATAGTTGGCAATATTTTCATCAAATCCCGATACAAATCAGGTTTAATGACTTTGACCTGTTACAACATGTCAACAACTCGGTATACCAAAACTATTTTGATCTGGCCCGGTCCGATTATTTCGAAAAAGTCTTTGGCAAAAAGATCCAATGGGATACCAGGGGGCTGGTTTTGGCAAGAGTTTCCATCGATTTTATCCGGCCAATTCTTGATCATGAAGAGATTGAAGTTTTTACGAAAATCTACCAGTTGGGGAATAAAAGTCTGCGGATGACCCAAAAAATTATTCAAACAGAAACCCGTGAACTAAAGGCCACCTGCGAATCGGTGATGGTTGCATATAACAATTCGGCTGACAAACCCTGTCCAATTCCCCACGACTGGCGGCAAAGAATTACTCACTTTGAAAAAGATCTGGATTTTAATGAATAAGCTAGTCCATATCCGATAACCCGTCGATGATATGCATAAGTATATGTCGGAGATCATCATCCACTTCAATAATCAACTCATCGTTTGCGGGAATCAGTATTTCTGAGGCAGGGGTCTGAACTTTTAAGAGCGGGTTTCCCGGTATATCGATAAATTCAACTACCCTTCCAACATGTTGGTTGTGTTGGTTAATCACCTCATACCCGGCGACATCCGGATATTCATCCACCGTGTAGGCTATCTGCTGGATTTGTTGCTTCGATAAATAAAATGCCGCACCAATATATTCCCTGACCTTCTCCTCACGATCAATACCCTCAAGCTTTACTACAGCAGTATTTATTGACTTTTCCCGAATCGTATCAATAAAAAAAGGAACCAATTTCCCATCGACAACGATAAAAATTGATTCCAGTTTTTTTATTTTTTCCGGAAGATCGTTTTCAAACTTAAGGATTACTTCTCCTTTGGCACCAAAGGAACGCAAAAGTGATCCTGTTCGCTGATGATCATCCTTATTCATGCATGAAAATATGCTTAAGCTTTTTCGGCTTCGTCGTTATTTTCAGCTTTGGGTGCTTCCTCTTCTGACTGCTTGGTTTCCTCTTTAGGCTCTTCTGCCTTTGCTTCTTCAACAGGTTTTTCCTCCTCTGCAGTCTCTTCAGTCTTAGCCTCTTCTGTTTCTTCTGCATTTGCTTTTGCTTCCTCAGCTGCAGCTTCTGCATTTCTCTTGGCTAACTCTTCAGCTCTTGCTTCACGAATCTTCGTTTCAGCATCCAAACGTTTTTTCTCTTCTTCAACCTGACCTTTCCGGATCTTTTCACGTTTGGCTTCAATCTTGCTTTCTTTCTCCTTAAGCCAGCTTTGGAATTTCTCTTCGGCTTGCTCTTCAGTTAAAGCACCTTTTTTTACTCCTTCGAGTAAGTGTTTTTTCATTAAAACACCTTTGTACGACAAGATAGCTCTACAAGTATCAGTAGGTTGAGCGCCTTTTTGCAACCAATCTAATGCTCTATCAAAATCAAGTTCAATAGTAGCAGGATTTGTTATAGGACTGTACGTTCCTATGCTTTCAATGAATCTACCATCTCGTGGCGCCCTGCTATCTGCGACAACAATGTGATAATAAGGCAGTTTCTTTCTACCTCTTCTTGTTAATCGAATTTTTACAGGCATACTCTTTTAAATTTTAAATTAAACCTACTTTTTTAAAATGTGCGGCAAAGATACAACTTTATTTGGATTATAAAATTTTTTACGAAAGATATCATCAAAACATTTTGATACAGAATGGGAAGAATCATTTTTTAACCCTAAAAGTTCAGTCTTTATCACCTGCACTAAAACCATACCGGTTGAATGTTGTTTATAAACGGGGATCAATGGATACAATATTTTTAAATACTTATTAACATCCCTAAGGTTAATCACGTGTATTTTTATAATTTTAAACATTCAAACGGGCAGCAACAAATCACAATAATTGTCTAATAATCAAAAATTTAAGAATGGCATCTTTTACTCATTTACATGTACATACGCAGTATTCAATTTTGGATGGTGCATCCGACGTAGCTCAACTAATTAAAAAAGCCAAAGACGATGGAATGCCGGCGGTTTGTATTACTGATCACGGGAACATGTTCGGAGTAAAACATTTTTTTAACGAAGCCAGAAAGCAGGACATCAAACCCATTATCGGATGTGAGATTTATGTAGCTGAAGGAAGCAGGAAAGAAAAAAAAGGAAAAGAAGATCGTAGTGGATACCACTTAATACTCCTGGCAAAAAACCAAACGGGTTATCAAAATTTAACCCGCCTGGTCTCCTATGCATGGATTGAAGGTTTCTATTACACCCCTCGGATTGACTGGGAATTATTAAAGAAATATAACGAAGGACTTATTGCATCTTCTGCCTGTTTGGGAGGAGAGGTACCACAGGCAATTATGGAAAAAGGAGAGGAAGCCGGAGAAAATATTGCCCTGGAATTTAAGGAAGTTTTTGGAGAAGATTTCTATTTGGAGTTACAACGTCATCCTTCAGGAGATCCTCAAAAAGACAAAGATGTCTATGAAAACCAGGTTAAGGTAAACGAAGCTCTTGTCCGCATTGGCAAAAAACACCAGATCAAACTCATTGCCACCAATGATGTACACTTTATTAATGCCGAGGATGCCGATGCCCACGACCGGTTAATTTGTTTAAATACCGGAAAAGACCTGGACGATCCTGCAAGGATGTCCTATACCAAACAGGAATATTTCAAAACCCAGGAAGAGATGAACAAGCTCTTCGAGGATATTCCCGAAGCCCTGGAAAATACCAATGAAATCGTGGCTAAAATTGAAGATTATGATCTGAATTGCGATCCCATCATGCCCGAATTCAAGCTCCCGGAAGGATTTGAAAATGAAGATGATTATCTCCGACACCTCACCTACGAAGGAGCAAAAAAACGGTACGAAGAAATTACCGATGAAATCAGTGAACGTATTGATTTTGAACTTTCAGTGATAAAAAACATGGGGTTTCCCGGATACTTTCTGATTGTCCAGGACTTCCTGCATGCAGCCCGAAAGATGGGGGTTTCTGTAGGTCCCGGCCGTGGGTCGGCGGCAGGGTCAGTAGTAGCCTACTGCAATGGAATAACTGATATTGATCCCATCAAATACAATTTACTTTTTGAGCGTTTTTTAAATCCCGACCGGATTTCCATGCCTGATATTGATATTGACTTCGACGAGGACGGACGGGAGAAAGTGCTCGACTGGGTGGTAGACAAGTACGGATACAATAAAGTCGCTCATATAATTACTTTTGGTACCATGGCAGCTAAAATGGCCATCCGCGATGTGGCAAGGGTAGAAAAACTACCCCTGCATGATGCTGACCGCCTGGCCAAACTTGTTCCCGAAAGACCCGGAACAACTTTAAAAAAAGCCTACGAAGAGGTCCCCGAATTAAGCAATGCCAAAAAATCCGATAATGAGCTCATTGTAAAAACCCTTAAGTTTGCCGAAACCCTTGAAGGGTCGGTAAGACACACCGGCCTCCACGCCTGTGGGGTAATTATCGGTCGGAACGACCTGGTGGAACATATCCCGGTATGTACCTCCAAAGACTCGAAACTTCTGGTTACCCAATACGACGGGAACCATGTCGAATCTGTCGGTATGCTTAAAATGGATTTCCTGGGACTGAAAACGCTTTCGATCATCAAGGATGCTGTTGAAAATGTAAAGGAATCGCACCAGGTAGACGTCGATATTTCCAGCGTTCCGCTGGATGATGAAAAAACCCTGGAACTTTACAGCCGGGGAGAAACTACAGCCCTGTTCCAGTTCGAGTCGCCGGGGATGAAAAAACACCTGAAAGCCCTGAAACCAAACCGCTTTGACGACCTGATTGCCATGAATGCTCTTTACCGTCCGGGACCGATGGATTATATCCCGTCATTTATTGCCCGTAAACACGGCAAAGAACCCATTAACTACGACCTCCCCGAAATGGAAGAGTTTCTCCGGGACACTTACGGAATTACCGTTTACCAGGAGCAGGTGATGCTTCTTTCCCAAAAGCTGGCCGGCTTTACCAAGGGGCAGGCCGACTCGCTGCGCAAAGCCATGGGAAAAAAGAAAAAAGACCTGATGGAGCAACTTAAGGAGAAGTTTATTGCCGGGTGTAAACAAAACGGGTTTGACCTTAAGACGGTAAATAAAATTTGGAACGACTGGGAAGCTTTTGCCCAATATGCGTTTAACAAATCGCACTCAACCTGTTATGCCTATGTATCCTACCAAACAGCATACCTTAAAGCTCATTTCCCGGCCGAATATATGGCCGCCGTATTAAGCCGGAACTTTACCGACATTAAGAAAATAACCATCTTTATGGATGAAGCCAAACGGATGGGGATTTCCGTTTTAGGGCCCGACATTAATGAAAGCCGGGTGAAATTCAATGTCAATCAAGAGGGCAATATCCGGTTCGGTCTTGGAGCTATTAAGGGGGTTGGCGAAAGTGCCGTGGTAAAAATCATAGAAGAACGAAATGAAAACGGTCCGTTTAAAAACATTTACGATTTCGTAGAACGGGTTCCGCTTACCCAGATTAATAAAAAAACCATCGAAGCGCTAGCTACTGCCGGAGCCTTTGACAGCCTGGACAAAATCAAACGGGGACAATATTTTGCATTGGATCCCAGAGAATCTACATTTATTGAAAACCTGATCCGGTACGGAAATATGTATCAAAACGACCGGGATACCAATCAACAATCGCTGTTTGGAGGCCAGGATTCTATCGAAATTGCCAAACCACCTATCCCAACAACAGAGGACTGGCCCAAGCTGGAAAAATTAAAAAAAGAAAAAGAACTTATTGGGGTCTATCTTTCGGCACACCCCCTGGATGACTTTAAAATGGAAGTTAAACAATTCTGCAACGCAACCCTTGCCGACTTTGATGATTTGAACAACATCAAAGGACGGGAGCTTACCATTGCCGGCATTGTTACCGAGGTAAGACATGCCATTGCAAAAAACGGGAACCCCTACGGTTTCCTTACCCTGCAGGATTATTACGAATCCTATCGCTTTGCCCTTTTTGGAAAAGATTATGAAAATTTCAGAAAATATTGTTACGAAGATTACTCCCTCCTTATAAAAGGAAAAGTACAAGCCAAACCTTACCGGGACAATGAACTGGAATTTAAAATAAAACAAATTATGCTCATGAGCCAGGTCCGTGAAGACCTGGTTGAAAGTATCTCGTTAACGATCCCCCTAAACAGGATCAACAACGGATTAATCGAAGAAATAAAAAAAGTTGCCTTAAACAAAAAGGGGAAAGCAATCTTAAAATTCAACATTGTGGATACCGATGAAAATATTGTTGTTAATATGTTCTCCAGATCAGAACGAATAGACATTTCCAACGAACTGATCAGGTACCTTGATGAAAAAAGCGAGATACAATATTCGATAAATTAAACAATTTATCCGTAAATTTGTATCTTAAATGCTGAAATAAAATTAATTTAACTAATCACATAAAAACAAAAAATTATGACCGTAGAAGTTAATGATTCCAATTTCGAAGAAGTTGTAATAAAGTCAGATAAGCCTGTAATTGTAGATTTTTGGGCCGAATGGTGTGGGCCCTGCCGAATGATCGGTCCAATTATTGAAGAATTATCTGAAGATTACAACGACCAGGTAGTTTGTACCAAACTTGACGTGGACAGTAATCCAGGTGTTGCATCAAAATACGGAATAAGAAACATCCCTACCGTTCTGTTTTTTAAGGGGGGAGAGATTGTTGACAAACAAGTAGGTGCGGTTCCTAAGAGTAATTTAGAAGCAAAATTAAAACCTTTATTATAAGCCTTCACCAGCTTTTTGCAAACTTATACCAAAGGCATGATTTGATGATCATGCCTTTTTTATTTTTCAAACATTTAGTGTAACTTATCCTAAAATTTCAGGCATCCTGTCAATGGTCGAAAATTACAACCTAAAGATTAAAGAGTGGGCCGTGGAAGATCGTCCCCGGGAAAAGCTCCTCAAAAAAGGGATTCAAAGTTTAAGTAATGCCGAGATCGTTGCTTTATTAATTGGTACGGGCACAAAAAATGAATCGGCTGTAGAGCTTTCCAAACGGATCCTCAGGCAGGTTAACAACAACCTGAATGAACTGGGCAAGCTGGAGATCAAAGAGCTTATGAAGAATAAAGGGGTCGGTGAAGCCAAAGCCATAACCATTATTGCAGCCCTCGAATTAGGACGAAGACGTAAAATCGCCGAAATCATAGAAAAGAAAAAAATTACCCAGAGCAATGAAGTGTTTGAATTTTTTCAACCCCTATTGGGTGATTTACCCCACGAAGAATTCTGGATCCTGCTATTGAACAGGGCTAACCGGATTATCGACAAGAAAAAAATCAGCCAGGGAGGAATATCGGGTACCGTGATTGATGTAAAGGTTATTCTTAAGCAAGCTCTTGAACACCTTGCAAGCTCAATTATTTTATGTCATAACCACCCATCCGGAAATAAAACTCCCAGCAATGCCGACAACACGATCACCCGCAAGCTGGTTGAAGCAGGAAATATAATGGATATCAAGGTGCTCGATCACATCATTATTGCCGACACAGAATATTATAGCTATGCCGACGAAGGAAACCTTTAACGTTCCTTTCTGCTCTCCTTGAATTTCGTCATCAAAGAAAAAACATGTACCTTTGGAGCAATATAATATCTGCATGATGCCAATAATCTAAATAATACAAAATGATACATATTCTATCCCGTAAAAAATCTTTAATGAACCGCTTTATTTCGGAGTTGCGCGACAAGGAGATCCAGAAAGACAGCATGCGTTTCAGAAGAAACATGGAACGTATCGGAGAGCTATTCGCCTACGAAATAAGCAAAGAGCTTGAATACAAAGAAAAGAAAATTAATACCCCTCTGGGTGTATCCGAAATGATTGTCCCGGTATCCAGGATTGTTAACGCAACCATCCTTCGTGCAGGGCTTCCTTTTCACCAGGGTTTTTTAAATTATTTCGACCAGTCAGAAAATGCATTTATCTCAGCCCACCGTAAATATCATAAAGACGGCTCCTTCTCCATTCAGTTTGAACATTTATCCAGTCCTTCGATTGATGATAAAATACTAATTCTTTCAGATCCAATGCTGGCCTCCGGAGCTTCAATGGAAATTGCCTACAAAGCCCTGCTTGAGCGAGGAAAACCGAAACACACGCATATCGTTACGATTATTGGAAGCAACCAGGGCATTAATTATGTAAAAAAACATATCCCCATGGATAAAGTAACGATTTGGGCCGGGGATGTGGATGATGAACTAACCTCAAAGTCATACATTGTACCGGGATTAGGGGATGCCGGAGACCTGGCGTTTGGAAGTAAAATTTAAATTACCCCCCAAGAATTTTTACTTCCGAAGGATCTTCACAATTCCTGAGCAGCATCCCGATGGATTGATCATATCGGGGGTGAATCCAGCCGGGTAAAATTTCATTTAACGGCTCAAGGGCAAACTTTCGTTTGTGTAATTGAGGATGCGGAATCACCAGTTCAGGAGTATCAATAATCTCCTGCCCATAAAAAAGAATATCAATATCCATCGTACGCGATGCATAATTTTTCCCTTCTCTTACCCTTCCCAGCCTATTTTCAATCGTCTGGACCGTTTGAAGCAGCTCATGGGGAGTTAAACCGGTAGAAACGACCACCACCTGGTTGTAAAAATTATTTTCAGCAGTAAACCCCCAGGGAGCACTCTCATATACAGACGAAGAACGAAGAATCTTTCCTGCTTGTTCATTGATCATCTCCCGGGCTCGATCAAGAAGTGTTTCCCGATCACCCAGGTTTCCTCCCAAGAGTAAAATTACTTTTTTCATCAACTGAATATAAAAGTGATGTGCAAATTGATAAAGAATTTTTCATATTTCAAAATGAATCTTTTCTTTAAATAACCCAACCTCAAATAAAAATCAACGATCAAAAGATCAGAATTATTTGTTATCTCAATTTAAAGCGTTAATTTTAATTCCTTAAATCATTGTTAATTTATCGTTCAATTTAAAACACTTTAATCATGAAAAGTTTTTTCAAATATGTTTTAGCTACCGTATTGGGCATCATCCTGGCAAGTATCCTGATGTTCTTTATATTTTTAGGCAGCATTGGTGCCATGATCTCCTCACAGGATCAGCCTGTGAAAATTGATGAGCATACGGTTCTCCACATGGAATTAAGCAATCCTATCGCTGACCGAAGCAATAAAAATCCCATGGAAAACTTCGATTTTTCAACTTTTCAACCCGTAAACCAGTTGGGGTTAAATGAAATTTTAGCCAATATTCAAAAGGCCAAAGAAGATGATAATGTGGATGGGATTTATCTCGATTTCACGATCATTCCGGCAGGAATGGCCACGATTGAAGAGATCCGCAGTGCCTTGCTGGATTTTAAATCTTCGGGGAAATTTATTTTAAGCTATGCAGATACTTATACCCAAAGTACCTATTACCTGGCCAGTGTTGCCGACAAGCTTTATCTCAATCCCGAAGGATTGGTATCATGGACCGGGATGCGATCAGAGATTATGTTTTTTAAAGAAGCACTTGAAAAATTGGGGATCGAAGCACAAATTATACGTCACGGGAAGTTTAAAAGTGCTGTTGAGCCCTTTATGTACAACCAGATGAGTGATGAAAACCGGGAACAGATCATGACCTATATGGGTTCAATCTGGAATCATATGCTTACCCGTATCTCGGAAACAAGAAACATTCCGGTTGAACAGCTCAATGAACTGGCCGACAACCTGACCCTGCATAATGCAGAGGCAGCCCTTGAACACGGGTTTGTTGACGGACTGAAATATAAGGATGAGGTTTTTGCTGAATTAAATGAGTTGACCGAAAAGAAAGAAGACGAGGAATTCGAGGGTGTAAAACTGACCAAATACACCAAGGTTCCCAAACCACGCAAGACCTTTGAAAAAAATAAGATCGCCGTGGTTTATGCCAGTGGAGGCGTAATTATGGGCGAAGGTGCCGAAGGAACCATCGGTTCAGACCGTATTTCAAGAGCCATACGCGAAGCCCGCAAAGACTCTACCATAAAAGCCATCGTATTCCGAGTAAATTCGGGAGGAGGAAGTGCACTGGCATCAGAAGTTATCTGGCGCGAAGTAATGCTGGCCCAACAGGAAAAACCGGTGATTGCCTCGTTAGGTGATGTGGCCGCCTCGGGAGGTTATTACATTGTTGCTCCGGCCGAAAAAATTGTAGCAAGTCCTAATACCATTACAGGATCCATCGGTGTCTTTGGGATGATTCCCAATGGAAAAAAACTGTTAAATGAAAAACTGGGAATTCATGTTGATGTAGCCAAAACAAACCAGCATGCCGATATCTATTCCTTCAGCCGTCCATTATCTGCAAAAGAAAGAGAGACCATCCAACTGGGAATCGAAGAGGTTTACGAAACATTTATTACCCATGTTGCCGAAGGTCGTAACATGACCAAAGAAGAAGTAGATAAAATTGGCCAGGGCAGGGTATGGAGTGGTGCCAATGCTCTTGAAATTGGATTAATTGACGAATTCGGCGGACTGGATAAAGCCATTGAAATAGCTGCTCAATCAGCAAATTTAGAGAAATATCGTGTGGTTGATTATCCAAAACTAAAAGACCCTTTCCAGCAACTGTTAGAAGATTTACAGGGCAATGTTAAAGCATCAATTCTTCAAAGAGAACTGGGTAACGAATACAAATATTACCAGCGTTTACAGACCCTGAGAAATATGGAAGGTATTCAGGCCCGGATTCCTTATGATATTGAACTCTATTAATGAAAAAAACCGAGCATAAAAAAAGCGTCACTGCCAGGTGACGCTTTTTTTGTGTATTCAGGTTTGTAAAAATCTATTCAACTGCTGCACTGATTTTTCCGGCAATAGTTTCAAACTCTTCCGGAGAAAGTTTCAGCTTGGGTTTGGAAAAGCTGGCATCAGCCTCACTGTTCAAAGGAATTAAATGCACATGGGCATGTGCAACTTCAAGACCTAAAACCACCACTCCCACTCGCTTGCAATCCATGGTCCGGTCAATGGCTTTAGCTATTCTCTTGGAAAAAAGCATTAACCCACTGAGCGTTTCATCATCCAGATCAAAATAGTAATCAGTCTCTTTTTTGGGGATCACCAGGGTATGTCCTTTTGCCAGGGGATGAATATCCAGAAAAGCATAAAAATGTTCATCCTCAGCAATTTTGTACGAAGGAATCTCGCCCTGAACAATTTTTGTAAATATTGAAGCCATAGGAAAAAAGTTTATAGTGAGATTTCAATTACTTCAAATTCCATCCTCCCATTGGGAACAACGATTTCTGCCACATCACCCACTTTCTTTCCCAATAATCCTTTGGCAATAGGAGTATTTACTGAAATTTTCCCCTCCTTTAAATTTGCTTCACTCTCCGATACAATAGTATACTCCATTAAGGCATTATTTTTCCGGTTTTTAATTTTCACCTTATTCAGAATCTGCACCGATGAAGTATTGAGCTTCGACTGGTCTAACACCCTCGAATTAGCAATGGTATCCTTGAGCTTGCTGATTTTCATCTCCAGCAACCCCTGCGCTTCTTTGGCTGCATCATATTCGGCATTTTCCGACAAATCACCTTTATCCCGGGCCTCAGCAATTTGTTGAGATATCTTTGGTCGTTCAACAGACTCTAATTGCTCCAGCTCCTTCTTTAACTTCTCTAATCCTTGCTCTGTTACGTATGATACTTTTGCCATCTCTAATAATTTTTAAACTTTCTATTTTTATAGTATATATAATAAATAAAGAAGAATTCCAAAATACCATTCGGAACCCTTCTTACTGGGTACAAAGTTAAACAAAATTTTTAATAAAACCACAAAACGACAGCCCGTAATTTAATTAATGTTTTGACATACAGGCTTTTTAATAATCTTTTTGGTTTAGTATTTCAGAATATATAATAGCCTTCTCCAGGTCAAAATCAATCGGTGATCCCTCCTCCTCTTCCAAAGTTATATCCTGGTCCTCAATGGTCCTGGAAAAAATTTCACTGGTATCTTCATGCTCGATGCTGTAAGGCATTTTTTCTTTTTCATCCTGCAATTCCTCGGGGACGGTATCTAAGATCTCCTGGTTGATCTGGTTCTCTCCAGGCCGGCTTTCAGATCGTAGGGCAGAGGATCGGTTTTCTCCAACAAACGAAGGCTCTGTTCCTTCGGATTCCACCGGCTTATCCTCTTCTTCGAAAAAGCGCTCAAAATCAGATAAAAAAGAAGGATTTTCCTTTTCCGGGGATTCCTCTTCCGAAAAATTTACAGGAGCCCGCGGGGCCTGTTTCTTTTTCTTTCCCAGCAACGATATCGCAAAAGCGGCTAAGGTGATTAAAATATAAATTAAACTGTCAAAAATATCGTCCATCACTTCTTCTTTTTAAATATTCGTTCAAATAAATTCTTCCGGGATTTTCGTTTTTGCTTTTTGGAAAACAACCCTTTATCGGGTTTTTTATCAGGAATTATGTTTTGAAAAAAATCTTTTACCTGTTCAAAAAATGGTTTCCGTTGAAAATTTTTTTCCATCCATTGTTCCGAAGCCTGTTTGTTTCGGTCCATCATTGTCCGGGTGCTCTCCGACTGCATATTGTAATGCTTTTGCCTCCCTCTATCCTGCGCTTTACGGAATTCCTCTTTTCGCTTTTTGTCACTCCTGGCTTTAACCTGTTGTGACTTTTCCATACTGGTCAATGTCCTGGTCTGGCATCCGGCAACCAGTAATGCTATAAAAATTATTAAGAACGTTTGCTTTATTTTGAAAAGCATTTGTTTATTTTTGTACCATTACCAACTTGTAAAATGAATAAACGAATCTCCATACCAAAGGTAAGATTTTTTTTTATACCAATCGTAATCCTTTTACTTTTTGTACGTTGTGACGAAGATGAGATTCCTTTTCCATATGTATATGTGGATGCCATTTTATATATTGATACGGACCTGGGGAACATGACCGTTGGCCAATATACCTACATCGACGGATATGGCCTGGGCGGACTGATCATTTACCGGAAAGATTATTCTGAATACCTGGCTTTCGACAGGGCATGTACCTACGAAGCGAACCGGGAATGCAGACTGGAAGATGACGATACCTTTGACGGAATACTTCAGTGCCCCTGTTGCAGTTCAAAATTCTGGATGACCGGCGAAGATCTCGCAGGAACCCCTTACCAGGGACCGGCCAGTGTCCCGCTGAAACAATACAATTGCTTCCTTTCAGGAACGAACACCCTGGTTATCAAAAATTAACCCTCCTTCCCCTGAAGGAGGTAAACCCTTTACTAAAAACTCCTATAAAACGGTTTAAAAAATTTACTCGATAAAAAACTCGATCGCCTTTTCAGAGCTATTGCCCAGCTTATCAAAAGACTGGATATCTATATGATACACCTGATTTTCATTAAAATCTTTAATCAAACTATTATATGACTTTACAGAGGAACCATTCACGGAGTAGGTCATTTTATCAAAACCAACCAGGGCATCGGTCGATGATAAAAACAGTACTACATGCCCGGGATAGACATCGTAGGTTTTAGGGCCGATTTTTTTGGTCTTCTCCGAAAGCATACTAAAACGATAAAAAATTTCCGGCCCTGTATTATCTTCCACACAATTAAAACTCTGATTACTTGAGTTATCCACATTGTCATACCCCAGGTAATTAATCACATGAAGCCCCTCCTGGTTAATGCTAAAAGGCTGATTATATTCCTGCATCGTTCCCTGATCAATAGTATACATGATCCGTTTGGTCCCCGAGGCATTATCACTGGCCGATAAGCTGATTTTAGTATCCCGGGTGATAAAGGTTGTATCCTTGGAGATAAAATTTGGCCCGATAAAATGATGGCCTAACACAGGACCCGACAAATCAACATAGGCAATGTTCGACTGGTCTGTCATGATGGTCCCAATCTGTTGATTATTGACATGATCGCTAACAAAGGTTTGAATCTTGAGTTTTCCGGATTGATTTAAAAAGAAAGGCTGGGTATACACCTGGAATTCACCATCGTTGATAGAATAGCGGATCTCTTTTACGCCTGATTTATTATCCATCGCAGTAAGCTTTACTTTGCTTCGTCCCGAAGAATACTCCCGGCCATTGGCTATAAAGGTGTTCCCTATCAACTCGTCAACGACCATGGGAGCCGTTTTATCCAGATAAAAAGAATACTCCTTTTGTTCTTCACAATTACCGGCATGATCAACAGAATAATAAGTTAATGAGTGCTCTCCTTCAGTTAGTTTGGATAAACTAAACGGCTGCTGAAAAGTATATTCAGTTCCTCCATCAATGGAAAACCTGGTATGTTTTACTTTCGAATTATCATCCGTGGCTTCCAGTATAATTTTTGACCTTGGGGAGAGAATATCATTATACTCATCAGTACTTACCGACAACCTGGTTTCCGGTGCGGTAAGGTCAATCTTCACGCTTACGGTTTGGGGGTTCTCCACATTACCCACATGATCCACGGCATAATAATGAATGGTATATAATATTTCCTGATCAAGCACAACCGGCTCATCCAGCCTGCGATAACTTTGTCCGTTGGATGAGTAATAAATAGATTCAACCCCGGAAAGGGCATCTGTAGCTTTTAAGGTCAACGTTACCGGTTGATCAAAATAAAGAATGTCCTCCTTTTTATATTTGTCAGGGTTGTTGAATAAAAAACTGGTTGCCGGGGGCTTGCTGTCTGCATAGATTTCAAAAATAACATCCTCCACGGGATAGACCACCTGCCTGGTTACCGTATCTACCTTCGAAGGGGAGCGGAAAGTGTTATACCCTTCAGTATCAAGATACATGGGATTCGCATATTTTTTTGAATCCTTTGCCGGAATCAGCAAATGCGAAGGAGCATTCGCCTCAGGCGAAGAAGAGACCCTGAAATATAAAGGCATCTCTTTATGGACATACATTTTTCCTTCGTCAGATACATGAAATTTTTTAGGATGGGTCAATGGTTCTTGAGATTGAGAAGAAATAGAGAGGGTTAACAAAAAAATCACCCCCCAGGAAATTTTAGATCTGTTCATATTGTCAAACATTATTTATACGTTGTTTTCTATTTATACGGGAATTCCCCAAAAAGTTTTATTTAAAATCTTTAAAAATCTACCCTGTACTCATCCGGATAAAAGATTGTCCCATGAATTTTTACCGAACAATAGTAACCGTTCCTGATATTCGTGGTGCTCCATTTTTAAGGTTGATAATATAGTAATAACTATCCATCGGTAAATCATTTCCATTATAGGTTCCATCCCAATATTGCGACTCATCATATCCTCTCGAATAGAATACCCGGGTGCCCCAACGGTCAAAAATTTCAATTTCCGCTGCCGGATAAAGCGTGCTCATTTCAATCACCCAGCGGTCGTTAAATCCGTCTCCATTAGGGGTAAATGCACTGGGAATATTTAAACAGTTTTCTCTTACGCTGTTTAACCTGAATGTCGTATCAATCTCGCAAAGATTTTCGTCCTGAATAATTACCTGATAGATATCGGAACGGATATCATACAGGTTCTCTTCAGCACTTCCATTATCCCAGTAAATATTATAATAACCTACTCCTCCGCTAATATTCAGTTCAATGGAACCATTTTGAATATCGGGGCAGGAAGGACGCCTGATTACAGGATCAATAACAAGTTCGTCGGGCTCAAGAATTTCGACAACGGTATCCAGGGCACAGTTATTTTTATCGGTAACCGTAATTTCATACACCCCTTTATCCAGCATATCTGCTACGGCAGCATCATATCCATCCGACCAGTTGTAGGTATAATCGGGAGTACCACCAAACATGGAAATACCAATATATCCATCAGCAAAGCCAAAGCAGGTAATGTCCGTTTTATCAATAGTTGCCTCTAATGGATCGGGCTGGGTAATCTCAAGATACACCTCCTGTACACAATTATTTTCGTCAACAACCTCAGCCTCATAGATTCCGGGTTCAAGGTGATCAATAATACTGTCGTTTAAATTAGTATCGTGTGCCCACACATAAGTATAGGGCGAAGTTCCTCCCCGGGGGGTTAAAATAATTTGACCATCATCGTAACCAAAACAACTGATATTGTCGATATTTTCATCAATAATTAACTCATCAGGCTGAGTGATCTCCACCGCATTGGTGGTTAAACAATTCTTGTAATCGGTAACCGTAACCTCGTAAAGTCCTTCGGCCAGGGCATAAATCGAATCGGTGGTTTCTCCGTTACTCCAGTTGTAATTATAACTTCCGTTTCCACCGGTTGCCGTTACAACAGCAGTTCCGTCATTATCGCCAAAACAGGTGATATCTGTTTTGACAATGGCTGATTCAAGCACTTCGGGTTCTACAACCTGGGCCGTATCGTATATTTCGCAATCGAGCGAATCAATCACCGTAACATAATAGGAGCCTGCTTCCAGGTTATCCAGATAGGTCAACGTATCGCCGGTAGACCAGACATAACTATAATTCCCATTTCCTCCCGAAGCCGTTACGGTTAAGGTTCCGTCAACATCGCCGTTACAGGTGATATCCGTAGGAGTGATATCGGACACAAACTCCGGCGGTTCACTGATGACAGCTGAGTCTGTGGTCTCACACCCGATGTGGTCGTTGATGGTAACGTAATAATTTCCCCCGGAAAGTCCGCTCTGATCTTCCTCTCCAGCCACCAATCCGGCACCGTCGGGGGTTGACCAGGTGTAAAGATACTCCTGATCATCATTCCCGCCTTCTACGGTAAGGTCAATGGTTCCGTTGGCATCGCCGGCACACCACAAATCGGTAGAGTATACCGATGATTTTAAGGAATCGGGTTCGGTGATCTCAATACTCTTAATCACCTGGCAGCCTTCGGTATCACCCACGGTAACCGAATACCAACCCGGTGATAAATTATTAATCTGCTGTGTAGTAGCTCCTGTTGACCAGATATAACTTGATCCACTGGCTACCTCTACCCTGGCCATACCATCATTTTCTCCATTACAGGAAACATCCAGGTGAGATATCGACGCGGTAATTTCTTCCGGCTGATATACCACAAAAGTAGTATCCCGGGTACATCCTTTATAATCCTGAACGGTTACATAATATCTTCCGGCATAAAGATAATCGGCATAGCTGGTGGTATGTCCGCTCGACCACTGATAATCATACCCCCCGTTTCCTCCAAATGGATCCAGACTGGCATATCCGTCAGGATATCCGAAACAGGAAGCATCAATCACCGTGTCAATATCCGGAATTAACCGATCCGGCTGGGCCACATAAACCGAATCAACAACCTTGCAGGATTGGTTATCGGTTACCGTAACAGCATAGGTTCCTTCGCTTAACCCGGTAGCCTGGTCTGCGGACTGACTCATCGGGTCGTTCCATTCGTAGGTAAAAATGTTCACCCCATTTTGTGCCAGAACCGTAGCTTCACCATTGGACTCCAGGTAACACCGAACGCTGTCCATCACAAAGTCAATATCCGGGGTAGGATGAACCACTACCGAATCGGTAATAACCGGCCCGTCGGCACATCCAAGGGATAGTGCCCGGGGGGTAATCTCGTACCTTACAACCAATGGGATAGCCGGGTAAGAAGTATTATTGTGCAACGAATCGGCGATCACAAAGCCATGAGCAAGATCGGTACTATCAGTACTTCCCGTTAAACCGCTGGCTGCATCGGAAATATAATCGAAGGTAACCTCCCCGGAGGTTAACACACTGGGCGTGGTTAACACAATTTGGGTATAGGTATCGTTACAAATGGTATCGCGCACCACATCAACAACCACCCGCGGGGTTGGATTAATCCAGATATCAATAGCTATCGGAATACCACTGCATTTTAAATTGTTGTTATTATCCAGGGTCCATGGAGTAATATGATAGGTAATCATTTTGGCGGTATCGGTATGATTATCCAGGGTTTCCGTAATGGCGGTACTGATGGATTCTCCCGTGTTGTTGCTGCTGTAACCGGTAATATCACCCGCAGGATTTAAATCCTCAACAGTCCAGGTATAATATACCCCCAAGGGGTTGGTCACAGTATTGGAACTGGATAGATGGATATTGGTGGTTCCTGAATCGCAGATCGTATCATTCACCGCGGAGATGGTCACCGTAGGCTCAACCCAGATATCAATGGTTATCGGGGTGCCTGAACATTTATTGTCTCCGTTGGCATCCACGGTCCATGGGGTAATGGTATAGATGGCCCGTTGGGCATCTGGTCCGGAGTTGGAAAGCTGCTGTACGATGGCTGATCCGATGGATTGTCCGTTTCCGGTGCTGGGGGAGGCCCCGGAGATGTCCGGATCCTGAACAACGGTCCAGGTATAGCGTATGCCGTTGGTGGCAGTATTCGGACTGGTAACCAGAATATTGGTTTCATCACCGTTACAGAGGGTGTCATCCGCCGCTTCCAGCTGTACGGTAGGCTCAACCCAGATGACCACGGTATCGGCAGTACCTTCACAATGGGTAGTAAACGGCCCGTAAGGAACGATGCGGTAAATAACCGAATCATAGGATAAGGATGAGTTAAACAACTGCTGTTCCAGGGTCGACCCGGGAGCCAACGTGGTGTCTGCAGCACCGGTAATTACTCCGTGGTATAATACCTCCACCTCATAGCTTGATCCCGGAACCGTTGTGGTAAACTCAATGTAGGTAGTCTCCCCGTCGCAAATGGTATCGTTCTGCGGGATGGCGGTAACCTCGGGACGCGGATTCACGGTAAGGGTTGCCTGCGCATTGCTGTGTTTTACATTGCCCAGGCTATCGGTAATCAATACGCGGTATTTATAGCCATTCATCGAGGTGTCGGCACTGATAATAAACAGGGTGTCGGTATCGGAATTGGCATAGGTCGCATCATCGGTAATGGTTTGCCATCCTCCGCCGGTTGTTGGCAGCACCTGCCACTCGTACGATAGCGGTGGCCGGCCGGTAGCCACTACCGAGAAGGCCGCACTCTCCCCGTCACAAACCGCCGTATCGGCGGGCTGTGTCTGTATTCGCGGTCGTACATGGCCCCACCCAAAATGATTTCCGGAAGGATCGATACCTCCGGTCAGGTTATCCCGGTGAATTACCGCCCCATCGGCATCACGGTGTTTACCATCCACAATCCAGCTGCCCCCCACAGGCCGCTTGATCACCCGCGTAACATTCTGATAGGGGGTGCTGAAACCATTCCCTTCCATGCTCACATCAAAATCGTCGATGGTAAAATCATTTCGGGCCGTAAGACTCCAGTATCCTGCACTATCCGGACGGTACACCTCCACACTGTCGGCAGGATCCAAATAACCCGCATCGGCTAAAGGTAATCCCAGGGTATCCGGAACTTCGGCAACAAACTCCGAAAGCACCGAACCCGCATTGGGCACCGAATTTAAATCCAGATGCAGGGGGTTATAATTATCTTCCGATCCTACAGGAAACAAATAATCAGCTATGCGGTCGACCCCCCGCTCAAATTTACCGATTACCCGGCTGCCCGTGGCAGAAGTGTACTTTAATGAATCGGGATGAGGATTCTCCAAATATAAAATGTTGGCATCGGTTACGATATTCCCCTGCTGAATCGCCAGGCTGTTAAATACATTCACATTGCTCAGCAGGATAATCCGGTTGGTTGCAAATGAGGCTCCCGAATTGTTAATAATTAAATTGTAGAAGCGGTCACCACTGGTTAATACTTGCTGTGCATTATCTCCAAAAAAGTTCACCGTACTGGTTCCGGCGGTAAAGGTACCCGTATTTAACCAGTTTCCTTTCAGGTTATACAATCCATTCCCCTGGGTGGTTCCCTGGTTAATATAATGACCGTTAAGCCTGATATTTCCTTCATTGGTAAGGATACCCGATGTATTTTCCAGGGTATCGCCCTGGACATGCGTTCCGTTGGTTACAGAAAAATATACCCCCTCCACATTCATTACCTGCGCCTGAACGTGGTTAGGCTGAATAAACATCACCAAACAGGCCCAGGCAATCAGCATCCCCGGAAGGAATCTGAAGGCCTTTAAGCGGCTTGTGGTAGTATGTTTATTCGTTTTGATCATTTAATTGTTTCTCGTAATCTCGTCCCGAAATTATCGGGATCATATTCATTTTTTATGTTTTTTAAGCCTGTGCATCATGTCATCCTGAGCTCTTGTCACCCTGAGCTTGACGAAGGGTGACGAAGGATGACTCCTATATTTCACTATTTTACTTCCAGTAATTTAATATCAAAAACCAGTGCCATATAGGGTGGCACTTTGTTGGGCAATCCTGCCGAGCCATAACCCAGCACCGAAGGAATAAATACCCGCCATACCGCCCCTTCGGGCATTAGCTGAACGGCTTCCCGTAATCCGGGAATCAGGTTTTCGGTAACAATGGTAATGGGCTGCCCCTTTTCCTGCGTATCTTCGAATTTGGTACCATCCGGAAACACACCTACCGCATGGATTACTACCGTATCCTTTAATGTGGGGCGGACACCCGTACCCTTTTCGGCTACGATATAATGGACGCCCTCGGGCAACACTCCAACCCCGGGTTTTCCTTTCAGCGACTCAAACAACTGCTCCTCCATCTGCCGGTTGCGTTCGTTCTGATTCGACAGCTGGTAGGCCGACACCAGTGGTGTAATCACTGAATCATTTACGGCCAGCGGCCGGTTTTGAAGGACATCATCCATCCCCAGCAAAAACAGGGTGGCATTCTGCACCTTAAAATTATTTTTCACCATCCACTGGCCCAGGTAGGCCCCCAGGGCATACTGCAGGGAATCAGCCTGGGAGGTAAGTTGCACTGGTTCCTTCTGCTTCACAGTTTCTGGTTCGGTTTGTTGCGCAAAAACCGAAAAGGAGATAAAGAATACTGTAATTATAAGGATTGTGGTTTTCATAAAGTTTTGTTTATTTATATATTAATATTTTAATACGCTAACACGGAATGTTCCAATAGCTGGATCCATACCTGCTCCTCCATTACTATTATTACTAAATTGAATAGTAACAGTATCTGCACTACTTACCCACGCTGTATAAATACCATTTGATACAACGGATGTAGAAGGCACTCCTAAAACAACTACATCACCAACAGAAGCTCCCGTTACTGAAATTGTATGTATTGAACTTGATCCATTAGATGTATTAGGAAAATCCAATGAGGCAGTATTTGTCAATGTTTTAGCTAAAGTATATCTGGTGGCTGAACCATCTGTAACTGAAAAATTAGTTCCGTCATATTCCATAGCCCCAGCTTCTGGTGAGCTCAAATCAGTACCTGCTGTAAATTTCAATGGAGCTGAACCAGCAGAACCATCACTGGAACTTAATACTGGTGATGTAAGTGTTTTATTCGTAAGGGTTTCTGTGCCTGAAAGTGTAGACAAAGTTCCTGATGTTGGTAAAGTAACATTAGTAACACCTGTTGATGTTAAGGTAACAGAATTTGCACCAGATGTTATTAAGGAACTATTATTTGCTAAAGTTAAGGTTGCACTTGTACCAGGATCAGTTATGGACAAATTGTTTATGCTTGATGCACTAGCAGCACCAATATTTGGTGTTGTTAAAGTTGGGCTGGTAGCAAAAACGGCAGATCCGGAACCTGTTTCATCTGATATTACACCAGCCAGTTCAGCAGAGGTGGTAGCAGCAAAGTCGGATAGCTTATTTGAGGATAATACAATGGTACCAGAAAGATTTGGTAATGTTATAGTATTTGTCCCTGTAGGTTCGGTAATGCTAAGTGTTGTTTTATTGACATCAGGATTACCTCCATCAAATATTAGGGCGTTTGTGCCCCGAATGCTGGCATTTATGGTTATACCATCAAGTTCATCATGACCAAGGGTAACATTACCGTTTGCAGTTAAATCAGTAACATTAGCAGCAGCAGCGGTAGTTCCACCAATAATTGTATTATCAATAGTACCACCATCAATAGTCAGGTTGTTATCTACTTCGGCATTGCTCACCACAGATCCTGCAGCCACAAGGTCAGAAGCGGTACCAACAGTTATTGCAGACTTAAGTTCCCATTGGGGATCTCCTGATCCATCGGTGGTAAGCATCTTATCTGCATCTGTTGCTCCATCTGTTCCGA
>JAZBOG010000004.1:0-2554 GCA_036351015.1 Bacteroidales bacterium
GCGGTAAGCTATGAACTGGTTACCTTGTCGGGCAGGATTGTACAGCAGGGAAGGCTGGAGTCAGCGAAACATACCCTCGACATTTCGGATCAGACCCCCGGAATCTATTTTATCCGGCTAAGGACAGGAGATCGCTATGTTCATTTTAAATTAATTGTTGAATAATATAAAGAGCACCAAATTCCATGTGGAAGGAATTTGGTGCTTCTTAAAAAATAAACACACTCTATATTTATTAACTTTTTTATGAAACAAAAATTTTTACTCTTAATTTCTTTTTTTGCTATTTTTTTTATTCAGGATATTTTGGCCAATGGAGATATCCAAAAAAAATATACGTTTGAATACCCTGTCCTTGAAAAACAGACCGACGGCTTTTATAAGATTATTTATAAAAATCTGAGGAACAGTGGTGCAGCGGGAACACCTTTGCTTCCCTACTATGCTGCTGATATATTATTACCACAGGGCAGTGAGCTTTTTGAGGTGGAGATCATCGATGTTATTTATTATAAAGAAGAAGAAAATATTCAGATTATTCCGGCATCCAAACCTTTACCTTTATCCAGGATAGATGATACCCAATCTTCAGTTTCACCCGATGAAAAAATCTATCGTTCAGTAAGCCGATATCCGGAGAAAGCTGTCGGGAAATTACAGACACAATACCTGGGAGGATACTCTGTTGGAGGTTTTTCCATTTGTCCGGTAGCCTATTTCCCGGCCCTGAAAAAAGTCAGGTTTATTAAATCAATTACTATAAATATAAAGACTCAAAAGACTGAAGAGTCAACTTATATTGGTCAAAAAACAAACAGCCGGCCAGATTTTTTAAGAAAGATTCAAAGAGTGGTCGATAATCCTAAAGCAATCTCTCGTTATCAAACGGAGAGAGAGTATAATGATGAAACAGATCTTTTACTGATTACCAGCCAGGACCTTTTATCTTCATTTCAGGAGTATATTGATTTTAAAAAATCCCAGGGATTTTTAACAGAAGCATTGACTACAGAAGATATTTACTCAACGTATGATGGGCAGGATAATCCGGAAAAGATAAGAAATGCAATCATTGATTATTATCAGAATAAAAACTTGCAATATGTAATACTAGGTGGAGATGCTGACGGAGCAGCAGGAGAAGATGTGATTGTTCCTGCCCGGGGGTTGAGTGCTTCTGCGGGAGGAGAAACCGATAATAATATTCCTGCGGATATTTATTATTCCGGATTGGATGGTACCTGGGACTCAAACGGGAATGGTATTTTCGGAGAAGCCGATGAGTTTGATATTATGGCAGAAGTTTATGTGGGCAGATTTAGTGTGGATAATGCCGCAGAAGTTGCCAATGTTACCAATAAACACATTAAATATCAGGATGAACCTGTAATTGAAGATATTACTAAAGCCTTGATGGTGGGTGAGTTATTGTGGACTGATCCGGATACCTACGGAGGAGATTATAAAGATGAAATTGTAGAGGGAAGTTCAAACCACGGATATACCACTGCAGGATTTACGGATGATTTTTCGATTGCCTATCTCTATGAAAGAGATGAAAGCTGGACAATTAATGATGTTTTTAATGAATTTAACAATACCGGGATAAATATCATTAATCACCTGGGACACTCCAATGTGACCTATAATATGACCATGTACAACAGTAGTGTCAATACTACAAATTTTACGAATGATGGTATTGAACGTGGATTTGTGTTTGAATATTCACAAGGATGTTACTGTGGTTCTTTTGATAATAGAAGTAGTTATGGGAGTTATGGTACGGAGGACTGTTTTGCCGAAGCCATTACCAGCTTAGAAACAGGGCTTGTGGCAACGATTATGAATTCACGCTATGGGTGGGGAATGAAAGGCTCTACGGATGGAGCCTCCCAGTATTTTGACCGGGAATTTTTTGATGCCATTTTTAATGAAAACATGTTTACCCTCGGAGAAGCCAATGCTGATTCGAAGGAAGATAATCTTTCCAACCTGGATGAGAGTGTAATGAGATGGTGTGCCTACGAAACCAACCTGCTGGGTGATCCATCCATGTATTTATGGACGGAGAATCCGGGAGTTATTACGGCCGGTTATACTACGGGAATCGCCCTGGGTGCTTCTCAGTTAACGTTTACTACCGATGCCCCCGATGCACGGATTGGTTTAATACAAAATGGGGAGCTGATTGGACGAGGGATTACAGATCAAAACGGAGATCTTGTCTTAGATTTATTTAATCCTGTTAGTGCTGTAGATCCTATTTCAGTTTCCATTATTGCTCCCAACAAATTACGACATCTGGGGACAATCAATGTATATACCAATCAACCCTATGTAGTTCTTTCCGGTTACACCCTCGACGATGTTTCGGGGAACAATAACAATGAGGCAGACTACAACGAAACGATCAGCCTTGATGTAACCCTTGAGAATGTTAGCGACAGCTACGAGGCGCTCAATGTACACGATAGTTTGTATTGCAATGATCCATACATCACGTTGACCGACAGCCTGGAGTCCTATGGCAGCATTGCCGCCGAAGGCACCA
>JAZBOG010000005.1:0-159004 GCA_036351015.1 Bacteroidales bacterium
AACGATCCCATAATCATTGGTAGCGGCAGCATGCTCCTCGGAGTATACGGTCTCGCCGGAAGGCGAGAGATGTAAGACAGAGATTCTGAGCGAAACATCCTGTCCGGCGATCAGCTCCCCGTCAGCGTTTCGTAAAACCGCCTGGTACTTAAAAGCCCCCGGTGCTTGCGCAAAAAGGGTTGATCCCAGGCACATGATGGCCAAAAAAATAAGTGCTAACTTTTTCATAGAATGGATTTTTAAGGATAAAGTAAGTTAGCATTTAATCGACTAAGAATCAATATTTTTAGTAAAATATTGAAAGGCAAGCGTTTAGCTCTCGAAAAATCGGGGCTTTAAATTGGATGGAGGTGGGCTTTGGATAATCTTCTGCTTTTTCTCAGACCTAATTATTTTCTTGTTATATGCTTTCAACGAACAGATTCATAAATTTAAATTCCGGCGTGAGGTTATGAAGAAAATAGAGTTTCCCATTTGCGTAAATATAGTCCTACATTCTCGTCTATTTCGTTTTTTAATAAAATGATTAAAATCTATCGAGGCCATAGAAACATAAACTTTATTTATAATTTATCTTAATAAATTGCAAGACTAAATAAATAAAGCGTTTTATATTCCCACTATCCGTTATAAAAAATCCAGGGAGGTTAATAAATTTTTAACAGAATATGTCAATCTAAAAAAAATACATAACTTGAAGATTATTTGATTTATACGTTATCTATCTATTAACCAAAACCCAAATCATTATGAAATTAATACTGATAAGGCTTCTAAGTAAATATGTCTTTTTACTTATCCTTGCTATGGCTAGTGCTATTCAACTCAAGGCACAAATGATCAGTCAGGATCCAGTGGATTATCCTCCGGGAACAACATTCTCTAACTGTCCCGGGGGTAGTTGTGTAATTTCTCTTCCACCTGCACGGTTTAATCAGCAATATGAATTTATTGTGCCCATAAACATTACCCCTCCCTATACATTTTTTATCTCTAATGTAACTGGAAGTTGTACCGAAATAGATGATCATCATACATTGACCAATACAGATCATCAGATTCATTTATTGGTTACCGAAAGGTGTCCTTTTCCTCAGAGTAATTCCATCCGTTTTACCCTTAATGCTACCAAAGATGAAATGACCGAACAGCAGCAGTTTATCATTCCGTTGATCAGAGATAGCATTAAGCTGGTGATGGTTCTGGATATCTCTGGCAGCATGGCCTTACCGGTACAATCGGGGTCGGGGACAAGGATTGATGCTTTGAAAGATGCCGTTAATTCTTTTGTCCCCAAGCTGGAAGAATTTCAACAGGGTAGGGGGGATTCTTTAGCCATGACCTATTTCTCCTCAACAGTAATTGAACCGGATCCTCCAATCGCTGATCAGTTTATCGTGATTGATAATACCGATGCTGATTTTAATAACTGGTCGGTGATAAAAGTTTATAATGACCTGGAGCCCCGAACCCCTTTGCAAATGACAGCGATGGGAGAGGGTTTGTTAAATGCAAAAGATAAATTAACCGCGGATGATTCTCCCCACTTGAAAAGGTTGGTTTTTCTGTTTACCGATGGTTTACAGAATTACGGAAATAAAGTGAAGGACGATGGAATGAGTTTTACGCTAACCAATGATTCTCTTAATCATTATTCTGTTAATCCCAAGGACAGTATACATTATTTTCCTGTAGCAACCTGGGCTGCGGGGGATGAACCCGAGATTTTGCAGGAAATTGCCGGCAACAGTAATGGGGAAGTCTTGTTTGTTGAACCTGGCTCGGGGTTGACCGGATGGTTTAATAATCAATTAGTCAACATGCTGGATGAGGGAAGTCCCCAGCTTGTTTTGAATAAATCGCTTCCCGATCATTCTGGTGAAAGTGTCATCCCGTTTAATTTGAATAGTCATATCAGTACCCTGTTGATTGAGCTAAACTCAGACGAAAACCTTACCATGCAGATACTGAAAGATGGTGTTGATATCACGTCTAAGGCAAGACAAAGAGATGGCAACAATTTTAAAATATTGAGCTTTCGGTTGCCTGTTCCCGGGAATGAGCCAATCCATTCAGCAGGAGGCTGGGAAATAAAATTAGCAGGAGAAACATCTCATCCGGTTTATCTGTCGGTTATTGCCGATGACCACTATCTGAATTACGAGTGTTCCTCTAAAAAGAGAAAATATACGGTAGGTGATACGATCTGGTTAAAAACGTTGTTGTCGGTTAATAATCTTCCCGTTAACGGTGAAAGTACTACCGTGAAGGCAGTTATTCTTAAACCCGGGGATGATCTGGGTCATTTACTTTCAACGTATGATACTCCCGTTTTGAATGATTCGTTAAGTGATCTGAATACCGGGGTGGCTCAAAAGTTTAACGAATTAATGGTAAGTGATTCTTCTTTTTATAACGCTTTATTGCCAGAAGAGCAAATTGTTGACTTAACAGATGACGGGAATGGTAAATTTACCGGATATTTTACCTCAACAGAACTGGCGGGTATATACAATATTGTATTTTTAATGAATGGAGAGGTCAAGGATTATGGAGTGTTTCAAAGAACAAAAACCCTGTCAGCTGTGGTTGTTTTTGGTGAAATGGTACAGGAAGAACCCGAAATCGTTCAGGATGCACCTCCTGCTCCCTCGGGCAATAATAAAAATTATACTGTACTTGGAATAAAACCTGTGAATAGATTCGGGAAGTTTATGGGCCCCGGATTTCAATCGAAAATTAACTTAAAAAATAATCCCCGGGCGATAAAGAAACATCAGCGTACAATGAGTCAGAAAAGTAACCTGTCTAAAATGCCCTGTTTAAGTGAAATCAGGGATAACCTGGATGGCAGTTATTATCTCTACATTGAAAATTTACAGGAAAATAAGCCATGGGACTTCAGTATTACCGTGAGAGATGAGGTACTCCACGACTATTCAGATTCTTTGCCCTGGTGGGTTTACCTGGTAATTATTATCCTTATATTGCTCGTGTACCTGTTTAAAAAGTCAGGGCGATTAAAAGTTATTCCCTGGATACTGCTTATCATATGGCTTACAGTCATTCTTTTGCATTACGTGGGTTATCTGAACTTCCTGTAAGGAAAAAAGGGCCGCAAGGCCCTTTTCTTATTTTACTTTTTCTTCCAGCTCCGTAAGCCTTTGGGTGATCTTTTCCAGTTGAGCTTTTAGTTCGTTATTCTTTTTGGTCTGTTTATCTATAATTTCCTGTTGTTCCTGGATACTTTTGATCAAAACAGGGATTAACTCTGTGTACCTGATTCCCAGGGTTTGATTTTCATCATCACCTACAACAACGATTTCGTTGATAACGGGTTTAACTTCTTGTGCGATTAAACCTAAGCGGATACCTTCTTCAGTTTTTTCTTTCCACAAGAAACTCACAGGTTTTAACTTCATTACTGTTGCCAGACCATAGGAGATATTCAGAATATTTGTTTTCAACCGGGAGTCTGAGGTTGTAACTGCTCCATCGGTATAAATATCACGCCATCGGTTACCAGAAGAACCTAAGTCATAAAGATTATTTTCTACGGGATAAAAATTACCATCAATCTCAGCATTTCCGTTTTGGTAGATTACAAAGGCGTCATTGTAAGGGATCGGTGCTCCCCCGGTTCCATTCCCCACGACAAACAGCGGATCTTCTCCAGTCCATTCTTCATTAGAATTAGCCGTTCTGCTTTGGTTCAATCGTCCAATAACAAATGAGCCATAGGCTGGTGATTCATTGTTATATCCCAGGGCCACGCTATATTTTCCGGAGGCTTTGTTAGCTTCACCCGCAGCAATGGAACCCTGTCCAGAGGCTTCATTATTAAATCCGGCAGCAAAAGCTGCATCTCCGTCGGGAGTTATTTGATTTCCGAAACCGATTACAAGTGATAAATCTCCGGCATTCATATTTTCTGAACCGAAAGATGCTGCTGAATTTCCAATTGACTCATTTGCTAAACCGGCGGTAAAGGAGTTAGAGCCACTGGAGGTATTGTTATATCCAAAAGCAATGGCATTGGTTTCTGAAGCAGTATTTAAAGTTCCTGCCGCAAATGCACCATCTCCGATTACATTATTGGATATCCCCAGGGCTACAGAACTTACCCCGCTTGCTGTATTACTTTTCCCTGTTACAAAGGATTGCAACCCTTCGGCAATATTTCCTAAGCCAAAGGCAACGGAAGCAAACCCCTGGGCCTGGTTATCACTTCCAAACGCAAGGGAATAGGGGCCACCTGCGATATTATTACCTCCCATCGCCGTGGATCCAAACCCAAAGGCTTCTGTTTGAAATCCTGCAGCTGTTGAAAAATCACCGATAGCCATACAATTGGTTCCTAAAACAAATGCACCCGTTCCCAGGGCTTCAGATCCCAGGCCAAAAGCAAATGAATAATCACCACTGGCTATCGTGTAATTGCTTGTGGGAGTTCCTAATGAGTCTAATCCCACGGTTCCGAATGCAAAACTATTAAAACCAAGGGCTTTGGTTCCCCGTCCAAATGCAAAAGAGTTGGTATCTGCAATGGTCTCATACCCTATAGCTGTTGAATAAGGTCCCCGGGCAATACTTTGGTATCCCATAGCCTGTGACCATTTTCCGATCGCATTATTCCGGTAACCAAGGGCCATGGAAAATTCACCAACACTATCGGGGCTTGGGATATTAAGCTCTCCGGCCAGAAAGGCTGATTTTTCGGGATACCATATAACCCTGGATTCGTCAATGATTTGTTCCGCGGTTGTAGTTCCTGAAATATTAAAATAATCATTGATCAGTCCTTTATTGGAAGTACGTCCGCTGACGGCAAAACCACCCAGCCTGCCCTTAATTGTTGATTCAGGAATATATATGCGGGTACTGTCCCGGGAAACCTGCAGGTAGTCGTTCAACAGCCCCTTGGTGGAGGTCCGGCCACTCACGGCAAAACCGCCCAGCCTGCCCTTGCTTTCATCTTCGTTGACATACACCCGGGTGCTATCACCGGTAACGAATAAATAATCATTTACCAAACCCTTGGTTGAGGTTCGCCCGCTGACGGCAAATCCTCCCAGTTGCCCTTTTTGTAACGGTTCGTTTACATAGATACGGGTGCTGTCGGGAGTGACCACCAGGTACTCACTGTTTTCTCCCCGGGTTGAGGTCCGGCCGCTGACGGCAAAACCACCCAGCCGTCCTTTGGTTTCGTTGCTGGTGATCACCTCAGCCCCTTCCGGATATACCACAAAAACCGGGTTCCCGTTGTGGTCTTTGACCACAAACAGGGTATCGAGGGAGGAGGAATACTCCACATGTTCCCCAAGCTTTGAGGCTGAGCTGGCAAATAATGCGTAGGGTACCGATAACAGCTGGAAAGTTCCCAGTTGGGCATAGCTGCTGGTTGCCTGTTCAAAGATTTCGATTTTCAGGAATTTATCTCCTTCATTCCAGGGGATGAGGCTAAAATCGCCGGAGAGAGGATCACCTTCCCCTATGGTTAACGAAACGATCCCATAATCATTGGTAGTGGCAGCATGCTCCTCGGAGTATACGGTTTCGCCGGAAGGCGTGAGATGTAAGACAGAGATTCTGAGCGAAACATCCTGTCCGGCGATCAGCTCCCCGTCAGCGTTTCGTAAAACCGCCTGGTATTTAAAAGCCTCCGGTGCTTGAGCAAAAAGACTGATAGAATATACCATGCAGAGGGTTAGTAAGGTTAATGTAATTTTTTTCATAACAATAATCATTAATGGTTTGTTATTAAATAGGTATATGATAAATTGAATCGAAAGCAAATAAAGTTTTTTATAAAAATTTTTGAATGAGTAAGTTATAATAAAATAACAGGGATGTCAATTCTCAACGACCATAAAATAATGTGATTAAAATATAAAACTATTTAGTTTAATCTTCGTAAGAATTAATTTAAGCATGGTTTTTGATAGTATAAATAAGTTTTATCTTGACTAAAATTTTTTTGTATTTTTGAAATAGCATTACAAAACATGAAATAATTATTCAGGCAATGAAAAATTTGATCCTAAGCATAAGCATTTTATTTCTCAACCTCAGTCTTTTTTCACAAAATACCGGTGAAGAAAAATGGAAGGAGAATATTGTAAAGAACCGTATTCAGACCCAGGTGCAGTGGAATCATAAATATGTTAAAGGGAAACCGGCCAAAGAGGGGTATAAGAATTTTACCAAACGATATGACCATAAAGGAAATGTTATTGAAGAAGTATATTATCACTCGGGAACCATTGACCAAAAATTAAGTTACAAGTACGATAATAATGAAAATAAGGTTGAGTATACCAATTACAAGGGGGATGAGAATAAGTTACTCTATCGTCAAAATATAACCTATGATAATTCCAATAAGAAAATACGTGAAGAGCGTTATAATGGAACAGATTACCAGATAATTAAATATAATTATGATGAAAAAGATCGTTTAACCAGTATTACAAGATCTGATATATTTGGGACGGTTGAGCATCAACGAGACTTCAATTATAAAGGAAATCAATGTACAATCAATATTATAGACAAAGGACAGGAGGCCGGAAAAATTATTAATCAATACGATGATTTTGGAAATATTATTGAAAGTACAGAATATGACAGCGATGGTAACATAAAAGAGAAATATTTTTATACGTTTAACGGGAAACTTTTACTCGAAAAGACAAAATATGTATTGGGGAACTTTATCTACAAGGAGTATTATAGTTATGATCGTAAGGGGAACCTGGTAGAGATCAAGAAAGAGCAACCCAAGGGAAATATTTTTATCAGCAACACTTATGTTTATGATAAAGAGGGGAATTTAATCGAGGAGGAGTGGTACGATGATCATCCAACAGAAAATTCTAAAAAGACTTATTTTTACAGTGACAAAGGTATTTTAGAAAGGGTGGAAGTTTATTACGCACTCTATCGTTACAGGATTCAATACCGATATGAATATTCTTTCTATTAAACGATAACAGGTCAGAAAAAAGAGAGCCGGAATTCAATGATTCCGGCTTTTTTTAATCGTATTTATTCAGATCGGTATCTTTTTCTATTTTTCCTGGGATAACTTCTATAAGTTCAACCTCAAAAATCGTTGAAGTATAGGGTGGTATAATACCTGTTGAAGAACCTGTTTGTCCAAATCCAATTTTGGATGGGAGAATAAATACCGCTTTTTCTCCTTCAGTCATTCGGCCAATGGCTTCTTCCAGCCCTGGAATAACCTGCCATTTTCTTCCGTATACAAATTGAAAGGGTGAATTCCGCCGTTTGGTTGAATCGAAGAATTTACCATTCAGGAATCTTCCTTCGTAGTGAACGGTTACCGTGTCGCCAACCCTGACACTATCGCCGGTTCCGCGGGCCAGGGTAATATGGTACAATCCCGTTTCTGTTGGTTCTTGCTCAATCTTTTGCTGATCAATAAACTGGCGCAAAATTACTTTTTCGTATTCTCCAAAATCCTCAATCCAATGTAAAAAAGCTTCTTTTTCACGATAGTAATCCTCTTCGGTCTGGATCTCAATCATGTCAATTTCTACTTTCATCGGGTCTTCCTGATGGAGAAAACCGGGCAGACTCGTTTCCAGGGTTTTGGTAAAGAAGTCATGCGCCGAAATAATAAATTCGGCCTTCTCTTCTTTGGCCAGCATTAAGAAACATTCGTCGATTGCCCCGGGAAAGGATGGTTCGGTAACCTGGATTTTTCTGCGTCCTTCAAAAAAGATGGAATCATCGATCGTTTTATAAATGATATCTACCGTTAAATAATCTCCGGGCTTTGCTTTTTCTGATGCTTCTCCGAATTTTAATAGTTTATAATAAATGCCTGATTTTGTTTTGGAGTAACCGGGATATTTGGAAAAATAGTTGCAGGAAACAATCCCTGAAGCCAGAATCAAAAGAAAAAGAATTCGTTTTGTCATAATTATCAAGTTGTTATTGTTGAATATTATTCTTTACCTCAAGCACTTCAACATCATAAATGATTGTTGCTCTTGCCGGGATTTTCTTATTATCCCCAATGAGTCCGTGAGCTAAATGAGGGGGCATTATAAATCTTGCCCTGCTCCCTTTTTTTAACAGCAGAACTCCTTGTTCCAGGCCTGTTTCAACCCCTCCCTTCCCCACAATAAAGCTTTTTGCTCCCAAACTGTCGGATGAATAGCAAAGGGTGCCATCCATCAGCCAGACCTTATAATTTATCGTAATATAATCGTTTTTCTGAATAAGCTCTCCACTTCCTTCTTTATAGATCATATACCAAAGTCCGGCTTCTGTCATTTGCATCTCCCATCCCCGGCGTTCGATATAATTTCGAATGACTTCTACATCTTTTTCAACCAGCATCTGGTTGATCTTTTCCATGGATTCTTCGGTATATTTGGGTTTCTGGTTATTCTTTTTCGTCTCTTTTTTATTGTTATTACAAGAAAAGAAAATTAATGTAAATATCAAAATGAAGACCCAAACCAATAATCGATTATAAACCATAGTTTAGTGCTTTTTTATATAGGGGTAATAAATCGCGGAATTTTTGTAACGTATCTTCAAGGGATTCAAAGGAGCTTCCACCGGAGGCATTTTTATGGCCGCCCCCGTTAAAGTGTTTTTCAGCGAATTTATTGGAAGCAAATTCTCCTTTGGATCGAAAAGAGATCTTGATATGCTTATCATTCTCTACAAAAATGGCGGAGAAACGAATTCCCTGGATCGATAAGGGGTAATTTACAAATCCTTCCGAATCACCCGGAGCAAAGTGAAAGGTTTTTAACTCTTCTTTCGTTAAGCTTATGAATGCTGTATGATATTCGGGGAAGACTTCCATTTTTTTATACAATGAATACCCTAAGAGTCTCATCCGGTCAGCAGAGTAATTATCATAAACATTCCAGTAGATTTGGTCCTTGTTTATTCCCAATCCAATTAATTTAGAAACCACATAGTAGGTATAGGGTTGCGAGGAGTTGTAATTAAAAGATCCGGTATCTGTCATAATCCCGGTGTAAAGGCATTCGGCAATCGTTCGATCCACCAGGTTTTCATCCGTTAATGATTCAATGATGTGATAAACCAATTCGGCCGTGGAACTATAAATAACATCGGAAATAACCAGGTCGGCAAAATTACCCGGTTCAGGATGGTGATCAATTAACACCTTCCGTGCCCTGGTGTTGAGGAAATGTTTTTCTAAATCATTAATTCGATCTGAATCGTTAAAATCAAGTGAGAAAATAACATCGGCCTTTTTTAAAGCGTTAAGTACCGTTCCAGATTGTCTCTTGTAAACCAGGACTTTATCATTGCCCGGCAACCAGTGTAAGAATTCGGGATAATCATTAGGCGATACCACAACCGGTTGTTTGTCTTTTTTTATCAGGTAATGATAAAATGCCAGCGCTGATCCTATTGCATCTCCGTCGGGATTATAATGAATAAGGATTAATGGATGTTGAGTTTCGTTAATTATTTTTTGTAAAGGGGTTATAATATCTTCTGAAATAGGCTTCACTGCTCGCTTAGTTTTTATGATTCTAAAATATCAAAGATAAAATAATCTGTCCAGAATTTAAGTTAATCCTAAAATAATTTATATCTTCGGTTGACTAAAAAATAAAATTAAGATTATGGCTTTGGAATATACTTTTGCAATGATTAAACCCTCGGCTTGCCGGAAAAATCATGTAGGACCAATTTTAGCAATGATTAACCAGGCGGGGTTCCGTATTTCATCAATCCGTTCCACCAAGCTAACCCTCGAAGAGGCACAACGGTTTTATGAAGTCCACCGGGGGAAGGAATTTTATGATAGTTTGTGTGAATTTATGAGTTCGGGGCCTATTATTGTATTATTACTTCAAAAAGAAAATGCCGTAAACGATTTTCGAAAACTTATCGGAAATACTAATCCACAAGTGGCAGAGGAGGGAACCATTCGTAAAATGTTTGCCGAATCGTTGCAGAAAAATGCGGTACATGGTGCCGATTCAGACGAAAATGCACGACGAGAAGCCGATTTCTTCTTCAATCAACGGGAACGATATTGACTGATTCTTTTACAAAAGTTAAGTCTTATAAAAAGTTAATCTTCTGCAACGAAAAAAAAAATTGGGGGAATTCTACAGGATCGTTGATTTGTTCATTCTTCATCCGAACATATAATATTTACAATTGATCCTGGTTTAGAGTAGCGTTTAATGATCCTAAAAGAAAGAATAGAGCTCCCTCCCAAAAAGAAAAAAGGAGCCGCAAAGCTCCTTCTTATCAATATCTCGTGGTTGTATTTATTTTTTAATAAATTTTCTGGTATGGATATCCGATCCATGAACTATTCGAACAAAATATAATCCTTCGCTCCATTCAGAAATATTCAGTTCAATAAACTGATCAAACGATTTAGAGATGATTGTTTTTCCGGTAAGGTCTATAATCTCAACGACTCCATGATCAAATGGTGTTTCGATATTAATTTGATCAACTGCAGGATTTGGATAAACCTGTATAAGTTCATGTTTAATCACGTTTATTGTAGTTTGTGTACCCTGATTAGAAATTGTTACCAGAATTTCGTCAGATAAATTGGAACCATCTTCAGTAACAGCTTTTACTGTAACGGTACCATTGCCTTCTTCTGTTCCGGTAGCTGTTAATAATCCGTTTTGATCGATGGTTGCTGTTGCTGTACCATCAGTTAAACTCCATACCACAGAGGTGTTAGCCGCATCTTCTGGCCAAACAGTTGCTGTAAATTGAAGGGTGCCCTGGTCTTCAGTAATTGTTGTTGAGGGTGAAGAAATTTCCAGTTGACGAACCAGTTCATACTCATGAACTCCCATGTCAATAGCATCTCCTATTGTTCTTTGATTGCCAAAAAAGTCTGTAGCTGGAATCCAATAACTGATTTCTGTATCATCCCCGGCATCTGCACATGGAGAGGTATTGGTTAGTTTCCAGTCTTCTGCAGAGGTTGTATGGGCTGCTCCAACTCCTGTTGTTGCATTTACAAACGCTGAATTAACATCAATATTATTTAAGTATACAAGAGAAGCTGAAGTTCCTGCTTCAATATACATGTCAGTGGTATCTCCTTCAATATTACAGTGGTGGAATTCAATTTTTTTAGGGGCTTCTGTAGATTTTATATATACCTGACTTCCTTCGCCGGAGGTTACATTTCCATAGATTATGGAATTATATATTTTTACTGAATCAATGTTGCAGGAGGTAAATATTCCACCTCCATAATCAGCTAAATTGTTAACTATTGTATTATTGATAATTAACGGGTTTGCATAATAGGCTATTTTAATCCCTCCGCCGTTTCCGGTATAAGTATCTCCATTGTATTCCGATACCGTATTATTAACAATAATATTATTTATGAGTATAGGAGAACTATAACCGGCAACTTTAATACCTCCTCCATCACTTGCCTCATTGTTTGCAAAAAAATTGTCTTTAATCATTGTCGAATCGGCTACACCGGTAATTATAATACCTCCACCGCCGCATTCAGAAGAAGTATCAAAGGCTTTGTTAAACTGAAAACTATTTCCTGTAATTAGTGAATTACCACCCCCTCTTACCCTTACTCCACCTCCTGTTAATGAAGTGTTGTTTTCAAAGGTATTATTAAAAAGGTTAGCAGTACAAGTCCCCGCATCCCCTGAAACGTTTACAGCACCTCCGGCATCCCCGGATTCATTATATTCAAAAACAGAATTTTCTACAAGAAGATCAGCATCTTTAACATGGATCGCACCACCATTCCCAGAAGTATAGTTGTATTTAAACAAGCTGTTTTGTATTTCAACTTTATTAAAGATTTCAATGAAAATTACTCCACCGTGGGAATTCCAATAATCTATACCATCAGCTTTACCAAAGTAAAATTCACAATAATCAAATGTAGAAGCATCAGCATTTTCATCAGTATTTACAAAGTCGATTCCCAGCCAACCTTCATGGGAATAATCAGAATACCCACTAGTATCAGAAACTGTAAAAATTACGGGTGCAGATTCTGTTCCTGTTGCTACAATACTTCCTTCAACATCAATGTTATAGGCTCCCTGAAATTCAATGACAACACCAGATTCAATAGTAAGAGACCCAATTGTGTCAATAGAGACATTTCCGATAATCTTAACCGTGTCAATACTGCTATCCCAGGTAACATCGGTTTTAATGTCGCCACTAAAATCAATATTATTCTGTGCCCGGGCAATGGTTAAGCTTAACATTAAGCTTAAAGCTAAAAGTAAAATTTTTTTCATAGTAGATTTTATTAGTTGATAAAAGATTTAAATATCCTAATATTCTTTGTATATCAGGCATTTACTAAAGTTAGGTAAAAAATAAATTAGATTGCTAAATATTTTATAAATATTTATTTAGATAAGATAAACGTATGAATTCCTGGGACAGGTAGATATTAACTGTCCATAAGATTTTGATTATTCAGTAAATCAATTAAAGCATTGGAATGTACTAAAAAAGAAAGTTAGGGTTAATATAGTATTTCCTTTGAGGTTTGATTATTGAGATGAAGTAAAAATTATTTCAGAATAATCTCATCAATGATTGATTCGCCTGCCTGCTCATTTAATGCATCTTTTAAGCCATCGCGGATCATGAACAGCTCGTTCCGTATTACCGATGAGTTTATTTTTACAAATAATTTACGATTCTTAATGTAAACATCTTTTGTTGAGCGTGCAATGGTTTTTCCTACCAGCTCGTACCACGAACGGATTAATCTTACCTCCTTCAGCTTATCATCTATTTTTAATGCTTTCAGGTATTCCTGAATTACTTCGTCAAGTTTTTGTGTATTCTTTTTTCTCATCCTTTTAGTTCACCTTTTTTATCTTAATTTCTCCGTTCTGCTCAATGATAAATAAATGGTGTTGAATCTTTATTTCATCAAGAATTTCTTCCAAACGGTCTCGACTGGTATCGGTAATAAAGATCTGCCCAAAATGATTTTCTGCTACCAACTCAATAATTTGCCTTACCCGCTGTTTATCAAACTTGTCAAAAATATCATCGAGCAACAGGATTGGTTTAAACCCACTAATATGTTTTATAAAATCAAACTGGGCCAGTTTAAGCGATACCAGGTAGGTTTTTTGTTGCCCCTGTGACCCGGCTTTTTTAATAGGGTATTTTGCTAACGTTAGCCCCAGGTCGTCCTTATGAATCCCTACGGTTGTATATTGTACCATCCGGTCTTTGTCTAAAGCATCTTTTAAAAGCTTTCTGAACTCGCCCAGGTGCAGGGGTGATTCGTAGATAAGCTCTACCTGTTCCCGGTCTCCTGATATCCGGGTATAGTAATTCTGGAAAATGGGGATAAGCTCTTCAACAAATTTTACCCGGACGGTATGGATCTTTTCCCCCAGTGCAATGAGTTGTTCATCCCAAATGTCCAGGGATTCTTTTGAAAAAGTCTGCGTTTGATAAAAGTCTTTTAATAACTTGTTGCGTTGAGCCAGCACCCGGTTATACCGGATTAAGTGCTCCAGGTATTCTTTGTCGTACTGCGAGATAACACTATCCATGAATTTCCGCCGTTCTTCGCTTCCCTCAAGAATTAAACTATTATCCATGGGTGAAATCATGACAATTGGTAATAGACCAATGTGATCGGATAATTTTGGATATTCCTTCTTGTTACGTTTAAATTGTTTTTTCCTGTTCCTTTTTAATCCGCAATAAATATGTTCATTCTTTTCCTTGCGCAGGTATTTCCCCTGGATTACAAAAAAATCCTGGTTGTATTGAATGTTCTGGCTGTCCACCGGGTTTAGATAACTTTTACACATGGACAGATAATAGATGGCATCCAGTAAATTGGTTTTGCCCACTCCATTTTGACCAATAAAACAGTTGATTTTGGGAGAAAAGTCCAAATCAACCTGGCTGTAATTCTTATAATTGATTAATGATAATTCCTGCAGATGCATTTTGAAAATTTTACACAAAGATTTGGAATTATCCGTTAATTAAAAAGTAAACCATTCAATAAATATCAATTTTTATAAACAAAATATTTTAAAAATACACCAAAAGAATTACATTTGCGGTTCAGATATTTTGGCACATAAAATTAATTATAATAAAATGAGTAAAAAGAAGGTATCAGATCAAGATCAGTTTGAATCCGTAGAAAATGCGTTAAGCAGAACAGAGCATTATATCGAACAAAACCAAAAAAGCTTAACCATTATTGTATTGGCAATTATTGTTATTGTCGGAGGATATTTGGGGTATCAACGATTTGTTGTATCCCCAAAAGAAAAGGAGGCACAATCGCAGATGTGGATGGCCGAGCAGTATTTTGCCCGCGATTCGTTTAACCTGGCAATCCATGGAGATGGTAATTATCTTGGTTTTCTAGACATTGTTGAGGAGTACAGTATTACCAAATCGGCTAATTTGGCCAATTATTATATCGGAATTAGTTATTTACGCCTGGGTAACTTTGAAGAAGCGATTGATTATTTAAAGGCTTTTGAGTCTGACGATAAGATGGTAGCCCCTATTGCATACGGTGCTATTGGTGATGCAAACATGGAACTGGGAAATACAGAGGAGGCATTACGTTTTTATGAGAAAGCCGTTACCAAATCTGAAAATGAATTTACTACGCCAATTTACTTGATGAAAGTAGGGTTTGTGCATGAGCAAAGTGAAGATTATCAAAAGGCTTTGGAGACCTACCAGTCGATTAAAGATAAATTTCCCGAGTCTGCCGAAGGACGACAGATTGATAAGTATATTGCTCGTGTTGAGGCATTGATGAATAGTTAAAATATTTAATAAATAGTGTTGTTAAAAAATCCTGAGAAATCAGGATTTTTTTATTTTTGAATCGAAAAATCTATAACCGATAATTATTATGGCAACAAATCTTAAAAATCTTTCTGAATATGAAATAAAATCTGTTCCATCGGCCAAAGACATGAAGTTTGGGATTGTAACTTCAGCATGGAATAGTGAAATTACCAATGCATTATTGAAAGGAGCATACGAAACCCTTATCAAACATGGAGCTAAAGAAGAAAATATTTTAAGGAAATATGTTCCGGGGAGTGTTGAGTTGACTCTTGGAGCACAGTTCATGGCCGAATATGCCGATTTGGACGCAGTGATTTGCCTGGGATGTGTCATCCAGGGGGAAACCAAACACTTCGATTATGTTTGTCAGAGTGTTACTCATGGGATTACCGAACTGAATATGAATTATAATATTCCCTTTATTTTTGGAGTACTTACAACCGATAATCAACAGCAGGCAAAGGACAGGGCTGGGGGTAAGCATGGAAATAAAGGGACCGAGGCTGCTGTAACGGCTATTCAAATGGCACAACTGCAACGGGACATGGAAGCACTGGAAGAATAGAATTCGTAATGCTTTAAAAAACTCATTTTCAAAAACATCAGTAATCATAGTATTTGCAGAGATATTTTTTCTCTATTTTTTTTAAGGAAAAGTTTGTAATTACGATAAATTTAATACTTTTGCATTCGCATTTTGATTGAAGCGTTCTTTACGATACATGCCGATGTAGCTCAGCTGGTCAGAGCAGCTGATTTGTAATCAGCAGGTCGGGGGTTCGAATCCGTCCATCGGCTCCATGTATTGAAACAAAAGGGGAGATACCAAAGTGGCCAACTGGGGCAGACTGTAAATCTGCTGGCGCACGCCTTCGTAGGTTCGAATCCTGCTCTCCCCACTCTTCCTTTGCGGGAGTAGCTCAGTTGGTAGAGCATTAGCCTTCCAAGCTAAGGGTCGCGGATTCGAGTTCCGTCTCCCGCTCAAAATAAAAAGATTGGCCCAAAAACCAATCTTTTTTGCTTTATGGAGTATTTGTCTACCTATTATTTTCGTTGAAAATTCAAAAGTTTTATATTGGTCAGACCCACAATCTGGTTGAAAGATTAAAGCGTCATAATGCAGGGAGAGAAAAATATACTTCAAAAGGCAACGCTTGGGGATCAGTATTTAATTCTTGGGTGCATTTCCCGTGCTGAGACGATGAGGCTTGAATGTAAAAATAAAAATCTCGGGAGCCTGGAAGGTTAAAATAAACTATTCTATTTCTGCAAAGAATGACCTGTCAAAGTTATCTTAGGAAAGTATAGATAAATAATTATCGGATGAAATTATATGAGTTAAAGTATTTTTATATACGATGAGAAATTTTATTAAAAAAGTGTTCTCTAAAGGTTATTCCAACAGGAATGGCCTTTTTGTTGATAACCACCTGATGTTTTTCAATAATATCAATATGCTTGAACGAAACAATATAGGATTTATGTATCCTGATGAATTTGTCGGAAGGTAATTGATTTAAAATATCTGTCATCTTTAGCAGGGTTAGAATCTTGGTATCTTTTAAATGAACTGTCATATAATTTCCGGCACCTTCTACATATAGGATATCATCCATTTCTACTTTATGAATTTTTGTTCCGCTCTTTATGAACAGGTTATCATGATCCTGATTTGTGGTTTTATTTATTTGAAATTCATTTTTTTCAATCTTTTTGGACTCTTGTACTTTATTTACCGCTTTTAAAAAACGTTCATATTTTATTGGTTTTAAAAGATAATCTATTGCATTGTAGTTATAGCTTTCTGCTCCATATTCACGATATGCTGTGGTAAAAATAACCCGGGGTTGATAGGGCAACGATTCTAATAGTTGAATCCCTGATAACTCAGGCATATTTATATCCAGAAAAATAAGATCAACATGGTTGTTGTTTAAAAAATTAAGTGCCTTAAATGGATCTGAAAATACCTCCATTAAATCAACAGATGGGGTTTTAAGAACATAATCCTTAATTAAATTTAGGGCATAAGGCTCATCGTCAATTACTATACAATTCATTGGTTAGAATTTAAAGTGTTATTTTTAAATGTACACTAAATTTATTATTTCTGGTAATATGGAGTGTATGTTTGTCAGGATAAATGATAGACAATCTCTTTTTTACATTATTTAAACCAAGTCCTGAATTTTTTTCCAGGTTTTTGAGAGAATTATGAATGATATTTTCTATTGAAAACTGAAAATTATTTTGATGAATTTTTAATTCAATAGTAATTTCAGATTCTTTGCCAAATTTAACGCCATGTTTAAATGCATTTTCAACAAAGGGAATTAATATCAGGGGAGCAATTTTATTTTTGTGAATATCACCATCAATAGTAAAATTAATATTCACTGGAAGATCATCTGATAAACGTAACTTTTGAAGATTAATATAGTTCTCGATGTATTCGATTTCTTTGCTTAGTTCAATTTTATCTACATTACTTTCATAGAGCATATATCGCATAAGACTTGATAGTTTTTCTATCATATCTGCCGTTTTTTCGTCGCCATGACTTTTGGCACTTGAGAATGCCATATTTAGTATATTAAAAAGAAAATGTGGATTTAGCTGAGCTTTAAGAAAGTCAAGTTCTGCAGATAGTTTCTCTTTCATTAAGATTTGATTATTCTTTTCATTTTTTAACCAGTGTTTTGTTAGTCCATATCCTAATGAAAGTGCAGTAATAAAGAGGTTTAGAATTATATTTGTGACGAATTGGGTTAAAAATGATTCTTTTTCTGTAGAATGATAAACAATAAAACAAAAATAATCAATCACTGTCTCGAAAAACGTAATGGTTAATAGAAGCAGGATGATAAATGCAAAAAGTTTATATGCATTTTTGTGTTTTGAATACCTTCGAATCAATACCAAAGCATTGGTGTAAAATAGAATAATACTTATAATCGTTCCGAAAATAACAGGGTATAAAAATGTGCCATCAATTTTTCTGAATGGCCCGATTGTTTTTACCTGTGATATAATAAGGAAAAAACCTGACCCCCAGATTAACGCATGAATGAATGGCTCAATGTATTTTTTCATGATTTTGTAATTAACAATAATTTTCTAAAGATATACAAACCCGGTGAAAAAGAATTGATGGATGGATGTATTGCACTATTCTCAGGACAACTTTATTAAAAAATAATGTGAATGATAATCTGAATAATGATTCGCTTAGTTCAGATAAATTACTTACCAGGATGTTGAATTTATTTTACTAATTGTTAGGAAACCCCGTATTTCGATTCAAAGTAATTTCAGCTTTTGACTAAAACAAAAAATGATGAAAAGAAAAATGAGTTATAAAATTTTAACAGTAGTCCTGCTAATTTTATTAAATGCGAATTATCTGTACGCTCAGAATAACAAATCAATTCAGGGAATATGGGTTGGAGACATGATTATTAATGAGAATGTTAATCTTCAAATGGCTTTTGAAATAACCCAAATGCCGGATAAGTCAATTTCAGCGGTTATGCATAGTATCGATCAAAGCGCTTTTGATATTAGAGTGGAAGAAATTGAACTTGAAAAATCGGAATTAACGATGCTAATAAAATCTATTCACGCAGTTTTTAAAGGAACAATAGTATCAGGCGATTCAATTAGCGGAAGTATTTCCCAGGGTAAAAATAATCCATGGCGATTATCTTTAGTAAAAGTAAATGAACTTCCGGTTGCAAAACCCAATCGTCCTCAGGAACCAGAAAAACCTTATCCCTATTATACAGAAGATGTAACATTTCAAAACGAATCGGCAAATGTTACTATTGCAGGTACTTTTACGCGCCCAAGAAAGATGGATCAATACCCTGTTGTTCTATTAATATCGGGCAGTGGCCCAAATGAACGTGATGCACGGATTTTTGGACACAAGGTTTTTCTTGTATGGGCAGATATTTTAACTCGTGCAGGTATTGCTGTATTGCGAGTAGATGACCGGGGAGTTTATGAATCAACCGGGAAGTTTTCTACAGCTGATAACAGAGATTTGGCTGATGATGTAGTTGCCGGAGTAAAATATTTAAAAACAAGAAATGATGTTAACCCGAATAAAATAGGATTAATGGGGCATAGTCTGGGAGCAGATATTGCACCGAGAGCTGCTATAAAATCGAAGGATGTTGATTTCGTTATTTTGATGGCTGGCGCTGCTATTCCTATAGACCAAAACATACATGAACAATGTAGAGCTATTTATCCGACCATGGGGGCAAGTGATTATGGCGTTGGCCTTAATGAGCGAATCAACGAATCGGTTTTTGAAATAGTTAAAACCGAGCCGGATGATAGCATTGCCCGAATAAAAATTGCTGAAAAACTTGCTTCATTTAATCACGAAGCCGGGAAATTAGATGAAAAAGATGCTCAAATATTAGATTTATCAACTCCATTAAACCCTGAATCTTATTACCATTGGCTTAAACCAAACCAACGGTTCGACCTTTTTCATAATCCATCCGATTATATAAGTAAATTAACTTGTCCTGTTCTGGCACTTAATGGAAGTAAAGATTTGCAGGTACTTCCACACAATTTAAAGAAAATTGAGAACGCTTTAATTGAGGCAGGAAATACAAATTATATAATAAAACTTTTCGAAAATAAAAATCATTTATTTCAAACATGCGAAACCGGAGCAGTACATGAGTATTCAGAAATAGAAGAAACAATTGCTCCGGAGGTTATGGATTTTGTTATCGGTTGGATTCGTAAACTTAAATAAGTAGAAATAGTGTCATAATGCAAAGGCTGTCTGAAAACCTTTCGACAGCCTTTGATTGTTCTAAAACTATTTTTTTAGTAGATACCTAAAAATAAACCATATAATACCTGAAACAAGCAATAAACCAAATCCATATAAAACAGACAGAAGTGTTATTTTTAATCCGCCTGCAATTAAGCAGGGAGCAATATTCCCTTCTGCTTCAATAACATTTAACACTTGAAAAAATCCAATAATTTGTCCAAAGATTCCGTAAAGGAATGCAAAGCTTCCGGTAAACAAAATGATTGAATTGTTTTTTTCTAATTTTTTGTAACTTTTTGAGGACGAAAAATAATTCAGGAGTTGTTTGATCAGTAAAATAATTACCACAATCCAAAGAATGTAAATGGGGAGCATAAAATAAATTCCCCCTTCAATTAAATGTTTTCCAATCATAGTTATAATTTTTTGGTTAATACTAACTCAATAGTACAACCAATTAATTGTGATAAAAAAATATTTATGCCAAGGTACTATTTTATCCTTCGTTTGACAAAAAAAAGCTTCCTAATTGTAATAACTCTGTTTAGGGTTCGAAAACTGTCGTTCACATAAATTTATATTTTACCGAATATAGAGAAATAATAATATATTATCTTTGAGATATACTATGAGTGAAGATAAAAAATATTACTTGTTATTCTCAAAAAGCAATTGGATTGCACATGTTGTTTATTGGTGTGTTGCAAGTTGTTTGCTTTTTTTTGTTTTCAGTAATCGGGGTTACGACTACTCTCTGCGATTGGGATTGGTAGCTTTTATCGTTTTTTTTAGTTTTATTATTACGTATGTTATTAATAATTTTTTGATTCCAAAATATTTATTTAAGGGTAAGTTGTTGATTTTTAGCTATGTAATGCTTTTTGTTTTTGTTGCTATCTTATGGTTAGTATTATATTCTTCGATTTTGATTGTTGTTTACAATGCGTATAATCAGTCTAATATTATGATTCCTAAGAAAGATGATCTTATTATTTTAGTTTCGGGAAACTATTTGATAATTATTTTAGCGGCTGTTATACATTTTATCAATGAGTCGTATCGCAGATTAATCGATAAAAAAGTCTTAAAAGAACAAAAACAAATAACCGAAATAAAGCTTAAAGAAGCTCAACTAAAATTGCTTCAGGGACAGATACATCCCCATTTTTTATTTAATATGCTGAATAATTTATATGGTTTGGTTAAAGAAAGTGCCGATGAGTCAAGAGAAGTGATTGTAAAACTTTCCCATTTGCTCGATTATATGCTTTACGAATGCGATCAACCCAAAGTGAGTTTAAAACGGGAAGTAGAATTTATTAAAAGTTATATTGATTTAGAGCGTATTCGTCACGATGAGCATTTTAATGTAAATACTTCTTTCCCCTATTTAAAAGATGATATTTTAATTGCTCCCTTAATTCTTTTTCCTTTTGTTGAGAATGCATTTAAACATGGATTTCAAGATTCTGGAAATAGTTTTATAAATATACAACTTAGCGTCGATAATAATTCTCTGGAATTTAATGTAGAGAATAGTTTGAATAAGCAAACGGAAGATAAATATTTGAAACTTGAAGGAAAGGGAATCGGTTTAAAGAATATTAAAGAACGATTGGAGCTAATATACAAAGACAACTATTTGTTAGATGTAACGTCGATTGATAGAAAGCATTTGATAAGACTAAAATTAACTATAGAAAATGAATAAGAAATCTGCATTTACGTGCATTGTAATTGATGACGAACCCATTGCTATTAAAGTAATACGAGAGCATCTTGAGAAACTGAATCAGATTGAATGTATTGGTGGGTATACAAAACCATTGGAAGCAATTGATACTTTGAATGAACAAAAAGTTGATTTACTCTTTTTGGACATTAATATGCCGGGAATTTCGGGAATTGAATTTTTAAAAAGTTTAGCGCATCCGCCTAAAGTTATTTTTACTACTGCCTATCGCAATTTTGCTGCTGATGCTTTCGATTTGGATGTACTGGATTATTTACTTAAACCCATATCGTTTGAGCGATTCTTAAAATCCATCAATAAATTTTTGTCAGCCAAGCAGCTACCAGAGCAAGAGATAAAAGAAACAGGGCACAAGGATTATATTATTTTTAAAGCTGATAAGAAAAATTATAAAATACAATTCTCAGCTATTCTCTTTATCGAAAGCCTTGATAATTATATTAAAATCCATACTACTGATCGATCCATTGTTTGTTATGAGAGCCTGACAAAGGTTGAAGAGCAGTTGCCTGCGAAGGATTTTATCCGTGTTCATCGTTCATACATTATAAACCTAACGAAGGTGGATGTTTTTACTTCTGCTTATGTAGAGATTAATAACCAACGATTTACCATAGGAAGAAATTACCGGGAAAAAGTTGCCAAACGTTTGGCTTAGCTACCTTTTAATGGCTAAGATTATTCCGCCACACTCTTTTTCTCAATTTTTGCGTGGATTTCAGGGATAGCCAGTAAAGCTGCACTTCCATACCATGGATGTAGTTCCATCCTCAGGCTGCCTTGTTGAATGGCGGGGTCGGTTTCGGATAACCTTTGGGCTTCTTCAATTGTTTTTACATTAAAAAGGTAGATTCCCCGGATATCCCCGTCATCCATAAAAGGGCCGGCTAAGATGAGTTTTCCTTCTTCCGCTAAGCGAACAATATTTTCCAGGTGTGCTTTCTGAAGCCTGGCAGCTTCGGCTGAATCGGTGCTGCGGGTTGGGCCTTTTTTTAAGAAGGCGATTACATACTGTCTCATCCCGTAATCGTCAGCTCCGTATTCCCTGGCCAGCAAGGAATCGTATAAAACCTTATCCTTTTGATCATGCTTCTCCTTTTTTATGGTGTTGCATGAAAAGATCAACAGGGTTATAAAGAAAAAATACATCGTTTTCATAGAAGGGCATTTTAATATTTATAATTTAAAAAAGGAAATCAGATCATTTAATGCTTTGGATTTGGCTGTAAGTTCCTCGGCACTGGAAGCAACCTCTTCTGCCGAGGAAGCATTCTCCTGGGTGATCGTATTTAACTGCTGTACCGATTCGTTCACCTGTTCCGAACCGGATCTTTGCTCCAGGCTTGCTGCCGAGATTTCCTGGATAAGCCGGGAGGTTTTTTGCATCTCCGGAAGGTTCTTATTCATCATCTCCCTGGCTTTTTCAGAGATGTCAGACCCCTTCTGAATTACCTCAACAATTTCATTGGCAGCAACCCTGCTTCTTTCTGCAAGTCGCTTAACTTCCGAGGCTACTACCGCAAATCCTTTTCCATGCTCGCCGGCCCGGGCTGCCTCTACGGCAGCATTTAGGGCAAGCAGGTTGGTTTGGAAAGCAATATCATTGATGATCGTTATCTTTTTAGCAATTTCTTGCATCGAATCCAGGGCTATGTTGGTCGACTTTGTCCCTTCATCTAAACTTTTATTGGTGTTCAGGGCTATAGTCTCTGTTTGTTTCGAGTTATCAGCATTTTGTTGAATACTCGATACAATCTCTTCCATGGTTGATGAAATTTCTTCGAGCGATGACGCCTGTTCATTGGCCGACTGTGATAGCTGAACCGAACTTGAACTGAGCTGTTGCCCTGCACTGTTTATCTCCTGCGATGCATTTGAGATCCCCTGGATAACTTTATTCAGCCTGGTGGATAAATGATCAATCCCTTTGGTTATTCTTCCCAGCTCATCATTGCGTTTTAAAAACTCTTGATTCACTTGTATATTAAGATCGCCTTCGGCAAGTTTTTGTAAAGCCTCAATGGCCTCATTCAATGGTTTCCTGACTTCTTTGGCTGTACGGTAAAAAAAATAGATAAAAATGGGTAATCCAACTCCTATAGCTAAAAACATAGGCATGATATCGGGATATGCACTGCTCATATTGGCCAGGGCATCCAAAATGGATAAGGTTATTACCCAATAGGCTGTAATTCTGAATAAAATTGATCCCTTAAAAAAATACCGGATAGTTATGATTCCAACGGGTGGCCCAATTAATAAAGGGACCAACACGTCTAAAAGTTCCTTTGACATGACTGGTAAGTTTTTGGTTTAGTTAGTTGCTTATACGTTAAAAAGCCCGCAAAGGTTTATATTAATCAAACCCTGGACTTTTTACACGATTTATACTCACATCTTTTCGGGAAAAATAATTTGCAATTAGTTTACATTTATATTATATTTATACGAAATATGTTTTTTGTACAATAATCGTAAAGTAAATACTGTTTTATGAAAAAAATTGATCAGATTCTGAAAGTTGCAAAAGATCTATTCTGGAAATTTGGTATAAACAGAGTTACTATCGAAGAGATATGCAGAAAATCAAAAGTTAGCAAGATGACTTATTATAAGTATTTTAATAATAAGAAAGATATTGTGAGACATATTTATTTGGATTTTTGTGATCTTTCAATGAAAAAATATAAAATGATTATGGCTAGTGATATCCCCTTTAAAGAAAAGGTTAAAAAAAGTCTTGATTTAAAAAGGGAGCAAACAGTAAATATGAGCCGGGAATTCTATAATGATTTATTAAGGAATAATGACCCTGAGATTATTGAAATGGTCAATAAAACCAAGAAAGAGAACCTGGAATTAATTTTAAATGATTATTTAAAAGCACAACAAGATGGGGATATCAGGAAAGACATTAACCCTGAGTTTATTCTTTATTTTTTAAATCATATGTTTGAAATGGCTAATGATGAGCGATTAGCACATCTTTATCAAAACCCGAATCAGTTGATCATGGAGTTGACCAATTTCTTTTTCTATGGTATTTTACCTCGTTAAGTAGAAGATAATGTTACGACTTAAGCTAACAATATTGATTTTTGGAGGAATGTTAATTCATGGTATGGGGTATACCCAGCATTTTAGTACCAAGGGACAATTTATAAGTGGTTTAACGGTTAATCCTAAGCACCCCTTCCAAAGTCAGTTTAGAGTCCAGTATTTTCCAACGGTATTCATTTCCAAACCACTGAATGATTCTTATGGTTTTGATTGGGAATTTACCCTGGATAGTTATGCAGCATACTTTTTTACTGATAATAGTCACGAACTAAGCGGTCAAATTGAGCCTTATCGGGGTTGGTTTGGTTTTTCCGGCAATCAACTGGATTTGCGGGTCGGGTTGCAAAAAATAAATTTTGGTTCAGCCAGTTTGCTTCGTCCATTGATGTGGTTTGATCAGTTGGATCCAAGGGATCCATTAAAACTAACCGATGGGGTTCATGCTTTCCTGGGCAGATATTACTTTCTCAATAATGCCAATGTTTGGTTTTGGTTTTTAGCTGGCAACGATGAACTCAAGGGCTGGGAGCGCTTTGCTACCGGTAAGAAACAAACCGAGTTGGGAGGGAGAATTCAATTTCCCTTCTTATCCGGCGAGATTGCTGCTACGTATCATTACCGGGATGGTTCTTTTAAGGATAGTTATGCTGATACATTAACTGAGAGGCTTTTTTTCTCGGAGAACAGGTATGCTGTTGATGGAAAATTTGATTGGCTCGTGGGGTTATGGTTCGAAACGGTTTTAATTCATCAAAATCTCGACTTTTCAGGGCAAAGATATCAAAGGATGATGAATTACGGCCTTGATTACACCTTTAATGTAGGGAATGGACTATATGTTATTGCCGAATATTTTTCCTACAGTAATGCAAGTGAAATTTTAGGAACCGGTAATGGAGCAGACTTGCTGGCAACCTCCTTCAGTTATCCGGTCAACATTATTAATAATATACAGGCTGTTGTTTATTATGATTTGTCTCATCATGACTTTTATCGTTTTATTAATTTTTCGTGGACCTATGATAACTGGATAATCTATTTCATGGGCTTTTGGAATCCGGAAAATTATCAGATTTATCAGGATTTGGGGAATATCCATTTGTTTAGTGGTTATGGAGCACAGGTAATGGTTGTATTTAATCATTAAAAAACTTATATATTTTTTCCAAGGAAATAGCAACGTTAAATCTCAAAACTAAACAAGAATGCACGAAATAATTAAGCTTAGAAATCTGGTCAAGAAGTTTCCTGTAGGAAAAGGATTTTTTACGGCATTAAATGATATTGATTTGGATTTTACTACCGGTGAATTTTCTGGTATTATCGGGCCGAGTGGCTCAGGTAAAACAACCTTGTTAAACATTATTGGTTCATTGGATAGTCCTTCGGAAGGTTCGGCAGTCGTTTTGGATCATGAAATCTCAAAATTAACGAAAACAGAAGCTGCTCTTTTACGACGCCAACAGATGGGGTTTATTTTCCAGACCTATAATTTGCTACCTGTTTATACGGCTTATGAAAATGTTGAGTTTCCTCTTCTTTTGCTGAAAATGGATGCTGCAGCGAGAGAAAATGCGGTTATGGATGCTCTGAAGTGGGTAGGCTTACTGGATAAGATACGGTCAAGACCGGCTCAACTTTCCGGAGGCGAATGCCAGCGTGTTGCCATTGCCAGGGCTATGGTAAAGCGACCGAAAATTGTATTAGCAGATGAACCTACAGCAAACCTTGATGCTGCAAACTCTCATAACATTCTCCGCATGATGGAGAAAATGAACCAGGAATTGAGTACAACCTTTATTTTTGCTACCCACGACGAAAAGGTTATTCAATATCTTAAACGGAAAATCAGCCTGGAGGATGGCAGGGTTGTTCAGGATGAATGGATTAAAAAATAGGAGAATCTTAAAATGTTAGCATTTAAACTAGCCTACAGGAACTTAATGGGTGCAGGACTTCGTACCTGGCTCAATGTTTTTGTTTTATCCCTGGCTTATGTTCTTATCATCTACTTTAACGGATTAATGAGCGGATGGAATAGAGAAGCCCGTAGCGATAAAATTGAATGGGAGATTGCTGATGGCGAATACTGGCATAACAAATATGACCCTTACGATCCATTTACGTTAAGCGATAGCCATGATCCTGTTCCCGAAAGTCTTGAATCATTGATCAGGGAAGGGGAAATCGTACCCGTATTAATTTCAGAAGCTACTATTTATCCGGAAGGGAGGTTACAAAGCATCTTGTTAAAAGGGATCGATACCCGGCAAAATATTTTAAAACTTCCAACTCATGCCTTAGATACCCTGATTGAAGAAGTTCCTGCAATCATAGGGAAAAGGTTTGCAAAGAACACCAACCTGGAGAAAGGGGATCGGGTTACGATCCGTTGGCGCGACAAGAACGGAACCTTTGATGCTACAGAGATAAGAATTGTAGATGTTTTTTACTGTAATGTACCTACGGTTGATAACGGACAGCTATGGATGTCGTTAGAATCCTTACAGGAAATGAAACAATTACCGGGAGAAGCTACAAAATTGATTAAAGGAGTTGGGGTTCAACCGGATTTTGTGGATGATTCCTGGGTTTATAAAGATCTAGAAATTCTTTTGGCAGATATGAACCAGCTTATACGAACCAAAAGAATAGGGAGTTCTTTCTTTTATGTGATCATTCTGGCTTTGGCCTTATTAGCTATTTTTGATACCCAGATTTTATCTATCTTTAAACGCCAAAAAGAAATTGGTACTTATGTTGCCATGGGAATGACAAGAAAGCAGGTGGTAATCCTGTTTACCGTAGAAGGGGCATTTCATGCTGTATTGGCAGCAATTGTAGGGGCCATATACGGTATCCCGATATTGACCTATGCTGCAAAAAGTGGATTTAAAGTTCCCGAAGGCTCGGATGATATGGGTCTGCCTATGAGCGATGTGATTCACCCGTTTTTTAGCGTTATTCTAATTGTGTCGACCATAATTCTGGTTTTTTTTGTCACCACCATTGTCAGTTATCTTCCTGCACGAAAAATTTCTAAAATGGAACCAACTGACGCAATAAAAGGGAAAATTCAGTGATACGATTTTTATTTAAAGGTTTACTCCGGGATCGGAGTCGGAGTCTGGTACCACTATTCATTGTGGCAATAGGGGTAATGCTATCCGTGTTTTTATACTGCTATTTATTGGGTTTGATGGGCGATATGATTGATCTGAATGCACGGTTTGCAACCGGGCATGTGAAAATAATGACCCAAGCTTATGCTGATCATCAGGAACAGAATCCAAATGATCTGGCATTATTAGAAACCTCAGCATTAATGGATGATCTGGAAAAAGAATTTCCCGCAATGGATTGGGTACAACGGATAAATTTTGGAGGATTGATCGATGTTCCGGATAATTATGGAGAGACAAAAGCCCAGGGAACAGTTTTTGGTACAGCTTATGACCTGATCACAGCGAGCACTACTGAGGTGGAACGTCTGAATCTTAAAAACTCATTAATCAAAGGCTGGCTACCTGAAAAGAAAGATGAATTATTGTTGAGTGATGATTTGGCTTTAAAGCTTAAACTGTCCCCTGGACAAACCGTTACCTTAATCGCTTCAACAATGTATGGGGGAATGGCTATTTATAATTTCAGAGTGGCCGGTACGGTGAAGTTTGGTTCGGCAGCCCTGGATCAAAGCGGAATCATTGCCGACCTGCAGGGAATCAAAGAAGCCCTGGATATGGAAGATGCATGTGGTGAAATATTAGGCTATCTGGAGGTTGAACATTACAATGATGTAAAAGCCCAACAAGTTCAACATACATTTAATAAGAAATTTCATGATCCAGAAGATGAATTTTCGCCGGTTATGAAGAGATTGAAAGAGCAGTCTTTCTTATCCGGTTATCTGGATATGGTTGATTCCATGCAGGGACTTATCATAACTTTATTTATCATGGTAATGGCAATTGTTTTATGGAATACAGGATTAATTGGAGGGTTACGCCGGTATGGTGAAATTGGTGTACGTTTGGCTATTGGCGAAAATTACCATCATATTTATGCCTCCATGATATACGAAGCTCTTTTAATCGGGATTGTTGGATCATGCCTTGGTACCATCGTGGGACTTGCCTTTGCCTATTGGGTGCAGGAGGTGGGTATTGATATCAGTGGCATGATGCGTAACAACACCTTAATGATGCAATCGGTATTCAGGGCTAAAATAACACCCCCGGCTTTTTATATCGGCTTTATCCCCGGATTATTGGCTATAGTATTAGGTACCATGCTATCCGGAATTGGGATTTATAAACGGAAAACCGCACACTTGTTTAAAGAACTGGAGACATAGATGAGATACAGAGTAAGTAGTAAGTAGTCCCGATCCCAATGGCTATCTGGACGATCGGGAGTAGTAAAAAGTAAAAAAGATGAAAAGATGAAAAAAATAATATTAATCACTGCCTTATTTTTATTTCCTGCATTGGTATGGTCACAGAATCCATCAGGGAAAGAAATACTTGAAAAAGTAGATAAAAATATGGCATCAAAAAGCCAGGTTGTTACTTCGAAAATGATTATTCATGGTCAGCGTAGTTCACGTACAATTGAAGCCAAAACCTGGACCGAAGGGGATAAAAAATCGTTTACGGAATATCTTTCTCCTGCCAGAGAAAAAGGAACCAGGATGCTAAAGCTGGAAGATGAACTCTGGATTTATTCTCCATCAACCGACCGGATTATTAAAATTTCGGGTCATATGTTGCGTCAATCGGTAATGGGAAGCGACCTTTCGTATGAGGATATGATGGAAAATGCTAAGCTGCTCGAGAATTATGATGCTGTGGTTGTAGGTTCAGAGGAAATAGACGGAAGATACTGCTGGATTCTTGAATTGCACGCCACTTCCGGGGAGGTGAACTATCAAATTAGAAAAATCTGGGTCGATAAAAACCGTTATGTGCCTTTAAAAGAAGAACTTTATGCAAAAAGTGGAACTTTGTTAAAGAAAACAGAGTTGTTTGATATTCAAGAGATAGGAAATCGCTGGTATCCCATGCGAATAGTTTTTAAAGATATGCTTAAAAGGGGAGATGGTACCGAGTTTATTGTGAAAGAAATAATATTTAATCAGGCTATTGATGAGTATCTTTTTACCAAAGCCGCCTTAAAATAAGAAACAATATTTGCAATTAATACCCTGTTTTTCGCCCTTTATGCTCACGAAGCATCTTAAAACGGTGGAATCCCATCTCGTAATATTCGTTTAAGTCGAAATCTATAATTCCATGCAGCTTTCGTGGTTTAATCTTGTGCATGCACCATCTTTGGTTGAGGTAAAAAAAGATATAATGGTAAATGTAACGTAAGATCACGGGATTCTTTCCAAGAAACTTATTTCGTTTTGAAATATATTCGTAACAAATCCGGTTGGGGCAGGTGAGCGCACAACCGGCATTGCCAAAGAGGGTAATCCGGTGTTTTGGTCCAATATTTTGGAGCAGCTTCTTGTTTCGGTTTACATTCATGGGTAATACGATCGTATCGTATAAATTAAGAGCCCGTTCAATTTTTTCCAGGGTATCGATTTCTTTTAAAATACTGGCTTCAATATGGTAGTCAGGGTAATCATTTTTTATCCGCTGGGCCAGTTGATCGTTAGTGATAATTAGCGAGTTTCCCTTGCGATGATATTTGTCCAGGATGGTTTTGTTTTTTTGGTATTCCTGATCCGAAAAATAGTGGTTGGTAAAAGGGATTCGTATTCCCACCTGGTGATGATACAGGTAGTTGATGTCCTCATCCGACAGCTGGGGGTGCAGGAAAGGGCGTCCGCTATACAGGGTCGACTTTTCAACAAATCCGAAAATACTGTCCACTTTTTTCAAGGGGATATTGGGAAAGTTTTTTTTCAAAAAATCCTGAATGGGAAATCTTTTCTTTTTTCCCCTGGCCGAAAGGGTGTATATGATATCGTCCATTGAGCGTCGTTATTTTCTTATCTGATAAAAAAGACCCCGATCCTGCCTTACTGTTTCAATCTTGTTATCCCCTTCCAAAACATCCAGGTATTTGTTAATTTCATTTACATGCAATCCCAGGATATCTTCCATATCTTCCAGGGTGCAAGGCCTTCTTGAAATGGTTTCCAAAATAGCGTTTTCAGTATCTTTTCTAAACGATTTATTCTCTTTCCTTTTGGCAGATGAAGCAATAATCTCAACATTTTCCAGCTTCCACAGGTCCAGAATATTTTGCAGCTCCAGCCGTGTGGCTGCTCTTACATTCGCAATTGCCCCCGGGCGGTCAAGGGTATTGAGCTGGACTTTATCGGGTTTAATCTGTATGATTGCTTCTTTAAGCAGGTTCAAATTTTCCAGATCATCATTAAATTTTGGTAATACCATGATTTCGAGCCATATTTCTCCTTTAAACTCTTTCCTGAAATTGATTAATCCTTCAATATACTCTTCAATGTTCAGCTCTTTGGAGGGTCTGTCAATTTTATGAAAGGTTTTGTTGTTCGCAGCATCCAGGGATGGAAGCACCAGGTCGGCTTTTAAAAGCTCTTTCCTTACCCCGGAATTATTTAATAAACTACCATTGGTTAGCACTGCAATGGGTATATCAGCATAGTTTGACTTAAGAAAATTAATTACTTCACCGATTTTAATATTCAGGGTGGGTTCTCCTGCACCTGAAAAAGTGATGTAATCCGGGCTTTGGTTATTGCTGAAATAATCTTTTAACTCCCGGGTTATTTCAAGATAGGATACATATTCCTTACGATCAGTAGTTAGGTTTGTCGTTGCTCCGCATTCACAATATACACAATTTAGGGTGCAGACTTTGTGAGGGACTAGATCTACCCCTAATGACATGCCTAACCTTCTTGAGGGTACTGGTCCGAATAAATGTTTATACATGGATGATTTGAATTTTTATTTAACAAATGTAGCAATCTTTACCTATTTATTTCAGGATTAAAATTAATATTTTATACTCTTACCGACTATAAATGGTGGTGTAAGCCGAAAAGGAGTACAGTATTATAATTTTAACGAATTAACGGATGAAGTTAAAGGGGTGTTCGAGCAATAAGTAAGGTTTTATAACTTTTACGAATAACGGGATGTAAAAAGACAGAATGATCTGCTCCAATAAATTACAAGGGGTTTAGTTCGGATTCTTCTGTTCAATCTCCCTGATATTTTCTTTAAACCTTGGTGATTGGTAATTGTAATCATAGGCAGGATTTTTAACAATAGTTCCTTCCATGTAATTAAAATACCCCTTGATAAATTGTTTCGGAAGAATATAAACCTCGTCAGCATTTTCGTCGGAGTAAGGTTTGGTTTCGGTTAAGATTTGCTCTACGGCAATATTTTTAGCTTTTAAGTTGCTTAATTTCTTTGAGTAAGTATTATACAACTCCTTGGAAATGCAAATCACAATTACATAATGACCATATTGTTTATGCTCGTGGTGTCGATGGATTAAGAATAATTCGTCGTTATGAATGTTCTCGGCAGTTTTATAAAAAGAATTAACAAATTTAAATCCTTCTCGGAGAATATTTTCAGCGATATTTCTTTTGGATGTATAATGCAGAAAAAGCTTGATTTTATCATACTCTTCAAACAAGAAATGACTGAATTGCCGGTCAAGCATTTTGTCTTTCAGGAGGGTCTCCTTTCGATCAGGATTTCGAAGTTTTTCCAGGAGTTGAAGTATATCTTTTTTTTCAATTCGGTCTTCCGGGATTCCTTGTTTCTCAATATAATATTTAATTAAAAAGCTTTTCCTGGAAAGTCTCAGATGAAGGTAGATGATGTAAATAAACAGGAGGACAATCATGATAAATTCAATGGAAATACTAATCCTGTGCTGACTGATTAAAAGTAGTTGAATCATCCTCTTAAGAAATTAATTTTAATAAAGATATTGAAATATTCATATAAATTGAAATTCATGATCAATTTTTTACTTTTTTGATAATGAGAATTTTCGGATGATTTAAGGATGCAGTTTCCGACATGATTGTTCGGGGAAGGTTTGACTTGATCGGGATCAATAGTAAACGGCGATTAAGCAATGATTTGAAATGGTTGATATCAAATAACCCAAATGATAATGTGAGCTTTGAGAATAATTTTCAGGGGGGATATTGAAAAATGGACGGTTAAGATTTGTCCCTTGCTTAAATATTATCTTCCGGATCCCCTGACTTTTTATTCATAAACTGGGATACTTTTGCAATCATATGAGCAGATATTGGCGAAAGAAAGATTAAGATATGAAAAATTATCAGGGTAATTAAGGCAATTTTCCAGTGAAAAAACAAGATATTTAAGGCAATTAATAATAAAACAAAAGCAAAGGAGGATACCTTGGTTACTACATGCATTCGGCTATAGAGGCTTTTAAAGCGTAAAATCCCAATAGATGCAATAAGGATTATTAATGCACTGATTAAAACGAGTATTCCAACAATTAGATCAATCATTTTCACTTTGTTTTTTAAATAAATACCTGGCAATAATCATTGACCCGAAAACAAGGAGTAATGATACCGTTAATACTACATCCAGCAGGACTGGATTTCGGGTATAAAATACATCGCATATGATAATTCCTACAATAATAAAGGCGATCTGGTCGAGCGCAACGACCCGGTCGGGCAGGCTTGGCCCTTTAAACAGCCTGAGCAAGGGAAAAATCAAGCTGATAGCCAAAACCCAGAGTGCTGCCAGCGATGCATATTCCAAAAAAGTACTTCCCCAATCGTTCATGATCTATGGATTTTATTTTCCTGTTGCTGATTGTTAAAACTTTTGAGTAACATTTTTTCAATTTTTTGGGTTGTATCCATAAAGCTTTGCTGATCCCTGCTGTTTAATAAGTGCACATAGATGGTCTGGTGATCTGAAGATAAATCTACACTTAACGATCCGGGGGTCATACTAATCAGGTTAAAAAGCAAAATAATATGCCAGGGTTTTTCACTTTGTGGATGGTATTCAATGATCCCCTCATGTTCTCCCTGGTATCCCCGGATAACCAGCCAGCCAACCACCCAGCCTGAATGAATTACTTTGTAACTAAAGTAAAAGAACAGGAAAAACAGGTTGCTTAATCTAAATAAGGTTGCTTTAAAGGATTGAATAATTTTCATTGCAATACAAAATTGATATACTTTTGGTTATTAAGCAAGTCGGTTGCTGCTTTTTCGCAAAATTCTGCAATAGGCCCTGCCCAGATACCCATAGCCAGGATGGCCAGGGCCAGAATTATTGAACCGGTGATCATAAATCCAAATGGTAATAATTTAGTGTTACTTAAATTCTTTTCATTTTCGTTGGATTCAGGGGTATTCTTCCAGAATACTTCGATCCAAATTTTTACCATGGAGAAAAGCGTAAAAAGACCAACAAATAAAGCTACCAGAGCCACCAGGATTTGGTTACTTTCAATTCCGGCATTTATTATCAGGTATTTTCCAGCAAAACCGCTCAAGGGGGGGAGTCCGGCCAGGCTGAATGCTGATATAAAGAAAAGCACTCCCCATAAGGTATGGCGGTTAAACATATCCCCAAGGTTCTTTAAGTTTAAAGTTCCCTTTTCCCGGTGTACCCATCCGGCAACCAGAAAGGCATTGGTTTTGGAAATCATGTTATGTCCCAGAAAAAAAATTGCTGCTGCAAGCCCCGATACTGTAAAAAAAGCAAGTCCGATGATTACATAGCCTACCTGGCTAATGATATGAAACGACAAAATCTTTCTGAAATCAAATTGTGATGTGGCCGTAATTACTCCAATGACCATCGATAGAATGCCTATCCATAAGATAATAGGATTCCAGAAATAATCATAATAATGTAAGAATAAAGTATAAATACGTATCAGGGAGTAGATCCCTACCTTGGTAAGTAACCCCGCAAAAAGTGCTGAAACAGCAGGCGGCGGGGTATGATAGGAGGCCGGTAACCAGAAGAAAAAGGGGAATAATGCTCCTTTAATAGCAAAACCTACGAAGAGAAGAATCAGCGAAGGTTCAAAAAGACTGGGAAAGTCTCCCGTAAGCGAAAATTTATAGGCCAGATCGGCCATATTTAAGCTTCCCATTTTGCCATACAGAATTCCGATGCCGGCAACAAAAAAGAATGAGGAAATAAGATTTAAGATAAGATATTTTATGGCTCCTTCCAGCTGAGCTCTTTCGCCACCAAAACTTATCAGGATGAATGACCCCATGAGCATCACCTCAAACCACACATAAAGGTTAAAAATATCGCCGGCAAGAAAGCTTCCATTTACTCCCATCAGGATGCCATAGGTAAAAAGAAAATAGTTGTTTTTTAACCGCTTATAATCGACAGACTGAACAGAATAGATCGTTACGGCCAGAAAAACAAGTGCTGCAAAAAAGAGCATGAAAGCACTGAAGCGGTCGGCAATAAGGGTGATTCCATAAGGAGCCGGCCATGATCCCAGCTGGGTTTTCAGCATCTCTTCGAGGTGGACGGTGGAAAGGATCTGGATCGCAATGCCCAGGTTAAGCAGGGCAAGCCCTGCCGATAGAATATTTTTGGTTCTGACATTCTTAATAAATAATGCCAGAATAATAAAGGCAAAGGGAGTTAATATGGATAAAGGGAGTAGGATCATTTTTGGTCTGTTTTACTTAGTTGGTCCAGGTCATGTGTTCCGGTTACTTCAAAATATCTGTATTTTAAGGCAAGGATATAGGCGGCGATCCCTAAGCTTATAACGATTGCCGTAAGAATTAATGCCTGGGGTAACGGGTCACTTATGGTTGACGGGTCAATTTTATCTGCCCCCTCCGCAATGATCGCTGTTCCGCTGCGCTTAACTCCTGAAGCTAAAAAAATAATCAGGTTGGTGGCATTGGAAAGCACAAAAATTCCAAGAATGACTTTAACAATACTTCGTCTTAAGACAAGGTAAACGCCACAGGCATAAAGCAAACCAATAAAAATTGCTAAGATTAATTCCATTTTAATACCTCCATAATACTGATTACGATGGTTAAAATAACGCCAATTACAACCAGGAATACTCCCGAATCAAAAAGGAGAGGAGTTCCCAGATGGAATTCTCCTAAAAGAGGAATATCTGCTACCAACCATAGTCCGGTTAAGAACTCTTTGGTTTCTGTGAGCGGAAGAAAAGCCGCTAAAAATACCAGGGACAATCCGGTGGCAATCAAAAGTTGTGGTTGTATCTTAATGATTTTTTGCAAAGCTTCTGTTCCATGAATGATGGCGAAAAATAAAAATCCTGTGGACGCAATGATTCCGGCAATGAATCCTCCCCCTGGATTATTATGTCCACGCAGTAATAAGTAAATCGAGTATATAACCATCACTTTCATAAAAAGCCTGACGATATTTTCCAGGATAATATTTTTTAACTGGTTATTATTCATGGGTTCTCTCTCCTTTTAAAGGTGAAACGAAATAAGCTGTAAACACCTATGGCCGCAAGTGTTAACACGGTAATCTCCCCCAGGGTGTCCAGTGCTCTGAAATCAACCAGGATAACATTAACGATATTTCGCCCATGAGCCTTAAGCAAACTGTTCTCGGCAAAAAAGCTGGAAATGGGTTCATAATTATTTAATGCCCGGCTATGTAAGACAACAATGGTAACCCCTGCACCAACAGCCAGGGAAATGATGATATCTCTAACACGTGATTTTCTGGAGGAGAGTTTTGCAAATTTGGGCAGATAATAGATCACCATGACAAAAAGAACCATAATCACCGTTTCGGCAAGAAACTGGGTTATGGCCAGATCAATGGCTCCATACAATAAATACAATAAACCGATTCCATAGCCTACGACACCCATGGCCAGGATCGCAGAAAGTCTCGACATGGAGAATACAGCAAACAATACGGCTAATGCCGAAACCATAAGTAATATTACGATATTCAGCCGAATGCTTGTAAATCCTTCCAGCGGAACCAGTTCGCTAAAATTCCAGTTAATCTGGAAAGCGGTTATGGCCAGGGTAACCAGAAAAAAGGTCATTAAGTAGTACCGATGATAACCATGCTGAATCCGCTGTGTATTTTTTCCGGCGATTCGCAGGTAATGGTTCATAACATTCATGAAAATTGTTGGAAGATGATAGATATCGAACCACCTGATGGTATTGTTAATTAAACGGGTTACCGGTTTACGGAACACAAAAATCAGCACCCCTAGAAGAACTGCAAAAATACTGAGCAGGAGAACTTCATTAAAACCATGCCATAAGAGAAGGTGTACATCCAGTACCTGATTTTTGGTTACATAGAGGGCATTGGCAATCACCTGGTTGAGCCCTCCCGGAAATAAGCCAAGTAAGAGCCCTGTGAGTGCCAGTACACCCGGTCCAAAAATAAAATACCAGGGTAATTTTTTTTCTGTATAACGGATAGTAATTTCTGGTTTTGATGATCTGGTATAAAATACCTCGGCAAAAACGGTTAAGGAGATAGCAACCATCATAATGTTGGCTCCAACACCTAAAGGTAAGATGATCCATGAAAGTCCGGGCAGCTGAATTTTGGCAACATATACCAACTCTTTTCCTACAAAACCAAGCATAGGAGGTAATCCGGCCATGGATACCAGGGCAAGTACTGCAAAAATAGTCGTTGCTGGCAGCGGTTTCCATATTCTGGATAAAACCGAAATATCCCGGGTACCTGTACTTTTATCAATGATTCCCGCTACCATAAACAATCCCCCCTTATACAACCCATGAACGATAAAAAATACCATGGTGGCTTCCATGGAGAGGGGGGTGCCAATACCAATCAGCAGGACCATCGTGCCCAATGCACTAATGGTAGTAAATGCCAGGATCCTTTTCAGGTCTTTTTGTCCCATCGAGAACCAGGCCCCTAAAAACATGGTGATAACACCTGCCAGGATTAACGAGTATTTCCACAGGACAGTGCCGCTTACCAGGGGATGCATACGTAATAACAGAAAGATCCCCGCATTGACCATGGTCGCTGAATGGAGATAGGCACTTACCGGAGTCGGGGCCTGCATGGCCCCGGGTAGCCAGAAATGGAAGGGGAACTGTGCCGATTTGGTGAGTACCGCCGCTAACAATAAACTAAATATTAAGGAATACTGAGGATTCGAGGTCAAATCTATACCGCCGGATATAAGTTCACTGATCTGATAGGTGCCTGCAATCTGACCGATAAGGATGGATGCAAAGAGTAAGCACAACCCTCCAAAACCGGTAATTAAAAGAGATTGTAATGCGGCTTGTCGTGACTTCTCCAGGTGATGATCGAAACCGATCAGCAGGAAAGAAGTAACACTGGTGAGTTCCCAGAATATAAACAAGGCCATCAGGTTATCCGAAAAGACCAACCCAATCATGGCAGCCATAAAAAACATCAGGTAACTGAAAAATCGCCCCTGGCGTGGATATTTTTTCATGTACCACGAGGCATATAAAACAACCAGGAACCCAATCCCCGAGATGAGAAGTCCAAAGATAAGACTTAAGCCATCCAACCGAAAAGAAAAATCAATCCCTGGTAAAAGGGTAAAATCTGATGGAAAAATCTTTATGGTTTGGGTGTCTAGTTCCCCAACCCAAATCAATAGAAATATAAAAACTGTTAACGGAACCAAAGAAAGGACCCATCCCAGACGTTGCTTAAAAACCGGGTAAAGAACGGTAACCAGTATTCCTGATAAAAAGAGAAGTCCAATAAGCAGGGGTAAATATTCGTTCATCTTTCGTTCTTATTCTTTAGCTCATTATAACAAAAATAGTGATTTTTAATGATTACGAAACACCAATGAATTATTGATTGTTCAAAAAGTGATTTTTTAAAAAAGATTCTGCATTCATTAATTTTTCGGTGGTTCCGATATCAAACCAGAAATCCTGCGGGTGTAAATACGCTTTAATTGTTTGATTATTACATAGATTAAGGTATGTGTCAATGATTGAAAAAGATTTTTCAGCGGGCATCCATCGAAAAAGATCAGGATTTAAAAGATGAATTCCGCTAAAAGCATATTTTTTACTTTTTTCGAGCGGAGCATAATTAATGATTTGTTTGGTTTTAATGTTTTCCCAACCACACAGTTGTTGATTTTCTGTTTTAAACAAAAAATACCTGCCTGAATCGCGTTTTCTAACGGCGAGTGTGGCTAAAGCATGACTTTCCTGGTGATACCGAAGCATTTTTTGTAAATCGATATTGCTCAAAATATCAACATTATAGAGGAAAAATGGCTGGTCGCCGGAAAAAAACCACGAAGCTTTTTTTAACCCTCCCCCGGTATCCAGTAGTCCATCTTTTTCATGTGAGATTTCAATCCGGATCTTAAAATTATTTTTTGTTCTTAAAAATTCAGTAATTTGATGGGCAAAATGATGGGTATTGATGATGATTTCATCGACTCCTGCCTGGATTAATTTCCGGATAACCCTTTCGAGCATGGGAACCCCGTTAACCTTTACCAGGGCTTTAGGAGTAGTGTCTGTCAGTGGTTTTAGGCGGGTGCCTTTTCCGGCTGCAAATATCATAGCTTTCATGAAGACTCCTTTTTTAAGAATTCTTGCTCCAGGTGGTGGATCTCTACCCTGAGGTCATAGTTGCTGAGTAAATACCCTGCCAGTTGTTCAGCACAGTATACCGACCGGTGCTGCCCGCCGGTACATCCAAAACTCACCATCAGGTGAGTAAAATCTCTTTCGATATATTTTTTTACCGATAGCTCAACAATTGCATAAACATGCTTAAGAAACTGGAGCATTTCAGGTTGTTGTTCAAAAAAATGGATCACCTTCCCGTCTTTCCCGGTTAAGGATTTATATTCTTCGTACCTGCCGGGGTTATGAATCGCCCTGCAATCAAAAATAAATCCGCCTCCGTTGCCCGAAGGGTCATTGGGAATGGCTCGATTATAGGAAAAACTGTGAATGGTTACGGTAAGTTTTTTTTTCATAGTAGTTTCGATTGGTGATGAATAATTTGTTGGAGCGTATCCTTCAATGATGGAAGATGATTTATGATTTTATTCTGGCGGATTAAATAATCCAGGTTTTGTATTGCATAGGGGATGCTTTCGATAAAATGCCGTTTTTTTTCGATTATTCCACGTAGCCCGTATGCACCAAGGGTTTGCAATACACGGATTAATGCAAAGGCGTAATATTTTTCCATAAATTTATCCTCCTGGATAGGAGTGAATAAACGGGCAACCTTTAAATAATAATGAATCAGCCTTTCTCTTTCTTCGTTTGGAATCCTGGCTTTTGCCTGGAACAGGAGAGAGGCCGGGTCGTAGGGTAAAGCCCCTTTTCTGCCTCCCTGGTAATCGATAAAATAGGGCTCCTGGTCAACCAGCATAATATTCCGGGCCTGAAAATCACGGTACATAAAAAAAAGTTCTGTATCCTGAAGCAGGTATTCGCTTAGCTGGTTAAAGTCCCTGGCTAACCTTGTGGTTTTGGAACGGATGTTCAGGGTATCGACAAAATATTTTTTAAAATAATTCAAATCAAAAAGAATCGACTCTTTTTGAAATGTCTGGTAAGGAAAACAGTGCCGGTAATCAAAATTACGTCCGGCAAGGATCTGTATTTTTACCAGTTCGCGAATCACTTTCTGGTAAATAACCCGCGCTTCCTCTGAAAAAGTCCCCGGTTTGCTATGTTCAATTAACCATTTTAACAGCTGGGTGTCTCCCAGGTCCTCTACCAGATAAATATTTTGAGCCAGGTTTTCGATATATATTTTGGGAACATTGATCCGGAACTGTAAAAACTGCCTGGTAAAATGGGTAAACGCCAAATTTTCCTTCAGGTTTTCATTATATACTCCCAGAGCAGTAATGTTTGCATGGCTTAACCTGAAATATTGCCGGTTTGACCCCGAATGGGGAAGGGCAGTTACACCTTCCGGCGCAATCCCAAAATATTCTTTAAAAAGATTGCATAATCGTTTTCTTATATGGGTATCGTGTTCAGGTATCATTTAAGCAAAGAAATAGGCCAGTATAACTATAACAATTAGTGCCGGAAGCAAATTTAAGATTTTTATTGGTTTTATCTCCAGAATTGTTAACCCCAGTCCAATAAGCATTAATCCACCCACTGCGGTAAGTTCGTCGATAATGTGAGCGGCAAAATAATCCCCAAAATATGCTGCCAGCAAGGTTAATCCACCCTGGTATATCAATAAAGGAAGGATGGAAAAGGCAACACCAAATCCCATGGCTGCAGCCAAAGCAATAGAAGAAACGCCATCCAGAACCGACTTGGCAAGTAATAAGTTGGGTTGGCCTCCCAACCCTTCTTCGATGGCACCCAAAATAGTTACCGATCCCATACAAAAAAGTAAAAATGCAGTAACCAGCCCTTCTGTAAATTTGGCGTTCTTCGATTTAAATTTTGACTTTATCTGCTCCCCAAACCGGTTGGTATACTTATCTATATTAATCCACTCGCCAATAATCCCTCCGGTAACGATACTTATAATCATTAAAAAAAGATTATTGGTTTTCATTCCCATATAAAATCCGATAAAAAGGGTAAACAATCCAATACCCTGGAATACGATTTTTACAATTCTTTCGGGTAATTTGGTGTGTAACCCGATTCCAATGATACTCCCGGCGAGTATTGCTGCTGCATTGATTATTGTTCCTGTCATGTTTTAAATATTTGAGGATAAAGATAACAAGAAGCAAAAAAAATACCCCTGATAAATTGATAAAATAATTTTTGTTGTTTCCGATTTAATTAATACTTTTAACCTGATATATTCATAATGATTACTTTTTCTGTATTTTAATAACAGTACAGATAACCAATTTTTGTCAAAATGAGAATTGAACTGTTTGGCTCGGAATATCTTAATATTGTAGAACTTAATACTACAGGGGATAATGATAATTATATTAAAGGGGATTCGGAATCCAAATATGTGGAAGGAGAGGTCTTTAATATTTTTACCAGTAGTTTTGAAAATGCCAATAAGTTGTACGAATTTTTTGGGGCTACCAAGTACAATGCCCGGAAAATTGTTCCCCTGCGTAATGAATTAATTTCCAACCTTCAGGCTCTCAAGAAAATTGACAGCTTAAAAGCCTTTAAGAATCATATTAACCAGATTTTTCTGGGACAGGATTTTATCGATGAACTTACGAAAGAGGATCCCCAATGGGAAAATACGTGGGATTTTTACCTTAAAAAACTGATTAAACTGAACGAAGGACTGATCGATATTACCGAAAAATGTATCGAAGAACAACGTATTCTCTGGGTTATCGGTTATTAGTCGTGTATAAATTTTTAAAAATTTAATTTTTTGCGCGTAAATATTTGATTTGTAGATTATTAGCTGGTTTTGTGTTATTTTATTAAAAAAATTTAACCTTTTTTAAACTTTTTTTTGTTAGAATTGTCTTATATTTGTATCGATTAAATAAGGCTATTATTCCACTTCTTCATATAATAGCAAGGTTAATAAATTAGAGTGTTTGCATCCCGGGAAACCGGGATGTTTTTTTTCTGCTTCTTTCCATTAAACCGAAATCTTTTTAAAATGTCCTAATAATGTATTATGATAAAAAGTACATTATTTATATTTTTATTGTTGTTAATAAAGTGTTTAATTAATAAAATCATATTCTATGAAAAAACTAATTTTGTTTGTATTTATTGGTATGGTGGTTATGAGCTGTACAGATCAGCAAAAGCCGGAAAACCCTTTTTTGGCTGAGTTTGATACTCCTTTTCAAACACCACCCTTTGAATTAATTGATACATCGCACTATGTTCCTGCATTTGAGGCCGGGATTGCAGAGTCGAAGGCCCGGATCGAAGCGATTATCACCAACCCTGATCAACCGACGTTTGAAAATACGATTGTTGCTTATGACCAGGGTAGTGATATTTTACGGCGGGCCAGTGTATTTTACAGTATGATGTCGGCGAATACGAATCCTACGTTGCAAAAAATTGCCCGCGAAATTACACCCATGATGTCCAGGTTCAGGAATGAGGTTGGAATGAACCAGGAGCTGTTTAAAAGGATAAAAACGGTGTATGACCAACGGAATGATTTAAACCTGGATCAGGAACAGATGCGTTTGGTAGAAGAGATCTATCGTGATTTCGAACGTAATGGTGCAGCCCTTCCTGAAGAGAAGAGAGAAGAGCTGAAAAAAATCAATGAGCAGCTGTCTATGCTTTCGCTGGAGTTTGGAGAGAACCTTCTGGCCGAAACCAATGCCTTTAAATTAGTGATTGATAATGAAGAAGATCTGGTTGGATTACCTCAGGGCGTTGTTGATGCAGCTGCAGAGGAAGCCAAAAATGCAGATATGGAAGGTAAATGGGTTTTTACTTTGCAAAAACCAAGCTGGATTCCTTTTTTAACCTATTCGCCTAAACGTGAATTACGTGAAAAAATTTATAAAGCTTATTATCACCGCGGAGATAATGATAATGAGAATGATAATAAACCCATTATTGCCGAGATGGTAAAGTTACGCGACCAAAAGGCTAAACTGCTGGGTTGGGATAACTATGCCGGGTATGTTATTGATAATAATATGGCTAAAACTCCCGAGAATGTTTATAACTTCCTGTATCAGGTATGGGAACCTGCTTTAAAAGTGAGCAAGCAGGAACGGGATGCCATGCAAAAGATTATCGACCAGGAAGGTGGAAACTTTGACCTGAAATCATGGGATTGGTGGTATTATGCCGAGAAATTAAGAAAACAAAAGTTTGATCTGGACGAAGAGGAGCTGAAACCCTATTTCTCTTTGGACAATGTTCGGGAAGGAATATTTTATGTAGCTAACCAGCTTTACGGACTTCAGTTCGAGGAGTTGGATAATATCTCGGTTTACCACGAAGAGGTTAAAACCTATGAAGTAAAAGAGGCTGACGGCTCTCACCTGGGGATCTTATATATTGACAGCCATCCGCGTCCGGGGAAACGGGTAGGAGCCTGGTGTGGTACTTTCCGCAGTGGAGCTTACGAAAATGGTGAAAAGATTTATCCTTTGGTGTATATCGTTACCAACTTTACCCGTCCTACAGGCGATAAGCCTGCCTTGCTTACTTTTGATGAAACCCTGACTTTCTTCCACGAGTTTGGACATGCCTTGCATAATCTTTTTGCTGACGGACATTACCGGTCCACCTCACGTGATGTACCCAGGGATTTTGTGGAGTTACCCTCTCAAATTATGGAACACTGGGCTGCTGAACCAGAGGTTCTTAAGGTATATGCGAAACATTACCAAACCAACGAACCCATTCCCGATGAGTTAATTGAAAAACTCGAAAAGAGTGGACATTTTAACCAGGGATTTGCTACCGTTGAATATGTTGCTGCTTCCATTCTTGACCTGGACTGGCATACTATTGAAGATACCGAAAATATTGATGTTGATGCCTTTGAACAGGCATCGATGGATCGGATCGGGTTGATCGACGAAATTATTCCACGTTACCGAAGCACCTACTTTTCCCATATTTTTAGCGGAGGCTATTCGGCCGGGTATTATGTATACATGTGGGCCGAAGTATTGGATTCGGATGCCTACAATGCTTTTAAGGAGAGTGGTGATATTTTTAACCAGGAGCTTGCGGCTAAATTCAGAAAACATATATTAGCAGAAAATGGCATGGGCGAGGGTATGGAACAGTACCTGAAATTCCGCGGACAGGAACCATCCATTGATGCTTTACTCGAAAACCGGGGATTAAAATAAGACAGTTTATCGATGGTATAAAAAAAGCGTAGCCACCAGGGTTACGCTTTTTTTAGTTTAAATCACAAAACCAGAACCCCAGGCATGAGCCGGGATGGTTTTGCTTCGGATGGGGATATTCTTGATAAATAATTTTTCCCGGGTTAACTGGGATGGGTTTGGAAAAAACCGGGCCATCGAAAACAAAGGTATGGAACTCGCCGTTCTCTCCGCAGGGATCAACTCCCCTGGGTAGATCGTTGATAAACTGTTTGTTGTAAATCCGGCCCACAAAGGATTGGTCAAGCCACCGGCTATCAGCAGAAACTACAATTGCCTTAAATCCTTTGTCAATAAAAGTTTGAGCTACCGACTTCGTTTTTTGGCCCCATAATGGAAAAGCTGCCTTTAATCCTGCCCGGGAGAGTTGTTGCTCCCTGTACTGTCTGATATCTTCCAAAAAGATATCTCCAAAAATAGCATGTGTTATCCCTTCGGATTTTGTCTGTGATAAAATACTTTTCATCTTCAGGTTGTACGTTTTCATAGTGGTTTTATGCGGGAGATACAACTTTTTCAGTGGAAGGTTTATGGATTCTGCCTGTTTTTCGAGCAGTATTTCGGGAACCCCGTGCATCGATATCCTTTTGTTCTCTCCGTTCAGGGTCGTAAACAAAAAACGGATATCCCAGTTTTTTCCGGTTAAAACATGGAGGAGGCAAAGGGCTGAGTCTTTGCCTCCGCTCCAGTTAAAAAAGGCTTTATTCATAAAACAGGTTTATCTTCTCTTCATCCCAATACTATTGGGTCCAATACCTACCTCGTAATTACCCAAAAGGTTTCCTTCGGCATCGATCCGGTACAACATCCCATTGGAAGTAAAATCCGGGGCTTCCAGGGCAAAAATGTTCCCATTGGTCCAGTCCACATTAAAACCATAGAAATATTTATCACTCCAGGGAGTTGCCGGAAGTTCTGTATCATTAATACCCAGTTTATAAATATTCCCAAAGGAAAAGCCTCCGCCGTAATAGATCGACTCTCCGTCGGGACTTATCTCCAGGTGCTCGGGATGCAAATATTCGCTGATTGTGAACGATTGGGTGATTTTGTGTGTATTGACATCAATCTTGTACAATTCGGACGGTGATTCAAAAACCACACTCCAATCCTGTCCGTATTGAACATAACCATAACACAATACCCAAAGATTCCCCTCAATATCAATAACCATATCCTTGGGGTTGTGTCCCACTTCGATCGTGTCAATCACCTGGTCACGGGTGATGTCGATAACAAGGATCGTAGAATCTACACTTAATCCCCCGCCATTGGCAAGGTATATCCTGTTATAGTACGAATACATCTTTTCAGGTCCGGTTCCTACCTCAATAGAGTCTATGATTCTATAAGTATTAAGATCTGCAACTTTTACCTGGCCTCCGCCACCCCATTGGGTGATATAGGCTTTTTGATTGGTGGTGGTGCTCAAATAGCGTGGCATATCCAGCCCGGTAATGGTGGCAATCTCGGTGTAGCTGTGTTTCTCAACCACCTCCACCTTATTGGAACCGTTAACTACAAGATAGGCCTTGTCCTGATCCGTGGTGATGGATTGAACAAAAGTACCTAAGGGTCTGCCATTAACCGATTCAAAGATGTTATTGGAAACCGTATCGTCAGCATAACTGTAAAAACTCACCGACCCTCCGGACGTAGAGTTCCCTTCGTTGACGATAAAAACTCCGTCGGAATAAATCCCTGAGGGTGCCGGTCCATCATCTTTCTCACAGGAAGATAGTGCGATCGAAAAGGTCAGGCTCATTAGAAAAGCTACTTTGAATACATTTAATTTTTTCATTGTTTTATGGTTTATAATTAAAGTTTAAGGTTAATTGTATCGCATAATTTCTTAAGGGCATTGGATACCAGGCCATAACCTGGTAGGATTGATTCCAAAGGTTAAAAACCGAAAAGGTTATTTTCCCGGTAATTGCCCGGGCATGAATATTCATGCCCAGGTGTATGTTTCCAACCGTATACGCTTCAACATATTGCAGGTTATTTTCCGAGGTATATCTTCTTCCGGTATACGACTCGTTATATTTAATATCAAATCTTTCGTACCGTAATGCAATTCCCCAGTTGTACTGGTGTAGGGGGACGTATATTAATTGTTTGTTATACAGGTTATTATCAGTTTGGTTGCTTGTTCGGGTATAATTGTAGTTGGTTTGCAGTTGTATGCTGAGCCTGCTTGTGGTATACTCATAGTCTAATGAAGTTTCCACTCCGCGGGACCATACTTTTTGTACATTTTTAGGGGTCCATAGGGTATGGTCAGGGACCCAGATAATCCACTGGTCAATATTGCTGTTAAATGCAGTAATATTTAACCGTCCGGAATGGGTCCGGAAATTTTTGTGCAACGTGATTCCAAGGTCTTCGCTAAAACCCTTTTCCGGTTTCAGGTCGGGATTGCCCCAGTTACCCCAGTAAAGCTCGTTGAACGTAGGAATCCGGTAATTTTTTGAAACATTGGAGGTGAGTGTCAATCCATCCAGGATATCGGCCTGGATTCCCAGGGAGTATGTGAGGGGTGTTGTGGTATTGTTAATGATCTCGTTGCGTAAACTAAGGGTGGATGAAAGGGTGTTTTTAAGGTTAAAAAGTTTATACGAAGTAAAAAAGGATACCCTGTTTCTGTTTTTTTCTCCCCCGTAATTTTCTGATGAGGCTGTTTCGTAAGTTTCGTTAATGCCTAAATTTAGCAGGTGATTTTCACCCAGTTGGATTTTCTGTTCCATTTCGGCAATAAGCGACTGGGTATGATTATTCGAGGTGTCATTAAGGGCCGGGTTGGTGTACCTGTTTTTACCGTTAAAGTAAGCTGTTCGAAGGGTTGTTGTTGATCGTTCGGCCGATCGTTTCCAACCGGCAGTAATCCGCAATTGTTGATCCTGTTGTTCTTCCTGGCCGGGATTTACATTTAACAAGGTGGAGGGTAGTTCATTAAATGAATTTTGGTACCATGCATTAACGGCAATCTCCTGCCGGTTGTTGGGCTTATATTTAAAGGATTGTAAAAATCCATAGCGGTGGTAGCTGGCATGGGCAAGTTGATGGGTGCTTCTGTCGATGGAAGCCAGGTTTATATAGTCGTAATTGTTTTGCGAGGTATGCCTGAACAGGCGTGATGAGGTAGAAAAGTTCTGATTGCTGAAGTTGAGGTTAAGTGCATGAAAAAGATTCTGGTAGCTTCCGTATTTCTGATGGGTGTTAATCTCCAGCCCTTTCTGGTAGGGAAATGATGAATTAAGATGTATGGCCCCTCCCAGGGCGCCACTTCCGTATAAAGCTCCAGCACCGCCTTGTTGTACTGCAATCTCATCGATAAAGCTCATGGGGATGTTTGTCAGGTTGGTCATTCCGTTCATCGGATCCTGGAGGCTGAATCCATTCCATAATATGGCCGTATGATTAGCGCCGGTTCCCCGGGTTGACGGACTGGTAATTCCCCCGTTGCTGTAACTCTTGATAAACAGCTGGCTATGCATGGCCAGTAGTTCGGCTACCGACTGGCTTTTGTATTCTTCGATGAGGTGCTGTTCAATGGGTGATATCTTTAATCCTGTTGAGAACTGATTCAGTCTCCGGGCCGAGATTTGTACCTCCTTCAGGGCAATGGTGTCCATGGGTACATCATCGGCAGGCTCTTCTCCAAAAGCTGAAACGATTGCGGTACATAAGCAGAGTACTGTAATTTTTATTTTTTTCATTAGCACAAACAATTAAATCCGGTGCATCGATTTAATCATTTATAACTAACAGGATATCAAGGGAATTTTTTGGTGTGGTTGAATACACCTTCGCTTTTTATCCGAAAGCTACAAATGCAACAGGTTGATGGCAGGTCTTCTGACTTACTCCCTTTTTGCCGGCCTTCCCAACCGTACCGGTTGATTCCGGGAACGGATTAGTGGCTTTTCAGGGGCAAAAAGTTTGGTATGGAGCTTACAGCAGCGGTAACTGTCCGGGATTTTCACCCGGTTCCCTCTTAGCTAATTCGACTAAGAACCATAACCAGGATACAAAGGTAGCCTAATGATTCAGTTTTGCAAAAAAAATGCAGAGAATAAGCAGGGAAGTTATGAACGGCAGGTTGTTAAAAAGAACTCCCACCGAAGCGGGAGTATAGGATTAACATCCTTCGGCATATAGCCTTATTGTGATAAGATGTAATGTTTCAAAAGTATAAATTTTAAGTATAAATATCAAGATTCTATCAAAATTTTTATATTTTAATGTTCTTTTAAAGCACGTAAATATTAAACAAAAAAACGATAGGTTATGACAAAGATATTAGGACTCGACCTCGGAACCAACAGCATTGGGTGGGCTGTGGTAGATAAAGAGAATAATAAAATTGATGATTGTGGTGTCAGGATTTTTCCCGAAGGTGTTGTAAATATGAGTGAAGGTGAAGAAAGAGAAAAATCCAAAAATGCATTGCGAAGAGAAAACAGGCAAACCCGAAGGCAGGTTGCCCGACGGAGAATGCGGAAAATTAAATTGCTGGAATTGCTTGTAGAACAGGACATGTGTCCTTTAACAAATGATCAACTGATGGTTTGGAAGCATTGGGATAAGCATAAAAAAAGTGAAGGAAGGCATTTTCCACAAACAAACGAATTTATTCAATGGTTAAAACTCAATCCATATGAGCTTAGATACAAGGGAATAAATGGAGAATTGACCAAAATGGAATTTGGCAGGTTTTTGTATCATATTATTCAGCGTCGTGGGTTTTTAAGTACACGAAAAGAAAAAGAAACCGGAAAAATATATGCCGGAAAAGAAAATATGGTGGGTATTGATGATACAAAAGAAGCATTAAAAGGAAATACTTTGGGAGAATATCTATATTCTATTTATCCTGAAGAAAATGAATCTTTTAAAAATATCCGGAATGAAGATGGGGATAATTTAAGAATAAGAGGAAGATATACATTACGTGATATGTATGTTGAAGAGTTTGAAAAAATTTGGCTAAAACAAGCCCCAAAATTGGGGTTAGATAATATATATGTAACAAAACAAAAAGTTGTATTCCTTAATGGAAGTAAAAATCGGAACAGAAATGCAAAAAAAATTGATTATTTGAGAAGGTGTAGAGATCAAGTTGATGTTGAGGAAATTATTGTTAAAAGAGAAAACGCCGATAAAACCCTAACCAGGATAACTTCATTTGAAAAAATATCTTTGCATGATCATCTTGGTGGAAGGATTGAAGTAAACGATAACAATATTAAATTTGATAATAAAGAAAGTGTTCTATTTTTTCAACGACCTTTACGTTCACAGAAAAGTTTACTTGGTAAATGTCGTTATGAAAAAAATAAAACTCCGGTTTCTGTTTCACATCCTGATTATGAAATTTTCAGGGCATGGCAATATGTTAACACCATAAAATTTGGGAATAATATTCCTTTACCTCTTGAACAGAAACAGGTTATCGTCGATTTTCTAATAACTAAAAAAACAAATGTAAAATTTGCTGATATTGTAAAGTTGATTCAATTATCACATGAAAATTTTAATTACAATGATGATGATAAAGTAGAGGGGTGTCCAACTATTGCTCAATTAAGTAAGCTTTTTAGTAATAAGGGTTGGAAGAAAAATTACCACAATATTTGGCATGATTTCTATTTTTATGACGATTCGGAAAAGCTTTTTAAAAAACTTGTAAATACTAAAGAATATGAATTAAAAGAAAGCATCAAGTTTGACGATGTTAAAAAAGTAAGTATCAAGGATGATAAATATTCCAGTCTTTCATTAAAAGCTGTTCGAAACATTTTGCCATTTCTACAACGTGGTTTATTGTATAATCAGGCAGTTGTACTGGGAGGAGTGATGAATGCTTTTAATTATAAAATCCATAATGATGAAATTCCCCGATGGGAGAGGTTTGCTGATTATCATGAATCTATAGTAAAAGATGTTCTCTCTTTAATAAAAGAAAATAATAAGCAAGGAGAAACCATTGAAAAAATAAAAAAATACCTTTCTAACCCAGAAAACCATTATGGGTTTGAGAATAACTCTCTCGCTTTTAAAAAACTTTATCATCATAGTCAGGAAGTTGAAGAAAAACAAAAGTCCGCTAAAATATCTGAGATAGAAAACCTAAGAAACCCAATTGTTCAGCGAGCTGTTCAGGAAATGAGAAGAATGGTAAACGAATTATTAGAAAAGTATGGGAGGTTTGACCGCATAGCTGTTGAGATGGGAAGAGAAATGAAATTAAGTAAAAAAGGCAGACGTGAAGTATCTCGCATGATCAGTCAAAATTTCGAAGCAAATGAGAATGTTCGGGAGATTTTAAAAGAATATCAGCTCGCACCATCAAGGCAAAATATACAAAAAGTACTTTTATTTAATGAGATACAAGCTAAAGCAGGAAAAGTTGTTTGCCCATACACGGGAAAAACATTAAATATTAGTGACTTACTTGGGAAAGAAAATAAAGTTCAGATTGAACATATTATTCCAAGAAGTTACTCTTTAGATGATAGTTTTATCAATAAGACCATATGCGATGCAAAGTTTAATCAGTTAAAAGGGAACTTAACTCCGTTTCAGTTTTACCAAAAAAATAACGATAAAAAATTATGGGGCGCTGCCAGTTGGGAAGCAATTGAGCAAAGAGCTTACAGTGTTTTACCTTTTAACAAAGCTAAACGTTTTACCACACGGAAAACAGAATGGAAAACCGAAGAGTTTATTTCCCGTCAGTTAAACGATGATCGTTATATTAGTAAGAAAACAAAACAGATTCTATCCGAAGTTTGCAATGAAATATTGGTTATGCCGGGTGCCGTAACTGCCGACTTAAGAAGATTATGGGGATTAAACAATATTCTTCAACCAACCATTGGTTTACCCGATGATGAATTTGAGATTGACCAAGAAAGAGACCTGAATTATTGGGCTGTAACCGATGAAAAAAGGAATATTAAAAAATTATACCCAATGAATAACCCCCGACCTGACGTAGCTGCCGAGGAAACGGTTGTTACTGGTTATGTGGCTAAAAATAAATTTAAAGCACACAGGATTAATCTTGAATTTGAAGCTCCGGAAATACCTGATGGTAAATATTATGTAAAATTTAAAGTATCAAAACCATTAAAAACATTGCGACAATATGTAGATAAGCCAGGTTATGGTGATGATGAAATTATTTTAAGAGGAATGATTAACCGGAATAAATTTAATCATGATAGTCTGAAACGAAAAATTGACGCACCAAAAAATCTTGATGACGGAAGTTACTGGGCTAAATTCAGAATAATTAATAAAAAGTATGAAGAGCCTGAAAAAAATAAGCGACCTGAAAATAAAAATGGAGTCTGTCTTTTCGGAAAAGTAAAAAATAATGTTTTTACCTCATACATTTATCAGTGTGAAACTGATTTGGATGATGGGCAATATTGGGTGCTGCTTGATTTAGATTTTGAAAATATTGAATTTATGGCAACTAAAAATGAAAAACCTGAAATTGCAAATAATCAATTACTGGTTTTAGGTGATGTAAACGAAGAAGAGACTTTTACAGCTTTACATGACATCCAGTTACAGTTTGATTGGAATGATAAACCCGGAAGATACTGGGCAATATTGAATATATTATCAGATAAGCCTGAATTTGCTGCGGTGGAAAATAAAGCTCCTGAGGTTGAAAATGATGAAAAATTAATTGAAGGGAAAATATGGGTTGACCATAAAACAGGAGAAATTCGCTTCGACCCCAAAAAGAACAGGGATGATCACAGGCATCATGCAATTGATGCTATGGCCATAGCCCTTACAGATTATAATATCATAAATCAATTAAACCGTTACAATGCACAAAAAGATGCCCTGGAAAAAGGAGTATCTTCCGAAAAACCTTATTTCGATGAACCCTGGGATAATTTTTTCCAACATGCAAAGGAAGTTGCAAGTAAAATTTTGGTTTCTCATCATAAGGATAATACTGTAACCAAAAAAGTGTCGATGATCATTGAAAAAAATGGAAAGAAATATAGAAGTGAAGGACAGGCTGTTCGCGGTCAGTTGCACAAAGAAACAGTTTATGGTAAACGCACACCTCCCCAAAAAGAACAGGCTTTTCATGTTCGAAAACCAATTGAATCTTTAAAAGATAATCAACTGGATAAAATTGTGGATGACCGTGTACGAAGTATAGTTAAACATGGGCGTGAAAGAGAGAAGTTTATTAATGAACAAATTAAAGCCCTAAAGAAAGACCGAACCAAGGCTGGAGATAAGGAAGAAAAAAGAATTGACGAACAAATAAAATTGCTCGAGGACGAAAACCGGCAACTTTATTCGCTTCCCAATAAAAAAGGAGACAGAGTACCTATTAAAAAAGTACGTATCAGGGAAAATCTTGGAAATACCGAAATGTTAAAACCCTCTGAGAATACAAATCAATATGTGAACCCGAGGAATAACCATCATGTGATGATTTATAAGAATCATGAAGGACAATTACAGGAAAAAATTGTAACGCTTTGGGAGGCGGCAGAGCGAAAAAATCAGGGGAATCCTGTGTATCAATTACCTAATGATGGTGCACAAGTAATATCAACACTAGAAGTAAATGATATGTTTTTATTGGGTTTGGATAAAGAACAAACAGATAATATCAGGAATTTGGATAAGCAAATATTGAGCAAACATCTTTACCGGGTGCAAAAACTATCGAGTATGTATTATACTTTCAGGCATCATCTGGCAAGTACTGTTACTAATCCTGACGAAGAGTTCAGAATTGTTAGCTTTTCAGCATGGGAGAAAGTCAATCCTGTTAAAGTAAAGATAAACCAATTAGGAAAAATAACGAGTGTATAAGATAATGATATAATGATAGAATAGTCTCGGTGTGTTTCAACGACACGCCGAGACTTAAGACTATAAGAGTAATGAAATTTGAGCGAGGTTACATCTACCATATCTATAACCAGGGCAATAACCGGCAAAAGATATTCTTTAACCGGGAGAATTATTTGTTCTTTTTAAAAAAGATAAAAATTCATGTTACCCCTTATTCCGATATTATTGCATGGTGCCTGATGCCCAATCATTTTCATCTAATGGTATTGGTTAATGAAACTACTATAAATTCATCCGATGACTCAAAGTCATCGGATGAATTAAAGAAACAACAAACACTGAATCAGTCACTAGCAATAATGTTGCGTTCTTATACACGGGCAATAAATAAGCAATATAATCTAACAGGATCTTTATTTCGACAAAAAACCAAAGCCGAATGTCTGAACTGTCCAAACGGTATAACTCCCTCATTTTATAATACAGAATTTAAAACGCAGCTACGGACCGATTATCCTGAGCGTGAATATCCACAAGTATGTTTTAACTATATTCATCAAAACCCGGTAAAGGCCCGATTGGTTAAAACAGAAACAGCCTGGGAGTTTTCATCGGCACAGGATTATGCAGGAATAAGGAACGGAACATTGATAAATAAAACAGTTGCAAGCCAGTATATAAATATTCATCCGATGACTCAAAGTCATCGGATGAATTGAATACCTTAATTTGAACTAATATGATTAAACGAACCTTATATTTTACCAAACCCAGCCGGTTGTCGGTTAAAAATAAACAGCTGGTTGTTGAACTAAAGGATGAACAACAAACCAAAACCGTACCCATTGAAGATATTGGCTTTATGCTTATTGAGCATATGCAGGTTACTTTAAGTATGCCTTTAATCGAAGAGTTAATGAATCATAATGTAGCGGTTATCTTTTGCAACAGCAAACATCATCCGCAATCGATGTTGCTTAATATGGAAGGGCATCACCAGCAAACCGAGGTTTACAGGCAGCAGGTGGCTGCATCAGAGCCCCTGAAAAAAAATCTGTGGAAACAAACGGTTATCGCTAAAATTGAAAACCAGGCCAATGTGCTTAAAAAACTTAATGTAGATAATAACCCCTTGCCTCATCTGGCGCGTCAGGTAAAAAGCGGCGACAGCGATAACCGCGAAGGGATGGCTGCACGAATTTACTGGAAAAGGTTGTTTGGCGATGATTTTGCCCGCGAACGATATGGCGGCTGGCCCAATCCCTTGTTAAACTATGGCTATATCGTTTTGCGTGCGGCCGTGGCCAGGGCTTTAACCGGCTCAGGACTGCTGCCTTCGTTTGGCATCTATCACCGCAACCGCTACAATGCTTTTTGCCTGGCCGATGATATGATGGAACCTTACCGGCCGTTTATCGACCATGCGGTGTGGGATATTTGCCAGAAATATCCTGAGGTACAAATGGTGGATAAAGAAATAAAAGCTGAATTGCTTGAAATTCTGTCGTCCGATGTGGGAATGAAAAACCAAACCCGCCCGTTGATGATTGCGATAACCCATACTACAGCCTCACTGGCTGCCTGTTTTGCAGGAAATAAAAAACAGATCGAATTTCCAACGATGGTTTAATCTATGGAACATAACCGTTTAAATGCATATCATATCATGTGGCTTTTTGTTTTTTTTGATTTACCAACCAACACCAAGAAAGAACGAAAGGCAGCTGCGCGTTTCCGGAAAGATTTGGTGCAGGACGGATTTACCATGATGCAATACTCGGTATATGTGCGCCACTGTGCCAGTAAGGAGAGCGGGGAGGTACATGTAAAAAGGATTAAGGCCTGTATCCCGGAAAAGGGACAGGTAAGCATTTTGCGTATCACCGATAAGCAGTATGGCGATATTCTTAATTTTTGGGGAGTAAAAGAGGAAGCCCTGCCCGAAGGGCCTAAACAACTGGAAATATTTTAATAAAACGGATCGTTCTTTGACATGCTGGAAACAAACTTTTGAAATTGAAGATAGAATTGTATTTTTGATAGCATGAAACCACTTCCTGTGGAATGAGTGAATAAAAAAAAGGCCGAAAAATTAGCTTTAAATATAGTAAAATAAGGCTATTTCGCAACCCAGGTTGTGGTTTGATGTAATTTCAAGAGTTTAAAAAACTTTTTATTGTAGAATCATAGATTCTAAATAGTTGTGGTTTGATGTAATTTCAAGAGTTTAAAAAACCTCCTGCTGTAATGAAAAGAGCGCTTTATGTTGTGGTTTGATGTAATTTCAAGAGTTTAAAAAACTCAATCATAAAACATAATTAGTTATGAGTGGTTGTGGTTTGATGTAATTTCAAGAGTTTAAAAAACAAGTTGCCGGAACGTTTATTAAATACTAACGTTGTGGTTTGATGTAATTTCAAGAGTTTAAAAAACCCGTTAATGAATTAAAGCAAGTTTTAAGTAGTTGTGGTTTGATGTAATTTCAAGAGTTTAAAAAACCTTACCAGCCGAATGTTGCAACAAAAAGTAGTTGTGGTTTGATGTAATTTCAAGAGTTTAAAAAACAATTAGGAGAAAAGCAATTAAAGGAACTTGTTGTGGTTTGATGTAATTTCAAGAGTTTAAAAAACATTTTACGTCAATCAGCATTTACATCTATTGTTGTGGTTTGATGTAATTTCAAGAGTTTAAAAAACTCGAAGTTTATATATATCATTCTTCTTCTGTTGTGGTTTGATGTAATTTCAAGAGTTTAAAAAACTGAATACGATTTCAGATTAAATTATCTTCAGTTGTGGTTTGATGTAATTTCAAGAGTTTAAAAAACTTACACAATCGACAGATACCTCAACTTCCCGTTGTGGTTTGATGTAATTTCAAGAGTTTAAAAAACAAAACCGATTCTAACGTCAATATCATCTAGTTGTGGTTTGATGTAATTTCAAGAGTTTAAAAAACACTCTGTTCGTTTAATAGATACCCTCGCTTGTTGTGGTTTGATGTAATTTCAAGAGTTTAAAAAACGATGCTTCAAATATTAATTGATGTTTAAGGGTTGTGGTTTGATGTAATTTCAAGAGTTTAAAAAACATAGCACTCTTTTACCATGTTGTGCCATCTGTTGTGGTTTGATGTAATTTCAAGAGTTTAAAAAACAGTTAGATTCTGTACGACTGAGCGGGTAATGTTGTGGTTTGATCCAGCTTTTCTTTAGTCCGGCAGGACCTTAAGCTCAAAAATTTGGGTGGTGTGTTCGGTAATTTTAAACCGTTCATCAATCCGCATACCCACAATCCAGGCAATCTTGTTGCCACTTTCCAGGATCCAGCATCTCTCTTTCTCCGGAACGGAGATTTTCTGATCAATAAAAAAGTCACTGACCTTTTTCAGGTTTTTCATGCCCAGGGGCATGAAATAGTCCCCTTTATTCCATTTCCGGAGGGTTAGCGGAAATTCAAGTTGATGGTAATCCAGCTGGGCGATCGTCTTTTGGAAGTTGATCTTAAAATCCTCGGTTCTTTCAACGATTTGCATGTCCATGCGCAGCGGGTATTCTGTTGTCCGGGTATTTTCGTCGATATAGACCGGTTTGGGCCGGGCCAGCGAGATCTCTTCAAGCATAAGACTGGTGCGGTCTTTAACTAACCGGTGAGTTGGCGAATAAAATTGTTTGCCGGGAATTCCGTCCAGCGACGCAAGGATATCATTCACCTGCGACAGGGAAAAGCCGTAGGGGGCCAGAAACTCATACAGGTAGGTTTCCATAGGATCGAGCTTTTCCAGCTCTTCGATCGACAAATGGATGGCTCCGTCTGGTTCAGTAGTTATCTCTTTAAATATTTTTTTTAAGGTGTGGAGGTAAATTGTTTCGGTATTTTTTAATTTCCGGATGTTGTCTGCCATGGTATCGATAAACGAGGGATTAATCGATTCGAAGGCAGGAATGATTTCATGCCGGATCATGTTCCGGCTGTATTTGGTGGTTTTGTTCGACGAGTCTTCGCGATATTCAAAGTTATTGGCATGGCAAAAAGCATCAATTTTCGTTCGGGAGGCAAAAAGCAGGGGGCGGATGATGGCACCCGATTTTTCTTTGATCCCTGAAAGCCCCTTGATCCCGGTCCCCCGGGCCAGGTTGGTCAGGAAGGTCTCGATCTGATCATTTTTGTTGTGGGCAATGGCGATGGAGTCGTATTGATGCTTTTGTCTTATCTCCTCAAACCATTCGTATCGTAAATCGCGTGCTGCCATTTGGATGGAGATTCCTTGTTTTTCGGCGATTTCGCGGGTATTAAACCGGATGCTATGAAACGGAAGCTGGTAGTTTTCGGCCAGGGCCTGGACAAAGGTTTCGTCGCCGTCCGATTCCTCACCCCGTAGCTGAAAATTACAATGGGCCAGTGCCAGCTTATATCCCGACATTCTGAACAGGTGCATCAGCACCACCGAATCAATCCCACCGCTTATGCCAAGCATGATGGTATCCTCTTTTAAACAAAGATTATGGAATGCAATATATTTCTGAAATTCGTCAACCATTTTATGCATTGTTTAAAACATTAAACATGGCTTGTGCCTTAACCATACACTCCTGATACTCCTGCTCCGGAACCGATAGACTTGTTATGGCTCCGCCAACGGTAAAAGATACATAATTTTTTGATGCATTGTATAAAATGCTGCGAATAACTACATTAAAATCAAAATCCCGGTCTGGTGAAATGTATCCTACGGCCCCCGAATAGAGTCCCCGCTTGGTTTTTTCATAGTGTTCAATGAGCTCCATGGCTCGAACCTTGGGAGCACCGGTCATGGAACCCATGGGAAAAGCGTTTTTTATGATATCGATTACAGAAATCCCGGGTTCTACTTCCGAAACCACCGTAGAGATCATCTGATGTACCTGTTTAAAGGAATAAATTCCGTATAACTCCTCAACATGTACGGTGCCTTTTTTTGCCGTACGCGATAAATCATTCCTTACCAGGTCGACAATCATCACATTTTCGGCCCGTTCTTTGGGATCATTGAACAGTTTATCCTTAAGATGAAGATCCTCTTTTTCGGATGTTCCTCTTCGGATGGTTCCCTTTATCGGTTGGGCGATAATTTTATTATTCTTTTTCTTGAGGAAACGTTCCGGGCTGGCCGAGAGCAAAAAATGAGTGCCTGTTTTATAGAAGCACGAAAAAGGGGTAGGAGAAACCTCTCTTAAGCTTAACCAGGTGCTTAACGGATCGATGGTTGAGTTACTGTAAAACTCCTGGCAAAAATTGACCTCATAAATATCCCCCCGCTGGATATGTTGTTTTAGTTTAACAACGGTATCCAGGTATTCGTCTTTGGAAAACCGGGGTTTCATATGAATGTTAAGGGTACGTTCGGTGAACGGAGATGGATGGGTGGATTCAATTTCCCGGATGATTTGTTTGAGTTCTTTATGAGTGTATTTCTCCTGCGGGTAATAAAGAGTGATTTTGTTGTTTCTGGAGGTAAAAACCAGCCCCGGGATGAAAAAATGCAATTCAGGGAACCGGAGGTTGTCGGTATTGTTTGATTCCATTTTTTCAACCTCATTTTTTAAATCGTAGGAAAAGTACCCGAAGATCCACTGCCTGTTTTCTTGAACAAAGTGTTTGAGCTTTTCGAGCTTATTGTCTGACGTGGGGCAGCAGGTTTTATGTGCGTTCACCGCAGCCAGGAAATCATATTCCCCATAAGAGTTGTTGCTTGTTGGGTGCTGGTTGTAGTTCCCACTGTCTAAGAAAACAAAAGGTTCAAATTGATTCCCCCACAGCATCAGTTGCTGTTTGAATTTTTCGGGATCTTTGATGTTTACCTGAAATTGATCAACCATAAAGCAAAAATAAAAAAAGCGCCCTTAACACAGGCGCTTTTAAAAAAATATCTGAAAATAATTAATTGCTTAAGTATTGGGATATTCCTTCCTGGGTTGGTTTCAGGGCTTTATCGCCTTTTTTCCAGTTTGCAGGGCAAACTTCCCCGTTTTCTTCAAAGTACTGAAGAGCGTCTACCATTCGGAGGGTTTCGTCAACACTCCGGCCCAGGGGCATATCATTTACTACCTGGTGACGTACCACTCCTTCCTTGTCGATTAAGAACAATCCCCGGTATGATTGTGGAATACCGTGAAAGGTACTTTCACCTTCGTTGGTGTAATCGTAATGCCCGGCAAGGACATCATAATTTTCCGAGATGGTTTTTGAGAGGTCAGCTACCAGTGGATAGTTAACCCCTTTGATTCCCCCTTCTTTTTGTTCGGTTTGTAACCATTTCCAATGCGAAAAAGCTGAATCAACGGAACAGCCGACAAGGGCAACCTCCCGTTCTTCGAACTCTTTGATCCGTTCCTGAAAGGCAAGGATTTCTGTTGGACAAACAAAAGTAAAGTCAGCCGGGTAAAAGAAAAAGACTACATATTTCTTTCCTAAATATTGTTCTAACGAAAAATTCTCAACAATTTCATTTCCATTGATTACTGCATCGGTTTTAAAAACAGGTGCTTTTTTTCCTACTAATACGGCCATAATTTTTATGTTTTTTTGTTTTACATTGAATCATTTGTCCATTGAGAACAATGTTCATCAAAGGTTGTTCAATAGAAAAGTAATAAAAGAAGGATTTATTTAAAATCAATGGGCTCGGGAGCCTGTGGATTGAAATTGTGGTGTTTTAGGTAGGATTCACCGGATACGAGTAAATAAAAGGGATTAATGTCGGAAGGTACCGTAGGATAAAAGGCGAACCTGATCTGAAAGGTTTTAAATACGAGATTTTCATTTCGGACCCTTACACCTAAACCAACTCCCGAGTATAGTTGGTTTTTGAAGACCGACTGGTTTTCGGGTCCGATGAGCCCCAGATCACCAAATCCAAAAAATACAAACCTGAAATTATAGATATATAAATTGGTAAAGGCTACCAGTTCAGAATTGAAGGATAACCTTCTTAAACCATACAACTCATCTGTGGAAAATCCCCAGATATTGTTGGTTGAATTAAAAAAGACTTTTTCATCAGGGAAACGGTTAATGCCACGGGTGTAGTTGATACTTAGAAAATTACGGATTTTAAGATGTTTAAAATAGTGTAAATTACTTATGGCCCCGGCCTGGAAATTAAAAACGCCTTGTTCAACCTGGTCGTCATAGTATAATCCTCCCAGTTGGGTCTTAAAATTGAGATATCCAAATTTATTGTAATAGAGGCCATTGGCAATAGTTACCCCGGCATAGGGTCTTTTAAAAAATTCGTCTTTTTCAAAGCCAAAGTCCACCTGTGTAAGGAGCCCCGCAGGGATATCTTCAGTTTTCCCAAAAGCATAGATTAAGTTGGAGGTATAGTATTTTTGTCTGGAAAAGGCAATACTTCCCAGGAAGATTTCATTGTCATGATATTCAAAATTGTATCGTTCGCTAACCTCGGGTCCTTTGTAAAAGTTATTATGGATATATCTTGCCCCAATAACCAGGCGGGTACGGTTGGTATATTTAATATTCTGGGTGGGCAACAAAAAAGATCTGGCCAGCCATAGGTCCTGGGTTGCATAGTTTAGCCGGACATCGGTAAGGGTAGTGTCCACTTTTTTTATGTTTTTAAGGGTGGATGTTTGGGTAAGGCTAAGATGGCCTGCCCATTTGGTGTTGTAGGAGAAAAATGGCCTGTAGGCTTTGAGGTTGATTCTTTCAGTGCTAAAAGCTTTATAGTATTGTAATTCGGACTGAATAAATGTTTTACCGATATTATTGATTTTATAATTGAAGGCATAGCCCATGATGGGTGATTCATAGGTGTCAATAAGCCACTGCCCTTGTATTTTATGGCCAATCCCGGCCAGGTTATTTTCATAGATATCGATCGAACCGGAACGGTAATCCCAGAGGTTAATATAAAAACCGGCACTAAAAACATCCTTGGTTATCACAAGAATATCGACCAGGTTTTTGGACCCTGGAACTTCTGCGATTTGAATGGACGCATCCTTAAGGTAATCGAGATCACGAAAAAGTCTTTCGTTATCAAAAAGCAACGTAGGATCTATTGAATCGCCCTCGGAAAACAGGAGGTTATTTTTAATGATAAAATCACGGGTTTTGATATGGGCATTGTTTCCTGCTTTTTGGATCCAGTTTAAAAGGGCATTGGAGCTGCTATCGTAAAGTTCCGGCCCGAAAACATCCAGTTTAATAATTTCTATTTTACGTATTATCTTTCCTTCGTAGAGTTGAAAATAGCGTTCTTTTCTTAGGTTTTCTTCTCCAATGAAAAGTCCTTTTTCGGGTTCCTGGACCAGGATCAGGTCAATGGCAGCTTTGGTAAACCTGTTCTTAGATGCTTTTAACTTGAGGCTATCGTAAAACTGATCCGAACGAATTTTTTGTTCAGGAAGTATGGTATCCTTCACGTCAACTTTTGTGGTTGTTTTTTCTATTTTTTGAACAGCTTGATTGTTTTGCCCGATGGAATACAAGGACAAAAAAGTAAGGAGCAGGAGCAATGGATATGTGCGGAACTCTTTCAACTTAGCTAAATATGCATTTGTACAATAGTAATTAATTGATTTGAAATAAAAAAAGGTTCAATCGAGAAAATTGAACCTTTTTTGAAAAGTATTTAAAAATATGATTATTGTAATCCGAGCATTTCTTTTCCTTGTTTAAAAACGATATCCCTGGGAATTCCGGCTTCGTTTATTTTGTTCAGATCTTTTTGAAGGTCTTCTTTGATTTTTCCGTCGGCTTCTACCCATGTCCTGGCTTGTTCAAAGTCACCATCCCCCTGGATGATCAGGATTTTTTCAGTAAGTTCGTTCATGGCAGCTTTCATTTTATCGAAATCAACCTTGTAGGTTCCGGTTTCCGGATCTTTGGTAAATGCTCCTTTTTCCTGGAAGAAATAGAACCGCATCATATTTGCTTTACCATGCGAGCTGGCAATGCCAAATCTTGCTGAACGGAAGATCCCTGCCATAAATGTAACATAGTTATCCATTACTTCACCACTGCTTAGTTCTCCCATCTCATAGAGCTGGTCAACAATATATAGTCCCAGGATATCTGCTTTACCTTCTTCGATAGAGGTATAATACTCCTTTAGGGCTTCGCGTACCGTTTGATTGCCGTCAATGGTATTTCCCAGTCCTAATCCATGGGCTACTTCGTGAAACATGGTATTTTCGAAGAAAGCATCAAATTTAACATGTTTTCTTTGTTCCGGATGAATCATCATATTGGAAATGGGAACCAAAATTTTATCAAATTTTGCTTTCATGGAGTTCTTTAACTGTAACTTTCGGCTTCCCTTATCCAACCGCACCTGTTCGTCGTTGGGTAAGTTAATGGCAATGGTTTTGCTTCCGGCATTACAGTCCCCGGCATAGTAAACAGCATCGTATGCACCCAGGTCGGAATCACTACCAGGGGTTTCGTTTTTGTACTCCTGGGGTACCGGAAGATCTTTCTGAAACTGGGGTAAGAAAGCAGCAAACCGGTCGAGTTTTTTACTCCACTCATGATCTTTGATGAGGATGAATGATTCGTTGGCAGCTTTGTATCCATACAAGGCATCTTCATAATTTTCAATAGGCCCTACGATAAAGTCAATGTCATTATTTTTCATCTCCATCCAGGCAACATCGCTTTCGTAATATTTATCGGTTTCGAGGGCTTCGGCTCTCAGGGTCAGGTACTTTTTAAATCCTTCATCTTCGGCCAGTTCAGCAGCTTTCCGGATCAATTCAACGGCTTTTTGTGTTTCTTCCTTAAATGCTTCGTGGTAGGGGATGGTGGTTAATGCCCCGGTTTCATCTCTTCGTACCAGGGTGTAAAGGCTTGTTTTGTCTTCGGCATCCAGTGCTTCAAATTCCTCTTTGGTCATATCCGTAGGATAGAAATTTGCCCCGGCAGGTTTTTCCCCAAACCCTTCAATAAAAGGCTTGTTATCATTTAATCTTTCCCATGGCCCATAATTAATTTTAACAAACTTCCTGGCTGCAGGATCTGAAATACTGTTTAACAGTTCCTCCTTATCGCCATAGGCCTGTTGCCAGAAAATGTCATCCATAAGCCGTGCGGCTTCGAACAGGTAGCCCAGCATCTCTTTCTGGTTATCGGAGAGGTGGCTGATGTCCGAGGTAAGTTCTACCTCTGCATATTCATTTAACTTCTTTTGCATATCGGATTGTTCTTCTTTTTCGGGTGCTCCGCAGCTGCTTAGAACTATTGCTGCCAGAATCACGGAAATTAAACGCTTCATTTTGTTTTTCATGCTATCTAGGTTTTAATTTTTAAAAGATAATTTTTCAGATGTGCAAGATATAATAATGCTTGCAGTTTTCATAATCTGTGAGGATGAAAATTTGACTCTCCGAAATATCCTTAAACGGATATTTGCCGGGCAAATTCTTTGATGTTGTTATCCTTTATTCTGGAAACATTGCGGTCTGTTTTGGCTATTTTTTTAATGATGGCTTTTTCAAAAAAGTTCATCTTGTCGAAATTGAATTCACCCCCAAAATATCCATGCGCTATGGCTTGTTCTCGAAGGGATTCGGGAAATGCATTCTGGAATTGTTCCTGAGCTTTTTCTCCTTCTTCCATACAGCAAATAAACAGTGCCGTTTTTTTCGTGGTTAAAAGCTCAAGATATTTATCTGTAAATTTCTTTATTTTCCGGTTCATGGCTCCGGCATGAATCGATCCGCCGAGAATGATGGTGTCGAATTCATCCAGGTTAACATCCGTCGACCGGTCCAGGTTGATTAAAGCTGCATTGTTGTTTAGCTCATTGGCCAGGGTATGTGCACATTTATCTGTACACCCGTGTTTGGAGGCATAGACAATTGCTGTTTTCATTTTTTTTTGATCCTTTTGGTTTAACAGGATAAAAATACAACAATTACCGCTTGTACAAAACAGGAATTTTGATTTTTTGCAGCGAAAAAAAAGTGATTAATTCATTTTCTGGTTTAAAAGATCTGACCAAATAGCAATCCTGGCCCGGTTTTGATCCTCATCCGAATCATCATCCAGGGGAAGCCCAACAAACTTATCATCAAAAATGGCTAAGGACTTCTCAAAGTGGTAACCACGGGTAGAGAACTCCCCGACAAAGATCACCCCTTTGCCCTCCAGGGCCTCAAAGATTACCCCCAATGCATCGGCAAACGAATCGGGGTAAATCGATGAATCACCAATCCCAAAGATTGCAACTTTTTTGCCTTTTAGTTTTGCTTTTTTGATCACCTCCAGAAAACGTTTAAAATCCTCCTGTAATTCACCCTCGCCCCAGGTGGAAGAACCCAATATAATGTTGTTGTATTTTTCCAGGTCGGCCTTGCTGGCGTCACGTACATTGTAAAGGTCTATCGTTTCTGACTTTAAATGTTCTTTGATTTTTTGTGCAATTTTTTTGGTATTTCCGGTCGTTGAACCGTAGAATATTCCAATGGGCTCCATAGATGTTGCTGCTTTTTATAGTTGTTGATTTAAGTAATACCTTAACAATTAAAATGGCTTCTTGTTTAGATTCCCGTGAAATTTTATTTCTTCTTTGACCTAAAACGAAGAGCACAACACCCAAAGGATATCATGCTCTCTCTTCATTAACCGGATATATATAGAGATAGTAATAACTGGCAGATTAATAAATTTTATTGAGCGCCTTGCTCCAAGAATTTCTTTTTCCGATTTTAAATTTTAATTCTTTTCCTTCTTTCGTAATGATGTTTAACCCGTTTGGAAAAATTTTCAGGGTGTTAAAGGATAAAATTTCCTGTATTTGGTTGGGTAAAATTTCCAGATCGTATCTTGAACTTTGATCGTTTTTTGTTTTAAAATATACCCGCTGATTGGTCAGAATTAATTTTCCGTCTACCGTTGTGTCTTCGGCAAGGAAATTTGAATCTCCTGCTTTTAACACCAGTTCGTTTGCTTTTAGATCTACTACCATAATTTTTGAGTTTAAAACATGAATAATTACTATTTTGTTTTCATTTATTGTGCCAGAATTTATAAATAAATGTTTTTCAGGTGTTTATAAATTTCTAAATGTTTTTAATCTGTTGCTGGGTGTCCGAAAATGAAACACTTCTTGTTCGGTTTTAAACATTTACTTTTATCTTAAAGACGATTCATCTTTGGAAATGATGCAAAAAATCCGGTAAAAAATTTTACCGGATCAATTTTGTTATTTTAACAAGTAGTATTTGGTATTTATGACACGTCGTCGGAGTTGAATTTAAACCCTAATCGTTTGCCGGTTTTCATTTTGGAGAATTCCATTTTTTCATTCAATTGGGCTACCGAGGCAATTTTTACATGATCGTAGGGGGGGACCAGCAAATCAAACTCAATGGCATAGATGATGGATTTAAGGATAATTTCCTTTAGGATTTCTTTATTGAGTAGTGATTGCCCGAAGTTATGGTACAGGTACTTTTCCTGTCGTTTGCCTTCGACAAAAAAGTGTTTTTCGATATTGACAAAAATCCGGCTGATTAAATAGCCTAAATCTTCCTGTCGATTATATTTAAATGAATCGGCTAAAAAGTTATATACATTGATAATGCCGCAATAGCTATACAGCTGGTTATCTTTAAGGTAATTTGTTTTCCAGACATTATGTTCCCGGTTAAATTCGAAAATGTTGGAGTGCATACTAAAAATAAGCAGGTCTCCGGCAACCTTCAGTTCGGCTTCAAACTGGCCACGATCTTTGAACTCCAACAGGACCCGGGTATCGTTTATTTTTAGTTCATTATTTAACTCCATCACAAGTTCCGAGAGAATCTCTTTTAATTGGGTGAAGATTTCGAGGGTTTGGTCATAAACCCGTTGTTTTACGATCGATTTTACTTCAAGAGCCGAAATGATCTGCTCTTTGGAATCATTTTCTGTCATAATGAACGATTTGTTGGTTAATAAGCTTTAGCAAATAAAACACGTTTTGGGGAGGGTTTTCCGGAATAGATACATTTGCCTTCTTCCTCCTTTGTATCGAAGGGGATACAGCGAATGGTCGCCTTGGTTTCGTTTTTTATTTTTTGTTCGGTTTCTGAGGTACCATCCCAGTGAGCTAATACAAACCCACCCTTCGTTTCAATAATTTCTTTAAACTCTTCGTAGGTATCTGCCTGAAAAGTATTTTCTTCTCTGAACTTAAGGGCTTTATTAAAAATATTCTGTTGAATATCGTTGAGCAGGTTCTCAACGTACTCCTCAATCCCATCCTGCGAGATGATCTCTTTTTTCAGGGTATCCCTCCGGGCTACCTCGAGGGTGTTATTTTCAATATCCCGGGGTCCGAGGGCTATTCGTACGGGTACTCCTTTTAGTTCGTATTCAGCAAATTTCCATCCCGGTTTGTGCGTATCGCGGTCATCGAATTTAACTGAAATCCCTTTATCCTGTAATTTTTTCTTTATTCTTTCAGCTTTTTCGGCAATAGCTTCCAGTTCTTCGCTACCCTTGTAAATGGGGACAATTACTACCTGTATGGGGGCCAGTTTGGGAGGTAGTACCAGTCCGTTATCGTCGGAATGAGCCATGATTAAGGCACCCATTAAGCGGGTAGAAACTCCCCAGGAGGTAGCCCAAACATAATCCAGCCTGCCGTCCTTGTCGGTAAATTTAACATCAAACGCTTTGGCGAAATTCTGTCCAAGAAAATGGGACGTTCCGGACTGCAGTGCTTTGCCATCCTGCATGAGCGCTTCAATGGAATAGGTTTCCAGGGCTCCGGCAAATCGCTCGTTTTCCGTTTTGTAACCTTTGATAACCGGAACACCCATCCAGTTCTCGGCAAAATCGGCATACACGTTAATCATTTGTTCGGTTTCGTCCAACGCTTCCTGCTTCGTTGCATGGGCCGTATGTCCTTCCTGCCAGAGAAATTCAGCCGTGCGTAAAAACAACCGGGTACGCATCTCCCAACGCACTACGTTGGCCCATTGATTCACCAGGATAGGCAGGTCGCGATACGATTGGATCCAGTTCTTATAGGTGTTCCAGATGATGGTTTCGGAGGTGGGACGTACAATAAGCTCCTCTTCCAGTTTGGCTTCCGGGTCTACCACAATCCCTTTTCCATGCTCATCGTTTTTCAACCGATAGTGGGTAACGACTGCACATTCTTTGGCAAATCCATCCACATGGCTGGCTTCCCTGGAAAAAAAGGATTTGGGAATAAACAACGGGAAATAAGCATTGGAGTGCCCGGTATCTTTAAACATCTTATCCAGTGCTGCCTGCATTTTTTCCCAGATGGAATAACCATAGGGTTTTATAACCATAGACCCTCGTACAGCCGAGTTTTCAGCCAAATCTGCTTTTATAACCAGGTCATTGTACCATTGTGAGTAATTTTCTGCTCGTTTTGTAAGTGTTTTCGCCATGTTTGGTATAATATTTGCGTACTATTTAATAGAAAATTGAATGTTTATTAAAGTTGCAAAAATAAAGAAATAAATTATAAAACATAACTAATCAGGAGGTACATTATGAAAACTAGAATTTATATCATCTTCATTTTATCAGTCTTTCTGGCCTCATGTTCATCCTTGCAGCAAACGGCTGTAAACGATGACCTCTATTATTCGCCTGCGGATGATTATGTGGCAAGCACTGATGTGTATGCTAATCCAACCTATGCTCAAAATAATTCGACACGAACCATGTCGTCGTTCGATAAACAGATCGAAGATATTTTAGCTGATGATTCTATAGAGGAGGATACCACGATTTATGAAAATAAGGAGTCAGATGATTCTTACGATCGTTTAATTGTGGATGACTATAGCGAAGCCTATGAGAAAAGGATTGAAGCAAGAAAGAGTCCTTATTATGGATTAAATACGTACAATTATAACCTGTTTTTTAGTGACAATTACAGGTATGCCAGCATGTTCTGGAATGATCCCTATTATAATGTTGTAATTGTAGGCGACCAGGTATGGGTTGAGCCTTATTATATCTCTTCCAGTTTTGGTTATTGGGGGAGGAATTACTATTATAGTTCCTACTGGTATGGTTCGCCCTGGTACTCATCGTGGTACTATTCAAGACCCTATTATTCGTATTACAGTCCATATTATAATCCATACTATTATCATTCTTTTTATAATTACCCGTATTATCCATACTATTATCCCTATTCCATCAATAATTATTACAATAATCCGGAAGGTAACTGGGCCAGTTCGGCCAATTATTCATACCGCCGCAGAGGTTTAACTACCATGAGCAGTTATGGTGAAAGTGAGGATAACCGAAGAGTAGCCCGAAACCCGGAGATTTATATGGGCAGGGATATTGACCCGGCAAGTTCCGTAAAATCAGGGATTGATAATAGTACTACCGATGGACGAGCGGTTCGACGCGCAGAGGTAACCACCCGAAGAAATGAAACCGGAAGTATTGATGCCCAGAGAACGATCCGCAGAAATGAGTCGGGAGGAATTGATGCCCAACGAACCATCCGGGTAGTAGACAACAATAATTCACGAGGATCCCTGACCAATACAAGCCGGCAGGATCCTGTAAGAAGGAATGGCTCTGTCTCTTCTGCAGGAGAGGCCAAAACCTATACCCGCACCCAGGAACGATCAACGTATAATGTTAATCGAAGAACCACACGATATAATCGTCCCGAAAGTGTGCGATCTACAGGGAATGCGAAAACTTACGGGTCAGGAACCTCAACCTACAGCCCCAACCGGAATACACGTAGTAATCATTCAGGTTCGTCCCGGTCTTATACTCCCAGAAGATCTTCGGGGTCATCGGGCAGTACTATAAGACGGAGCAGCGGGTCATCGGGTAGCAGTGTAACCAGAAGCAGTGGTTCGTCGGTAAGTCGTTCTTCTGGAAGCTCTTCAACAAAATCTACGACTACCCGAAGCAGCAGTTCCGGACGTAGAAGATAAAATATTTCCCCGGAAGGCTCTGCAATGCCTTCCAGGGTTCTTTTTTCCTTATTTTTTAAACGAATACTTATACTCAAAAGAATCTTTGTTTATGAAAAAAATAGTATTATCCATGCTTGCAATCTTTTTGATTCATGGATCTCTTTTAGCACAAAGTCCTTATGTTGACAATGCCTTAAAATTTTCAATGACCGATTATACGGGTACAGCCCGTTTTACAGCTATGAATGGTGCTTTTGGTGCATTGGGTGGAGATATCTCATCCCTGGCAATCAATCCCGGGGGACTGGGCGTTTTCAGAAATACCGAGCTGATGTTTTCTCCCGGATTGACCTATCATCAGTCCTCGGCATCCTATCTGAATACCGTAACTGACGACAATAAATACCGAATGGGGATCAATAACATCGGGTTAGTATCTTCATATGACCTGGAGGATTCAGATACCCGGTGGGTGAATGTTAATTTTGCGGTAGGCTATAATAAAATTAACAATTTTAATCAACATACCATGTTTACGGGGAATAATGACCAGTCCATCATGGAGTATTTTGTAGCAAACGCTGAAGATGCCGGATCGGTTAATAACCTGGATGGAATGTACGAGTTATTGCTTTACAATACCTACCTTATTGATTATGATACCATCAATAATGAGTTCTGGAGCCAGGTTACCGATGAAAAATTCTTGTATCCTGACGAATTTAATATGAATAAACAGAAAGTTATCCAAACCGAAGGTTCTGTTGGAGAAATAGATTTTGCTTTTGGTGGCAATTATGCCCATAAGCTTTATGTCGGATTTAACATCAGTATTCATACCGTACATCTGTCCGAAGTTTCTACCCATTATGAATATGAAACCCATGAAACGGACATTTATGACTTTTCGTCCATGAGGTTTAAGGAGGAAACCCAAACCAATGGTGCAGGGGTTTCGCTTAAACTGGGTGCAATTTATAAACCGTTTGATTTTTTAAGAATAGGTGGAGCCTTTCATCTGCCAACCTTTTATTCCCTGGAAGAGAACTTTAATACCCGGGTAGATGCTTATTACGACAACGGGGATTATCTGTGGCAGGAATCCAATACCTTAACCTATGAATATAATTTAACCACACCGGTAAAGGCTATCGGAAGTGTTGGTTTTCAGATTGGTAAAATAGGACTGGTGGATGTGGATTATGAGTATGTTGATTACTCAACCATGAAACTCGATGACGATCAGAATACCCAGGGAGTTATTCAGGACAATAAGGATATTGAATCAATATTTACCAGAACACATCACGTGAGAGCGGGAGCAGAATTCCGGACCGGTGTTATCTATTATCGTGCCGGTGCGGGTTATATGACAAGTCCTTTTAAACAGGGACATACCAATGAAAATTATGACCAGGTATCCTATTCGGCGGGTTTAGGTTACCGCGAGAAAAATTTCTTTGTTGATTTTGCCTTTAAAAGAACTATGAATGAATATTCTATGATCGATTATCCGGGAGGAAATTTTGCCAGGATTGATCATTCAATGAATCATTTTATCTTGACTGCAGGGATTAAGTTTTAGCAGATAAGGATTTTAGGTTAGGTTTTTATTGTTACTGCCGGTATTATCTTGCCGGCAGTTTTTTTTCGAAAATATATGCTTGTTAATGAAATCGTTTCATTCTTTCAATTCACGAATAAATTGTATATTTACCCGATTAAACTGATTTTATCTGTTTTTTCTTTGAGTATTAGTCGTTAAATATTTATTTTCGTAACTTTAAAAGAAGAAGAATTTTTCTTTGACTTAATCAATATATAAAAGAAGGCTTGTATTATGGATGCTAAAGATCATAAAAACTCTGACTCTGTTCACAATGAACAGCATGTAAATAATGATTCAGAATTTACCAACGGAGAAAATAAAAACCAGGCTGAAGACACTACGGATCATCCGACCGGACCGGAGGAAAAAGATTCTGTAAAGGAGGGAGATTCATCGAAGGAGCAAGAAGCTGATGAAAAGACTCAATCAGTTGCCGGTTCTGAAAATAAGGAGAAAAATCCCAGGGAAGAAGAAAGTCCAGGGGATCCAGAAACCAACGAAAAGAATAGCCCATCCGTAGATGTCAAGAATGAAGAGGAGAAGAAGGAACAAGAGAAGGAAGCTTCTGAAAATGATCCGACCAAATCCGGACAGAAACAACCCGAGGAGATTGATTATAATACATTAAGCCGTGAACAGATGGTTGAGGAGTTAAGGAATTTGATAGATAATCAGCCGATTAATCAAATCCGGAAGGAGGTCGAAGCCATTAAAGCCAGCTTTTATAAAAAACAAAAGGTTGTTAATGAAAAAGTGCGAAAGGCATTTATTAATGAGGGAGGTGATCTCGAAGAATTTACACTTCCTGAAGATCCGCTAGAAACCGAATTGAAAGAGCAATTTAAACGTTACCGTAAACTGAAGGCAGAGTTCAACCGCGAATTGGAAAAAGAAAAAGAAACCAACCTGGAAACAAAGTACCAGGTAATTGAAGAACTCAAAGAATTAATTAATAAGAAGGAGTCAATCGGAGAGACGTTTAAGGAGTTCAGGGAGCTTCAGAACCGCTGGAAGGAAATTGGACCGGTACCCCAGCAAAAGTTAAAAGACCTGTGGAATACTTATCATCATCATGTAAGTAATTTTTACGATTATATTAAGATAAACAAAGAGCTTCGCGATTTGGATCTGAAGAAGAACCTGGAAGCGAAAACCGGATTATGTGAAAAAGCCGAGAAGTTACTGGATGAGCCTTCTGTAGTAAATGCGTTTAAGGCATTACAGAAGCTGCATAACCAATGGCGCGAAATTGGTCCTGTTCCCAACGAGCACAAAGAACCAATTTGGGAACGGTTTAAGGAGGCTACCCGGATCATCAATAAAAACCACCAGGATTATTTCAAAAACCTAAAGGAGGAGCAGAAAGAGAACCTTGCCCGGAAAGAAAAATTATGCGAACAGGCCGAGGAAATTGCCAGCAAGGAGCTAAAAACCCATAAGGAATGGACCGATGAAACCAAGGCAATCATCGATTTACAAAAAGTATGGAGAACCATTGGATTTGCTCCCAAGAAAGATAATAATAAAATTTACGCTCGTTTTAGAAATGCCTGTGATAAATTTTTTGGTAAAAAGCGGGAGTTTTATGCCATGAATAAGGAGCTCCAGGAGGAAAACCTGGAGAAGAAGGTGGAGCTTTGCGAAAAGGCAGAAGCAATAAAGGACAGTACCGACTGGAAAAAAACAACCTCTGCCCTGATTAACCTCCAAAAAGAATGGAAAGAAGCAGGACCGGTACCCAGGAAACAGTCGGATAAAGTATGGAAGAGGTTCCGCGCTGCCTGTGATCATTTTTTTAACCGGAAATCTGAATATTATGCTACCATTGATAAAGAATATGAAAAGAACCTGGAATTAAAACAGGCTCTTATTGAAAAGGTTAAGAACTATGAATTTTCTGATAATGTGGACGACAATTATGAAGCATTAAGAAAATTTCAGGATGAATGGGCTGAAATAGGTTTTGTACCCTATAAGATGAAAGACAAAATTCAAAATGATTTTCGGGAAGCCCTGAACAAACAATTCGACAGATTAAAGATTGATGATTCGGAGAAGAAACTGTTAAAGTTTAAGACAAAGCTGGATAATATTCAGCATAAACCCAAGGCTTCGAATAAGATGAGGCATGAACGGGATAAGTTTTTTAATAAAATCAAGAAGCTGGAAAGTAATATTACCCTATGGGAAAATAATATTGGTTTTTTTAATGCGGACAGTACCGAAGCGAAAGAGATGATTAGCGATTATAAAGATAAAATTACCAGTGCGAAAGAGGAGATAGAGATTCTTGAAGAAAAGATCCGTATGATAGATAATGCTGATTCCTAGAATTTAGTTTAATGATTTAAATATTTTACATTTTGTCAACCACAAAATACATATTTGTAACAGGAGGGGTTACTTCCTCCCTGGGAAAGGGAATTATTTCTGCTTCGCTGGCAAAATTATTGCAGGCCAGAGGTTATTCCGTAACGATTCAAAAACTGGACCCCTATATCAATGTGGATCCGGGAACACTAAATCCCTATGAGCATGGTGAATGTTATGTGACTGAAGACGGGGCTGAAACCGACCTGGATTTAGGTCATTATGAGCGTTTTATCAATTTGCATACCACGCAGGCCAATAATGTTACTACCGGAAGGATTTATCAAACCGTGATAAATAAGGAAAGGAAAGGCGATTATTTGGGAAAAACCGTTCAGGTAATCCCTCATATTACCGATGAAATTAAGCGTAACATAAAATTGTTGGGGAAAAAGTATAACTACGATGTGGTAATCACCGAAATTGGCGGTACTGTGGGTGATATTGAATCGTTACCCTATATCGAAGCCGTACGTCAGTTAAAATGGGATTTAGGGCCCCAGAACAGTGTTTTTATTCACTTAACCCTGGTTCCTTATTTATCGGCCTCAGGCGAATTAAAAACCAAGCCCACTCAACACTCGGTAAAAGTAATGTTGGAAAACGGGATACAGCCAGATGTATTGGTTCTGAGAACCGAACATCCGTTAAGTACGGATATTAAGAAGAAAGTCGCCCTGTTTTGTAATGTGGATATTGAGTCAGTGATTCAATCGATTGATGTATCCACGATCTATGAGGTTCCCCTGCTGATGAAAGAGGAGAAGCTGGATCTGTCGGTACTTAAAAAATTAAATTTACCCCCCAACGAAGAACCTAAACTGGAAAAATGGAATCATTTTGTGGATAAGCTAAAGCATCCCAAAAAGGAGGTCAACATCGGTTTGGTTGGTAAATATATTGAATTGCAGGACTCCTATAAATCTATTATGGAGTCGTTTGTACATGCGGGGGCAATGAACGAATGCAAGGTAAATATCAGATGTATTCATTCGGAAAAAATTAATGATAAAAATGTTCAAGACAAGCTTCAGGGAATAGACGGTCTGGTTGTTGCCCCGGGATTCGGACAACGTGGGATTGAAGGTAAAATAAGTGCTGTTCAGTATGTTCGGACCCATAATATTCCTTTTTTGGGAATATGTTTAGGGATGCAATGTGCAGTGATTGAATTTGCCCGTAATGTCCTTGGTTTTAGTGATGCCGATTCAACCGAGATGAGCCGTACTACCACCCATCCGGTGATCGACCTTATGGAGGAGCAAAAGGGAATTACTGAAAAAGGAGGTACCATGAGGTTAGGCGCTTATCCCTGTGAATTGAAAAAAGATTCAAAAGCTTTAACAATCTATGGAACTGAAAATATTCTCGAACGACACCGGCACCGGTATGAGTTTAATAACAACTACCTGGAGGATTTTGAAAAAGCCGGAATGAAAGCGGTAGGCCATAATCCGGATACCGGACTGGTCGAAATTGTCGAGATTCCCCAACATCGATGGTTTATTGGAGTACAGTTCCATCCGGAGTATAAGAGTACTGTGATCAATCCTCATCCGTTGTTTGTTGATTTTGTAAGAGAAATTAGTTTGGAGAAATAAATGTAATATAAACAATAAAGAAACAGAAGAAGAAAAAATGGACAGAAATTCGATAATAGGGATTGTTTTAATTGCTGCTGTACTAATTGTTTACAGTGTGATTAATCAACCTTCGAAAGATGAAATTGAGCGAGCAAAGCAAAGAAAGGATTCGTTGGAACTGGTTCGGCAACAGAATGTTGCGAAACAACAAAAAGCGCAGCAGGCGCTGGAACAGACTACCGAACCCAAAGCACCAAAGAAAGATACAACCCAACGGGAACAGCTGGTAAAAAAATACGGTAGTTTTGCCAGTGCTGCTGAAGGTGAAAAAGAGTTTGCCGTGGTTGAAAATGATTTAATGAAAATTGAATTCAGTAATAAGGGGGGGCGAATTTATTCGGTCGAGCTTAAAGATTATAAAACCTATACCCAGGAACCTTTGATTCTATTTGATGGCGACTCTACTGTTTTTGGGTTGAACTTCTTTTCCCAGAACAAAAGTATTATTACCAATGACCTGTTTTTTACCCTGGAAAATGAAGAACATCACTATGTTGTTGAAAACGATGCCCAGTCGATAAGCTACCGGTTATATGCAGGCGATGACCAATACATCGAATATGTTTACACGGTTTACCCGGGAACCTACAAACTGGATTTCAATATCAACTTTGTAGGTATTAATGAAGTTATTGCCAGCAACCTGAGTATGATTGACCTGAAATGGTCGATGTATTCGCCACAGCAGGAAAAGGGAGCAGAAAATGAGAATATGTATACCACCATTGGCTATAAGTATTACCAGGATGATGTAAATACATTGACCTCCCGAAGCAAAGAGGAGAATAATGAAGAATTAAATACACGGGTGAAATGGATCTCTTTCCAGCAACAATTCTTCTCATCCATTCTGGTTGCCGATGACTTTTTTACGAATGCAGTAGTTGAGTTTAATGATCTTCCGAACTCAAATAAATATTTAAAACATTTCCGCTCGACCATAGGTATTCCTTTTAACTATGAACGGGAATCCACCGTGCCTTTACAATTTTATTTTGGCCCGAATCATTATACGACCTTAAAAAAGCATGGTCTGGAATTTGAACGGATCATCCCGCTGGGATGGGGGATATTCGGCTGGGTTAACCGTTTTGTTGTAATTCCCGTATTTAACTTTCTGGATAATTTTATTGCCAATTACGGGTTAATTATTCTGATTCTTACCATTCTCATTAAGGTTGTTTTATTTCCCCTGACCTACAAATCCTACCTGTCAACGGCAAAGATGCGGGTGTTAAAACCTGAAATTGATCAGATCAATAAAAAATTCCCGAAGAAAGAGGATGCCATGAAGAAACAACAGGCAACCATGGCCCTTTATAAAAAGGCAGGAGTGAATCCTATGGGAGGATGTATCCCGATGCTTATCCAGTTTCCCATTCTGATCGCACTCTTCAGATTCTTCCCTTCGTCGATCGAATTGCGTCAGAAAAGTTTTCTCTGGGCTGACGACTTGTCGTCCTATGATTCTATCCTGGATTTACCCTTTGATATTCCGTTTTATGGAGATCATGTAAGTTTATTTACTTTACTAATGGCCCTGGCTTTATTCCTTTCTACAAAAATAAACAGCGGGCAGATGGGGGATGCTAACCAGCAAATGCCTGGGATGAAGTTTATGATGAACTATATGATGCCCATTATGTTACTGTTCTTCTTTAATGGGTACTCTTCCGGGTTAAGTTACTACTATTTCTTATCCAATGTAATTACCATGGGACAAACCTTAATCATCAGGCGTTTTGTGGATGATGAGACGCTGCTGAAGAAGTTACATGAGAATAAAAAGAAACCGGTTAAAAAGTCTAAATGGCAGCAACGGTTGGAGGAGGCTGCCAAACAAAAGGGTTATAAACCCCCTAAACGTTAAATCTTTGGTGTAAATCTTTATAAAAAACGAGGCCGGATTTTGTCCGGCCTCGTTTTTGTTGGATAATCTCGAGTGAAGTTTTCCGGGATTAATCCTGTTTTATAAAGCTCTTTTTTTGCTGGGAGTCATTTTGTGTTCGCGGCGCATCTCAAAAATATCGGTGCTAATGGAATAGTCCCCAATTAAATGCTTACAGAAATAGTCGGCTTTTAACCAGAAAAAGTATTCGGTATATTCTCCAAAGCCATGACGTTGACCCGGCATGATAAAAAGATCAAACCTTTTTTTCGCCTTGATCAATGCATTCGCCATACGTATCGTATTCCCCGGGTGTACATTGTTATCAATATCACCATGTACCAGGAGCAATTTCCCTTTTAAATTTTTGGCCAGTTGCGGGTTGGTTTCTATTTCGTATAGAAATTTGGAATTCCCTTCTTCATCAATTTTCTCTTCCACCCCATGATGGGTTTCGCTCCACCACCGGTTATAAATATTGTTGTCGTGATTTCCTGCTGACGAAACCGCTACCTTATAGAAGTCGGGATATTGACATAATGCGGCCGTAGACATGAATCCGCCACCGGAATGACCACAAATACCAACTTTTTCAATATCAATATATTTATAGCGGTGTGCTAATTGCTCGGCAACATATTTTTTATCGGCTAATCCATAATCTCTTAAATCTCCATAACCATAGTTATGATACCATTTTGAGCGGTTCGGATGTCCCCCCCGGTTTCCTAACGTTACTACAATAAATCCTAATTGTGCAAAACGATCGGTCCGGTCCATTCGTGCAGAGAACGAAGTGTTTACCGCTTCGGTTTGCGGACCCGGGTAAACGTACTGGATTAATGGATATTTTTTGGTGGAATCAAAATCAAATGGTTTGTAAATAACTCCATAGATATCGGTAATCCCGTCGGCAGCCTTGGCCTTAAAAATTTCGGGAAATTTATACCCGGCAGCGAAAAGATTGCTTAGATCAGCGGTTTCCAGCTCTAAAACAACATTCCCGTCGTTGTCGCGGATTTCTGAACGGGGGATGGTATTTACCCTGGAATAGTTATTTACAAAATATTGGTAAGAATCACTCATTTCGGAACGATGAGTATAATTCCCTGCATTTAATAGCTTTAGTCCTGTACCATCCAGATTAACACGGTATAAATGGGTATAATATGGATTCTCATTTTTTTCTCGTCCGTTAGCCGTAAAATATACAACCCTGTTTTTGGCATCTACTTTCTCAATGTTTGAAACGTGCCACGGACCCGAGGTGAGTTGTTTTTTCATGGTCCCGTTGCCATCGTAAAGGTATAAATGTGCCCAGCCATCACGCTCCGACCAGTGGATAAATTCCTGACCATTCCCTATCATATGAAGTGTTTCTTGCTCCATATAGGTATTCATTCGTTCCTCAATGATTACTTTTACCTCTCCGGAAGCCAGGTCGAGTTCGCACACATCCATCTTATACAGATCACGGCTTCGGCGGGTAAAATATAGTTTGTCCGATGTTTCAGCTAACCAGGTAGCAGGTACATAATCTTCGATATTTTCCTTGTTGGTTTTAATCTCCTGGTGTATTCTCAGCGACTGATCATTAAAGGCATTTACATCATACTGTTTTCTTGATGTATCACTCATAGTGAATATCCATAACTCTTCCTGTGTTTCGTTTTTTTCACCGGGCATGGAATATTTATACGATTCTAACTCAGGACGAGGATTCGCTAAAACATCAATAACCCAAAGTGTTTTAACATCTCTTTGGTCGTAGCGAATGAGCGCAAATTTTTTGGAATCCTGCGACCAGTAGATCCAGGCTCTTCTTCTCTTGTCGCTTTCCTTTTTTATTTTTTCTTCATCGTCATTTTCCCCAGGCGTATATCCTCCCCCATAGGCATAATGTTGTTCACCATCAAAGGTTAGCTGGTGTTCAACAATAGTGGAGTCCTTTTGGTCTTCTTCTTCGTTTTTGGCTTTCTCGTAATTTTCTTTATCCATCCAGAACAGGTTGTAATCTCTTGCAAAAATTACATAATCACCATTGGGTGAAATATTAGCCCATCGGGGATCTTCCTTTTCCTCTTTCCAGTCTTCAATCTCATAGAGTTTACCGGTTGTTAAGTTATATTCCAGGTGGAAAATTTTCTTTTCAGTTTTTTTCTTCTTGTTTTTATCGTTATCAGCCGATTTTGTGCTGTCCGATTGAGTAGAATCAGCTTTTTCCACTTCCTCTTCCTGGGAGCTGGTAACATCAAACTGAAAAACAGTGTCACCCTTCTTAAACCTGGGGGTTATATCGGGTAAATGCTGTCCATCGTAAGGGTCTTTGGTAATAAGGGTTAACATGGCAGCCATTCGGTCATTGTCAAACATCTCTTTCCTGGTTTTACGGTTTAAATCAACAATATAATAGTTGGTCCCGTTGGATGTTTTATATGAATACCAGAATTTATCCCCGGTTTTCATCCAGTTTGGACGTACCGAAGTACTAAAAACCATTTTTTTAATTTTTGTTGGCGAAAACTGCTCCGCAAGTCGGTAGTTTGCCTCCGTAACCGATTCATTTTGCCCTAAAAGACTGTTAAAAAGGAGTGTTAGTGCAAGGGTGAAAAAAAGTTTAGATTTCATAGTTTTGATTGTTTATGTATAGTTAGAAATATTAAGTTATTTTAAGAAAATATAAAAGGCCTTTATTCTTGAGGCCTTTTACGGGTGGTGGTTATTTTTTCTTTTTTCTTTTTTTGTCTTTCTCCTGTGCTTCGATGTAATATCCCTCGCGCGATAATAAGTGGTCGAGGTTTGCCACCCCGTAAACCACAATTGCAGTAACAATAGAGGTATGCTCCTGGTATTCCGGAATACTTTTATTGTAAAGATCTCGTTCGGTATGCCATATTTCGCCATAATCAAAATCATACCCTTTAATATCTTCAATTCCAAAGGTAATTGTAGGTACACCTTCAACAGCAAAAGGGCCGCTATCAGTCCCCCAGGGTTCTTTTGGTTTTTGTCCGGGGGGTCTTTTTTTCAGTGTAAAAGGGAAATCAGGGTTTATATCATTTAGGGGGGCACATATTTTTTCAAAATCGTCCCACATGGCTTCTGTTACACTTATGCTTGTAGGAACAGTCGGGCCACCATCTCGGTTGAACATATTGGAAACGTTATCCAGCTTATCTTTATTTTTATTGACCCAGTGTTTTGATCCAAGCAATCCAAACTCTTCCCCGGCCCATAGGCAAACCAGAATAGTGCGCCTGGGTTTGCCTCCGGCTTCCATAATTAAGCGGGCGGCTTCCATGGCTGGCGATACCCCCGAAGCATCATCAACTCCCCCGGTAGCCACATCATATGCATCGAGGTGACCCCCCACAATCACATACTCATCCGGGAATTCTGTTCCCCGGATGATTCCGATTACATTATGATATTTTACCGGGCCCATTTTAAAATGATTACGAATATCAAATTCCAATTGAAAATACCGTCGCTCTCTGGCCATTTGTTCAATAATTCTGTATTGATGTTCGTCCAGCTTGATATCAGGTACCGTTGGCAAGGATTCGAAGCTCAGGCTGTCGATATTTTTGCGGTCGTATAACACCCGGATAGGTATCTTTGATGATTGTATGATACCCAGAATCCCTGCTTCAACCATTTCTTTATAAAATAAAGCCGGTTCATTACTATAGGGTAGTAATTCTTTTGATTCACCCGATGTTCGGTTTTCCCAGTTATATCTTCTTATTTCACGGTTTTTCTTTTCAATTTCTTCATTTTCTTTAATAATCTCCTTCCGCTTTTCATCAGCACTTTTTGAGATATCTACAGGCCATCCTTCGTTTTCACCGGTAATTAATACCCAGGCTCCTTTTAATCTATGTTTCATGCGATCGAACTGGGCCTGGGTTTTAGGTTCTAAAACCACATGACCACGCTGTACCCCCCTGGTTCCCGAAGTGTACGAGGGTGTTGCAAAATGCAGGGTCATTCCGTTTTCGCCTATCAGGCGACCAAACCACGGTCCCCGGTTAAACCCTACGGGTACTGCTCCGGCTTCGTCAAGAACCACCTCCATACCCCATTGTTTAAATTTATATGCAGCCCAGTTTGCTGCATTCTCATAAGCATCCGAACCTACCAAACGTCCTCCAAACCGGTTGCTTATAACATCGAGGTGATTCATGGTTCGGTTGTCTGTCTTTCCTAGTTCAATAATTTTCTGCACAACAGAATCTTCTTGTGCCTCTGAATTGTTTAATAATATTCCTGAGAAAAATATTACTAAAAAAAATGTTTTCTTCATTGTGGGTGATTTTGAGTAGATAATTCTTAGAATAGATTTTGTGCAATTGGTTTAACGGCAATTCTCAAAATGAATGTACTGGTTTGAGGGATGAACTTAACGAGAAACCATCTGTTTGATCGAAAGACAGGAGAGGGTGGAGGCAACTATTATCAGGCCTTGCAATAATAATTCCGGGCATTATCCAAGAAAGTGTATTTATTTAATGGCCTCCAGGCCCTGTTTAAAATATTTTCGGTTTAAAGCGGTTAAGAATTCTTCGAAGGCTATGTTTCTGGCTTCGTCGTTGCTATAACCAACACCCTTAATATTTTCTGTTTGTTTAGACCAGATGGTTTGTCCCCGCTGATTTTTAAGCATAAGCTGTGCGGAAAGATATACTGAAACCAAACCTCCGGCACGTTCACCCGGTTGATAATGAATGTCCATTTCTAAAAGATAATCGGTATTGCTTTCAGATAGGGTTGAGAAACCAAATTGATCTGCATTTTGGACAAAAAGGGTGGTAACTTTATTGTATTGATTATTGGAATAGCTGTTTTTTCCCAGGTGGAGGGCAATCGTAGGATCCATAATTTTTATATCCACAATTGCAGGCTGGATATCATGTTGCTGGATTATACCCCGGATAAAGAGGTCATCAACGGATTGCTGGGCAAGGGTTTTCAGATCAATGGCCGCAGTTATTTGTTCATCCTTGTTTTTTGAATAAACCGAAAATGGTTCTAAGGATACCTTCCCGCTTTCTCCGGATACCTGTTGATCTGTCTTTAGATACCCCCCGGAGAACGAAAAGGAAACAGGGATGCCATGGACTGGCTGCCCCCGGTAAGTGATTAAAAATTCCAGCTGATCCTTGAATGACTCTCTTCGTTTTACAATTACCCCAGATCTTTCTGCTCCGATCTTAAGATTGTTTAATAACTTATTTATCGAAGAGAATAATTCATTCCCTATATCAATCGGTTGATTATTATAAATTGCAGGATTATCCTCATTTAAGTATTGTTTTAGTGCCTGTAATCCTTGTAAATAAAAAGCGATAGCTTCTTTAGGATTGTTTTTCTGATCCTGTTCTGTTCCCGACTGGTATTTTGACAAAGCAGCAGCGATGGCTTCCTGCTTCTTCTTTTCTTTCATCTCGTGGTAGGTACGTTTATCGATTTTATAATATACCCAGTAGGAGTCTTCGGTATCATAAGCATCGACCGGCTCAAATCCTTCAAGATAATCACTGGTGGTGATCTCAATTTTTTGATTGAAAGTTTCAGAAAACCCATACTGGGTTTCTATGGCATGTAACACGGAAGTTGAACTCACTGTGGAGGAAACGCTTTCTGCCAGATCGGCCAGGGCTTGCCTTCTGGCTTTTGCGGTATATTGTGCAGTGGTCCCGACTTTCTTCACCGAGGCAATCCCTACATAATATCCGGGAAGGATCGGTTTTTGTTTTACCCAATTGGGAAGTGCCTCAAATTCGGCAACCTGCTTTTTGGTTGCACAGGAAACTAAAAAGATTAATAAAAAAACTACCAGAGATCTTTTCATTACTGTTCGGGATTATATTTGTCGATAGCGTGGATCACATTTTTTACCGATTGATCAATAAGTTCATTCAGCAATTCTTGTGCCGGTTTAATATTTTTATCCGCTTTTAAAAGATTTTGTAATTGGTTGATATCATTTTTATTGTCGTCCGGAACATCCTCTTTGGTATCCCGGTCTTTGTATTTCCAGTAACCCGGGATTAATTTTTTCTGATCTCCTTTATATTCGGCATAATGCATTTGATCACGATTTGTTTGATTAAATACATCGGAAACCAAAACTGATTTATCGTCAGTGGATACCAGTTTAAAGCTCATGGATAGTGAGGCATTATTACTCTGTTGATATTCGAAATAGGTGGTTTTGTAGTATTTAACCTTTTCAATTTCCTGGCCTTCAGCATTTTTTGTTTTAAATACTTCTTTGAGGTAACCTTTTTTCTCTTCTTTTTTTGTACTTCCGTTATTCCCTTGAGCAGAATGGACGGTTCCTGTTAATATAGCTTTTATTCCAGCCAGGTTTGCGGCTTGCATATTCATCTGTCCATTTTCGTAAAGATTGATATCTAAAGATGATGGATCTATGACTTTAATAAATGGATTGCTTAAATGACTCAGTTCACTTTTTATCGATGAGGTTATTGTATTGGATACTCTGCTTAAATTGTACGAAGAGTAGGATATGTCAGAAACCAAAACGGTTATCGTGCCTTTTTCCTGGGCTTCTTTTTTCAGTACCGACGATTGTTTGTAATTCCCGGCACCCTGGAGAATTGTTTCGAAAGTGTAATAGGCCTTTCGATACATGCCATGGTCAAGGTGCTGATTTGCTTCCCGGTACATCGGTTCATATTTTGCCGTAATGTATAAATCGTTAACATCTTTGTAACTGGCATCAATGCCCCTGATTTCCTCAAAAACAGATAATGCTGCCGTAAAATCTTCACGATTTAATTTTTCTAACCCGTCAGCATATTTTTTATTCAGGTAATCTCCTTTGGCTTCTTCATAATATTCTTTATAGTATTCCGGAAAATCCAGGTCCACATTTACCTGTTTTACTTTCTGATAATAGTTGTCAGCTTCCAGGTAATTATAAACCGCATTCTGGTAATCGGTTTGTTTGTAGGCCTGTGTAAAATCAGCTAATTTTCGGTCCAGGGTTAGCTGACCGGTTTTGCGTAAACCTAACTTGGCATCTACATTTGAATCTTTTTTCTTTACCGCCTGGTAATAGTATTCGGCAGCATCTTCGTATAATCCGGCTTCTTCGAATTTAACCGCTTTTTTAGTATATCGTTTCGATGCACAACCGGAAACGAATAAAATTACCCCTAGGAGAAGAATGTATTTTTTCATGTTTTTTTGATTTGATATGAATGCGAAAATTAAGCATATAATTGGAATTATAAAAATGATTTTAAATTCTTAGCATAACTAAGGGTTTTGTTTTCGTAAAATGTCAGCCTCTTAGGAGTATATTCATACAATTATTATATTCATTTCCTGGTGTTTCTTATAACAGGCCTGTTTTAATTTACTACCCTGAATAGAAAATTATTCCCTAAAAAAATAAAGAACCCTTTAATTTTTTGCTAAACTACATGCAAAAAAAATGCTTGTTATCTGATTTCGTTTTTTCTCAGGGAGGTTCATTAATAGTTTTTTTAAGAAACTTTTATCTTTAATATATAAATCCCTCTTGATGAAAATAAGCTGGTTGCACTCATAAACTTTCTATTGGTGATTCCTTGATACCCCTTGAAAAATTTTAAATATTTATAATTATATCGCTGTATTTAATTGATGGATGTTTGTATTGATTCAGTAAAGGATTGAAATCCGGATGTGTAATTGCAAATTTCGGGCACCACTGGATACAGGCATGACAGAATTCACAATTATTGCTGAAGGTAGGACATCCGTTTTTTAAAAAAATGTTTGCCCTGGGACAAATTCTTACACACTTTCCACACCCGGTGCAACTTTCATTTACCTCAAATGCTTTGGCTGCTGTTTTAAAATATTTAATTCCTTGCTCATGGAATATTTGACCGAAGATATTTGCTACCCAGGAACTTTCCTCTGGCTTATGTTTTTTCGTTTCTTTAATAACAGATGTTATTTCAGTTAAACGTTCCTTTCCTGGTTGCATTCGTTTTTTTTGTTTATCCAGACGGATAATTATTTTGTCTAAGATATTCATCCCTAACAGACTGGAATTTTTTGCTTTAATAGCAAAGCCTGCATGAAGTTCAGCTCCCTTTCCTTGTAATTTTTTTCTGACAATGGTTAGAGTTTTCGCAGGAATTCCAACACACGTTGCTATTGAAAATATATAAGGATTGTTTTTGATGTTTAGTTTTTCAATAAAATCCATAACAAGACGGGGAGGCCCCCACGCATAAACAGGAAAAACCAGCCCAATTTTTTGGGCTGTGGTTTCAATAGATCCCTGCCCCATAGATTCTGCCATAGAGACAATATTCTTTGTTTTTAGTTCTAAGGCTAATTCTTTTGCAAAATGCAAAGAATTACCTGTCGCTGAGAAATAAAAGATTGTTGTTTTCATGTTTTTAGTCCAGTTTAATTGATATATTGATCCAGTAAAAATGGATATTCTCCGGGGAGGTTTCCGTTTCTTGATTTGATATTTAATAAAGAGGTTTGGTTTTGAGGGGGTAACTTCTTTCGCATCTTAGAAAACATCGACCCTATAGCTATTTTGTAGGTTGCAAATAAAAATATTTTAGATTTTGCTGGTATTTCCAGGGACTTTATACATTTTTCCCATGATTTATCAGGATGCTGGGCAATAATCATTAACCCCTTGGTCCAACATCCGAGAAAAATATAATCGAATGATGAGAGGTTTTTTTCTGTAATTTTCTCTGCTGATTTGATTTCAGTTGAAATACCTTTCCTTTTTAAATACTGATTAATTGTACTACCTAACTGTTGAGTAGTTCCCTTTTTACTTTGGTAAATAATAATTGCTTTTTTCATAATTCATTTGTTTTAATGATTTAAAAGCAAAATTATTAACCATAGTACAAGAAAAATTTGTCCTATGACAAATAATCATTTCACCTGAAATATATTTGATCTAGAAATTTTCTCTCCTGATTCTACTCAGGGAACTTTGTGTAATGCCCAGGTAAGAAGAAATAAGTTTTAAAGGAACATGTCGTGCAAGGTTTGGGTGATTTTCTACGAAAAATTTGTATTTCTCAAGGGCAGAACCAAAATATAAGAAATTTTGCATCTGAATCATATTATTTAAAGCCTGCGATGAAAAAATACTGAGAGTATGCTTTAATTGGGGGAAATCTTTTTGAAGTCTTTTATGGTCTTCTTTGGATAGTGATAAAATACTCGAATCTATTACAGCCTGGATATTTAAGTTCGCAGGTTTTGACTTATTATAGCTTTCAATATCAGAAAAAAACTGATTAGGTTCAATAAAGTGTTTAACTATTCCTTCACCGTTTTGGTCAAGTTTGAAACTGCATAAAATGCCCTTTACTAAAAATCCAATTTTTGTACATCTTCTCCCTTCTTCAAGAAAAAAATGATTTTTAGGGATATTTTCAGCCTTAAAATATTGGCAGATTTCTATAATTTCCTGATTGGAGAGGAAATCTATCTGTTTAAACTGATCTGCTAAGATTTGGTAACTATCCATAAATTTATGCCTCAATATCCTCAAATTTAAAAAAAAGGATTGGTATATAAATACTCCTTAAAAAAACTTTTTAAAATAAAAACACCTGTAACGTTTTGAATGATTAATCGTCTTTTTGATAGATGATGTTAAATTATTAAAATTTTGAAATATGAAAAAGAGACTTGCCCTATTCGTTTTAGTATTGTGTATTGCTCCTGTACTGTCAGCCCAGGAATCATTGAAAGATGTTGTTCGTGAATACCAACAGAAAAACAGTGAATTTACCATGGTTGTTCCCCGATTCTTGTTAAAAATGGGACTGGCCTACGGAGACCTGGACGAGGCCGAACGTGACGTACTCAAACAAATTGATCATATGAAAATTGTGATTTCTGATAACGGGTTCTTCGGGGATGAAATGTCCATGCTGGATGATGGAATTAAAAAAGGTCAGTTTAAAGAAATAATGACCGTTTATGATCAAAAAGATAAGGTAAGAATGGTATATAACCAGAAGAATGAACGAAAATCAGAATTGTTAATGTTGGTAGAAGATGGTTCGGAGCATGTGATGATTCTGATGAATATCAATGGCAAGCCCGATTTTAGCAAGTTTATGGTTTTGGCTGATTAATATAGATTATTTTCGATTGATTATTCCCCGCAAGGGCTCTAAACCTTTGCGGGGATTGTAATTTTAACTTTAAGAAGTATATTTGCCGGCTATCATGTCCGCAGCACATCATATACCGAAAACTCTCTCTCCCACTAAAACTGCAGCGTAAACACCGTTGCAATACCAGGTATTGATTTTACAGAAATGGTTCCACCATGTAAATGCATAATCTGCCTCGAAAGACTTAAACCAATTCCCGATCCCTCTTCTTTGGTGGTAAAGAAAGGAATAAATATTTTTTCGAGCTGTTCATCTAATATCCCGATTCCGTTATCAATGATCTCTATATAAACCCGATGATTCTCTTTTTTGCTTTTTATTTGTATTTCAGGATTTTTAGCCGTTCGTACTGCATCTTTTGCATTGATAATCAGATTGATTAATACCTGTTCAATCTGGTGAATATCGGCAAAAATTTCCAGATCGTCGGGAAATACAGAACTTTTACATGAAATATTGTATTTTGAAAGCTCCGGTTTCATCAGATGTGTCACGGAATCAACCAGTTCTTTTACAAAAAGATGACTTTTTTGAGGAACTGGAATCTTGGCTAATTTCCTGAAATCATCCACAAAATGATATAGATTTGAACTTCGCTTTTCAATCGTATTTAGTGCCTTTTGTACTTTTTCCAGGGCCCTGGGTTTAATTTCAGACAAATTTTTGAGCTGTCCTGATTCATGTTGTATTTGTAATAAACTGGTTTCAGATAAAGAAGATATGGGGGTTACAGAATTCATGATTTCATGACTTAAGGTGCGTAGTAATTTTTGCCACGATTGTACTTCTTTTATCTCCATCTCTTCGCGAATATCATTAAAAGTTATCAGGCTGTATCTTTTGTTTAATAGTTTAACCGGGCTGGTATATACCAACAGCTGTCTTTTAGGATTTGTGGAGGTCTCAACGACCTTTCTAACAGCTTTCTTCTGTTTTATAAGATGATATAACTCCGGGTTTGCTGTTTTAATGTCTGTGATAGAATTATCAGTGGATTCTTTAAAATATGTTTTTGCAGAATCATTCATTAATTTAACTCTTTGGTCTTCGTCCATTAGGATTATACCTGTATCGACTTTGCTGATGATCAGGTTTAAAAGATGATACTGTGCCTCTTTTTCCATTTTTGCATCGAAAATAGTACGTGCAACATCCTTAAATGACTGGTTTAACTGGTTAAATGACTTATCGACTATTTCGATGTATTGGCTATCCGAAAAATCTTTATCCCTAATTGTATCGAAAAAATTACTTAAAGTCCGGTTGGTTTTATTAATATAATGTAATAATTCTGTGATCTGACCAATTAAAAGTAAACCGAGAACAATGGATGTAAATATTCGGTCAGGATTAAATATAATATTGGATATCAAAACCATATTGATAAGCATAAATATGATCCTGAGGATTACGAGTATTGAAAATCTTTTATAAACCATATTTTTCTAGTCTGCGGTACAGAGCATTTCTTTGGATTCCAAGTTCTCTTGAGGCTTTGGATATATTCCCTTTATGTTTTTCAAGCGCTTTTAAGATGATATGTTTTTCATTTTCTTCAAGGTTAAGGTTATTTTTAATTTTTTCTGTATTCTTTTCGAAGGAAGAAAAAAGACCCGGATCAATGATTAATTGTTTCCCATCGGATAAAACAACCAATCTTTCTATGATATTCTTAAGCTCCCGGATGTTCCCCGGCCAATGGTAATTTTTTAAGTGTGTTATGGATTTGGGAGGAAACGTTAATGTTGGTTTATGGTATTTTTGTTTAAAATGTTTCAGGAAATATTCTGCCAGCAAAGGAATATCTTCTTTTCGCTCTCTTAAGGGAGGAATATTAATTTCAAAGGTATTTATCCGGTAAAATAAATCCTGTCTGAATTTTCCCTCTTCAATCATTTGTTTAAGCGGCATATTGGTTGCACAAATTAACCGGACATCTACAGGTATTTCTTTCGTTGAACCAACACGGGCAACCTTGCGGTTTTGTATTACGGTTAATAATTTTGCTTGCAGGCTGTAGGAAAGATTTCCGATTTCATCCAGGAAGATAGTTCCCTGGTGGGCAATCTCAAAACGCCCGGCTTTATCCGATTTGGCATCGGTAAAGGCCCCCCTGGAATGACCAAAGATTTCACTTTCGAACAATGTTTCGGTAATAGCGCCCATGTCTACGGTGATGAACGCTTCCGAATTTCTGGGCGACAGCCTGTGTAACTCACGAGCTGCTAACTCTTTGCCGGTTCCGTTTTCTCCAAGCAATAATACATTAGCATCTGTTTCAGCAACCTTTCTCAGCGTTTCTTTTAATTGGATGACCGCAGGGGATTCTCCAACGATCTCGGAAAAATTTTTGTTTAAATCCTGGTTGAGGGTTCTGGATTGCTCTTTAAATTTTATAGACTCTTGCTGACTTTGTTTGTAGCGCGATGCTGAAATCAGCGTGGCCAATAATTTAGCATTTTTCCAGGGTTTTAGAACAAAATCAAACGCTCCTTTTTTAATGCCATTCACCGCAAGTTCAATATCACCAAAAGCTGTCATCAGGATGACAATGATTTCAGGATTCTGTGCTTTTATCTTATCCATCCAGAAAAGTCCTTCGTGACCGTCCATTTGTCCTTTTCGGAAGTTCATATCCAGCAAGACCATGTCAATCTCTTGTTTTTTTATCATTGGAAGAATATACCTGGGATCAGACGCAGTTCGAACGGTTGTAAAATTTTCTTCAAGAAAAAGCTCCGCTGAGGTGAGAACATCTGCATCATCATCAATGATTAAAAGGGAACAGTCGATTTTTTCTTGTTGCATTATATTTTTTGGATAAAAATACAGTGAATTCTTGAATTTTAAAATTTTTTGCTTCATAAACGAACGATGGAGTGCTTCAAAAACGAACAATAATACCTTCTTCTTATTGTGAAAATGATTGATAATCAGAAAGAAGGATGTTTTGGTATGAAATTGGTTTTAGGGATTATAATTAAATAAATATAAAATGATAAGAAATTATTTAAAAATAGCTTGCAGAAATTTAGTTCGCTATAAGGCCTACACCACGATAAACATATTGGGATTGGCTATAGGACTGGCATCTGTTATCATGCTGTTGACCTATATCTTTCATGAATTAAGTTTTGATCAGTATCATAAGGATTACTTAAGAACATACCGGGTGGTTTCAATAAATAAAACGGGCAATTCAATTCAAAAATACCCTTCAACGGTTGTTGAGATTGCCAATAAAGTGACTGATGACTTTCCTAATGTTGCTCATGCAGCTCATTTTTTCCAGTTCAACGCGTTTTTTGATGTTTCCCCGGCAATGGATAAAAATTATTTGTTAAAAGGAGTATATGCAAATCAAACCATTTTACAAACATTGTGTTTTGATCATTTTCAGGGAAATAAAGAAGAGGCACTTACCGAAAAGTTTACGGTTATAATCTCTGAGCATGCAAAAAAGAAACTTTTTGGAGATGAACCGGTTGTAAATAAGTTTTTAACCATGGGTAAAAAAGATTTCCGGATCACAGGGGTATATCGTGATTTTCCTTCCAATTCTCATATACAACCTGAAATTATTTTTTCTATTCTATCGGCACCAGAGGAACTGATGGAAGCAAATGCCGTTGATTTTCCAACCTATATAAAATTTAATCAGCCCCCTGAAAAACAGGAACTGGAAAAGCTTTCAGAATATATTGCAGCATTTGTGAATAAAAAATTTGAGCATTATAATTCGGATATTAAGATCGAGCTTCAACGGATTGATGCTATCCATCTAAATTCAGATTTTTCCGGAGATTATGCAAACCTGGGAAATCAGTTTTATATTCTTGTTTTTTCGTTGGTCACTCTCTTTATTTTTGTGATTGCCATTTTGAATTATTTGAATATTATGACCTCCCAGTTTGAGAAACGTTATCGCGAAGTGGGAATTAGAAAAGTTTTAGGTGCTTATCAACGGCAAATTGTCTTCCAGTTTATTTCCGAGTCGCTTGTATTAACCTTTATTGCTTTTCTTTTAGGCATGTTGTTGGTGGAAACCTTTCTATCCGACTTTTCTCAATTAGTCCGTCAATCCATCGATGTCTCCTATATCAGGCAAGCTAACCTGTTGGTAGTTTATTTTCTGTTAGCAGTGTTGGTCGGTATCGTATCTGCATGGTATCCTGCCTTTTATATCTCACGGTTTACCCCGGTGAAACTATTCGGACAGATTGACTTTGCAGGAAAAAGAAAAGATCGATTGAGAAAAATCTTGGTGATCTTTCAATTCTCTATTACAATTATATTGCTGGTTTCTCTTTTTGTGTTTCATGCACAGATCGAATATATGAAAAATAAAAACCTGGGTTTTAACCGTAAGGGGGTAGTTAATTTTTTCTCACTTACACCCCGGATTCAGGAGAGTTATGATGAGATAAAAAACCAGTTGCTCGAAAATCCTGCCATTAAAGATGTTACATCTTCTATGTCTATCCCGGGTTCACGTCGAAGTCCTATGAGCCTTCGATTACCTTCACAGGATGAATCCGAAGCATTTAATGTACACGAAAACAGGGTACAACCCGGCTTTATCAATACCTATCAGATCCCATTGGTTGACGGAAATGACTTTATGAAACCACATCCTGAAAAAGGGATTATTATCAACGAAACAGCAGCTAAAAAACTGGGGTTAAAAAATCCTGTGGGAAAAGAGGTCTTTTTATGGAGGCACAAATGTGTCATTATAGGCGTAATGAAAGATTATCACTTTGCTTCCATGAAAGATAAGATTGAACCTTTGGTGTTAAGCACTTATCTTGATCTGAAATTTTGTTTGGGGATACGAATCGGGGAGAGTGACGTTCAAAAAAATTTGAATTATATTAGTAAAACCTTACGGGAGTTCGACCCCGGATATGAGCCTGATTACCTATTTATGGATGATTATTTTAAAAAGATGTATCGTTCCGAGGAAAACATTTTAACAATGATCAAGATTGCTTCTGTGATTGCTATTGTGTTGTCAGTTATAGGTTTATATGCATTGCTTTCGTTAACCATTAATAAAAAAATAAAGTTTATTGCAATCAATAAAGTATTTGGTGCAACCTGGAGAAATATTTTTTTCCTGCTCTATCAGGAAGTCTTGGGCTGGCTCACCCTGGCAATTCTTTTGGGCTGGATTATTGCCTATTTGCTGATAAAGAAATGGTTAATTAATTTTCCTTACCAAATTGAGCTGAGCTTTACCATGTTTCTAATACCGGCCATAGCCGGTGTGATTGTGGCTGTTATGAGTTTGCTTTTTCAGGTTAAAAAATCATCGGACCTAAATCCGGTTTTAGTTTTAAAATACGAATAAAAATTTACCGATTATGATAAAAAATTATATTAAAGTTGCTTTAAGAAACCTATTCAGGAATAAGATTTATTCGCTGATTAATATTGTGGGACTGTCGGTAGGCCTGGCAGCTACCATTCTTTTATTCTTGTACGTTAGATTTGAGTTGAGTTATGATAAGCATTTTAAAGAACAGGAAAAAATATATCGAGTTATTTCTCATTCATCCCGGAGTGGTGAACAGGAGATTCATATGCCGATTACCCTGTATGAAATTCCAAACGTAGCCATGGATGAAGTGCCGGAAGTAGAATATGCTACCCGGTTGTCCTCGTTTGTGGAAAATGAAGTGAAGGTCAACAATGAATCCAAAGGTTTTTATACCAGGGTCCTTGCAGATTCATGTTTTTTCAGGATCTTTTCTTTTAAATCCGTAGCCGGTGATCTGGAACAAGCCCTGGTGGAGCCTTACTCTGTGGTGTTAACGAAAGAATCTGCGGTTAAAATATACGGACATGCCAACGTTGTAGGGGAACCGATTCATGTTTACGGTGCTGACATGACCGTAAAAGCGGTGATGGAAAACATCCCTGAAAATTCACATTTAAAATTTGATGTGCTGGTATCCATAAATACTGGTGACGAGGAGTATATGAGGATTCAGGGAAATAATTTTCATGTTTATGTAAAATTTAATCAACCGGTTATCTCCGATATCAAAGCAAAAACCGAAAAAGCGATTGCCGGTTATGTAAACGAAATGTTTAAAGAGTATAAAATTGAATACACCCATGAACTCCAACCCTTAACCGATATTCATCTGCATTCAGAAAGATTAAATTATGAGTATGCCGAATTGGGCAGTATTCAGTATATCTATATTTTTTCAATTTTGGCTGCTTTTATTTTAATTATAGCAGTATTTAATTATGTCAATTTATTTACTTCAAAATCCGAAAGCAGGGCAAAAGAAGTGGGAATTAGGAAGGTTAGTGGTGCAACAAGGAAATCTTTGGTACAACAATTTATCGGGGAGTCGGTAATTATTTCTTTGATAGCTTTCTTAATTGCGATGTTGTTGGTTGAGTCATTTTTACCCGGATTTAGTAACCTTGTGAGTCGTAAAATTGAGATTTCTTACCTCGATAATTTTTATTTGGTGTTACTATTCTTTTCAATTTCTATTGTAGTGGGAATCTTTTCGGGTATCTACCCTTCTCTTTATATATCCCATTTTAGTTCTGTGGACATTTTAAAAGGCACATTCCATGGGAAAAGAAAAAATAAAGTATTAAATATTTTGCTGGTTGTTATCCAGTTTTCTATTGCCATTGCCTTGATTTCGGCTTTGTTTGTCTTGTATTCGCAGGTAAACTATATGAAAAATAAACGGTTAGGGTTTGATAAAGAACAAATTGTATATTTTTCTAATTTATCCGGAAAAATTCATTCAAATTATGAATCAATAAAAAATGAGTTACTCTCCAATCCGGATATTGTTTCGGTAACCGCTTCTCAATCCGTTCCGGGACGAGGCCGAAGTGGAATGAATATCCGTCTTCCTGAATGGCCTCTGGAAGAAGCGATTCCATTAAATGAAAATCGTGTGCAGGATGATTATGTTAAAACCATGGGGTTTAAAATTATTGATGGCTCTGATTTTTCGGATAAACTGGCAAGCGATAGTGCCACTTTTATTTTAAATGAAGCTGCTGCCAGGTTATTAAACCTTGATAATCCTATTGGAAAAGAGATCATTGTCTGGAGGCACAGGGGAAGAATCAAGGGAATTATTCAAGATTTCCATTATGCATCGCTGCATACCGAAATTCAACCCCTGGTATTTAGCCATTACTGGAATGGTTTTCATGTGATTAGCATAAAGCTTAAGGCCGGAAAAATTCAGGAAGGATTAAAACATGCACAAACGGTTTTTAAAAATTTTGATCCTGATTATACCCAAAAATATACCTTCCTGGATGAACAATTTGCCCAAATGTACCGAAATGAAGAAAAATCCAACCAGTTAATCTTTGTGGCTTCCCTGCTGGCAATAATTATATCGGTTCTGGGTTTATTGGCATTAACCTCCTTTGTTGTTGCCCGTCGTACCAAAGAAATTGGTATCCGTAAGGCACTGGGTTCCAATGTCCGGTTAATTCTTATGTTGTTAAATAAGGATATCCTGAAATGGGTATTGATATCATCACTCATTGGAATTCCGGCTTCCTATTATTTTATGAAAAACTGGCTGGTGAATTTTGCTTATCGTATTGAATTAAACATCTGGTTTTTTGTAGCTGCATTAATTATTGCATTGGTTATTGCTTCGTTAACCATTACTATCCAGGCGTTTAAAACAGCTAATAAAAACCCTACTGAGTCGTTAAGGTATGAGTAGTTTTTAAAATCCCTACGAGGGTTCGACACCTTCGTAGGGATTGATAATTAATTATTAAAGTTCGTTATTCGCCGATACTTTTGGATAGCTCCCGTTCCATTAAAATTGCAATGTAAATACTGTCTCAACCCCCGGATTAGATCTAAATGAAATAGAACCACCATGCAATTGCATAATTTGCCTCGAAAGACTCAATCCTATGCCTGATCCCTTTGCCTTGGTCGTAAAAAAGGGAACAAAAATCTGATCTTCTAACTCAGGAGATATACCTCTACCATTGTCCATGATTGCTAAAATACTTTTTCCCTCTTTTGTTCTAAAGGCTGATAACTTTATTAAGCCGTTTGCTTTAAAATTGCTTCAATCGAATTTTTTAAAAGATTAAGAAATATTTGTTCAATATATCTTTTATCAGCTTTTATCTCCAGGTCTATTGGCAGGATTTCGATTTGTAGGTCAATATTCTTCTGAGAAATCCTGTCGGCCATTAGTAACTCAAGGTTGTAGAATAATTCGGCTACTTTTATGGGTTCAAAATCTAACTGTTTAAGGGAGGCAATCTGCTTGTAATTATTTACAAAATGCATCAGGCCTTTTCCTCTTTTGGAAATAACATTCAACCCTTCGGTTGTTTTCTCAATGATTTCATCAGTGATCTCATCCTTTGCGATCGTTTCATTGGCATTCTTCTGATATAAATCTTCCAGTGAACTTGCCAGCGAGGTGATCGGTGTTATGGAGTTATTGATTTCATGAGTTAATACACGGATCAACTTATGCCATGATAGAATCTCTTTTTCGCTTAATTCAGCTTCAATATCCTGAAAGGATATAATCTTAAACAGGTTCCCCTTTTGTTTAAACTCAGAAATACGAACCGCTAAAGGAATAAGTTTGTTTTTTGTTTTGATGTTAACCATCTTTTCGGTTCCTGCAGAGGCGTTTTGGATGAGCTGATACAACTCGGGATGTATATTTTCAATGGCTTTAATATTTGATATACGGTTGATATCGAGCAACTTAAGTGCGCTGCGATTAATGATATCAATTTTTCCCTGTAGGGTAATTGTTATTAGTGCTGTTTGCGTATTTTCAATCACCGTTTGGAAATAAGACTGCTGAATTTCTTTTCGTTCCGTGAGGTTAAAGAGTTGATTTCTTACCTGTTCAATATTGTTCCTGAAATTTTCATCGATAGTTGAAAAGAAATTATCATGAAAAGCAAATGAAGGATCGTTGGTTTTTAAAGCAGCAAAAAAATCGGCAACAGCCCTGTTAAACCGATTGATATACTGGAGAAGTACTATGATCTGCAGGAGCAATAAAAGACCTAATCCAAGGATGGTAAATAATCTTTCCTCCCCGAAAAGAAAAGGAATAATGCTTATACAGTTGATCAGGATAAGAATTATTCGAATGATTATCTGGAAATAAAATTTTTTGCTAAGCACGACTACAGGTTGTATTTTTTTATCTTATTGTATAATGTTTGTCTTGTTAAGCCCAGCTCCCTGGCAGCTTCAGTTATCTTTCCGGCGTTATTTTCCAGGGCCCGTACAATGGCTTTTTTTTCAATTTCTTCAAACTTTAAGGGCCATTCTTTTTTACTCTTTTTTTGTTTAAGCATAAAATCATCGGGTTCTAACAGGTTGTGAGAACATAAGATCACTGCTTTCTCTATGGTATGTTTGAGTTCACGTATATTCCCCGGCCAATCATGGTGTTGCAATATTGTTATTGCCTGGGTGCTGAATTGAACCCCTGTTTTTTCATATTTTTGGGTATAGGTTTTTAGATAATAAGCTGCAATTTCCGGGATATCTTCTTTTCGTTTTCGTAAGGGGGGGAGTTCAATCTGAACCGTATTTATCCGATAAAAGAGATCTTCACGAAATAGTCCTTTCTGAATCATTTCTTCAGGATTTTTATTGGTAGCTGTAATTAAGCGAATATCAACAGGAACGAGGCTGTTGGAACCAACAGGTGTGATCTGGTGTTTTTGTAAAACAGTTAGCAGTTTTGCCTGTAAAGGCAAGGGGAGATTGCTTATCTCATCCAGAAAAAGAGTCCCTCCATCAGCAATTTCCAAACGCCCTGTTTTATCATCTTTTGCATCGGTAAAAGCTCCCCGGGTATGGCCGAATAATTCACTTTCGAAAAGTGGTTCAGGAATGCTGCCCATGTCGATGGTAATCATGGGTTTTGATTTTCGTTTTGAGCGCCTGTGAATTTCTTTGGCAATTAACTCTTTGCCAGTCCCATTCTCCCCGGTAATCAAAATATTGGCTTCGGTAGCAGCAACCTTGTCAATAACTGTAAAAATTTCTTTCATGGCATCCGATGATCCGATAATTCTATCTGCAGGTTTGTTGATTTCTCCACTCAACGATTCATTATTCCTGGCTAATTTGTTGATTTTTAATCGCGATTCCCTGATTTTCAATGCTGATTTGATGGTTTGGATTAATTTTTCGTTGTTCCAGGGTTTGATGATAAAATCAGTAGCTCCCTGTTTCATGGCTTTTACAGCTAAATTAATATCCCCATAGGCCGTGATAAATATTACCGTTGCCCCGGGATCAATTTTTAAAATCTCATGAAGCCAGAATATCCCTTCGTTTCCTGTATTTAGCCCCGCCGAAAAATTCATGTCCAGTAAAACCAGATCGTAGCTTTCTTTTTGATAGGATGAAATAATTAAGTTTGGATTGGATAATGTATCTACCTTTTCAAATTCATGATCTAAGAGTATGGATAAGGATTTTAAAATGTTTTTGTCATCATCGGCAATTAATAGTTTACCTTTACTCTTCATTCTGTTGGAGAAATTTAGTGTTCGATAATTGAGCTAAATGTAAAAAAAATTTACATTTTTAAAAAGCACAACTTCTGTTTTGTGTGTTAATGATTTGATTGATAGTTCGTTGTGTTTTTTGGCATTTTATTGGCAAGGATAGGTTAAAAAATCACTAAAATGGAACATTATGTTTAAAAATTTTCTGAAAGTATCCCTGCGAAACCTGGTTCGCAATAAAACCTATTCAATCATTAATATTTTGGGTTTGTCCATAGGAATGGTTTGTAGTATTTTAATCACCCTGTTTATCATGGATGAACTGTCATATGACCGTTATCATGAAAAAGCCGAAAATATTTACCGCGTAGGCTTAAGTGGAAGTTTTGGAGGGAATGAACTGAAGGCATATGTTACCGGCTCTCCTGCCGGCCAGACTTTTGTAGAACAGGTTCCCGAAGTATTGCAATCTGCAAGAGTAGTTAAGGCCTCATTCTCTTCACCCGAAGTGGTTGTTGAGGTTGATCATAAGCGTTATTTGGAACAAAATGTATTTTACGTGGATAGTACATTTTTTGATCTCTTTGATGTTGATTTTATTCATGGAAATGGGAAAAATGCCCTGAATGCTCCTTACGAGGTGATTGTTTCGCAAAGTACGGCAGAGAAATATTTTGGCACAACCAATGTGGTAGGAAAATCACTTGACCTTTTAAATAATGAGTACTTAATTACAGGGGTTGTGGAAAATACCCCTTCAAACTCTCATTTTCATTATAATATCCTGATTTCAATCGTAAGCAGTGACATTCCCCGGTATACAACCTGGCTGGCCAATGATATGAGTTATACCTATTTATTACTGGCTAAAGGGGCAGATGTAACCGAAGTAAATGAGAAGATTCATGATGTGGCGTTAACACATATCGAAAGGGAACTGGTAATGTCACTGGGCGCTGATCTGGAATCATTTTACGAGGCGGGAAATTATTTCAAATATTTATTGCAACCTATTACTGAAATACACCTTCATTCACATACGGATTTTGAGATTGAACCGAATTCAAATATCATCTATGTCTATATTTTTTCCATCATTGCCTTGTTTATCCTGATTGTTGCGTGTATTAATTTTATGAATCTTTCCACTGCCCGTTCGGCAAAAAGGGCTAAAGAAGTTGGCATTAGAAAAGTTGTTGGAGCCAGCCGGGGAGCCCTGTTCAGACAGTTTGTTTTTGAATCTATTGTGTTAAGTTTTATTTCTTTGTTTATTGCGATGATTATTATTGAGTCCATCCTGCCGGTTTTCAATAATTTTATTGCTAAAGAGTTAAATATTGGGTATACTTCCAATCCTTTGGTTATCCCGGCACTAATTGTATTGGCCATATTTGTTGGATTGTTTTCCGGAGCATATTCAGCCGGATATTTATCCTCCATCAAAATTTTAAGTGTAATCAAAAGTTCTGTATTTTCAGGGAAAAGTCACTCCTGGTTTAGAAATTTTCTGGTGATCTTCCAGTTTACCGTATCGATCGTACTTTTTATATGTACATTTATTATATACAGCCAGTTGAATTATATTAAAAATAAAGACATTGGGTTTGAGAAAGAAGATATTTTGGTCATAGAAAAAGCAGGCTATTTAGGAGATTCTTTTAATGCTTTTAAGCAGGAACTGGAGAAAAATTCTTTTGTTCACAGCGTTACCTCTTCCAATACTCTTCCCGGAAAAATGTTCGGAGGCTTTCCGATGGTTATTCCAGGCGAAAACTCAGAAGAATCTTACGTTCCAAGATTATTAAGAGTAGGATATGATTTTGATGAAACCTATCAGCTGGAATTGAAAGCAGGGCGCTTCTTTTCCCGTGAGTTTGCCACCGATTCCCTGGGCATTGTAATCAATGAATCTGCCGTAGAAGAGTTTGGTCTGGAAAAACCTGTAATAGGAAAGAAAGTGGTTACCAAATACAATAATCATGTAACCGAATGGACAATTATCGGGGTAATCAAGAATTTTAATTTCAGATCACTGCACCAGGATGTAGGTTCGTTAGTTCTTATCCAGTATGGGAGTCATGTTGATTTTGTTTCAGTCAAGCTCGATAAGGGAATCCATCCGAAGGCTATTCAAATGGTTGAAAATACCTGGAATAAATTTGTCCAGGATGCTCCTTTTGAATATTCAATTATGGAGGATGATTTTATAAACCTGCATAAAGAAGAGTTTAAAACAGGTGAGGTGTTTATGGTTTTTTCATTATTAGCTATTTTTATTGCCTGTTTAGGGTTATTTGGACTTGCTTCGTTTATGGCTGAACAGAAGACTAAAGAGATTGGTATCAGAAAAGCGCTGGGCGCTTCGATTGTGACTATAGTTAGCATGTTATTTAAACAATTTACCAAATGGGTAGTTATTGCGAATATTGTAGCCTGGCCCTTAGCCTATTTTTTTATGAAAAGTTGGTTACAGAATTTTGCGTACCATACTGAAATAAAGTTCTGGATTTTTCCTGCAGCAGCCTTGCTGGCATTGCTTATTGCTTTGTTTACCGTAAGTTATCAGGCCATTCATGCTGCCCGACGAAATCCGACGGAATCATTGCGCTATGAATAATTAAAAAAAATCTCTACGAGGGTTCGCAACCCTCGTAGAGATTGAAAACTTTGTGGCGGAAGCCGCTGTTCTAATTAAATTGCAGGGTAAACACCGTCTCAACCCCAGGTATTGATTTTACTGAAACTGTACCTCCATGTAAATGCATAATTTGCCGCGAAAGACTTAAGCCAATACCAGAGCCCTTTTCTTTAGAGGTAAAAAAAGGAATAAATATCTGGTCCATCATCTCTGCTGGAATACCTGCCCCATTGTCTTTAATTTTTAGTTCTACCGAACCGTTTACCTGGCTTGCTTCTATTGTTATTTTTGGCTTTTTAATATTTTCTAACACTTCAATAGCATTTTTTATCAGGTTTATCAGCACCTGCTCAATAAGTTTTTCATCTGCCATTAAAATTAAATCATACGGGTAAATTGAAACGATAAAATCAATCTCTTTTTGTTTAAACTCATCCTCAAAAAGGGTTTGGATATGCTTAAGGGATTCAGAAACTAAAATTGTGGAGAATTTAGGCTTAGGTATCTGCGTTAAACTTTTATAGGTTTCTACAAAATCTGATAATCCGGCGCTCCTTTTTCGGATGGTTTTAAGGCCTAATACAGCATTCTCGAGGGTTGTTTTGTCCAGCTCATCTGCAGATTTTATTTGGTTTCCTTGATAGAACATTTTGACCAGAGATCCGGAAAGCAGCTTAATCGGGCTAACCGAATTCATAATTTCGTGGGTTAATACCCGGATTAATTTTTGCCAGGCTTCTACCTCGCTTTGGTCGATTTCTGTTTTAATATTCTGAATCGAAAGGAGTTGGATATTTTTTTCCTTAATCTTGAAATTCGCTGCTTTAAACGATAACTGAAGGGTTTCATTATTTATGCTTACTTTAACAAGCCTGGTTGCTCCGGGGCGAATGTTTTTACAGGTTGCTGCCAATCCTGTCCGGGTTTTCTCCAAATCATCAATCGTCATGATATGAGGCCTGTTTAATAGCTCTAACGCTGCTTTGTTACAGATTTCAATTTTTCCTTCATCGGTAAAACCAAGAATTCCGATCCCAAGATGTTTTATGGTATTTTGAAAGTATTGATGTTCTGTCTCTTTTTCTATTCGTACCTTCGATATATTATGAATGATTTCATGGATATCCGTATATATTTTGTAAAACGATGGGTCTGCCCGTTTCTCTTTTTCAAAGCCTATGGAAAGATCATTGTATTTAAGCGAAGATATTAGTTTTTGGATATCACGTGTTAGTTTTTGTACATACCAGATAAGAAAAGCAATTTGCGCAATCCATAAAAGTACCATCGATGAGCTTGTGACCAGCATATATTCTTTCTGGACAGACCAGAAAAAAGCGGCAGCGGTCAGTGCAATCAATACGACCTGAATAAGAATACTAATTTTAAAACGGCTAAAGACCATACTTTTCAATTTTTTTATATAAGGTTGAACGATTTATTCCTAATTCTTTTGCTGCTGCACTTAAATTACCCTTTTGTTTGGCAATGGCTTTTCCGATTATGATTTTTTCATTTTCATCCAGGTTAAGCGTATTCGGGATAAAACCTTTTGTGATTTGTCCTCCTTCGGGCCAGCAATGTTCTTCCTTTATTTCTTGATGATCACATAAAATTACTGCTTTTTCAACAGTATGTTGTAACTCTCTTATGTTTCCCGGCCAGGGATGTACTTTCATTTTTTTCAGGGCTTGTTCGGAAAATTTTAATGGAGGTTTCTGATATTTTTCTAAAAATTTTTGAAGAAAAAAATCGGTAAGTAACGGGATATCATCGGTTCGCTCCCGTAGAGGGGGTAATTCAATGTGTATGGTATTGATCCGGTAAAGTAAATCCTGCCTGAATTGATTTTCCTGTACCATTTTGTCCAAATCCATATTGGTGGCACAGATCAGGCGAATATCTACCGCAATGGGTTTGTTGGAACCTACCGGGTAAATTTCTTTGTTCTGAATAACCGTTAGCAATTTGGATTGTAATTCTATGGGTAAGTTTCCTATTTCATCTAAAAAAAGTGTGCCCCCCGAAGCCACTTCAAATCTTCCGGTACGGTCTTCTTTTGCATCCGTAAAAGCCCCCTTGACAGAACCAAACAGTTCGCTTTCGAAAAGGTTTTCAGAAATTGCTCCCAGGTCAACACTAACAAACACTTCGTTAACACGGCCAGACTTGCGGTGTATTTCCCTTGCAATGACTTCTTTTCCTGTACCGTTTTCGCCGGTAATTAAAATATTGGCATCGGTAGGTGCTACCTTATCAATCAGTTTTAATATATTTTTTATAGCCGTCGATTGGCCGATAATGAAAGAATAGCTTTTGTCGATGCGTTCGCTCAGGTGTTTTTGTTTTTGTTCCAGGTTCCTGATTCTTACTTTGGATTGTTGCAGTTGGTATGCGGTTAGAATGGTAGATAAGATTTTTTTTTCGTCCCACGATTTCTGAATGAAATCGGCGGCCCCTTCTTTCATGGCACTTACAGCCAGTTCGACATCGCCATAGGCTGTAATAAAAACTACAGCACTGTAAGGTTCCAAATCCCTGATTTGTTTCATCCAGTAAATCCCTTCGTTTCCCGTATTTACCCCTGCCGAAAAATTCATGTCCAGCAAAATAAGATCATAGGTTTGCTTTCGTAAATAATCAGGGATAAGGTTTGGGTTTTTTATGGTATCGATAACCGAAAAATACTCCGATAAAAAAAGCTTGAATGCAATTAAAAGTTCTTCGTTATCGTCTACTATCAATATTTTTCCCTGGGGTTTTGACATATCCTGTATTTTAAGGTTTTAATGATTCAAGGTGTAATGAATCAATTTTCAAAGGTTAAAGTTTTTTGTGTATCCTGAATTTTTTGCTTTTATCATAATTCCTGAGATTTCATTAGCTTCTCTTCGTAATCCGGATAATTCCTTTTTCTTGTTTGATCATTCGGTTTCATCGATAGCTTTCAGCCACTATTCCGACTCATCTGTTTCTTCAACAACATTGCAAATTTTTTTAAAAATTATGCTTCTGACGGCCCCCTGCATGATGCACGATAATTTACTCCTACTGATGTTGCTGATTTAATGAATTGGTATGTTTTTACCGGACTAACCCAATTTTTTTTGGTGTATCGCAAAATAAAATTACATCAGGAATAAATTTTTTGGTTCTCTTTTAAGACTTTTAATAAACTTTTCTTTTTTTTAAAGTATTTTAACATTTATCATTAGTTCCATAAAAATACAATATATTGTTGTTAATTTAAACAGATGTGTTGGATTTTGCTACAATTTGTTTTTTGGTCTAAAGTGTAATGTGTTGATTTTGAGATTTTTGATTTTTTGGTATGCAGGTTGTTTATGTTTTAGAAATTTTAAAAAAACAGTGTTATGTTGATTCACAATTTTAAAACAGCCATTCGGAATTTTTTAAGGAATAAGTCGATTACGTTTATAAAAATTTTAGGGCTTTCCTTAGGGATGGCCTCAATATTTTTTATCCTGATTTTTATAATCCAGGAAACCAGTTATAATCAATACCTGGAGAACCATGAAAATATTTATCGGATCATCCAGCAGAATAGGGTCCATCACTGGGAAACAGCCCAGGCACCTTATCAGTTGCGCGATGAGTTACTGGCAAGTTATCCCGAGATAGAAAAAGCAGCACGGGTTTTTAACTTTCACAGCAGCAGCATCGCTATTAATCAACAAACCTTCCCAGCCAGAAATTATATATGTACCGATAGTGATTTTTTTGAAATTTTTAAACCCCGGCTCCTTTCAGGCACTATTACTGATTTTGAAGATAATCCATATCAGATAGCCATTTCCAGGTCGACTGCAGAAAAGTTTTTTGGTACTACTGATGTAATTAATAAAGAGATGAAAATATTAACTTTTGATGAGGAAATACAGGTACTTGTTAAAGCCGTTTACGAAGATTTTCCGATTACCTCAACCTTAAGTCCCGATTTTATTTCACCCCTGGAAATGGCTATGATGCAGATTAATAAGTACATGATGTCAAGCGATAATGTACTACGTGCGGTAAGTTATTTTAAAGAAAACTGGGAGTTGGAAATTTTTACAACTTATATCTTATATGATGAAAATGCTAATCCTGCTTCATTTCGGGAAATATCGGATGATATCACAGCCCGTAAGTTTGAAAATCCCGATGACAGAGCTTTTTATCTTCAACAGATTACCGATGTATATTTACAGTCACAAGATATTATGGGGGGTGAGGTGAAAGGAAATCTCACTTCCATATATATATTTTCAGCCGTTGCCTTACTGGTGTTAATCATCGCCAGTATCAACTATATTATTTTGTCTACCTCACAAATTGTTTCGCGTACCAGGGAGGTTGGTGTCCGGAAAATTCTGGGAGCACATAAAAGATCACTGTTAAAACTTTTATTTACCGAGTCATTCATCGTTTCAGCCGTTGCTTTTATTTTGGCCTTTATTATTATAGAGCAGTTCAGGCCAATAATTAATCATTTTTTTCAAAAACAGATTATTATCCTGTTTAACTGGGAAATGTTTCTTGGTACATTACTTATTTTAGGGTTTGTTGCGATAGCCCCGGCAGTATATATGATGTATTATTTTAACAAAATCTCTCCGGTAGATATTATGCGAAAGAAGATCATGTATATTCACCGGAGTAACTTTAGTTTAAAGAAAATTATGCTGACATTGCAATACTTTATTTTTATCGGTCTGGTAATTGGTTCGATCGGAATCGTAAAGCAGTTAAGATTTGCGATGCATAGTGATTTGGGCTTTAATCCGGAGAATAAACTGGTAATCCCTGTTGCAGAAATGGTCCAGGCCGGGAAGTATCAAACCGCGAAACAAGAGTTGTTAAAAATAAATGAAATCGTGAACATTAGTGGTGCTATGTGGCTGCCACCCTCCAATAGCCGAATGAGTGTTAGTATGGCCATGCCGGATCATCCGGAAGAAAATATTAATGTAGAAGGATTGTTTGTGGATAAAAATTTTATTGAAACATTTGATTTAAAACTAGTGGAGGGAAACTCCTTTTCCATTTATGGCGAAAATGCTGAGGGTAAAGTGATTATTAACGAAAATGCACGGCAATATTTTGAATTAGGCGATAAAGTATGGGGGAATGAAATTGTTGGTGTGGTAAAAGATTTTAACTATCATTCCCTGCATGAATCCATTGGCCCCATGTTTTTAGTGGTGGGTGATTATATGATTCGAAATATGGTATTATCTTATCACACTTCGGATATTTCATCCTTAATGGAGAAGATTGATCAAAAGTTATCGGGCGTTTATCCTCAGGCTGAAATAAATTATTCGTTTTTAACCGAAAACTTTGATGAGTTATACAAAAATGAAAAACAGATGGCCATACTGATCAGTATTTTTTCGTTACTGGCTATTGTCATTGCTTCTTTAGGACTACTGGGAATAACTATTTTTACGACAAAAAAACAAACCAAAAATATTGCCATCCGAAAAGTAAATGGTGCTTCTACGGCAAGTATATTTCGGCTATTTATGAGCGACTATGTTAAATTAATTTTTATTGCATTGATCATTGCCAGTCCCGTTACCTATTATATTTTACACCGGTGGTTACAAAATTTTGCCTATCAGACCCAACTCTCCGGATGGATGTTCATTCTCGCCGGTTTGCTGGCGCTTTTCTTTACCCTGATCACCATTAGCTGGTACAGCTTAAGAGCAGCCCGAAGAAACCCGGTGGAAAGTTTGCGGTACGAGTAAAAAATGGTTGCTGCTTGCCTGTCATCTTTTCGAAAGGGCAGGGATTCGTCAGAGATAAAAAAAAGACGCAAGGAAATTGATTAGTACATCAATTTCCTTGCGTCTTTCTGTCCCGGATAGCTTTCGGGATTGTGGGAAAATCTTTATTGGGTATACTGATCAATCACATCTTCAATGCTTCGCTGGCAAACTTTACAGAAGGTAGTATGACGGGTAAACATAATACAATCCAGTTGTGAGCGATATAATCCATACTGGTTATATCCGGCACCTTCAAAAGCACCCACCACATCTTTATACTTTTCCCGGGCAAAATACTCATCCTGCTTGTGGTGAACATCCATAAAGAAATCTTCCATTATCGATTCTTCAACGTTTTGGGCTCTCATTTCGGTACGTTTTTTCTGTACTTCGTAGCTGAATTCATCAAATTCCTCTTTATTCCATGGAGTAGGAATGGGCGTTTCTTCTTTTACCAAATCTTTCCATTTTAAATTGTCTTTGTCAAGAAGCGCTGTGATATTGGTTTCCCAGGGTTCTTTCTCAATCGAAGGCGCTTCGTAAGAAACCGCAGAAGAGTAATATTCATCCGCTAAAGCGGCCATATGGTGACCCATCTCGTGGATCATCAGGTATTTGGCAAACTTATTATCTGCTGCAAGAGTAGTATACAATTTGTAGATTCCTCCGCCACCATAGGTTCGTTCGTTAACTAATATGGATGTAAACTCATAAGGAGCAGCAGAAGCTACATCGCGAATGGTTTTGTTATCATAACTTAAAACATAACGTTCTGAATCGAAACTGCTATAATGGGCTGATAAGGCTGTGCGTTTATATACTCCTGGATGGGGGCGTGATATTCCGGAAACCTGGGAGGGTGTTTTTACAGCCCATACATTGATATCATCCTTACGTGATTTGTATGGCTCAACACTTAATAGATAACCGGTAACGCGTTTGGCATCATCAATAAATTTATTCATTTCCTCCAGGGTGTATCCGTCGCCTAAAATAACCAAATCAAGCTTTTCATTTGGATTACCGCTTTCGTGGATCGCAACAACCTCTTCGTTATGTTTGATATCTGCAGGATTTACCTGGCGTGAGTCAGGATCAATATCAGTACTCCAAAGGGTTTGAAATTCGTAGTTAGCATCTCTTTTTTTAACAATTACTCGAACCGGTTTTAAGGGCCATGGAAAACGAATGGATTCATGGAATGTACCCCATACTTCCTTTGCCTCAGGGATCGTTTGCCATTCCCCAAAAATGCTGGCAAAACCACGGGAATATAATAGCTGGTTGCTTTCTTTGTCAATGATTTCGAAAAAATAAGGGCCTAACTCCAGTTCATCAATTAATACGTTTTTGCTGCCATACCATTGTCCATCTGATAATACCTTATCTACGGCAAAATGTTCGGTGGCTGAATTTCCGGTATGGAAAAAATCCAGCCGCATGGTTTTGTTCTTAAAAAAGCTGCCAAAATCAACATTTCCCTTATTCAAAACCTTGATTTCCGGGCTTCCTTGTTCTTTATCTTCTTTCTGTTCTTTTTGCTCCGGAGCACAGGCAAAGAACAGGGTAATACTTAGAATAAGAAGTAAAAATTTTTTCATGATGCTAATTTTAAGGGTTTTAAAAATATTTCAGGAGTTAAAGATAATAAAAAGTTTTAGGTTTTATTTCATGTTTTTATCTCATTTGCAGGTAACCCCGGATTAGAAACTATTATACTACAAATTTCAAATTCAATGTTTTAAACAAAAGTTAAAAATTTTATATATTAGTGCTCGTTCATCAAAAAGATATTAAGCTATGGAATACAACGTACAACTCTTAGTGGTAATGATTACGTATATTACCCTGTTAATTTTGTGGGGTGTTTATCAGGGCCGGAAAGTGAAAACCAGTTCTGATTTTGCCATTGCCGGGCGTAATTTGCCGGGCTGGGTTGCTGCACTCTCCGAACGTGCAACCGGCGAATCTTCCTGGGCTTTGCTTGGGTTACCCGGAGCGGCGTATGCAACAGGATTACTGGAAATATGGACAGCCATAGGATGTGTAGCCGGAATTATTACGGCCTGGGCATTAATTGCCTGGCGGTTAAGAGACGAGGCCGAGAAATATGAAATCGATACCTTTACCCAGTATATTGCCCGCCGCCATGGTGAAATTGGAAAATGGATCAGGATTGTCGGTAGCTTTACCATTGTCTTTTTCTTCTTCTTTTACGTGGGAGCCCAGTTTCTGGGTGGTGGAAAAACTCTGCATACCATGTTTGACATTAAACCGGAACATGGAATGCTGCTTACCGCTGCAATTATCATCCCTTATACCATTTATGGTGGATTCCGGAGTGTGGTATATACCGATGTTGTGCAGGCCGTGGTGATGATTACTACCCTGGTTTTAGGCCCCATTGTCGGAGTGATTTATGTTTCGAATCATCCTGAACTGTTTGCTTCAAATATTACCGAAGCTTTACAACTAGCCGGTCCAGAATACAGTTCAATGACCGGTGGGGTGACGGGATTCCTTGCAGGGGTAGCGATTGTTGGCGGATTTAGCTGGTTCTTCGGATACCTGGGCGGACAACCCCAGTTGAGCATGCGTTTTATGGCAATCAACAGTACCAAACAAGCCAAGAGAGCCCGTAATGTGGGGATCGCATGGACCGTTGTGGCATATATCGGCGCATTGATGATCGGCTGGCTGGGAATAGCCATCTTTGGACCCACCGGCTTGGCAGACCGGGAGTATGTGATGCCTGCCGTTCTGCTGGAAATATTTCCCCCGGCAATAGCCGCGGTGTTAATTACCGGCGCCATTGCTGCCATGGTTTCTACGGCCGACTCCCTGTTAATCCTTTCTGCTACCGAATTTTCCGAAAACCTCCTGCGCGAACGAAAAGACGGAAAGAAAAAGAGTAAACTCTTCCGTCACCGTATTGTAACCGCCGGATTGGCCATTATTGCTTTGTTTATTGCCTATGTAGCCCCTTCCGATTACATTTTTACCCTGGTAAGCTATGTGTGGGCAGGAATTGGAGGGACTTTCTCTGTAGTGATCCTGCTTACCCTCTTCTGGAAAAAATACCACGGCCGTGCTGTTCTGCTTACCATAATTACCGGACTCGTATTTACGATTGTATGGATCCAGACCGGAATGGACGAAAAGGTTACCTCTCGGTTCCTGACCTTTGTTGTTGCCTTGTTCGTTGCAGTCCTTGGAACTTATCTTATTCCTCCTAAACAGGATTAAACAATACCATCAACTCAGAAATGTAGATTTACCCGGAGAATTTTCTCCGGGTTTTTTAATAAAAAAACCTGTTTATTGTTTGACATTGTAAAACATTGTTGTATATTTGAAAAAACAACCTGATTATGACCTATTTTATTGATGTAAAAGAAAAAGCGGATTTAAAATCGAAGTATCGTCAACTATCCCTTCTTTATCATCCCGACAGGGGAGGGGAAGTGGAGAAAATGCAAGCCATTAACGAAGAATACAATATGCTGAAAAAATCGTTTGGCATTTTTCCCAAAAGGCTTCAGGAGGTTCAGGTGGGAAATTTTGTGTTTGTAAATCAGTCTCTCTGTATGGTTTTTAAGGTAGAGCCCCGGTTATTTTATGCCAAATCTTTTCGAACCGGAAGGGTAGCCATGTTTGCAAAAGATACGGGTTACGGAGTATTTAATTTTAATGTAAGAGCACATGTCAACCACTAAGAAGGAAAATAGCCAGCTTAAAATTCATACGGGGTTCAGGCTTTCCAAAACAAACTACAAACTTCTGGAGGAGCTTGAAAATGAACTGGGAATAAACAAGACAAGTGTTATTAATTTAATACTTGCCCTGATCAAGAATGATAAAAAGGTCCTGGTAAACCTGTTTCGGTCAGCCATAGATAAGTAAACAGCTTATTTCTAGTTGTTTCTGATTTTTACCTGTTGTTATAACGTTTTTTTGGTTAAGGCAACTTTTACTTCCCAAAAAACTTACTATTTTTGTAAATAAATTTTATTTTCTGCGTATAAAAAGATACGTTTAATTTTATTATCCATGAATTCATTAAAGATAGAAGGAACCACGTTTACACCTGAAATTAATTTCGATATTGATAACAATACCCTAAGCTTTCTTAAAGTGTCCAAGCCGGCGAATGCATTAGCATTTTATCAGCCTGTTTTTGAATTCCTGGATCATTTTGAAAAAGAGAAGGTGAAATCAAAAGTGGTCAAAGAGCTGGTTGTTGATTTTAATTTTGATTATTTTAATACGGCCACGGCAAAGATTCTCTATGAGTTACTGACAAAATTCAAACGTATCCGGGAGCAGGGGGTGGATATTATCATCAACTGGTATTACCACCGGGAGGATGATGATTTGCTGGAAGAGGGGCAGATGATGGCTGAGGCTATAGGCTTAAACTTTAAATTTATTCCACAAAACGGAAAACAGTAGAAAATCCAGGAGCAAAAATATCTTTGAAAAAGTCTACTTAAGCCCTGTTCTAAAAATGGGAAGCTTACACAAGTTGATTTTAAAAATCACTTCATATATTTAAAATATTAAGTAATATTCTTCCTGTTAAAGAATTTATTACAACAACAATAAACAAGATGTAAAATAGTTGTTATATATCCGTAATTACCATTAAAAATTATAATGAATCTGTTTTTATCATTTAGTTACGAAATCATAGCGCAATGTTAATGCTCTTTCATCACCACATCCTAATTCAATTTGTCCCATTCCTCGATACAAATCACTTGAACCATCATCTTGATAAACTGTCCAGGTTGCTTCCCAGGTAAACTCAGTAACAAAGTTTTTAGTAAAACTTACAGTTTCACCTGGTGCAATTATTTCGGTTCCCGTATAAGATGTAGTGAATTTTGCACTATGATCATATGGGTTCGTTACTCTTAAAGTAGCATCTTCGCAGTTTTCACAAGCTGTAAAAACAGAAATAATAAACATGAATATTAATACTTTTTTCATAACTAATATATTTTGAATTACCAACCAAAAATATGAAATACAAAACCAGATCCTAACCCAACTACAACACCTAAAGCAACCGCCATTGGAAAATCATCTTCAGTTAAATAAATATAAAGACCAGTAGCAACCAAACCTAACAGATAGCCTTTATAAAAAGAAGGAACGGATCTAGAAGTGCTTCTGTAATTCATGTTAACATTATACATCTTAACATCATATTCATTATTTAAAACTAATGAATTTGTTTTTGCGTCATATCTAAATTGATTCTGATTCAATTTATATTTTAGCAGCGTTAGCTTGTATTCATTATCTAATTCTAACTCAAAATTACCTGAGATCTTAAATGTATTCTCAGTGAAATTACGCTCTAGTTTACCAGATGATAAACCATTCTTAACTATTACCTCTCCTAAAACTAAGAAGTTGCATAAGATTAGACTTAAAAATAAAAATGTTTTTTTCATACTTACTTTATTTTAAATTCAAATATAAATTCTCCTGTATAAATAAAATCCATTGAAATATACAATGTTGAATTATCAAGTTTTAATTCATGTTGCAATACATTAACAGTATCCTGAGTATGACTAAACTTTATAAAAACCAGTTTATCGAAAGGGATTGTTTTCCGATAAACTTCTCCATATCTATCTTCTACTTTAACTTCTAAATAAAGATTTCTTAGTTTTAAAAGATTTTCACCTAATAATGAAAGGGTAAGAAAATATTTAACAGAAAAATCTAACTCTATATTATAATCTTTAGAGTTTAAAACAACTTGTGCTGTCTCTTGAGTTTCGGTCCAGTATTTATTATAAATTTCTGCTTTTACAATATGTTTTCCTTTAATCGTTCTACTAATACTTTTCTTTTCAGGTATATCTTTCTTAGAAGGATAATAAATCGAATTATCTTTATATATAACTACTTCGACTTCTTCTAATGGAATGGTGAGAAACGGTTTATCGCCAGTAGGATTAATCTCAATTCTTGTTTTAGTAATCTGAATTATTGATCCCTCAATTAAATTTTTATTTTTTAGATAAACTTGATCTTTTTCTTCTTGACAATATGCCTGATGAAGAACAAAAAATAAAACAAAAACTGTTAGTATTCTTTTCATATATTAGTATATTAATTGCCTAGGTAACTCCAACTATCTTGTTCCTTTAACCTAATATCTAGTGAAAAATAGTTAATAATAAATTCTTTATCTCTCTTGTTTAAATTATTAGTTATATTTAAAACATAACTAATATCTCCAATAAAATCACCTATCTTTACATCATTATATGAATTTTCAATAATATTCTTACCATTTCTTAGTTCTTCACTAATAAACGCTCTACCATTTGTCTTTTTCATGTTTGCAATTTTAATAAAGTAACTATTACCAGAAATTATGTTACCTTTATAAATAAATTTAAGCGTAATTTCCGCATCTAATTCAACCTCACTATGATTATGTTTAACATTTCTTATATTTAAAATAGGTTCAACAACAATTGTATCATTATTAGCATCCAAGAAAGATTTCCCCTTAAAGAAAAAATATTCATAATCTAGATTATAACTATTGTATTTCATTCTTACGTTATCGAAAATTAGTTTTTCTTTCAACTCTTTCTTAAATTCAGAATAACTTTTATTATAGCTTAAGCTAAAATATAAATTTGAATATCTTAACTGTCTATCGTTTAGCAAAATATTTATTAAATCTTTTTGTCCATAATCCAGATAGTTTGATTTAAAATGCTTTATCTCAGATAAATCTTGATATAATCCATACTTTATATAATTCCAAAATGCAATACCTGAAATTTCTGGATCTTTAGAATCCATATATTTCAGAAGTAATTCTCTAATTGGTTTGACTTGATCTAAAATCAAATATTCGTGTTTAGGATTTGGTATGTTATCCCAGTTATGAACCATCACCCCTTCCCAGCTCTCCCAAGGAGTATCAAGAATAAATCCATTTGCATAAACAAAAGAATGTTCCTTTTTTAAACCGTGTTTCAATTTATTAAGTTTCTCCAGTTCAATTTGTTCAACATTTGTTTCATTCATTTTTATTACAGTATTATCTTTATAAATTATAAGATTAACATCATCTCGTGCAGTAGAATCTATAATACCATCTTTTTCTATGTAGATATATTCCTTACCTACTTTTTTAACATTCCCCTTTAGTTCAGATTTATCTTTTAAGATAAGTTTATCATAATTATTTTGTGAAAAAGAAAATTGAAAAAGTAAACTGATTATAAAGGCTAAAACAAAGTGTTTCATTAAATTGAAGTATATTTTTATTAAATAAATAATACATTGAAATTAAACAATCCTTTTATTATCAAGTTAATTATAAACACTGATTGTATAAAGAGAATTGATTATTGTATGAAAAGCACTATTTATTAAATAAACTTATATTGGAATATTAAGCACAACTTTAACACCTTGTATGGAAGAATCGACAATTGAAAGGTCAATAATTTTCTGGATTATTTCAATTTTATTAATTTTTTTATAGAGTTCCAATGTTTGATTTGCAATTTCTAATCCTTTACCTGTAGAATTACTGTTAAATTTATTTGTTTTTTCTAAACCAATACCATTGTCCTCAATTATGCAAATTAGTTTATTGTTTTTCTTTGAGATACTAATCTTTAAAACACCTCCTGTTTTCTTATTCATCAGTCCATGTTTTATCGCATTCTCAACATGAATCTGCAATAACATTTTTGGTAGTTTAGTATTTAAATCAACATTTGGATCTATTTGAATTTCTGATTTGAACTTTTTTTCAAAACGGAGTTTCTGAAGCTCAATATAATTTTCAACAAACTCTATTTCACCTTTTAAAGATACAGCAACCGAATCGGACATCTCCAGTGATTTTCTTGTTAAGCTGGCAAGACTTTCTAAATAGTTGTATGCTTCAAATCTATCTTCACTAATTATTAGATGTCCGATGGAAGTCATCGTATTAAATAAAAAGTGAGGCTCAATTTGGTTTTTTATTGTTTTCAGTTGCAGTTCAAGCAATTCTTTTTCGCGCTCAGTCTTCCTTTTTATTTGTATTCTCTGAAAATAGGTTAAAACGTGTAATGCAATGAATGTCAGAACATAAATTAAAGGAATAGTTAAAAAACGGAGAGGATATAATTCATTTTTATAATATCTTATAAAAAAAGCCTTTTCGTTATTCTGGATTAGTAAATTTGCATCTAAATGATGATTCTCAAGAATCTCAAATGAAGCAAAGCCAGCGCTATTAATTATCGGGATTTCTATTTCAGTAATATTATTGAAATATTCTTCAACAATGTAAACATTCGCGTCTTGTGTTAATATTAAGTACTCGGTGAAAGAATCTTTATCTATATCAATTGGATAAAAAGCCCAGTTTATATTTTTCTTTTCATCACTAACTAATATTGTCTTTTCAACTTGAAGCTTTTTATTTATGACACAAATTCCTCCATAATCATTGTACAAATAAACATAATCATCCTCTGTATTAATGATTCCTTTTAACTGGGGGAATATATTGTTAGAAACAATTAAAGAATCAATCTTTTCGCCTTTAGAGTTAATAACTTGAATAATATTCTCAGACTGTTCATCTTTTGTTACCCAGTAAAGAATATACTTTTCGTTATCTGTATTCAGAACTCCGGTATATAATGTAGAATATTCAATTTTCTCTTCAATGGGATTAAATAAAAATTTGAGTTTATTGTTGAACGCCATTAACCAAGAACTTGCATCGCTAAAAAGCACCGTTTTCTGATCTGTAATATTGCTCGGAGCTCTTGTAAATCCAGTGATATCTTTAATTCCATCATTATTTAAATCAGACAGCAGTAAATTGCTGCGTAAAATATTTCCACTTGTATTAGAAGAAATAATCGAATCATTATTATGATTATATAAATATATTCTTCTCGGGGAAATAGAGAAGTAACCATAAACATTAAGAATTATTTCACTATAAAGATCTTTATCCAAATCGTCTACCCCGAATGAGAAATTGTAACTATAATCTCCAAATTTGCTTTTTATGATAAGGTCTAGAAAAAATTGTTTGTGCACAATCGAATCTCTAGTATAAATGATATTTAAAAAGAGGCTATCCTCTTTATGAGTACAAAATATAATTTCCTTGTAATCATCATTATCTATGTCCTCAAATATATGCTCCCTAATATTTTCGTTAATTAAGCGCGATTTTAAATTCATTTGAAATAAAGCATTAGGGTTGTCTTTGTAAGCTAATATAGATGCACCCTCAGTATATTGATTATTGAAAATTAAGACTTGTTCAAAAAAACCATCAGAATCTAAGTCTACAAAAGAAGGGTTTTGGGTAGTTTTAATCTTGTCAAATTGTTCTACAATCTTATAAGTGTATTTATTAAAATTTAGATCAATCGTAAGGAATAAAATAACTGATACAATGAATGAGATAAAATAATTTGAAAACAGAAATGCGGGTATTTTATTAATTAATTTTTTCATAATTTAATATACCTGCATTTTCTCCCTTAATCTTATTATATTCTCTTTACTTAACTTTATTTTTTTATATCGATCGTTCAGTTTTAGCTCAATGCTTTTACCTTTTGAATCAATCTTTTTTAAATAAAGCAAGTTAATAATGTGAGATCTGCCAGTTCTATAAAAGTTCTGGTCAGGCAGCATCTTTGATATTTCACCAATATTAAACGTTACCGTTTCTTGTTTACCATCAGCTAAATAAAGATGTGTGTAATTACCATCGGCATTGCATAGTACTAATTCCTTTGGTTCTATAATTAAAGTTCCAGTTCTTAAATCAAGTTTTAAGAGATTTTTTTCTTGGAAGAATTGATTCAGTTTGTTAGAGTTTTGAGTTAAATCAAATTCCGAATTGTTCTTAAATAATCTATCGATAGTTAGCCTTAATACATCCAACTTGATTGGTTTTAAAAGATAATCGAATGCTGCATATTTAAATGCCTTAATGGCATATTTATCATATGCTGTTGTAAAAATCACCACGGGATTTAACTTATTTTGAATAAGTAATTCTATTAATTCAAATCCATTTTTATTTGGCATTTCAATATCCAGAAAAACCAAATCGGGCTGATTTAACCTGATCAACTCTAAAGCATGATCAACACTTTCTGCTGTTGCAAAAACATTGATATTATCAAAATTATCCAAAAGGTTAATGAGTAATTCTCTGCTTCTGCGTTCATCATCTACAATTATCGCTTTAACATAATCCATAGTTAATAAAAGGTAATTATCTATTTTACAATATCTAAGATAGTAATTTAATTTTAAAAATTATAACACGGTCAGTTTTAATTCATAATATGAATTATCCATAGTAAGTGTAAAAGGTCTTTCATTTTTATTTGGAAGTGGAAGAGACCCAAGCATAAAAATGAAAGTCCTTGCTGTCCTTTAGAAAAGGCTCTTTTCAAAATTTATTTTGGAATGTGCCATTTCTATTTTATTTGGAAAACACCAATGGGTTATTCGTAATTATCTCTTAGTAGATGATACTCTAAATCTGCTGCATAATGAAATCTTTCAATAAAAGTATCTTTAAGAATAATAAGCATTTTCTTGAAGTCCATAATTAATAAATTAAAGTTTAAGAGAAATAAAATTATATAAAAAATTATGGAATATAAAGTTTAGAGAAGGAGTCGAAAGTAATGATAAGTAAAGTGCAACACAAATGCAACACAGAAAATAAAAAAGCCCTTGAAAATCAAGGGCTTTAGTGTCTAAAAAGCGGTCTGGACGAGACTCGAACTCGCGACCCCATGCGTGACAGGCATGTATTCTAACCAACTGAACTACCAGACCATATTTTAATAAGAACTTTTTTATTTTAGCATGTCTTCTAACCATCCCGATAACTATCGGGAGAACTACCAGACCATATTTTAATAAGAACTTAAGGCTTTCTTTCGTGTGCCTTGTATTTAATTGCGTTGCAAAAATAGGCTATATTTTTAATCCGCCAAAAAAAATCATATAAAATTTCATAAAAAAAGTATTTTTTTTTCACCAGTTTTTCTAAGCCACAAAGATACTGAAGTTTACACCTCCATATTTTCTTTGCTCTTGAAAGCCCTGTTGTTTTGAAAAGTCTGTCCTGTCACCATGTTCAACGATCAGCCATCCTTCCTTTTTAAGGATCTGATGGGCAAAAATTGTTGCAGGAATGGATTCAATCCCTTCCAGGTCGTAGGGAGGATCGGCAAAAATAATGTCAAATTGTTCATTACACGTTTTAATATACCTGAAAACATCGGTTTTGATTGTTCTTATCTGGGAAAAACCAAAATCATCAACGGTTTTTTTTATAAAGGCCTGGTGTTTGAAATTTTTTTCAACAGAAACCACATGCTCACTCCCGCGCGAAGCAAACTCGTAGGATATGCTTCCGGTACCCGAAAAAAGGTCTAAAACCGTTAAGGCTGAAAAGTCAAAATGATTATTTAGGATATTGAACAGATTTTCCTTGGCAAAATCCGTCGTGGGTCTTGCCCTGAAATTTTTAGGTGGATTGATAATCCTTCCTTTATATTTGCCGCTTACGATTCGCAATGAACTATATTAAATAAATTTGTAAAGGTATGCTGGGGGATCTTATTGAACGTATAGCTATAGGTATAACCTTCCGGACGATGATCAAACGTGATGTTTTTTATAAATTTTTTAAGTGTTTGAAAAAGGGATGAATGCTTTTCGATCATTCCGGAGAGTACCATCTCAAGCGTATTTTTATTCAGTTGATTTTGTTCCAGAGCATAAAGGACAAAATAGGCCATTTCGGCATCGGTTGTTCGTTTAAAATTATTGTAAAATAATACCTGTCCTTTGTTCGTAACCACGAATTCAAAAAAATCATGCTGTATATTGATAAAGCCCATAGCCTTTTCAGTATGGTGGTTCTGGATGATATGATTGATCAGGGGGATTTGTTGATTGTAAAAGGCAATTCCCGGAAATTTTCGGATCAACAGGTTGGACAGGAGGTTGGGTACAACAAATGTGCTGATGATATCATTGTATTTTAACGGTTGAAAATGAATTTCATCCAGCTCGTCCAGGGGCTGGGTTAATTCAAGGACTGGTTTTAACCGGTCTTTATCAAAAAATGAATCTGGAATAAGTGCATTCTTTCTGGATAACCAGATCAATTTAACCCTTTTAAAGGGTTTGCTGAGTAAGTTGTGATGATTGATAAAAATTTCAAGTTCATTGAGGTAATCTTCGAAAAGCTGGTTTTCTTTAAAATTGTGATGTTCCAGTGCAATGTATTTATTTCGTACCGGATCGAGTATACAAAAAGAAAGTCCATTCAGGTCAGCCTGAATGGACAAGTGATATGATTGGGTTAAATTTATATCTAAGGTTTCATCAACAAAAGCAATGTTTTGCATAGATTCATTTTCTTATTCCCAGTTACCTGCGTTGTTATTCGGTTCATTAATGTCACCAACCTTAACTCCCGGGAAGTTGTTGGCATTGGCCATTCTTTCGTTCAGGTTAATGATTAACTGCTCATCTAAACCATGTAATAAAACATCATTATGAACTTTTGCTTCAAAAAGATTTACATCCAGTTTAGAAACTTTTACGGTTGCAGTATTCAGTTCAATCGTATCGCCATCTGTAAATGGAACCTTCCATAGATTTTTGGCTGAGTAGTCTTTGGTAAACAAGGTATCTTTAATGGCAATTCGAATAGTATCACGTTTAATTAAACCTTCTTTTACAGCAATTGCTTCAGTCCATCCCTGTTCAAGAAGCTCATCGGATAAACTACCTTCGGCTTTTACCACTTTCATTGAATCAGTTTCGATAAAGCGAATCAAGGTATCAAAGCTGCCTGTAAAGCGTCCGTATTCGTCTTTATATGCAAGTTGGGCTGTACGGATATCTTTCATCTTCTGGATGGTTGCCTCATATCTCTTATCTTTTTCCTTGTTAAAGCGAATAGGTGTTTGAATACTTTCCCAGATTAAGTATGCTAAAACTACAATAGCGATTGCTAATACGATTTGAATTACTTTTTTCATTTTGATCGGTTTTATTTTATATGTTTGTGTGCAAATTTAAAAGAAAAAATTAAAAATGTAATCTTAAAACCATATAATTTAACCGAAAATGTTAAAGGATCATATTAAAAATAAAATCTTAGGGGAGCTAGGCCTGAAACCAACAGGGGGACAACAGGCATTACTGGAAAAGTTGTCTGATTTTATTTTATCGGATGATCCTCGTTCATTGTTTCTTTTGAAAGGATATGCCGGTACCGGAAAAACAACTGTAATCAGTGCTTTGGTAAAGGCTTTTCGAAGCCTTGGCATAAAGTCGGTGTTGCTGGCACCTACCGGAAGAGCTGCCAAGGTATTATCAACCTATGCTTTGAAAAATGCTTATACCATTCATAAAAAGATCTATCGCCAAAAGTCATCCAAAGATGGGTTTGGTGTTTTTGTGCTGGATACCAACTTACATTCCCAAACTTTTTTTATTGTTGATGAAGCCTCTATGATTTCCAATACTTCTGCTGATCTGTCTATTTTCGGATCGGGGAGGTTACTCGAGGATTTAATTCATTATGTATATAATCAGAAAAATTGTAAACTGATACTTATTGGGGATACAGCCCAGTTACCCCCGGTTGGAATTGACATGAGCCCGGCCCTGGATCAGAAGCAGTTAGTAACTTATCATCTCCAGGTAATCGAACATCAGCTGGCAGAAGTGGTTCGCCAGGTAGAAGATTCTGGGATACTGCTCAATGCTACCCGGATTCGCAATCTGATCCTTGCAGAAAATTACCATTTTCCCAAACTGGAATTAAACCACTGGGAAGATATTCAGCGAATTTCGGGAAATGAACTTATTGAAATTATTACCGATTCCTATGACCGGTATGGCCTTGAGGAGACCATGATCATTACCCGTTCGAACAAAAGAGCCAATCAATACAATAAAGGTATCCGAAGCCAGATTCTCTGGTATGAAGAAGAGATTTCCGTGGGCGATTTGTTGATGGTCGTTAAAAATAATTATTACTGGATGGAGGATAACGACAAGGTTGATTTTATCGCGAATGGTGATATCGGCGAAATTGTCCAGATTAAGGGAACTCAGGATCGTTATGGTTTTCGTTATGCCGATGTGGTGCTCCGGCTTATCGATTACGATAATTTGGAGATTGAATGTAAAATTATCCTGGATACCCTGGATATTAATACAGCTGCTTTATCCTCCGAAGACCATAAGAAGCTTTTTTATCAGGTTCTGGAGGATTACCAACATCTAAAAACCCGGAAACAACAATATAAAGCGGTAAAAGAGGATGATTTTTTTAATGCCCTGCAGGTAAAATTTTCGTATGCCATAACCTGCCATAAAGCCCAGGGGGGGCAATGGAAGAGCGTCTTCATCGATCATGGGTATTTGCAGGAAGAGATGTTAAATAAAGAATACTTCAGGTGGCTCTATACAGCCTTTACCCGTCCGGTAGAGAAGCTGTACCTGGTAAATTTTCACAAACAATTTTTTTACGATGATGAGCTATAATCCCTGGTTTATCGTTGATTTTTCGGCACAGGAGTCTGCTTCCATCTGAATCGTGATATGATCGATTTCAAATTCCTTATGTAAGATATTCTCTAAATCAATTCTTACCTGGTCAGTCTGTGCAATGGTTAAATTATGGATTAATTCGGCGTGGCACTGGAAATGAACAATGTTATCACTTAATCTCCAGGCATGAATATGGTGTATGTTTTTTATTTCCGGATGTTTTTCAAGATTCTTTTTTATCAAAGGGATATCCAGGTTTTCCGGGCTGGCCTGCATCAGGATTGCAGTTGTTTCTTTGATGATTCCCCAGGTTCCGCGGATGATGATCATTCCAATAACTACTGTTAGCAAGGGGTCAATCCAGGTTAGGTTAAAAAAATAAATTAAAACCGAACCAATAATTACACCCACCGACGACAAGGTATCACCCAAAAGATGAAGATAGGCTGCTTTAACATTCAGGTTATGCGAAGAGTCTTTATGCAGGAGCAGTACCGAAATTAAATTCCCTGCCAGCCCAACCGAAGCCACGATAAACATTAGTTTTGTCCCAATGGGCTCGGGGTTAAGAAAACGTTGGTAAGCCTCATAAAAGAGGTAAATGGAAATGCCCACCAAAACTACGGCATTAAAAAGTGCAGCCAGGATCTCTATTCGTTTGTATCCGAATGTTTTTTTTAGGTTGGATTGCCTGTTTCCTGAACGCATGGCAATATAGCTGATTAATATGGCCATGGTATCACTTAAATTATGCACGGCATCTGAAAGAAGAGCCAGGCTGTTGGACAGTATGCCTCCGATAAATTCAGCTGCAGTTATCCCGGCATTGAGCAGGACACTTATAAACAGATTCCTTTTATTCGGTCCATGAGCATGATGATGTCCCATCTTGTTTTTTTATTACAAACAGAAATGATCGCAAAATGTTTACGCTTATAATCCAGGGTGAAGTTCTACTCACCAATAATTTTTATCAGGATTCTTTTTCGCCGTTTTCCGTCAAATTCACCATAAAAAATTTGTTCCCACGGGCCAAAATCCAGCATTCCTTTGGTAACCGCTACAACCACTTCACGCCCCATAATGGTTCTTTTTAGATGGGCATCGGCATTATCTTCGGCATAATTGTGCTTGTACTGTTCATAAGGTTTCTCGGGAGCCAACTTCTCCAGCCATTTTTCAAAATCTTCGTGTAACCCCGATTCATCGTCGTTAATAAATACCGAACTGGTGATGTGCATCGAATTTACAAGAACCAGCCCTTCCTGTATTTTACTTTTTTTTAAGGCTTCTTCAACGACAGGAGTAATATTAATCAGTTCTCTTCGTTGGTTGGTATTAAACCATACTTCTTCTCTGTAAGATTTCATAATTGATATTTTTTTCCAATTTTACTTCCTACTTCTTTATTCTTACTTCTTACTTCCTTCCTTCCTACTTCTAATAATCAATCCCTAAGCCTCTAACTATCTGGTCAATTTTATCCTCTAAAAGTTTATTTACCCTTTCAAAATCTTCTTTACTTTCCAGGCGTTCGTTTACACTGAAATAGAATTTTATTTTTGGTTCAGTTCCTGAGGGTCTTATGGAGATCTTGGATCCATCTTTTAAAATAAATTGTAATACATTGGATGGAGGTAAAGTTATTTCGTAGCGAAGATGACTTAACTGATCGAAAGTTTTTTGTTTCAGAAAATCATGGATAAGCATAACATTGGAATGGTTCACGGTTTGTGGAGGATTGTTTCTGAAATTATCCATCATTTTTTTTATTTGCTCTTCACCATCTTTTCCTTTTTTTACAGTCGAAATGAGTTTTTCTTTGTAAAATCCAAATTCAACATAAATATCAATGAGTTGTTCGTAAAGTGTTTTGCCATTATTTTTAGCCCAGGCTGCGGTTTCGGCCAGAAGGGCACACGACATCACTGCATCCTTATCCCGCACAAACTCACCGGCCAGGTATCCATAGCTTTCTTCACCCCCGCCAATAAATATTTTTTTTCTTTCATTTTGTTTAATAATATCGGCAATATATTTGAATCCGGTTAATACCTCGTAATATTGGATTCCATATTTTTCAGCCATTTCGGTAAGAATATCAGAGGTAACAATGGTTTTTACTATGTACTCCCGACCTTTCAGTTTCCCTTTGGCTTTCCATTGGGTAATCAGGTAATGAATGAGCAGGGCTGCAGCCTGATTTCCATTCAGCAGTACAAATTTACCCTGTAAATCTTTTACAGCAATTCCAACCCGGTCGCTATCCGGATCGGTCGCCATTACCAGGTCGGCATCAATGGATGCAGCCTTTTGTAATGCCAGCTCCATGGCTGCCGGTTCCTCAGGATTGGGTGACTGAACTGTCGAAAAGTTCCCGTCGACCAGGTTTTGTTCTTCTACACTGTGTATATTTTCAAAACCAAAGGCTCTTAATGCCCTGGGAACTAATTCAACACCTGTTCCGTGAATAGGGGTATAAACGATTTTTAAGTCTTTTTGTTTTCTAATAACCTCCGGATGAAGAGATAACTGGGTAAGTTGTTTAATGTATTCACGGTCAATGTTTTCCCCGATTGATTCAACATGGGTTAATTCAGGATCAAACCGGATTTCATCAATACTTGTAATTTTTTGTACCTCGGCAATGATATTTTTATCATGGGGCCTGATGATCTGTCCACCATCTTCCCAGTATACCTTATAACCGTTGTATTCTTTAGGGTTGTGCGATGCCGTGATCACAACACCACTTTGGCAACCTAAGTGGCGGATGGCAAAGGATAATTCAGGGGTTGGTCGTAATTGCTCGAATAAATAGACTTTTATACCATTGGCAGAGAATACACTGGCGGTTTTCTCTGCAAAAAGACGGCTGTTATTCCTGGAGTCGTGGGCTATGGCAACCTTGATCTTTTGCTTGTCAGCGAACTGTTGTTTTAAATAGTTGCTTAGTCCCTGGGTAGCCATGCCAATGGTATAGATATTTACCCGGTTGGTGCCGGCACCCATTATTCCTCGTAAACCCCCGGTTCCGAACTCCAGGTCTTTATAGAACGATTCGATCAGCTCTTTCTCCTCGCTTTTCATCATCCTTTGGATATGATTCCTGGTTTCCTGGTCAATAGTTGTGGATTGGATCCATTGCCGGGCTTTTGCGTTTATCTGTTGAAGTAAGTTCTCGTTTGCCATAATACATTTTTTTGTGAGTAACCAAACAAAATTTTAAAATGATTCTTCAGGGCACTCTCGGTTGCTTAAATTTCCCTGAAGAAATCAACTAAACTATCCTGCCAGTGAGGGATAGTTATAGTATATACCGATTTTATTTTTGTTTTGTTCAAAACACTGTAAAAAGGTCTTTTTGCCAGGGTAGGATAGTCCTTTGATTCAATGGGATTGATTTTGCATTTCGCATAGGATTTTTGAGCAATTGCTTTGGCAAAATCGTACCAGCTACAAACCCCTTCGTTAGAGTAATGATAAATACCTGGTTTAAAATGGTTATGCACAACCGATTGTTCAATAATCTGAAAAATCACATGGGCAAGGTCCCTTGCATAGGTAGGGGTTCCAATTTGATCGTATACCACATTTAATTCTTCGCGTTCATTACATAACCGGTGAATTGTTTTGGCAAAATTTTTGCCAAATGATGAATATAACCACGAAGTACGAATAATTATGGTTTCGGGGTAAGCTAAAGCAATTTTTTCTCCCTCAAGCTTTGATTTTCCATAGATTGATTCGGGGTTAACAATCATCTCTTCGGTATATGGCATAAATGATTTTCCGTCGAAAACATAGTCGGTTGAAAGGTGAATAAATTTAGCGTGATAAGGTTCGATTGCCTGGATCAAATGGTTTACACATTGGGCATTTATTTCATAAGCTTTATCTGCATCCTTCTCTGCCTGGTCAACATCAGTATATGCCGCACAATTAATTACATAATCGATTTTGTTATCCTGGAAAAATTTTTTTAGAAAAACATTGTTTGACAGGTTAAGGGTGTCGGTATCTGTAAAGATAAAGTTTGCCTGTTTATCCCCGATCTGATTAAACGTTTTATTCACTTCTTTAAGCTCGCTGCCTAATTGTCCGTTAGCTCCTGTAACCAGAATATTAATCATAGTGTAATGTTTAAAAATGAAAGTTTTTTTCAGCTTCTTTCCATGGAGGTAATACCTTGTCTTTGGATGATAATATTGATGCTGAGGGCTTTATTTGCCAGTCAATACCCAGCTCAGGATCATTATAATTAATCCCTCTTTCCGAATCTTTATGATAAAAACCGTCTGTTTTATAAAGAACTATCGCCTGGGAGCTTAATACCGAAAAACCATGCGCAAATCCCTTTGGTATAAATAGCTGGGTTTTATTCTGTTCCGAAAGCTCAATTCCAAAGTACTGACCATAGGTTGGCGAGTTTTCGCGGATATCCACGGCCACATCATATATTTTTCCTTGTATCACCCGAACCAGTTTAGCTTGTGAATAGGGGGCCAACTGATAATGTAATCCCCGAATAGTTCCGTATTCGGACAATGATTGGTTATCCTGAACAAATTCAATATCACCCAGAAATTTTTTTAAATCTTTTTTATTGTAACTTTCAAAAAAATATCCTCTGGAATCCTCAAAAATCTTAGGCTTAATAATTTTTAATCCCTGAATATCTGTTTCTTTTACTTCCATACTGATTTATTCGTTGGCTATTTTTAATAGGTATTCTCCGTATTGATTGTTGTTTAATTCGTCGCCAAGTTTAATTAACTGATTTTTGTTTATAAAACCCTTCTTATAGGCAATTTCTTCAACACAGGCAATTTTCAATCCCTGTCGTTGTTCAATGGTAGCAATATAATTTGAAGCCTGTAAGAGGCTTTCGTGTGTTCCGGTATCGAGCCAGGCAAATCCACGTCCCAGCAATTCAACGTTAAGCCGGTTTTCCTTTAGGTACAACCGGTTGAGATCGGTAATTTCCAGTTCGCCCCGTTTACTTGGTTTCAGGCTTTGTGCTTTTTCAATGACATCGTTTGAATAGAAATATAATCCGGTAACGGCAAAGTTGGATTTTGGTTTTTCCGGTTTTTCTTCAATACTAAGTACTTTTCCTGATTCATCAAATTCAACCACACCATAACGCTGGGGGTTATTTACATAGTAACCAAAAACCGTCGCCCCGTCTTCGATAGTTGCTGCCTGCATCAGTATCCTGCTAAAACCATATCCGTAAAAGATATTGTCACCCAGGATTAGGCTAACGTTATCGTTTCCGATAAATTTTTCGCCAATAATAAAAGCCTGGGCCAACCCGTCGGGTGAGGGTTGGATTTCATAAGATAAGCGAATCCCCAGGTGGCTTCCGTCACCTAAAAGATCCTGGTATAAATGGATGTCTTTGGGAGTGGATATGATCAGGATTTCACGGATCCCAGCAAGCATTAATACCGAAAGGGGGTAATAGATCATCGGTTTATCGTAAATGGGGATGATCTGCTTTGAGATACTCTTGGTAATAGGATAAAGTCGTGTTCCGGCACCTCCGGCCAATATAATTCCTTTCATCATTTTAATTCATTTTTAAAGTATTTGATCGTTTTGATTAATCCGTCTTTTAACGGAGTTTTTGGTTCCCATTGATTTAAAATTTTTTTTGCCAGCGAAATATCCGGTTGCCTTTGAACAGGATCATCTTCAGGAAGAGGATGATAAGTAACCCGGGCGGACGAGCCCGTGAGTTCGATAATTTGATGAGCCAGTTCAAGCATGGAATATTCTTTGGGGTTGCCAATATTTACAGGGCCTGTAACCTGATCATCGGTATTCATGAATCGAATTAAAGCTTCGATGAGATCATCTACATACTGGAAACTTCGTGTTTGCTGTCCATTTCCGAAAATTGTTAAATCCTTGTTTTTAAGAGCTTGCAGGATGAAATTTGAAACCACGCGCCCATCATTCATCCCCATTCGGGGCCCGTAGGTGTTAAATATTCGTGCTATTTTAATACGTACATTATTCTGTTGATGATAGTTAATAAATAACGATTCGGCACATCTTTTTCCTTCGTCGTAGCAGGATCGCGGACCAATGGGATTACAGTTTCCCCAGTAATCTTCTGTTTGGGGATGTATTTCCGGGTCACCATAAACCTCACTGGTTGAGGCTTGCAGTATCTTGGCCTTAATTCGTTTGGCCAATCCCAGCATATTTATCGACCCCATTACAGAGGTCTTGATCGTTTTTATTGCATTGTATTGATAATGGATGGGTGAGGCAGGACAAGCCAGGTTATAAATTTCATCCACCTCGATGTAATAAGGCATGGTAATATCATGACGGACTAATTCAAAATACGGATGATCCATAAGGTGGATGATATTTTGTTTTGATCCGGTAAAATAATTGTCTAAACAGATTACTTCATTCCCCTCGGTTAACAATCTTTCACATAAATGAGATCCGATAAAACCTGCACCTCCTGTAACTAAAATTTTTTTCATTTATTTTATCAATTATATCTCGATGATTCTATCCCTGGTCAATAAACCTTTGAAACAATCTAATGAAAAGGTAAAGATAATAAAAGCTGTTGCAATTACATTAGCATATGTTATATTTTATGACTGATCTTTTACCAAAAAACCGGAAAAAATTTCCCATCGTTAATGGATTTCGTAAAACCAGCCCATGCAAAACGGAAAGCTGGGCTGATTAGAGGCCTGATTGAACCCCTAAAATTGTTCTGTATTGCTAAGGAATGATGGATTTGGAATAATTGTCTGGCCTGAAAAATTCAATAATTGAATAGATTTGTTTCGTATGGTGATTTTTTAGTATCTTTATTTTTAATTAATTAAATAAAAATTATACTTTTGCACTCTGTTAATCTATAAATAATGTCTAATATACTAAAATTAATTAACAAGAATTAAATGGTAGAAAAAGAAGAGAACAAAGCTGTAGAACAAAAGGAAAATGTAGAGCAGCAGGAAAATGTGCAAGTTGAAGCAACTTCAAAAGAAGAGGCTAAACAAGAAAAAAATTCAGAGAAGAAAGACGAAGAGTCTGTCCTGGATTTCGCTACTCCAAGCGATGAGTTCGACTGGGATAATGCCAGTGAAGAAGGTGATTCCTACAACAAGTCTGAACGCCAGGAGTTTGAAAAGATGTACGATCAAACCTTATCCACTATTACTGAAAATGAGGTAATTGATGGTACGGTTGTATCCATGACTAAACGCGAAGTTGTAATCAATATTGGTTACAAATCCGAAGGCGTTGTTAGTTTAAATGAGTTTCGTTACAATCCCGATTTAAAAGTAGGTGATAAAGTAGAAGTTTATGTTGAGAGCCAGGAGGACAAAGATGGTCAGCTAGTGCTTTCGCATAAAAAAGCAAGAGCCCTACGCTCCTGGGATAGAGTAAACGAAGCCCTTGAAAAAGATGAAATTATTCAGGGTTACATCAAGTGTCGTACAAAAGGTGGTATGATCGTAGATGTCTTTGGCATTGAAGCGTTCTTACCCGGATCGCAAATTGATGTTAAACCGATTCGTGATTACGATGTATTTGTGGGTAAAACCATGGAGTTCAAAGTCGTTAAAATCAATCACGAATTTAAAAATGTTGTTGTTTCTCATAAGGCTCTTATCGAAGAAGAGTTAGAACAACAGAAAAAAGAAATTATTGCTAAGCTCGAAAAAGGACAGGTTCTTGAAGGAACCGTTAAAAATATTACCTCTTATGGTGTGTTTATCGACCTTGGCGGTGTTGACGGATTAATCCATATTACAGACCTTTCCTGGGGGCGTGTAAATCATCCCGAAGAAATTGTCGAGCTGGATCAAAAACTGAACGTTGTAATTCTAGATTTCGATGATGATAAAAAACGAATTGCCCTTGGTTTAAAGCAACTGACTCCACATCCATGGGATTCTCTTGACAAAGATCTGAAAGTGGGAGATACCGTTAAAGGAAAAGTTGTTGTATTAGCCGATTATGGAGCATTTGTTGAAATTCAGCCCGGTGTGGAAGGTTTGATTCATGTTTCGGAAATGTCATGGTCGCAACACCTAAGAAGTGCACAGGAATTTTTACAAGTGGGTGACGAGGTGGAAGCTCAAATTTTAACCCTCGATCGTGAAGAAAGAAAAATGTCGCTGGGTATTAAGCAATTGAAACCAGACCCATGGAATAATATTGATGAGAAATATGCAGTGGGTAGTAACCACAATGCTACTGTTCGTAACTTTACCAACTTTGGTGTTTTTGTTGAGATAGAAGAAGGAGTTGATGGATTAATCCATATCTCTGACCTGTCGTGGACCAAGAAAATTAAGCATCCGGCAGAATTTACCTCTATCGGAGAAACCATTGAGGTGGTTGTTCTTGAAATTGATAAAGAAAACAGACGATTAAGTCTTGGTCATAAACAACTGGAAGAAAATCCCTGGGATGTATTTGAATCCGTATTTACTGTTGGATCAATACACGAAGGTACCATTGTTGAATTATTTGATAAAGGAGCTGTAGTAGCATTACCCTATGGTGTTGAAGGTTTTGTGACTCCAAAACACCTGGTTAAGGAAGATGGCAGTGCTGCTAAAGCTGATGAGAAATTACCTTTTAAAGTTATAGAATTCTCTAAATCAGCAAAAAAAATAATTCTTTCTCATAGCCGTGTATTCGAAGATGAAAAGAGAGATGAAGCAGCTGCCGAGAAGAAACAAAAATCAGCAACGAATAAAAAAGCGGTGAAAAAGGTAAAATCAAACCTTGAAAAAACTACTTTAGGCGATATTTCTGAATTAGCATCCTTAAAGAGCGAGATGGAAGAGGAACAAAAGAAAGAAATAGCTGAGAAGAAAGCTGAAATGGACGCTAAAGAGGAAGCTAAAAAAGCGGAAGCAAAGAAAGAAACAAAGAAAGCTAAAGCAAAAAAAGAAGAGCCTAAAAAAGAAGAAAAGAAGGCTGAATCAAAAGCTGAAGCTGAGGATGCTGATAAAGAGGAAGCAAAAAAAGACGATAAAGAATCAAAAGAAGATAAAGCAGCAGAATAGTACTTTTATTTAATTTAAATTTTTAAATCATGGAATTTAAGATTGAGAAACTGGAAAAGTATACTTTAATTCAAGTGATGGAGGAAAAACTGGATACCAATGTTGCTCCCAGTTTGAAATCCGAATTAGTGTTGATCTCCGGAAAAGGAGAAAAAAACATTATCCTTGATTTAAGTAACTGCCGTTATTGTGATTCTTCCGGTTTAAGTGCTATTCTGGTTGCCAATCGTCTTTGTAAAAATGCTAATGGTACATTTGTCCTTACAGGCTTAAATGATGCTGTAGACAGATTAATTACCATATCGCAGTTGGACACTGTTTTAAATATTGCCTATTCAAACGAAGAGGCTGTGGATATTGTAAAAGCCGAAGAGGAGGAAAGAAACAATAATAAATAAGTTAATGTGACTTTCGAATTAACCATACTCGGTAGCAGTTCAGCTGTTCCAACTTCGAGAAGAAATTTAACCGCTCATGTGCTTAATGTACATGAGCGGTTTTTTTTAATTGATTGTGGCGAAGGAACTCAACTCCAGATTCGTAAAAATAAAATCCGCCTGGGAAAAATTAATCACATTTTTATCAGTCATTTACATGGAGATCACCTGTTTGGCCTTTTTGGCCTGATCTCAACGTTTAGTCTGCTTAACCGGCAAATGGATTTGCATATTTATGCACACCCGGAACTCGAACGAATATTGAATCATCATATTAACTATTTCGAACGGACCCTCCCATTTCAAATCATTTATCATTCACTGGATCCTAAAAATAACGAGATCATCTATGAAGATAAAAGAGTTACTGTAGAAACGATACCCCTGAAACACAGGATTCCAACCTGCGGTTTTTTGTTTAAAGAAAAACCCCATGAACGAAATTTAAAAAAGAATGTGGTCAGTCAATTTAATCTCTCCATCCGGGAAATACTGTCTATTAAAGATGGTTCAGCCCTGACATTAGCAGATGGCTCCATTATTCCAAATCACGAGTTAACCCTGCCCCCATATAAGCAGCGTTCGTATGCCTATTGTACCGATACAGCCTATTCTGAGAAAATTATTCCGTTGATCAAGGAAGTGGATCTCCTTTTTCATGAGGCGACCTTTACCGAACAATTGAGTCATCAGGCTAAACAAACGTTTCATTCCACTGCAAAACAGGCAGCTATCATTGCCCAAAAAGCCCGGGCGAAAAAGTTAATTATCGGCCATTTTTCGGCCAGGTATAAAGATATAACCCCGCTGGTTGAAGAGGCAAATTCGATATTTACTCCGGTATTTCCCGCAGAAGATGGAGAAAAGTATGTTGTTGGGTTAGAAAGAAATTCATCCAATGATAATCGGTTGAATTCATAGGTGGAGCATTTTATTATTTAAGTCCTGTTTTGGAGAATTTTTTTATTCATTAATATTATCTTTGCAAAAACTAATTTACTCTCCGAAAAATTTGAAAAATGCACGAAAAAATTTTAATCCTTGATTTTGGTTCTCAGTATACTCAATTAATTGCCCGAAGAGTTAGAGAGCTTAATGTTTATTGTGAAATTCATCCTTTTAGTAAGATTCCGGAACTTGACTCTTCGTTTAAAGGGGTGATTCTTTCCGGAAGCCCCTTTTCTGTTCGTGATAAAAATGCACCCATCCCGGATCTGTCCGAAATAAAAACGAAGCTTCCCCTACTGGGCGTTTGCTATGGAGCTCAGTTTCTGGCCCAAAATTATGGAGGTGAGGTTATGCCTTCAAAACACAGGGAATATGGCCGTGCACGATTAAGCCATATCGTAACGGAAAATAAGTTAATGAAAGGTTTGGAAACCAATACCCAGGTATGGATGTCACATGGAGATACCATTACAAAACTACCCGATAGCTTTGAGGTGATTACCAGTACCAGTGATGTGCGTTTTGGAGGATTTAAGATTATGGAGGAAGAAACCTATGGTATTCAGTTTCATCCCGAGGTATATCATACTACCCAGGGAAAACAGTTATTGCAGAATTTCTTAGTGGATATCTGTGGCTGTAAACAGGACTGGACTCCATCAGTTTTTGCAGATGATACTATCCGTGAACTTAGGGAAAAGCTGGGCAACGATAAGGTAGTCCTGGGATTATCCGGTGGTGTAGATTCTTCTGTTGCAGCTGTTCTTCTACACAAAGCTATCGGAAAAAATCTAACCTGCATCTTTGTGGATAATGGGCTGCTTAGAAAGAATGAGTTTGAGAAAGTGATTGAATCCTATAAAGATATGGGGTTAAATGTTGTAGGTGTTGATGCTAAGGAGGAATTTTTAAGTCAATTGGAAGGGGTTTCTGATCCCGAGGGTAAAAGAAAAATTATTGGCCGGGTATTTATTGAGATTTTTGATCAGGAAGCTCATAAGATTAAAGATGTGAAGTGGCTGGCCCAGGGTACTATTTATCCTGATGTAATTGAGTCGGTTTCTGTTAACGGACCATCGGTAACCATTAAATCGCACCACAATGTTGGGGGATTGCCCGAAAAAATGCATTTAAAGGTAGTTGAGCCCTTGAAATTATTGTTTAAAGATGAAGTGAGGCGCGTGGGAGCATCCCTTGGAATAAAAAAGGAATTGATCAGCCGCCACCCGTTTCCTGGTCCCGGCTTGGCTATTCGTATCCTGGGAGATATTACCCCCGAGAAGGTTCGTATTTTACAAGAGGTGGATGATATATATATTGAAGGATTAAAAAAATACGGGCTTTACGATAAGGTGTGGCAGGCAGGAGCGATTCTGTTGCCTGTTCAATCTGTAGGCGTTATGGGCGATGAAAGAACCTATGAAAACGCCGTAGCCCTGCGGGCTGTGTCTTCAACCGATGGAATGACTGCCGACTGGTCGCATCTACCCTATGATTTCCTGAGCGATATTTCCAATAAAATTATTAATCAGGTCAAAGGAATTAACAGGGTTGTTTATGATATAAGCTCAAAACCACCCGCTACTATTGAGTGGGAGTAACCTCTTACATTTTAATTCAGGATCCTTACTTATGTCCGGTGATGAACAAATGATACATTATAAAGGTTTTTTCAGCTATTCTGTTGTAAATAAGCTGCTGAGAGAACTTTCCCTGCTATGGCAGTCGGAGATGCTGGATAGCCCTGCTTATCGGAAAATTCAGATTGTAATGGTTGAAATGCTCGAGAATAACTATAAGTATACTTCCGAAAAAATTGATTCTTTTGGGTATCCCGAGTTTTTTCCTGAATTTAAAATTATTAAGGAGAATAAAGCTTATCGGTTGATTGCATCCAACCCTGTTTCCCGGGAAGATCTTTTTGCATTGAAACAGCAACTTGAGAAAATTAATCAGCTCGACTTAACTGCCTTGCGAAGATGGTATAAGGAAATATTAAAAGAAGAAATATATAGTCCTAAGCAATCACCGGGTATTGGCCTAATACGAATTGCAAAGGTGATCCGTAATAAATTTAATTATTCGTTCCAGAAAATTGATAATAAATTCTTATATTACACGCTCGAAATATTGATCAATAAGAAATAAAAAAGAAAGACTTCAGAATCAATGGAAAACCTTTATATAGAACCAACTGAATTTTCACCCAAAGTAAATTTTGACCTGAAAAATCAAAAATTTGAACTTACCGGAACTTCTCGCCCTGAGGATGTTGTTGCGTTTTATGAATCGATCATTTATCAGGTGGAAAAATATGTAAATTCCATCTTAAATACCGATACAAAACCTGAGGATTTTCATTTTTATGTGAAGTTTGATCTGGACTATATGAATTCTGCTTCATCCAAATATATTCTTCAGATATTAGATTGTTTTAAAAAATTATATCAGCAGAAGATGAAAATTTCCATTGATTGGTATTATGAAGATATTGATGATCAGATATTTGAAGATGGGGGAGACTTGTCGGATGTTATAAAAATTCCGTTTAATCTAAAACCCAGGAAATAAATTTTGTATAATTTTTGTTTTACTAAAGCATAATCTTTAAATCTTAGGATGATGAAAAAGTTAAGTTATTTTCTATATATCACTTTATTTATTTTTATTAGCCCTCTTCAGCTTTTCTCACAATATTTAACCGAAGATATTTTTAAGTTTAGCCGTGCATTAGGTTATATTTCTTCGTATTATGTGGATTCTGTTAATTCTGAAAAGATTGTAGAAGATGCGATTATTGATATTTTAAAGGATCTTGACCCTCACTCGGTATATATTCCGGCCGACGAGGTAAAAGAGATGAATGAACCTTTAGAAGGAAACTTTGAGGGAATTGGTATTCAGTTTAATATTCTTGAGGACACCATCTATGTTATCTCTCCCATATCAGGAGGACCGTCCGAAAAGGTGGGACTTCGTGCGGGTGACCGAATTGTGCAGATTGATGGCGAAAATGTAGCGGGGGTGAACATTTCAACTACCGGTGTCAGGGATCGGTTGCTTGGCGAGAAGGGAACGAAAGTTAATGTGGGGATTATCCGAAAAGGAGTAGATGAAGTTTTGAATTTTACCATTGTCCGTGATAAAATCCCGATATATAGTGTTGATGCTGCTTTCCTGGTTGAAAGCGAAATTGCCTATATTAAAATTAACCGGTTTGCTATGACTACTGTTGAAGAGTTTAAAGAAAAGTTCATGGCACTGAAAGAGAAAGGAGCCAGTTCATTGATTCTTGATTTGAGAGGAAATGGTGGTGGTTACCTGGATCAGGCAATTGATCTTGCCGACCAATTTCTGGAGAAAGATAAACTAATTGTATATACCCAGGGGCTTAAGGTTCCCAGAATGGATAACTTTTCTACCAGCAACGGAATTTTTAAGCAGGGAAAAGTGGTTATATTGATTGATGAAGGATCAGCGTCGGCCAGTGAGATTGTTTCCGGTGCAGTCCAGGACTGGGACAGGGGAATTATTGTTGGAAGACGTTCCTTTGGGAAAGGACTCGTGCAAAAACCGATGTATTTACCCGATGGATCAATGATCAGACTGACCGTTGCACGTTACTATACTCCTACCGGACGATTGATCCAGAAACCTTATGATGGTGGCAACGAGGAATATGCCAAGGAGTTGATGGACCGTTTTGAGCATGGTGAGTTTGTTAATAAAGACAGTATAAATTTACCCGATTCCTTAAAGTATTATACCCTTGAAAATAAACGGATCGTATACGGAGGCGGTGGTATTATGCCTGACATCTTTGTCCCTCTGGACACTACCAGCGTGACTGGATATTACAGTAAGATGGTCCGACAGGGGCTTCTAAATTCTTTTGTGCTGGAATATATTGATGATAACCGGAAAAAACTGAAATCAAACTATCCCAACTTTGATGCCTTTCAAAAAATGTTTGAAGTCGATGAGATCATTCTCAATGATCTTCGTAAATATGGCGAAGAAAATGAGGTAACTGTAACTGATGACGAGTATGAACAGTCAAAGAATAATTTCAGTTTAATTATTAAGGGATTAATTGCCCGCGATTTGTGGGATATGAGTGAGTATTTCCAGATAGTAAATACACGAGATAAAGGATTTAATAAAGCTGTTGAAGTAATAAAAGCGTGGGATAAATACCAAAAACAGGTTTCAATTACACCTTAAAGCTTACACTTTTTATATCTTTGCAGCATTTTAATAGCAATCGTATCATGCTGCAGGAAATATTATTTTGGATTTCGAACAACTACATTGAGCTGCTGGGCTCCTTGTTTGGTTTACTGTATATTGTTTTATCCATTAAGCAAAATATTTGGTGCTGGCCAGTTGGCCTGATAACCTCGGCCTTATATATCTATGTTTTTTTTATCACCAAATTTTATGCCGATATGGGTTTACAGGTATATTACCTGGTTGTTAGCATATACGGTTGGTATTTTTGGATGTTTGGTGGGAAAAGTAAAAAGCCTGATGATCTTAAGATCTCGAGGGTTAACTTACCGTTATCTATTTATCTTATACTGGCCACACTTGTTCTTTTTGGTGGAATTTCATACCTATTAGTTCATTTTACCGATTCAGAGATTCCTTACTGGGACGCTTTTACAACAGCAGGGAGTTTTATCGCTACCTGGATGCTGGCAAGAAAAATTATTGAACATTGGCTGATCTGGATCATTGTGGATGCGGTATCCCTGGGCTTATATATTTATAAAGGATTGTATGCTACCGTAATCCTTTTTGCGGTTTATACCATACTTGCCATAGCCGGATATATTGAATGGAAGAAAGAACTAAAAAAGTGATAAGAAAGGTTGTTATTATCGGACCTGAATCTACCGGAAAAACAGATCTGGCAGAATATCTGGCCAAAAGTTTTCATTCGGACTGGGTGCCAGAATATGCCCGTGATTACATTCAAACATTAAATCGCCCCTATTCCCTGGCTGATGTGGAACATATTGCAAGAAAGCAAATTGAACTGGAAAAAGAGTATCTTATAAAAGCCAACCACTGGTTGTTTTATGATACCTATCTGATTATTACAAAAATATGGTTTCAGTTGGTGTACCGGAAAGTGCCCAGCTGGCTGAACACTAAAATCCAGGAAAGTACGATTGATCTGTTTTTACTTTGCAATACCGATATTCCCTGGATTCCTGACTCTGTAAGAGAGAATGGAGGGGAGATGAGAGAAAAGTTATTTGAGATTTATAAACATGAATTAGAAAAATATCAGTTTCCTTACAAGGTGATTTCAGGAACAGGCGATCGTCGGAAGCAAAATGCGATAGATGCCGTGAAAGATTTTTTTCAAATTTCGTAAATATCTGTTAAGTGAAAGAGGAACAACATTTTAAAATGGTAGCAAAAACCTTCCAGGGATTAGAGGAGGTTTTGCAAAGAGAACTAATTCAGCTTGGAGCAACCAGGGTTAATCAGGGCAATAGGGTAGTCGAATTTTACGGTGATAAGGCCCTAATGTACCGGGCCAATTTTCATTTACGCACTGCCCTGAAAATATTAAAACCAATCGGCGAATTTAAAGTGCAAAATGAAAAGGAGTTATACGATGCTGTACAAACCATCTCCTGGGATACTCTTTTTGAGGTGAAACAAACTTTTGCTGTTGACAGTGTTGTCTATTCTCCGCACTTCTCTCATTCAAAATATGTGGCCTTAAAAGTAAAAGATGCTATTGTGGATCAGTTTCGGGATAAATATAAAAAAAGACCCTATGTGGAAACAGAAAATCCTGATCTGCAAATAAATATCCATATTTCAAATGACCTAGCAACCTTATCCCTCGATAGCTCCGGGGAATCGCTGCATAAAAGGGGATACCGGACCAAAGCCACAAAAGCACCGTTAAATGAAGTATTGGCTGCAGGAATGATTTTGTTGTCGGGTTGGGATTTTAACAGCAACTTTATTGATCCCATGTGTGGGTCGGGAACCCTATTAATCGAAGCTGCCATGATGGCTTATGGTATCCCTCCGGGAATATACAGAGATAAATTTGGCTTTGAATCCTGGAAAGATTTTGATAGTGTGTTGCTGGAGAAAATATATGAGGAAGAAAGTGAACATCGGGACTTTAAATTTTCTATCTCGGGTTCTGATGTTTCGGAAATTGCTCTTCGGATTGCTAAAGAAAATATTGCGAATGCAGGGTTAAAGAGGAAAATAAATGTGAATCTGTCCTCCATTGAAAATTATACCCCTCCTGAACAGGAAAAAGGTATTGTTATCACTAATCCGCCCTATGGTGAAAGGTTAAGGAAATCAAAGTTAAATGAATTTTATGCTCAGCTGGGTGATTTGTTAAAAAACAGGTATACCGGATATCATGTCTGGGTTTTAAGTAATAATTTTGAGGCCATTAAATGTATAGGCCTGAAAGCATCGCAAAAATTGACGCTTTTTAATGGCCCCCTCGAATGTAAATTTTTAAACTATGAGATTTATCCGGGAACAAGAAAAAATAAAAAGGATAGAGCATAATAAATTTTTGTATAAAAAAATTGACTATTCATCGTCTTTTTAATGACGATTAAAAAAATTCATTTTGAAAGCTCCCTGAACTTGTTTAATTTTAATAGAAATTTATTTTTGTATAGGTAAAACAATTAATCAAATGTTTAGTGCTTCCGGTTAAGTTATGAACCAATTATTAATATTATTTGTTTTACGGATAAAAATGTTTTAATTTTATACAACTTGTTAAGAAAATAAAGTGAAAGCCTCTATGAGCTTTGATATCGATGAGCAATTTTCTAAAATGAATAAGGGTGAGGTACTTCTTGCATATAAAGGAAGTATAACTGCACAATTAATTACGAATGTACTTGGGGTGGTGGAAACAAAACTCGACCACGTAATTGATAAATCAATTACGAAAAAGAAAATCTATAATGTTTTAGTGGAGAGTTTACAGAACCTCTACCATCATGTTGATGATCTGCCCGGGGAATTCAATAGTGGCCTGGATATTCATTTTGGAATATTTGTGGTTTCGAAGATTAATGATCGTTATGAAATCCGTACTGGCAATTTTATTAAAACCTCAAAAATTAAAGGACTAAAGGAAAGACTGGATAAAATTAAATCATTATCAAGAGATGAGTTAAAGGAATTGTATAAGTTTGTATTAAACAATCAGAAATTTTCAGATAAAGGAGGCGGAGGATTAGGTTTGATTGATATTGCTCGTAGGACCGACGGAAATGTTGATTATGAATTCGAAGAATATAATTCCGATTACTCTTTTTTTATGTTAAACATTATAATATAATTAACAAAATAAAAATCTTAAATATAAGCATCCTATGGAATCAATTTCAATTGAAGGTACTCCCAAAACCCCAGCAGTAAGTTTTAATGCCGAAACTGGTATTATTGAAATTAAGGGGAGATCAATTCCTGAAAATTCAATCGAGTTCTATCGCCCATTAGTTGAATGGCTCGAAGAATATTCTAAGAGTCCTCAAAAATTAACAACGGTTAATATTCAATTAGAATATTTTAATACCAGCTCATCGAAATGTATTTTAGATGTATTTAAAAAGTTAGAAGCTATTAAGAAAGCCCGGAATGAGGTAATAATTAACTGGTATTATGAAGAAGACGATGAAGATATGCTTGAAGCCGGCGAGGATTATGAATCAATTATTCGTATTCCTTTCAAAATGATCGAAGTCGTTGATTAATTTTTTTTCAGATATTTCGTAAACGATTTGAAATAGTTTTTTTAAATCATCTTTATTCTTTTTTAGAATATAGATGATTTTTTTTATGATTTACCTTTTTTCGTTTTAAATTTTTGTTCTTCAAAGAAATCGAGTGCTCTTCTTAATAGCCTGTAATAAAGAACGATAAATAATAGAATGGTCATGAACCATATAACGGCAATATTAACCTTAAAAGTATCGTAATAGTTCCCAAAGAATTGCTTTCTGGGAGCATAAAAATGGGCTTTTATAAATTTATTGGGAGGATCAAGAAATATCGGATCAATTTTTTGAAATAGTTCTCCATTATATTCAATAATCCTGTTAATTTCATTAGAGTTTTTTACAAGTTCGGCGAGATTGTCATTATAATTCTCTCGTTTTAACCGCATAAACTCTTTTCTGTCTTCGGGTGTTTTTTGTTGCTCCGAGATCATTTCATCTTTTAAACTATTCGCTTTATTGTAAAGTTGGATATAATATTTATTTAAAATATCCAGGTAATTTTTTAACTCTCGGATGGTTTCCTGATCAATTTTTTGGAGGGTTAGTTCATTCAGTTTGTTAAACTTTACAATCCTGCCTGATTCGGAAGCAAGTTCTTTTTCCAGTTCATGCCTTAGCAGCTTAAGATTCTGTTTTACTTCTTCGGATTTTTCATTATTGTTAAGATGTCTTTCAACAAAGGTTACTTTATTATTTAAGGTTCTTATCCAGTAATTTTTTTTGAAATCGGAAACACTCATGGCTTTATCGTAAGGATAAAACTGTCTTTCGTAATCATTTTCTTTAAACTGGTATACTGCCAGGGCTTCATAGGCCCACCGGGCAGTTATTATTTCGCCGTAAAATGGAATGTCTCTTGGATTTGAAATATTCGGATTGAGTTTTTCAAATTTGACAATAATCCCGCTTAAGATTAACTGGGGTATGATTAAAAACGGAATTAATATATATATGGTAATCACCGTTTTAAAACTATCGGATATAACCAGCCCCAGCATATTGGAAAAACACCAGGCACTAAACAGTACCAGCCAATATTCGAAATACATTCCCTTAATCTCCATAATGGTATTTCCAATAATTACAAACATTAATGCCTGAATAGCCGATAATGTAAACTGAATTGCAATTTTTGAGAATAAATAACTCCCCCAGCTTAAGTTAAGAAATGCCTCTCGTTTTAATATTTTCCGGTCTTTAATAATTTCTTCGGCACTTACCGTTAACCCTATAAATAATCCAACGATAACCGCCATAAAAATATAAACAGGTAGATTACTGTTTTCACTTAAACTATATCCCACCTCGTTACTTACATTTACATTGTAATATTTAATAATGTAGGCAAGTAAAAATGCAAGCAAAGGGGCTTCTAACAAGTTAATGACAAGATACTGGGTGTTTGATAACTTGGAAAGAACATCACGTTTTACAAACACTAAAAACTGTTTTAAACGGTTGGGGGTTTTGAATAAAATTTCCGGGACTTTACGCTCCTGAGGTGGAGGTAGATTGGATATTGTCCCCATTTTTTTAGTTTGCTCGCTTTGATCTTTTTCTTTTTCATTTTCAAAATTTTCTCTCCACTCCGTTGGGGATATTTTTCTTTCGTTGGTAAAATTTCCATATTCATCTACCACCTTGGTTTCGATAATATTAAATATCTGTTCCGGGTTTACGTTTCCACAACAGTGGCATTCACTTTCACTCCAGTTTGCATGTTGGATACTTGATTTGAAATAAATAATTGAATCAATGGGATCCCCGTCATATATTAAATATCCCCCGTTATCCAAAATCAATAGTTTATCAAACATTTTAAAAATATCCGACGAAGGTTGATGAATGACAACAAATACCAGCTTTCCTTTCAGGGTTAATTCCTTAAGCAGGTCAAGAATATTTTCCGAATCGCGGGAAGATAAACCGGAAGTAGGTTCATCCAGAAATAGTACCGCTGGTTCACGGATCAATTCCAGGGCAATATTTAATCGTTTGCGTTGTCCCCCACTGATTTTCTTATTCAGTGGAGTTCCCACTTCAATATCCCGGATATCGTATAGTCCAAGGTTCTCCAGTACATCAAGAACGGCCTCCTGAATTTGTTCCTCCGAATAATTATCAAAACAGAGTTTCGCGTTATAATATAAGTTTTGATAAACCGTTAATTCCTCAATAAGCAAATCATCCTGGGATACATGACCTATTAATCCTTCGATTTCGTCTTTTTCGGTATGAATATTGATCCCATTGATTAGAACCTTGCCTTCTGTGGGGGGGGACGATCCATTTAAAACATTTAGAAGGGTTGATTTTCCGGCACCACTGGCCCCCATTATTCCCACCAGATGTCCTGATTCTTCGGAAAAATTTAGGGTATGTAATCCTATAGCTCCCGATTTAAATCGGTATTTAATGCCTTTCGCTTCAAATAGGATTCTCGTTTTAATACGGTCAATATTAAACTGACTGATGATATCGCCATAATAAATAGGATGCATTTTAGGGTTACGGATCGAAGCCCCGTTATTTAATACATATACCCTTTCCTGTTCCAGTAACTGACCATTAAGATACAATTCACTTTCGCCGATGTATTTAATATAATACATGTTCGCTGATGAAACCTCTAGAACTCTCAGCTGGCCTTCCAGGGAGGGATGCTCCATATGAAAGACCTTCTCATGTGAGAAGTTTTTGTTGTTATCAATGATCAGCAATTTCTTCGTATCAGGGATTCTGTCAAATCCAAAGAACACATAGTCCTCTATCTCCTGGTATTCGTCCTGCTGGATATGAAAACTATCAGCCACTGTGGTTACAAAAGCCATCTCCTGGTCCGTGATCTCCCGGCCTGATTTTACAAACTCAAGGAGTTGAACCAATACAACCTGCTTTTGTCTTTGGGTTAATTCCTCATTGATCTGGGTACAGATCTTTAAAACCCTGACCGAACTTGAAGCTGTGCGTTTTTTTCGTTTACTTTTTTCACTTAGTTTTTGTTGATGAATGGTATAATAATCATCAAATACTTTTAAATAGGTTTTTACGGTTTCCTGGTTTAACTGACGTTTTAAAAAGTATTCTACAATAGACCTACGTTCTTTTGCATCGCTTGAGGGATGGGCAATAATTGCAAAAAGTTGCATTAATGCTTTAAGTATTTGTTCGCTCATAGGTTATTTCTAATGTCCTAAGTAGGTTGAGTTATACGAAAATACGATTATTTTTCTTTAAAACCAATTAACAACATAACTTCATCGGTTAGTGGTTTGTCACTTTTAAGCTCAAGTTCGATAATGCAATCAATGGTCGAGGTAAAAGTAAAATTCCAGTAAGAAGTATATTGATGATCCTTATTGCTAAACAGTAAATTCTTTTCGGTATCAAATACCGAAAAAATTAAAGGGTATTTCTGATTATCGCTACATGCTATTACCCTGTAGTAGCTCCCCCCGTAAAAGGTAGTGTAAAACCTTGCTTTATTATTTTCATCCACTTTTGCTTTATATTCCTGGCCATTAGATACATATCCTGAATTTAATAACTGATCGCATGCAGAAACCGTTGTATTTTCCTGGCTGTATGAAAAAGTCGACAGGAGTAAAAAGAAAATACTGGCGATAAATATTTTGAAGTTTACTATTTTCATTTTTATTGAACAATTTTATTACGTATAGACTCAATTTTATGGGCGATGGTTCGTAAATGGTATTCTGATATAATAATATTGGAGGTACTTTTTATTTCGGTTAACTTTTTATCTGCATGGATCACCGGTGATTCATAAGTGTAACTGTAAATAATTCCATCAAATTCATAGGCTAAATCCACTAATGAATCAATTAAATCAGTATAATTCGGCGATTTATAATAGTAGGGTGATAAAATCTCAATCAAATTGTCCAGGGGGTGTTTTTGTTCTCCCAGGCGGTTAATAATTTGCCTGTTTTTGGTATCCATAGCATTTTGTGATAATATATATAAGCTTTCGATCCATCCTCCGGCAATGATTAATGCTCCAATATCTTTCCGGTTATTCTTTTTTAGATAAGCATCAAATTGTTTGTAGGTGTTGCTTAGAAAATGTAACAATGAATCCTGGTTGTCAATATTATTCTCTATTCGTTCAATAATTTCTGCCTGAAGGGCATTGTGAATACCCAGCTCCTGGCTTAACTTTTTTACTACGGTAAAGTAGGAGATCACATCAGGCACCTGATCATATATGTTTAAATAGCCTAAATCGGTTCCATAGATTCCAATATTTAAGGCTTTTTTGAAATTTGTTGAATAGGAGGATACGCGATCAGCAGGATTAAGCAAAGTTTTATTGAAGGCGATATCACATGCTTTTACAGAATATGTTGCCTGGTAAGGAGAGGGCAGAGTAAAAAGGGTGTTGTTGTATTTAATTAGTACCGTGGTGGTATCAATCTCCCTGACCGGATGTGTTATCTCTTTTTCTTTTGATTTTTCCGTGGTTGAGTTGCACGAATAGAATAGAATGGTTATAAAAATCAGGATGGGTATTTTTCTTTGAAACTGAATATTATATCGGATCATAGAAAGGTTACTTTTTTTAAATGAAAATCATTAACAATCAAATATACTAAGATTCGAGAGATACTAATAACGAAAGAATAAATATTTTGTTTAAATGGATAAAAATATTGATAAACTCTTTCTTTTAACAGATATTTTTTTGCTTGTTTTTTGATTGGAATCTTCCTTTTTGTTGCAGGAAAAGAAATAATAATTTATAAAATTAAATGTAATTTTGTGCTCTTCTAAACAGTAAACGATTGAAAACTTCTGTTAAATATAAAGAAATTTGGAAGATCGCTTATCCAATTATCCTGGGCAGTATTGTTCAGAATATAATAAGCGTTACCGATACCGCATTCCTGGGCAGAGTAGGAGAGGTTGAATTGGGAGCTGCTGCTATTGGCGGGGTGTTCTACCTTACCCTTATCATGTTGGGATTTGGTTTTTCCATTGGTTCTCAGATTATTGTGGCACGTCGTTTTGGAGAGAATAACAATAAACAAATCGGTTTAATTATTGAACATTCTCATTACTTCCTTATTGTTCTGGCCATACTAATAATTTCTGTAATGCAATGGGCAATGCACCCTGTCTTTGAAGGTGTTTTAGAATCCAATGATATTAAATTAGCCAGTGTTAACTATTTTGAATATCGAATTTATGGACTGTTCTTTGCTTATATAAATTACGGTTTTAGAGCTTTCTATATTGGCATTGCCCGAACACGGATTATTACCTGGACAACCGTTTTTATGGCCATTTCTAATCTCTTTTTTGATTATGTATTGATTTTTGGAAACTGGGGGTTCCCCGAACTGGGTATTGCCGGCGCTGCCATTGCCTCTGTCATATCGGAAATCTCTGCAATGGTGTTTTTTATTTTTTATACCATTAAATTTGTAGATTTAAAATTCTTTAACCTCTTTCGGTTCAAAAAATTTGATTTTGCCATTTTAAAAAGAATTTTTAAGGTTGCTTTCCCCATGATGATGCAAAATTTTATCTCTTTTACAGGGTGGTTTTTCTTTTTTCTTCTGGTCGAAAAAATGGGCGAAAGACCCCTGGCAATATCCAATGTAATACGAAGTATTTATGTGGTAATGCTTATCCCGATCTGGGGGTTTACCTCTGCTGCCAATACCCTGGTGAGTTTTCTCATTGGCCGAGGTCGCACCGAAGAGGTATTATCCTTAATTTTTAAAATTTTAAAAGTTTGTTTGCTGGCGGTTACCGGACTTGTTTTGTTAAATATGTTGTTCCCTGAATTTGTCCTATCAATCTATACCAATAACCATATTCTTATCCGGGAGGCATTACCTACATTATATGTTGTTAGTATCGCTGCACTTTTTCTGACCATAGGATTTGTATTTTTTAGCGGCGTTTCCGGGGCCGGGATGACCAGGATATCTTTTCTTATTGAAACTTCCGTAATTATCATATATGTCTTGTATACATACCTGATGGTGAATCTTAAACTCCCCAGGATTGAATTCGTTTGGACTGTTGAAATCTTTTACGGAACCATCATCGCCATAATTTCTTTCTTGTACCTGAAATTTGGAAACTGGCAAAACAAACAAATTTAATATGGAATCTACAACCCTGTTTATCGAGTTTTTAAAATCCTGTATTACCCCGGTTGCACTGATCTCCGGGGTAGGACTGATGTTATTGACCATTACCAACCGGTTTGGTCGTACAATTGACCGAACCCGGAGCCTGGTGGCAGAACTGGATCATGAACAGGTTAATCGGCGCGAAGCTAAAAAGAATGAAATAAAAATTCTTTACATGCGTAGCAAGTACCTTAGAACCTCTATCGCAGCAATTACCTTTAGTGTTATCGCCAGCAGTTTAATTATTCCTTTGCTGGCATTCATGCAATTTTTTGCTTATGATTTAAGACTGGTTGGATATTTTTTGTTTAGTGTGTCTGTCCTGGCCATTTTAATTGCTGCAGTTTTCTTTTTCCTGGATGTCCTTTTGTCGCTTAAAGCGTTAAGGTTGGAAGCCTTGGAGTATATTCAATGATTGGTAACCAGTGGCTTAAGATTTACTTTGTTGATTTTCAAAAGGAAGGAATTGTCAAAACCATTAAACTTTTAGACCTTGTTTTAATCTAATTAAAATAAGATTGCGTTATCTTTCTATTAATAATTTAATAATTGCTTCATTATGAAAAAATTAATCCTGGTTTTTACGATTGTTCTTTTTTTTAATTTCTCCATTGGTTATGCTCAACCTCAGGAAGAAAAAGAGGTATTTACAGAATCGACTTTTTCCGGTTTAACGCTGCGGAACATTGGGCCTGCTTTTATGTCTGGCCGGATTGCTGATATTGCAATTCATCCGGAAAATAATAATACCTGGTTTGTTGCTGTTGGGTCGGGAGGTGTGTGGAAAACTTGCAATGCAGGAACTACCTGGGAACCTGTATTCGATGATCAGGATTCTTATTCTATCGGCTGTGTTACGATCGATCCAAAGAATCCAAAGGTTATCTGGGTCGGAACCGGCGAGAATGTTGGCGGACGGCATGTGGGGTATGGTGATGGAGTTTACCGAAGTACCGATGGCGGAAAATCGTGGAAAAATATGGGCTTACAAGCCTCCAATCACATCTCAAAAATTATGATTCATCCCGGAAATTCAAACATTGTATGGGTTGCTGCTCAGGGCCCGTTATGGGCAAAAGGGGGTGACCGGGGGTTATATAAAACTACCGATGGCGGAAAAACCTGGAACAAAACACTTGGTGATCAGGAATGGGTAGGTGTTACCGATGTGGTTATGGATCCGCGTAATCCGGATTGTTTATATGCTGCAACCTGGCAGCGGCACCGTAATGTCGCTGCCTTCATGGGTGGAGGACCAGGAACTGCTATCTATAAATCGGTTGATGGTGGTGATACCTGGCAAAAACTGGAAAACGGATTGCCTTCATCTGAAATGGGTAAAATAGGACTTGCCATTTCTCCTCAAAATCCTGATGTTGTTTATGCAGCCATTGAACTGGAACAAAGAACCGGGGGGCTTTATCGAAGTGATGACCGTGGAGCTTCCTGGACTAAAATGTCTGATGCCGTATCCGGAGGTACGGGGCCTCATTACTACCAGGAGCTATATGCCTGTCCCCATCAGTTTGATAGAATTTACCTTGCGGATGTTAGAATGCAGGTGTCTGAGGATGGGGGGAAAACTTTCCGAAGAATGGATGAAGAGTTTAAACATTCCGACAACCATTCCTTAACCTTCCGGAAAGATGATCCCAATTATTTGCTGGTGGGCACTGATGGGGGAATTTATGAAAGCTTCGATCGTGCAGAGAACTGGAAATATATTCCCAACCTACCAGTTACTCAGTTTTATAAAGTTGCTGTAGACGATGCCAAGCCGTTTTACAATGTTTATGGCGGAACCCAGGACAATAGCACCCAGGGAGGTCCTTCCAGAACAGATAACAGCAGTGGAATAAGAAATTCTGACTGGGAAATTGTATTATTTGCCGATGGACACCAGCCGGCTACCGAACCCGGAAATCCAGCAATTGTTTATGCCGAATGGCAACAGGGTAACCTGGTACGAGCTGACCGGACAACCGGTGAAATCGTTTATATCCAGCCTCAACCAGAGGCAGGTGAACCCAATGAACGCTTTAACTGGGATGCTCCCATTTTGGTTAGCCCTCATTCCCCTACACGACTATATTTCGCCTCTCAACGGGTCTGGCGTTCCGATACCCGGGGCGATCATTGGAAACCTATTTCAGGCGACTTAACCAAAAACCAGGAACGTATTACTCTACCTATCATGGATAAAACCTGGAGCTTCAATGCTCCTTGGGATCTGTATGCCATGTCAACCTATAATACCATCACCTCGTTGGCCGAATCTCCTGTGCAGGAAGGAATAATTTGGGCCGGGACCGATGATGGACTGATCCAGGTAACGGATGATGGCGGCCGGAATTGGCGTAAAATTGAAGTGGACGATTTACCCGGGGTCCCCGCTACAGCATTTGTTAATGATATTAAAGCGGATTTGTTTGATGCCAATACGGTTTATGTTGCCTTGGATAATCATAAATATGGTGATTTGAATCCCTACCTTTATAAAAGTACTGATAAAGGAAAATCATGGCAATCGATGAAAGGAAATATTCCCGAAAGAACGCTTGTGTGGCGAATTGTTCAGGATCATATAAACCCCGGACTATTATTTGCAGCTACAGAATTTGGGATTTATTTTACGGTTGACGGGGGTGAAAAATGGGTACGGTTAACAGGGAATGTCCCCACGATCTCTTTTAGAGATCTTGCTATTCAGCGTCGTGAAAATGATCTTGTGGGTGCGTCGTTTGGACGAGGTTTCTTTATTTTCGACGATTATTCAGTCTTAAGATATGTTTCAGAAGAGCAACTTAAAAAGGAAGCCACTCTTTTTCCAACCAGAAAAGCCTGGTGGTATTTTGAACGTTCTCCAATTGGTGGCGGTGAAAAAGGCTCCCTGGGAGCTCAGCTTTTTACAGCACCAAATCCACCTTTTGGAGCAGTCTTTACCTATTATATCGGGAAAGAATATCAAACCCTTGAAGAGTTAAGAAAAGAAAGAGAAAAGGAATTGAAAAAGAAAAATCAGGATATTCCATTCCCGGGATGGGATGTGCTTGAAAATGAACTGCAACAGCAGGCACCTAAACTATGGTTAACCGTTCAGGATGAGGAGGGTAAGGTTATTCGTAAATTGCAGGGACCTACGGCAAAAGGTTTTCACCGGGTAGCCTGGGACTTACGGACAGCTTCAAAAAATCCTGTTCGGCTGGAACCTGAAAAGGGTGAACGTGAAACCACTGGATTTATGGTTGCCCCGGGAAAATATAAGGTAATCCTTTCAAAAGAAATCGATGGGGTTGTAACCGATTTATCCCAGCCGATGGAATTTGAGATTGAACGTTTACGTAAAGGCGCCCTTGAGGGTGCCGGTCCGGATGATGTGGTTGCTTTCTGGGAAAAACTGGAAATTTTCTCAGCTTCTTTGAACACCGCACAAATTGTTCTTAATAATGCCCGGGAAAAGGTGGGAGCCATGAGCATAGCTCTTTCCCGTGCTGAAATTTCTCCCGGGGAACTTAACCGGAAATTGCATGAGCTGCTCCTGGAAATCAAAACGCTGGAAACAGAATTTTATGGCAGCCAGGCCAAAAGTAAAATCGGGGAGAAAGATATACCTACTATTTTCGACCGTTTAAGTGCTGCAAGTATTGGAACTTCAAATTCAACCTATGGTCCTACACCGATGCATCGACGAAGCCTGGAGATCGCCCGCAATGAGTTTGCTCAGGTAAAGACGAAAATTGATGAAATTGTGGAAAAGAAAATACCTGCCCTGGAAAAAGAATTGATCAATGCAGGAGCACCCTGGATTGAAGGTCAACAAATTCCTTGACTTATTGAATGAGTTGTTGTATTTTAAAAATAAATAGTGGTTTCGGCCACTATTTGTTTTTTTTACTAAAATTTTAGCTTATTCCTGAACAATTTTAACGCATCCGGTTTCCCAATAATTGTTAAAACATCGCCTTGTTGTAGAACCGTTTCTCCATCAGGGGCAACAATATCGTTGTTTCGTTCAATTAAGGCGATTAATATCCCTTTGGGAAAATCGATATTTTTTATCTTTCGGTCGATTAATGGTTGTTGTAGTTTGTTTTTACTGTCCAGTAGCAGACTAATATATCGTTCATTATGCAGTAAATATTCTTTTACCTCCCGGGCATTTTGGGTGGTTATTAAATTCTTAAGAAAGTTATCGCGTTCGGTGATATCCATTAAACGTGCCAGAATCCTGAGTAAAAGCCTGTTGTTCTCCTCCGGAGCAATAATAAAAAAGAAAACATGGATTTTATCCGTGGAGTTGATCCCATGTTTTGATACCTTTTTCCGGATTCCTTTTTCACAAATAGCGATATGGATTGCCGGCTTTTTTATTTTCTGGTTGGATGCAAATGAGATAGATATTTGTGGAAGTACAAACTCAGAATCAAAAGTACTGGTCTTCTCAAATTCATCGATTAGCTCATCCCTGGTTAGGTCATGTTTCTGAGTTATCTCTTCAATGATTCTTTCCAAAAGTTTTTCAAACGTGATATTTTTCAGATTAAAAAAACCTTGTTTAACAAATTTTACACTGGCGTTTGTGATTAATTTATCAAACTGATCTTCTTCACGCAATCCTTTCTCTTTGATGATGTGTAAAAATTCGTTTTCGATTTTATCGTATTTATGTTGTCCTAACAAGGCAAACCAATGATATACTGCACCTTCTCTGGATGTTTTTTTTCGGACATAATACCTGTACCAGGCAATGCTTATTAATATTAAAAACAATGAGAAAAAGGAGGGAACCCATCCCATATAAAGGATAAGAATAAAGGCGGAAAACATACCAAATATTTGCATCCAGGGATACAGGGGTGAATGAAATCCAGGATCATAGGACGCTATTTTACTTTTACGAAAAACAATTACGGCCAGGTTAATAAAAAAGAAGATAAGCAATTGAAAAGCACTGGCCATCTTGGCAATCCCCTCTTCACTGACAAAAAGGATGATTAATATTATCATTGCTGAAGTGATGATAATGGAAAATACCGGGACTTGAAATCTTTTGTTTACCTTGCCAAAAACCGGGGGTAATATTTTATCGCGTGCCATGGCCAGGGGATATCTTGACGATGACATGATTCCTGCATTTCCGGTGGATGCAAAGGCAGCCATAGCTGCAAAAACAACCATGATAAGTGTTATTTTTGCAGGCAGCCACCGCAGGGTAAAATCTGTAAGTGTGGCTACCGGAGTTAAATCGTTGGTAAAGGATTCTTTAGGAATAAAAATTACCATTAAAAATGTACCCAAAACATAAATTAATGTGGTAACTGCAAGTGATAAAATCATTCCCCGGGGAATATTCCGTTCAGGATTTCTTATTTCTTCAGCCACACTGGCAATTTTGGTTAAACCGGCATAGGATACAAAAACAAAACCGATGGTAGTAAATAAACCTCCCATACCCTGATCGAAGAATGAGTTGAAATTATTTTTATGAATCAGCATGGGGTCCCTGGTAAATATCTGGAAAAGTCCGTCTGCTATAATTAATCCCAATACCATGAGAAGAAGCAGTACCAGTATATTTTGTATGAGGGAGCTTTTTTTCGCTCCCAATATTTTGATGCCTGCAAAGATTAATGTAAGCATAATGGCAATCGGTTTTATAGGAATATCGAATACCAGCGACGAATAAGCTCCAATTCCAATCAGGGCAAAGGCAGATTTTAGAACCAGGGCAAAATAAGTACCTAAACCTCCTACGGTTCCCAGCATGGGTCCAAAAGTTCGGTCAATTATATAATATGCCCCTCCGGCTTTGGGTATGGCGGTTGTTATCTCTGCTATACTCAACATGGCAGGTACAATGAATAAACCCGACAGAAAATATGCCAAAAATACCGATGGCCCTGTATATTGAGCCGCAAGTCCGGGTAACAGAAAAAAACCACTGCTAAACATTGCACCCGTGCTGATAGCAAAAACACTGAATAGCCCTAACTCTTTTTTTAGTTTTTTCCGTTGGGATAAATTCACAAATCAATGATTTAAAGATATAAGAATTAAACAATTAATTCATCAAGGTGTTTAATCATTGCCGTTTTAATTCATTAAATCGTGGTTTATTTAATTCTATCTCGGGATATAACCTGCAGAATAAATAATTACGACACTTTGACATAAAAATTTTCTGGCAGGCAATTTGATATTTAAAGATGTAAATATATTAATAGTTTAATTTTAAAAGTTGAATAATTATGAATATGGAAATTTATTTTGACGGAAATAAGAAAGTAAATGCCCGTTTTAACGGACAGGATATAAAAACCGATCAGCCCATGCAGGGTGGAGGTGATGGAACAGCACCAGCTCCCTTTGATCTTTTTTTAGCCTCTATAGGAACTTGTGCAGGGATCTATGTCAAAGGATTTTGTGATCAACGGGGGATCCCTTCGGAAAATATTAAAATTATCCAGAAAATGAATTTTAATCCCCTGACCCGTTTAATAGATAAAATTGATCTTGAAATTCAGGTTCCGGATGATTTTCCTGAAAAATATAAAGATGCTGTAATCAATGCAGCGAATCTGTGTGCTGTAAAGCGGCATATGCAGGAACCTCCGGCATTTGATGTGTATACGCAAACGGTTCATGCTGCAACCAGGTAATATTTCTTTTGAAGGATTAACGAAAGAAGCCTGCAGGAATTCTCCTGGCAGGCTTCTTTTTTGAGGATTTGGATAGATTAAATTTTACTTTTTAACAAAAATAAAATCTCCCCCTTCATCCCCGGTATCTTTTATCTCACCATATTGCGGAACATTGGGGCTGTTGTTTAAAACGGCAATTTTAAAGCTACTAAATAGTTCTTCGGCCGAGAGGTAAGGTTGGGTATTTTCTTTTAACCTTTTGTTTAAATATAATAAAAAAACACTTCGGTCGGGTACCTCCTGCAAAGTTCCGCTGGTCATCGCTTTTCTGCTTGGATATTCATATAATTTCTGAATAGACTTTGGGGCATCAGCAAATGCTTTCCGGGTTTTAAATATTCCACCACTGAAACATGCATCGGCAATAAGTAAGGTATGTTTGGTTCCGATGGTTCTCAGGTAATCCCTTATGGTACTGTTTCTTATCCAATAAGCGGTATTGCCCTGTTTGGCATCGGAAGGCAACCAGTAACCTGCTTCGTCATCTTTATCCCAATACCCATGGCCGGCATAAAATACCAAAAGATTATCCTCTTCGGTGATCATTTGGTTCATCTTATCCATTTCTGAGATTATCTGTTCGCGGGTAGGGCTTTTTAGCAACTTGATATCATCCTTTTCAAAAGTGTAGTGATTTATTAAAGTTTGGTAAAGTTTTTCGGCATCAGTTTCTGGTTGGTCGAGGTCGTTTATTTCGGGATCGGAATAGTTGCCAACACCAATCAGTATAGCATAATATTTTCCGGGTTTACCGTTGGCTTTTTCTGGAACCGTTGCATCGGGGATTTTTTCTTTATCTGTTGTTTGTCGTTGTCCTTTTTTATGACGGGGCTGGTAAATTATTGAATAGTTTTCTTCCACTGAATTCTCATAAATGTCAACTGCCCTGACAAACAGCGTATTGTTTCCTTCTGCTAAATATACTTCGGATTCGAATTTATCCTCATCACCAGAAGAATGTACATCCATCCCATTAATTGTAAACTCAAAAATGCCCTGATCGTCTTTCAGGGTTCCTTGTAATACAATCTTTTCCGAATTAACCCTGAGGGGGGTATTTTTAGCAAGTAAAGGATTTGTAAAGGTTATAACCGGAGGATGATTATCATTAGTTTTATTTTGGATGGGACCAATATCAATGCTTATTTCTTCGGAAATAAGATCTGTTTGTACAGATTTTTCAGGTGAAGCTAATGAAATATCTTTAAATTGAAGATTTCCTGATTGATAATCGATTCCGTAAGAAATTTCCAGAATTTCAGCTCCCACTTCGAGGAGTTTTAAGCGGTTTGTGAAATTATCGGGTACTGTAAAATGGAATACTGCAAATTCTGATTGGTTCTGCTGAAAGGTTAAGGTAGGAACGGAATACAGGTAATCACCCCTTATCTTTCCTAATGTTGAGTGTTTTGCCTCAACAGCTGTCCCTTGATAATCATAAATTCTGGCCAGGCGATTGTGTAGTTTTAAATCACGTGTGGGCCCCTTATTGGTTATTTTCAGGGTGCTAATTACCTGGTTGTCTTTCTGGTGACAGTCAATTAGTTCTGCATAGAAATCATGGGCATAATCCGTGGGGTTTTTTACCTGGGAGGGAATAGCCGTTATTTTGAACACAAAATTATTTCCCTGAAGGCTTTTACGATCTGCAAGTACCTCCCAAACAATTATTTTGTTCTTTCCCCCGTCTATTCCGCTACCTATATCTCCTGAAACTGTTTTCAGGGGAATGGTAAAGGTCTCTCCACCATCGTCGGAGCATAATACGTTGATATCAAATTGTTGTCCCGATTTTTCATGGGTAAGATCATATATAAAGTTGAGCTTCTCTTTTAATTGTCGGATACGTAAATTTTCAATTTTTTGTGCATGGATAGACATCCCTGAAAGTATAAGAAAAATGGTAGTAATTATAATATTGAATCTTTTCATGGTATTGGATTGAGTGGATAACCAGTAAAGTTACAAAATATACAATATCTATGATTAATCAAATAAAAAATTTGTACTTTTAGCATATGGCATTGTTGGTAAAATGGATTCCTGTTTTTTTGGCTATCATGCATCCTGTGCATGTATCATTTACGAACCTTGAATACCTGGAAGAGCAAGATAAGATTTCTATTTCCTTTCAGCTTTTTACGGATGATTTTGAATTGCTGTTTTTTCATTTATATGAGCAAAAACTTGATCTAAGTCAACAGGAAAGTTATCATCAAAATGCTGATAAGGCAGATCAGTATTTCAATCAGCATTTTACGATTGAAACGGAGAAAGAAAAATACCGTTTAATTCCTCATGGGTATAAAACTACCGGGGAATTTACCTGGTTTTACTATCAAATTAACCTTGACAATAGTTTACCCAATGAACTGAAGATAAAACACACGGTGTTATTTGATCTGTTTTTTGATCAAAAAAATCTGTTAATCTTTAAGTGGGGTGAAATAGAAATGGGGCATCAATTTGATATCAGAAATAAGGAAAAATTAATTTTAATAAAATGAAATTTAACCTGTTTAGTTTGATATTACTGTTAAACCTGTTTTTTGCAGGGCCAATCTGGGCAACCCATAACAGGGCTGGGGAGATAACCTATAGGCAGCTGTCTGATTTAACTTTTGAAATAACAGTTACTACATACACCTACACTTTAAGTAATGTGGATCGGGAAGAATTGGAAGTATCCTGGGGAGATGGTACCTATACCATTATTCCGCGGAATGACTTTATTGAGCTGCCTGACTATTATCAACGAAATCGTTACATTGCAAGGCACACCTTTCCGGGCCCTGGTGTGTATGAGGTGCTGGTTGAAGACCCTAACCGGAATTATGGTGTAGAAAATATTCCAAATTCTGTAAATACTGTTTTCTCAGTTAAAACCACCATCTATGTGAACCCCGAAATGGGTTCCAATAGTACTCCTTTACTGTTGAATCCTCCTATTAATAAAGCAGCTCAATACAGGTTGTTTGTTCATAATCCCGGAGCCTATGATCCTGACGGGGATAGCTTGTCCTATTCTTTAACCGAGTGTACCGGCGAAGAAGGAAATCCCATTGACGGGTATACCACTCCCCCAGCCACAAGTTACATTGGCATAGATGAATTAACCGGGGATTTTCTCTGGAATACTCCTCCCGATACGGGTCGATTTAATGTAGCCATTCAGATTGATGAATGGCGGAATGGAATCAAAATAGGTTCTCTGGTACGCGATATGCAAATTGATGTGTATGAAACCAGTAACCTTCCGCCTGAAAATGATAATTTTCGGGATTGGTGTGTTCTGGCCGGGGATACATTAGAGATTATGTTGCGTAGTACAGATGCGAATGATGACTCAATTGAACATATTGGTTCAGGAGGACCATTTTTATTTGAATCCCATCCGGCAACCCTGGAAGAAGTCTCGGGCAAACCGGGTGAGGTAATCTCCCGGTTTTCATGGATAACCGGATGTAATCATATTCGTAAAAGCGAATACCTGGTTTTAATATCAGCCCGGGATAATCACCCCGATATTAACCTGGTGGATGTGGATAATTTTTTGGTTCAGGTGATAGGTCCTGCACCTACCGGTTTAACCATCGATCCGGGAAATGCCTTTATGCGTTTAGCCTGGGAGCCTGGTGATTGCAGCCCTGAAAAATACCTGATCTACCGAAGGATTGATTCTCTTGATTATACCCCGGATAGCTGTGTTACCGGTTTGCCTGATTTTACCGGCTATGAGTTTGCTGGAGAAACAACGGATACATTGTTTGTAGATAATAAAGAGGGTGAAGGCCTGGTGCAGGGTTTTAACTATTGCTACCGCATAGTGGCTGAATTTTCCGATGGTGCTCATAGCTATCCTTCCGAAGAAATATGTGGTAACATCGCCCCGGGATTCCCCGTTATTACCAACGTTAGTGTTTTAAAAACCGATGAATATGAGGGAGAGATCTTGCTGCGTTGGGTAAAACCCGACCGGTTGGATACAGTTCCTGATGCTGACGGCCCTTTTAAATATATCATCTACCGTTCGGATGAAGCTTATGGGATGAGATTGAAAAAAATAGATTCGATTGCAGGACTCGATGATACTACTTTTTTTGATGCCGGGTTAAATACTGCCGATACCCAATATTCATACGAGGTTGCTTTGTATAATGACACCCCCGGGAACCGGTTTAAAATTGGAAATCCTCAATTAGCTTCTTCAATTTTTTTAAACCTTGATCCATTTGATAATGCTATAACCATTAATATTGATAAGAATACTCCCTGGCTTGATAATGAGTATATTATCTATCGGTTGAATAACCTTACGATGAACTTTGACTCCATAGGTTATTCAACGAACCGGAAATATACCGATACCCATTTGGCCAATGGATCATCCTATTGCTACCTGGTGAAAAGCATGGGATATTATAAGATTGATACCAATAAATTTTATACAGAAAATTTTTCCAATCAGCGATGCGATATCCCCGAAGATTTTCAACGTCCCTGTCCGCCAACCCTGACTGTTCGATCCTCCTGTGATAGTCTGAAAAATGTATTGTCCTGGAATAACCCCAACTTAACTTGTGCAGATGATGTGATCGGTTATAAAATTTATTATACCAACCACTACGATAATCGCCTGGATTCTCTGGACCGGCTTATGGGTGCTGAAAATACTTTCTATGAACATTTCCCGGAGGAAACCATGGGGGCATGTTATGCTGTTTCCGCTGTGGATTCATTTTATAACGAGAGTGATTTGTCTGCTGTTTGCTGTATTGATGATTGTGCTTATTATGAGCTGCCTAATGTATTTAGTCCTAATAATGATGGGGTTAATGATGTTTATATGGCTAAAAACCCATTGAATTATGTTGAAAAAGTCCATATGCGTATTTTTAACCGTTGGGGTGAACTGATTTTTGAAACCAGGGACCCATTGATCCAATGGGAGGGAACGATTAAAAATTCAAATAAGAAGGTTGCTCCCGGAGTTTACTATTATATTTGTGATATTTGGGAACCCAGGATTACCGGAATAGAAGTCCGGAACAAGGTTGGGTTTATCCATGTATATACCGCTGAGGGCTCAGATCAGATTTATAATGAATAATATGTCCAGACTGCTCATCATAACAGGATTGATTTGTATGGTTCAATGGTTGGAGGCTCAAACTCTACATCCGGAGGAATTATATCCCTTTATACAATTAAAAAACGGGAATTACCAGGAGGTGATAGATTATTATATTCACCATCCGGAAAATCCTCCTAAAGTATTTGATTACCTGGCCCGGGCAGAAGCAGCCTGGCAGTTAGGACTATATGATAAAGCCCTTGATTTGTGCCAAGAAATAGAAAAAATGAAAAAGAATGCTTCAACTCCTCTTCAGATTAAAATCTATTTACATCATAACGACTATTCCAAAGCTCAAAAGTCTTTTTTAAAGAATGTGGAATCGTTCGAAAAGATTTCATTATTTACCCTGTTTAATGATCCCTGTTACCAGAAATTGATTCATACTGATTTTCTCGATAGTATCTTAAAAGCCGATCTTTATTCCGATGAGGAAAAACAGATTTTTAAAGTTGAACAACTCATTCACCACGAGAAGCTGACAGAAGCATTATTCCTGGTACAGGAAGTTATTTCACGAAATAATCATTTGCATCGGGCTTACTATCTGCATAGTGTTATCAGTGCCACACTGAACGATAACCGCAAAGCACTGGCAATGATCAATGAAGCCCTGGCATTGACCAAAGTTCCGGCAGACTATTTTTTGCAAAGAGCCTCTTTGTTGGTCGAAGATAATCACTTTGAGGAGGCATTGACAGATATCGAAAAGGTCATCCGAAAGGAACCCTATGAGGTAAATCATTATCTTTATAAAGCAGAAATCCTTCATGATCTTGGCCGGTACGATGAGGCTTTATCTTTAGCAACTGATTTATTAACCTTAATGCCCCAAAATAGTAATCTACTCATTCTAAAGGCCAGATCGTTATATCAAAGCCATCAGATGCTTGAAGCTTTAAAAACAGTCAATGTGTCTTTTGAATACAGACAATCCCTGGAGCAGTTCGTGCTGCGTGGTGATATCTATTCCGCTACCGGCACCTGGGAGTATGCTTTAAGCGATTACTCCATGGGTGTCGATATTGATCCCTTTAATGGAGATCTCTATGCTAAAAAAGGATATGCCCGTTTGAAAACAGGAGACCTTCAGGGTGCTTGTTACGACTGGAAAAAGGGGAAAAGATATGGAAGCCATAAGGCTGTCAGATATTGGGATACCTATTGCCGGTGATTTGAAACATTTTTTTCATTTTTTAAACACCAATTCTAAAATAAGATGCATAAAAGATTACCCTGGCTGCAAATTCTGCAATTACAAAAAAAATAAAAGCGATCGTATAGAAATACTGCTGGTTTTTCATTCTTAAATTCTTTTTAAAGCGAATTCCGGTTAGTATAAAGAATCCCGGAATCCAGGACCACCATAAAATTTTCCATATTTTAGGCAGATGTTGTTGTGTAAAAATCATTGGATCAGTGTTTTCTGTCTTCCAGTCCATGAAAAAACAAACAGATTTTATTACCAGCATGAGCAGGATTATGAATACGAATGGTTTAATCATTTTTTCACTCATTTGATTCAATAAAATAACCAGTACAAAAGAAAAGCCCAAAAGAAAAGTAGTGCCATAAAAAACCAGCAGTGTTTTTGGGGTATTCCAAACCGGAACGGTTTCAATCATATATAATCTGCCCATGGAATAAACCATGGATAGTCCTGCAATGGCAGAAAGTAAAAGGAGGGAAGTTAAGTAAACTTTTCTACTGGACTTCCATTCGTAAAGAGTTACGAATATAATAACGGCTGCATAAGCTGATACCATAAAAATCTCTCTGCTTAACCATGAATTTCTTAGATTACTTAAAGCATAAACAGAAGAAAATGGGGCCGAAAGGTGTAAAAATGAAATAACCAGTGCAGTAATGATGGAAAGAGAAGCAGTAATAAGCCCATAACGTAAACCTAAAAGGGGTTTTACATGATCTGAAGAGTGATGGAGCAGGGAAAAAAGAAATAGGGACAGGGTAACTCCCGCTGAAAATTGACCAATAAGTGTGAAAAATAAAAGCGACCATTCTGAACTATTCATCGTATACCTCCTCTTGATTAATAACTTTCCATCTTATTTCGGGATTGTAGGATTGATGGGGTTTTATTATTACCGAGGGTTTGGTGTACCTTGCTGAAGGCAAGGGGTATATTTCAGCTTTACTTCCATATTTGGCTTTTAATTCTTTATAATCGCCAAATTCCAGTACCCTCATCGGACAAGCGGCAACACATGAGGGTTGTTTGCCTTCGGCAACATAATCGGCACACAGTGTACATTTGGTCATTTTGCCGGTCGCCGGATTCAGATGCAATGCTCCGTAGGGACAGGCCCACTGGCAGTATTTGCATCCCATACAGCGTTCCTCATCAATCAAAACCAATCCATCATCAGTTTTATAGATAGCTTTGTTGG
>JAZBOG010000006.1:0-12788 GCA_036351015.1 Bacteroidales bacterium
AATCGATGGATGTTTTTCTGACATTCATTCTCAAAGTACAGGGTTATATAGTTCTTTTGTTAAATGTTTTTAAGCAATGCCCGGATGGCGGAATTGGTAGACGCGCATGGTTGAGGGCCATGTCCACGCTTTGTGGGTGCAAGTTCGATTCTTGTTCCGGGCACAGGAAAAAAGATCATCTTTCCAGGTGATCTTTTTTGTTTTAGGCCTACTGGTTATAACAAAGCATAGCTTGTTATAATTCTATCCGGGTGGTCTGTATTCATAACCTGTTCCGGGTTTCAGTGATTCTCTTGATTTAATCGATAGATGATTCTCTGGTATTCATTTTCAAAGGTCAGGGTTAAATAATTTTTTTTTAATTTAATAAACTTTGTTAAGGCAATTTGTGCCGATGCCCGCTGCGCGGGATCGGCATCCTCGAAAAATTATACAAAGCAAAGCTTTGTTATTTTTCGGGAGTAGACGCGCATGGTTGAGGGCCATGTCCACGCTTTGTGGGTGTGTAAGCTTCCCATTATTAGGACAGTGCTAAAGTAGACTATTTGTTTTAAATACTTCTCAGCCATTTCTCTGCTGCACGGAATTTACACCTTTTTCCCAAACAATCTTAGCTTAAAACGGACATTTAACCCGGCAAAGCTGAAAAATTCGCCGGGTTGCTTTAAGCTGTTAACTCAACTCAGCTGGGTACTGAGTAAGAGGTTAAGTTTTGATCAGTTAAACATTTTATATACATTAATGTTATATTTATTCAGATATCAATATTCTTTATTTATCAACAGATCCAACAGTTATGAAAAAGTTTTTACACCTGGCATTAATTATTATCGTTTCTCTGTTTACAATTACTTCTTGCAATTCAACAAAAGAGGAAAAAAAGGAACTAAAAGGGACGCTCATTGTAGCGAATAAAAGTGGCAACAATATTTCGATCATTGACCGGGGCACCGGCAAAACGATTAAAACATTACCCACAGGTCTCCAACCGCATGAGGTAGAGGTTTCAGACGACGGAAAATATGCAGTGGTAAGCAATTACGGCGATCGCGAAAATCCCGGAAACTCATTATCGGTATATGATATACAACGAGGGGAATTATTTAAAACAATAGACCTTGGTAAAAATACACGCCCTCATGGGATGCAATGGCTAAAAGGAACCAACAAAATGCTGGTTACCACCGAAGGTAGCAACTCGCTATTGCTGGTAGATATACAAAAAGGCAGCATAGAAAAACAATTGAATACCAGGCAGGAAATATCACATATGGTAGCAGCAACGCCTGATGCTAACTTTGCATTTGTATCGAGCATCCAAACCGGAAATGTAACCGTTTTTAACCTGAAAACCGGAGAACTGGTCAAACAATTGTATAGTGGTGAAGGCGCTGAAGGCATTGCTGTATCGCCCGACGGGAAAGAGTTGTGGGTAACCAATCGTGGCGAAAATACCCTTGCTATTTTTGATACCCAACGTCTGCAATTAATTCAAAAATTAAACTGCGGAGATTTTCCGATCCGGGCTAAATTTTCACCCGGCGGAAAATACTTTGTGGTTAGTAATGCTCAATCAGGTGAAATAGCTGTTTTTGATGCCCGAAAGCAAGAACTTATCAGCAAAATAAAGTTACAGCCACCTGTGCCAGAAGATCAGGATCCCGAAAGGTATTTTAGCGAATTTGAAGAAACATCTGTTCCCATTGGTTTGGTAGTCCCTGACGGAAAGTATGTTTATGTAGCCAATACCCGATCAGATGTGATTTCTGTATTTAATTTAAACACCATGGAAATTGTTGATCATTTTAAAGCTGGACAGGAACCCGATGGGATTAATTTTTCACCGGTAAAATAACCAGTCAGAAAACCAAAACGGATCAATATTCAATAAACTACGTAATTGCACTTTTATCTGTCGAAAAGTCCAGGTATTCTTTCTGGTCGACAATTTCTTTCAGGTGATGAACCACCTGCCACACCTCGTCGAATGTATTATACAAAGCAATGGGAGCCAGACGGATAATGTCGGGAGGCCGAAAATCAGGTACTATTCCTCTACCCTTCAGTGCTTCGTTGATCCGGTATGTTTCTGATGCATGCGTAATGGCCACATGTCCGCTTCTCTGCCCCGGATTTTTTGGAGTGATAATTTTAAACTGATAGTGACCGTTTTCTAACAACTCTTCGATCAGGCATATTAAATAAGAAGTAAGATGAACAGATTTTTTACGGATATTTTCAATGCCTGCTTCCAGGGTAATATTCAGGGCTCCTTCGATGGGTGAAGTACCTAAAATACCTGGTGAAGAGATCTGCCAGCCACCGGCACTTTTCTCGTGCTCAAAATCCATGAGCAAGTCGAACTGCTTCTCTTTTTTATACCCAAACCAACCGGGTAGTTGAGGTTCTTTATCAAAATGTTTCTCGTTGATGTACAAAAATGCAGCACATCCAGGACCTCCATTTAAATATTTATAGCTGCAGAAAAGGGCAAAATCCACGCCCCAATCACTAAAATGGTGAGGTACAGCTCCTGCCGAATGTGAGCAATCAAATCCAATGATAATACCCCGCTTATGGGCCTCTTGGGTAAGATATTCCATATCAAGCAATTGCCCGCTACGATATAAAACCGAGGGCAAAAATACAACAGCTACTTCTTCGGTCATCATTTCTACAATTTTTTGCTCATCAAGCAAATTTCCATCCTCAGAAGAAACAAGGATTAAATGCTCTTCCGGATTAAAACCTTTAAGTTTGAGCTGTCCTTCCAAAGCATAGATATCTGAAGGAAAATTAAGCTCATCGGCCAGGATCTTCGTTTTTTTACCTTCGGGTTGATAAAAGGTACTGATTAAGGAATGAATATTTACGGTTGTGGTTCCGGTCAATATCATCTCTTTAGGTTTTGCATCTACAATTTTAGCAGCCATCTCCCCTATTTGTTCGGCAAAATAAAACCAGGGACGCTGGGCATTTAACCAACCGCCAATGGCTTGTTCTTTCCACTCGTTTAATACCCTGTTTAACGATTGTTCCGCATCTTTAGATAGTAAACCGAGCGAGTTTCCATCGAAATAGATTTTATCTTTAGGAAGATAAAATCTTTGTCGAAAATGTTTTAACTGGTCATTAGCATCTAAATCTCTTGCAAATTGTCTACTGGTAATATTTTTTGAAAATTCCATTTTTCGGTTGTTTAAAATTCACCTGATCAGTTCATAAATTTTTCAGGTTAAAACTACTAATAATAAGGATACAAACCATCATCCAGCAACTCATAATCAAAAATACCTGTAAACAGCTGAATCAATTCCTTTTGCCCGGATACATCCTTTTCAATCTTCCATTGAAGAATTTCAGCCTGCAGTTTTTCTTTACTTAATCCTCCACTAAAAGATTGGAGAAACAGATGTTTAAAAATTTCCTGCTTAACGGGATCATCAAGTAATTGTTGATGGGTTAATCCCTTTTCTATAAAGATTTTTTTATTGGTATTCAGTTTAATCTCTTTAAATGGGAATCTGTAAGAAATGGCCTGCCGTAGTGCTGTGGAATAATAATTTACTTCGACAGTTTCCTTCTCTTTAATGACCAAATCCCACAAACTACAATGAAAAATCAGCATATCGTTATGATAATTTGTTTGCCATAATTTTTCATCAACTTTTTTTTGTTTAAGGTGTTCCACGATCCCCTGAATTTTTTCGGGAGATTCTTTAATTACTAAACTACGGATTAAACCGGTTTGGGTAATTTCCTCCCAGGAGTTACAAATTTCACGGGCATATCGTATCCTTGCCGCACGGTTTTGATACCTGTACTTATAAATAAATGAACAGTAGTTGATGGGAAAGTTAATCTTCTGTTGGCTATTGTATTGAATCAAACGAAGGGCTGTAAGCTCCGATTCCAGAACCACTATTTTAGGCCCGTGAATAAAGGTATATCCACGTTTAACCAATTTTTTATAATTATGTGGGGTACACCTGATCTGATGAAGATTTAAATAATTTACCCCGAGGGATTTTAAATCCTTGATCAACGCAGTTAATTTTTCATAATCCTCAGGAATAGCAGGGATTTCAACGGTTACTTGATCAATAATACCTACCGCTTTTTTCACTGCATCAGTTTTGTATCCTACGGCACTCAGATCAAAACGTATCTCATTTAATCCGGCAGCTTTTAATTGTAACAGTTTTTCTCTGGATACCAAAATCCCGTTGGTATACATCCAGGTATAAATAGCAGTGCCAAAAGCCTTACGGACGGCTGAAATATACTTTAACGTTTTTTCAAAGGTTAAAAAAGGTTCTCCCCCACTGATACTAACTCCCTTAAAGCCAAATTTCCGAATATAATCAATATAATCCTCTACCATAGGAAATTCGATCGTATTGGTTGTAGGTACAGATTCTTCATTTTGTCCAGTAGGGCAGTAGAAACAACTGGCATTACATATCCCATTGATAAAAAGACAAGACCAGTAACCCTCTCCACATAAATTACACCCTGTGGAGATATTTGTACAATCGAGTTTCGAATGGTTAAAACCCCATTGAACAATCCCCTTTAAAGCATCTAAAATATCCTTTCTGGTTTGGGTTGCATGCCTAATCTGATCTGAAGATGCAAACCTTAATTCATCATAAAAATCAGCATATTCCTGCCGATTTTTATCAACCATTAAATCAAATTCTGTTTTCACATTAAAAATAATAAATTAAACCTATACAAAACTTTCCCAAAAATAATCTATTTTTTAAGTTATTAAGGATAATTATTTATTTTGGACTTATCGTTTTTCGATAACCGATTTGACTGATAATTAAATTGTTAATAAGTTAGCAGGAATTTTTTTTCAATCCAACGTTCATTTTTATATATTACCAATCTTTTCAAAAAAATTATTGTTTGAATTAAGAATATCAGGTATACCCCTAAACCTCTTTCATTATTTTATGTTAAGTTAATAAACCAATTAAGAAGATCATTGACATGGAATTTTTAGATTTAATTCCCGAAGTTGTTTTTGAAATAGAAAAAGATCTGACCCTCAGATTTATCAATTCATCAAGTGAAAAAATTACAGGATATAAAAAAGAAGAGTTAACCGGCCGAAAAATCAATTTAGAAGATTATTTTGCACCGGAGGATATTCCCAAAATGCGAAAAAATTTTGATGAAAACTTCAAAGGGAATCATATTTCCGGCAATCATTACCGAATGCTCAACAAAGACGGGCAGGAAATTATTTTAAAAATACATAATTATCCAATCATCGAAAACGGGGAGATTGTTGCCTTAAGGTGCTTAGCAGTCAATATCACCGAACAGGAAAATAAAATCCATACTTTAACCGGGAAAGAATATCATTACCGCCAGATTTTTCTTAATTCGCCTATTGCCTATCAGTCACTTAACAACGAAGGAATTATTATCGATGTTAATCCTGCCTGGGAGGATGCTACAGGTTATCGACACGAAGAGATTGTAGGCAAACCCTTTCGATCCATTCTCCCGGAACCCTACAAAGTCAAATTTGAGAAGTCCTATATCCTGTTTAAAGAAACAGGGGAAGCCAGGGATGTAGAGTTTAAACTCCAGAAAAAAGATGGAATAACCATTGAGGTGAATTACAATGGAAAAGCTGAATTTGCCGAGGATGGCACTTTCCTGAGAAGTCATTGTGTTTTTAACGATATTACCTCCCAGAAACAAGCTGAAGAAACCCTAAAAAATTCCGAAAAGAGATTCAGGGAACTAAATGCAACCAAAGATAAATTTTTCTCAATTATTGCACATGACCTGAAAAATCCATTCAACGACCTGATTGGTTTTAGCCAGTTGCTGGCAACCAACATTCACAAATACGATCTCCAAAAAATTGAACAATTTGTTCAAATCATTCACCAAAGTTCGAAACTGGCTTATGGATTACTGGAAAATTTACTGGAGTGGTCCAGGACACAAACCGGCACCTTAAAATACAAACCAGAACTTATTGATTTACAAAAAATTGTACAGGAAAATATTGACCTGCTTTCTTCGAATGCACAGCATAAAAACATTAAAATCATTACAGAGATTAACGAAAATACAATTATCTATGCTGATCAAAATATGCTTCATACCATCATTCGTAATTTACTTTCAAATGCAATTAAATATACCCGGGATGGAGGTTATGTAAAACTAACCCACAAAATATTTCCTGACTACATTGAAACATTTATTGAAGATAGTGGCATAGGGATTGATCAGAAAAACATCATGAAACTTTTCCGCATCGATGAAAATTATACTTCTCCGGGAACCCAGAGGGAAAAGGGAACAGGTCTGGGACTGATTCTGTGTAAAGAATTTGTTGAAAAAAATGGGGGAAAAATAAAAGTTAAAAGCAAACCGGGCAAAGGCAGCATCTTTTCATTTACCATCCCCAGCAAAAAAGCTAAAATTTCTTAAAACAGATCAACAGAAATATTCTGGATAAAAGCGGTATAGGATACTTCATCCTCCAGACGAGCCATGGATAAAAGGATAATCACAGATTTTTCTTCTCCAGTGGTACTTTCAATGGTAACCTCTTTGCGTTCTCCAACCATTTTATCTGCTTTGGGGTCAAGCAATGAAATGATAAACTCATCCTCATAATTTTCGCCAGGGAAAAGTTTATTAATTTTCCTTCCCACAACAATATCCCGTTCAATCTCCCAAAGCTGCTCTGCTGCATTGTTAAAGAATTTAATCACCCCATGCTGGTCGAAAGTTACGATAGCATCTGAAGCTCCTTCGAGAGTACGTTCAGTTCGCTTTTGTACTTTCTCAATTTCTTTAAATTGCTGTTTTACCTCTTCACGAGCCTTTTTTAGTTGCAATTTCAGGTCAACCCTTGATTGTTTCAACTCCTCTTCCTGTTGTTTAAGGAGTTCGGTCTGTTTTTGGGTTTCAATTTCCATTAATTTCTCGTTGGTAATATCATTCCCAATATAAATAACTTTCGATATATCCTGGTACATATCTCTTACCGCTGATAAGGAGACTCTTATCCACACATCCTTATCTTCTTTCGTTCGTTGGCGCAGGGTACCTTCCCAGCTTTCTCCCTGGGATACCTTATTCCATATCTCTTTAATCTTATTTAAATCGGATTTATCGACAAAATCAAAAATACTTTTTTCTTTAAGTTCATAAAGCGGATAATCCATCAGGTCGATAAACAGCTTATTGCACTCCAGCAGATCACCGGTGGGCAGGAACTCCACTTTGATGGTTGATTTGTTCAGGGCATCGATTTGTGCCTGGTAGTCCATACTTTTTTTCTTCTGATCAGTCGTATCAATGGCCAGGAATAAGATCTTTTCCACACTCCCGTCCTCTCTTCTCATACAAGTATAGGTAGAGATTGTCCACAGATCACGACCCTGCTTGGTGACATGTTTCATATCGCCTTCGAAATGTTTTCCTCCATTGGCTAGTTTTCTCCATAAATCATTAAACCAGCTCCTATCCTTCTCATTGATAAACAGGGAGATATTCTGTCCTTCAACTTCAGAATTCTTTTCATAACCTAATTTTTTAAGAAATTTCGTATTGGCATAAATCAATGTGCCATCGGGATCGTATTCAGCTCGAAGCAGGGTATGATTAACGGCATTGGTGAAGGTAATGAATTTTTCACTTTGCCGGGCAGCCTCTTCCTGGGTAGCCTGCAACTCTTCCATATTCTGTCGCATCTGCTCCTCTTGGGCAGCCAGGGCTTCGGCCTGTTGCCGTGATTCTTTCAGTAGTTTTGCCGTTCGTGAATTTATTTTTACATTGGAAATCGTAGAACCTATATTTTCAGCTACCTTCTCAACAAATTCCACAATATGTTTATCAATCGGTTTAATAGCACCTATTTCGATTACCCCATGCACTTCATCATTTATTTTTAAAGGCACTACCAGCAAACAACCTGGAGTCGATTTTCCTAACCCGGAGGTGATATTTACATAACTTTCAGGAACATCGGTCATATAAATGGTTTCCTGTTCCAGAATAGCTGCTCCTATAATCCCTTCGTTCAATTCAATTCTTTTATCGGCATACTTTCTTCGTTCGTAAGCATAACAGGCTGTCATCCTTACATGAACATCTGCCTGATCCTCATCTTCAATAATAAAGAATGCCCCCTGGTTTGCATCAATATATTTAACCAGCTTACTGATTAAATTATAGGAAAGTTCTTCGAGATTATCAGTATCTTTACGTAAGATATCACCAAATTTTGCCAATCCTTCGGCTACCCAGTTTCGTTGGTGGTCTTCTTTTCTTCTGCGATCTTCCTCCTCCTTATTTTTCTTTAGATTATCACGTAAATCCAAAATAGATTGCCCCAGAACATCATCTTCTCCCTGTACTTTATATTCAGCATTAATATTACCCATCCTGATTTTCTCTACAAACCGAAAAATTCGTTGATTTTTATCCAATTCCTGTTTCAGCGCACTATGGAGAGACTGTTTTGTATCTGCATATTTCCGGCTTATCAGGTAAGCATAAAAAGCCAAAACAAAAGGAGATAAATCTAAAATTAAATAAACCGGATTACTCTTATGAATTTCAAGGACTTCTGAGAAACTTACTTTTTTAACAAAAAAATCAACGGTTAAAATAAATAAAACTGTCAATAATCCTATTATAAAACCACTTATTGTATACTTAAAGACAACACTTTGTGAATTTTTCTCTTTCATAGACGTTGTAAATAATTTTTGAGAAATTAAAAATAATAAATCTTTTCAACAAATTTCCAATGCCCACTTATAATTTTCCCATGAATGATACGAATAATATCAGTTTCGGTTTTAAATTTTTCTAAACTACGCTATATTCAGCTTATTTGCAGCAAGCTAGTGTACTAATAAGGATTAATGTGCTGCTTTTAACATATACGATGCAATTTGTTCGAGCGGGAGTATTTTATCTACAGCTCCCATTTTAATTGCTTCTTTAGGCATTCCAAACACAACGCATGATTTCTCATCCTGGGCGATGGTTTTTGCTCCTGCTTCTTTCATCTCGAGTAATCCTTTGGCGCCATCATCCCCCATTCCGGTCATAATAATTCCCACCGAATTAGCACCTGCATAGCGGGCGGTTGACCTGAACAGGACATCTACCGAAGGTCGGTGCCGGTTAACCAGAGGTCCTTCTTTGACCTCTACAAAATATCTGGCTCCGCTCCGTTTAACCAGGGTATGATAATTCCCTGGGGCAATAAGCGCTTTCCCCCGGATAATGGAATCATTATTTTCAGCTTCTTTTACGGTAATGTTACAAATATCATTCAGCCGGTTTGCAAATGAAGTGGTAAATTTCTCGGGCATATGCTGCACGATTACAATCCCTGGGGAATCCGGTGGCAGAGCAGTCAGAAAATCAGTTAAGGCTTCGGTACCCCCGGTTGATGCACCGACAACCACAACCTTCTCTGTTGTTTTAATCATGCTCTGTTTAAACGCCGGGGGAATGATTGCATCGGCTGTATATTTCGGCTCTACCTGGATGGAAGGAACAGAAATATTCCGCCGTTTCAATTTGGCATGTGCAGCAGCTTTTATAGCATCGCAAATACGTAATTTTGATTCCAGAATAAATTCCTTGGTATACATATGGGGCTTGGTAATGATCTCCAAAGCACCATATTCAAGAGCTTTCAGTCCGGTCTCAGTACCTTTTTCAGTTAAGCTGGAGATAATAACAACAGGCATAGGATGTTGCGACATGATCTTTTTTAAAAATGTCAGCCCATCCATTTTAGGCATTTCAATGTCAAGAGTAATTACATCAGGAACTTCATTTTTTATCTTCTTTGCAGCAATATATGGGTCTGAGGCTGTAGCCATTACTTCCAGCTCAGGATCTGAATTTATAATTTCAGCCAGATTTTGTCTTACTACAGCAGAATCATCAACAATTAATACACTAATTTTTGGTTTTGCCATGTTAAGATCCGTTAGATGACAGATGATTAAATCTACAAAAAAAACGTGAAACTCGAATCAATTACTTGATGTTATTATTATTTTGCTTTTGTACGTAGCGTTGTTTTACCTCACCAGAATGGGTGAAAAAGATGATCTTTCTTCCTAACTTACCCCCAACGCTCGAACTGATGATAGGGATTTTAGCTTCGGAAAGCATGTCTGTAGCCAGAGAAATATTTCTTTGACCAATATTAAAATGAGGGTTTTGGGTTTCAATAACCTCTCCTCCTCCAAAAATTTTAGCTTTAATATTATATTTTTGACTGCCAAAATTGAGCATCTTATCAATGAGCTTTTCAATGGCAATATTCCCGTATTTAGGCGATGCCAGGCCGTCACCGTTCCAGAGGGGGAGCATATAATGGCACATTCCTCCGGCTTTTAATACCGGATCGTAAAGGCATACAGCCACACAAGACCCCAGGATCGTATTGATCTGATAAGGCTCTTTACTGGCATACAAAGCTGCCGGATACAAAAAATGTGAGGAATAATTATTCATGTTAAAATATTTCCACTAAAATGTTTCCTCCTGATCATCGATAGTTTTACCCTCATCGAAAAAAAGTTCATTTCCATCGAAGGCAAAGCCGCTGATATCCGATTGGATCTCGGGTATTGTAATGGTAAATCTGGCTCCTTTGCCATGTTCACTTTCAATTTCTATGGTACCATTTAACAAATCCAGAAGAGCTTTATTAATCGATAATCCCAGCCCATGCCCCCTGTTTATGGAATTAATGCCGGAGTCGAGTCGTTTAAACCGGTCGAAAATTATTTTTTGATTTTCATTAGAAATACCGGTCCCAAAATCCTGCACAAACGCCTGAAGCTGTTTATCTTCATTCAGCCAGCATTTGATCACCACCCGGTTATCCTCATAACTAAACTTTACGGCATTGCTCACCAGGTTGGAAATAATCAAACGCAACTTTTCAGGGTCTGTTTTAAAGAAAAAAGGCTTTTCCTCCGTTGTCGCTATTACAAACTGCAACTCAAGCCTGATTTTTTTCTTTTTACATTCATACTTAAACGAATCAATTACACTCTCCAGAAGCTGTTTCACATCTACATTTAATATTTCCGGAAAAATTTCTCCCGCCTCAATCTTTGCGGCAACAAAAATATTCCTCAACTGAAAATCAAGGTTAAAAGCTTCGGAATAGATTAAAGATACCATAGAAATAACTTTCTTCCAGTTTTCTTTTTCTACCGACAGAATATTTTTGGATAAGGCAAGAATAGAGGCAAAAGGATTAATAATTTCATTGGTAATGTTTGAAATAAAATGGCTCTTGAGAGCTTCAGATTCTTCGAGTTTTTTATTCACTTTCTTTAGTTCGGTATTTAACTCCTGAACTTCCTGAAGTGATTTTTTATTCTGATCGAACCGCTTTTTCAGTTCATCAATTAATTCCTGGTCAGTTAATTCGCTCATAGTATTCAGCTTTTGGGTCGTTTTTAAATTCGTTTAAATATAGTAGGTTTGATTTGTTGCAAAGGAACATCCATTCCTAGTATAGATTCTGAATGGCCAATAAACAGATATCCTCCAGGTTTTAGCTTAGTGCATAATTTATTAATCACCTGCTCCTGCTTATCCCTGTTGAAATAAATTAAAACATTACGGCAAAAAATTACATCATAAACGTCAGTGATGGTATATGATTCATCCATAAAATTCAATCGCCTGTATTCTACTTTATCTCTTAATTCCTTAATCACACGAACCGTTTTTTGAATTCGATTCTTGCTGCGTAAAAAATACTTCCTCTTAATTTCCAGGGGGATATTTAGAATTCTCTCCTCCTTAAAAACAGCCATTACTGCTTTCTGGAGAATTTGAGTGGATATATCTGTTCCTAAAATTGAATAATCGAAGGAAGAATGATTCCGTTTAAACTCATTAAGGGTAATAGCAATCGTATAGGGTTCCTCACCACTGGAACAACCTGCACTCCAGACTTTAAACTTTGAATTTATCCGATGGGTTGCTATATGTTCGGGAAGAATATTTTCGGTAAGAAAATCAAAGTGAACAGGCTCGCGATAGAAGTCTGTTTTATTGGTACTTACCACATCCAGCATATGGATTATCTCTTTTTTTTGTCCCTCCTCGCTAAAAACAAAATCAGCATATTCTTTAAACGAAGTAATTTTTAGCTCCCGTAGGCGTTTCTGAAGCCTGCTCTGAAGCATTACCTGCTTCACCGGAGGCATCTTAATCCCCGACTGCTGATAAATAAACTTACTTAACCGATCGAAATCATCGGAGGTCATCTTAGCATTAAAAATCTGATTTAAGGTTTGGTCTACCATCGATTTAAAAGATTAAACTAAAAAAAATAAAAAAGGGGGATGGGGCCATCCCCCACGAATTAACCAAAATGCGATGCATTTTGATACCCTAACCCAAAATTAATAAACTATGAAAAATGCCCCATATTTAAAAGTTTTCATATTCATCGTCGATATTTTTATGATCATACATCTTCAGATCGATTCCCGAAGATTTTTTTTCTTCGTTTCTTTCTTTCAACCCCGGCTGTTCCTTTTTTACGGTTTGATCTTTCTTTTCACTGCTCTTTGATTGCTTTGTAATGATCGACTGTTGTTTTTTGAGGTCTTTCCCTATTCTAAAATAAGAGATGTTCTCTTTGAGCTGATCGGCCTGGCTCGACAACTCTTCGGAGCTGGTAGCCAGTTCTTCAGAAGCAGCTGCATTTTGCTGGGTTACCTGGTTCAATTGCTGGA
>JAZBOG010000007.1:0-397997 GCA_036351015.1 Bacteroidales bacterium
CGATATTCACGAAGCCTGCGTACAGCATGGAACCGAAGCCGACGGATATGTTAACTACGTAAAAGGTGCCAACATTGCTGGTTTCTTAAAAGTAGCCAATGCCATGTTAGATCAGGGAGTTATTTAATTTCTATATATAAATAACTTTTAGCCTGGAGGCTATTGAGGCAGGTTCAAAAACCCTGGCTGATGATCCGGACAGGCAAGTTTGTAATTTATGGTTAAGGGAGCTTTCGCTCCCTTTTTTTATGTCTTTTTGTCAGGATTTAAACAATATTGTATAAAAATATGTATATATAAAAATAAAATAATATAATGGTACGTTAATTGTATCATTAACTTCTAAAATGGAGAAATGAAAGAGTTTATTTTAAAACATAAGTATGCATTTATATTGCTGGTACCCGGGATTATTGCCGGTTTCATCTACTGGAAATATGTAGGTTGTTTAAGTGGAACCTGCCCCATTACTTCCAACTGGCATACAATGGTTCTTTTTGGGGGTATTTTCGGGTATTTGATTGGTGATATGATAGATGATAAAGCAACAAAAAAATCTGAATGATGGCAACTTTTAATCAGCTTATCAATGATAATCGCCCTGTATTGGTTGATTTCTATGCCGATTGGTGTCAGCCCTGTAAAATGGTAGCACCTATACTTAAAGAAGTAAAAGATTCATTGGGTGATAAGGTACGTATTATCAAAATAGATGTGGATAAAAATCCAATCCTCTCCTCCCGATACAATATACGTGGGGTTCCGACTTTAATGTTATTTAAAAACGGGCAACTCCTGTTTAATCAGGCCGGGGTAATACCTGCCGGACAGATAAAGAATTTAGTATTAGCAAATCAATAAAAAGAGTATATATGAAAAAGTTATTATTACTAGTATTAGTAGCCAGTTTGGGGCTAACACAGGCTTGTCAGGGTAATGAAAAATCTTCATCCGATAAAACCCAGTCACAGGAAATGGCTGAAAAAAAGGGAAGCGATGACGACCAAAAAGCCACGATTACCTTAAATAAAGAGCAATTTAAGGAAAAAGTAATGGATTACGAAAAGAACAAGGAGTGGAAGTTTGAAGGTGATTTACCTTGTATTGTAGATTTTTATGCCGACTGGTGTGCTCCCTGTAGGATTGCCAGTCCAATCCTGGAGGAAATAGCACAGGAATACCAAGGAAAGATCAATGTTTATAAGGTGGATATCCAAAAGGATCAGGAGTTAGCTACTGTGTTTGGAGTACAGGGAATTCCCGCATTTTTATTTTGTCCCAAAGACGGATCGCCACAGATGAGTTCAGGCATTGGGCGTACCAAAGAAGAGACCAAGTCGATGTTTAAACAAGCTGTCGAAGAGATCCTGTTGAAATAAAAAAAGCAGATTAAATCATGCCTGGGGTGCCTGCTTAGGGCACCTTTTTTAATTTTTGGGCAATGAAAACAGGAATTCAACTCCTCCTCCCGTTTTATTTTTTACGGTGATTTCTCCTTTATGTAGGGATACTGCATTTTTTACAATCGCTAAACCCAAACCTGTACCTCCCAGTTTTCTTGATCTTCCCGAATCAATCCGGTAGAATCGTTCAAAGATGCGGGAGAGATGTTCGTCGGGAATGCCAATTCCATTATCGGAAAATGAGAAATAGTAATAATGCTGATCCTGGTTGTATACCTTAATCTCAATGGTTGATCGTTTACCTGCATAGTTTAATGAATTGCCCATCAGGTTTCTGAAAACGGACAGGATCAACGATTCATTTCCATAGACTTTAATGGCAGGATCGATATCAATGTTTACCTTCATTTCATTTTCTTTAATCAGGCTGTACTGTTCGTCCATCATCTCCTGCAGTAAATGGTGAATGTTGATATAGTTAAAAGCGAAATAATTACCTGCCTCTTCAATCTTATTTAAGATGGTGATGTCGTTGATTAAATCTGTTAAACGGGTAACCTGGGCATTTGCTCTTTTAATGAAATGTTTTTGAGTATCCGTATCGATATCGGGATCAGAAATTATCGTTTCAAGAAATCCCTGGATTGATGTGATCGGCGTTTTCAATTCATGAGCAATATTCGATGTCATTTGTTGTTTTATTCGCCTGTTTTTTTCCAGTTTGGTTATATCTGTGATAATAATTTCAAAACTTTTATCATGGAATATGATGCATTGGATTTTAAAATATTTCCCGCTTTTACTGATTAAATGTTCTATTCTGGGCAGACTTCCCTGCTCCTGGACCTTATCTTTTTCAAAATGCCGATCGATAAAATCTACAATCGGGTAAAACTCTTCGGTGGTAAAAATATCTTCGGCAGATATGATTAACTGGTTGGATATCAGGTTTAAATATTTAATAAAATGGCTGTTGGTTAAGGTTTTTTTCTTCTGATTCGAGAAAAAAGCTACCCCTTCGTTTAAGACATATAAATGGTTGAAAAGTTTTTCTTTTTCGAGCGCCAGTGAATTTTTTGTACTGATTAACTGTTTATAAATGGTAAAGATCTCGTTACTGATAATCCCCAGTTCATCATCCGGGAACAGATCATTTTCTTCGATCAGGGGCTCATCTTTCCTTACCCGGATGACAAAATCTTTTAACCGGGTAATTGACTCTCCCAGTTTGCGGGTTAAAAGGTTGATGATAAACCAGGTAATTAAAAATACCAGAGCGATAAATAATAGGAAAAGATGTTCGGCCTGTAAGAAACTCTTAATCTCCAGGTTATATATTGCAGCCGTCCGAATAAAATAATCCCCGTAAAAGTGTGAATAATAGTAATATTCCTGCCCTGTTGTTGATGATTTACGGATACTTGTCCCAAAATGGTTATCTAATGCGCCCTGTATCTCCGGACGGTTAAGATGATTTTCCATCTGTTGAATATTTTCAACAAAATTGTCATAAAATACGGCTCCGGTTTTATCGATGATCGTTATTCGTAATTCGGGTTGAGGAATGATGTCAAGCAGAGAATCGGCAGCGTATAACTTTTCCGGATACAGGTTGTTTTTTTCAATAAATTTATGAATGGTTTCAGAGATAATTTCCAGGTTACTGTTCAGCTGGTCAACCCGGTATTTCTTTTCTCTTAAATACTGAAAAACAAGGATAATGATTGTAAAACTTAAGAATACAGAGAAAAAGTAAATAAATAGCCGTCGTTGAAATGAGAACTTTCTGAGCATATGGAAAATATTTTAGAAGGTAAAATTATAAAATAAACAGGATTAAATAGCTGTTTTTTAACGGGGGAGAAAAATTTAATGATTAATTAATATTGCATACCTCCATATTCTGACAAACATGGTTTGCAAACCCCATTCCGGCTTCTGCTTTTTGATCAAACGCCAGATGAACCCCTTTTTGTTTTAATTCCTGCAACTCATCGGAATATTCGGCTGTTGCAGCAATCATTCCCTGGAAATGAATGGCTTTTAAACGTTCAATGGCATAGAGGTTTGATTTATGATCCATGCAGAAGATTACAATTTTTACCTGGTTGTTGTTTACCTGGCCACCAGGGATACGTTGCCAGAATTCACTATCGGTGGCATCATCCTGAATGATATTCCTGTCTTCTCTTTGGTTTGCCTTAACTACATTCTCATCATAATCCAGTCCCAGCACGGTTTTGCCGTACTTATTTTTCAGATGATCATAGGTAGAACGGCCAATTCTTCCCATCCCAAAAATAAGAATTTCTGCATCTCCAATATCGTAGGTTTTATCGTAGGCTAAACGTTGTGAAGTTTCAAATATAGCCAGGTATTGTTTTATGGATGAATAAATTTTTTGTGCATTTAGATTTAACGGGGAGGAGATGACAAATGAAACAGAGAGGCTTAAGGCCATGATAATCAGCCAGTCATTGGAAAGCCATCCGCTGGCTACTCCTAACGAGGAGATAATGAGTCCAAATTCACTGAAATTAGCCAGGCTTAACGAGGTAAAAAGCGCCGAACGGGCTCTGAGCCTGAATCGCGTAAAAACGAAAAAATATAAGATCACTTTAAAGTTAATGGTTAAAGCAATGATCAGTGAGGTAATTAGCATCAATGTGGTTGGTTTTCCGGATAATCCGATCGACAGGAAGAATCCGATAAGGAAAATATCTTTGAACCCCATGAGGGTATCCGACAGGTCCTTTGCTTTTTTATGATTTGCAATGAGCATACCTGCAATCAAGGCCCCCAGGTCAGGCTTTAACCCGGTAAGGTAAAACAATTCTGCACCTACAATAAATGCTAAAAAAAGTCCAAAAAGAATTAATAACTCCCCATGTCCGACCATATCAAGAATTTTAAACAAAAGTGGACGGATAAGCAGAAGCAGAAGGGGTAAACCCAATGCATAGATATTGGGTAATTCACCGGTTTCAAAAACCATAAATATTACCGCAATAATATCCTGGATGACTAATACTCCGATAGCCATAATCCCATAAAAAGAGCTTAGCTCCCCTTTCTCTTCCAGAACCTTTACAGCAAAAACAGTACTCGAAAAGCTAAAGGCAAAAGCAAGCAAGAGGGTTGTTTTTATATGGAAAGGATTAAAATAGGAAATAGGGGTATAACTTAACAAATAAAATATTGAGGTAAGGATGATGACAAAGAGGATTATTTGGATCAATGTACCTGCCCAGATTTCTTTTTTTAGGAGACGCTTAACTTTCAGTTTAAGGCCTATGGTAAATAATAATAAGATAATTCCTAAATCGGAGATGGTTTCAATAACTACTCCCGATTCAGCCCCCAGGTAGTTTAGGATAAACCCTGCAATTAAATAGCCAATTAAGGGAGGGAGCTTTATCAATCGCGCACCAAAACCTGTCAAAAATGCAATAGCCAGCCATAGCGCTTCCATAGCAAAGAGGTTTATTTGTTAATGGAAAGAATCATATTCAACTCTTCTTCCGAAACATTTAATAATCCCGAGGCAGGTAATCTTGTAGTCATCTCTCTCCAGTTGGGATCTTTATTGAAAATTTCTTTAAAAATGGGTAAAGCTTCTTCCATTCGCTGGTTATTTGCCAGGGCGATAGCTTTCCAGTATTTCATTTCCAGGTTTTCGGGAAACATCTTTTCTGCTTCTGAATATTCTTCCAGTGCTTTGGTCATGTTTCCTTGTTCAACCGCCAGGTCCCCATTGTTCATATGTTCGTAAGCCCGGTGAACCTTAAGTAGTCGTTCCAGCTCAATAAGCGGGGTTTGATGATCATCAACACGTAGATCAATTTTTTTGTCCTGCCATTCATGGTCCACCTTGTTGGTATTAAAAACCAGCAGAACCGCTGATTGTTTCCCCCGAATGTCGCCACCGGCAGCCTGGGCTGCCTGTAAGGTTTTTAGAACCCTTTCGGCCAGGGGTAGAGATGCATTTTCTTTAAAGGATTTTGCCATCGCAGGGACGATCTCGTCATATAACATCATGTTTGCCTGTACCGAAAAATTATCTCCATTGATATGTCCGGCTGATTCCACACATTTTTCCCCGGTGAAAGTGGCAATATTTCCGTGTACATCCAGAAAAGCGATTTGCCTGAATGCTTTGCCTTGATCTTTTGCCGTAAGCAAATCCAGGGCTTCCATGGCATTTTTTCCTTGTTCCATGAGCTTTATCCCTTCGGGTCCATAGGCCGGGTTTACAAATGACTGGGTAGCCACAACACCCACTCCTGATTTTCCCCACGAAACAATTGATCCTACCGAGAACCAGTGGCTCTGAACCCCTACAGCCATCTCCCCGGCTGCTTCATCAAGGGCAACAATGGAAAAGGTATGGGCAAAAGGTTCACTTTTTTTGTAGGTTTGCCCGTTGGTTTTTATGAAAAATAAACATAAACAAATTACAACGAGGGATTTCAGAAACTGCTTTTTCATCGTTTTATAATTTAAAGGATTATTTTTTTAATAGGTTGGCGTCATATCATTATCAACACAAATGATAAAATCGGCTTTGCCGACATTTTCTTTTTCTAGCTGATGAACGGAGGACTGCTCGACGGTTGAGAGGGTAATGTACTGAACATCAGGCAACAATTTCTTCAAATACCAAAGAATCCCTTCATAGTTATCGGTATGGTAAGTGCCATGGAAATGAATAAATTTTTTGGGAAGACTGAAATGTTGCGCAATAAAATAGGCCATGGTAGCATCCTTAATTGCCTGTGCTTTTGGAAGGTTTTCGCCACCATGTCCACCCATCATTTGTAACATATTTTTGTAACCGGGAAGTTCCGGGTCATATTCAATGGGAAGTGGAGCGATCCAGCGTTTCTCGTTTTCAGGGAGCGAATCCAACGCTTCAAAACCTTTTTTATAAACCTTGTTGGCATACCTGCGGGGGACGTTGGTAGCAATAAATGGTTGATTGTGCTTTTTTGCCAGATCAACCAAAGGAGCATAATCGGTGTTATAATTTATCCATAAACGGGCAAGTGAATCTAACCCCTTTTCATCAATACTGTCTGCCAGGTAAAGGTTTAATGCTTCCTGGTTATCTGCTTCAAACATCTCTGCACCAAAAACAAGCTGATGTTCTGTAAGTATTTCTAAACTTACTTCGTATTGCAGCCAATGTGCAATGGGATTGTTGTGTAACTCACCAAATAATATGATCTCCGATTTTTTTAATGAGTCCATAAGAACCTGATAGTTTACTTTTTCTCCTTTGGCATTAAAAATCTGATAGGCTGCTTTATCTTGAGAAAGTGCTGTTGCAATTGAAAAATATAAAAGAATTAATCCTATAATTTTTTTCATAGAAAATTGTTTAATGATTAATTCCCTAAAATAATAATTTTTTATTTAAAACGATAAACATATCCTACTTGTAAAATAATCCAGTATGGTAAATCACTGAAATCTCCTCTTTCCACATGGATAACTTTACATGGCCCAAGTTCCAGATATAACCGTTTATAATATAAATCATAAACCGGCCCCAGGTAGTAGTAATCACACCCTGGATCCTGTGCTTTGCCGATAGCTGCCCCAATACAGTGGATGCAATTTGTTTTTTTACCCACCTCAAACCCAAGATTAAGCTGAACCCCGTTTTTATTATACCCGTAATACATACCGGATGCCCGGAATACCAAAGGGTCAATCCAGTATCCCCCTAGAAGGCTTATTGAATATGGTGTACCGGCAACCAGCCCTATTTCAAAATGGCTTCTTTTCTTGATGGATACCGTATCGTTTGATTGTTGGCAGATTCCTTGCTGGTTAATACAACAAATAAATAACCAGAAAATGATGATCATTATGGAAAATGGTTTCATTTTGTTTGAAATTAAAAGGTGTTAAGCGACAGGTAAAAAACCTTTTAGAAAAGTATTGAGCGGGCAAGGAAGATTCTTAATCTTCAACAAGTTAGTCAATCAGGAAGCTTTTTTCAAGTTTCTTATCAATATTATTTCTCCTGTTAAGGGATTATTTTAATAGCAGTTGACTTGAAGGAAACCCAGACGGAAGTGTTTTCTTTAAACTGGAATTTTTGTAAAGATTCCTCAGAGATTATAACCGATAACTCAATGCCAATATCCACAACAATTTCATAGCTGGTAAGGTAGGGGATAATTTGTTTTATGGTTCCTGGGAAATTGTTTACGGCACTCGATTCAATTCTTTCTCTGGAAAGAATAATCTCTTCGCCACAAATGATGACTTTTCCTTTTTTAAGTTGATCCGGATTCACAACGGTAATTATAACTGCAGGATCAATTGTTGCTTTATTGCTGGAAAAAACAGCAGGGAAAAAGTTTTTTATCCCGGTAAAATGGGCCACAAATTTATTCGCAGGCTTTTGAAAGACCTCTTTTGTATTTCCTTTTTGGATAATTCTCCCTTCTTGCATAACAGCAACTTTATTCGAAAGGGCAATGGCTTCTTCATAATCGTGCGTAACGTGGATTAGGGTTGTGCCCGTTTGATTGATTTTACGAAGCAGATTTCTTAAATCGCCTTTTAGTTGTATATCAAGCGATGCCAAAGGTTCGTCCAGGAGTAGGCATTGAGGTTTGTTTACCAGCATTCGTGCCAGTGCTACCCGTTGTAGTTCACCCCCGGATAAATTTTGAGTGCCGCGTTGTAATAAATGGGTAATGTTGGTTAATTCTGCAAATTCATGCACCAGTAACCTTCTTTCTTTTGCTTTTATATGTTTGTGCTTAAGCGGGTATTCAATATTTTGTTTCACAGTTAGATGAGGAAAAACAGCATAATCCTGAAATACGATGCCAACTTCTCGTTTTTGGATTTTTTCATGGGTAATGTCTTTGTGGTTGAGGATTACCTGACCGGAATCAGGGGAGATAAGGCCGGCGATAATTTCGAGTAAAACGGTTTTTCCTACGCCTGACTTTCCTAAAAGAACATAGTAATCCCCCTTATCCACCTCCAGGTTAATGTTTTGGAGTTTGAAGTCTCCTAATTTTACGGATATGTCTTTTATTTCAAGCATTATCTGTTTTTTTTCGGGTGGCCAGTATTCTTAATAAAACAAAAAATACCAGACAAACCACGATAAATACGACCGAAACCGGGCGTGCATATTTCAACCCGAAAGCCCCAAAACGTTCATAAATCAATACGGGGGTGATCATCGGATGGTAGGCAACGATAACCACAGCCCCAAACTCACTTAATCCACGGGCAAACATCATAATTAATCCCGAAAGGATATTTTTCCATGCCAGGGGTAACGAAATGGTAAAAAAAACTCTTACAGGCGAAGCCCCCAAGTTTAAAGCCGTTTTTTCCAACCGTACCGGAACATTTTCAAATCCGTCGCGGGCTGCATTAATCAGAAAGGGAATACTGACAAATGCCATCGCCAGAGCAATCCCCGAAGGATGCCCAACAAAGTTGAGTCCCAGGGCTGATCCAATCTTTCCTAAAACCGAATCGCGTGAAATAAATCCAAGAATAGCAATTCCGGCAGCTGAATGCGGGATAACAATAGGTAAATCAATAATTCCATTGATGATTTTTTTTAACTTAAAATCAGTTCGTGCTAAAAAATAGGAGAGAGGTACAGCGCCAAGCGCAAAGAAAAGGGTCGCCAGCAGGGAGACTCTCAGGGTGAGCCAGATGCTGTCAACCACTTCAGGATCCCTCGAGGTCTCGAATAACTGGGTGGGTGTAGTGGCTAAGAACATCCCCAGGAGCGGACTGATAATGAATAACAAAATGAGCCCCCCCAGGAATAATAGAATAATATCAAAAGTTCTTAGCCTTGTTTTATACATATTTATTGTTCGTTAGCCGAGAAATAGATTTCTGTAATTCCTTTAATTGCCCTGTCGGAAAAGAAATCACACGCCGGAAAAAGCCTGAATATCCCATCATCTTTTACCTCCGGTTGGCAAACCAGTAAAATTTCCGATTGGTCATTTCGGTTCATCACTTCGCTGAAGGTAAATACTCCTCGATAACCATCTTTGGCAGTAACCAAAAAGATTCCTTCCCTGATATTTTTCCGATTCATCTTAACATGTTTTCCCAGGACCTCTTTTAACATTACGCCTGTAAAAGGTTGGGTGGAGTGAATTCCTCTTCCCCGGCCGTAAAAAATAGTATGGAATTCTTCAATGTTTAGATCTTCCGGGTTTTCTGTGATCGTTTCTACCAGTTTATTTTCGTTAAAGATATCTATTTTAGGCGAAAATAAGGGTTTAAGTCCTTTAACGGTTGGAAAAGATTTGGGATAAGATTTTACGGTAATTTTTACCGGGTTCGAGATATTTCTTTCGGTAATTAAATCCGTGGAAACAATCAGTTTGCTTTTTTGAGGTAATGGCCATAAATCGTTGGTTTTTGAAGGAACAATGCGCATTACCCTTGTTGCAATAATAATCTCCTGCAAGTGATTTGGATAATATAGCTCGCCCCAGCTGATATTTACTTTTTCTCCCTGCTCATTTTCTACCTGAACATATAAATCAATAATCGGGTTAAATTCATCCTTGTTTTTTTTATTCAGTTTTACCTGATTAAGAATATCATATAAGGCATACCCGTCGTATCGGTAGGCACCTACAAACTGGTCCCCGTCCCCGGATAAAAGAGTTTCTTTTACAATCACACTCCTGACCGGCAGCTTTGAGAAGTCGACCGTCCCCGGATTATCAATTTCCCCCTCAACCTGGATTGGCTGAATCGCTAATTCGTGTGTTTCTGCATTGTCGTAAAAATCATTGGTAGCATCAACCGTATCGGCAGCAGTTTGTCGTAAATAGTTGTTTTCTGGATTCTTATCAGTAGTTTTTGTACTGCAACTCAAAAGACTAACGATGGTAATAAAAATGAATATCTTTTTCATGGGTATAAATAATTAAAGGGTTAAAATTTGGTTCCTAATTCAAGGGTAATAAAACGTCCGGGAGAAACTGCGCCTTTCCGGTCATAGTGCTTCTGATCGAAGATATTTTGAAAGCTTAAGTGAATAAATAAATGTTTGATTTGTTTTGAAAACCTGAGGTCAACCACAGAATATGCTGGATATTGATCATCCAGAACAATTTCATCAACCTGGTTCAGGTCATTTACCCAGCGCTCGCCCATATATCTTGCAATAATACTGGTATTCACAATAGAATTTCGCCAGTAAAACGAAACAGAGCCCATATGGTCAGGTACTTCGGTCAGGTATTTTTGGGTAAGATCTACCGGATCGGACGAGCTTAATGGAGTAAACTCTTTGATTTGTGAATGGGCATAGGCATAGTTTGCATTTAACCTTATTTTTTCGGTTACTAGATAGTTTAGTTCCAACTCCAATCCGTAGATCTCCACTTCAGAGATGTTGGATGCCTTGATAATGGGTCGCATTCCATACCCCAGATCGATGGAGTCGCCGGTATTTACATAATACATAAAATCATCACCCAGCGAATAATAAGTCGAGAAGGAAGTCCTGAAACGGTTAAAGAATCTGGCATCCGCACCGATTTCAAAATTATTGATATATTCGGGTTGCAGGGACTGGTCGGCAACCTTAAACCCACCTTTTATTCTGCCCGATCGGCACATGTCATCTAAAACAGCAGGCCTGAAACCTTTGGCATAACTTGCATAGATACGATACCTTGCATTGAATTCATATTGTGCAGATAACTTTGGACTGAAGGCCTGCCAGGTATCCTCCGAAAGGTTTGCATTATCGTATTGAGTCATAAAGGTTGTTTCTGCAGTGGGGTTTTCTATTTCAAATCCCCCATCGAAAAAGTTTGCATAATCAAAGCGCACACCTGCAACTATTTTTAGTTTATCATTCATCAGGAGAATCTCATCCTGAAGGAACAGGCCCATCATGTTCATCTTTCCACGGTTATAAACCACATCCGTAGAGGTATAATAAACATCTTTGGCATCAACACTCCCTTGTTTCAGGTCAATTCCCCCGGTGAAAGTTTGTTTATTCCACTGATAGGAAAGCGAGGTCAGTGCTCCCAGGTCAACCCGTTCGGAAAGTACTTTATAAAAAGTGTAATCATCCTTTAACCATTCACTTATTCTTTTATAGTCTTCGTTCAGGTAGAAAAGGTTTACCTTCCAGTTCAGGTTGTTTTTTTCACCATAATATTTTGCCCGGAGATGATAAGTGTCGTGTTCGCGATTATTTCCTTCGGGTTGATAAACTTTTTCACCGGTTCCCCGGTCGTCATCATAATACATAAAACTTACTTCTACCCCGTGATCTTTATTGAAATCGTATCCCAATTTAGCGGTTGCAGCCCATTCCATCAGTTCTGATTCAACAATATACGGATTAGCCAACTGATCTGCTTCTGAAGCAGTAATGTAGCCATCACTTTGCCGGTAAAAGCTATTGATATTCCAGAATAGCCCCTGATTTGTTTTTTTCGACATCCGTCCCGAAAGGTTCAGCTGCCCATGGATAGTATTATACGTGCCGTACGCTATGCTGGCCTTCCCGCTGAATGGTTCTGTTGGTTTTTTGGTGATGATATTGATTGCTCCACCCATTGCATTGCCTCCGTAGAGTGAAGAACCAGGACCTTTCACTACTTCGATCCGTTCAACCTGGTCTGTATTGAGCAGGTTCCAGTTCACTGAACCTCCGTCGGATTTATTGGTGGGTATACCGTCAATTAATACCAGTACCCGGCCTTGTTCTTCACCGTTTAAACCGCGCATGGTAACTGAAGCCGAATGGGTAAAGATTCCAAACGAACGGTTGATGTTTACCCCGGGAAGGGTTGCAATGATATCGTCAATGGTTTGGGCGGGCAATGCCTCCATTTGTCTTGGCGAGATCATATGCACCCTGGCGGGAACATCCTTCACGTAATTTTCGGTTTTTGTGGCGGTAATTACAACTTCGTCGGCCGTGAATAAGGCCGGTTCCAATGCGATATTTACCGTTAGTTGTTCATTATCCTTCAGGGTGATTTGTTGTTCTACCGTTTCATACCCTAAATAGGTGATTCGGAGATTATAGGTTCCTTCCTTTAGCTCCGTGAATTGGTAGATCCCATCTTCGTTACTTACTGTTCCTTTGGTTTGATTAAGCGTGATGTTGGCGAAAGGAACAGGTTCATGTGTCTCTGAATGGGTAATTTTTCCGCTAATGGAGGATTGTGCGATGCTTTCCAGGGCAAAACACATGATCAGGAATAGAAAAATAATTCGTTGTTTCATTTTTACGAAGTTAGGGTTGGATTTTTATTGCTATTTCGATGCTGCCTGTATTTTCTTCGTCGGCACGGATTACTTTGATCATTCCATATTTCCCCTGGTCGGTTTTAAAAGGGATGATTTTGCCGGTATAACAGAATTTAAAGGTTCCGCTTACACTGGAGGGTTTATAGGCATTCACCAGGAGACTGTCGTTCCGTGCTGCATCAAAAGCTTCGATGGATACCAGGTCATTGTCGGTGGTGTAATAATCGTATAATACCCCATTCTGTACCGGCCAGTCATTCATCCCGGGATAAAATTCCCGCGCCGAGGGATAGGAAGGACATGAGAGTGTCGGAGATGAGGTTCCGGAACTTAGATAATAATAACTAACCAGGTCAACGAGCTGTTCATTCCCTGCGATGGATGTTTCATCGTAGGTTTCCCCGGTATTTATATCCACATAGTGGGGGAGCGTTTCATGATTCTGATACCCAATCACTATGGATGGGAAATAGTCAATCGCTCCGTATGCACTTCCTTCTCCTTTGTATATATTAACAGTGGCTGATGCTGTATCACGGTGGGCATTCATGATCAGGAAATGCCAGGTTTCTCTTTCGGCTGCACTTTTAACAAAGGTAAGGGTCGTATCTAATCCACCGGCTTCAATAAACATCCCTTTATCGAGCTCGGTGATCGTTACATCGTCAGTTATTCGTTGAATGGTTAGATTTGTTAAGGCTACGCCATCTCCAACGGCAGAAATCCCGAAATTTAAAGGTCCTCCAACCGGAACAGAATCCCCATGTTGAGAAAATTCGTTTCCTGTTTTGAGGATTATAAAAGGAGAAGTATCATGTAACTCTTCTTCTGCGCAGGAAAAAAAGATGATCAGAAAAAAAAATAAAAAAAGTTTATAAGCTTTCATGCGATGATTAATGTTTTATGGGTGTCCCCCATGCAATGAAAAGTTTTATAAACTTTTGATTAAAAAACACCTGCTGCAAAAAGGAATACCCGCTTTTACAACAGGTGTTTTCTCCGAACACCCAGCGTGTTCATTATTTTTTGATAATATATTTAAATTCTACAGAACCGTCTTCGCCTGAGGTTACTGCTGTAACCTTGAAAATACCATAGGTTCCGTCTTCGGTTTGAAAAGCATAAAGGTCATCTACCTGTAGATCTTTTGCTTTTCTCTTCGCATTTTCTGCATCATATAAAGATTCAATGATTGCATCAGTCTCAGTTAATGCATCAAACTGTTCTGGAGTAAATACCGTTTCTTCCAATTGATAAAGATAGGTGGTCTTGGTCGTATCCCAGTTTTCAAAATCATAATCTCCAACAAAAATCTCTTTGATATTTGCCCCCGGAGATGCAATTGTAGTATAATTGGCATGTGTTTCTGTTAATTCGTAGAAACATAAAAAGTCAATGGTTTCCTGATTCTCAAAAGCTTCTTCCAAAGTGTAAACGTTGTGGTTGGTAATCGAATAAAAACCACCGATAGCTGTATTGTCCTGTGCACCCAGGGTTACCGTTTTAAAAGGAGTTGACGAATCATCGTCATCATCGCAAGCTACAAAAGCCGTTGATGCAACAAATACAAATAAGAATAAATAAATAAGTTTTTTCATGGTATAATCATTTTGGTTTATAATTCAGATATGAATTCCGAAACATATCGACTGCAAAAATAATAAGCTAAATGAATTTTCAAACATTTCGCATAAAATTTTCTTAGTCAGAAAAATATTTTAATAAATTGTCAGGAATATTTTTTCTGGATTGCTCATCGGTTTTCAGGATTGAAGGCTGTCCGTTTTCTTCCATGATTTTTGCTCCTTTGTCTTTAGCGAGAACAAATTCAAGAAACAGCCGGGCTGATTTCGGATTTGGGGCATCGGTTAAAATTGTGATTCCATAAACCATGGCTTTCCCGGTTTGAGTTATGGTACTCCCGGGTTCTTTTCCAATGATATCTACAGTTGCATTTTTGTAAAATTCATTCAGGTCAGGATTTTTCAGGTTGATCGAATCCGGCAGAACAACATATTTTAAACCATGTTGTTCGGCAACCGAACGGTACAAAAAGATATAATCAATGGAATTGGATTCGAGCAATGCCAACAGGTCTACCTCTTTAGGACGGATGTACTCCTGGTTTTTGGAGAGGATGTGGTTGGTTAACCCCGGGGTGTTGTAAAATTTTTCAGCCAGTTGTGTGGTTAAAATTGCCCGGTAACCACAGGGGTCGGAGTCCGGGTCGGAACGTCCGAAAATTACATCTTCACGTAAAAGTATTTTATACCAGTTGTCTGCGTTAATTTCGCCGGCATATCTGGAAGCACCATGATATACAATGGCCATTTCATTGGTTGCAAACTGAATATTCCATTGGGCATACCCGGGAATTAGCAATTGATCAATAATTTTATAATCGGCCGAAGCCATAATGTCGCAGGGCTTCTTTAAATCGGTGATTTTCCGTGCACTCTGTACACTTCCTGCGGATTCAAGAAAGATTTCCACCCCGGGATTTTCCTTTTCAAACGCTTTTTTCATCTGTTTAAAAGGTACAGACAGGCTGCCCGCATGAAAAATGATCAGTTTTTCTTTTTCCCCTTCGGAGCTACAGCTCAAAAGAAAGGAGACGGCAAGAAGAATGATCCATATTTTTTTTTGCGTAAATTTTTTCATCGTAATCTTCATTAGATAATGGTTATGTAAAAATAAACATAACGAATTGATTTATTATGAAAAAGTCAGAATTTTTTACGTAAAAACAGAAGGCGGTTTTGAGGCAAGAGATTCCTTGCGCGGATTGCATTACGTAAGCCCCTGATCCGTCAAGGGAAGGGTTTTCTAGTTGGCATTTTTCTTTTCGGATGCTTTTAGCTTCGCAGTGGCTTTTTTCAGTTTCCTTTCCAGCTCTTCGTTAGCTTCCTTCAAGTCGATTAATTGCTGTTCAAAATCTTCGGCCCTTCGCGACGATTCTTCTTGGGTAGCTTGCAACTCCTCCATATTTTGTCGCATCTCTTCTTCCTGGGCAGCCATTTCTTCAGCCTGCTGCTGTGTTTTTTCCAGCAGTTCGCTGGTACGTTTATTGGTTTCTGCCATATTTAACGAGCTGGCAATACTCAGGGACGCCTGTTCAAGAAATTCGATTTGATATTTATGGTAGGGATTAAAGGATGCAATTTCAATAACTCCCAACACCTCTTCTTCCAGTTTCATCGGGATAAGAATCAGGCTCCGGGGATTCGATCCTCCCAAGCCACTTGTAATACGGATATAATTGTCTGGAATTTCGGTGATATGGATTCGTTTTTTTTCAATGGCACAGTTACCCACTAAACCTTCACCCAGTTCGAAGGATCTCTTGATGTACTTTCTCCGGTTAAAGGCATAAAAGGCTTTAAGATCCAAAGTAATATTTTTGTCTTCTTCGTTATTGCGGATAAAAATACCTCCCTGGTTTGCCTTGATATATGTAACCAGGAAACTTATAATCTGGTAGGATAATTCCTCCACATCATTTTGTTTGCGCAGGATCTCATTTAATTTGGCAAGGCCTTCGTTGGCCCATAAACGCTTTTCTTCTTCAATTCTTTTTTCTTCCTGAATTTTTTTGGCTTCCTGAAGCTTAACTCTCATCTCGGTTAGGGCAATACGTAAATGGTCAGCATTGCTGAGCAGCTCAATGTCATGATCCAGATTCCCTTCACCAATTTGGCGTGCAAACTCAGCAGTATCTTTTAAATTGGATATTAGCTGTGCTAATGCTGCATTCATCTGCCCGGCTTCGTCATTATACAATTCAAATTGTTTGTCAACGTCAAAATTCAAATCACCTTTGACCAGTAGCTTTAATTTTTCGGTTGCACTTTTAACCGGTTTCTGGACATATTTTTTAAAAATCAGATTTCCTGCTAATAGTGCCAGATATCCAATAGGAATATACCAGTAAATATATTTGATCCCAAAATGACCTATACCAAAAGATGCTATAGCAACAATAAAATTGGTAATAAGTATGGCAAATGCGGTTTTGTATATTATTGTGCCACGGTATTTATACCAATATACAAAATACGATAAAGGTAATATCCCAAAGATCATTACAAGAATGAAAATTAAAAAAGGACTCATAATAGCAGATTTTAATCAGTCTAAAATATAAAAAATACTCCATAAAGGAAAATAAAATAATACTTTGATGATCGTACTTTTCAAGGCTCAATTTTTAATGCCTTCTTTTTAAAAGAAAATATTTCTTTATCTTTGGGCCGTGATAAAAAATAAGAAATTCATATTATTTTTTCTGATGCTTTCGTGGGCAATTATATTTGTGCATAGCATCATCCCCCATCATCATCATGATATCCATCACCTACAGGGGTGTAATCATTGCCATGGTACTCATCCTCACCCAAATGATGTTCAGGAAATTAATGATCATCCCGATGCGCAGGATCATGCCTGCCATTTTCATGTAGAAGTGTTGAGCAAAGTTTCCATTGATCATGTGTTTTTGGCAAATTCAGGGAATGTCCTTGATCAGCTTTTACCTTTACAGAACTCCGAACAGAAGTCTTATTATCCGGATACTTATTACGAATCACTGTTTTATACCCGTCCCCTTCGTGCTCCTCCCTACTCTGTATAGCAGCTAACCTGGAACTTAAGGGAAAAGTATATCCCCATTTATTTATTTATTATTTAACGATTTATTACCAATGAAAAAAATAGTTTTCTTTTTATTGGCTATCAGCTCTGTAGCATTGCTAAGTTGTAATCATCCGGGGCATGGTCACAACCATGCTTCTGAAGCCGACAGCCATATACACGACGAAGTGCACGACCATGATCATGATCAAACTAACGATTACGAACCTGTCACTGAACAGAATCAGGATTATGAGACGTCTCATGAGCACTCAGCCCGACCTGAGGCAGACGAAAGTCATGAACATAACCATGAATATAAAACACAAAAAATTAATTTACAGACGTTTAACGAGGTTGTTAAAACCAGCGGTCAAATTCTGGCGCCACCTGCAGGCAGAATCGAGATTGTAGCCTCCGGTTCGGGGAAAGTGGTTTTTGCCAATAACCATACTTCAGAAGGGGCAAATATCTCAGCGAACGAAATTCTTTTTCTTATCTCCGGAAAAGAACTAATCGAAAATAATATTGATCTCAGGTATCAGCAGTCGCTGGTTAACTATGAAAAGTTAAAAACCGATTTTGAAAGAGCGCAGAAACTTATCAAGGATCATATTATTTCCGAGAAGGAGTATCTTCAGATAAAAGCAGAATATGAACAGTCGAAAGCAGCGTATGATGTTTTATCCGGTCAGTTTCGTAAAGGAGGAACCTCAGTAACTTCTCCGGTTAAAGGGTTTATCCATGAGTTGTATGTATCCGGCGGGCAGTATGTGGAGACTGGACAGAAATTAGCTACGATTATTCAAAGAGATAAGCTGAGGCTTCGGGCAGAAGTATCACAAAACTATGCCGGCAGATTACAGGACATTGAATCAGCCAGCTTTATTCCGGGTGGTTCAAACAAAACCTATGATACGGAAGGGTTAAATGGCAGGCGTATAAGTTTCGGACAATCACTCAATACGTCAGGGAGGTATATCCCGGTTATTTTCGAAATGGATTATCATCCTGATTTATTCCCAGGGGCTTATGCCCGGATATTTTTAAAGGGAACGCCCCTGGAAAATTCAGTAGTTATTCCCAAAACAGCTCTTTTGGAGGAACAAGGACAGTATTACGTTTTTGTTGAAAAAAATAACGATGAGTTTGAAAAACGGATGATTACGCTCGGAACAGAAGACGGACATTCGGTTTTGGTCCGTACAGGACTTGAGCAGGGAGAAACTATAGTAGTCGAAGGGGTTTACCAGGTGAAGCTGGCCAGTATGTCGAGTGAGTTACCTGCTCATAATCATTCACACTAAAATAAGAGATTATGCTGAATAGAATTATTAAATATGCCCTGGACAACCGATTAATGGTAATTTTTGGTGCTGTCGTACTGCTGGTAACCGGTGGTTATATCACTTCACGCATGGAGGTTGATATTTTCCCGGAGCTCACTGCACCGACGGTAGTAGTAATGACCGAGGCCCATGGAATGGCTCCTGAGGAAGTAGAAAAGCTGGTTACTTTTCCCATTGAAACATCAGTCAACGGGGCTACAGATATTCGCCGGGTACGATCCTCCTCTTCGATGGGTTTTTCCATAGTATGGGTTGAGTTTGACTGGGGAACTGATATTTACAATGCCCGTCAGACCGTAACAGAAAGGCTGGTAGCGGTTCGTGAAGTACTCCCGGAACAGGCCGGGGATCCTTTTATAGCACCTCAGTCATCTCTTCTGGGAGAAGTAATGATTATGGCATTAACCTCTGATGAGAAATCACCCATGGAATTACGCACGATCGCCGAATGGAACATCCGCCCCAGGCTGCTTTCTGTGGGAGGTGTAGCCCAGGTAACAACCATCGGGGGTGAATTTAAAGAGTACCAGATCCTGGTTAACCCAGAAAAGATGAAATACTATGATGTTTCTCTTAACGAGTTGATCGAAACCTCCCGGTCGATGAATGAAAATGCTACCGGCGGATTTATTGAACAATACGGGAATACCTACATGGTGCGTGGTGTTGTGCGGACAACCCGAACCGAAGTTCTGGAAAATGCCGTGGTTAAAGTTAAAAATGGTTTTCCGGTAAAAATATCAGATATAGCCCGGGTAAAAATTGGTGGATCTCCTAAAATTGGCGATGGATCATACAACGGGAAAGATGCTGTGTTGGTTACTATTACCAAGCAACCCAATGTAAATACCATCGCTTTAACCGAGAAAATCAATGAGTCGTTGGAAGATATACAGAAAAACCTGGGTGCCGGGGTAGAATTTCATACTGATATCTTTGAACAGGCCCGTTTCATTGAAATATCAATCAATAATGTTAAAAAAGCACTGATTGAGGGTTCTTTTTTTGTCATACTCATTCTTTTCTTGTTTTTAATGAATTACCGCACAACGCTCATCTCGCTGTTAGCGATTCCTTTATCCCTGCTGGTGTCAATCCTTGTGTTAAAAGCCCTGGGATTTACCATCAATACGATGAGTCTGGGAGGTATGGCAATTGCTATCGGATCGTTGGTTGACGATGCCATTATTGATGTTGAGAATGTATATAAACGCCTGCGGCAGAATGTGGGATGCAAAACGATACACCGGAAGAATCCGCTGAAAATTATTTATGAAGCTTCTACCGAGATCCGGCCTTCGATTATGAATGCTACTCTGATAATTATTGTGGCTTTTATTCCTTTGTTTTTTCTTGGCGGGATGGAAGGTCGCATGTTAAAACCCCTGGGTATTTCCTATATCGTGGCCTTGTTTGCTTCACTCATTGTGGCAGTTACGATCACCCCCGTTTTATGTAGCTTTTTATTAATCAATGAAAAAAGAATTAAAAAACATAAACATGGGAGTTGGCTGGAACAAAGGCTCAAAAAAATGTATTATGGTTCATTAAAAAGAGTTTTACACTACAAACGAACGGTAGTGTCTTTTGCCGTGATTCTGTTTGTGGCCACAATTGTTGTTTTTACACAATTCGGGAGTAATTTTTTACCCCCTTTCAATGAGGGGTCGCTTACCATTAACTTAAATACCGTTCCCGGGATATCGCTTGAAGAGTCCAATAAACTGGGCCGTAAAGCCGAAAAAATCCTGCTTGAAATTCCTGAAATTGAAACTGTGGCCAGAAAAACCGGCCGTGCCGAACTGGCCGAACATTCATTCGGGGTGAATGTTTCGGAACTGGATGTGCCCTTTGAGTTATCCGACCGGTCGAGGCAGGAATTTTTAGCGGATGTAAGAAAACGATTAAGCCTGATCCGGGGTGCTGCAGTAGAAGTGGGGCAACCAATCACTCACCGGATGGATCATATGCTCTCGGGAACAAAAGCAAATATTGCCATCAAACTATTCGGGAATGATTTAAATGAAATGTATCGTTTGGCCAATAAAATAAAATCAGAAATTAATGGGGTGGAAGGCATAGGTGATTTGTTTGTTGAACAACAAATTGAGATTCCACAGCTCAAAATTATTCCTAATCGGGAGATGCTTGCGAAATACGGAATTCCGTTAAATGAATTTCTGCAATTTATTGATTATGCTTTTGCCGGCGAAAAAGTGTCGGATGTTTTCGAAGATGAAAAAGCATTTGATCTTGTCCTTCGATTTGATGATGAATACAGGGACAATATGAAAGCTATCCGCGAAGCGATGATCGACACCCACAACGGACAAAAAATACCGTTGTATGAGGTGGCGGATATCATCTCTTCATCCGGACCAAATACCATTAGCCGTGAAAATGTGCAGCGGAAGATTGTGGTTTCGGTTAATGTTGCCGGACGCGATGTAGGGAGTGTTGTGCATGATATCCGCGAAAGGGTTGACGAAGATATTGTTCTCCCTGAAGGTTACCGGATCGAATACGGTGGGCAGTTCGAAAGTGCTGAGAATGCTTCCCGGATATTAACCATCACATCGATTATGGCTTTGTTTGTGATCTTTTTGATTCTTTATCAGGAGTTTAAACAGATAAAACTGGCCGCCGTAATATTGGTTAATTTACCTTTAGCATTAATCGGCGGGGTTATTGCTATATGGATTTCCTCTGCCGTTATAAGTATCCCCGCAATTATTGGATTTATTACCTTGTTCGGTATTGCTACCAGAAACGGAATACTGTTAATTTCAAGGTATCAGAATATGAATAGAAAGGGAATAAAACTACACGATGCCGTTTTACGAGGCTCGTTGGATCGTTTAAACCCGATCCTGATGACTGCTTTAACTGCTGCTCTGGCATTAATTCCATTGGCTGTTGCCGGAGATAAACCGGGGAATGAAATTCAAAGTCCGATGGCTATTGTTATTCTTGGAGGTTTGTTAAGTTCTACCTTCCTGAATATTTATGTCGTTCCCGTTATCTATCTTTTAATCAATAAAAGTAAAAATCATGATGAAGCATAAACTAATATTGATGTTCTTGTTTTTATGGATTATTGGGTTGAATTCATCAGCCCAATCCATCCAGAGTATTTTGAATACGATTGAAAAAAATAATCTGGAGATTCAGGCAGGGCAGAAACTTCTGGAGAGTAAAGAACAGGAATACAGACATACCGTTATGCCAGAGGGACCAGAATTTTCGTATGGATATTTCCCTGAAAGTCACGAAAATCCAGGGCTAAAAGAAACTTTTGCAATAAGCCAGTCGTTTGAGTTCCCTGTAACTTATCGTAACCAGTCCAAATATGTTCAGCTAAAGGTGGAACAGGAACAGGTGAACCAGAACCTGCTGCGCCAGGAGATTCTTTTTCAGGCTCAAACCCTGCTTATTGAGTATGTCTATTTTTCAAAAATGGAGCAGGAACTGTATAAAAGATACGATCATGCAAAAAAACTTTTGGACGCTTACCGGCAGAAATTGGATGCCGGCGATGGGAATGTGCTGGAACTGAATAAGTCGAAATTACATGTTCTGCACCTGGAAAATCAGCTCAAAAGAAATGCTTCAGCACTAAACCGCATCCGGGAGCAGCTGGTTTACTTAAACGGAAATCGTAGCCTTGAGTTGAATGTTTCCGATTATGAGCTCTTTGAACACTTTACTACAGATTCTGTACTACAAGAAAGACTTTCTGGCGGGCAGGAGATTATCTATTCAAAATTACAGTCCAAATCTTCGGATCAGCTGGTTAAAGTAACTAAAAATAAGCAGTTGCCTAAATTTAATGTGGGTTATGGAGGCGAGACGGTTGTGGATGAAAAATTCAGGGGAGTGTTGGTGGGTATCTCGATTCCTTTATGGGGCAGTCGTTCGGCAATAAAAAGTGCCAGGTACCAGGCGGAGTTTATGCAACTGAATCATCAGCGATTGCAGGAAAAGGTTCAAACAGAAGTGAGTGTTCAGACCGAAAATGTGGAATCCCTGGCCGAAAGCCTGGATGATTTCCGGGAGACGCTCGCACAGACAGGTAATCTTGAACTGCTTAAAAAGGCAAGAATGCTGGGCGATATCTCTGTGATCGAGTATTTTACGGAAATCAGCTATTTTTACCAGGTGTATGATGATTACCTGAGGATAGAAAAAGAGTATTATTTAGCGTTGGCCGAATTGTTTAAGTACAAATTATAATGATCAATAAAACCCTGTCGTTTATTAAAAGCGGCAGGGTTTTCTGAATTTATATTTATTAACTGAACTCTCTATGCCATTTGCGATAATCTTTCCTTAATTGCTTGCAGGTTTCATAAATGCTTCCCAACCAGTAATTTAATACGCCAAACCCTCCGGGTTCCACTTCATACTCCCGGGTATAGATTAATTCATTCGTGTGGATGTCGAAAAAGGTAACCCAAATGCTTGCTGATTCTTCTAATTTATTAAAAGACTCAACGATAAATACAAGTCCAATGCCTCTTTCGTTTGTATTGTATGATGTAATAGTATTTTTAATAGCTGATTGTTCAATTTGATGGTCATGATTAATAATCAGATTATCTGTGGTTATAACAGAATTCCTTTCTAAAATAAAATCCAAATGATTGACTACTTCTTTTCCCTTAAGAAATTTCCCAATATCATATTTGTCTTTTTCATTAAACACGTAGGTGTTCCATTTTTCTTTAATGTAACGGTCGCAAATAATATCAGGATGAGTAAAACCTGTTGATCCAATCATTTTTGCATTGGTAAAATCAACTCCATACCAGTGGATTTCATTTGCATAAACTACATCGTTTAAGTTTTTGGTAAATCCTGAATTTAAAATAAATAGTAAAAAAAATGTAATTAAAATACTCCTCATAATAAGTTCTTTTAATGATTTAATAAAATAACCTTAAAGATAAATTTTTTATGATCAAATAAAAAAAGCAGTGTTGTTACACACTGCCTTGATTCCAGAAATTTTTGTTTATCAGGTTTCACAAGCTCCGCCACCACATCCACAGCTTATTCCCTGGTCTTTTAAGCTGTCGGGGTGATTCCTGCATGAGCCTCCCCGAAATTCTCCTTTTTTGGTGAATAATAAACGCACCGATAAGGCCAAAAAAGCAATCAAAATTAAAATAACGGTTAGTATCATTAATTCTAAAACAGGCATAACTCTTCTCCTTTCTATTATATATCTGTATCTGTTATTTTAACAAGATTTTTGGCATTGTGTTCATTCAATCCCCAGAAATTTCTTCTGTTGCCTGTAAAAGGTTAAGGTGTTGACATTCATGTAAATATTCTTTAATTTTAGTTGTTCTTTTATACTAACTAACACATCCCAAGATTATGAGAAAATTAGTTATCTTATTGTTAATCCTGACTTTTGGTTTGCACAGCTATGCAGATGAGCCCTTTACCCCCTTTGATTCGGAGATAAATGATGAAACATTGGTTCATCAGACTCTTCCTGTTCCCCCTACTACAGATTACGACCTGTCGATTATGAACCTACAACTGGATGTATTAGGCATTGTCTTCTTTGGTCCTCAACTTACCCTTGATTTTCAATTTGCAAATATGATCGCCGTAGGGCCCTACTTCCGATGGCATTATGCCGGGGTCTTTTACCAGGGAGTAGTAACCGATTGGTTTTCAGATGAAACTACTACCTCTGTTGCCAGTTACTCCGTAGGAGGACAGGTGAAATTCCTGATCCCCATAGGCAGTGGTCAGCACAGACCCTATGTTGAGATAGGGTTCGAGAAATCGTTTGGTTCCGATTGGTATGATTCTGGTGGAGGTTATGGAAAATATATTTATGAATATGAATCCAATGTTTTTCATTTCAATGCCGGGTATCGGTTGCTAACCGAGGGGAGTTTTAATTTATCCGCTGCCATTGGAGTAGGTTTGTCAAAGGATACAAAGAGTATTGGATATTATGAAGAGGGTGAGGATTATACCGACTACTATTCCTTAGAAACAAGAGCCTTGCCAATGGTTCAGCTTATCCTGGGCTGGCAACTTGGAAGATAAATTTATCCGATTTTCTGAAGAAGCCCTGTTATGGCAGGGCTTTTTTTAATTATAATCAATCTATATTATTTTTATATATTGATATATTTGGATACATGTCTTATATTTAACCTAATGAATTAAAAAACTCTCTTATGAACAGATCAGCATTGATTTCTGATTTTGAGCCGGCCAAAGATAATTTGCTGAATATCTTACACAGGCTGCAGAATAATAATCCGGCGAATTATCTTACACGGGATGATTTAACTTTTGTGGCTGAATATTTAAATATTACCTATAGCTCAGTTTATGGAGTTGCAAAGTATTACTCCATGTTTAGCCTGAAGCCCCGGGGAAAATATGTGGTCAGGGTTTGTAAATCTCCAATATGTAATATGATGGGAGGTAAAAACATGATTGAGGAAATAGAAAAACAGCTGGAAATTAAGTTGGGAGCTACAACCGGGGATCAGCTTTTTTCACTGGAACCCTCCGAGTGCCTGGGGCATTGTGATCAGGCACCGGTAATGATGATCAATGAAGAGATGCATACAAACCTGGATGCAGAAAAAATTTCAGAGATTTTTCATGAGATTAAAAATAATAATTTAAATAAATAGTTGTTGTGATAAGCGAAAAACGAATAGCTTTACTTCATGCAGGAAGATATCAACCCGAAAGGATTGATGAGTATATAGCCCTGGGGGGATATGATCCTGTAAAAAAAGCGTTGAAAAAGAATCCGGTTGATATTATCGATTTACTGATTGATGCCAAGTTAAGGGGGCGGGGAGGAGCAGGATTTCCTACGGGATTAAAGAATAAGTTTACCAACGAGTCTGTTTGTCAACGCTGTGTGCAAAAATATATCATTTGTAACGCCGATGAGGGGGAGCCCGGAACTTTTAAGGACCGGGTAATCATGGAGCAGAATCCACATGTATTAATCGAAGGGATGATTATTGCTGCCTATGCTATTGGAGCGTCCAAAGGATATATCTATATCCGTGGAGAATATACAAAATCCATCCAGCGGTTGCAGATAGCCCTTCGGCAGGCAGAAGAAAAGGGATTCCTGGGGAATAATATATTCGACTCAGGGTTTGATCTTTCCCTGGAGTTAAAACTGGGGGCAGGTTCTTACCTTTGTGGCGAAGAGCTTACCTTATTGGAATCCCTTGAAGGGAAACGGGGATATCCTCGCATAAAACCACCCTTCCCGGCTGAAAAAGGGTTGTTTCAGAAACCTACTTTAATCAATAATGTAGAAACCTTTGCCCACCTATCTTATATTATTGAAAAAGGTGCTGAACATTATCGTTCACTGGGAACCGAAAATTCTCCCGGAACCAAAATATTTACCATCAGCGGGGATGTAAACCAGCCGGGATATTACGAAACAACTATGGGAGTTACGCTACGCCAGTTAATTGATGATCTTGCCGGCGGGATGAAACACCATAAAACGTTTAAAGCAGCCTTGTTGGGCGGGGCTGCTGGAACCCTGGTTGATGAAACGGTTTTGGATACTCCTATGGGTTTTGATACGCTAAAACAAAAAGGGGCTGTCCTGGGCTCCGGAGCAATTGTTGTTATGGCCGAAGAGAGATCTGTTTTTGAAATGATCTATTCTATCCTGGATTTCTTTAAACACGAATCCTGCGGAAAATGTGTGCCTTGCCGAATAGGTACTGCTCAATTAATGCTCCTGATGGATCAGGCGAATGAAAATCCAGAAAAAAAAGGCGAGATTCTTGACCAGCTTCTGTCCGAAGCAGATTATATGGCTAAGAACTCTTTGTGTCCCCTGGGCCAGTCACCGATTCTGCCCATAAAAAGTGTTAAACAATACTTTCAACATCAATTTTAGAATCTGAAATTTATCCATATGAGTAAACAAGTAACTATTACCATCGATGGGAAAAAAATAAAATCAACCGAAGGAGCTAACCTGTTGCAGGTGGCCAAAGATCATGGGATCCATATCCCCAGCTTGTGTTATCATAAGAAACTAAGCCCTACCGGGGCTTGCAGGCTATGTGTGGTAAAAATTAAAGATATCAATGGATTGGTAATGTCGTGTACAGTGTCGGTTAAAGAGGGGATGGAGATAACAGCTTTTGATGATGAGCTGCAACAAACGCGTAATCATACCCTCGATTACCTGTTAGCCGAGCATAATGATCATGACGATGGTACTTACTTTGACGAATTCAGGGATTGGGTGAAAGAATACGGGTTAGAGGATCCTCAGAACAGAAAATATCCAAGTATTGTTAAAGCTTTAAATTATCCGGTGGATGATAGTTCTCCCGTATTAACTTACGATGCTTCAAAATGTATCAAATGTTTCAGGTGTATAAAAGCCTGTGATGAGGTTCAGGGGAAGAATGTCCTTTCCTTTTCCGAGCGTGGTATTACCTCGTATATCATTGCCGGATTTGATCATTGGAGTGAATCGGAATGTGATGGTTGCGGCGAATGTGTACAGCTTTGCCCAACCGGCGCCTTGGTAGAAAAGCCACATCGCGGGGAGATTCAAATGGATAAAGTTGAGAAAAAGGTAAAAACTACCTGTCCCTATTGTGGGGTAGGCTGCCAGATTGAACTATTGGTGCAGGATGGTAAGATTGTCCGGTCTAACGGGGTGGAAGGAGTCTGGCCCAATGATGGGCGGTTGTGTGTTAAGGGACGATTTGGATACGATTATGTCCATAGTCCGGAACGATTGACCAAACCTTTAATTAAGAAGAACGGGAAATTTGTGGAGGCTGAGTGGGATGAAGCACTGGATCTGATCGCCCGGAAGTTTAACGAAATCAAAAAAAAATATGGAAACGATGCCCTGGCCGGATACGCTTCTGCCAAGTGTACCAACGAGGATAATTACCTGTTTCAGAAATTTATCCGGAAGGTTTTTGGAACCAATAACATTGACTATTGCACCCGGTTGTGCCATGCATCCACTGTTACCGCAATGCTGAAATCCATTGGCGATGGTGCCGGAAGTAATTCCATCCAGGATTTTGCTACAACCGATTGTTTATTCGTAACCGGAAATAATATCATTGAAACCCACCCGGTTACGGCAACTTTTGTAAAAAACGGGAATTATGCCGGGAAAAAATTGATTGTCTGCGATCCCAAATGGACCCCCCTGGTAAAATATGCCGACATCTGGTTGCAACCCCGCTTAGGAACTGATGTAGCGCTACTGAATGGAATGATCCGGGTTATCATTAAAGAGGACCTGATTGACCCTGAATTTATTTCCGGGCGAATTGACGGGGGGATGGATGCTTTTGAAGAACTCAGTCAGTTGGTCGAGAAATATACCCCTGAAAAAACTGAACAAATTACTTCTGTCCCCAAAGAAAAGATGATTGCAGCGGCACGCATGTATGCAACCTCCGAAACCTCAATGATTGCTACCGGTATGGGGATGAGCCAGCAGGTTACCGGAACCAACAATGTTTTTTCATTGATTAATATGATGTTGATTACCGGGCAAATTGGTAAAGAACGGGCCGGGATTGATCCTCCCCGCGGACAAAATAATGTGCAGGGAGCTACTGATGTGGGCTGCTCTCCGATTATTTATCCCGGTTATATCCCTGTTACAGATGATAAAAATCGTGAACGGATTGCCACCCTGTGGAATGTTGATGTGGACCGGTTATCCTCAAAACCGGGTTTAACAACCGTTGAAATAATTAATGCTGCCTATGAGGATAAAATTAAAGGAATGTATATCATGGGTGAAAATCCTATGGTTACCGACCCCGATCTGAACCATACTGAAAAGGCATTAAAAAAACTCGATTTCCTGGTAGTACAGGATATTTTTCATACCGAAACAACACCCTATGCCGATGTCATTCTTCCGGCCTCCTCTTTTGCCGAAAAAGAGGGTACCTTTGTCAACAGCGACCGGCGGGTACTTCGGGTACGCAAGGCGGTTGAAATGCCCGGGGAAGCCAAAGAGGATTGGGAGATCATTGTAAAAATTGCTGAACGGATGGGAGATGATCTTGGAAATTATAAAAATGCATCAGAGATATTTGATGAAATTGCCCGGGCAGCACCCATGATGGCCGGTATTTCCTACGACCGGATTGAACACCAGGGAATTCAGTGGCCATGCCCTGCCAAAGATCACCCGGGGACTGAAACTCTGTTTTTAGATAAGTTTAATACTCCTAGCGGGAAAGCTATTCTGAATCCGGTTGAATATATTCCGCAAACTGAAAAAGCCAGTAACGAATTCCCGTTTATCATGAACAGCGGACGTATCCTTTACCATTATCATACCTCAACCATGTCGAGAAAAAATAAAGCACTCACCGATTTTGCCAATGAATCGTATGTTCTGATGAATCCCGGGGATGTGATTAAATTTGGTTTTCTCGACGGACAAAGGGTAAAAATTTCTTCCAGGCAAGGAGACCTTGAAACTACCTTAAGATCCAGTGATGAGGTGGCCGAGGGAGAGTTATTTATGCCCTGGCATTACTCGGAATCCCGGGTCAATCGTTTAACCCGGAATGCCCTGGATCCTTTCTCTAAAATAGCAGCCTTTAAATTAACAGCCTGTAAAGTGGAAAAAGCTTAGGATTTTTTTTAACCTGTGGTCCAGTAAGTTGTTTTTAGTTTCATTCGTCTTGTGATCTTTTTGAATTTGACAAAGAATGCATTTTGCATTCAACTCTTACTTTATGTATCTTTAGCCCAAATCTAAAATGGTGTACTTATTTCTATTGATTGGTAATAATTAAAAACAATATTCTTGAAAAACCTAGATCATCAACCACAAAACTTGCTGAAAGAAGAGCTGGGCAGGATATTTATAATCAGTTTCGGAGTATTTCTTTTTATCCTTTTTTTTCAGCCTTTCCCCCTGGAAACACTCGATTATAATAACCGGTTACTCTATGTGGCAGGCTTTGGAGGAATTACTTTTTTGATTTCGGTATTTATATTGGTGGGATTACCCTTACTTATGCCTAAATGGTTTAAAATAAGCGAATGGGAGAGTGGCCCTCCGTTTATTTTAAACGCTTTATTACTTCTTTTAACAGCTACTGCTTTTGCTTTTTATATCCGGTTTGCAGGGAATAGCAACCTGTCATTGTATGTAATTTTTAAAATGGCTCTCGTGTGTCTCCTTCCAATTATTATCCTGGTTATTTTGTATAAAAATAAGTCTCAGGAACGAATGATTAATCTGTTGAGAGATCAAAACAAGGCAAATTACCTGAAAATAAATGAGATGGAAAAAGGAAGCGAGGATAAGGAGATTAAAATCTTATCGTCAAATAAAACCGATCAATTGTTAGTACAACCCAAAAATATTGTGGTTATTCAATCGGCTGATAATTATATTGAAATTTATTTCCTGGCAAACGATACCCTTGAGAAAAAAATTATCAGGAATACCTTAAAAGATGTTGAATTACAACTTGCCTTACATCAATCGATTATACGCTGCCATCGCACAACACTGGTAAATATAAGGTATATTGATGCCATTCATCGGGGATACAGTGGCTACCGGTTGAAAATCAGAAAAATGGATGAAAAAATTCCTGTATCACGACAATATGTTATCCCTCTGAAAGAGGCATTTTCTACCTTAAAAGTGAAATGAAATTCGCCACAGGATAAGGTACGTTCGCCACATAAACTCTCGATTGCTCCCTTTTGAGGGTTATACAACCCATTTATTTTTTTCAGCTGGTTTTCCTGCATACCTTGCCCATGAATTAAAAATAAAAAGCATGAAAAATTTTGTAGAAAAGTATTGTGAATTTCCATCCACCTTTCGGAGACCCATGTGGCGGATATGGCACAAATTGATGATCCGTTTTGATAAAGATATTAGTGCAAACTTTATGAATTACGGATATGCAGGCCTCAATGGAGATCCTCCTATTTTCCTCGAGCCACAAGATGAAATTAACCGTTATTGCATTCAATTATACGATCATGTAGTAAATCCTGTTGATCTGAAAAATAAGAAAGTAATCGAAGTAGGTTCCGGTAGAGGTGGTGGTGCAGATTATATTGCCCGTTATTATAAACCAGAAAAGTATATGGCTGTTGATATCTCCTCCAGTGTGATAAATTTCTGTAATCGGTTTTATCAGGTTCCGGGATTATCTTTTGTGGAAGGTCGCGCAGAAAAACTTCCGGTTAATGGCGAAACTTTCGATGTGTTGGTAAATGTTGAATCAGCCAGGTGTTATAGTGATATCGAAGCCTTTTTTAAGGAAGTATATCGTGTTCTCCATGACGACGGCCATTTCTTATTTGCTGATATGATAGAGAAAGAGGAAATCAATACCCTGAGAAAAAGTCTGGAGAAATGTGGATTTACGATTCGAAAAGAAACAAATATTACACCAAATGTAGCCGAAGGATTAGCCCTGGATACCCTGCGACGGGAAAAATTAATCAGGAAGAAAATCCCGGGATTTCTGCAAAATGCTTTTGCTGAGTTTGCTGGTACCAAAGGGACTAACCGGTTCAACTCTTTTACCAACGGCAAATTTGAGTACTGGAGTTTTGTGCTAGCCAAGAACTAGGTTATACGATCTTAACGATAAGCTTATAATATTCTAGAAAGGGAGGGTAAAGATGCAAGATATAAGGTATCCGGTTGATAAAAATCCTGAGTTCATGGCTGAATTGAGAACAAAGGTAGCTGATTATTTCCAGCAAAACCATTTATCTGAAAATGGGAATGTTAATCTGGTGTTGAAAACCATTTTTATGTTTGCCCTTTTTCTTACTCCCTACTTTTTACTTCTGTTTGGAGAAATTCATTCCATTTATGGAATTTTTATTGGTTATCTGGTTATTGGTCTTGGGCAGGCCGGGGTTGGAATGACTGTGATGCATGATGCCAATCATCGATCCTATTCAAAAAATCGTGTTATTAATCGGTGGATGAGTAAAAGTCTGTATTTACTTGGCGGATTTCCTTCTACCTGGCAATATCAGCATAATACCATGCATCATGGCTATACCAATGTTGAGGGTAAGGACGAAGATATAAATCCCGCACCGGTCTTGCGCCTGTCTCCGCATAAACCTTTATTGAAAATACATAAATCTCAGCACCGGTATGCCTGGTTCCTATATGGCCTAATGACTCTGCTCTGGGTTACGGCCAAAGATTTCAAACAGCTGTACAGATACCATAAAAATAAGGTTTCATTAAGTGAAAAGTATTCTTATCCTCAGATGTTAATTACCCTTATTTTTTCGAAATTATTATATTATATGGCATTTATTGTGGTACCCATGATTATTTTACCCTTTGCCTGGTACTGGATTATTGTTGCTTTTCTGATAATGCATTTTGTGAGTGGTTTTGTTTTAAGTGTAATCTTTCAGACAGCACATGTTGTCCCAACCTCCAGGTATCCCTTGCCCGATAATGATGGGAATATGGAAAACAACTGGGCGGTACATCAACTGTTTACTACATCTGATTTTGCTCCTGAAAATAAAATCTTAGGATGGTTGATTGGAGGGTTAAACTGCCAGGTTGAACATCACCTGTTTCCAAACATTTGTCATATCCATTATCATAAAATTTCAGATATCGTGAAAAAAACCACCCATAAGTATGGGCTGCCATACCATAGCCACCGTAGTTTTTTTCAGGCGGTTCTTCAGCATGGAAAGATGCTTAAAAAACTTGGACAGGATCAATTGATCGCTAATCAGCTATAAAGATTTAAAAAAATTATTTAAGGAGCGTTACATTAACAGCAACCAACCCCTTGGGTCCTGTTTCAATTTCAAAACGAACGATATCTCCCTCATCTATTTCTTCGAGCATGTTATTAATATGCACAAAAATACGCTCTTTGGTTTCTGAATCCTCAATAAAACCATATCCTTTGGCGTCATTAAAAAAAGTTAAAGTCCCTTTCCGGATAGGATCGGGTTCATCCTCTTTGCTCCTGTTCGGAACACTTACCAGGATATCTTCTGCTTTGATTTCTTCTTTTTCGTCAGGATCAGGAGGGGTTGATGTGATAACTCCATTTTGATCAACATAAGCAATCATGTCATCCAGATTACCCTTTTCACCTTCTTTTTTTTCCAACCTTTTTTGTTCTTTTTCTTTTCTCTTTTTCTCTTTTTTTCTTCTTACTTCTTTTTTGTTAAATGATTCTTGTGATCGGCCCATATAAAAAATTTAGTTTTAAATAATACTGTTATTTGTTTGCTTAATCAAGGAATGAAAATTTGCCATTAAGCATCGATTTTAGTTTGGTTAATCCGCGTCGCCTGATTTGTCTTATCCGTTCAGAAGACATGTTATAAATTTCTGCCAGGTCTTGTAATGTATGTACCGGGGTATTAAATAACCCAAAGGACCTGGTAAGTATTTCAGACTCTCTTGAGGTTAATTTTTTTAGTGCACGGCTGATATTTGTTGCTAACGAATCCTGGAGTAGATGATCATCGGGAGAGGGAATATTTCCTGTTTGAACCATATCATACAAACTAAATTCCGACTCGCTGTCACTGGTTAAAGGCTTGTCAAATGAGGCCTGGCGCTTTTTGATCCGATTGGCAACTTCTACTTCATCATTCGATAAATTAAGGTAACTTGCAAGTTCTGCGTCTGTAGGTTCACGTTCAAGTTTTTGTTCCAGGTAAGGGATCGCTCCGGCAATTTTATGAATTGATGATAAACGGTTAATGGGTAACCGTACCACCCTGTTCTGATTGGAGATGGCTTGCATAATGGCTTGCCGGATCCACCATACCGCATACGAAATAAATTTGAATCCACGGGTCTCATCAAACTTCTCTGCAGCAATAACCAGGCCTACATTGCCTTCATTGATTAAATCGGAAAAGGATAACCCATGATTCTGATATTGCTTGGCAACTGAAACCACAAAACGCAGATTGGAGAGTACCAGCTTGTCGAAGGCTTCACGATCTCCATTCCTAATTTGAACCATTAATTCAACTTCTTCTTCAGCCGATAAAATTGAATATTTGCTTATATCCTGAAAATAACAATTTATGGATGCTTCATTACGAATGGTTATTTGTTTTGTTATTTTGAGTTGCCTCATGGACTTGGTTTTGTCTTTAATGGATATACTCCTTAATAATCACGAAGGACCTTCTTTAACTAGCTAAGGTTCCTTTTCTTTAGGTTCCTTTCCGGAATGTTTTTTTAGAAAATTTAATTTCTCAATTTTCATTATTTAAACAACTTATCAGTAATCAACCAGAAAAACAGAACGTATTAAGTGTTTTTTATTAAGATTTTTTACAATGATTTAAAACCGGGAGCAGTGATAAACTTGAGATGTTAAAAAAACCAGTAAATAAAAGCGCAAATCTTAAATCCTGTCAAAGGTACGGTTTTATTTTCAAGGGAGTACTATCCATTAGTTTTTTTATTCATAATCCTTTCCCTGCTCTTTAAAAGTATTGTTCAATGAATATGTTCTGTCGGGAATAGTTTTTATCACAGGATTAACCCGTTAATGTTTAAGAATGGGGAATTAAGTCGGTAATGCAGTATTCATCAGGCCCGGGAAGAATGTTGCTGATGATTTTCTGGTTAAGGTTAGTCCCGGCTATTCTTAAATATTTGAAATAATACTAATTATGAATATGTTCGGCTGAATTAAAAGAATATCTTTGCAGCTGAAATAAAAAAGTTGAAGATGAAATTTACTGCCTTTAATTTAAATGAGCATATCCTGGAAGCAATTTCCTATATGGGTTTTGATGAAGCCACACCCGTTCAGGAAAAAGCAATTCCATTAATTATGGAAGGAAATGATCTGATAGCCTGTGCGCAAACAGGTACCGGTAAAACAGCTGCATTCGTTTTACCGGTGATCGACAAGCTTTCGCAGGATCAGGATGTCTCCTTAAGTACATTGATCATTGTGCCAACCCGTGAACTTGCCATTCAAATTGATAAAGAAATTCAGGGTTTTTCCTATTTTACAAATCTCGGATCATGCCCGGTATATGGAGGGGGGGATGGTCAGGACTTTGATACCGAACGGAATGCATTAACCGGAAAGACCAATATCGTAGTGGCCACTCCCGGGAAACTGATCTCTCACCTTAAAATGGGCTATGTTCATTTTGATGCGATTAAATATTTAATCCTCGACGAAGCGGATAAAATGCTTGATATGGGATTTTATGAGGACATCCTGAAAATCATTTCTTATCTTCCCAAGCAACGGCAAACGCTTATGTTTAGTGCAACCATGCCCCCAAAAATAAGAAAACTGGCCGGTCAGATTCTGCATCATCCGAAAGAGATAAATATTGAACTTTCAAAACCTGCCGAAGGAATTTTGCAAGCCGCTTACATTGTTTACGATGAACAAAAAGCACCCCTGATTAACGATCTGATTAAAAATAAACCAGGATACGAGAGTATTCTTATTTTTACCTCAACCAAGAGTAATGTTAATATCATTGTTCGGAAACTAAAAGCAAATCACTTTGAGGTTGAAGGAATCTCCTCGGATTTGGAGCAAAAAGAGCGTGAAAATGTACTTTCACGGTTCAGAGCTAAACGAACCCGGATTTTGGTTGCTACAGATGTTATCAGCCGGGGAATTGATATCAAGGATATTCAGCTGATCATAAATTATGATGTTCCGCAGGATGCTGAAGATTATGTGCATCGAGTAGGAAGAACAGCACGTGCTAAATCTACCGGTGTAGCCATAACCCTGATTAATCCAAAGGACATGGTTCGGTTTAAGCGTATCGAACAGCTGATTGAAAACGAGGTGATAAAACTTCCGGTACCTGCTGAGCTGGGAGAAAGTCCAGGGTGGAAAACTCCTTCGGGGAAGAAACACTCCAAAAGAAAGTTTAAACGGAAAGGGAAATAAAAAAAAGCCTGCTAATTTAGCAGGCTTAAACAATCGGTAAATTTTTAAAGCAATCTTATATAACTTTTACGTTTACTGCGTTTAATCCTTTTTTACCTTCTTGTAATTCAAACTCCACGCGGTCGTCTTCACGAATTTCGTCAATTAAACCTGATACGTGTACAAAATGTTCTTTGTCTGAATCGTCTTCTTTAATGAATCCATATCCTTTTGATTCATTGAAGAATTTTACTGTTCCTGTGTTCATTATAAAAAAATTTAAAAATTAAAATACGGCGTAAAGGTAGTATTAATAATTCAAAGACAACATAAAAAAGAAATTATTTTTTATTTATTTTATTAATTCTGCCAGGAAAAGGAAAAAAGCCCATCATAAAACGGATGATGGGCTTTTGAATAGTAAAAACGAAATAAACTTTATCCTGAAAATTAAAAGGCAAATTTAATTCCTTGTGCCAGGGGTAACTCCTCCCCATAGTTGATGGTGTTGGTTTGTCTTCGCATATAGGCTTTCCATGAATCAGAACCCGATTCACGGCCACCCCCGGTATCTTTTTCACCTCCAAATGCTCCGCCAATTTCGGCTCCGGAGGTCCCACTGTTAACATTGGCAATTCCGCAGTCAGAGCCTACTTCACTTAAGAATTGTTCACTCTCGCGCATATTCAGGGTAAACAGTGCGGAAGACAATCCCTGAGGAACATTATTGTTGAGCTCCAGGGCCTCCTCAAAGGTTTTGTATTTGATCAGGTATACAATAGGAGCAAAGGTTTCTTCCTGCACAATGTGATAATGATTCTCGGCTTCGGCAATGGCCGGGATTACATAATTCCCCGAAGAAAACCTATCCCCTTCGAGCACTTTTCCCCCGAACAGGATTTTCCCACCTTCTTTTTCCACCTCTTTTACTGCATGGGTAAATGCATCTACCGAATGTTGGTCGATCAGAGGCCCAACCAGGGTATTCTTATCCAGAGGATTTCCAATTTTATTGACTACCTGTTCGTAAGCATCGATTAATTGTCCTTTTACCTGGTCATAAATTTTTTCGTGGACAATCACCCGGCGCGTGGATGTACATCGTTGTCCGGCGGTGCCTACAGCACCGAAAACAATGGATGGAATGGCCATCTTAAGGTCTGCCGAGTCAGATACGATCACCGCATTGTTTCCTCCCAGTTCCAGGATTGTTTTTCCTAACCGTTTTCCAACAAGGGCACCAACGCGTTTTCCAACGGCCGTTGAGCCCGTAACCGAGAAAAGAGGTATGCGTTTGTCTTCCAGAAAATTATCTCCCAGAACAGATGATTTGGCGATAATTAAATTAAATACTCCCTCAGGGACATCATTTTTCTTTAATACCTTATGAATGATGTTCATGGTTGCGATGGCCGAAAGAGGTGTTTTTGAACTTGGTTTCCAGAGGACTACATCGCCGGCAATAGCTGCCAGCATCGTGTTCCAGGCCCATACGGCTACCGGGAAATTAAACGAAGTGATTAGTCCAACCAGCCCAACAGGATGGTATTGGTCATACATCCGGTGATTTCTTCGCTCGGAGTGCATGGTAAATCCATTAAGTAATCTGGATTGTCCTACTGCAAAGTCACAAATGTCAATCATCTCCTGAACTTCGCCCAGTCCTTCCTGGTAAATCTTTCCCATTTCGAGGGTTACCAGCTTTCCCAGGTCATCCTTTGCCTCACGGATAGCTAACCCAATCTGGCGCACAATTTCGCCCCTTTTTGGGGCAGGAATTTCCCGCCAGACTTTAAATGCATCCTGGGCTTTGGCAATTACCTTTTCATAATCGTCAAGGGTTGCATTCTTTACTTTGGCAATCTCTTTTCCATCGATGGGTGAAACCGACGAAGTTACTGCTCCGTCTGTATCAAACCATTCCGTTCCGGTGGTTACGCCCGGGTTAATGTCCTTGATTCCCAGGCGCTCTAGTAATTCCTGTATGTTAAATTCTTTTGTTGTCATTTTTTAACTCTTTTTTTTAATTAATCTTCCATAAATGGATATTTATAACTTACTGGTGGTACAAAGGTTTCTTTAATCGTACGTGGGCTAACCCAGCGTAAAAGGTTGATTCTTGATCCGGCCTTATCGTTGGTACCTGAACCACGTGAACCTCCAAAAGGCTGCTGGTTTACCACGGCACCGGTAGGTTTGTCATTTATATAAAAATTGCCCGCTGCATGGGTCAGCTTTTTCATTGCATCTTCAATGATATATCGGTCTTTGGAGAAAATCGAGCCCGTTAATCCATAGATCGATGTCTGGTCAACCAGGTCAACGGCTTCGTCCCACTTCTTGTGATCATACACATAAAGAGTAAGTACCGGACCAAACAACTCTTCTTCCATGGTAACATAGTGTGGATCTTTGGTAAGTATGATCGTTGGCTCAATATAATACCCTTTTGATTTGTCATAATTTCCGCCAAACAGGATTTCAACCTCTTCATCTTTTTTTGCACGGTCAATAAAACCTGCCAGTTTATCAAAGGAGGCTTCATCGATCACCGCATTCATAAAGTTGGAAAAATCTTCTACCGGCCCCATCTTTAAGGTGTCCATATCACACTTGATCTCTTCCAGAATTTCATCCCATCGGTTATTTGGGATATAAGCCCTGGAAACTGCCGAACATTTCTGACCCTGGTATTCGAATGCTCCCCGGGTTAATGCGGTAGCCACCTGGGCTGCATTGGCCGATTCGTGCATCAGTACAAAATTTTTACCGCCTGTTTCACCCACAATCCTTGGGTAAGACTTAAATTTCTGAATATTATTTCCAATTTCTTTCCATATATTCTGGAAAACGGCTGTCGATCCTGTATAGTGAATCCCTGCAAAATCAGGATGAGAAAAGATTACTTTTCCTGCAGTGGGGCCGGATACATAAACCAGGTTAATTACACCATCCGGTAGCCCTGCTTCCATAAAGATATCCATGATAATCCGGGCAGCATAGATCTGTGTGTTGGAAGGTTTCCAAACCACTGTATTCCCCATCATGGCCGGTGCAGAGGGCAGATTTCCGGCAATGGCAGTAAAGTTGAACGGAGTAAGGGCGAAAATAAAACCTTCCAACGGGCGCTGCTCCACCCGGTTCCAGATGAGCTCATTAGAATCGGGCTGCTCGTTGTAAATCTCAGTCATATACTGCACATTGAAACGTAAAAAATCCGATAATTCACATGCTGAGTCTATTTCTGCCTGATGTACTGATTTTGACTGCCCTAACATGGTTGCAGCATTGATTCTTGCCCGGTAAGGCCCCGAAATCATTCCTGCCGCCTTTAAAAAGATGGAAGCCCGTTGTTTCCACGACATGTTCGCCCATTTCTTCCGTGCTTTTAAGGCTGCATCAATGGCATCCTTTACATGACTTTCGTCGCCCCGGTTATAATGCCCTAACAAATGCTGATGATCATGCGGCGGATGGATCTCTACCTTGTTCTCGGTAGTAACTTTCTTCCCATCAATAACCATAGGGATATCAATCACTTCTGACCTGGCGTCTTCAATGGCTTTCATTAAGTTTTCTCGCTCCGGAGAACCCTTCTTATACGATAATACAGGCTCATTCTTGGCCGGAGGGGCAAAATATAAACTCTTTTGCATGACAATGATAATTTTATATGTTTAACAATCGATTAACTCAGTTTTGTTACTCTTTTACGATATGCAAATATATACATATCGTATAAATATAAAACAAGATTTTTATCATGTTTACAAAAATCCTGAAACATTAATTTTGTAAGTGGTTAACAAAAAAAAAGGCTGGTTGTTTAACTGGGGAAAGTGGTTTTTAGAAATTCTGTGAATCAGGCCTTTTGCTTTTAGAAAATGTCTAAATTAACCGGATGATTTAAATAAGTAATCCATTATTTTTAAAGATTCACCGGATTTATTTATTTTGTAGCGACAGGTAATTTAATACATAAAGAAAATATGGCTGGTCCCAAAGGCTCAAAATATTATGATATTTTTCTGAAATTCAAAGTCTGGTTAGAGAATACCCATGGTGAAAGTATTTTAGGAAACGGGAAATTCGAACTGATCGATTATATCGATCAGTATGGATCATTAAAAGTTGCTGCCGATAAATTGGAAGTGAGCTATCGAAAAGCGTGGGGAATGCTTAGAGAGGCTGAAGAGAAACTGGGTTTTTCCCTGGTGGAAAAACACCGGGGAGGTCAGCATGGAGGCCGATCTGTTCTTACCGACGAGGGGAAGATATTAATTGAAGCTTACAAGGAGTTGTTGGTTGAATTTGACGAAGCCATCTATCAAATTACGAAGAAGTTCTTTAATAAGGTGAATAAATGATCTGGTATATTGGGTTGGATGATACGGATAACAAGAACTCACGGGGTACCGGGTTTAAATCCCGCCAGCTGGGGAAACTAATCGTTGAGCAGGAAATCGGGGAAGTCCTGTCGATTTCCAGGCATCAGTTGTTTGTAAATGATCAGATTGCCTATACCTCCCAGAACAGTTCTGCCTGTTTACTGGTAAAGTCTGGCTACGGTGACGTTTTAAAAGATCTTTGTATTCAGTTTATCCGGGAAGTGGCTGAGCCCGGATCCGATGCAGGTTTATGTATTGCCCGGGAAGAGTCTGTTGATGAGAGAATTGAAGCATGGGGCAGACGAGCCAAAGAAGAGGTGCTGCGAAAAGAAAATGCTTATCAACTGGCAAAAGAAACAGGTATATTTTTAAAAGGATATACAGGAACAAAAATCGGTGTAATTGGTTCATTGGCAGCTGTAGGATTGCGAAAATCCGGAAATGATGGACGAAATATATGGTTAAAAGGAAAAGAATTAAGAGATTTGCAGGGTGTTTATACCGTTAAAGAATTGAAACGAATCATTAATATTCAGGTTGTAAAATCGGTTCAGGGCAAGGTCCTTCGCGGGAGCGATCGGATAGATGTAGGTGACTGGTTGCGGCCGGTAATTCAAAATAATAAAAATACAGTAATTGTTGAATCAATTAAAAATCAAAATAACTATGAGTGGAAGGCTGTCTCAAAAGACTTTATCAAAAGCATTTCGGACTAATACCCTGCCGTTGGTATTGGAGATTTTATTTCTTTTTGTCCTTGGAATTAGTGCCATTGTGGTGCGTTCCTATTTAAGAATTCCATTGGGCATTCCTGGCCGCCATGGTTTGGAATTTATGGCATTTATTATGATTGCCCGAAGAATATCAAACATCCCTTTTGCTTCGGTAATTGCCATGCTTGGAGCCACTACCTTCATGTTTGTTCCATTCATAGGAATTAAAGATCCATTTTTGCCCGTTATTTATATTGTTATGGGCATTGTGCTGGATTTCTTATATTTTGCTTTTCATAAACCCGCACATCGGTTGGCTATCCTTTCATTAATTGGGGGTATAGCATACATGGTTATCCCCGTCAGCCGGATTGGAGTTTATCTGTTTACCGGGATATTGGAAAATTCTTTCGTTAAATCCGGATTTATTGTTCCGGTTCTGTCCCACTTTGCTTTTGGTGTGGCCGGATCATTACTCGGTGCCGGCCTAATCTATTCCATCAGGCGTTTCCAAAAGAAATAAATTTGTCAGCATAAGCTTATTTTAATCCATAAAAATTTAATAGTCAGCGATATGAAAAAAAATGCACGTCGTCTCTTGTCAAACTTTTATCCTTTGATCATTCTGTTTATCCTTTTGTTTTTCTTAGGATCCTGTGAGGATGAAGATTCCACGAATCACCCTGATCCTGCTATTCAGATTATTGATCATCCGGATTTTGTGTCCGGCGACACAACCTTGGCCCCGGGTGAGAAATTTACGATCGCCATCCAGGCAGAATATAATGGCTATGACAGGTTAACCAATTTTATTGCCAAACTGAATGACGAACGCTATTTAGACCTGGGAATCTATGCCGAAACCTATCGTAAAGAGATTGAAATTACGAAAGGTCTTGAAAGTATTGATAACTGGGAGTTTATTATTCGTGACCGGAAAGGGAATTTTGCCCAAACTGCGTTAACAGTAACCAAAGACGAGAATGTTGAATACGGAGAGATTGATGTATTTAAAAATATTCAGCTGGGTGCTCAAAACAGTCCTGATTACGGTAGTTTCCTTTCTTTAACCGATGGCTCTGTCTACAATCTGGAGGAAGCTTACTCCTATTCATCATTAATCGATATTGTTTCCTATTACGATGATTTTGATAAACTGGATAAATGGATAATGGCTTCGCCGGGAGCCAACATTGGTGATGAAGCATTTCCGGGAGAGTTTGCCATTACAAACTGGGATACAACCAATACTACACGTTACTCTGCTGCACCCCTGACAATTTCCGTTGAAGATTTTGATGCTGCTCAAAACGACAGTCTTTTATTAGCTCATTCCTTTGCTTTTGAGAGCGGTAAACGTAAAGCCAAAGATCTTGCTCCGGGAGATATCTATTCGTTCGTCCGGGACGAACGTACGGGCATGTTTAAAGTGATTGGTACTACCGGTGAAAGTAGCGGAAATATTATTGTTGACATTATCATTCAAAAATAAGATCAATATGCTTTTCAAAAGATTTATTTATACTGTTTTATTTGTTTTTATGATTCCTCTTTATTCGATGGCTCAACAGGTATTACAAGGGGAAGTTGTCGATTCCGAAAACGGAAACCCCCTGGTTGGAGCAAACATTGTAATCCAGGAGATCAACAGGGGTATTTCAACCAACCAACAGGGTATGTTTCAGTTTGAAAACCTGAACCCCGGTGAATATACCTTACGTGTTACTTATGTGGGGTATCACGATCAGAAGTTAAGTTTACAACTGACCGACAAAAAAGAAGTGGTAGAAATCAAGATGGTTCCTATGTCCATTGAGATGGAGAAAGTGATGATTACGGCTACACGTACCGAACGCAAAATCGGTGACCTGGCCGGTCAGAATGAGGTCATTGAGAAAGAGGAAGTGGAAGAATTTCCTACCACCAATACCGACAATATTTTACAATCCCTGGCCAATATAAATGTTAATCGTAGCTGGGGAATATTCTCCAAAAATGCATCGGTTACCATGCGTGGATTAGATGCAGCACAAGGTGTGTTGATCCTGTACAATGGAGTACCGTTGAATAAAACCGCAGGAGGATCTATCAACTGGCATATGATTTCCCCCGACAGGATTGAGCGTATTGAAGTCATTAAAGGACCAAGTTCAGCTTTGTACGGGAATAATGCCATGGGAGGGGTGATTAATATAATTACCAAAAAGTCGGATCAACGCTTTTCAGGCGATGTGAGAACCTTTGGCGGTAGTTATTCCACAATCGGAGGAAAGTTTAACCTCGAGGGCAATGAGCAGATCAACGGGAATAACTTTTATTGGGGGATTGCCGGATTTTATCGCCAGGGCGACGGATATGTTATCGAACCCAAAACGATCAGGGATTCAACGGATGTAGAAGTTTATTTAAAGGAAAACCGGATTGGCGCAACCATGGGATATGAGTTTAACGATCAGAATAAGGTGGAGGTGGAATACAGCTACTATGACGATAAACGGGGGGATGGCCGGCAGGTTTATCTTGACGATGGTGGTTTTGTAAAGTATACTACTCATTTTGTAAGAGCCAACTATGATGGACAGCTGGGCGATTTTAAGATAGATGCCAAGGGTTACTTCCAGGATGAACACTACAATCAATTTAGTGAAAATATTAACCAGGATGGCAACTATAAAATGTCGGACCGAAACCAGACCTCCAGGGATTATGGATTATGGATGAATGCTACCCGTAAACTGGGCTCTCATAACTGGTTTACTTTCGGTTTGGATGTCAGGCAGGGGTATATGGATGCTTCGGATATTTTTTATACCTCTACCGATACCCTGATGCGGGAAGGAAAAGTACAATCCTATGCTGCATTTTTACAGGATGAGCAACGGCTGTTTAAGGATAAACTTAAAATTATTGCCGGACTGCGTTTCGATTATGCACGATTTTATGAGGGCTCGATTTATGTTGCAGAACCTACGGCAAATACCGGGTTCGAAGAAAATGTCAGTGAAAATTATGGAAATTCAAACTGGACAGCCTTAAGCCCGAAATTATCCTTGCACTATGAAATTACTCCGGCCATAAAATCCTATGTATCTGCATCCACAGGATTTATGCCACCCAAAATGGACGACCTGATCTCCTCGAGAAAAATCAGCAAAGGATTTAAAAAAGCAAATCCCGATCTACAACCACAAACATTAACCAATTACGAAATCGGATTGAATACCAAACCTTTTCCTAAAGCTCAGTTTAAAACAGCAGCCTACTACTCATTGGGTAAAGATTTTCAGTATTTTGTGGCTACCGGGAATTATGTCGACGGGCAAACCGAACTTACCCGCGAGAATATTGCTGCCATTGAAATTTATGGAGCCGAATTCTTTTTTCAGTATGATTTTACAAGAGACCTGACCCTGAAAGCAAACTATACTTACAATTCATCAACCATTACCGATTTTGATCTGGAAGATTATTCCGGAGATGACCTCACCGGAAAGATGCTGGTTGAGGTTCCCTGGCACCAGGCTTTTGCAGGCCTCTTCTGGAAAAACAGGGTGCTAAATACTACAGTCACTGCAAACTATATTGGGGAATCCTATGCCGAAGATCAAAATATACTGATTATTGATGATTATTTAACGGTTGATATTCGCTTGTACCGAACCATCCGGAAAAACTTTTTTGTAGCACTGGATGTACAGAATATATTTGACAAGGTTTATATTGATAAAAAGCAACGACTCTCCCCGGGAAGGTTTATCCTGCTTGAGTTAGCTTATAAATTTTAGAAGGAACATGAACCTGTTCTGTAAACTTGCCGGAGTTTATATCTCCGGCTTTTTTACTTTTATACAAATTTTCCCAAATTTGTCGCTGCAATATTTAATTTAATTTTATGAGGATTTCTAAAGATATAGTATCGGTTTATAAACAATGGTTTGCCAATTATATCTATCAGTTTATCGATGCATATCCTGATTTAAAAGAAAATATTGGACTCAAGGCAGATCATAGCAAAAAAGTAAGTGAAGAAATGGTGGGTTTGGCTAAACACCTGGAATTAGACGAACAGGAAGTTTTCCTTGCAGAAACCATCGGCCTTTTTCACGATATAGGAAGGTTTAAACAATATGTAAAATTTCAAACTTTTTCTGATGACAAGTCTCAGAACCACGCTGAACTGGCTATTGAAGTGTTTAAGGAAAACAATCTTTTAAAGGATTTGTCTGGGGAAGAGATTGATATCATTCATCAATCCATTCTGAATCATAACAAAGCTAAAATGGAATATGATCAAAATGAGAAAAACAATTTTTTCTCTCAAATGATCCGTGATGCTGACAAACTGGATATCTGGCGTTTGATAACCGGGTATTATATGGTGAAAAATCAGAATGCAGAAAAGGAAAACAAAACCCTGGAGCTGGATTTGCCGGATTATGATAAGATCAGCGACAAAGTGTATCAGTCTGTTATAAACCGTCAGGTGGTTTTAAAAGAATCGATGCAAACATTAAATGATTTTAAATTGTTACAGATAGGATGGGTGTTTGATTTAAACTTTAACTACTCAGTTAAAAGACTATATGAAAAAAAATACCTGGTTAAAATTTTTGATGCTTTACCTGAAAATGAAAAAATGAATCAAATAAGATCAGTGGTTAACGATTTTTTTAATACCACTTTAAATGATACCTCCGTGAAAAATGGGATTCATTAAATTAATGAATCAAATGGTATCTGGTAATTTAAGTTTAACAACATATCGCAATATTTATATATTTCTTCACTGGATTTACCCTGATAAATCGTATTTTTGCTAAAATTTTGGACGATGATTACCATTGAAAAAGCATACAACATGGTCATGCGAAATGCATACCATTTAGCCCACGAAAAAGTTAATTATATCCATTCCCTGGGCAGGATCTTAGCCGAAGATGTTCAATCGGATATTGAGATGCCCCCTTTTGATAAGGCGGCCATGGATGGATATGCCTGCAGAAGGGAGGATTTGGAAAATACTCTTGAAATGGTAGAGGTGATCCCTGCCGGAAAATACCCTGAAAAAGAAGTGGGAAAAAATCAGTGTGCAAAAATTATGACCGGGGCTCCTGTGCCTAATGGTGCCGACTGTATTGTTCCGGTTGAGATCGCCGAAGAGCTGGACGCCAATAGGGTGAAAGCATTGGAAGATCCCGGCAAAAGTAATATTAGTTATCAGGCCGAAGATGTTGGTATAGGAGACAAAGTGTTAAGCCAGGGAATTAAAATCAATGCACAGCACATAGCTATTTTTGCCGCAGTGGGATATACTGAAGTTTTAGTATACAAACAGCCCCGTGTGGGTATTATTTCTACCGGTGATGAGTTGGTTGAGCCGGACCAGAAGCCTTCCCGGTCACAAATAAGAAACAGCAATGGTTATCAGCTGATTGCCCAGGTACAGGCTTCAGGGGGTATTGCCAATTATATTGGTATTGCCGACGATACACCGGAAGATACCTATGCCAAGGTTAGTAAGGCGTTGAAAGAGAGTGATATCGTGTTGCTTACCGGAGGGGTCTCCATGGGATCCTTCGATTTTGTTCCCAGGGTTCTGGAACAGGCCGGGGTTAAAATTGATTTTGATGCACTGGCTGTTAAACCAGGCAAACCTACCACCTTTGGAATGGCTGGCAAGAAGTTTTGTTTCGGTTTGCCCGGAAATCCTGTTTCTTCATTTATGCAGTTCGATTTATTGGTAAAACCATTAATTTATAAATTAATGGGGCAGGATTATGAGCCTCTGGATATCAAGATGCCGATGGGGGTTGATTATACCCGTCGTGGAACCCGGCGAAAAGCATATTTTCCGGTGATAATTAAAAATGGTGAAGTTTTTCCTGTCGATTATCATGGCTCTGCTCATATTCATGCATTATCTTTGGCGCATGGTATTGCAGCGATCGAAATAGGGGTTCCGGAGATTAAGAAAGGAGAGAGGATACATGTACGACAGATTTAACCGTAAAATTAACTACCTCCGCATATCGGTTACCGACCGGTGTAACCTGCGGTGTGTTTACTGCATGCCTGCTGAGGGTGTCAGGTTACTCGCTCACCAGGATATTTTAACCTTTGATGAGATTGTTGAGGTGACCAGAACAGCTGTTCGCAAAGGTGTTGATAAAGTACGCCTTACCGGTGGAGAACCTTTGGTTCGTAAGGATATTGTTGATTTGGTTCGAATGATTGGTGCCATTGAGGAGATAAAAGATTTTTCGATGACAACCAATGGAGTCCTTCTGGATAAATATGCCCAGGATCTTGCTGATGCCGGTTTACAACGGGTAAATATAAGTCTGGATACCATGAATGCTGAAAAATACCGCGAAATAACCCGGGTTGGATCTATTCAAAAGGTGTTCGACGGAATTGAAGCCGCCAAAAAGGCCGGCTTACAGCCCATAAAAATAAACTGTGTGGTTCAGCATAGCAGCCAGGAACCCGATGCGGTTGAGGTGGCAAAATTTTGCTTCGATAATAACCTGATGGTTCGTTTTATCCGGGAAATGGACCTGGAAACCGGTAGCTTTTCTGTTGTACAGGGGGGGTCAGGCGGCGATTGTGCCCATTGTAATCGTTTACGGCTCACTTCTGACGGGAAGATCAAACCCTGTTTGTTTAGTGATCTGGGATATAGTGTACGTGAGCTGGGTGCAGAAAAAGCCATTGACCTTGCCCTTGGAAATAAACCTCAAACCGGGCATGCTAACCATACCGGTAAATTTTATAATATTGGAGGATAATCTGAGTATCTTTTTAGATCAATTAAAACGAAAACAATCATGGGAAAGTTAAGCCACGTAGATGACAAAGGGAAAGCAAACATGGTAGATGTGGGTGCAAAACCCGACCAGGTGCGTAAAGCTGAAGCCACAGGGCATATAACCCTGCAACCTCATACCCTGCAGTTGATTCAGGATAATGCCATGAAAAAAGGGGATGTACTTACCATTGCAGAAATTGCTGGAATTCAGGGTGCAAAAAAAACCAGCGAACTGATCCCATTGTGTCATCCCCTGCAGATTACTAAAATTGATGTTAAAGCTACCCCCGACGATACCGGTGTCCGTGTTACTTCTAAAGCTCATTGCGTGGGTAAAACCGGCATCGAGATGGAAGCACTTACCGCAGTTTCGGTTGCGTTACTTACCATTTACGATATGTGTAAAGCGGTAGATAAAACCATGATTATTGATGAAACAAAACTGGTGGGAAAAACCAAATCCGAATTATAACTTTTTAATCGATTGCCTTTAAGGCCAATATTGCTTTCCCTTTCCGGATACCTTCTACAACACATTCAATGGTCTCCGGATGATCCTTTGCATTATCTTCAGCTCCACCGGATCTTACTTTTGTTTCTATACCATAAATATCTTTTACAATAATTACAGATTCTTCTTTACCCAGGGGGGTGGTTTCTCTTTCAGTGCGTAAATAGCTGAACCAGTAGGTTTTCCCAATTTTATAATACGGATGAACAGGTTCAATTTTTAAGTGTGAGTCGGCATCAAACTTGGTTATAATACATTCAACTTTTTCTCCCATTGAAAAACCATAATGTTGATACATCTCCTTTTTTAACGAATAAAGATTATTATACTCATCCTGTAAAATATAATAATCCACATGATCCTCCAGAGGTTTGATATCCACAACTGTAAACCAGTGCCTTTCACCAATTTGAGGTTGTTTGATTCTTTTTTTAATTTCTGGAACTGCAAGAAAAAGTTGTGCCTTTTTTATTCTTAAAACCTGACACTTTATTTTTTTTGTTTTCAGATCAATTGGATAACTCTCCGGGAGTGAGCAAATGGTTTCAATTCGAAAATCATCCCTAACAATAGCTGCCTTTTCTTTCTGTCCAACGGAATTGAGATGATCAATAATCTTAACCAGCTCAAAAACATATACTTCTCCTTCTTTATACCTTGGATTTTCAGGTTCCAGAAAAATTTTCCCGCTACAATTAATTTTATCAATTTTACATTTTATGGTTTGTCCTGTTTTTAGCTGATAGTGTTGGTAATGGTTTGCTTTTAAGAGATGCTTTCCGCCAAAAGGGTTTTTCAAAATATAAAACGATTCACCCGTTCCTGGAATCTCAGTAAAACCTGTAATGGTAAAAAGGTGCTTTTCCCCTTCAGTAAACTTATATTGATTTTCATTGTTATTCATAGCTACACAAAAATATATATTTTATTGATCATTGTGATATTTGATCGGGTTAAGATGATAGGTTAAACAATGATATTTTATTACATTTGTTGCGATCTATTTAATTCTAAATTGGCTGGAGATGACAAAAGCGAAAGTGATTTCGGTAAATGTTTCTGAAAAGAAAGGCGTGATAAAAAAACCGGTACAGGAAATTGAAATCAACGGAAAAGGAGTAGCAAAAGATGCTCATGCCGGCGATTGGCACCGGCAGATTAGTTTGCTTGCCCGGGAAAGTATCGATAAATTTAAGGAAGTGCTGGGACGACCCCTGGATTATGGTGAGTTTGCCGAAAATATTACCACCGAAGGAATAACTTTATATACGATGAATCCTGGCGACCGTTTAAAAATAGGAGATGTGGAGCTGGAAGTTACCCAGATTGGAAAAGAATGCCACGGTGCAGGATGTGCTATTTTTACCCAGGTGGGGAAATGTGTGATGCCCAAGGAAGGTATTTTTGCCAAAGTAATACATCCCGGAGTCATTAAACCCGGCGATGAAATTATTCACCTGCCAATTCATTAAGCTATGAGTAAAGGAAAAGTATTGTCAGTAAATTTGTCGGCTGAACGGGGAATAAAAAAGCCCGTAACCGAATTGATTCTTACTCCAATCGGGATACAAGGCGATGTGCATGCCGGACACTGGAACAGGCAGGTTAGCCTGATTGATCGGTCGCATATTCAGCGCTTTAAAAATATTACCGATGCCAGGGATACTGCATTCGGTGAATTTGCTGAAAATATTACCGTCGAAGGGCTGCATGAGATAGATTTTCAAACCTTCGACCTGTTGAAAATCGGAAATGTAACGTTGGAAGTTACCCGGGTTGGAAAACCTTTTCACGATGAGTTTCGAGAACTGGGGAATTATGTTATGCCCCGGGTAGGCGTTTTTTGCCGGGTGAAAAACCCCGGGACTATAAGAGCTGGGGATCCCATTGAAGTTATCCCCAAGGTGTTTAAAAATTTGATCATAACCCTTAGTGACCGGGCTGCTGCCGGTGAATATGAGGACCTGAGCGGACCGGAAGTATTAAATCAGCTGGGCCATTACTGGAAAAAGAAAAATGTTCGGTACCAGATGGAACATAAGATTATTCCGGATGATAGCCGGCAACTTCAGAAAATATTGCTGGAAGCCAGAGAGAATGCCTATGATGTGGTTATTACTACCGGAGGAACGGGCATTGGGAAAAGAGATATTACGGTAGAAACTGTAGAACCCTTATTGGATAAAATGATTCCGGGAGTGATGGAGATGATTCGCATGAAATATGGCCAGGAAAAACCGAATGCCTTGTTGAGCAGAGGTGTTGCAGGTGTAATGAAAGATAGCCTGGTTTATACCTTGCCCGGAAGCGTTAAGGCGGTGAAAGAATATATGAATGAGCTATTAAAAACCATGCAACACCTTATCTATATGTTACATGGGATAGACGCTCATTAGCAGCAGGAATGTAAATAATTTGCCTAAACCTGATAAAATTTACCATCTATGAATCGAGACCAAGCAGAAAAATTATTGAAAAAGTACGTTCGAAATGAGAAAATGCTTTACCATTGTTTTGCTTCGGAAGCTGTAATGAGAGCCCTGGCCAGAAAACTGGGACGGGATGAAGAAAAGTGGGGGCTGGCCGGGTTGTTGCATGACATCGATACTGAAATAACCAATGCAGATCCTAAGAAACATGGTTTGGTTGCTTATGAACTGCTAAGGGATGAAGGCCTGGAGGAGGATATCCTGGAGGCCATTAAAATGCATAACGAAGAAGCTACCGGGGCCGATCGTGAAACTGAATTCCAGCATGCCCTGGCTGCAGGCGAAACAATTACCGGACTAATCTATGCTACCGCTTTGGTTTATCCGGAGAAAAAAATAAAGGATGTAAAACCGAAGTCCATCGCTAAACGAATGAAACAGAGTGCTTTTGCTGCTTCTGTAAGTAGGGATAACATCATGGAATGTGAAAAAATTGGTATTCCCCTGAATGATTTTATAGAAATTGCGTTGAATGCGATGAAGGAAATTGATCAATCCATTGGGTTATAACTCTACAGAATTGTTTTATATTAACCTGATTAGCAGGATTTAAGAATTATCCGGGATTTGGTATTCGATATTAAGTAGTTAGTGTTCAGTGTGTTGACTCTGAAAAACGCTCTATGCTTATTTAGACTGTATTCAAATAGAGGTTGTGTAATGTCCTAAAATATTAATTGATAGCCTAAAGCAGTCCTGTTGATATTGAAAATTTTAAATTCTGCCCGTATATTTGATTTTTTTTTAAATTTGGTGGGTATGTTTGAAACATAAACTAAACCATTTCTCTTACAGATCTCTTTTTTGAGATAATCAATCAGTGAATTAACAATTGTTTGACTAAAAAACAAGCGTTATGACAATCAGAACGGAACAACACCATGTATCGGCAGCTATACTGGCCGGTGGTGCAAATAAACGATTTCAGGGTAAAACAAAAGCAAATATCCAAATAAGCGGTGTGCGTATTATTGCCCGCACAATAAAAATTCTGCATGACATTTTTGACGACATAGTGATTGTTACCAATACACCCGATGAGTTTAAGGGGTATAAACACTATACTTTAGTTCCTGATGAAATTAAGAATGTTGGCCCCCTGGGGGGTATCCATGCAGCAATGAAAGCAGCAAAAAATGATTCGGTTTTTGTTTTTGCCAGTGATATGCCCTGTATCTCCAGTAACCTGATCAGACAGCATATCGAATTTTATCAAAAACGTCGTTGTGATGCTGCTATTCCCCGCATAAAAGATTTTAAAGAACCATTGCATGCTATTTACAGTACCAGGATCGTTGAAAAGCTTGATGATTACCTAAAAAATGCACATGATTATTCCATTGAAAGCTTTTTGAAGAATCTAAATATTCGGTATCACAACCTGGAAGATTCTGAAGAAATCAGAAAATCTTTTATAAATATTAATACACCTCAGGATTTATCCTGTATGGAATTATATGCTGAGGCAGGTTATTTATAATTCATTTTAAATTCATTACCTAATAAATTAAAGGAGCTATTTGCTCCCTTAGTTATTGCTGTGGTATTTCCCTGTTATTCAATCGAAGAGTTAAGCATCCAGATGGTTTTTTCAAGCCCTCCAATGATGTCACTTAATAATGCCAGCGTACCTTCATCTCCTGATTCATCCGCAACCGCTAATGCTTCATAAGTTTTATTCAGTAAGACTTCATTGTTTTCTAAAACAATATGCACACTTTTATTGGCATCTTTGATGTCTTTCACGGGCTTAATGGTTGCGTTTTTCAGAAAATCCTCATAGGTATGGAATGGAGTAGCTCCGAGCATTAAAATTCTTTCGGCAATTTCGTCAATAATTTCTGCTGATTGGTTATAATACTCTTCATACTTTTCATGAAGCATGAAAAACATCTTCCCTTTTATATTCCAATGTAATGCCCTTAAATTTTGATAGTAAATTTCATAATCGGATAATAATAGATTCAGTTTTTTTACTATTTCTGATTTGTTTTTTATTTCTCTTTTCATAATGATTTTGTTTTATTGTTCAACATTAATTTTAAAACAAATATAGTATTAATGTTATTTATAAAATTTATATCTTTATAAGGTAAAATTATAATATATGACTTTGAATCAATTAAAATATTTGGTGGCAATAAGTAAATTCCGGAGCTTTTCTAAAGCTTCCCATATGCTAGGGGTTTCACAACCTGCATTAACTTCTCAGGTAAAAAAACTTGAGGAGGAGCTGGGTTTTACAATTTTTAACCGCACAAAAGTCCCTATAGCCATTACGCCTGAGGGTGAACTATTAAGAAAAAGGGCAGAACAGTTGATAGGGTTATCAGAGGACATGTATAATATTGCCATTGAACTGGAAGAAAAAGTAAGCGGAAAATTAGTAGTAGGTGTCATCCCAACCGTTGCCCCTTATTTAACATCAATACTAATGGATGATCTGCAAAATGCTTTCCCCGATCTGTATCTAAATGTGAAGGAGCTGATTACCGAAGAGATCGTAGAACAGGTTAGAAACGGCGAAATTGATGCAGGAATTATTGCTACCCCCATCCAGGCTAAAGGAGTTATCTTTAAACCCCTGTTTTATGAAAAATTTTATCTTTTTGTTTCTGATAAAAATAAGTTATATGCCAAAAACACAATAAATATAAGTCAGATTGATTTGAATGAATTGTGGTATCTGAAAGAAGGAAATTGTTTTCAGAATCAGGTGAATGCATTATGTAAAATTGCTGAGGACCTGGCTCGTAAACAACACTTTAAATACCAAAGTAACTCGATAGAATCCTTACGTTACGTGGTTGAACAACGGGGAGGAGTAACTTTTGTACCTGAATTGGCAACCTTAAACGTATCTCCCGAAAAAGAAAATATGATCAAAGAAATTGAAGGTCTAAAACCGGTTAGAGAAATTAGTTTAATATCTGCTAAGTTCCTGGCAAAAAAGAAATTAATCGATGCCTTTGTCAGCGTGTTGTTAGATAATATTCCTCCCCGGATGAAATCCTTACAGGAAGGTATGATCCTGGATACACAAATTATTGCCGACTAGCTTTTGTCCTTTTCTTTTTTTGTTTGGGTTTATATTTTTTTATGGGGATGACAGGAACAGGGTCATATCCATGGGTACCCCAAGGGTGGCACCGGGAGATTCTTTTTATTCCCATCCATGAGCCTTTTAACGGTCCATGAATCTTTACAGCCTCGATAAAATATTCTGAGCAGGTTGGTGTATGCCTGCACGAAGCAGGGGTATAAGGTGAGATAACGTATTTATAAATATATACGGGGACTAGAAAAATAAATCCGGTTATTTTTTTGAATAGATCAACCATGCCAAAAATTTATGGCAAAGGTAAGAAAATGTTTTGGTAGTTTAACCCGGTAATTTTTATGAAAAAGAACCGCTGAAATCCTGTGTTTTTCAGCGGTTCAAACTTGGCAAAACCAGGTTGAGTTATAAATTTCTGGTTTCGTAAGTTTTTTCCCTTTCGGCTGCTTTTTTATCCCATCGGGGAACGACCTCTTCTAAAAACTGTTTCTTTTCTTCATTTAGTTTTTTCATGTCAAGCCCAATGAATTCCTGTGCTTTAGCCTTCGTAGGGATGTCAGGGTAGGGAATTGTTTCGTTGTAACCTAGTGAGGCAAAAATTCTTGCCAGTTTAAGTCTTGCTTCGTGGGCAATGTCTATTCCGGAAGCGAGTATTCTGGAACATTCAATCGGACTATGAAATGAACCGCCATGGCTTGCAGCAACATAATCCCATCGCCATTGGGCATGCCTGATATCCTGAAGTACTGACTTCATGACTTCCTCTGTAGCACCAAGATCCCAGGCTTTCCCTGCTTCCACATGTGCCCTGACCAATAACTTCTCTAGTTTATACATTGTTTCTCTCACCTTATCCTGTCGCTCATAAACATTAGCGATTAACTCTTCGGTTTTTTCCCGGTGGCATACCTGGCAGGTATTTTCAACATTATTTAGCGGACTCTGGATTTTATGATCTGTAAATTTCTGCCCTCCTTCGTTAATGTAAGGGAGATGGCAGTCTGCACAGGACAAACCCCGTTGGGCATGAATCCCTGTGGAGAATATTTCATAGTCAGGATGCTGAGCTTTTAACATGGGAGCTTTACTTATGGCATGGGTCCAGTCGGAAAATTCATATTCGTCGTAATATTCTTCCATTGCTTCAACCGTCATGCCTTTATCCCATGGGAAGGTCAGATAATTTCCTTCTCCTTTAAAGTAGTACTCTACATGACATTGTGCACAGGCCAGGGTTCGCATATCCTGGTGGCTAACCGAATGAATATCTTTGTTCTGGCGTTGATAAGCCTCGATCAATGCCGGTCTTGATATTCTAAGGTTCATATTTTCGGCATCGTGGCAATCGGCACATCCAATAGGGTTTACGATTTCATGACCACGCGTTTCCCAACTTCCCCTGTAAAATTCGGCGACTCCAATTTGTTCCATTACTCTTGGAACATCCGGACTTTTACAGGTCCAGCAGGTATTAGGCATTGGACTCGTTTTACCATCCACCGGTGCTCCGGTTCGCAGAATCCTACGAATATCATCAATGGCATGATAGTGTCCACTCCCCTGGTTATACTCTTTGGAAAATCCATATCCGGCCCACAGAACAACTAACCTGGGATCTTCCTCAAGCATATCCCTGAAAGCACTTCCATTGTGTTTGCTTCGGAACGATGTGTCTGCTGTTTTTAAAAAACGGTTGTACTGACGGGGAAAATTCTTTCCCCAGATCTCATTCCGGGGCTCCCATTGCGAATGTTCTACCTGTGGAGTGTATGCAAATACTGCTTCGGCTCTTCGCTCGATAATGGAGGAAGCCAGCATCCCCAGGAAAAAAACAAGAACAATGGTGACCATAAAAATTAGCCATCCTTTCCAGGGTTTTTCTTTTATTTGATCGCTAATTGGTTTCATAGGCATGGATTTATTGATTATCGTTTGTGAATTCTTTTAACCATTGTGGTACCGGGCTTTTGGGTAGCGGCGCCCGGGCATCAGGAACAACCGATAGGCTGTTTACTCTTCCATGGGGAGTCTCCTGATGACATTCCCAGCATAAACGGGTCTCCCGGTTGGTATGAAATTCATTTTGATTAACCTGTAATGCTGCATTTTTTATTAAATCTTCGTGGCAGCGGATGCAATTCTGCTGTACGACTTCTATCCCTGCTTCTTTAATTTGAATTACCTGTGGTTCGGCTCGTAAAGTGAAAATGGTAGCATGTCTTAACCCGTCTTTGGCTTTAAAATAATAATGTGAAAAAAAATTGTCCTGTGGAACATGACAATCGTTACAGTGGGCAATCTCACGATGCGAACTGTGATTCCAGGTGGCATATTGCGGAACCATGATATGACAATTGATACAGGTTTGTGGATTATCCGATAAATAGGAATGGGCCTTGGAAACATAAAAGGAATAGGCCGAAAGCCCTACAAATATACCTAGGATAATGATTACCGGAAACCTCCACGGGGGAGGAGGGGTTAATTTTTTGATCCACTGCATCATAGATTATACGAATTACGTTAGCCTTTTCCAACTTAATCAAATATAGGAAATTCTTTAAGAATAAAAGTAATTGAATACTTCAAATCCTATAATCTTTAATTAGTTTAAATAAAGAATTTAACCTGCTCCCGGTATTCTGTTAATTTAATTTACGTACTTTCTGGTGCCCGGTGGATGCATCATACATTTTTGTGTAGCTTACTTTTTTCCCATCTTTTAAGGATTCATATTCAAAACCGTTTTCGCCTTCAATAAAAAGACATTCCCCTAAATTGTAGCGTAGGGATTCTACTTTGTCTCCCGGTGTTAAGGGATTACCAAATAAATCCCGCAGGGATTTTTTTTTCTTATTCTTTTTGAAAATTCGGAGTGGCATAATTTTTTTATATAAAATTCGGATTAATAATTAATGATTGCAAGTTTTCATTGAATGAAAACAGGATGATTTTTATAATAAAAAAAGAAGCAATTTCATTGGAATTGCTTCTTTTCATTATCTGGTTTAACCAGGAATATATCGATAACAGTTAATGTTTTTCCCTGGATTAATATAATTCAGGGTGTTTTTTCGGGTCAACTTCATTCATCATGGCATAGATCGCCTCAAAAACATCTTCGGCATTGGGATTCGAAAAATAGTCCCCGTCACTGGTATAGGCAGGACGATGTTCTTTTGCTGTTACTGTTCGGGGTTCCGAATCCAGATAATAATAAGCTGCCTGATCTTCAAGAACTTTCTGCATCATAAAGGCTGTTGCTCCGCCAGGAACATCTTCGTCAAAAAAGACTACCTTATTGGTTTTTTTAATCGAGTCGGTGATGATATGTTTCCGGTCAAATGGCAACAATGTTTGTACATCAATTAATTCAACCGAAATATCGAACTCTTTAAGCTGTTCAACAGCATCCTGGGCAATCCGTACACACGACCCATAGGTTACCAGGGTTACATCGGTTCCTTCATTCAGTATTTCAGGAACTCCTAATGGAATTTTATATTCACCAATATTCTCCGGACGCTTTTCCTTTAAACGGTACCCGTTCAGGGGTTCAATAACCAGGGCTGGATCTTCCCCTTCCATGAGGGTGTTATAGAAGCCTGCAGCCTGGGTCATATTGCGTGGTACACAAACATATACCCCTCGAATGGAATTGATCACCATACTTAAAGGTGATCCGGCATGCCATATTCCTTCCAGTCGGTGCCCCCGGGTACTTATAATTACAGGAGCAACCTGTCCGCCAGCTGTTCGATAATGGGTAGTAGCCAGATCATCGCTTAAGGTTTGCAAGGCATAAAGCAGGTAATCGAAATATTGAATCTCGGCAATAGGTCGTAATCCACGTAACGCTAAACCTATTCCCTGTCCAAGAATGGTTTGTTCACGAATTCCTGTATCGGATAAACGTAGTTCCCCATATTTTTCCTGTAATCCCTGGTAAGTTTGGTTTACCCCTCCAATGTTTCCTAGATCCTCTCCAAAAGCTACCAGCCTGGGATATTTTTTGAACAGATAATCGAAATTGTCTCTCAGGATTTCACGTCCGGCAACTTCGGGTGAGTCCGGTTTTATTTTTGGTTTTACTTCACTTACGTTCAGGGCCGAGGTGGGATATTCGTTATTTAACCTGGTGTTATAACGCTCATAGTTGTCTTCATAGTTTCTTTCCAGCCAATCGGACAGATCACGTTGTAGTTTTTCACGGATATTACAATCGGTACATACATGACGTAAGATTTTTTTAGCCGTGCTAAAAATATCTTTTCGTATGGGGTTCATGATTTTTTTTAATTCGTTGGAGTACATTCCCACCTTATCAATTCCCTCACGTTTACACATACACGATCGGTTGTCGATAATCTCGATGAGTTTATCTCGTTCAGCTTTCACCGGATCCTTGAACTTTTTCCAGGCTGTTTTTTTGGCTGCTTTTGCTTCTTCTATGGCTTCTTGCTCAATTTGAGCAAGCTCCTTCTCGGTAGCAATTTTTTCTTTGATGATCCATGCCCGTGTTTTTTGTATCCCGTCGTATTCTTCTTCCCATTTCAGTCGTTCTTCCGATTTGTATCTTTCATGCGATCCTGATGTCGAGTGACCCTGTGGTTGTGTTATTTCGTCGATATGGAATACAACCGGAACATGTTCTTTTCGTGCAATTTCAACGCCCTTTTCAAAAAGTTCTATCATCCCTGGATAATCCCATCCTTTTCCTTTTAATAGGACTATCCCCGGTTTATCTTTTGTACGTTCAAACCCTTTTAAAACTTCAGAGATACTTCCTTTGGTGGTTTGAAATTTTTTGGGTACCGATATTCCATACCCGTCATCCCATACTGCAATAACTGCAGGAACCTGCAATACCCCAACGGCATTAATCGCTTCCCAGAATTGTCCTTCGGAAGTACTGGCATCACCGATGGTACCAAAGGCAACTTCATTTCCATTATCCGATAAGTTTTTAAACTCCTGCATCTCTTTAACATTGCGGAAAAGCTTTGAAGCATAGGCTAGTCCTACCCAGCGAGCCATCTGTCCGGCCGTTGGAGAAATATCTGCTGAGGAGTTTTTCTGTTTCATTAAATCTTTCCAGCTGCCATCAGGATTTAAACTACGGGTTGAAAAGTGGTTGTTAAAGGATCGCCCTCCGTTTCCGGGATTTAAATTGATATCTGTTTCCCCGTATAGCTGGGCAAAAAATTCTTCAGCCGTAAATAACCCTGCTGCCATCATAAAAGTTTGGTCGCGGTAGTACCCCGAACGCCAGTCACCATCCTTGTACTGTTTGGCCATAGCAATCTGGGCGATTTCTTTTCCATCTCCAAAAATCCCGAATTTAGCCTTTCCGGTTAATACTTCTTTTCGTCCCAGTAAACTTATTTGGCGGCTAAGATTGGCCAACTTATAATCCTTTAATACTTCTTTTTTATCCCACGACATTTTGGTGTTGCTATTCTTTTTATCTTTACTTTGTGTACTCATAATAGTATAGTTTATCAACAGATATAATTATTTGCAGATGTATAATTTACAAAACTTTTGATGCATTGTAAAGCAATAGCTTATCTTTTGCCCGGTAAAAATGCTTATCTTTGCATCAATAAGTTAATAACAACAAAATTTGCGTAATGTTTATTGAACTGTTTTTTTTAGTGGCAGGATTAATGGTGATCGCTTTTGTCGCCATGGGATTTAATGTGTTTTTCCGTAGGAATAAAAAATTCCCCGAAACTTCAGTGGGAAAAAATAAGGATATGCGCAAACTGGGTTTATCGTGTGCCAGACACGAAGAAATCAGGTGCCGCAGGGAAATCGATAAGCTGGCAGGGACTTCAGGTTGTGCTGGTTGTGGGCAGGGATAATCTGATATTCAAAAATTTTATTCCCGTTTGCTTTTATACACAGTGACTCTCAGGCATCTTTTCCCTGAAATGAAAGTGTTGTTTTTCATTACAAATAGTTTCCAGAAATTTTCCCCGGAACATAAATTCCATAAATTTGTTAATGTATAATAAAATCGATGATGTATGGAAAACAAAGAAACAATTCGTACCACGTATACAGGACAGCTACGTACAGAGGCCATTCATGTACGTTCGGGAAATAAACTAATTACAGATGCTCCCATAGATAATCACGGAAAAGGGGAAACTTTTTCACCTACCGATTTGCTGGCTACTTCCTTAGCCAGTTGTATTTTTACTATTATGGGAATAAAAGCCGAAGCGGCAGGTTTTAGCATCGATGGTGCTACAGCCAAAACATGGAAAATTATGTCGGAAAATCCACGCCGGGTGGCGGAGGTGAAAATTGAGTATGATTTTACCATGCTGGAGTTAACCGGTAAACAAAAGAAAATTTTGGAGGGATTGGTTAAGGTTTCTCCGGTACCCTTAAGTCTACATCCTGAAACCAAACAAAATGTAACCCTTACATTTAAAGAATAAAAAAAGAGCAGTGTGAAGCTGCTCTTTTCTTGAATTTATGCACTTTGTGTAGGTATTTGTCGATCGACTTTTTTCAGCAATCCCTGTAAAACCGTTCCCGGGCCTACTTCGGTATATGAAGTCATTCCATCTGCTAGCATATTTTGCATGGTCTGGGTCCATCTAACGGGCGAGGTTAATTGCTTCACCAGGTTATCTTTTATTTTTTCCGGGTCAGTATAGGGTTTGGCATCTACGTTTTGGTATACCGGGCATACAGGCGTATTGAATCCCGTGGATTTAATTGCTTCTGCAAGCTCAACCCTTGCGGGCTCCATCAGTGGCGAGTGAAAAGCACCCCCGACTTTTAAAGGTAATGCACGTTTTGCTCCTGCCTCTTTCAGCTTTTCACAGGCAAGATCAATACCTTTCATCGAACCTGAAATTACCAGCTGCCCCGGGCAGTTGTAGTTAGCCGGAACCACTACTTCGTCGATGGATGCACAAACCTCTTCGACCATAGAATCCTCTAATCCGATAATGGCTGCCATCGTTGATTGTTCAATCTCACATGCCTTTTGCATAGCCATTGCACGTTTATAAACTAATGCTAAGCCATCGTCAAAGGATAACGAACCATTGGCAACTAATGCGGAAAATTCACCCAACGAATGGCCTGCAACCATTTCGGGTTTAAAATCTTCCAATGTTTTGGCTAATATTACCGAATGTAAAAATATGGCCGGTTGGGTAACCCTGGTTTGTTTCAGATCATCTTCTGTCCCCTCAAACATGAGATCTGTAATCCGGAAACCTAAAATCTCGTTGGCCTTCTCGAATAACTCTTTGGCTAACGGGTAATTATCGTAAAGATCTTTACCCATTCCAACAAATTGTGCTCCCTGTCCCGGGAATACGTATGCTTTCATACAGTTCGTTTTAGTTAATAATTTACGTTCAAACGTTTATTTTTTTAACGGACGACAAAAATATAAAAATCCTAACCAAAAGACAATGTAAAATACCGGTTAGGATTTTTTCTTTTTTTCGTTAGTAATCTTTTAATGCAATTTTGAAGCAATCAGGTGGATAAATTCTTCGCGGGTTTTTGTGTCGCGTAAGAATGCCCCGGTGAATGCTGATGTAGTGGTTACAGAATTTTGTTTTTGTACACCTCGCATTTGCATACACATATGTGCTGCTTCAATTACCACTGCTACACCCATGGGGTTTAATGTTTCCTGGATACAGTCTCTTATTTGCATGGTTAACCGTTCCTGAACCTGCAGTCGACGGGCATAAGCCTCAACCACATGGGCAATTTTACTTAATCCGGTGATATATTCATTGGGAATATACGCTACGTGAGCTTTCCCGTAAAAGGGAATCATATGGTGTTCACACATCGAATATAATTCAATGTCCTTAACAATTACCATCTGTTTATAATCCTCCTTGAATATGGCCGACTTTAAGATATCCCTGGGTTCGATGGTATACCCCTTGGTTAAAAATTGAATAGCCTTTGCCACTCGCTCGGGAGTTTCTAACAATCCTTCTCGCTTAGGATCTTCTCCAATCAGTTCCAGGATCGCCTGGTAATGTTTTGATAATTTGTTGGTTTTTTCTTCATCCCACTTGTCGATACGCGTGTAACCACTATCTTCAAATGTCTTTACTCCATTATTTACTATTTCCATGATATGATCTTAATTTCCAAAATATTCGACAAAATTGTTTTCTGTTTCCTGAATTTTAATACCATGTAGCTCTATACCCAGGGCCTCGATGGGGGCTTTTAACTCATCCCAGATTCCTTTGGCCAGGTTTTCGGTCGAGGCAATTTTCCCATGCATAAAATCGACATCAATATTAATATTTTTATGGTCAAGCTTTTCTATTACATTGTCTTTTATGATTTTGCTCAACCGTTTGATGTTTACCACAAATCCGGTTTCCGGATTTAGTTCCCCTTTTACCGTAACATAAAGAATATAGTTGTGTCCATGCCAGTTTTTATGAGAACATTTACCAAAAACTTCAAAATTTTTTGGATCATCCCACTCTTCGCGGAATAACCGGTGCGCGGCACAAAATCGCTCTCGACGGGTAAGGTACATCATAACTTGTGTTTTATATTGTTTTGACAAGAATTATTGTTGGTTGTTTAAAATAACAATATTTTTGCCATAAAAACAATATCTTTGAATTCACAAAACTACAAAATCCCGTGAAGATATTAATTGTTTCGGCAACCGAAAAAGAAATTCTTCCCCTGAAGAAGAATTTAAAAATCAATGTTTCAAATGCTTGCATCATGAAATATACCGTGGTAAAAGACCTGGTGGTTGATTATCTGGTTACGGGTATTGGTTGTACCCAAACAACCTATGCGCTCACCCGAAGACTGCAAGCCAAAAAATATGACCTGATTATTCATGCCGGCATTGCGGGCAGTTTTCGCCCGGATTTACCCGTCGGGGAGGTGGTTTGGGTTGAACTGGACGAATTTGCTGCACTGGGTATTGAAGATAAAGATTCTTTCTTTACCCTCTTTGATCAGGAATTTATGGACCCCAATGAATTTCCTTTTACGAATGGGCAGCTAAAAAATCCTGATCCGGGGAAAAATCCGGCTCTTGTGTCGCTTAAAAAAGTTCGGGCCGTTACCTCGGATATCGCCCATGGAAACAAGGCCTCGATTGAAAAATTAAAAAAACGCTTTTCTCCGGATATTGAAACCATGGAAGGAGCTGCCTTTTTTTACGTTTGTTTACATGAAAGAGTCCGGTGTATGGCTATCCGCTCGGTCTCTAATGTGGTGGAAGAAAGAAATACGCAAAACTGGAATATCCCGTTAGCCATTAAAAACCTGAATAATAAATTGTTGGAAATAATCAACCAATATAAATCATTGAATGTTTAGTTATGCAAAAGATAACCCTGGGCTATTCAACCTGTCCGAATGATACGTTTATTTTTGATGCCATGGTTCATCACAAGATTGATACCGAAGGTCTTGCCTTTGATGTTATTTTAGGTGATGTGGAGGAGTTAAATAGCCAGGCTGCAGCAAAGTTGCTCGATGTTACCAAGGTTAGCTATCACGCTTATGCAAAAATTGCTGATAGCTACTACATCCTGGATGCCGGTAGCGCTTTAGGAAAAAACAACGGCCCAATACTCATTAGTAAACATAAAATTTATCCCGATGAGCTTAAGGAGGTCAAAATTGCAATCCCTGGCTATCATACCACGGCCAATTTACTTCTAAGTATCGCATATCCCAAGGCTAACAACAAAAAACCTTACCTGTTTTCCGAAATTGAAGAAGTGGTTTTAAGCGGAGAAATAGATGCAGGATTAATTATTCATGAAAACCGATTTACCTACCTTAAACGGGGATTGCAGAAAATAGTTGACCTGGGGGAGTATTGGGAGGAAACAATGAATTTACCCATTCCCCTGGGAGGGATCGTGGTTAAGCGGGATCTGGAAACTGAGCTGGTATATAAAATCAACAGGATTATGAAAAGAAGCGTGGCCTATGCTTTTGAGAATCCGAAATCTGCTTATCCATATATCAAAAAATATGCCCAGGAAATGGAGGAAGAAATAATGTACAAACATATTGAATTGTATGTCAATAATTATACCCTCGATTTGGGGAAGGATGGAAAAAATGCAATTAGAAGCTTATATGAAAAAGCATCATCTTTAGGATTAATACCTCCGTTGAATCAACAAATATTTTTAACTTAGCAAATTCAAATTGATTAAATCGTAAGATTATGATTATAGTAACAGGAGCAGCCGGATTTATTGGTAGTAATCTGGTGAGTAAATTAAACGAAGAAGGTTATCAGGATATCGTTTTGGTGGATGATTTCTCCCGTGAGGAGAAAAATAAAAATTTCCGGGGAAAAGAGTTTACCCAACAAGTGCATCGCGACAACCTGATGGAATGGCTGGATGAAAATCATAAAGGGGTGCAGATTATTTTACATATTGGTGCACGGACCGATACTGCCGAATTTGATAAATCGATATTTGATCAATTGAATATCGGATATACCCAAAGAGTATGGAATAAATGCGTCGAATACGGCTTGCCATTGATTTATGCATCGTCGGCAGCCACCTATGGTGGTGGGGATTTGGGGTATGAAGATAATCATGAGGTAGTGGAAAAATTAAAACCACTCAACCCCTACGGAGAATCAAAAAATGAGTTTGATAAATGGGCCTTGCAACAGGAACATAAACCTTATTTCTGGGCCGGATTAAAATTCTTTAATGTATACGGTCCTAATGAGTATCATAAAGGACGCATGGCATCCGTAATTTTTCATGCTTATCATCAGATCTCTGACACAGGAAAAATGAAACTCTTTCGTTCGCACCGCCCTGACTTTAAAGATGGTGAACAGCTTCGTGATTTTATCTATGTTAAGGATGTGGTGGAGGTGATCCATTTTTTAATGAATCATCGCAAAGACTCTGGAATTTATAACCTGGGTACGGGTAAAGCCCGTTCCTTTCTCGATCTTACCAAAAATACCTTTCAGGCTATGGGAGTAAGCGAAAACATCGAATTTGTAGATACGCCCGAAGATATACGTGACAAGTACCAGTATTTTACCGAGGCAAACATGAAAAAGCTCCGCTCCATAGGATATGATAAACCCTTTACCTCCCTGGAAGATGGAGTAAAAGATTATGTGCAAAATTATCTGATGCACCATAAGTATCATTAAAAATATTGAGGCCCCCTCGATGGATCGCCGGCTTAGATAGTTCATAATATCCAAAGATTATTTAAAGGATAAAGGATTACTGCCTTTGTGCCATTAAAATTTTGATGCAAAACGGCTGGCAGTTGAATCGTTTTTTTTTATCGATTTTAGTTTCACAATACTTACTCATAACAAATTACCCCGGGTTGAAAACCGGGGTAATTTGTACACCTCGATAAACCGCAGCAAAGACCTATTTTTTTTGAAAAAAATTTATGCTGCGGAAAATAGAGGTGTGTAATCCAAAAAACCGTTCCGAATGACCTGAAGGTTTTTTTATTGGTACAATTTTTCCACGTTAAATTGATTATTTGCAAAAAATTTTATAATTATGCCAAACTATTTAAATAGATAGATGTTTAAATCGTATTATGATAACTAATTAATGATGAGCTATGTTTAATAAATTTATTGCAGCGATTTTACCATACTTCCCTAAGAAATTTGTATGGTTGTTTTCAAAAGCTTATATCGCCGGTGAGCATGTTGAAGATGCCATTAAGGTCTCCAAAGATTTAAATAATCAAGGAATGATGGTTACCCTCGATATCCTTGGTGAATTTATCAAAAACCTGGATGAAGCGGAACAAAACAAGAAAGACTATCTTGAGTTGATCGACCGTATAGAAAAAGAGAAAATTGATGGGAACTACTCCTTAAAACCCACCATGTTTGGTTTATTGATTGATAAAGAGGTTTGTTATCAGCACATTCGTGAAATTGTTGCTAAAGCTGCCGAATATGATAATTTTATTCGTGTGGATATGGAAGACTCTTCTTGTACTGACCTTGAAATTGAACTTTTTCGGAAGCTTAAAACCGAATTCCCGAAAAATGTGGGTTTGGTATTTCAGGCATACATGCGAAGAACTTATTCCGACCTGGAGAATTTAATGGACCTTCATTCCGAAGAGGCCCCGTTAAACTATCGTTTGTGTAAAGGGATCTATGTTGAACCCAGAGAGATTGCTTATAAAAAATATGAAGAGGTCAACCAACATTTTTTAGAAGATATCGAGTTTTGTTTCAATAATGGGGTTTACCCGGGGATAGCAACCCACGATAAACCTGTGGTTGAGGGTGCTTACCGGTTAATTGAGAAGTACAAGGTGCCCAGGGATAACTACGAGTTCCAGATGCTATATGGTGTAACTCCCCATTTGCGTCAGTCCATTGTTGACCAGGGACACCGGATGAGGGTGTATGTCCCCTTTGGAAAAGAGTGGTTTGGATATTCAACCCGAAGGTTAAAGGAAAATCCCAAAATGGCCAGCCAGATTATCAAGGCAATTTTTGTAAAAGGATAATCATTGGTTCATCCGGATGATTTTATTTTACATCGGAAGGTATTCGCTGAAAGTCTAAAAAAGAGAGAGGGTTTTGCTCAAGGCAAAACCCTCTCTTATTTAAAGTCCATGCATGGATACTATTATTGGATAATAATCTTTCGGACATAAAACTTTTTGTTAATCCTAAAGCGGAGGTAATATACTCCTTGCGGATAGTTGTTTACCTGAATTCTTTCCACCACATCTCTTACCCGGCTTAACTTCTGGTTATATACCACCTGTCCGTGGGTGTTGATCATGTCCAGGCTGATATCTAACCACCGTTGAGCGGTTACAACGATCTTCAACTCTTCACTTACAGGATTGGGGAAATAGGTGATTTTATAATGCTCATCCTGTATAATATTGTCAATGCTGTTGGGAATTGCACAGTAAACTTCATCGGAACCCTGGCAGCCCAGGGCGTCGGTAACGGTAACGGAGTACAACCCTTCGGAGGTAACCACATAGGTTTGTTTGGTGCTTCCGTCCTGCCACAGGTAATTTTCCCAGTTTCCTGCATTCAGGGTTACCTGGTCGGTAAAGTAGATCGTGTCGTCCGGGCTTAAGCTTACTTCCGGCGAACTGATGTTGACGTAGCTTTCCAGGGTATCGTTGGCAATAGTTTCATCTACCGGGAGTTTGGCAAAGGTTTTGATCAGATGATTATCTCCCCCGGGGAAAGTGATCTCCTGGCTGAACGTATAATCAATGCTTTCGGAAGCATTTAACGGGGTTGGAATGACATAGGTCTCGGTAAAGGGCGTTCCGTTTGCAATCCGGTAACCTACCTGGATTTCTGTTCCGGCTGTAAAATGAATTGCCCCCGCATTGGTAATCTCAATTTCTACCGGGTAGGATTCTCCATCTACCCAGCAGGTTGGTACTGGGGAATACATCTGGGTTACGGCAATATCGGGTTCCTGTTCAAAAATTATCCTGACCGAATCGGTTGCTTCGCAACCGTAGCTGTTGGTAACCGTAACCGTATAGTATTGATTATCTGTCTGGTTATTGATATCAACGGTATCGGTTTGCCCGGTTGATCCATCATACCATAGGTACGAGGTGTACCCGGCTCCCGCATCAATGATATACTGATCTGTTTCCACATAAACATCACCCCCTAAATCAAGATCCGGTTTCAGGAACTCAACCATAGCCGTAGTAGTATCATTCAGGTCAACATCCAGGGCAATCAGTTTGGCAAACAGGGTAAAGTGATATTCCTGGTTAACCGATAGATCCTCGGGCTGGGCAAAGGTATGAAGCGCCACGCTGTCGGGGTACAGGGTTTCCGTCAGGCTGAACGTTTCCGTTACCAGGGGACCCTGGTTCAGGCGGTAGCCTGCACTGATGCTCTCTCCGCCTGTCAGCGTATCCATGCTGTTGTTGTGTACCCTAATGGTGATCTCTTCGTTATCCGTAAGTTCGCATTGATTAACCGGTGCTGCCAGCCCGGAGGCATTCACATTGTAAGTATAAACATTTAGACTGTCTCTTGTGCTACACCCGTTAATATTGGTAACTGTTACAATATAATTGAAGGAGGCCGGATAGCTTACCAGTAAGGTGTCATTTTTTGTTCCGTCATTCCAACTGTAATTATTATAACCTGGGTCAGCAATCAGCATTACCGTATCAGGTTGTGAGGTGTTTATGTCCTCTCCAATGTCAACAACAGGATAACCAAATGTTTTTCGTGCATCGATTAGCGTGTCGTTGGAGGGATGAACATCAAGTTCAAATCCGGTAAATACTTTAAAATGATAGGTTTTTTCCTCGGTTAAATCTACTCTTTCACTAAAAGTAAAGTAGACTGTTCCTGAAGGATTTAAATCTTCATTTAATGTAAGTGTTTCGTGCACAGGAATTCCATAATCAAAAATATAGCTAACTGGAATTTGTGTTCCGGAGTTGATTGTATCCTGTCCGTAATTTTTAATGGCAATACGGACGGCTTCGTTACTTGTATGTTCACAGGCATTTTGTGGTGAAACTAGAGCGTTTATTCCTGTATTATAAGTTATAATCATAGTCGTGTCAGAATCAGTTCCACATCCCTGATCATCAGTAACTTCTACAGTATACATTCTTGTTTTGTTAGCTGTAATGGTTAAGGTATCATTTGTATCTCCCGTATTCCATAAATATGAGCCAATATTGCCCTGTGTTTCAGCAATGAGTATTACCGTATCAGCTCGTGTTGTAAAGATTGTATCATAGGCTAGGTCAACAACAGGTAATGGGTAGGTCTCAAAGTCTATATCTATACTATCATTCTCCTGGTTTGCATCCAGTGGTGATTGAAGATAAACTGCTACACTGTATTCTCCCGGAGCAGCCCGGTTAATGTCGGCCAGGTGAAGGTTAATTTCCTCATTTGGACTCATCTCTGTACCCAGGGTCATATTTACCTCAGTCCAGCCTTCCTGGTTAAAGTTATATTTAAAGGATATGGGCGTAGAGGCATCATAAGTGTTGCCACTCAAGTTTTTTAGTTTAACATTAAGGTCTGTCGAGCCGGTTAAATTATCCTCACATCTGCTCTCGGGACTGTTGAGTTCGACAATGGACATATCATAGGTTTCCACATATACCGAGTCGGTATCCGAACCGCAAACAAAATTGTCGGTAACGGTTACTTTATACCATCGGCTCATGTTATCTGCAGGGGTAATGGTGTCGGTCGTTTCGCCTGTACTCCAGTTGTAGTTGTCATAGGCCGGTTTTGGCGACAACATTAAGGTGTCAGCCCGGGAGGTATAAACGGTATCCGGGTCAAAATCAATATCCACATACCCTTTGGTGCTGAAGGTAAACGTCAGCGTGTCGTCCAGGGGATTCAGGTCGTCAGCCTCATCCACAAAAACTTTCAACGTATAGTCGTCAACTGCTCTGAAATCGGCCCATTGGGTAAAGGTAAAATCACGGGAAGTACCCATGGCAAAGGTAGAGGATAAGGCAAAGGACTGCGTAACCGGATCCTGGTTATTGACCTGGTAGGCCAGGTCGACATTATCCGTGCCGGGTTCAAGGTCTTTCAGGCTGTTGTTGGTAACCTGAACCGACAGCTCGGTCAGAGCTTCGCGTTCGCACGAGTCTTCCAGGGTAGTGTATACCTGCGAAAGGGTTAAATCAATTTCTGAGGCAACGACCTCCACCTGGTCGGAGGCGGTACAACTTTCGCTGTTGGTAACAGTAACACTATAAATACCTGCTGAACTGACATTCAGGGTCTGGTTTGATCCCCCGGTACTCCAGGCATACGAGGTATAATCTACCCCCGGGGATTCTTCTCCTGCATCCAGGGTAACGCTGATGGGTGCTTCTTCTCCAATAATATCGGGGAAAGGATCGTAATTGGGCATCCCCAGGACACTGGCGGTGGTAACCAGGGAATCATTACAAGTTTCACTGTAAAGGAATGGGTTGCTTTCCAGTTTGGTGTAAAGGGTAAAGTTGTAATCGCCGGCATTGGACATGTTAACTGTGGAATCAAGGGTAAATAAGTGTTCATCTCCAATGGGCAGCTCCCCGGTAAGGGTTAATGTGTCTCTGAAAGTCAGGGTATTGAATTTCATCACCAGCGGGATACTGGTACCAGCTTTGACAGCCGTTGGACCATAGTTTTTTACCTTCACCTTTACATGGGTGGTATCTTTCCATTCACAGTCATCATAAGGGTAGGTCATGGCGCTGACTCCCACATCATAGGGGGCTTCATAAATGCTGAGATCATCAATTCCGAAACCTTCATTTGTTGTAGTTTCATCCGAAGCCAGGATGAACCGGAATTTTACCAGGCTCTGATTGCTAAACCCGTCAGGGAGCAACTGCCGGTAGGTTAACCATGCTCCCCGGGTAGAGTCGATGCCAGCCATTCCCAGGGAAGTGATATTTTCCTCGTTGTACCAGTTCCAGGAAAAGTCGTGATCGTTGGGAAGCGGATCCCAGGTTTCCCCTTCGTCGAAGGAGTACATCACGGTTAATCCGTCGGTTTGATCCTCGGAAACTCCTTTACATTTAAATTCAAAAATAATCGAATCCACTCCGCCAAAATTAAAACATGGACTCTCGATGTAGGATGTTTCGTTGGTAACGTAATCGCCATCCAGGTTGGTCACCCACGCTTTTGTACCAGAAGCAGCGGCATTTATTAAGGTGCCGTTCGGAGTACCATACTCCCAGGTAGAATTGGTTCCTCCGGTTAGAAAATAACCATTATTCGTTTCAAAATTTTGGTTATAGGGTAACGTGTAGGTTGGGGTTATAAATATTTTTTTATTGATCCGGTTGTTTGTCAGGTCCTCATCACCGGCCAGGTGAGTGGTAGCATAAACATTGTTATACCATCCCGGGGTGGTTAGATCCACTGGTTTATCGATGGTATGGTTAATTGAACCTCCTACGGGGATGGTCTGGTAAATAGTGTCGTATTTTATCGTTGTACCTCCATCAAATGAATAACTTACGGGTAAAGGTTCGGTCATTGGATCACCTGCATAATTGGTAATGGTAATTTCAACATACTCCTCGTCAGTATGTCCGCATCCTCCCAAAGGAGCGATCCAGTTACTAACTCCCACATCCCTTGCAATATAATTTCCGGTTACCACCACATCATCAATATTCCACCCGGAGTATGTGTTGATATTGTTTGTGGGGCCTAATGAAAATAAAATTCTTGCCAGCTCTTCTCTTTCCAGGTATGAGGATAGGTTATAGGTATGCAAACTCCATAAATTCTCAGTATTTGAAGTAGCTGAGTTAATCCATACCTGACTCCAGCTTTCACCATCCGATGAGGTTAGTATTTTTGATTTGTCGAAAATGTCAATATTTAACCATCTGTAAAAGGATAATTTAATGTCTTTGTAGTATTTGGCATTAAAACTTGGCATCTCAGCAACATATGCAGTGTCTGATAAATTGTTTTGGTAATGACCATCGTTAACAAGATCTGTTCCAATTACATAACTGCCGCTATAAGCTATTTCAGGATCAGGTTTTCCTTTAAATCCTGACATCCCGGATACTGATCCTCCCAATCCCTGAGGAATATTAAGTTCAAATTCACCAGTGAATCTCCAACCTTTATCCGTTTCAAAATCATCAGAAAAAATAGACTCAAAAATAGTACGATTTCCGTCAGGTGATTTATCAGTGTAAGGATAATAGCTATTGTTAATTTTCAGGGCAGATTCCTGGATATAGGCATCAGCTGTTTGTCCATGTATTTCACTTGCATTTTCATCTTTAATATCATAGGTGATCCAAACAGAACTCAAATTACGTGGAATATCATAGTTAATATTATCAAATACCGCAATACCTGATGAGAAGTTTGTCGTTTTAACCAGGTTGGTTGTGTTAAATATGGTATCCTGGGTAGCATATAGCTTTACCCCGTTCGATTTGATATAATCATCTGAGGTATTTAAAGAATTTACAACTAAAGAATCCAGGATTAATGTTCCGTCATTTCCATCAACCAAAAAATCAATTCTTAGGATAGGGTTATTATCTTTTCCGGTAGGAATAAAATTAGTTGTTGCCTGATGAACGGTAACTGATTCAATATATTTAGGTTCTACCCCGGTTTCTACAATGTATACTGAGTCTATACATACACCATGCCCATATCCTGTAATTCCTTCAAAAGCAATGTAGTAAGTTGATGATAAGCTGCTATCCGGTAACAGTATACTCCGGTAAGTCCAATCTGTAACAGGATTTAAAAATTCATCCAGTAACACCCAGGCACTATCGATTCCTCTTTTATAATATACTTTTAATTGATCCCAGTAATCTATTTCATCCCACCAGATATCCTGAGCATGTGCAAACCTTAATTCCGGCTTGATAATTCCTTCAACATCAATTACCGGGGTAATCAATCTAGTAGTTTCACCATCACTGCTTTCATACTGGAAAATTGCATTGTAGTTTCCCTGAAAAGCCTCAGGAGGATTTCCCTGGTGTCCCCCGGTTTTCGTTTCCCAGTTTATCAGGGTAGTTCCAATAACCTTTTCCTGTGTCCAGCCTGAAGGTAATGCAGGTGGGGTAATATTTTCGAAATTTTCCGAAAAAACAATATTTTGTGTATAACCCTGATACAGAGTACTACAAAATATAATGATGATACTAATGATATAGTTTCTCATGGTGTTTTTTTTAAAATCAAAATTTATAACCTTAGGTTACATTTTCCGTATAATTTTCCGTAAACGTTATTTTTTTTTACGTAAATTTAAGGATTTTGTTGGCAAAATGATAAATTTACTTTTCAAAAGTTTGTTCGATGAAAAAATATCTTTTATTCCTGGGGTTATTTATATATGTTACGACATTTACTTTTTCGCAAACTGATACTGAGTTTTGGTTTGTGGCTCCGGAAGTAAGTGCAGACCACGGAGATTATCCGGTGTTGTTAAGAATTACAACGACAAACCTTCCTGCTGATGTAACGATCAGTATGCCTGCAAATACTGCAAATTTTTCAAATTTAAATTATAATATTCCTGCCAATACAACAATTACAGTAAATCTAACTGCCTTAGGTTTACAAAATGAAGTTGAGCATTATTATGATTTTTTAGACGGATTTCCCGGGAAAAGTAATAAGGGTGTAAGAATTGTGTCATCAAATCCAATAACAGTTTATTATGAAGTAGTAGGAACTGGCTCAAGTGGCAATCCTACAAACTGTGATATTTTTGCTTTAAAAGGGAAAAATGCTTTGGGCACCGAATTTTATGCGGTTTTTCAGAATAAAGGGTATAATATGTCGGGTTCTGGATGGATCGATCCGGCATATTCTGCCCTGGAAATTGTTGCCGTTGAAGATGGAACCACCGTTACTTTTGAATCTACCCAGGGACAACGATTTTTTGGATATGGAGTAGGAACCTATAATGTTACATTAAACCGGGGAGAGTCTTTATCCCTGGTTCCTGATTGGACTGTGGATGTTCCGGTTAACGATGTGACCTGTGCAACAGGGGATTATGGAAATGATGTTTTTGGACGGGCAGGTGCCGATCATTTGAGTGGTGTAAGGATTACTTCTGATAAAGATATTACCATAATTAAAAAGGATGATTCTGTCAGGTATCGATGTATAGAAGGATGGACAGGAGGATGTTATGACCTGGTGGGTGATCAGATGGTTCCGCTTGATATTTTAGGCTTTGAATATATTGCCATGAAAGGAAGTTTAAGTACAGCCCCTGAAAATGTTTATATTGTAGCTTCCGAGGATAACACAGACATTTTTATTAATGGAGATGCAGCAGCTGTAAGTACTATTAATGAAGGGGAAACCTATGTTTATGAATTATGGGATAGTGATAGTACTTATGTTCATATTCGTGGGAGTAAAAAATTAAGTGTATTACATGTTTCAGGGTTTGGTTGTGAGGTTGGAGGGGCAATACTTCCTCCCATTGATAAATGTACAGGATCCACAAACCTGTCTGTAACCCGTTCAACATCAGAAGCATTTTTCTTTAACTTAATGGTGTGGAATGGTGCTGAAGATGAATTTTATATTGATGGAGTTTTACAGGATGGAAGCCCGGGTACTTTATTTGGTCCTGATGATTTTAAACCGGTTTGGGGATCTCCAAACTGGTTAATCTGGAGATCTGGCAACCTGCCTACGGGAACCTTTCCGGCAGGAGGAACCTTTAATTTTCAGAATACAGAAGATGTTTTCCACCTGGGGTTAATTAATGGAGGAAGCAGTACCGGGTGCCGGTTTGGTTATTTCTCTGACTTTAATGAGCTAAGGGTAGATGCTGAAGCTACCGGAAGTGGTTCAGGAGAGATCAAAGCTTGTGGATATGAACAAATTCAGCTTTATTCTTCCGGGGGTACAACATTTAACTGGTGGCCGGCAGAATATTTAAGTGATCCTACCATTGCAACACCTATTGCAGATCCTCCCCCGGGAACCACTACCTTATTTTATGTTGAAGTCAGTGGAGCATGTGGCCTGACAGATACAGCAACTGTTACGGTTAAAAAATTCCCTCATGTGGAAGCACAGTTTTCTGTAAATAAAGGAAATGGTTGTGCTCCTCTGGGAATCGAATTTCATGAAACTTCCACCCAGGTTAACGAACGTTATTGGGATTTTAATTTTTCCAACATCAACGGAACGTTTTTGCGGGATACTATTTTGTTTGGTGACAATAATAATTATGATACAGATACGACCTTCTCTTATATTTTTCAAAATACCTCTAATGAACCCGATGACTCTATCCAGAATTATCAGATCAGGTTATTGGTTAAAAATTCAAATGATTGTACCGATACAGCTTATGCTTCTGTTATCGTTTACCCTGAAGTAACAGCTGACTTTTCTCTGATAGATTTAAATGATACCATTGGGTGTAATCCTTTAGATGTTTCTTTTGTGGATAATTCGAATAATGAGGATTATTATTACTGGACCTTTGGAGATGGGGTTTCCAGTACAACCCAAAATCCTGTTCATCAGTTTACGAATATTGAAAATGATACTGTCGTATATACCACCCGGTTAATCGTTCGTTCAGGGTACTTTTGTCGTGATACGGCAGATATTGATATAAGCGTATTTCCATATATTGAATCAGGATTTACCATTGATAAGAACCAGGGATGTTCTCCATTGGAGGTTAACTTTAATAACAACTCGGCATATGAAGATTCCGTCTCCCTCCTTTATGGCGATGGGAATCTGTTGAATGCCCCAACCTTTGCCTCCGTAACCCATACCTACATCAATACAGGGGATACGGTAGCCCATTTTCCTGTTGAACTCCGGACTTTTAATGATGAGGGCTGTGTGAAGATCTGGCTGGATACCATCACCGTGTATCCCGAGGTACAGGCTGCTTTTGCCGTGGATACCGGAAGGGTATGTAACTCGGATACGATCGAATTTACCCGCACTTCGCCCCACGGCGAACATATCGCTTCGGATTTTTACTGGACCTTTGGCAATGGCTCCAATGCCAATACAGATTCTACCGTAATCACCTTCGATAAGGTCTACACCAATACCACCAACAGCGACCAGACTTATCCGGTACGCCTGGTGGCTCAATCCCAGTACGGATGTACCGACACGGTTTCCCGCGATGTGATGGCATACAGGGCCCAGGCCAACTTTGTGCTGGACGAAAACGACGGTTGTTCACCACTGGAGGTAAACATTACCAATCAGTCGAAAGGTACCGGCATTGATTACCTGTGGGTGTTCGATAATGGGGTTACCCCGAACTCAACCGACCCTCAGCCTGCAAACCCAACAACCTATACCAATGTTAGCGATGCGGTTACCGAACATTATTTATCCTTGACGGTATCCAGTGCCGATGGGCTTTGCAGTACCAACCAGACTGATACCATTACGGTATATCCGGAGATTACGATCGATGCCATAAATGTATCGTCCACTGAGGTGTGCGATTCCACTTCCGTAACTTTCGATGCGGATATTCTGCATCCATCACTTCCTAATGTTTTGTACACCTGGGATTTTGATGATGGTGCCTCGGCAAATACCAACCCTGCAACCAATTTATTCCGGAATATCAACCAGGCAGGTGCTGTGGTTCGGAATGTACACCTCGATGTGGAAACCGAATATGGATGCACGGATTCTTCTTCGATTAATGTTACGGTACACCCACGGGTACGTGCATTTTTTACCATGGATGCATCCTCGGGGTGTTCCCCCGACACCATTACGGTTACCCCGACCTATTACCCGGGAATTAGTGAGTATGCATGGGATTTTGGCGACGGAAGCCCGGGGTTAAATACTCCTGATGCGGATCCGCAAACCCACATATTTCCAAGGAATACAAGTACAACCAATGCGAACGATATGTATGATGTTACATTGACCGTAAGCAATGGAAATGCTGCCTGTACGAAAACTTTCTCAAGAACCGATACGGTTTTTGCCGAAGCCAAAGCAGATTTTGGCCCTATGGATACCATCGGATGTAACCCCCTCGAATTTACCTTCAGGGATTATTCGGTGAATGCTGGTCAGTATGCCTGGGATTTTAAGGATGGTACTACCTCCTCGGTTGCTGAACCTAACCACCAGTTTGAGAACACTACCCCGGCAACCAAACCGTACGATGTAACCCTGGAAGTGACCACTAGCAATGGATGTACCCACGACACCACGGGGTTAATAGAAGTTTATCCCTATACCAGTGCCGATTTTGATATCAACCTGTCGGAATCCTGTTCCCCATTAACGGTTACAGTATCCAATAATTCATCGGGTACAGAATTCTACTGGTTTTGGGATGATGATAACCTGAACCTTGGAAGTGCCGACAGCACCCTTACAGATGCTTCTTTTACCAAAACCTATACCAATACATCCGGCACAAGCCGTACCGACAGCCTCACCTTAATCGTACATAATGGCTTTGGCTGTTACGATACCTTAAAAAGGGGGATTACCATCCATTCCTCGATTGTTGCCGATTTTACCTATGTACAGAACGATGCGTGTAACCCATCGGATGTGGTATTTACCAATACGTCCACCGGAGGTGGCTCGTATACGATGAACTGGAATTTTGGCGATGGCAGTTCATTTACTACTACCACGAGCCCGGTAAATAAAACGTTTACCAACAATACCACCAACGATCGTACGTTTACCGTAGTGATGACCGCCGAATCCGAAAACGGATGTACCGATTCGCATACGGATAATGTTACGGTTTATTCAAAGGTTATCGCCGATTACTCGATCGAATCAAACCAGGGTTGTCCTCCGTTCAGCACAACCATCCAAAATACATCGGTAGGAAATGCCAACAACCAGTATACCTGGTATGTGGATGGTGCCAGCGAGTTTACTTCCACCGGGCTGGCCGATTTTTTCTATACCTACGAAAATAGTACAACCAGTTTACATCCCTACCAGGTGAGACTGGTAGCCGAAAATGAGCATGGTTGTAGCTCAGAATATATCGATACGATCACGGTATTTGAATATGTGGAGGCGTCGTATGCGATGGATTATGCAGCTGGGTGTACCCCGCTGGATATCCAGTTCACGGATCTGTCTACGGTACCCGCTTCGACCAAGTATACCTGGACCTTTGGCGATGGTGCTACCTCGGGAGCTGAGGAGCCTTTGCACAGGTTCTACAATTCCAGCAGGGAAACAGATAAACCTTACTCGATCAAACTTACCGTTCAGTCGGCAAACTTCTGTACCGACGATACAATCCAGGATATCCTGGTTTACCACCAGCCCCTGTCGAAATTCTTTATCGACAATACTTCGTCGTGTCCCCCATTGATTTCGTATATGGAGAATGAATCCCTGGGTGAAGATATGTTCCAGTGGCGTTTTGGCGATGGCAGTTTTGATACAACTGATCCTACCCCTACTCATACCTATCCGAATACTTTAATTGATACGGTACAGAATTATACCCTGGAGTTGTGGGTAGCCACCAACGAAGGCTGTAAGGACAGTACCTCGCTGGAACTGAGTGTATTCCCCGATGTTATTGCCGATTTTACCTACGATGCGTCGGGTTGTAGTCCTTTTGTATCGTCGTTTGTGAATGCCTCCACATCACCCGCCGAATATTTTTACTGGAACTTTGATGATGGCAGCACCTCCAACCAGGAAAATCCGGTACACCGCTTTGTAAATACATGGAATACAGACCGTACCTATAATGTATTGTTAAAGGCCTCCTCGGAATACAACTGCTGGGATACCATCAGCAAGCAGGTTACGGCGTATGCCCAGCCAATCGTTGAGTTTGATGTAAATCCGATTGTACAGACATTCCCTGAAAACAGGGTATTTATCGATAACAAGACCAACGATGGTCCCTATGATTACCTGTGGGAATTCGGGGATCTGGAGGAGACCACCTCCTCGGAGGTAGAACCCAACTACTTTGATTACGGCCATTGGGGCGAAAAAGATATTACCCTTACGGTAACAAGTCAAACCAGTGCCTGTAATGATACCTTAACCAAGTCAGTGACCATCCTGCCCCCGGATGTGAATGCCGATTTTAGTACGAGTGTGGATGGAGGTTGCCTGGATGAGGGACTGGAGGTTGATTTTGTAGCTGCCGCTTCCTTGTATACCGAAGTTTACGAATATACCTGGGATTTTGGTGACGGAGAAACCGGAGAAGGAGCAGAAGTTACCCATACCTATACCGAACCCGGAACCTATAATGTAAAATTAACCGCAACAGGCGAAGGGGGTGATGATTATGAATATAAGAAGATTCGGGTATACTCCAATCCTGTGGCCGGCTTTGAACTGCTGCCCAGTGTAACCATGGTTGATGCAGAAACCCTGGAAGCCCGGGTAGAATTCTATAACCAATCGATGTGTAACGATACCTCGGGGTGTTCGTATTTATGGGATTTTGGCGATGGAAATACGTCGATAGCCACCAATGTTACCCATTACTACGAGAAACCACCCGATGATGAGATCCCTAAAGAGTTTGATGTTAAACTGGTGGTTACCAACAGCCAGGGATGTGTTGATTCGCTGATCAGGGAGAGTGCAGTAACCGTCATTGGTGAAGGTGAAATTGCATTCCCCAATGCCTTTACCCCCAACGAGGATGGCATCAACGATGTATTTAAGCCAGTGGCTAAAGGGGTCGTAAGTTATGAGTTGTTGATTTACAACCGTTGGGGAGAATTGATCTTTGAAACCAGTAACCTGGAAATGGGCTGGGATGGAAAAGTAGGCGGCAAGGAGGTCAAGTCGGATGTGTATGTATGGAAAGCCGAAGGTACTTTCTCCAACGGAAGGGCCTTTGAACTGGCCGGCGATGTGACCTTGATCCGGTAATGAACAGGAGTGGTTCCTGACCTGCCGGAGGATGTTTATAACTAAATTAGGGTAAAAATTAAAATATTTTTAATTTTATATTTAAAACTCAATTAATGAGTAGGTTTTATCCTATTCAGGAAAAGAAAGCAAACAAGAGTGAAGAGAATAGTTAATATATTTTTACTGATTATTTTAACTCAAACGAATGTTATAGCCCAGGATTCCCAGTTTTCGCAATTTTATGCCAGCCCTCTCTATCTGGCTCCATCGTTTGCCGGTTCAACCGATGGCGACAGAATTGCAGCCAACTACCGGAATCAGTGGCCATCATTAACCAGGGCATTTCAAACCTATGCCTTATCCTATGATCATTATTATCCTCATTTAAATAGCGGGGTGGGTATACTCTTATATCGCGAACAGGCTGGAACCAGTAACCTGGCTACTACCAATGTTGGACTGGCCTATTCCTATAAATTTAAATTTAATTCGGGCTGGCGGGTAAGTCCTGGCTTAAGTTTTTTTTATACCCAACGCAGCATCTCTTTTGATGACCTTGTCTTTTATGATGATCTAGTCACTCCGGATACGGATGGAACCGCAGAGATCCCGATTCTTGAGCGAAAATCAGATATTGATGCATCCTTTTCAGTATTGGCCTTTAACAGGAATTACTGGTTTGGATTTACCTGGGACCGGATGCTGAAACCTAACCGCTCACTGGCTGGTGATATAAGCCAGGATCCGTTTAAGTATACCCTGTATGGTGGAGCGAAATTTACCATTATGGATCAATACAACTGGTCTAGCGGACAGAGCCTGTCGCCGGCATTTCTTTTTAAAATGCAGGATCAATACAGTCAGCTCGACCTGGGGTTGTACTGGTATAAAATGCCCCTGGTTATCGGATTATGGTACCGCGGAATCCCTGTATTCAAAGAATTAACCAGTAACGATGCACTCTCTTTTTTGGTAGGTTTTAAAATTGATCGTTTTCATATCGGTTATAGCTATGATCTAACCATTTCCAAATTAGTGGGTTTTACAGGTGGCTCGCACGAAATCTCGGTAATTTTTCAGTTCAACCAGGGAGTAACGGATCGCGAAAAGCGTAAAATGATCCCTTGTCCTACGATTTAATTACAGTACAGCACACATTCCTGTGGGCTGAATAATGATCATTATCTCCCAGTAACATCCTTTCATGCTGCAGAAAATACAACAGCAATCCTTGAACTGCTTCGATATGCCAGGCGAATTGTATCTGGTTATTTTGCAACTGTTAAAAAAAGTTAAGAATTTGGCCTCATTGGTCAATTCACTTAAAAATTCATAACTAAAATTTTTTGCTTGAATGATATTCAATTATATTTGCTTTGTTAAATCAAAATCAAGATAATAAAAATCAACATCATGAAAAAAACATCACTTTGGATAAATATTATTTTAATACTTGCCGTAGCGGGAATATATGTACTTCATTTTACCGGCGAAAGAATTGAGACAAAAGCTGATTCCTCAGATGCACAGGAAAATGTTGAAGGAGAGGTTCTTGATCGCAATTACTCCATTGCCTATGTGAATATCGACACCATTATATCCGAATATCAGTTTTTTGTGGACAAACGTGCCGACCTGAACGAAAAGATGGGAGAGTCGGAGGCAGAGCTTCAGTTACAGTCCCGTAATTTCGAACGCGAGGTACGCGATTTCCAGGAGCAGTTAAATAAAGGTCTGATTACCCGTACCAAGGCCCAGATGTTACAGCAGGAGCTGGCCCAAAAGGAACAGCAGTTATATGCAACCAGGGATAATATTGCCCAGCAGTTATCCGAAGAAGAACAGGTGATGTTACGACAGGGACTCGACCGGATTATGAAATACCTCGAAAACTATAACAAAGAACACAATTACCGTTATGTTTTGAGTAAAACTTTCGGAAGCCAGGTATTGTATGCTGACAAGAGCCTGAACATTACCCGCGATGTTTTGAATGGACTGAACGAACAATACCAGGAAGAAAACCAGGAAAAATAATTTTTAACGGGCAATCATGGGCTTTGCTGATTTTTACTTTAAAAGACTACCCTTTTTTGAGGTAAAAATACGCAAGCCTGCTTCAAACAGGGTAAAATTTATTATAGTAATCCCATGTTATAATGAACCCAATATTGCCCAAACCTTAAACTCTCTTTGGGAATGCCAGCGTCCTCAGGCTGCAGTTGAAGTTATTCTTGTGATCAATGAGTCTGAAATGGCCGGGGAGGATGTCAAAGACCAGAATCAAAGAACGTATAACGAAGTGCAGGATTGGATTGACAGTCATTCCGATGCAGCCCTTCGTTTTTTTATGTTTTACGAGCAACACATTCCATCCAAAGTAGCCGGAGCCGGATATGCCCGTAAGCTGGGAATGGATCAGGCTCTCTATCGTTTTAATGAAACTGGCCAGGATAATGGTGTTATTCTTTCTCTGGATGCAGATGCTACCGTGCGACCGGATTACCTGGTTGAAATAGAAAAGCATTTTGAAGCAAATCCTAAAACCAATGTTGCCACGATATATTTTGAGCATCCCCTGGACGGCAACAATTATTCTCCGGAAATCTACCAGGCGATCACCATTTATGAACTGTATTTAAGGTATTATAAATATGCATTTCACTACCTGAAATTTCCTTATTCGTATTATACGGTTGGTTCCTGTTTTGCCGTGTCGGCAAAGGCATATGCCAAACAAGGCGGAATGAACAGTAAACAGGCAGGGGAAGATTTCTATTTTTTACATAAAATTTTCCCCCTGGGCTATAGCTTTGAGATCAATACAACCTGTGTTTATCCGTCTCCCAGAATATCCGACAGGGTTCCTTTTGGTACAGGGCCTATGATCGATCAGATCATACAATCCGGAAATACTGATTTTATAACCTATGATTTCAGCTGTTTTTTAGATCTCAGGGCTTTGTTGCAGGTTGTCAGTCAGTTGTACAGAAGTACCCCGGAACAATTGAATGATATTTTATACCAGTTGCCTCTTCCGGTAGCAGAATTTTTGCATGCCAATAACTTTTTATCAGCCATCGACGAAATTAACCGGAACTGCTCAGGATTAAATGCGTTCATCAAACGGTTTTATGTTTGGCTTAATGCCTTTAAAATCCTTAAATACCTGAATGCAACTACCGAGAAGTACTATCCTAAAACAGAATTGCTCCCCGAGATCCAAAGACTGGCCGATCAATTAAAAATGCCCCAACCCGGGCAAAAGGATCATAAAAACTGGCTGGAAATATTCAGAAAGATGGAAAAAAAATTCTAGTTCTCTTCTACAACAACAAAAATATCTTCGTCTGCTTTTTTCATGTAGTACTGTTCGCGGGCAAACTTCTCCAGGTTTTTATTGTTGGTTTTTAGCTGCTCCAGGCGCCTGGAATCCGCATCAATCCGTTCCTTAAAATAGTGTTTGTCTTTTTCCAGCTGGTTGTAATGATTGATCTCCTGAATTCGGTCAACCAGGTTGTTGCGATCAAAAAAAAGCAGCCAGATAAGAAAAACAAGGAAAGTGATGATGTACTTATTCTTGATGTAAGGTAAAATCGTTTTCCAGATTTTTAATGCGGTATTCATAACAGGACCATTCTTTTTTACAATATTAATGGATTTTATGCATCAAGTCAAAGAAAGTAGGCATAAAAAATAAAAATTTATCCACCGGTAACCAGGTGCAAAACGGCTACATCGTCACCATCCTTAATGATCGTGTTATCGTATCCGTCCTCCTTGATCAGCTTACCGTTTACTTTAACAATGAGTAGTTTATAGGAAAATCCGCTTAATTCAAGAAGTTCACTTACAGTTAGTGATTCTTTCTCAAAAGTTTCTTCTTTATTATTTAATATAATCTTCATCCTGTTTATTGTTTAATAAAATTTGCAATACTGTATTGGCTTGCATATTGGCCACCATGGCAACTCTTGGTGCCAGTGGAGGATTTTGGTCTGCAACAGCCGAAATCTCGTCGCCGCAAATATATAAATTTTCAGATTTTCTGCATTTTATTTCATTGTTTCTGCCCCATCCGGCCATCCCTGAACCAATGATCAGGGGCTTATCCGGAAATTGCTGAATACTGGTTTCAATAAGCATTTGTTTCATTTCGGACAGGTCAAAGGCTTCAACCAGAATGTCACAATCCCTGTAAAGGGGAACAAGATTTGTTTCATTTAGTTTAAGGTCATGGGTGATTATTTCAACCTCCGGATTAATTCGTTCGATATTTTTTTTTAAAGCACTTACTTTTTTTTCCCCCAGCTGATCTCTGAAAAAATATTGACGATTAAGATTGCTCTCATTGACCACATCAAAATCGGCAATAATTAACCGGCCAATGCCCACACGGGCCAGGGCTACTGCACAGTTGGAGCCGAGTCCGCCGGCCCCTGCTATTCCTACAGTATATCTTCTTAGTTTGTTTTTAATTTCAGCGAAGGTCATGGGTTAAGGTTTTAAAAACACTTTATTCATAAAAGGAAGAAACTCCCGGGTACCCCCGTCATTTTCAATGATCTTTAAGGTGTTGATATCATCCGGATCAAATACAGATCCAAAAAGTAATTTAACATTACGGTATTGAAACATCTCCGGATGCATAATCGTGGAGGGACCAAGGGTATAAATGTCGCAATTGTCTTGGGTGGCTTCAATTAATCCGGTAAAGGTTTGATTGAAAACCGTGGTGGACGAAAGGACAACAGCATCTGCGGTTGAAATTTCATCCCGTTGCCTGGACATATTGGTTAATTTTTCGTCTTCAACCATTTTGTCGAAAATGGTTAGGGAGATCTTCTCCTCTTCAAATTTCTTTACCAATGATTTGAAGTAACCGATCATTACAATTTTTGAGTAAACCGTAAAATCAATCTTATTGAATATATCCATGGTATTATCATAAGTATTGCTGTAATTAAATGCAGCATTAAAATAAGCATTAAGTACAATCCGGTGTTGAATATTGCTGATATCCGTAAACCTTAAATCCTGAATGGCAACATCAACATAATGCCCAAGTGTGGCACATACCCCGATATTGCCGTTTTTTAAACATACAGCTACATATTTTTTGCCACAGATTATCTGTTTGATAGTTTGAAGATCGATTCCGTATTTCTCAAAAAAGTAGTTCAGCGGTTCCTGCATAGTTATTCTTTTAGCGACAAATTTATAAACTATTCATTTTATTCCAATGATAATTTGATTTTTGAGATTAAATAGCACAGAATCAATTGAATAATCTTTTGGGGAAGGAGTCATTCGATATGCAAACTGTAACATATTGATTTTAGTCATTTTATCCTTACATTAGAACCTGTATTTTTATATCTTTGAATAGCAGAAAAAGAAATAAAATCAGTAAAAATCGAAATAAACTTAAAGGAGAATCAAAATGGATGTAAAAAAATTAAGAGCTGCTCAAAAAAAGCTGAAAGAGTTTAAATATGAGCTTCGTCCGTTAGAAAGAGGTTATACCGACCGAATTCTGTATATTAACATTGGCAGCAATGAGATTCGGGAGAAAACAGTACCTGCAGAGATGAAAGAGAAATTTATTGGCGGAAAAGGTTATGGTTTACGTTTATTATGGGATGCTACTACCCCTGAGACCAAATGGAATGACCCGGAAAATGAACTGATCATCAGTCCGGGGCCTGTATCCGGAATTACCCAGTATTCAGGTTCAGGAAAATCATTGCTTGTTTCTTTGTCTCCACAAACCGACTCGGTAATGGATTCCAATGTGGGAGGTTTTTTCGGACCTTTTCTTAAATTTTCCGGTTATGACGCTTTGGAGCTCCAGGGAAAAGCGGATAAGGATATTATCATTTATATTGATGGAACCAAGGGGACGGTTGAGATTTTAGATGACCCCGGATTTTCGACCGATTCACATATCCTGGCCGAAGAGTTAACCGAAGCTTTTGCCGAAAATGAAAAAGATTATAAAAATATTGGTATTGTTTCAACAGGAGCTGCCGCCGAACACTCGCTCATCGGAATGATCAACTTTACCTTTTATGATCAGAAACGAAAGAAGGTTAGGCTGAAACAAGCCGGTCGAGGTGGTTTAGGAACCGTAATGCGCGATAAAAATATTAAAGCCATTGTGGCCCGGATCGAGGGTGTAAAAGGCGATCTGAATCATGTGGCCGATATGGAAAAAATCAGGGAACGTGGACGCAGATTCCAGCGGGAAATGCGCGAATTGGATGATAAACAATGTCAGATGCGTAAAAAAGGTACGGCTAACATTGTAAACGTGATGAATGATTATGATCTGCTTCCTACCCACAACTTTAAATATGGAAGTTCTGAAGATGGAGTTAAGATTCACAGTGATGTGTTCCGGGACAAATATTTTACCCAGAATATTCCCGATGGTTGCTGGATTGGCTGTGCTATGAGCTGTGCCAAGGGAGTGGATGACTTTGAATTAAAAACAGGACCCTACAAGGGACAAAAAGTAATTGTTGATGGTCCGGAATATGAAAATGCTGCCGGATTAGGATCTAACCTTGGTATTTTTGACCCTGAAGGAATTATCGAAGCAAACTTTTATTGCGATACCTATGGAATTTGTACCATTACCTGGGGTACAGTCGTGGCTTTCATTATGGAATGCTACGAGGAGGGTATCCTGAACAGGGAACGTACCGGAGGACTGGAATTGAATTTCGGTAATTTTGAAGCAATGATGGAATTAATGCATCAGCTGGCACGAGGCGAAGGTTTTGGTGTTGTTGCCGGAATGGGAATCCGTAAGATGAAAGAAAAGTTTGTGAAGGAATATGGTGCCGATGAGAAATTCCTTAACGACATTGGAATGGAAAACAAAGGCCTTGAATATTCACAGTATGTTTCCAAAGAATCCCTGGCCCAGCAAGGGGGTTATGCCATGACCAACAAAGGGCCTCAGCACGATGAAGCATGGCTTATCTTTATGGATATGGTAAATAACCAGATTCCTACGTTCGAAGATAAAGCCGAAGCCTTGCACTATATGCCCATGTTCCGTACATGGTTTGGCTTACAGGGACTTTGTAAGCTTTGCTGGAATGATGTGGTTCCCGAAAGTAATGCCGAAGCAGATGAACCCCATAAAATTCCCGAGCACGTTGATAATTATGTGGCAGTTTACGAGGGGGTTACCGGAAAGCCTTTCGATAAAGATGAATTAATTCGTCAAAGTGAGCGGGTATATAATTTCCAGCGTATTTTTAATATCCGCCGGGGGTTTGGTTTACGTAAGCATGATGCTCAGCCATACCGGGCCGCAGGACCGGTTACTGTTGAAGAGTACGAATCAAGAGCCGAACGCTACGATAAGCAGATGAAAGAGCTTATTGGTGTGGATCCTGAAGGAAAAACCACCGAAGAAAAGATGGCTATTACCCGAAAATACAGGGAAGATAGATACGAACAGTTGCTGGATGCCGTTTACCAACGCCGGGGATGGAATAAAAACGGCGTACCCAAAATTGAACACCTTAAACAATTGGGGATGGATCTTCCGGAACTGATCGAAGTAATTAAAGATTTACAATAAGCTTTCAGAGAATTTTTATGATAACATTAAGCTGGGTCCAATATACCGGACCCGGCTTTTTTTGTTTTTAATTAAACGGTTTCCCCTTCAGATGGTCAAAAAAATGGCAAAAAAAATTTTGTTTAACCCGGCCGATAAAAATATAAGATTAAACAAAAACTAAAATACCGTAATTATGGTATTGGCTGACCCGGGGAATTGAACTATTTTTGTCACATATTATGAAACAGTCAACTGACCATCTAAAGAAAATTATTATTTCATTCCTGTTCCTGGGGGTCATGGGCGGAATTCTTTTTAATGCCGCTTTTTACCTTCATGCTCATTGTACTGAAAGTGGTCAACTGATTGTTCATGCACATCCTTTTAACAAAACCAACGAATCGAAAAATCCAAACACTCAGCATCAGCATAATAAAATTGAAATCCAGGTGATTCAAACGCTGGATTATTTTATGGATGCGGATATTCATTTGGTTAATTTAGATCCCGGATATTTTCTTGCAGCAAAATATAGCCTCTACGATTGTTTTGTTAAATCCTCCCATTTAAACCATCTAAAAAACTACCGGGCACCCCCGATCTTTCTGATATCTTCCTAAACCCACAGATACTTTTTTTTTTGACACCAAACAACCGTTTTGTCATCCCGGGATTTGTGGACCAATAATCTTTGCTGTTAATTTATTAACAATAGGATTGGAATTCATCAGGGACAATAAAACTTAAAAGAAACCAAATAACCATTCTATAATCAATCAAATAACCATCTGAAGAATGAAAACAACCAAAAAATCAATACTAACCTTAGGAATACTTATTCTTTTTTCTCTCTATACCTTTGCTCAGCGAACTGATGCCAATATTATCGGGCATGTTGTTGATACCGATGGAGAACATATACCTTTTGCCACTATTGTAATTAAAAATACAACGATAGGAACCGCTACCGACGAAACCGGACATTTTCAGCTGATCAACATGCCTGTCGGCAAGTATACCGTTAAAGCATCATCTATAGGATACAAGGAGGTTGAAAAGGATGTTGAGCTTACCGAGGGGAATACTGTTGAGTTAAAATTTATTTTACAGGCTGATGTCCTGGGTCTGGAGCAGGTTGTAGTAACCGCCGACCGGAACGGAAAGCGACGGAAGGATGCTTCGGTGATCGTAAATACCATCACGCCCAAGATTTTTACGGTAGCACAGACAATCACCCTGAGCGATGGGTTGAATTTTTGTCCGGGGTTGCGTATGGAAAATAACTGTCAGAATTGCGGATTTACCCAGGTACGAATGAATGGGATGGAAGGACCCTATTCTCAGATTTTAATCAATAACCGGCCGATTTTTAGCGGGTTAGCCGGAGTGTATGGGTTGGAATTAATCCCATCATCTATCGTTGAACGGATCGAAGTCGTGCGGGGAGGCGGATCGGCCTTGTATGGCAGCAATGCCATTGCCGGTACCATTAATTTAATCCTGAAAGATCCGGTAAATAACTCCTACGAAGCATCTGCCCAATCCGGATATACCGGCGTGGGACTGGATGGTTCGGGAAGACCTGCTTTTGATTACAGCGTGAACTTAAACACTTCGTTGGTGTCGTCTGATGGGAAAACCGGGATGACCCTTTACGGATTCCATCGCGACAAGGAATATTTTGACGCCAACGATGATGGATTCTCCGAATTGTCCGAATTAAATAATATTACCCTGGGAACTCGACTATTCCATCGGTTGGGATATAAAAATAAATTATACGTCGACTTTTTTACCATTAACGAAACCCGCAGGGGAGGAGATGGATTTGGCAAACCTTACCATGAATCTCAGATTGCTGAGGCAGTTGAGCATAAAATAACCTCTGGAGCCGTGACTTTTGATCAGTTTTTACGCGATGAGGATAAATTGTCGATGTATATTTCCGGACAACTGGTAGATCGTGATTCTTATTATGGAGCCCACTATTCGCTTAAAGATTATGGAGCAACCCAGGGATTTACCTACAATGTGGGTACCCAATACGACGCTAAATTTGAAAATTCAAGTTTAATTTCAGGAATTGAATATCGCGGGGAAACTCTGGATGACCAGAAGCTGGGTTATGCCGATTACGAAAATGCGCAATGGGTGGGAGGTCAGCTGATTGTTCCAAGAACCAATAATACAATCGTGGCGGATCAACGATCTGATATTTATGGAGTATTTTCTCAGTACGAAAGAAGCTTTGGTAAATTGAATGCTTCGTTAGGGGCAAGATTTGACCATTATGCCATTGAAAATAAGGTGGATGGATCTTCTTCTTCCGGAAATGTGATTAGTCCGAGAATAACCTTAAAATATGATGTTTTTTCTTATCTGCAGGCGAGGGCAAGCTATTCTCAGGGTTACCGTGCCCCCCAGATTTTTGACGAAGATTTGCATATTGAAACTTCCGGTTCAAGAAAAGTGTTACACATCAATGCCCCTGATCTAAAGCAAGAGACCAGTCATAGCTACATGGCCTCACTGGATTTTAATAAAATGATTGAACACATGAATGTGGGCTTCCTCATGGAGGGCTTCTACACCCGGTTAAATGATGCATTTGTTCAGGAATACGGAACCCCCGATGAAAACGGGGTAGTTACCTATACCCGGGTTAATGCTGAGGATGGAGCTGTGGTCCGGGGAGTAAATATGGAATTAAATGTTATACCGTCGGAAGATTTTACCCTAACCGGAGGATTTACTGTTCAACAAAGCAGGTATGAAAAAGCCCAGGAATTTGGGGAAAATGAATTCTTTCGGACACCCAACCAGTATGGATATGCAACCATCGACTGGGATTTTGTCAAAGGATTTTGCCTTACGGCAACAGGAAACTATACCGGGAGTATGTTGGTTCCATACTTTGGCCCAACCCTGGCAGAACCTGAAGATGGTGAGCTAAGAGAATCGGACCCTTTTTACGACCTGGGAGCCAAGCTAAGCTATCAGTACCGGTTAAACGGTGCCAGTATGCAGCTTTTTGTGGGTATCAAAAATATGTTTAATTCCTACCAGGATGATTTTGATATCGGATATGAACGGGATCCGGGCTATATCTATGGACCTTCACAACCCAGAACCATCTACTTTGGAATTAAAATAGGGAATCTGTTGTAATTCTCAGGGCGAAATATCCGGGAAATAAGATTTGCCCGGATATATTTTTATGAATTAACCCTTTTTTGAAGTGCTATTTCTTTCTGGAGGATAATAAAAGTTATTTTTTTATTTTTTTAAATCAGACCTCAAAGTCTTTTATAGCAGGAAACTCGTAGAATTAATACGTTTAATAGATTATTGAGATGTTATAAAATATAAAAATCGGGTAACCCGGTTAACAATTTTTGTGTATATTTGTCCTACTAATTAGATAGGATAAATAGAATAAAATTTTAAAATGAAAATAAATATGAAAATGAAAAAAATGAATTTATTAATACTGCTGGTAGGGCTGACGGCCCTGGTTAGTGCCCAAACCCGATATAATTTGGATAATACAGGCAGTAGTATTGTTGTGGAAGGCACTTCGTCGGTGCACGATTGGGAAATGGAAGCCAACGGTTTAAAATCAGCGGTTGTTTTACACTTTAATGACAATAAGCTTACCGAAATTAAGGATGCTGAATTTTCTTGTCTTGCAGAGAATGTGGTCAGCGACAATAGCATCATGAACAACAAAACCCATGATGCCCTGAAAGCGAAAAAACACCCCCAAATATCGTTCCGCCTAAAATCTGTGGACCGTTTGGATGTTACCGGAAACAGCGTCTCCGGAGAGGTTTCAGGAATATTAAAAATTGCCGGGGTTTCACAGAGTATCCGGTTTAATTTCACCGGTCATCTGAATCCTGGTCATATGTTTACCATTTCTGGTACCGTGCCCTTAATGATGTCTGATTTTAATATTGATCCACCTACTGCAATGTTAGGTGCTTTAAAAACCGGCGATAAGGTTAAAATTAATTTTAAGTTTATTTATAAGAGTTAGTTAATCAATTAATAATCAATTAAAAAGAAAGTTAAACAATTTAAAGGAATAATAATTATGAAACGAATTTTCTTAGGAATAAGTTTGTTGATCTTAGGTTTAGGTGCCTATAGTCAGCAATTTGAAGATCAAAAATCGGATATCCCCGAATTTGACAAAATTAAAGTGAAAGTAGGAGGTGATTTTGCCATTCAGTTACAGGCATTGGACCACAGTAACACCAATGATACCATCGCTTTTTATGATATGGTTAATAATTTTAATTTGCCCACGGCAAATTTAAATCTTGATGTTTACCTGGCCCATGGTGTTAAAATGCACTTGCGCACTTATTTGTCTTCACGGCATCATAACGAAGCCTGGGTAAAAGGTGGATATGTTCAGTTTGATCGCCTGGATTTTATCCGTGAAGGATTTTTGTCAGGGTTGATGGATATTACTACCTTAAAGTTTGGTTTGGATGAGATTAATTATGGAGATGCTCATTTTCGCAGAACAGATAATGCCTATGCCATCAATAATCCTTTTGTAGGAAATTACATCATGGATGCTTTTACCACTGAAGCTTTTGGTGAAGTAGTCGTTCAAAAGTCAGGATTTGTAGGAGTGATTGGTGTTTCCAATGGTAAATTAAACCAGAATGTAACGGTAAACACTCGTTACAACCATGATAATGCGTTATCTTTTTATGGTAAGTTAGGGTATGACAAGCAATTCACCGATGACTTCAGAGGCCGTTTAACCGGTTCATGGTATTTAAACCAGGGGACCTCCACAGGTTCTTACCTGTATGGTGGTGACCGGGCAGGATCAAGATACTACTCGGTACTGGTAGTGGATGGTGAAGGAGATAATTTTACCAGCGGACGGTTTAATCCTCGTTTCTCCCAGATTACGGCATTGCAGATTAATCCATTTATTAAATTCAAAGGACTTGAATTCTTTGGAGTATATGAAATAGCCAACGGTGGAGAAGAGGATGGTGACGGTAGTTACACCCAACTGGCAGCAGACCTGCTTTATCGTTTTGGGGGCAGCGAGCAGTTTTATATTGGCGGCCGCTACAATAAAGTATCCGGGGAGCAAACTTCTGCTTCAGCATCCTTTGATATTGAACGATATAATATCGGCGGGGGATGGTTTTTGACCGAGAATATTGTGGCCAAACTCGAATATGTTAGTCAGAAATACTCCGGCAACGGGGTTGTTCCAACGTTAGGAGCTTCCTATAAGGGAGCCGAATTCAGCGGATTAATGCTTGAAGCAGCCATCTCATTTTAGTTAGGGTAGTTGAGAATCAATACAGCCGTTTTGATAAAAAAAGCAAAACGGCTGTATATTAAAAATCATAGAAACGGTGTATAACAAAGCAATCATATGTTTTCTTTTGGTAATGCTGGCAGCATTTGTTACGGAAGAACTGTATGCCCAAAAGTTAGCCGGTAAAACAAGCCATCATCATTGTTGTTACCTGGACCAGATTGTTATTGAAGGGAAAACCAATGTTAATCAGTTTAATTTTATCTTCGACAATGCAAGATACCATGTCGTTTCTATCGATGAACAGGTAAAACAGGGAGATACGAACAAAGAATTTGTAGAATTTGAAATCCCGGTTAAGGGATTTAAAGGAGACAATTCCTTGATGGAAAATGATTTTTATGAGCTGTTAAAAGTTTCAAACTATCCCCATATTGTTGTAGGTATTGAAAAACTGATTCTGCAAAAAATAGTATTGGGTACAGAACACCTGAACCTTTATTTTTACATAACCATTGCAGGCAACACCAAACAGGTTAAGGGACAGTATGTTACCTATTTTCGAAACGATCATACTTTATTAAGTGGGAAAGCTAAAATCCGGTTAACCGAATTTTCGCTCGATCCTCCTCAAAAAATGATGGGTATGTTAAAAGTTAAGGATGAAATTTTTATTACCTTTGATATCTCATTAGCATCCAGTCAAACATTGGTAAAACGTTAAGACGTGAAATTTAATACCAAAACTCGTTACGCAGTCCGAACGGTTCTGGAAATTGCATTAAGTGATTCAACGGATGGAATTTTTCAGAAAGATATTGCCCAGAAGCAGGAGATTTCTGTTCGTTATCTTGATCATATTATTGCCGCATTGAAAGCTGCCGGACTAATAACAACCATTCGGGGGAAAAAAAGCGGATATATATTAACCCGTAAACCCGGCCAAATAACCTTGTATGATATCCATAGGGCATTTGAGCCCGGGATAAATATTGTCGACTGCCTGGCTGTTAACAAAAGTTGTGAAAAGGAGATGACCTGTGCCAGTAAATTTTACTGGGATGAGTTAAATCATTTAATCGAACAGTATTTAAAGAGTACCACCATCGCTGATCTTGTCGCGAAACATGATGAGCTGTACGCAAAACACTCAGGATGATATGATGATATCGTCCAGGCTTCGTTTGGGGACATGATGTACCTGGTTATTATCCCGGTAGTACTTGATCTCCCCGTTTTTAACCTCTTCCACAATTACTTTCTCTTTGGGTTTGCCCAGAGCAATAACTAAAAGGATCTCAAAATATTCTTCGATGTTGAGCAGTTGTTTTAATTTTTCCCGTTGAATGGAAGCAAAGATGCATCCACCAAGCTCTTTCTCCACGGCACCCAGTAGCATACTTTGTGCAGCAATTCCGTGATCGCAAAAATAATTTCTGGTAAGCCGGGTATCCCCGAGAATGATAATATAACCTGTGGGGCGTTCCCCTTCTTCAGGACCGTCCCAGTCCTGTAGATAACCAGCCCAGGCCAGGGTGGAGAAAATTTTCCGGTTGGTTTCTTTATCGGCTGACAGGTAGTATTTTAGGGGTTGTAAATTCCGGCCTGACGCCGATAAACGGGCTAATTCCACCATATCTTTTAACTCGTCCAGGCTTATTTTGTAATCCTGGTAGAATCTTCGGTAGCTTCGGTTTTTTAGAATCAGGTCTTTAATCATAATGTTTATTTTTGCTTAAGATAAAAAAAAGATGGTCCTATGTAAAGACCATCTTTAAAAATATTGGTTTAAAAAGGATTTAATAGTTTGTTTTCTCCAGTTCGAAATAAGCTTCGGGATGTCCGCATATCGGGCAGTTTTTAAGTGCTTTTTTGCTTTCGTGCACATGGCCGCATTTACGACATACCCATCGGACTTTTTCTTCACGTTCAAAGACCTTTCCTTGTTCAATATTTTCAAGTAATTTTCGGTAGCGTCTTTCATGTTCGGCTTCAACCTTTGCGATAAGTTTGTAGGTTGTGGCAATTTTTTTAAATCCTTCCTCTTCGGCTATTTTAGCAAATTCAGGATAGAGTTCGGCCCACTCTTCATTTTCACCTTCTGCTGCAGCTTTTAAATTTTCAGGGGTAGTCCCGATAACACCGGCAGGGTAAGATGCCGTGATTTCAACCATCCCTCCTTCGAGAAACTTGAAAAAGGTTTTCGCATGTTGTTGTTCCTGAGCAGCTGTTTCCAGAAAAAAATCGGCGATTTGTTCGTATCCTTCTTTTTTGGCAACCTTGGCAAAAAATTCGTAACGATTTTTTGCCTGCGACTCTCCGGCAAATGATTTTAACAGGTTTTGTTCTGTTTTTGTTCCTTTGATTGAGCTCATAATGTTCTCTTGATTAAATTTTTACCATAAAAATGTTCCCGAAGATAAAAATTTCCGGGAACATAAATGGGAATGTATTCCCTGATCAGGTAATTTAAAATGGTTATAAATATGATTTAATAACGGCCCGAGATCACCTCCCAGTCAAGAATTTTCCAGAAACTTTCGATGTAGTCCGGACGTTTATTCTGATAATCGAGATAATAGGCATGTTCCCAGACATCACAGGTCAGGATGGGGATTAATCCTTCGGTAAGCGGATTGGCTGCATTGACTGTTTGAACAATATCCAGGCTGCCATTGGGTTTTTTTACCAGCCACGCCCAACCGGACCCAAACAAGGTTTTGGCAGCAGCTGAGAATTTTTCTTTGAAATCATCAAACGAGCCATATGTTGCTTCAAGTGCATCTTTTAGCTGTCCTTTGGGCTCACTGCTTTTGTCCTGACCAAATTGATCAAAATAAAAGGTGTGATTCCAGGTCTGTGCTGCATTGTTAAAAATCCCTCCTTCCGACTTCATGATGATATCAACGATATCAGCATTTTCGAACTCGGTGCCTTTGATTAAGTTATTTAAATTGTTTACATAAGCAGCATGGTGCTTATCATGATGAAATTCAAGGGTTTGTTTTGAGATCACCGGCTCAAGAGCATCGTATGCATAAGGTAAATTAGGTAATTCGAATGCCATAAGGTTTAGTTTTTAGAGTTTAACATAATTTGTTAAACAAATTTAGCGAATATTCAATGGCCTTACAACAAAAAAACCGGGAAAAATCCCGGTCTCTTCTTTACCTAATTTACAATTAAACATTTGTAATCATGCCTAAAGGCATTTCGCAGAACAACTAAACAAAACGTTTTTCTACCTGGTTCCAATCCACAACATTCCAGAAAGCATCAATATATTCAGGCCTTCTGTTTTGATATTTAAGATAATAGGCATGCTCCCAAACGTCCAGTCCTAGTATTGGAGTTCCTTTTACATCACTGATATCCATTAACGGATTATCCTGGTTTGGAGTGGATGCAATCACTAATTTCCCTTGCTGGTTAATCAACCAGGCCCATCCAGAACCAAATCGTGTGGCTGCTGCCTTGCTAAATTCCTCTTTAAATTGATTAAACGATCCAAAATCCTTTTTAATGGCATCCATTAATTTACCAGAGGGCTCACCACCACCATCGGGCGACATAATGTCCCAGAATAGTTTGTGGTTGTAATATCCACCCCCATTATTTCTTACTCCTACGGGATGTTTGGAGATATTTTTTAAAATTTCTTCAATGGATTGATTCTCAAGGGGGGTCCCCTTGATCGCATCGTTTAATTTATTGGTATATCCGCCATGGTGTTTCGTATGGTGGATCTCCATTGTTCGTGCATCAATGTATGGTTCCAATGCATCGTAAGCATATGATAATTTTGGATTTTCGAAAGCCATAATTTTGTAGTTTTTAAAAGTTATACATTTTGTTATTTAGAATCGTTCTAAATGATTTGATTGTATAACAAAAGAAAATTGTTATTGTTTACCAGGTTTTAAAAAATTATTTTCGCATATCGAAAAATAACTATGAACCGCCGAATTTTAAATATTGCTATTCCGAATATTATCAGTAATATCACCATCCCTCTTTTGGGGATTGTGGATTTATCGTTGGTTGGGCATCTGGAATCGAAAGTATATATTGGAGCTATTGCTTTAGGGAGCATGATCTTCAATTTTATTTATTGGGGGTTTAGTTTTCTGCGGATGGGTACCAGTGGTTTTACCGCACAGTCGTTTGGTAGAAGAGACCTAAAAGAAAGCTTTCAGTTGTTATACCGGGCGCTTTTTGTAGGATTAGCCGGAGCAATGGCTTTGCTCATTCTGCAAAAACCGATTGAATGGCTGAGTTTTTTCATTATCAGTGGGAGCGAGGAGGTAGAGTTTTTTGCCCGTGAATATTTTTATATACGTATCTGGGCTGCCCCGGCAACCATTGCGCTCTATTCCATTACCGGCTGGTTTATCGGAATGCAGAATGCCAAAATCCCAATGTTCATAGCAATTACGGTCAATTTGTTAAATATTGTCTTTAATGTCACCCTGATCCGTTTTTTTGGAATGAAATCGGATGGCGTTGCCTTAGGAACTGTCATGGCACAGTATTCCGGGTTAATTGTGGCTTCCCTGTTTGTTTTGCAGCATAAAAAAAGACTGATAAAATATCTCCGCATTCAGGAAATTATTCAACTCGAAAAATTAAAAATTTTTTTCAGGGTAAATAAGGATATCCTTATCAGAACGCTGAGCCTCGTTTTTACGCTTTCGTTTTTTACCGCCAAGTCGGCAAAATACGGAGATACCCTGTTAGCCGTAAATACCTTGTTACTCCAGTTTTTCACCATCTATGCCTATATAGTTGATGGTTTTGCTTATGCCGGGGAGGCCCTGGCCGGAAAATATTTTGGGGCAAAAGATAAATCCAGGCTTATCAAAGTATCAAAACTCCTTTTCTTCTGGGGGCTTTTTATGGCTGGTATTTTTACTTTTGTCTATTTTTTTGGCGATGGACTATTATTAAGCATTTTTACCGATAATGCAGAGGTAATTCAGTCTGTTCAGCCCTATTTGATTTGGGTATATCTGATTCCTGTACTTACTTTCGGGGCTTTTATCTGGGATGGAATATTTATCGGGGTAACCGCATCAGCCAGTATGCGTAATGCAATGCTGATCTCAGCCTTTGCCATTTTTTTACCGGCGTATTTTATTCTCCACCATTTCTTCCAAAATCATGGGTTGTGGGCTGCCTTTATGCTGTTTATGCTTGCTCGTGTTGTTACCCTTAGTTGGTTTGCCCCAAAAAAGATCTATCAGAAATTATCCTGATGTTCTGTACTCTGTTTACCGGGATGCGGTTGTAGAATTATCAGCCTTTATTGTTTTCAATCCATAGGAAAGATTTTGTAATTTTATAGAATTAATTTTAAAAGAAATCTTATGAAAATTGTTTATTTGCTCATTGCTTTTTGCAGTATTCTTCCTTTGTCATTGCAGGAAGGATGTGCACAAGATAACCCGGGCAGGAAAGTTTCTGTTGGTTCGCCACCTGAGCTTTTAAACCTCGATCCTTTCTATCAAAAATATGTTAATGCCAACGGGATTCATATTATTTCGTCGCATAAGGTGCCGGATGAAGCGGTATATAAGGCGCATGAAATTATTTTGTTTATGACTAACGGATTGCCTGATCCGGTATTACAGGAGATGGTTAATGCAGATACCCGTGTAGCAATTATGGCCAGGTATGAAGGAACGACAGATATCCCGGAGCATGCCTATCTGGCTGAGGATACTTCGCTGAACTGGGATGTGAGAGCCCGGGGATTGGGTGGAACACAAGAGTTGCCCCTTACCTCCTGCGCCGAAGAAAATCTTTTGTGTTACCAGATCGATAAATATCATGCCGAAGATATTCTGATCCATGAATTCGCCCATACAATTCATGCCGTAGGAATTTTACCGGTTCATCATGATTTTAATGAGGTGTTGCAGGAATTGATGGATCATGCCATTGCCGAAGGAAAGTACGAAAACACCTATGCTGCTACAAACATCTGGGAATATTGGGCCGAAGGGGTGCAGAACTGGTTTGATGTTAATGCAGAGGTTCCTGTTCCCGACGGGAAACATAATGCGGTAAATACCCGTGAAGAGATGAAGGATTATGATATGAACCTGTTTCAACTCATCGGGAAATACTTTCCTGAATCTGATGTCAGCCCTTCATGTCATGCAAAAGAGAATAAATATACTGTTCGATAGGAGATCTCTATGAACTTTTTTAATCATTCGGGGTTGTTGATTTAAAAAAGGAGTAACTATGAAAATTACCAAAGAAATTACGATCGATGAACTAATAGAATCTGTCCCACAATCGGTAAAATACCTGATGAACGAAGGGATTAAATGCATCGCCTGTGGCGAACCGATCTGGGGAACCCTCGAGGATGCAGCCAAAGAAAAAGGCTTTTCCGATGAAGCCATCGAAAGATTTGTTAAAGAACTCCAGTTCTTTGCCGATCATCCTGATCAGGAAGTGGAGGATCCGGACCGTAAGATTAAACCGGGTAAAATCGACCTGTAATTAAATGATAGGATTACTCATTTTCAAATAGATGAATCCCAAAAGGGTTTTTAATATGTTCGCGCAATAAGCGGGCCTCACTTGCTGTTGCTTCCAGTTCATTCTTGATGATATCTCCCGTAGATATGATTCCTGCCAGCTGATTCATTTCATCAATGATCGGAAGGTGCCGGATTCGTTTCTGAGTCATGACATTTCGTAAATAGTGAGTGTCATCCTCCAGCTTTCCAATTATAAGATCTTCTTTGGAAGTCATTAGATCCTTAATGTTTCTTTCTTTTAGAGGAATTCCTGAATTGTAGCATTTATAAAGAATGTCCCGTTCAGAGACAATCCCCAGAATTTCATTTTGATCGTTGAGAACCAGCAAGGAACCTATTTTTAAGGTATCCAGTTGCGAGATCGCTTCAAAGGCTGAAGCCCTTTCGTTAATTGTATATACCTTATGAACGCCCTGTTTCTTTTTTTTGGCTAAAATTTCTTTGGCTAGCATAATTGTAATTTTTAATTTGAGTAAAAGTATAAAAATATTTAATACAAATCAATATATCTATATGTTTGGATTGTTTAGTTTTAAAAAAAGCCGGCTTCTTGCCGGCTTAATTTTTTCTATTTTTTGGTTACTCGTAGCTTGAGAAGTATTTCATAAACTGGGCTCTTTCGTATAATTCTGTATTATGTTTTGAGTAATTTACTTTTCCGGTTATCTCCCGGATTGAATGATAACCCTTTTTTCCCATCCAGGTTTCCATTTCCGAAAGCATCCTGCCTATCTGCTCAACCTTATTCTGGTAGAGTGTGGAAGCTACCTGAACAGCCCGTGCTCCGACCAGGATATTTTTTAGTGCAGCATAGCCGTCATGAATTCCCGTTGAGGCAGCCATATCGCAATTTACTTTTCCTGAGAGCAGGCCAATCCATCGGATGCACAGGGAGTTTTCTTCAGGAAGACTAAAGATCCTAGATGATTTTATTTTTTCCTGGTCCAGGTCCACATCAGGATTATAGAAGCGGTTAAACAAAACCATTCCCCTGATTTGTGTTTCAGACATACGTTTCAGAATTTCTCCCATCCCGGAGAAATAGGAACTTAATTTTACAGCAATAGGTAATGAAGTATGTTTCTGTACATTCTGAATGATCTCAAAATATTTTTGTTCTATCGTTTCCCCTTTTAACGAGGTGTCTCCGGGTAAAATAAACATATTTAGTTCAATGCCATCAGCACCTGCTTTTTCAATTTTTTGGGCAAACTCTACCCACTCACCCATAGAATAGCAGTTGATGCTGGCAATGACCGGAATATCTACCGCGGCTTTCGAATCTTTAATTAGCTTTAAGTATTCATTTACAGTATTTTGTTTGGTATAAAAGGCGATATAATTTTCATTATCAGAATAGGAGTTGAACATATTATTCATGCCCAGGGAGTCAACTTCCATACGAATTTGTTCCTCGAACAAGGATTTGAGCACCACCGCAGCGGCTCCGCTTTCTTCCAGTTTTTTGACTTTTTCTGCGGTATCGGTTTGGCCCGAACTGGCTGCAATGATTGGGTTTTTTAGTTTTAAACCCATGTATTCGGTCGAAAGATCTATCATAACGAAAGGGTTTTAAGTTATTTATTCATTAAATACCGGTCGATACCAAGGGCTGCTTTATGTCCGTTGGCAATTCCGTGGATTACATCAGGTCCCTGGATAATGTCACCCCCTACAAATAACCATGGGGCTCCCGACTGGAAATAATCATCCACAAGGATTCTTCCACGGGGGTCAAACTCCATCTGTTCGCGAATGTCTTTGCTGATGTATTCGATATCCATTCCCTGGCCAATGGATTCAATCACCATGTCGGCCTCGAAAAATTTTGTCTGTGATTCATCGAACCTGGGATTGAAGCGTCCATCATCGTCGAAAACAGAGGTGCATTTCTGAACATGTAATCCTTTAATTTTATTGTTTTCGATTTGGATGGAAGTGGGTCCCCATCCCGGATCAACGATTGCTTTTTCTTCCCGGGCTTCAACCACTTCTTCCCGGTCGGCTGGCATAATATCCTCCGACTCAAGGGATGTGGCGGTGATATTAACTTTTCCATACTTCTGGTTTTGCAATCGTGCCAGGGATCGGGTAATATCCATCGCCACATTTCCCCCTCCGATTACCACGATTTTTTCAGCAAGGGGGACTTCTTTGCCCATCGTAAGATCTCTTAACAGGTCAATGGCCTGGTAAACATTTTCATGGTCAGTTCCCGGAATGCGGGTACTACGGCCCAGGTGCAGACCTGTTCCTGCAAATACTGCATCATAGTTTTGATGAAGTTCCTCCAGGGATATATCCTCACCAATTTTTGTATTGTATTGTATTTCAACACCTAACGATAAAATATAATTTACATCTTTATCGATCTGGTCGTAAGGTAGCCTGTATTCAGGAATTCCATACCGCATCATCCCTCCGGATTGAGGAAATACTTCAAAAATTTTCACCTGGTAACCCATCAGCGCAAGATAATAGGCAGCACTTAAACCAGAGGGGCCTGAACCGATAACAGCTACTTTTTTTCCGTTGGGTTCAATATTGCCCTGGTTAAGTATCCGTTGGTAATCCTCCGAAGGATTCTGGTCGGCAATATATCTCTTGAGCCATCGGATTGAAATCGGGTCTCCATGATGACCCACAGAGCAAACGGTTTCACATTTATGGGTACAAATCCGGCCGCAAATTTCAGGTAAAGGATTGGTTTCATATAATATTTTTAATCCCTCCTCTAAATCCTGGTTACGGACTGCTTCGATATATTCCGGAATGCCCATATGCGCAGGACAGGTAGCAACGCAGATGCCACACTGTACACAGCGGTCTGCTTCGAGCAAGGCCTGTTCGTGGGAGTATCCCTGAACAATTTCAACAAAGGATTCACTTCTTTTTTCAGGTTTTAACTCAGGCATCTCTACCCGGTTTATTTCGTACAGCTCGTAATTGTTTTCCGGTTTTTTGTAACCTGCTTCGCGCTGATCCCAGGATTTCTGTTCAGCTCCCGGTACAAACCGAAAAACCTCAGGGTCATCATCAACCCATTGATATTCGTTAGACATGGTTAATGAGTTGGTTGTGCAGATATCGACACATAAGGCACACCAGCAACATCTTCCATAATCAATCCTGGGACGTAGTCCGCTATCTCCGTCTTTGGTTTCTATCCCTTCTACCGGAACCATGTCGATCGCAGCATTCTGGCAAATCTCTTCACACGTACCACATCCAATACATGCTTCCATATCATTTTTATGAAACCCACGATACCGGTCTGCTGCTATTCTACTGATGGGATCTACAATGGTAACCGGTTTGTTTACCAGGTGTTTCCATGCAGTAAATGGAGAAAGTATGTCTTTTAATTTCATTGTTCTGTTGCTTAAATGATACTACTAATTTTTAAAATTTGTTAAATCCAGGCTAAGGCTAAGACTTAGGTTAAGATTATATTTTAGATTCTAAAGTTTTAATAATTGAATTCAATTCCTTAATAACTTCCTTAGTTTTTGCTACAATATCATTTGAATCCTTATTATCTAAATATCCTAATCTTTCCGAAACAAAACACTGACTCATTAATTCAAAACAAATTCCTCTGGATATCTTATAGAATCTTGTTTTATCTTTTGCTTCAAACCTGCCATAACCCTCAGCTATAGTATGTGAAATTGAATTAGCTGCCCTCCTCATATCAGAAACTAATCCAAATTTCTCTTCTATCGGATAAGATCTTGTCACCTCCTATGCTTTTACAACTATTTCAACAGATTTCTGCCAAACACTCATGTTTCTAAAATCATCGTATTCCAAAATTTTATATTTTATATCTTAGCCTTAGCCTTAAATCACCTCTCTATTTCCGGCGGATAGGTATGCAAAGACACCATTAATCCTGCCACATCGGCAATATTTTCGTTAATAATCATATCTTCGAGCAAAGCTACGGCATGCGTGTAGCTGGGGCCGCGCACATTTACCCTTCGTGGATATTCGGTACCATCGGAAACTATGTAATATCCGAATTCGCCCCTTGTACATTCGGACCGGATATATGTTTCGCCGGCAGGAACTTTCCAGTGCAATACGTTGGGGGTCATTGCCCGGATATCACCCTTATTAGCCATTCTGGCTAAAATCTGGCGAATCAGGTCGATACTCAGCAATATATCTCTTCTACGCAGGTTTGCACGATTGTAAATATCAGAAAAGTTATCGGATACCGGCTCAAAATCCAACTCATGGTATTTGAGGTATGGGTAGTTTTTTCTGACATCCAAAATAACACCTGCTGCCCGGGCATTAGGTCCGGTAATCCCATATTTGTTGATCCACTCTTTTTCAATGATCCCCATTCCAACCGAACGTTTTTTAAATACAGCATTGTCGAACATCACCTTTTTGATGTCTTTCATATATTTTTCGATGGTTTGCAATGTTTCTTCCATTCGCTTCCCGAATCCATCAGGCAATAATCCACGAACACCTCCCGGGATGATAAACATATGATATATCCTGCCGCCGGTAAGTTCTTCAAAGCGGTCGAGAACCAGGTCGCGGCAATAGTTGGCCCACTGCCCAATGATTCCCTGTCCGAAAGCACCTGCCTGTCCGCCGATCCACATCAGGTAGCTTTGCAAACGGGCCATTTCAAGAACCAATGTCCGAATCCATTCTGCCGTTTCAGGGATTTTTATCCCCGACAGCTCTTCGACACCGGCTGCAAAGCAGTATTCGTTAAAATCGGGCTCGGGAACTGCAATCCGGCAAACCAAAGGAAAACATTGAATATATTTTCTGCGTTCCATTAATTTTTCGAATCCTCTATGGAGATAGCCAACATGTGTTTCACAATCCATCACCTCATCGCCCTGTACGGTAAGTTCGAGCGACATGTTTCCGGTAATACCGGGATGTTGTGGACCATGCCAGATTTTTAAAAATTTATGCGACGATAAATCCACATCGATACGCCCGTCTTCGTTGCGGGGCGGAAATAAACTCCTGTCCTGATTATATGTAAATAACTTTTTACTCATCGGGATACAATTTTTGTTTCATGTACGTTACCGGATCGTTGGATGAACGTCCCGGACGAGGGAAATAAGTTTCTTCTGAATATTTTTTGGTATCAAAATCTCGCCGGTAGGGTGGAATATCTGTCCATCCTTCAAGAATAAACGGTTCATCAACTTTTGGACTGCCCGGGAAGTTTATTCCAAACATCTCCCTCAGTTCACGCTGATATGTTTTAGCTTGTTTCCATAGATGATGAATGCTTTCCATTTCCGGATTTTTCCTGTCAATCAGTACCTTGACGCCAATGTCGGCTTTTTTTTCCGGATGATTTAATAAATAGGTCAGCTGAAATTTCTTGTCTTCAATCCAATCTACCGCCGTAAGCAATACCAGGTGCTTAAATCCTTCAAAATCACGTAAATGAACAATAACCGGTATTGCTGTCTCTTTTTGAACAAAAAAGAAGGCAAGATTCTTTCTCTTTTGTTCTATGTGGGTTATTTTAAACTGTTGCTCTATTTTTTTAAGAATCTCTTCCATATACTTAATTTATCAATAATCAATACGATAATTACCAATTATAATCCGGCATATCCCAGTCTTTTACAATTTTTTTCTGATTGGCTTTATACCACTCGAAGTTTTCTGCATACTTATTGGCTCCTTCTCCTTTTCCCTCCTTAATCAGTTTTTTCAGTTTTTCAAATCCTGCCAACAGAGACTCCGGGCGGGGCATACATCCCGTAACATAAACATCAACCGGCAGGTAATGGTCTAACCGGTTAATGGTATTGTAACTATCCCAGTACATTCCTCCATTTATGGTACAACTTCCAAGGCCCATCACAAATTTGGGATTCTGCATTTGTTCGTAACTTCGGATCACTCTTTTCAGTGTTTTTACCGATAGGTAGCCTGAGATAACAAATACCGATGCCTGCCGCGGTGTTGGTCGCCACTGAATTCCAAAGCGGTAAGCATCAAATCGTGGAGTCATGAGCGGACGCATTTCAATGGCCCCACAACCGGTTCCAAACCCTAATACCCATAATGACTCGCTACGTACCCAGTTGGCAAATCTTTCCACAATACCATTCAATGGTTTTGACGCTTGGGGTGTATCCTGGCAGAAATAATCGTTCATCGGGTCAATCTCAATCGGATTGCCCTCGGGCGATATTACAGTTCGTTTTTCTAAATCCTTTTTGCTCATATCATTACATTAAAACTTCATTAATAAAACCGCGATTACTCCTAAAAGAAGGGGGATGGTTAAAAACCAGCGAATAGACTGGTCAACTCTGAAACGTGGAAATGCTATTCCCACAAAAACCGACCACATATAGATCAGGAATGTTTTAACAATTAGCTCACCCCAGTTGGTTGCACCTCCAAAAAGTAAATTCATAAAAAGAACAACTTTTGCAACCGGAAATATTGCCCTGTTTAATTGCAATACCCCTAATAAGCTGGAATGAAATTCTGTGGGTGGCCCGATAGGAATTTCCTGTGGAGCCAGCACAACATCAAAAGGAGACCTGCCCATGGACCCTAAAAATGCCAGTAACATAGCAGCTGCTGCAAAGGGATTGGTAAAAATGGTCCAGTTTAAAACGCTTCCCTGTTGCGCTGCCATTATATCCGAAACATTCAGGGTTTGGTATTGAACTGCAATGGCAATTATTCCTAAGGTAAGGGGTAATTCAATGGAAGTAACCTGGGCTAATCCCCGGGCAACGCCCATAAAAGAATAAGGGTGTCCCCCTTCGGCCGCACCCAGGGCCATCCCTAAAATTCCAAAGAACTGGAAGTATAAAATGATCAGTAAATCGCCGGTAAATGAAAAATTACTGAACATCTCCGAACCATAAATTAACGGAACAAACATTAACAGCCCAATTCCACCGGTAAGCCTGAATACCGGAGCAATATAAAACATAATTCCATGAGAAATACGGGTTCTTTTGGCATAATTTTTCATAATATCAATCCAGGGCTGAAACCATCGGATTCCATATCTTCCTCCAACCCGTGCACCAATTTTATAAACCGCTGCCTGAATGAATAACCCGTAATTAAGGGCTATGAAAATGCTCAATAATGCAAATACTATTTTTAATCCTATTGACTCCATTTAAAAACCTCCGAATGTCAGTAAGTAAACAATTAAAATATAAGCTACGATGTGTAATAAATAGGTTTGTCCGTTGCCATTAAAAATTCTTCGAATTTTGTCGGCAACAGCCTGGGTAATTTCAGCAACACTTTCCCAGAAATTAGTAATTAATGGTTCGGCCAGTATGCCGATGGCCTTTTTATAATGTGCAAAGAAATTATAACCATAGTGAGTCGTTTCAGGTCTTTCGGGACGTTCGGCAGCGTAAACGATATTAAACTGTCCCACTTTTTTCACCTTGCGGCTCCAGAAAATGAGCCATCCTAATACCACAGCAAAGATCGCCACAACAACAAACATAACGAGTTTACCATTCCAGTATCCATATAAGCTGGTTGCCATCTGTCCATCCCATTGTAATGCCCCTGCCGGAAAAATTGGCGTTAAAAATTCGCCAATGGGTTTTAGTAACGAATTTGGAAATATCGAGAATGCCATGAGCACAGCGATAATTAAATACTGAGGCAACAGGATCCAGAAAGGAGCTTCTTTAACCTCCCGCAATTCGTCTTTTAGTTGCCCTAAAAAGATTACTGCAATTAATCTAAAACAATACAAAAAGGCAATGATCCCGGCAAAGGAAACTAAAGCACCCTGCAGGTACCATTGTTTTTCCATGATGGCATTAAAGAAGAGCCATTTGCCGCCAAACCCGGTTAAAGGGGGTATTCCTGCCAGGACAATAATCCCGATTAGAACCGAAATAAAACTGAAAGGCATTTTCTTAATTAAACCACCCATGCGATACATATATTTGGTTTTCACTCTCCATACCACACCTCCAATGGCAAGGAATAGCATGGCTTTAAACATAAAGTGCATTACTGCAATAGAAATAGCTCCCAGCCACCCCAGATGCGACATTAAAGCTAAGCCAAATAATGCGTATCCCATTACCCCAATACTTGAATAAGCCAGTAATCGTTTGGCATCTTCTTGCAATGCAGCCATCAAATTTCCTATAAGTGCCGAAACAGCACCAATCCAACCTAAAATATAGGAAACACTGAGATTGCCAATGGTTTGGTCGCCCATGAATACCATCATCATGATCATCCCAAACAGTCCTCCTTTAAGTAAAATAGCAGAAACCATTGGTGAAACATCGGTTTCGGCTTCGGCATGAGCTCCGGGTAACCAAATATGAAGACCTACCGATGCGGTTTTCGTCATAAAGCCGATAGCTAATAATACAAAAATTAATGAGGGGTAATAGCTTAAACTGGAAAGTATTTCCAGGTTGAGCGATGTTTGTCCTATGGAAGCCAGCCCGAACGCTGCCAAGATAGCATAAGCGCCGCCCATAGAAAAAAGCATGTAGCTGAATGCATGGGGACGTGAATTTTTACCACGAATAATTAAAAAGTAAGAACCAAGAGTCATGATCTCCCATGCAAAAAAGAACTCCAGCAATGATTTTGCTTCAATCAGTCCGGTTAATCCGGCAAACATCATTAAAGCCACCGGATAAAATCCTTTTCTCTTCCCCTGGTATGCGTAGCCGGCTACCAGGGTTAGCATTCCTCCCGCTAAAAATATCGACCCGAAGATTAACCGGTAGGATTCCAGGTCAGGATGAATGGTGTAATAATAAAAGCCTAAACCTAAAATAGCTAACGTATTTTTAATGTAAACAGGCAGAAAATCGATAAACAGAAAAGCCAGGGCAAAAGCAAGTGGAATAAAATTGATAACTTTCGCATATTCGTTCATTTGTGATGCATAAAAAGCACCACCGAATAAAGCGATTCCAAAAAGAAAAGGGCTTAAAAACTTGTTCCAGCTTATTTTTTGTTTAACATCATCATGAATATCATTTTTCAGGGTATAACCGAGCCATTTAAATAGGTAAACAATTTCAAAAAATGATCCCAGGAGGATGGCTGCTATAAAGTAGAAATGGCCGCTTTGCGATAAACTAATGATAAGTTCCCATTTTCCGAAAAATCCAGGAAAGGGAGGCATCCCTGCTAAAGCTAAAATAAACACGGTAAACAGGACCAATAGAACGTTGTTGCTACGAAGGGAGCTCCAATTCTTGATTTTGTCTTTTTTCACGATCCCGCTAATCCAGAATAATCCGGCTTTTGCTAAAAAATGGGTGATTAAGATGGTTATCAGGATGTACATAAACTGATTGCCTAAAAATTCCTGTAACCCAATGATTGCAACCATCAGGCCAATTTGAGCAATAGATGAATAACCCAACAACCGGTTGGGATTTTTTTGTTTTATTCCCAGCAGGTTTGAAAAAACAAAGGTGACTATTCCAATGCCTGCTATTACTGTATTAAAAATACCCCCAGCTATGGGCATTAATTTAAAAAGCACATATAAGGAAGCGGAGGCACCAGCGGCAGATATTAGGGCAGAAACTCCCGGATGTGCCGCCTGATAAACATCCAAAGCCCAGCCGTTTGCGGGGAATGGTTTTAACTCAAGAAGAAGGGCAATAATAATTAAAAACAGGGCAACGATGCCTCCTTTCATATAAAAGAGTTGGGTAGTGATGATATTATCAATAAACAGAGAACCTGAAAAATAATACAGGGCAATAATTCCAATAAGTAAAATTCCGCTTATAATCCCGGTGGCAATAATATATTTAAAACCAGCCACTGTTGCATCGTTTTTTTTCTCCAGGATAATTAATCCGGCTGTTGCAATACTGGCAATTTCGAGAAAAACAAAAAGATTAAAGATGTCGCGGGTCATGATGATTACGTTTAATCCCATAAACAACAGGATAAATACCATCATCATTTGCACTCCCTTATTCCGGAACTGTTGGTACAAATAAACTGCTGATAATAAGCCAGTAATATTTATCATGCTTAAAAAAACTGCTTCGTGCAGCCCCATTTGCAGACTAATGGAAAACGGGGGTTGAAAACCGGCTGTAAATAGTTGCAGTGTTTCATATTGATTGGTTAAAAAGGCATAAAGCCACTGGCCCGAGATGAATGTCATGAAAGCCAGGGCAAAAAACATAAAAGCAAAAGGGATATTCCGGTTGGTCCTTTTAAAGAATCCCAACGAAAATGCTGTTCCTAATGCAGTAGCAATAATATATAAAGGTCCTACCATTTTAAATCGTTATAATTATTGATTTCTAAAGATTTCTTTTTTTGATACATTTTTAAAACATAAACAAGCATTAAAGCAGTGATTCCCAGTCCGATAACAATAGCTGTTAGAACGAGTGCCTGCGGCACCGGGTCAACAACTTTTTCTGCTGCCTCATTTACTTTTACTGCCTGGTCGAGAATTGGTGCAGTACGATTTTTTACGTAGCCGATACTTACCATAATAATATGAATCCCGGTATCAAATAAAGCAAACCCAATCACCATTTTTATCAGGTTTTTTTGGGTAAGTAAGCCCCAGATACCAAGGAGTAAAAGGGCTACTCCTGTAATTAAAGTGATAACTTCTAAACTTAGGTTTTCCATTATGCTTCGTTCTGATTTTCCTGTAAATTAGCTATAATTGATGATAACTCGGCGCCAACTTTTAATCCCACAAAAATGTAAATGATGGGGATTAGACCTGCGCTGAAAAGCGTTCCAAACTCACCGAGAGGTAGAACTTTATTATCTAAAAATCCTGTGCCCAAAAGAATCCCTGCAACACCTAATAAAACAAAACTTAAGCCCGAGATGGATTCAACCACCGAAATAAGCTTATGGCTAACTGTTCTTAAAGGTTTTGCAAGAAGTATGAGTACAAGTCCCGAGGCGATGATAGCCCCTCCCTGGAATCCTCCGCCGGGTGTAAGGTGCCCGTTGATGAAGACATAAATCCCGAAAATGAAAATTACGGGAACCAGGATTTTTGATGCAGTCTCCAGGATTTCGCTGGTTGCTCTTAGTTTCCTGTGATCCGTTGTGGATGTCTCAATTTTTAGTAAAAAACTGACAATGGCCGCCGACAGGAATAAAATGGTGACCTCTCCCAATGTATCTAATCCACGATAAGTGACAATTACAGCTGTTACAAGGTTGGCTGCGCCAACTTCCTCATGCCCCGTACCTGCATAATGACCGGCCAGCTCATTAAGTTCTGTGTTTCCGTTAAAATCAGCAAAAAGATTAATGAATAGAAATACAAAACCGATGAGCAAAACAAAGATGAAAGCATTTTTAACCATTTTGTTTTTTTATTTTATTGAGTACATAAAAAAATATAATTGTAGACAGACCGCTTCCTATAGCGGCTTCGGTCATTGCAACATCGGGTGCAGCAAGGAGTAAATAGAGAATGGATGCAAATAAGCTGACGGCTCCTGCGGCGATAATACTGACGATAAGGTTTTTATTGTGTATGGCAAGAATAGCCATAAGCAATATTAAAATTCCGATGATAATTGCTATTAAAAGATTAATCATGCGTCTCGTTTTTTATTTCGTCCTGAATCGAATACGTTTTTTCTTCCTGCTTATATTTATCAGTCACTGTTTTATCAGCCAATGGAACACCAATAAAATGGGCAGCTCTGGCTAATACATGAGAAGAAACAGGATTGGTAATTAAAATAAAGATTATTAATAAAATTAATTTACCCCACCATTGAGGAGTAATGAGCAATAATCCAATTAAAGATAAAAAAGTCCCCAGGGTTGATGCTTTGGTCCCTGCCTGGATTCGATTATATACATCGGGCATTCGGATCAGCCCTAATGCACCCAAAAAAAGAAAAATGGAACCCAATAACACTAAAATTGCACCTGCTGTTTCTAAAATATTATCCATCATTACAATCCCCTTTCCAGATAGCGTGAAACAATAATTACTCCCAGAAAACTAAGAAGCCCGTAAACAATGGCTACATCGAGATAAATTACCCGGGATGAAAGATTTGCTATGAGTGCAATCAGGGCCAGAGAACTAACAGTCATTACGTCAAAGGCAACCAACCGGTCGGCAGCGGCAGGGCCTTTCATAAAACGATAGAGCGTTAGCAAAATGGCTAACAACATGATGATTGCTGCTGAGAGTAGAATTTTATTAACCATAAATTTTAACTAAATGTTTTTCAAATTTCTTTACAATGGCCTGGGTAGCCTTGTCAATATCATCGCAACATACATCAATCCAGTGAATGTACAGCGTGTCGCCCTGAATGTCAACCGATAATGTCCCCGGGGTAAGCGTGATTGAATTGGCCAGGATCATTCGTCCCATTTTGGATTTTAAAATGGTTTTGGTTTTAACAATACCAGGATTAATGGGCAGGGAAGGGGTGAGTACCCTGCGGGCAACATCCAGGTTTGATTTGATCAACTCCATAAAAAATACAACCAGGTAGATTCCGGTGTATCCCAGGGCTGCAGGAGTAAATTTTAACTCATTAAACAGGCTTAAATTTAAACCAAACAGCAGCGAAAGGACGAGGGAAAGCACCAGGCCAATGCTGATAATTTCCAGGTTTAAGGTGTTGTTGGCTAAGATCCACACCACCAGAAGAATGAGAAAAAGTGCAATGAAATTTTTAATCTTCATAGTATGTAATATATATTGTTGTATATATTTAGATATTTGCAGGTTGTAAAAGTACAATACAAATTCCTAATAATTATCCATAATTAATGTTTTGTAGAAAATAATTTTAGTATAAATTTGATAGATATAAAAATTATATAAATCTATTCATGTGTAGATATAAATCTATAAAAAAATAGATATATATTTGCACGCGAAAATGAGTTACTTTTTTCACTATTTTTAAATGGTCTATGAAATCTTTACCGGTAACAAAGTGTGTGGAGTGTGAGAAAAAGTCTCTTTGTTTCAGGCAGTTAAGCGAAGATGAGTTGCGTTTGACCAATGAAAATAAGGTTCAGATTCGTTTTAAGAAAGGAGAAATTATTGCTAAACAAGGCTCTTTTGTCACGCATGTCATGTATATAAAGCAGGGCATTGCGAAAGTTTATAAGGAGACAGCAATGGATAGTAATCTTATTTTGGATATCATTCCCGAAGGCAGATTAATCGGTTTAACCACATTATTTCATTCCGATAATATTGCCCGTTTTTCTGTTTCTGCATTATCTGATACGGTAATATGTTCGATTGACCGGCAGGTGATTGAACAATTAATCTATAAGAATAATAATTTTGCCAAAACGGTAATTTCATCCCTCAATACTGAGGCTTTACAATTTTATGATAAGATGGCCAGTCTGACCCAGAAACAAATGAATGGTCGTGTTGCCGATGCTTTAATCTATTTGTCGGAAAATATTTTTGGATCAGCCCAGTTTGAAATGATCCTTTCCCGTAAAGACCTGGCTGAATTTACCGGAATGTCAACCATGAGTGTGGTTCGTACCTTGAAGGAATTACGAAAGGAAGGAATTATTTTAGACGATAAGGGAAAGATTGATATAAAAAATCTCGAGTTATTAAAAAAGATTAGTCAAAATGGCTGAGTCAATAAAAATGCTCTTGAAGGGATCTTTTTAAAAACAGATATAAGAATATATCTATCGTTGTGGATAATTTTATACATACCATTCCATACGAGTGTTCTGATTTTTATGCCAAAATGAAGTTATGCTCCGGGAGGTGTTAAAAAAATAACACCTTGATTAAACAAATGGTATTTTAAATAGTTATTATGGGTAAAGAGAGCATTTATATTTTTATTAAATTTGTTTAACAGATCAAATAAATTATAACATAACAATTAACATGTCGAAAGTTATAAAAATCAAAAAAGGTTTAACGATTAAACTTGTTGGAACGGCAGAGAAGATATTAAAAAAAGCAGAACAGGCAGAAATGTATGCCGTAAAACCTCCTGATTTTCAGGGTATCCGACCCAAGCTCCTGGTCAAGACCGGGGATCGGGTGAAAGCTGGAACTCCTTTGTTTTACGATAAATTTCAACCCGAAGTACAGTTTACTTCCCCTGTTAGTGGCGAAGTTGTTGAGATAAAACGTGGAGAACGCAGGATGATCCTGGAGGTTGTAGTGAAAGTAGATTCGCAGATTGAGTATGAAAAATTTGAGGTAGGTGATCCTAAAAGCCTGGGAAGAGAAAAAATTATTGCTGTACTACAACAATCAGGGCTATGGCCAGCTATCCGTCAGAGACCTTACTCAGTAATTGCCCGGGGAGCTGATATACCCAAAGCAATTTTTATTTCTGCATTTGATACTGCTCCATTAGCTCCCGATATGGATTATATCGTTAAGGAATATGGGGAAGAATTTCAGAAAGGGATTGATGTTTTGTCTCAACTAACGGATGGGAAGATTCATCTGAATTTGAACTCCGATTATCCTGCGGCAGGAACTTTTACCCGGGTAAAGGGAGTTGAATTTAACTATTTTACCGGGCCTCATCCAGCAGGGAATGTTGGCGTTCAGATCAATAAAATTGACCCGATAAATAAGGGTGAGGTAGTATGGTATACATACCCCCAGGAGATTATTATGATGGGCCGGTTATTTAGTAAAGGAATTTATGACGCCACCAAAATAGTTGCCCTGGCAGGTTCGGAGGTTGCTCATCCTCAGTATTTTAAAATAATTAATGGAGCTTGTATATCGAACCTGGTGGAGAATAATGTAAAAAAAGAGAACCCGCTGCGTTATATCAGCGGAAATGTACTAACCGGTTCAAAAATCCTGAGCGAAGGATATGTAGGGTATTATGATAATATGATTACTGTAATTCCTGAAGGGGATTACTATGAAATGTTTGGATGGGCAAAACCGGGATTTAATAAATTAAGTGCTTCCCGGGCAGTTTTATCCTGGCTTATTCCGGGACGAAAATTTAAAGTAGATACCAATATGCATGGTGGGCCCAGAGCTTATGTGATGACCGGGGAGTATGAGAAAGTGTTTCCGATGGACATTTACCCGGTTCAGCTAATCAAAGCCATTCTGATTGAAGATATTGATTTGATGGAAAAACTGGGGATCTATGAGGTGGATGAAGAAGATTTTGCCTTGTGCGAATATGTATGTACTTCAAAAACCGAAGTGCAATCTATTGTTCGTAAAGGACTTGATTTGATGCGTAAAGAAATGAGTTAATCATTTTAACTTGAAAAAAGGGATCAAAATAATTTTTAACCAAAAAAATTTCAATAGTGAGTTCATTAAGAAAATATATTGACAAAATTAAACCTCAATTTGAAAAAGGAGGGAAATTTGAGAAATTACAATCCACATTCGAGGCCTTTGAAACTTTTTTGTTTGTTCCGAATACCGTTACCAGCAAAGGGGCACACATCAGGGATGCCAATGATATGAAACGTACCATGATTATGGTGGTGCTTGCATTGGTTCCGTCACTTCTTTTTGGGATGTGGAATATTGGATTGCAGCATTTTAATGCCACCGGACAGGAGGGAGGAACAATTCCCGAGCTTTTTTGGATCGGTTTTAAAGCCGTATTTCCAATTATTGTTGTTTCTTATGTTACCGGACTGGCGATAGAATTTGCCTTTGCACAGATCCGGGGACATGAGGTCAATGAAGGATTCCTGGTTTCGGGAATGTTAATTCCCCTGGTACTTCCCGTGGATGTTCCCCTATGGATGGTTGCTGTTGCCACTGCTTTTGCTGTAGTTATTGGAAAAGAGGTGTTTGGTGGTACCGGGATGAATATTTTAAACCCTGCTCTTACGGCCAGGGCATTTTTATTCTTCGCCTACCCCTCCTTTATGTCGGGAAATACTGTATGGACCCACGGAATGATGGCAGGCGGAGGTATTGTTGATTCCTATAGCGGAGCAACTCCCCTGGCTGAAGCCGCTGCCGGAAATATTGAAAACTTACCCAGTGTTGCCGAGATGTTTTTTGGAACGATTCCCGGATCCATTGGAGAAACTTCAACCCTTGCTGTTTTTATCGGTGCAGCCATTTTACTTTTTACCGGTATTGGCAGTGCAAGAATTATGTTTTCCACTTTTATTGGAGGATTGGTCATGGGACTATTGCTTAATGTATTTGCCGTTAATCCGTTTATGGAAATCCCTGCATGGGAACATTTATTCCTTGGAGGTTTTGCTTTTGGTGCTGTATTTATGGCTACCGACCCGGTTTCGGCAGCACAAACTCCCCGGGGGAAAATAATCTATGGATTTCTCATTGGATTCCTGGCTATTCTTATTCGGGTGGTTAACCCTGCCTATCCAGAAGGAGTAATGCTGGCCATATTGCTAATGAATGTTTTTGCTCCACTCATTGACCATTATGTAATCGAAGCCAACATTAAAAAAAGAATGAAACGAGCTAAAGTAAGTGCAAAATAAAACATCAGATAAACTATGAAGTCATTCAGTAACACCTATATTTTTGTTTTTTCTACCATTATGGTTGTTGTTGTCGCTGCCCTTCTTTCAATTGCTGCAATGACACTTCAGCCCTTTCAGAAGAAAAATGTAGAAATTAATAAAAAAGAGAATATTCTTACCTCCATAAATATTGAAAGTACAGCAGAAAATGCCGTTGAGCTTTACGATAAATTTATTGTTGAAAGTTATGTTGTAGATCATACAGGACAAATAAAAGAGGGAGTCGATGCCTTTGAAGTAGAGTTGAAAAAAGAGATGGCCAAACCGCTGGAAGAAAGGAACCTGCCCGTATTTATTAGTATGAATGATCATGACGAGAAACAATATATCCTTCCGGTTTATGGCAAAGGATTGTGGGGCCCTGTATGGGGTTATATCTCGCTGGAAGATAACCTGTCAACCATCTATGGAGCAAATTTTAGTCACCAGGGCGAAACCCCTGGGTTAGGAGCAGAAATTGCTACCAAGGACTTCCAGAATCAGTTTATCGGAAAAGAGATCTTTAATGATCAGGGTGAATTTGTATCGGTAAGTGTTAAAAAAGGAGGAACCGCTAATCCGCAATCTGCTTATGAGGTAGATGGAATATCGGGAGGGACAATCACCAGCGAAGGGGTGGATGCCATGCTGAACGATTGTTTAAAAAGTTATATCCCTTATTTTGAAAATATTAAAAATCAATCATAATGAATAAAGAAAGAGAACCTTTATTTTCAGCCAAGAATTTAAAATTACTACGTGAACCATTAAACGACAGTAATCCGATTACCGTTCAGGTACTGGGAATTTGCTCGGCACTTGCAATTACCGCAAAACTGAAACCATCCATTGTTATGGCTCTTTCGGTTGTTTTTGTTATGGCTGTTTCCAATGTTGTGGTTTCGTTGTTGAGGAAGTCTATCCCTCCACGTATAAGAATTATTGTTCAACTGGTGGTTATTGCTTCATTGGTTATCCTGGTCGACCAGGTGCTGAAAGCCTTTTTATTTGAAATTAGTAAACAACTTTCCGTTTTTGTGGGGCTGATCATTACCAACTGTATCATCATGGGCCGCCTGGAAGCATTTGCATTATCCAATAAACCCTGGCCCTCGTTTTTGGATGGGATAGGAAATGCAGCCGGTTATGGTGTGATCCTTATTATTGTAGCCTTTTTTAGAGAGTTTCTGGGGTCAGGTACCATTCTGGATTACCAGGTCATTCCTCAGGGATTTTATAACGTTGGATATGAAAATAATGGATTTATGATCATGCCTCCCATGGCTCTCATTGTTGTAGGAATCATCATCTGGGTACAACGGTCCAAAAACCGGAAATTGATCGAATCGAATTAAGAACTTGAAATAAGATAACAAACATGGAAAATCTAGTGAACATATTTGTCAGGTCAGTATTTATCGATAACATGATATTCGCATACTTTCTGGGTATGTGTTCCTATCTGGCGGTATCTAAAACGGTAAAAACATCAACAGGATTAGGCATTGCCGTAATTTTTGTGTTAGGATTTACTGTTCCTATTGATTATTTAATCCATAACTATTTGTTAAAGGAGGGAGCGCTTACCTGGTTAAGTCCCCGGTTTGCTGATGTTGATTTAAGCTTTTTAAGTTTTATCATCTTTATTGCCGTGATTGCTTCCATGGTTCAGTTGGTGGAAATGATTATCGAGAAATTTTCCCCCACTTTATATAATTCCCTGGGGATCTTTTTACCATTAATTGCGGTAAACTGTGCAATCCTTGGAGGATCATTATTTATGCAGGAGCGTGATTATAACAATATTGCCGAAGCCACAGCATTCGGGCTGGGGTCCGGAGTGGGCTGGTTCCTTGCAATTGTTGGAATTGCTGCTATCCGCGAGAAAATCAGGTACTCAAATGTTCCTGCTCCTCTTAAAGGCCTTGGCATTACTTTTATTATTACCGGATTAATGGGAATTGCCTTTATGGGTTTTATGGGGATTAAATTATAAAAATGTGTAATTTTCGTTAAGATCAATTATTGACTATAAATGCCGGAAATTCTTGTTTTTAGGAACAACGGCTGATAAAAAAATATGTAGAATGGTATTACTAACATCACAAACAACGGTTATATTACTTAGTATAGCAGTATTTTTAACCATAATTCTTGTTCTGGTACTGGTCCTTTTATTTGCAAGGAAAAAGCTTACTCCACAGGGAAAAGTGAAATTAACCATAAACGACGAGAATGAGATTGAGGTCGATCCGGGAAACACCATATTAACTACCCTGTCGAATAACGATGTTTATTTACCCTCGGCATGTGGTGGTGGAGGAACTTGTGGAATGTGTAAATGTCAGGTACTGGAGGGGGGAGGAAGCATTCTCCCTACCGAAACCGGATTTTTTACCCGTAAAGAACAACAGAACTACTGGCGCTTGGGTTGCCAGGTAAAAATCAGGAATGATATGAAGATCAAGGTTCCTGAAGAGGTCATGGGGATTAAGAAATGGGAATGTGAGGTGGTATCCAATAAAAATGTTGCTACATTCATCAAGGAGTTTGTGGTTAAGCTGCCCGAAGGAGAGATCCTTGACTTTAGACCTGGCGGATATGTTCAGATCGATGTGCCTAAAATCGAGGTGGATTTCAAGGATATGGAGGTGGAAGAACGTTTCCGCGACGAATGGGATCAGTTTAATATGTGGGATTTAAAAATGAAAAATCCTGAAGAAACTTTCAGGGCATACTCTATGGCTAACCACCCGGCCGAAGGAAATATTGTAAAATTGAATATTCGTATTGCCACCCCCCCATGGGACCGTTCAAAAGGAGCTTTTAAAAAGGTTAATCCGGGGATTTGTTCTTCGTATATCTTTTCCAGAAAACCCGGGGATAAGGTTGCTCTTTCCGGTCCATACGGAGAATTCTTTATTAAAGATACCGATCGTGAAATGGTTTATATTGGTGGTGGTGCAGGAATGGCTCCATTACGCTCCCATATTTTCCACCTTTTCCATACCCTCAAAACCGATCGGAAAGTGTCGTACTGGTATGGTGCCCGGTCGTTACGTGAAGTTTTCTACCAGGATGAATTTGAAGCCATCGAGAAAAAATTCCCCAATTTCTCCTTCCACCTGGCCCTCTCGGAACCTAAGGAAGAAGATAACTGGAACGGTTTAACCGGGTTTATCCATCAGGTCGTGCACGATGAGTACCTGAGTAAACACGAAGAACCAGAAGAAATCGAGTATTACTTATGCGGACCCCCGGTAATGAATGATGCTGTTCAGGATATGCTCTATAACCTGGGTGTCCCTGACGAAATGGTTGACTTTGACGATTTTGGAGGATAATCATTTCCTCAGCCCCAAAAAACGAACCCGGTAGTTTATCCTTCCGGGTTTATTTTTCTATTTGAAAAATTTTATGCCGGTCCCACTCTCTCCAGATGCTGAGTGCAAGATCACGTACCCTGTCCCAATATATGTTACTGTCTAAACCATAGATATAGCTTAATTCTTTTATTTTCGAAGCGACCTCTGTTTTGTATTCCTCTTTTAAGGTGATGGTGATTTTCTGTCCCAGGTAACAGAATTCGGCCCGGGGATCTTTAGTTTCTTCTTTTACCGAAATCAACCCATGTCCAAGCGTGGCTCCCGTGCTTACCTGCAATCCGTCATTCAGGCAACTGAATGGTGGCTCAAGCCCTGCATGGGAAACAATATGCAGTTCATCCATGCCGGCACCAAAATACTCCCGTGCCCGAACTCCCATTTTTGCCCCGATGAGGGTATATACTCCTACATGCCGGTGAATCTCACAGGTTAAAACGCACGTTGCCCATTCATCTTCCCCCCATTGCCGGATGGTTTCCGGCATAATCTGTTGAATATCTTCAAGATAGTCTCCCGGGGCTGTAGGAAAGTCAAGGAATGCCTGGGTATTAACTTTTGTTCCGGAGAAAATAGAATCCATTACAGGCTTTAATGACTCTGCCGGCGAGTTAAGTTCCAAATGCAGAATATTATCCTGTATTTCTTGACTGAAGAGGTCTGGCCGCAGGAGATATAAAAAGGTTATTTCATCATACAGGTTGCGGGCGAAAGATGAGCCGGGAATCTCCAGGCTGCTTAGAATATGACGGCTAGACCTGGTCTCTGTATTTTTGAGTTGTTCCAGCCACTCCCCGGGGTAAGTGTCCAGGATTTCCTGGTGTAAAATGGTTACGGGGAGCTCCAGCCTCTGTAATGAAGAGTAGGCTTCGGGATCCAGCATATGGTTGAAATCCCGGGCTGGATGGTTATAATTCGAAGTCCATAATACCTCTTTGATCTTTGATTGTTGTTCGGGATATTCTGAAAAATAGTTAACCACAGTAGTTAAGCTGCCCAGGTTGATAAAAGTTATTTTCCCCTGATGATGTTGAAAAACCCTGTTTAACACCTCGGTATAATCTTTTTGTTCTTTTGTTTGAGGAGCTTCATGCTGACCCCACCAGAACTTTCTGGCTGCTTCACACCCGGAGTCCTTCCAGTTGCCTCCCTGGTTTAGGCCTACCATGATCCCCTTGTGGAATGTGGTTTGTAAGAGGTCTTTTACTTTATCATAACCTTCATCAGCACGTAATACCCCATGAGAAGTGGTTATAGCCAGGATACGGATATTATCCGACTCAAGCATCATCCGGAGGGTTCTGAAATCATCCAGCCCGCAATCTGTATCAATGACTACATAATGATCCGGTTTCCAGGGATGTGCCTTGCCTTCGCTGAATAAGATCATCACAGCGAAAACTAACGGGAGAAATTTTTTCATAACCATGGCTGTTTATATCCGTTTTAATTATTTAATAAAATTATTGATTTTTAGCCAAAAAAGTTCTTAACTTCGTGTTACTTTTTTATTTATGTAATAAAATGCTGATCATGAAAAAGATACCGTTGTGTTTTGTTCTTGTTTTTTTTCTGTTAAGTTGTCAACAAAAACCGGATACATACTATATTTCTTTTGGAGGCTTTACCCAGGGAACCACCTATTCAATTACCTACGAAAGCCCCGATAGTATTGTCTATAAACCCGAAGTAGAAGACCTCCTGGCTAATTTTGATTCCTCCCTTTCCACCTATAACCCAAAATCTGTGATTACCAAAATTAATAATAACCAGTCGGACCTTACGGATGAATATTTGCAAACTGTATTAATAAAGGCTGATGAAATCTATCAACAAACCCGGGGGGCATTCGATATTACTGTAGCACCCCTGGTGAATGCGTGGGGCTTTGGGTTTAACAATAAGGAAGGAGTTACCAACTCCATGATTGACAGCATTCTTGAATTTGTCGGGTTTAAAAAGATCTCTTATTATGATTCTGTTATCATCAAATCTGATCCCAGGATCATGATTGATATGAATGCCATTGCCCAGGGATATTCCGTGGATGTGGTTGCTGCATTCCTTGAGGAAAGAGGAATTGAAAATTACCTGGTAGAAATTGGTGGCGAAGTAAAAACCAGGGGGGTGAATTCAAAACAAAAGCCCTGGCGGATAGGAATTGATAAACCCGAAGACAATAATATGGTCCCCGGGGCTAAGCTGCAGGCGATCGTTACCCTGGCCGATAAGTCGCTGGCAACCTCCGGAAACTACCGTAGATTTTACGAACGCAACGGGGTAAAATATTCCCATACGATTGATCCGAAAACCGGATATCCGGTGACCCACTCCTTGTTAAGCGCTACGGTTATCGCCAACGATTGCATGACCGCCGATGCGTATGCTACCGCATTTATGGTTATGGGGCTGGAAAAGGCTTACGAGCTCGCTCTCAAACTTCAGGATGTTGAAGCTTATTTTGTTTACAATGATACCAGCGGACTCTTCCAGGTGAAGGCAACACCCGGCATGGAGGAACAGATTGAAGAGGTAAAATAACTGGTTTCCGCTTTTGGATAGGGGATAACTGCTTTTCATTTCATCGCATTAACCTGTTGTCGTACCCGTTTGCGAACCTGTTGATCTACCTCCCGGTTATAATTTATGGTGGCGGTGGTCTTCTGGTGAGCTTTTACCTTGATAAATTCAATATTCATATCCTGTATAAGTCTCAGGAAGGTCTTTACCAGGTCTTTGTTCCGGATATCCTTTCCTTGCTTTGTGGTAAAGTCCCTGGCAGTTAACTTATAGGCTCTTAACGGAATTCCTGCTACATACTGGCTGTCTGTATATACCCTGAATTTGTCGAAAACAAATTTTTGTTTGTTGGTGTAATTGATTGCCCGGATTACAGCCATTAGCTCCATCCTGTTGTGCGTGGTATTTTTATGGATACCCTCCAGGAGGATTTTCTTGCCCTGGTAAAAGATCAGAGCAGCCCAGGCTCCAACTTGATACTCCTTGTTACAGCTGCCATCGGTATAGATTTCAATAATTTCTTCCGGCATCATCTAAATATTTTATCCCATGGTATTATCCGGGAAGCTGTTTCCGAATAAGATGTGAATGGAAAAAATAGCCCTGATGAAATATCAGGGCTATCCTTTCCGTGGGGATTATTTAATTTTCTGTTTGTATTTTTTTCAGGATGATCTCCTGGAAGGTCTCATTTCGCCAGAGATGCATTAACTCCAGGAAATTATGGTATTCTTCGGGGGTTATCATTCGTTGATTGATCGTTAACGAGTGCGAAACGTTCAGGGTATTATCTTCCTCAGTAATGGTTATGGATACTGATCCCAGGGTGTTGGTCCTTTCCCGGGTAATTTCCGGAGCCGTAAAGACAAAACCTTCAGGGAGCTTCACCGTGTATTCATAGGTTTCGTTTATCGTTTGCGATAGCTGGAGAGGGGTTTCCCGCTCCTGGAGAAGTATACGGATATGCTCTCCTTCTATCCCGTATGATGATCTGGGAAGGGAGAAGATATAATAATCCCCCTGGTTTTTCCATAGCTCTTTCTGTTCAATGTCAGCACTTAGCTTGTTGCCAAGGAAATCAAACTGTTTTACCTCGTAATCCTGAATCGTATTTCCAGGAAATACCGATTGGATAACTTCCCGGGCATTTTCAACCTGATCCAGATAGTTTAAATAGGGATTATTTGCTCCAAGTACACTCACTTCAGCTCTTCCGGAAAGTTCTCCGTGTGAATTCAACTGGAAATTTGCTTTAACCATCACTTCAGGTTCTGCTTCAGTTTCGGAGACGGGTTGATCAATGCTTTGCCCATGGATGTCCAGCAATACGTGGTCTTTTAAATAAAAGGCCTGGTTGTTTGCCTGCCTGGCATCGGTAGTGAGAACCAGTTTTTCTCCATTCAGGGTAACTACATTGTAAAATTCTCCGGCCCCGTTGAGTATGCCCAGGGATTGGTCATACATGAACGAGGGCTGGGCATAGGTTAATTCACTCTTGATCCCTGAGAAGTTAAGCATTTTATTCAGCAGGATACTTTTTTCCAGTGGGGTTGCGCCATTGGACTGCCATACCTTATCGGGAGTTCTTGGAGTATACCTTGCATATTCGAGCGGGATATTAAAATCATTGATTTCATCGCCAACCAGTTTTTGCAATTCCCGGATGATATGAATCTCTTTTTTCTTCCCGGTAATCCGTTGGGTAACATATTGCCTGATCTCATCATTTAACGGGGAATCTTCTGCTGCAACCTGTTGCAAAGCTTCTTCCGGAGTGACGTTGGCGAAAATGAGCCTGGGCAAATGCCGTTGATCTTCCGGCTGGTTGGATTCGTAGACCCTGTTGTTTAGATTTTTAAATTTCCAGGAATACTGAGTATATCCTTCGCTGGAGGATACCTTAGCTTCTGTGTCAAGGTTCAGGAGTGTATAGTTCAGTTCTGTTCCTTCAGGAACTTTCACCACAATCTCCAGCTGCTCCACCGGAACATCTTCCTGTAAAATAATATTTTCGTTGATAAAGGGCAGGTACCCGGCCCGGGAATGAATTTCGTAATCGAAGTTAACGGTACATCCCAGTTCAAGGCCTGTATGGGTAACCACCATTTCGCGCAGGTGGTTAAAGGCAGGGGCTCCGGCAGCAAACCTGGGCAATACTTTGTTAAAAGCATTTTCAGGAGCTTTTACAACTTTTCCGTCGGCCATGGTCGTTTCCACCGTATTGAATGTTAGCTCCTGGTAATCCGGGTGGTAAATAATAAAAGATTCTCCGTACATCCGGTTAAACGATAGATGAGTAATGTATTTCAACTGGTGTTGATAGTGATAATTCATCGAGCCGTCAGGCTTCAGTTCATATACTTTTTTAATGGATTTAAAGAGGGCATCGTGTTCTTCCGTTGTACTCTTCTGGCAGGAGCCTGCAAGCAAAACGATAGCTGTAAAATATAGAATATGTTTTAATTTCATGATTTTTAATATTTTAGTATTTATCGTGAGATAATAATTTTTTCATCGGCAAATTTTTGTTGAGCTTCAACCACCGATTTATAATTGGTCCATTCGTCAGGTTCAAAGATTCGTTTTTTAATCTTAATGGTTTGTGAAAGCTTTAGCTGATTATTTTCTATGGAATATTTGCCCTGAAAAGACGCTGCGCTGCCCTCGATATCTTCCTGAGAGGTAAGGTAAACAGCTTCTTTAAATGCCGGCAGGGTAATGATTTCGTTTTGTTCCACCAGTCGGCTGCAGCGGTCCCTGAATGGATATTCTCTTTCGTCAGGCGAGGTATTTGTATATAAATGGGCCTGCGCGCGTTTGAAAATATTGGTGGCTACCACGGGGGTAAAAATAATCTCATCTTCTGTAACTACAGCATAGTCTGGGATTCGGAACTTAAAAGAGATGTTAATTGGTCCTTCCATATGTCCGTACGGATCACTAAAGTTCATCTCAATAATTTCCATATTTTCGGCAATACTTTTTAGTTCACGCTCGAGGGCTGATTCCCAGTTGGTTTTTAAGTTTCGTGTAAAGATCCCACGGATAGCCGCATCGGATTGTCCGTCGGCAGTAACATGAATTGATCCCTCCAGGGTACCGTCGGCCAGAATACTGGTAATGCCGTTTATTTTTAACGGATGATTTTCGGGTGGAGAGATGTCGGTGATCATCAGGTCGGCACCTTCGGGAAGCCCCATCAGGTAGTTTTGTTGCTGTTCGGCACTCGACCACTCTTCGCGTACAAAAGGGACCCAGGTTGGATCGAGCAGCATATATTCACCATTTCGTCTTTTTACCACGGTAACACTATGATTGAACTGGTCGGCCGGGATATCTTCGATTCTCGAACCAGCCATGGTCATGGCGGCATAAGATTCAAAGCCTGCAGCACGCAACATCGTAATCAGCATTCCGGCTTTATCCTTACAAACCCCGCAGCGGTCGGTAAAGGTCATGTCGCCGGTATGTAAGGTATATCCCTCACCTTCGCCCATGGATATGCCTGAATACCTGATATTATCGGCAACCCAGTGGTTTAATAGCGAAATGCTGTCCATCTCGGTTTTTGCATCTTCCAGTATTTCCGCTACTTTTTTATCAATCTCCGGGGTCGATTCGAAACTGCCAAAATCTTCATTTACATTGTAAAACCAGATCGATTTATCTTCCCACTCGGCTGTGGTTGTTAGCAATAGTTTGGGTGCCACGTCGGAGAGAGCAACCATCCCCGGCTCTCTTTTCATGGGGAGTATATTTTCTTTGGTAAACTGGTATAAAGTTTTTTCGCCCTGGTCGTGGATAAATGTATTCACCTCGCCGTGGAAAAATTTATAATGCAACTCTTTGGTATTCGGAATCTTTACTTCATAAACTTTCTTTAAAACCGGTTGGTCGTTCCAGAATTCGATGATATCGTAAAACTGACCCCGCATTGGAGGGATATACCTGGAGTCGTCGGGCTGGGTGTTGTCATAAAGTAAAGCATAGGTAAATCCTTTTTTAAACAGGGTCACTTCAATGCCGTCTCCGGGCTCCAGTCGGCCTATATCAATCATTTTCTGTCGGGCACCCCAGTAAATCATTCGGGCAGGTGCAGGATAGTCGTAGATACGGTTTTTATCCAGCAATTCCACTTCCCCGTTTTTACGATAGATTTTTACCTCCTTAATTTCAATAAAAGCAGATAACGGATCGTAATCAAAAATCAGGTGATTCAATTGTTTTGCTCCCCGGGGAGTCAAAACTTTAAAAATCTTGTGAATGTCATTGTAACTTAATCCGGTTTCCTGAACATCCACAAAGGTTTCATCTAATACCACCAGAAAATCCGCCCGTGGATAATCAGTAGTTGTTCCTGCCTTCCTGATCAGGTCATAGGGACCGGAAAAGGCCGTAATTGTTAATAAAATGAACGTTGTGAGTAAAAGGATCTTTTGTTTCATAATGTTTTTATTTTAAATCATGGGTATATTGAATCACTTTAAATTAGGGTAATAAAGATAACATTTGTTCGTTGAATTGTTCTTATATTTGTTATAAATTATGCATGGAATGAAAAAAATAGTGTTCCCTTTTTTGTTGATATCCAGCTTGCAAATCGCAGCACAGGGCATCCTTACGGATAAGGTAGGGAAGGAAAATATTAAAACGGTACAAATGTTTGTCGAAGGAGATGAGCTTTCATTTCCGGTGTTGGATTTGCAATCCGAAAAAAAACTCTGGTTAACCTTTGATGACCTGGATGGAGAGATTAAGGATTATTATTATACCCTTATTCATTGCAATGCCGACTGGACTCCTTCAGATCTGGACCCCAGTGAATATATCGATGGTTATTTTGATGACCAGATCGACAACTATCAATCATCGTTTAATACTACCGTTGATTATACCCATTACTCCCTTACCCTACCCAACGATTATATGAAACCTGTGCTCTCGGGGAATTATGTGATCCGGGTTTATGAAGGATCCAACCCCGATGAGATTGTTTTTACCAAAAGGTTTATGCTTATCGAAGATCAAACAAACGTTGAGGTGCAGGTGAAAAATATGGCACAGAACAGCTATTTTTATAACGACCAGCAGCTGGAAATTAAGGTGGAGTATCTGGGGTCGGAATTTTATGATATATCTCAAAATATCAGGCTAACCGTATTAAAAAACATGAACTGGAAGCAGCAGCTGATCCTTGGAAAGCCGGATGTTATCCGAAACAATGAGTTCGTTTATCATGATTTTAGCCGGTTGAAGTTTAAAGGGGAAAATGAATATCATCATTTTAATACCAAAAATATCCATTATGCCGGGGAAAATATCCGGAATATCAGTTTTGTAAATCAGCGGTATCATTTCCAGTTAACCGGAGATAAAGACAGAACCTTTGAGGATTATGTGTATAAACAGGATTTGAATGGCCGGTTTAAGGTAGATGTTACACAAAGTGATTATCCAGCAACGGAGGCCGATTATGCCTACGTATACTTTACCCTGGAAATGGAAGCCCCATTGCAAAGCGGAGAAGTTTACGTATGGGGAGCATTATCCGGTTATGATTTTAGCCAGGAGAATAAACTGCAGTACAATTTCGAACAAAAAGCCTACGAGGGCCGTTTGTTGTTGAAACAGGGATATTACAATTACCGGTATGTGGTAATGGAAGATAATACCCCCGATTTTACCTATATTGACGGAAATCATGTACAAACCGAAAACAACTATACCGTGCTTGTTTATTACCACGATTTTAGGGGTAATTATGACCGGTTAATCGGTCTGCAGCATGCGAAAAGTGTAAATTAAATAAAATAAAAAATATGGTACAGGAAATTTTTACCCAGCAATTCTGGCAGGAAGTTCTCAACCGGCTGGTAACGTGGTTGGTTAACGAAGGTCCATCCATTCTTATTTTAATAATTTTATTATTTGTTACGATAAAATTTTTGAATATCCTTATTCGCCGGTTAAATAAAATTCTAATTCATCGTGCTACCAAAAGCGAAAGCCTGGATACCCAGGAGGCATCGAAAAGAATTAATACCCTGTTGGGAATTTTAAAGGGGATTGGTAAGATTATTGTCTGGGCTGTTTTTTTAATGATTCTGTTTAAAAAATTTGGCATTGATATCGGCCCGATCCTTGCCGGTGCCGGTATTCTGGGATTAGCCGTTGGTTTCGGGGCCCAGGAACTGGTTCGTGATTTTATTTCCGGATTTTTTATTCTGCTCGAAAACCAGGTGCGTGCCGGCGACGTGGCGATTATCAATGGAACAGGAGGCCTGGTAGAGAAAATTGAATTAAGAACCATTACCTTACGTGATTTTTCCGGGGTAGTGCATGTTTTCCAGAACGGAAAGATCAATACCCTCTCCAACATGACCAAAGAGTGGTCGGCCATTGTCTTTGATATAGGCGTAGCCTACAAAGAGAACGTGGATCAGGTGATCCGGGTGATGCAGGAAGTGGGTGAAAAGATGGTGAGTGATGCTGAATATAAGGATAAAATAAAAGAACCCCTGGAGATCTTCGGGTTGGATAAGTTTGCCGATAGTGCCCTGGTGATTAAAGCCCGCCTGAAAACTGTCCCCGGTGAACAGTGGACCCTGGGACGTGAATATCGTAAACGGCTGAAAAAAGCATTCGACCAGCAGGGGATCGAAATACCATTCCCCCATACTACGGTGTATTGGGGCGAGGAAATAAAACCCCTGGAACTGGAAGTAAAGAAGGAGTAAACATTATTTCTATATAAAAATACCCTCAAGGTTCCGAACCTTGAGGGTATTCTTAGAAACATTAAAATGAATAATTATAAATTTTTCTCCGGATACAGTTTATTCCACTGCTGAGGTTGACCTTTCAGCTTATAGTCAAACCACGAGATGATGGTATAATGCCATTGGATTCGTTTATGATAATCCAATATCCAGTGGTTCTGGCCGTCAACCAGTACCATTTCGACCTCTTTTCCAAGCAGCTTCAGCGCAGCATAGTACTGGAGACTCTCTCCTACAGGTACATTCGTGTCGTCGGTGCCGTGCAATAAAAGGATGGAGTTCCGGAATTTATCGGCCTGGTATACCGGGCTGTTTTCTACATAAATATCTTTGCGGTTCCAGGGATAGCTGTTTTTTGCCGCTCCGGCATTGTAAGTGTATCCCCAGTATCCTTCGCCCCAGTAGCTTGTAAGGGAGCTTATTCCGGCATGCGAGATAGCAGTCTTAAAAATGTCGGTTCGGGTTTGCAGCAACATGGTCGTATACCCGCCGTAGGATGCCCCGATACAACCTACATTTTCGGCATCGGCCGAAGGATGAGATTCCAGGAATTTCTTGCTTCCGTCGATAATATCATCTATGGGCTCAAACCCCCAGCCGTTTACATGCAGGGCCGAAAAATCCTGGCCAAAACCGGTAGCCCCGCTGGGCTGTATAACATATACGATATACCCGTTGGCTGCCCAGTTATTCACGGGGTAGCGGCCTCCGAATGAACGTTCAATGGGCGAGGTGCCTCCATAATAGTTGACAATTACCGGGTATTTCTTCTGCTCATCATAGTCGGGCGGATAGTATACCCGGCCATATATGGTGGTTCCGTTTTTATTCACAAAATTCCAGGGTTCGGTTTTTCCAAACCGGATATCCTCATACCTTTCTTTATCCGGAAAGGAGAGAAGCATACTCTTTTCCTTTTTCAGATTCAGACTGAATAGCTTTTGTGGAGTTGAAATGCTGGTTCCGCTATAGATTGCCACCGGCTTATCTTTTGCAAGATCAAAATCACTCAACACCTCAACCTCAAGATCAATTTTTTCGAAGGTCTCCGATGAAATGGTATATCGATAGAGGTGGATATAGTCCTTTTCACCAACCGAAAGGTAGATTTCATCCTCCGAAATCCATTCGGCAGAATGGATCGTGGGGTCAAAATCCCTGGTCACCGGATCAATGCGCTTGCTGGTCAGATCATAAAGGTACAATTGTGAATCGAAGCTGTTGGGTATCCGGTTGTCGCTTACCTTTACCCCGATATCGCCAAAACATTCGGGTCCACCCTGAACCAGCAGCCTGGTTCCATCGGGTGAATACTGGCAGTAGCCGGCATAGTTCTTGTTCTCCCAGATCGTGGTAAGCTCAAAGCTGTTGATGTCCATCTCATACAAATTTTGTTTGGAAAATGGAGGCTCCGAATAATCCATCCGTGACGTTGAAAATAAAATCTTTGACCCATCAGGTTTTATGTCGTGCAGGTTAGCCGACAGGTTGCCTGCGGTTAGCCGGGTGATTTTCTTTGTGCCGACTTCTGCTTTATATAAAAAGGAGCGGTTTCTGAAATAGGGCAGCCGGTCTTCGGCACCATAAACTCTTTTTAAATCACCCGGTTTTTCAGCTTTTTGATAAACGGAATAGATGATATACTCTTCGGTGGGCGACCAGCTAAAACCTGATAAATCACTGATCCCGTCAACGATGGATGTTTCTTTACCGGATACCGGATCATAAACAAAGATTTCAGATTTACCTTCGAAATTTGATACATAGGATAACCGGTCGGTTTTGGGCATCCAGCGTACATTGGAGATATCCTTATTTCTTAAAACACAGAGGTTCTGGTGGTTATTTAAATCATAAATTTCCGTATAGGTTTTGCTTTTTCCACTACCGTGGATTGTTTCGGAATAGTTGATCAATACATATTTTCCGGAAGGAGAAATTTTTGCCGACGATACGGTATTGCCTTCCAGGACATCGTGAATGGTGAAAAATCGCTGGGGATTTAAACCCGCTGTTGCATTACAATCCTTATACTCTTCATCGTACTCAAAATCAGCAGCCAGTTTAACCTCCTCCTGGGACGAAATAACCTTAATCAGAATCTCATGATTCCCACGGTGAAGTTCAAGATCTATTTTATCCTGGTTCAGGTCGGCAGATGATTTTGTTTTCACCGGATTGCCATCCAGGAAAACCTCATAATAACTGTTGAGGGTTAGATTTAAGGTTCCCCGGGTCCAGCGGTTGACCGAGAGAAAACTTTTGAGCAGGAACAGGTTATTTTTATCCGTTGAGGTAAACAGAAGGCTGTCGTTGCTTATTTTTTTGCTGTTCCAGGTCAGGGATTGCTCATCGATTTGTGTGGTGTTAATTAAATCGGATGCTTTAAATACATCTCCAGCAACCGTTTGAATACCGGCGAACGCCGGCAGGTTAATTTCTTGTGGAGGAGTAACCATCCATTGCCTGAGTTCAACCTTTTGCTGTGCAAAAACCGGTTGAATGAGAATACTAAGGATTACGAGCAGGGAAATTTTTTTCATAGGTTTATTTTTTTACTGTTTTTAAAGGAAATCGCATCAGTTAAATAATCATTTTGTTTGGTTTGTAAATGGTTATTTTACGTATGCTTATTTCATGATTGTTTATTTTGATTTTCTGTTTGACATTAAAAATGATTTCAAGTTTAACAAAAATAAATGAAATACATAGGCATGGAACCAGGAATGAATAAAATTTTAACGGATGGTTATTCCGTTTTCAGTAAACCGTTTCCCAAAGCGGTTGTTAATAAATAACCCGGAGTACTTATCCACTAGGAGAGGGTCCCGGGGAATAAGAATAAAATTTATTTCTTTCAGAGGATTTAATCACCCGGAATAAATAATAATAATGAAAGGAGGGTGTCCGAAAAGAATAATTCGTGTCATCGTGAACATTTGCAATGGCGTTTCTCCGACCTATCGGACACCCTCCTTGCAGTCATTGAATTTTAGGAGATATTTTTAGGGTATAATCGCACTGATGATCTCTTTGCTATTAAAGATTTCTTCCATCTTTTTTTTGAAAAATTTGCGGGTTTCTTCCTTTAAAAAGTCCCATGCTTTTTTCTTGGAAAATCCCATCTGCTCTTTTTCGGCATAGGCTGTCTTTTCTTCCAGCAAAATTCCTTCCTGGTCGTATACCTGCATCACTATGTCATATTTAATTTCGGCATGTCCGCCATATCCATCCGATTGCCACTCTTTCAGGGTCAGGATGATCAACCGGTCAGATCCGGTGGCTTTACATTTTTTGAGCACCTCCCCGGGGGATTCGGTGTGGGCTGTATTTACAACCCGGGTTTCAAATCCTTTGGCTTCGAACGAGTTGCTGAAAACCTGGCTCATTACTTCGGCTAAAGGAAGTTGTGAGTTGGTGCTCGTGGGATAGGCCATGCCTACGGCATTTCTTAGATAGCCGGCAAGATCCGGCTTGCGTGTACCATCCATCACATAAGGACGCTGATCATGCGTGGCAAAGGTAATCGATTGATTGCCGGAAGACTGGATGTCCAGGACAATATCGTTGTAGAGGAATCCTTTGGTTTTCGCTCCCCGGATGTCCTTTACAGGAACAACCAGGACAAGAGTCATCAGGAACAACATAAATTTACTCATTGTTTTCATAACTGGGTTATTTAGGTTAATAACAGGAATTTAGAATAAAGAGATAAATTTAACAGTTATTCTCTTTAATGTCAATTATTTAATTTTTTGTGGTGTCGCTGGTTGTAATCGGCGGATCAGGACGTGCAGGTTTTGAGCTTCGGGTTTCTCCGGTTTTTCAGAATACTGTGCAGAATAATCCCTGACAGGATAATGGCTGATCCGGTTAGTTCTATGGCGGTAAGTACTTCCTGTATCACAAAAAATCCGAACAGGGCAGCAAAAACGGGTTCCAGCGATAAGATGATGGCTGTTTTCAGGGAGGATATATATTTCTGAATCCATACCACCACGAAAAAACAGAACAGGGTGCCCAGCAATCCTAGGTAGGTCAGGGAAATCCAGGCTTTGGTGCTGATAACTACGGGTGAACTGTCCATAATCAACCAGGCAGTCAGGCTGAACAGGGCAGTGCCCAGGAACTGGTAGCTGATCAGCGGGATGGTTTCTGTTTTTTGAATATACCGGCCGGCCAATACCAGGTGTGTTGCTCCCGCAAAGGCTGAAAAGAGTGTGATTAAATCACCCGGATTGATGGAAGTGTCCATATCGTAGGTGAGTAAAAATAAACCTGTAAATACCAGCAGGATAGCCAGCCAGTCAATTCGCAGGATCCTGATTTTAAAAAAAAAGAAGAGGATGAAGGGCACAATCACCACCGCTGAGCTGGTGATAAAAGCACTGTGCCCGGTGCTGGTATATTTTAGTCCGATGGTTTGTGCTGTGTAACTTATTGCAAGAAAAAATCCCAGGGTGATCCCCCGGAAAAATGCTTTCCGGTGCAGAACCTGTTTTCTACGGGTAAACAGCATATAGATAAATAGGGCCGCAAAAGCCTGGGAAGCCCTGATAAATACAATAAAATATTCGTTTACTGTAGCTACCGTATCTTTAATAATAAAAAAGGTCGATCCCCACACAATGGTTACCAAAAGTAACAGGAAGGTTTTCATTTTATGCGTTTAAGTCATTCAACATTATTCCGGTGGCCATTCTGCCGCACTTCACTCCGTCTCTGCGTGCCGAATAGAACAACTCAGGATTTGAGTAAGTACACATTCCGGCAACTTCTATTTGCTGTGCAGGGACTCCCGCGTTGGTTAAGATTTGATGATTTATTTCCCAAAGGTTTAATAATCCTTTGGCAGAATTTTTCAGGGGAGTAATATAATGGTCAAAGCCAAAATGGTTTTGAAACTGTTCGATCACTTCCGGTCCTACTTCATAAACTTCCGGACCAATCGAGGGGCCGATGCAGGCAATCAGATCCCCCGGCTCGGTGTTGTATTGCTGGTGCATGCTTTCGATGGTGTGTCTGCAAATCTCCTGCAGGGTGCTTTTCCAGCCGGAATGGATGGCTGCCACCGCCTTTTTTATTGGATCGAAAAGTAAAATCGGAACACAATCGGCTGTTCTTACAAAGATGCAAATCCCCGGGATATTCGTTATTAATGCATCTGTATCGGGGAAAACAGCTTTTGTGGAGGTTACTACCCCGATATTCCTGCTGTGGGTTTGTTTGGGCGATACCAGCTGACCTGCCTCAATATCCAGTGCCCGGGCTAACCGCCCCATATTCCGGGTTACCGTTGCCGGGTTATCGCCTACCGTATAGCCAAGATTCATGCTGGCCAGGTGGTTTTCACTGAATCCACCCCTTCGGGTGGTGGAAAAATGTCTAACCTCCTGGTAAGGAAGTAATTTCTCAAACTGCAATAAACGAATATCTTCTGGCATAACGGATCAGTAAATTTCCTGCAAAGAAAAGATAATCTTTGAAAATATAAAAAACAAAAGCTGGATCAGTTTTGTAGTATAGTCAAAGATTAATCAATGATTCAAAAAAATTTGGAATTGTATTAATTTATTTTATATTACTAATCAACTACTTAACCAAAAGAAAGGATGAAATTATGAAGTTAATAAAAATCAGAATTTTTGCAGTAACTGCTTTAGCCCTTCTGTTCTTATTTTCAGGGTGTAATCAAAAAGCCAAAGAAGAAGATCAAGGCGAAGAGGTAAAACAGGAATTAGAAGATGTGGGCGAAGAAGTTGATGAACTGGTAAAAGCTGAAAAAGAAAAGCTGAAAAGCGACCTGGAAGAAGCACTGGCCGAATTTGACCAGAAAATTGAACAATTTAACCAGGAGCTTGAAAGTAAAAAAACGGAAGTGTCGCAGGAACAGCAAAAAGCATTGGACGACTTAAAATCCAAAAGAGACGAACTGAAAAGCCGGTTGGAAAAAGCCGGGGTGAAATCGAAAGAAGAGTGGAAAGCGTTTAAAGCTGAATTTGACAGAGACTTTGACAAGTTTAAATCCAGTGTAAAGGATTTCTTTGTTGATAATGAGTAAAAAACAAAAAAGAGACGCTGTAAACAGGGTCTCTTTTTTTTATTCATTCACTGCTAAACCTGGTAGGGTTAAAAAATGAGTATAGCTAAACTGCCGGCTCTCGCTGCCCATCATTGCAACGATCTTCTGTTTTTATTCAAACACCAGGGCATCCGGTTTTGCCCCCAGCTCCTTTAAGGCCTCCCCAATACTTTCTGTCATCTTGGGAGGACCGCAGATATAAAAATGTTTCGAAAAATCATTAATCTCCTCCTGTAGAAAATCTTTGTCGATAAAACGATGGATATACTTGTCCGTCTCCTCATGGGTAATGACGTTGATAAAATTCTCTCCCAGCATCTTCTCAAATTCTTCTTTCAGAATAATATCCCTGGTTGTTTTGTTGGAAAAATAAAGGATGTTGTCCTTTAACTGATTCTCTTTTTGCAGGTGCCTTAGAATGGCTATAAAGGGGGTTATGCCTGCACCCCCGGCAATAAAGTATCCGGGGCCTTTGTAGCTGATAGTTCCCCAGGGCGGGCCAATAATCAGCTCGTCCGATTCTTTTAATTTGCCGATTTCCTTAGTAACCCCGTCGTGATCTTCATAGATCTTTATGATCAGCTCTAAATGCGGGTCGCTGTTCAGGGAGGTAAACGTGAAGGGACGTTTTTCATCCTCCAGCCCTCTCTTGTTGATGGATAATGCCGTGGCCTGCCCGGGCTCAAAGGTATATCCTTCAGGCTTCTCCAGTACAAAATGTTTTACATCATGGGTGATATTTTCCGCTTTTAGAATTTTTACTGTATGTTCCATATTTATTTTTTAATTGATGATTATCTTTACAACAAGCCAAACGATAAAGTGTTTATTTTGATTAAAGATACAACGAAAGCTAACCAATTAAAAATAGAACATGCTGAAAATTAACCTTGCAGATTCAATAAAGCATAAGCTTAAAAACTTAGCCATCGGCTCATTGCAGGCGAAAGTGGTGGTGAAACCTTCGGATCCGGAACTGATTCAGCTCCTGGAGAATGCCTGTGCAGCTTTTAATAAAAAATATACAATACAGGATATTGCCAGGCTCCGCCCCATTGCCGATGCGCGAAAAGCCTATAAACTGCTGGGGAAGGATCCGGCCCGCTACCGCCTGTCATCCGAAGCTTTGTTGCGCCGTATCATGAAAGATAAAGGGATTTATAAGATCAACAATATTGTGGAGATCAACAACCTGGTTTCTATTACATCTTTTTATTCTATTTGTGCTTTTGATATTTCAAAGTTAAAGCCTCCTGTTCAATTTACGATTGGTACCAGGGAAGATGAATATTATGGTATCGGTCGTGGCAAATTAAATATTGAAAATCTTCCGGTATTTGAGGACCTCGAAGGGAAATTTGGAAGTCCTACCAGCGACTCGGAGCGGGTAAAAATCACCCCTGAAACAGAATATCTCTCGATGAATATGATCTCCTTTAGCGGGACAAATGAGCTGGAGGTTTATCTTAACCTGTTACAGGATTATCTGGTGAGATATGCAGATGCTGAGAACCTGGTGATGAAAATTTTTGATTAGTTGGTTTTTCTTATCCCCTGCTTTTTATCGGATTTTGTATTTGTTGCCAGGTGTTTTTTATTCGTCCTGATAAAAATCATATGATATTTTCTTGAACCGTAGTTACTTTAGGCCACTTAAATTTAAAATAAATTTTTTGAGCTATGTATAAAATAAACAAACATCCTATCCTTGAAATCCCTTCCCCCAATAAAGTAACCTTTACATTTAACGGAAAAGAAATTGAAGCAGATAAGGACTTTACCATCGCTGCAGCATTGCATCAGGCAGGTTATCCGGTGCACAGTCACAGCCTGGAAGACCGTAACCGGAGCCTTGAATGCGGTATTGGCAAGTGTGGTGCCTGTGAGATGCTTGTTGACGGGGTGATCCGCAGGATTTGTATTACCCGCGTCGGTAATATTAAAGAGGTAAAAGAGATCCCTCATGATTATGAGCCGAAAGTACAAAAAATTACCACCGACGAATCGCTTGAAGTATACAAGACCGATGTGGTTATTATCGGTGCGGGTCCTGCAGGACTTGCTGCCCGGGAGATCCTGAACCAAAACAAGGTGCGTAATATTGTTATTGATAATAACGACCAGATTGGCGGACAGTTTTTGATGCAAACCCACCAGTTCTTTTTCTTCGAAAAAGAGAAGAAATTTGGCGGAATGCGGGGATTCGACATAGCTAAAACCCTCGCCGGGGATGATCATAACGGGATTTTCCTGAATTCAACGGTATGGGATATCCTGGAAGGAAAACGTTTGGCCGTAAAGAATATAAAAACCGAAGAGATCTATTACGTAGATGCGGATCACCTGATTATTGCCACGGGAGCCGTGCCTTTTATGCCTCCTTTTGAGAATGATGATGTTCCGGGAGTTTACACCGCTGCCGTAGTGCAAAAGATGATGAACCAGGAATTTACGTTGCTGGGGAAAAATGTGCTAACCGTGGGTGCCGGAAATATCGGTTATTTAACCTCGTACCAGTTGATGCAGGCCGGGGCCAGGGTGAAAGCAATTATTGAGGCACAGCCTCATGAGGGAGGTTTCCCGGTACAGGCCAACAGGGTCCGCCGGCTGGGAATCCCGGTGTTAACCTCTACCATCCTGATCAAAGCCATCCCCAACGAAAATCACGATGGCATTGTGGGGGCCGTAGTGGCCGATGCCGAAAATTTTGAACCGGTACCCGGAACCGAAAGGGTAATCGACGGGATTGATGCCATCAACATCTGTACCGGCCTGGTTCCCGATGATGCTCTCCTGATTAAGGGGAAAGAGATCTTCGGACGGGATTGCCATGGTGCCGGCGATGCCATCCGTATTGGCGAAGGTACCAGCGCCGTATTACGCGGAAAACAGGTAGCCTACGAAATTATCGACGAGCTGTCGTTACGCTATGATTATGACGAATACCTGAAGATATCCAAAGAATATATCGACTCCCAGCAACACCCCATGAGGGTGGTGGAGAAACCCTTTATGCCCACCCCTGAGCGTCAGCAGGAAAAACCCTTTGTGATTATCGACTGCCTCTATGGCTTTGCCTGTAATCCATGTGCTTTCTCCTGCCCCCACGGAGCCATTACCAAATCATCAACCAGCACGGTACCCCTCATTGACTTTGACAAGTGTATCGGTTGTATGCAGTGTGTGTATCAATGCCCCGGACTGGCCATCTTTGGTTATAACCTTAAGAAGGATTGGTTGTTCTTACCCATTGAATACGAGGCCGAAGAAAAAGCCGAAGTATTCCTGGTGGACAATGACGGCAAAAAACTCGGCGAAGGGATCATTGAAAAGATCCTGAAAAAAGAAAATAAGACCAATGTTGCCAGGGTAAAATCACTGGATATTCACGGTGAAGAGCTGACCCGGGTGCGTGGATTTATTGTAAAAGATAATTTCCCGCAACCCGTTGATTTTAAAAATACTGACGATCAAAGCGAAGTGGAACAATACATCTGCCACTGCGATGATGTTAAGCTAAAAGATATTCTCGAAGTGATCGGCGATCGCAAATTCATTTCCACCGACGAGGTGAAACATACCACCCGGTTGGGGATGGGTGCCTGCCGCGGAAAACGGTGTATCAAGCGGTTAAAGACCGTACTTCCCAAATACGGAGTTTCGCTGGTGGGTGATGCCACTCCCCGTGGACCCCTGTCGAACCAGTTAGGCATGGGTGAGCTGTATCCACGCAATGCCAGCGAAAAAGTAATTACCCATTTAAACGGGTCGGAGCGTAAAAAGGTGAAGGTGCAATCCCTGGTTGCCGGGGGAGGCATCGGCGGAAGTGCCTTGTTTCGCTACCTTGCCGAAGCAGGTCAAAAACCGGTGATGATCAACTACGGTCGTGGTGCCTCGTGGAGAAATATTGCCGGCGGAAGACCTAACTTCAGCCTGCCTGAACTTTCGGATATTGCCAACCATAACCTGGAAATCTTTAAGGAGCTGCAGGAGATTCAGAATATCGACTTCCTGCCGATCAAATACGTTACCTTTGCCCACGATGATGCCATATCTAAAGACCTGGAAGCTTCCATTGCCTGGTCGGATGCACGCATGATTGAACCCGGGGATTTTCAAAAGGAAATATCTCCCAACTTTAATCCTGACCTGAAAACCTATCAGTCGGCTTTAATCACCGAAAATTGCTGGCAGGCAACTCCCGGCCGGGTGATTGACCTGATCCGTAAAATCGGAATTAAGCATGGCGGTACGGTACAGGAAGATTGTGAGCTGATCGATGTGCATAAAACCGGGAAAACCTACCAGGTGATTGTGCGTGATCATAACCACGACTATATCGAATACGAAACCGAGGTATTTATTAATGCCCTGGGACCCGAAGGCGATAAGTTTGCCAGAAAGCTGGGTCTGCAAACCGGAATTTACCCCGTAAAACACCAGGCATTTATTACCCGGCGTTTGCCGATGATGGGTGTTAACGGAAAACCCTTGTCGATGGTCATCGACCGCAGAAACTATAAAGGCTTTACCGCTGTTTACGGCCAGCAGCTGGCCGAAACGGGACAGATCATTGGCTGCGCCTCCCCGGCCATTGAACCGATGGAAACCGACAAAAACCTGAAGATAAACTCCCAGGATTTCCTCGAAATTGTGTCTGAGGTGTTTGTGAACTGGATCCCTAACCTCTCATCGGTTGGATTCCAGGCAGTATGGGCCGGTTATTATGTCGAGCCCAGGATGCTGGTGGACCCTGAACACGGCTTATTTATCGGTTTACGGGGACAGGGATTTATGCTGGGTCAGTACCTGGCCAAACTATACGTGGATAAATTGCTGGGTAAACCGGTGCCCGAATATTTCGACCGCTTAAAGATCGAAGGCGACGGACTCCTGGAAAAAGCTTTTAAATAAAAAGTAGTAAAATAAAATTGAAAAGGGAGCTGTTGCGTGAATAGCTCCCTTTTTTCTTTGCACCAATCACCCGCCTCCTGTTATAAAAGTCTAAAAAATCAGTGAATATCTGCTTACCCCCTGCTTGCAGCAGGCAAGGGTGTATTCAGTTTCTCTGAAACTGTTTTTATTTTTTTTCCGGAACAAACTTCAACGAGATGGAGTTCACACAATGCCGGGTGTTTTTCCCGGTAAACCCTTCTCCTAAAAATACATGCCCCAGGTGAGCACCACAGTGGGCACAGATGATCTCTGTCCTCCGCCCGTCGGCATCGGGAACTCTCCTTACCGCTCCCTCGACCTCGTCGTCGAAGCTGGGCCACCCACAATGGGCCTCGAACTTATCTTCAGAGCGGTATAGCTCTGCATTGCAACGTTTGCAGGTGTAAACCCCTTCTTCGTTGTGGTTTACATATTTGCCGCTAAAGGGCAGCTCGGTTCCCTTATGGAGAATTACCCGTTCCTCCTCCGGGGTTAATGGATTGTATTGCATAATCGTATCCTGTGCATAAGTGATTAGATATCCAATAATGAATACCCCTGTTAAAATTATTTTCATCCTTCCGTTTAACTGGAGAACAAATTCAATCCATTTTGGTTTATTAGAGATAAAATTATTTGTGAATTATTGATTAATATTATTTCTTGGTGTAACTTGTTTAAAATATTGTATGCTAACGATTTTTAGGATCACTCTCTGGATGTTTTTTTTAAAAGAAATTTAATCTTCAGTTAATTTAAAATAAAAAAAACCTCTCGTTCTTTACTTGCCGGTTTATCAATTATACTTTACCCTAAACCGTCTTATTTCTTGTTAATGATTTATTGATCCTTATTGTGATATGAACTATTTGCATTTTAAAAAGGATGAGTTGATTAATCTTGAGTATTCCTTAAAGAAAGAAATACTTAGTACCAACCGGGCGGGGGGATATTTCAGCACCACGATTGTGCTTTGTAATACCCGCAAATATCATGGGCTAATGGTATTGCCCCTGAAAGAGTTTGATGATGAAAACCATGTTTTACTCTCATCCGTCGACGAAACCTTAATCCAACGGGGCAAATCATTTAACCTGGGCATCCATAAATACCCCGGGATTGGAATTTATGAGCCCCATGGCCATAAATATATCAGGAACTTTGTTTACGACCCTACCCCCAAACTGACCTACAGGGTAGGAGGTATCGTTCTGGAAAAAGAACTGCTGTTTGTGCACAACGAAGAACAGTTTATGATTCGTTATACCCTGGCCGAAGCCAACTCCCATACCCTGGTCCGGATCAAACCTTTGTTAGCCTTCCGGAATGCACACCAGCTTACCCGGGCAAATCTGGCGATTAATAAGCATTACAAAGTGATTCCCAACGGAATCAAGTCCAAACTTTATAACGGGTTTCCCTGGTTGCATATGCAGCTGAATAAGCGGAATGAATTTATCCCGGCTCCCGATTGGTATTATCATGTTGAGTACCTCGAAGAGTTAAACCGGGGGTATGATTACCAGGAAGATCTTTTTGTCCCGGGATTTTTTGAGTTGTCGATGAAAAAAGGGGAGTCTGTAATTTTTTCTGCTTCTACCTCGGAGATTAATCCCCCGGGATTAACCCGTAAGTTTAATACGGAGTTAACGCATCGCCCGAAGAAAGACTCCTTTGAGCGCTGTTTGAAAAATTCGGCCCATCAGTTCCTGGTAAAACGTGAAAAGTCAACCGAAATTATTGCAGGTTATCCCTGGTTTGGGCGGTGGGGAAGAGATACGTTTATCGCTTTACCGGGTTTAACAGGGGCTGTTGGAGATCTTAAATCGTTTAAACAGGTGCTCGATACGATGTCAGCAGAGCTAAAGGGCGGATTATTCCCCAACCTTGGAAAAGATAAGCAGGCTTCGTTTAACTCGGTGGATGCCCCCTTATGGTACTTCTGGGCGATCCAGAAATATGGCGAAGCCATCAGTGATTCCCGGCAGGTATGGAAGGATTATGGGAAAAAGATGAAATCGGTGCTGGAGACTTATCGTAACGGAACGGATTATCATATAAAAATGCACGACAACGGGCTGATCTGGCAGGGTGAAAAGGGCAAAGCATTAACCTGGATGGATGCTGTAGTTGACGGGAAACCGGTTACCCCCCGTGAGGGATATGCCGTGGAAATAAATGCCCTGTGGTATAATGCAGTCTGTTTTACCCTGTCGCTTGCCAAAGCATTTAATGATCAGCATTTTGTAAAATCCTGGGAGAATGTTCCTGCCTTGATTAAAGAATCATTCATCCGGACTTTTTGGTACGACCAAAAAGGGCATTTGTACGACCTGGTTAATCACGAGGGAGCCGACCCTGCTGTCCGCCCCAACCAGGTGTTTGCCACTTCACTGCCCTTCAGCCCCCTGGACGAGACACAGAAACTGGATGTGCTTAAAGTGGTTCAAAAAGAGCTCTTAACGCCCAAGGGCCTTCGTACGCTTTCCCCTAAGAATCCTTTATATGTTGGAAGATATACCGGCAATCAGGCCGAAAGAGACCAGGCTTACCACCAGGGAACAGTATGGCCCTGGCTCCTCGGACATTTTATGGAAGCCAACTTTAAGCTGATGGGAAAACAGGCGGTTCCCATGGCCAAAAAACTGGTGAACCAGTTTAAGGAAGATATGATCGAATATGGTATCTGCTCCATTGCCGAAATTTACGACGGCGATCCGCCACACCGCCCCAAAGGAGCAATATCCCAGGCCTGGAGCGTAGCCGAGGTACTCCGGATGATGCAGATGATTAAAAAATACCGATAATATTGTTTTATTAAATTTTACAATTATGGCAACAAAAACAAGTAAAGCAACAGTTAAAAACGTTTCGGCGAAACGTAGGGTAAAGGTAAATCCTTCCTTCGAGCAGATTCAGCAACGGGCTTACCAGATCTATGTGGAGAACGGATTTACCGGTAATTCCGACGATCACTGGCTTAAAGCAGAAAAAGAACTGAGAAAAAGATAAGCTGTCATTGACTGCAGGTTTGCATTTAAAGGCTTTTGCTGATGAGAGTATTAATGTTTGGCTGGGAATTTCCTCCACACATCACCGGTGGATTGGGTACTGCCTGTTATGGCTTGGCCAAAGGACTGGCAAAAAACCAGGTGGATATTCTGTTCGTGGTTCCCAAAGCTTATGGCGACGAAGATCAGCGTACCGTCAGGCTGATTGATGCTTCGGATATTGAAGTTAACCAGGAGTTGCTGAGCAGGGAAGCGTTCTGGAAAAGAATAACTTTTATGGAAATCGGTTCCAACCTGATCCCTTATGTTTCTCCCGAACAGTTTCAGCACATTATTTCGAAGAATACCCTGGATAGTACGGAATTTCATCAGTCAATTTTTAGAGCCAGGTATAAGTTTTCCGGGAAATACGGACAGGATCTGTTGGAGGAAGTTTCCCGCTATGCCATTGTAGCAGCCGTGCTGGCCGGGACCAACCAGTTTGAGGTGATCCATGCCCACGATTGGTTAACATATCCCGCCGGCATTGCCGCAAAGTCGGTGTCGGGCAGGCCATTGATTGTTCATGTGCATGCTACCGAATTCGACCGCTCCGGCGAAAATATCAATCAAACGGTGTACAATATTGAACGAAATGGAATGGAAGCTGCCGACCGCGTGATTACCGTCAGTAACTATACCCGTAATATTGTCATTCAGCGCTATGGCATCAAACCTTCGAAGGTAATTACGGTGCATAATGCGGTTGATTTTGACAAGGACCTGAACGACTTTAATGACTGGCAAAAAAAGCTGCCCGAAAAAATCGTGACCTTCCTGGGAAGGGTAACCTTCCAGAAAGGACCGGACTATTTTGTTGAAGCCGCAAACCTCGTACTGTCGAAATATCAGAAGGTACGCTTTGTGATGGCCGGAAGCGGCGATATGCTTCACCGGATGATCAACCGCACGGCCGAATTGAAAATTGCTGATCATTTCCATTTTACAGGATTCCTGAAAGGAAATGATGTGGAGCGAATGTTTACCCAAAGCGATGTTTATGTTATGCCTTCGGTGTCGGAGCCTTTCGGGATATCCCCCCTGGAAGCCATGCGGGCCAATGTGCCGGTGATTATTTCCAGGCAATCCGGCGTAGCAGAGGTATTGAAACATGCCTTAAAAATTGATTTCTGGGATGTGGAAGCCATGGCTGATTACATCTATGGCCTGTTAAATTACAACGGCTTATCCGGAATGTTTCGCCGCCTGGGCCAGGAAGAGGTGTTACGGTTGAAATGGGAGAATGCGGCTTATAAGATCCGTCAGATCTATCAGTCCCTGCTATAAAACCGGTCCGCAAAATAATATTGTGATTCCGCCGGAATCACTGGAAAGGATTGAAAATTAATGTTTAACTTAAAATATGTTCCCGTGAAAACCATTTGTTTTTATTTTCAGGTACATCAGCCTTTTCGATTGAGAAGATACCGCTTTTTCGATATCGGTGAGAACCATCACTATTTTGACGAGTATGCTAACCGTTCGATTATGAAGAAAGTAGCCGAAAAGTGCTATCTGCCTGCCAATAAGCTTTTTCTCGACTTAATCAACGAGTATGGAAGCCGGTTCAGAATAAGTTATTCGATTTCAGGTACTGCTATCGACCAGTTTGAGAGGTATGCCCCGGAGGTTTTAAAAAGTTTTAAAAAACTGGCCGAAACCGGGTGCGTTGAATTTTTGTCCGAAACCTATTCACACTCCCTCTCTTCCCTGAAAAGTAATGAAGAGTTCGAAAACCAGGTAAGCAGTCATCGTCAGAAGATTGTAACCCATTTTCAACAAACTCCCCAGGTATTCCGGAATACCGAGTTGATTTATTCGGATACCATTGGCGAAATGGTAGCCCAGATGGGCTATAAAGCCATGCTAAGCGAAGGTGCCAAACATATCCTGGGATGGAAAAGCCCCAACTACCTTTATACCAATGCAATAAATCCAAAATTAAAGTTGCTGCTCAAAAATTTCACCCTCAGTGACGATATCGCCTTTCGCTTTTCCAACAGGGCATGGAAGGAGTGGCCCCTGACCACCGATAAATTTGTGGGCTGGCTAAATCATCTCGATCCCAGGGACGAGATCATTAACCTCTTTATGGATTACGAAACATTTGGCGAACACCAGTGGGCCGAAACCGGCATCTTCGATTTTATGCACCATTTACCCCATAAAGTATTTGCCGATTCGGATTTTGAGTTTCTCACGCCCTCAGAAGCTGCCGATAAGCACCAGCCGATCGCTGCCATGCATGTTCCTTACCCCATATCGTGGGCCGACGAAGAACGCGACTTAACCGCATGGCTGGGAAACGACCTGCAGGACGAAGCCTTCGATAAACTCTATTCGCTCATCGATAAGATGAAATTAATCCGGGATCAGGAGTTGCTAAAAGACTGGAAATACCTGCAAACCAGCGACCATTTTTATTATATGTGTACCAAGTGGTTTTCCGACGGCGATGTGCATAAGTATTTTAACCCCTATGATTCACCCTACGATGCATTTATTAATTACATGAATGTGCTGAGTGATTTTTCCTTACGCCTCGAAACCCAGTGGGTGAACCTTAAGAAAGAAAATGAATTTTCAACCTATACTTCCGGGGAGATCAGTGATTTGATCCGTGATTATGAAGAAAAAATTGCTGCCCTGAAAAAGTTTACCCTGCAGGGAAAACCTGTTAAAAGCAAGGGGAAATCAAAACCCGCCGTAAAGAGGAAGAAACCGGTGGATCATACGGTAAAATCCGGAAAATCCGGAAGGCAACCGGGAACAAAAAAATAAGTAAAAAATAACAAAGCATAAATCCATGAATAACCATTCCGTTTTCCCGGATTATTTATTTGAAGTAAGCTGGGAAGTATGCAATAAGGTAGGAGGAATCCATACCGTAATATCAACCAAGGCACTAACCCTGGCCAAAAAGTTACAAAACAACCATTTTGTCATAGGACCGGATATTCTGCATGAATCAATGGAAAATCCCGAGTTTATCGAAGATAAACAGTTGCTGAGGTCATGGCGGGAGAGATCGGCAGGCGAGGGATTACGGATTCGACTCGGACGATGGAACATTGCCGGCCAACCCCTGGCAATCCTGGTTGATTTCAGCACATTTATCGCACAAAAAGATGATATCTTTAAGGTGTTCTGGGAACAGTATAAGCTCGATTCGTTAACCGGGCAGTGGGATTATATTGAGCCGGCATTGTTTGGATATGCCGCCGGAAGGGTTATCGAAAGTTATTGCCGCTATTTTCTGAGCCGGAGTCATCATATTGTGGCTCACTTTCACGAATGGATGACAGGCACAGGGCTTTTGTACCTTAAAAAAAATGCACCGGATATAGCCACCCTGTTTACTTCGCATGCCACCGTCCTGGGCAGGTCAATTGCAGGCAACAACCTGCCGTTGTATGAGGATCTCGAGAAATTTAACCCCGACTTCAAGTCCCGCGAATTTAACGTGGTGGCCAAGCAATCGCTGGAAAAGCTTGCAGCAGCTCATGCCGACTGCTTTACTACCGTTAGTGAAATTACTGCCAGGGAATGCAAGGCATTCCTGCAAAAAGAAGCGGATGTAATTACCCCCAATGGTTTTGAAAATGATGTTGTCCCCCGGGGTGATGAATTCATGCTTCAAAAGGTTGAAGCCAAAGTAAAATTCTTCGAGGTTGCCGAGGCCCTGCTCACCTATGATATCCCCAAGGATAGCCTGGTTGTGGGAATTAGCGGACGGTACGAATTTAAAAACAAGGGGATTGATGTTTTCCTGGAGGCCCTGGCATCATTAAACCAGTCGAAAGAGCTGAAAAAAAATATTCTGGCCTGCATCTTAATTCCTGCCGGACATCACGGGCCAAGAAAAGATGTTTTCCATAACTTAATGGATAAGGAGGGTGAAGATATCATTGAAATCAGCAACAACCATATCACCCATTACCTGATAGATCCGGAATATGACCCGGTTTTAAAACGGGCCCGGGAGCTGGGATTGAATAATTCCCGCGAAGATCAGGTAAAACTGATCTTTGCCCCCTGCTACCTGGATGGTTTCGACGGCATATTCAATAAATCCTATTACCAGATGTTAATCGGTCTGGATGTTACCGTTTTTCCTTCGTACTACGAACCGTGGGGATATACCCCCCTGGAGAGCCTGGCTTTTCATGTGCCTACGGTAACCACTACCCTGGCAGGCTTTGGCTTATGGGTAGAAACCCATTACGCGAAAGAGCACCCTTCCATCAAAGTGATCCCCCGCACCGACAACAACGATGAGGAGGTTGCCGCTTCTATCGCCGCATTTATTCGTCACTATGCTGCCCTCGACATTGAGGCGCGGGAATCCCTGAAAAAAAATGCTTACGAGGTAGCGCAGGTTGCCTTGTGGGAGAACCTGATCGACCACTATTACCACGCTTTCAGGGTGGCAATGGGTAAAATTGACGAACGGGTTGAAGCGCTGCTGGATATTGATCGCCAGGACCAGCTGCCCTATACCAAGCCCCCGGTTACCCCACACCAGCCCGCCTGGATCAGGCTTATGGTACAAAAAAATATCCCCAAAAAACTGGAGCCCCTGGAAAAGATCGCCAAAAATTACTGGTGGAGCTGGAACCAGGAGGCCATTGACCTGTTCGGGGGGATCGATCCCGCATTGTGGAAAGAGAGCTATTACAATGCCTTCTTGTTGCTGGAAAAGATATCTCTCCATAAATACCAGGAACTGGAAAACGATGAGCATTTTTTAAGCCAGATGAATAAAGTTTACCAGGGCTTTGAGAAGTATATGGCTGAAAAGAAAAATCAACACGGACCAAAGGTTGCTTATTTTTCCATGGAGTTTGGAATCCACAGCTCGTTAAAGATCTATTCGGGCGGACTGGGGATCCTGGCCGGCGATTACCTGAAAGAGGCCAGCGATAAAAATGCAGATATCATTGGCATCGGGTTGCTTTACCGGTATGGTTATTTTACCCAGCAGCTTTCAGCTACCGGCATGCAGATCCCGATCTATGATGCACAGGATTTTTCCAAGATCCCGGCAATCCCCGTTCGCGATGCGAAGGGAAACTGGCAAACCGTTGCGTTGATCTTTCCGGGACGAAACCTGTTTGCAAGGATCTGGAAGGTGGAGGTGGGTCGTAATGTTCTTTACCTGCTGGATACCGATTTTGAGGATAACCTGCCCGAAGACCGTGCCATTACCCACCATCTGTATGGAGGAAACATTGAAAACCGCCTAAAACAGGAACTACTACTGGGGGTGGGAGGAATCCGTATCCTGAATAAACTGGGAATTGAGCCCGAGGTTTACCATTGCAACGAGGGACATGCTGCATTTATTGGCATCGAACGGATCAATCACCTGATTCATAAGGAAAAACTCTCCTTTGCCGAGGCCCTGGAGGTGGTTCGCTCAGGTTCATTGTTTACCACCCATACACCGGTTCCCGCCGGCCATGACCTCTTTCCCGAGAACCTCCTGCGATCCTATATTGCCCATTACCCGGAAAGGTTGAAAATAAGCTGGGAACAGCTGATGGGACTGGGAAGAATAAATCCCCAGGATGTGCAGGAGAAATTCTCGATGAGCGTGCTGGCGGCCAACCTATCGCAGGAAGTAAATGGCGTAAGTATGCTGCATGGCGAGGTGAGTAAAAATATCTTTAATGACCTGTGGCCCGGCTATTTCAGTAATGAGCTGCATATCGACTATGTTACCAACGGGGTGCATTTCCCCACCTGGGCTTCCAAAGAATGGAAACAGCTGTGCAGCCATGAGCTGGGGAATGACTTTTCACATTCAACCTACCACCAGTCCTCCTGGGACAGGATCTACCATGTGTCGGATAACAAAATTTGGGACACCCGGAACAGGCAAAAACATGAACTCATCCGGTTTATTCGCAACAGGTTGCTCGAACCCGAAACCATCAAATACGATAACCCGCGGCAAATCATTGAGATCCGCGAGAAGCTGGACCCCGGGGTCCTGACCATCGGCTTTGCCCGGCGCTTTGCTACCTACAAAAGAGCTTATTTGTTATTTAAAAATATCCCCCGTTTAAGTGAGCTCGTAAATAACCCGGAGATGCCCGTGCAATTTATCTTTGCGGGCAAGGCCCATCCCAACGATAAGGCCGGGCAGGAGCTGATTAAACAGATTGTGGAGGTTTCCAAACGGCCTGAATTTATTGGAAAAATACTATTCCTGCAGAATTATGATATGGAGCTGGCCCGGAAAATGGTGCAGGGCGTTGATGTATGGCTTAATAACCCGGCCCGCCCCATGGAAGCCTCCGGCACCAGCGGGATGAAAGTGGTGATGAATGGAGGATTGCATTTTAGCGTGCTCGATGGCTGGTGGGTCGAAGGATATAACGAGAACGCCGGATGGGCACTCCCCCAGGAACAGACCTTCGATAACGACGATTACCAGAATGAGCTCGACGCCGAAACCATTTATACGATCATCGAGAATGAGATCGTTCCTGCGTATTATGAACGCAATAGTGACGATATCCCCGAAAAGTGGATTGCCTTGATCAAAAACTCCATCGCCCGCGTAGCGTCGAACTTTACCACTCACCGGATGCTTACCGATTACCAGCGAAAGTTTTATGATAAGCTGTATCAACGAAGCCGCGAAATGATCACCGATGATTTCCTGCTGGCGAAGGAAATCGCTGCCTGGAAAAAGAAAATCTCACGCAACTGGGAGGGGATCGAGGTTGTTGCTGTTGAACAGATTGATGTTTCCAAAGAACCTGTGGTGATCGGCAAAAAATACCGGGCTGCTGTTGAGCTAAACTTAAATGGTTTGGCACCACAGGATGTGGGCGTTGAACTGGTGGTGGCCGAACCCGTAGACAGTAACCGGGTAAGTGTTAAACATGTCCAGGAGTTTGAACGGGTAACTGACGGGCCTGCCCGCGTTACCTATACCCTGGATATTGTACCCACCGAAACGGGTGTTTTCGATGTGGGCATACGAATTTATGCCTGGCATCCCCGGCTGCCTCACCGGCAGGATTTCTGCCTGGTGAAATGGATCTAGGCTCACCGGGTATCCGGATCAATCCTTTCTTTTTTCAGGGGCGGCAGCTCCCTGTAAAGGGGGATGCATGGTTGTGGTCCTCCCGGTTGCGGATGCCCGGGGAGTTCTGCAGGTGTATGACTCAAATTAATCCTCCGGAGGTTCCTTTTTCCTGATTTTTTCGTTTATATTTAGGGTATGGGAGAAACGAATGCAACGCTTATCCGGGCCATGGCCTTTGCCGCCGAAAGGCATAAATACCAGCTTCGCAAGGGGGTGGGCAGGATTCCCTATATCAACCACCCGGTGCAGGTTGCCCAAATGCTTTCCCGCTGTGGCGAAACTGATACTGATTTATTGGTGGCTGCCCTGCTGCATGATGTTATTGAAGACACTACAACTAATGATTTAGAGATCAAAGGACTGTCGGAGATTATCCTGCAGGAGTTTGGCGAGGTGGTATTGCTCACCGTGCTGGAGGTTTCGGACAATAAATCCCTGCCGGTGGAGGAGCGCAAGAGGCTCCAGGTGATCCATACCCCGGATCTTTCGGACCGGGCCAAAAAGTTAAAGATTGCCGATAAACTCAGCAATATCCTGGATCTGAAGAACGATCCGCCCGAAAACTGGCCCCTGCAGCGAAAGATGGATTACCTGGCCTGGGCCCGTGAAGTGGTTGCCGGTGCCCGCGGACTCAATTCCGAGCTCGACCGGAGGTTCGATGAGGCGTATGAGGAGGTATACCACCACCTGAAGCAGATGGGGGATGATTCTTTGCCGGATTAATTTTTTCAGGTTTTTGGTTAGCTAAAATTTTTAAAAAATGATTAACTTAGTATAATGTTGGTTAAACAAAAATAATTTTTAGGATCATAAGCGGACCTGTTTGTCTACCTGTTCATCCGGGGGTGATTAGTATAAGTACAAGCTGTCTGTGTAAAAACAAGTTAGGCATAATAATTATTTTCAGAAAGTTTGGAAGCATAAAAAAATAGAAAAATGAGTACTTTTATGAAATTATCGAATGTAATGATACTTGGATTGGTTTTTGTATTTTTTTTGTCTTCATGCGATAAAGAACATGTTAAGGACTATTATGTTGTCAATAAGATAGGTAAATCCATTGGGATAGAGCATCAAGTTTGGGGTAAATCTAATTCGTTTGATAATATACTACCAAATGATACAGTATTAATTTATTCTGACGTTTATTACGAAGGGACTGTTGGTGTTGATGATGATAGACTAAGTGACGCAATATCAGATCTGAATGTCATTTGTGGAGAAAGGACAATAGAGATAAATGAATCTTCATGGCGCTATGATAAAGTTGGAACTTATCATGCAGAATATTATTTATTTATTGACTCAACTTTACTTGAGATAAAATAAACTTATAGAATCCATTATTCAAATAATTACAATGCCTAACATTGTTTCACAAGCCATACGGGGGTTTGGTGGTTTGGTGACTTTGTTTTATCTTAGTAAAAGTTCTTATCGGTGTGTAAGCTTCCCCTTTTTAGGACAGTGCTCATCCGGAACCGTCCTTTCCAATAACCTGTCTGCCGACAGATAGGTTATCGGTACAAACAATTCCATGAATTGTGAAGAATTTTTCATAATTTTAACTTGAAAGTTAAACCATTGCGAACTTTTCAAAACCTTTCGTATTAACCTATAGTTTTTTTGTTTTGCTAAGCTAAAGGTTGTGCGTCATGATGACCCGGACTGAAAAATACCTGCAAAATTTATTGTGGCTTTTTATGAAATTTAATAGCTTTAATGAATAGGTATGATATATCCATCAAAAACTTAATCTAATGTAAGTCAGAATAATAAAAACCGGAGGTTTGTATGAAATTTAAAACATCGGATAAAACGGAATTATTTTACCTGACCTATGGCAACGAAACTCAAAAACCAACTGTATTGATTCATGGACTTGGCGCGGACCATGAAATGTGGAAACCGCAAATTGAAAACTACCCTGAAAAAGGTTTTTATTTAATCGTCCCTGATATGCGTGGACATGGAAAAAGTTCAAACGTTAATTCTTTCCGTATCAGTGATTGTGCAAGAGATATTAATGAATTACTGGAGTACCTTGATATTCGAGCTGCAAATATTTTGGGAGTGAGCATGGGAGGTGTTATTGCTCAGCAATTTGCTTGTGACTATCCTGAAAAGACTTCAAAATTAATCATCGTTGATAGTTTTAGTGAAGTGTCGTCTATACCTGAAAAGATGGCTGGTTGGTTGCAATGGTTTACGATAAAAATAGCTCCATCGCTGCTCAGCAAATCCCTCGAATCTGCCTACAAAGGAGATGAAAATGCCGAGGTCCGTAATTATTTTAAAGAATCCTATGGCAGGATGGATAAAAAGCAATTATTAAAGGCAAGGAAAGCGCTCAATAAATTTAACCTCACGCAGCAACTGAATAAAATAAAAATTCCTGTCCTGGTATTGGTGGGAGACGGATTTGGAAAATTTGCTTTAAAAATGGCTGAGAAAACGGTTGAAGCTATTCATGACTCGAAATTGAAAGTGCTTAAAGGAGGATGCGACCCATCCAATTTGGTGATTCCGGAAAAATTTGATGCTGAGGTGATCAGTTTTTTGAAAAATGGGGAGCATACCCCGAACCATGTTATTTAATGGAAAATGAACAATAGATAAGTAATTACAACTTTTTCAGGCGGAATTGTAGCTTCTGTTTTGCCGAGTTTTTACAATCATAAGTATGTACAGTATATCTAATGATAAATTAGTTTAAACGATACCTCATTTTGCAATTTGGTAAAATAGTCAACGCAATAAATTTTTATATCTTAATAATAAAAGGATTAATTTTTAGGTTATAGGTTGCAAAGAATGAAACATCATGAAAAATAAACGATTGACTTTTATTTTGCTCGGTATTGCCTTAATACTTTTTATTCCATGGGTAGCCATGCAGTTTACCACGGAGGTAAACTGGTCATTGTCCGATTTTATTATTGCCGGGGTTTTATTGCTCGGTACCGGAATTCTTTGTGAAATTGCTATCCGAAAAATTAAGAATATTCACCTGCAGCTGGCAGTTTGTGGTATTATCCTGCTTTTTTTTCTTTTAGTCTGGGCAGAACTGGCTGTTGGTATTTTTTAAGAAAAAACTATAGAAATACAGTTAATATTCTTTTGCAAAAACCCTCACAATAAGATACAGCACCAGGATTCCGGCAGGGAATAAAAACCACGAGGAGATTCCGAAGGCAGCAGGGATGGTACCCACAGCAATGGCCACACCACCAACGGTTAATGCATAGGGCAGCTGCGTTCGCACATGGTCGATATGGTTACACGAGCTGGCCAGCGAACTCAGGATGGTGGTATCGGAAATGGGCGAGCAGTGGTCGCCCAGCACCGAGCCTGCCAGTACCGCCGAAACCACATTGTGGAAAATGTCCAGCGACCCGTTATGTTCCATCCCGTAATTCTGGGCAATCAGCCACGAGGCCGGTAATATCAGCGGGTATAAGATGGCCATGGTTCCCCACGACGAGCCGGTGGAAAAAGCCACCAGGGCTGCCAGGATAAACGTGAGGGCCGGAATAAACTGGGGGGCAATATTCACACTTACCAGGGTTTGTGAAATAAAATCAGCCGTATGCAGGTGTTTGGTTACCAGGGCAATCGACCAGGCCAGGATCAGGATGACAATCGCCGTGAGCATGGTCCGGAACCCGTTGATCATGCTGTCAACGGTATTTTTCAGGTTCAGGATCTTTTGGGAGATGGTGAGCAGAATCGCCGCCAGCACCCCCGAAATCGACGACCAGAGCAGTGCCTTATACGAGTCGCTGTTCCCGATGATCACCGAGAGTTTTTTGGAAAAACCGATGGTTTCGTCGGCCCACACCTCCTGGTTCCAGCCGGTATACAGCAGTCCGGCAAAGGTGCCGAAGATCACGATAAAAACCGGGATCGCCGCATTGTACCACCGGGGCCTGATATGTTCGGGTACTTCCAGCTCGTTGAGCTGGTTGGAGAAGGTGGTGTTGTCGTCGTCCACATATTTTGCTTCGGAAAGCCTGGCTTTTTTCTCGGCATGAAACATCGGTCCGTAATCCACCTGCTTGCGGATTAAGATCAGGATAAAGACTAAGGCAAAGATCGGATAAAACGAGTAAGCCAGCGAGTTGATAAATACATTGTAGGGGCTTTCGTCGATGCCGATGGTGGCAATCCCGTCCTGGATATAGCTGAGCTCGGCACCAATCCAGGTGGTTACAAAAGCGATCGCGGCAATGGGTGCAGCTGTTGAATCCACAATATACGCCAGTTTTTCTCTCGAGATCTTCAGCCGGTCAGTTACCGGACGCATGGTATTTCCCACCACCAGCGTGTTGGCATAGTCGTCGAAAAAGATGGCAATCCCCAGCAGCCACGTCACAAACTGACCCGAGCGGGGGCTGTTGGCGTAGCGCGAGAGGATATTCACAATGCCCTTCATCCCGCCATTGCGGGTAATGATGTTTACCATGGCCCCAATCAGCATGGAAAAGATGATGATGGCCATATGCCCGCTCTGGGTTAAGGCCTCTAAAACATAGGTGTCGACAATGGCAAAGATCCCTTTAAAAATTGCAGGGAAAAACGATACATCCTGGTACCAAAACATGGTGGTAGTGCCTACCAGGATCCCGATAAACAGTGCCGTAAAAACCTCCTTAAAGATCAGGGCAAACAAAATGGCGATGAGGGGAGGGATGATGGAAAACCATAACGGGATGGGCCTAACATCCCTGGCAAAGGTGTATTCCGAAACCTGAAGCTGAAAGGTTTGTTTCTTCTTAAAGGTATAATCCAGGGTGGCTGCCCCTTTAACCACCTTCACTTTTACAGGCTCACCATTCACGGTAACCGTAACCGGATACCCTTCGTAAACTTGCCGGAAGCCCGGATCGTTAAAATGAATCTTTATTGGGGTTTTGATATTTTTTACAATGATGTCTGTCATTTCAATCCGTACATCGTCGGGCCCGAGCAGGGGCTCCTGCAGGTCGGAATTTTGAGCCATCGGCGAGGGACTAAACAACAGGAGTATAAAGAGGGTAATCAGGTTCTTGCGTAAAAAGCGATTCATTAGCAACTTTTTTAAGTGAAATTTCATCTCTAAAATAGATAAAAAAATGGTATCCTCACATTTTTGGACGACGAACTTGAAGATTCGTTTATTTTTTGCAGGGATGGATAGGGTAAAAGAGTGGATTGTACGGGAAGGGTTTTTTCAAAACCATTTGATTGATAGAATGTTAATTATTGTTAAAAAGTGAGGAATAATTTTTGAAGATTGCAAAAATTTGATTAATTTGTAATTGACCAATTCGTGTTTAGCCTATGGGAATGTATCTGGATTTTGATTTTTTAAAGATCGAGCATGAAAATTTAGCACCTAAACAAGGTCGCATATTAATTTCTGAACCCTTACTTTCGGACACCTATTTTAAACGTTCGGTGGTATTTATTACCGAACATTCTGAGGAGGGTTCGGTAGGATTTGTATTGAATAAACCCATAGATATGCCGGTGAATGAGGTGCTCTCCGACTTTCCCCCTTTCCGGGCGAAAGTATATGTTGGAGGTCCTGTAGGGAAGGATACCGTTCACTTTTTACATACCCTGGGGGAGTTGGTTCCCAACGCCGTACATGTGGTGGATAATGTCTACTGGGGTGGTGATTTCGACAGCTTAAAAGAGCTGATCAGGGAAGGAATGGTTAAATCTTCGCAGGTGCGTTTTTTCCTGGGCTATTCCGGGTGGCGTCCGCAGCAACTGGAAGAAGAGATTGCCGAGAATGCCTGGCTGGTAACTGAGGTCAAAGCCTCGAAAATTATGACCGCCGGGAAAAATATCTGGAAAAAAACACTGAACGAACTGGGCAAGAAATATAAGATATGGGCTAACTTCCCCGAAAATCCGGCAATGAACTGATCCTTATCCTTTTTCGGGAAAGGCAACCTGATTCAGAGAGTCGGTTAATAGTTTTGCCGTATGATTAAAATAACGGCGGTCGCGGTAGCCCAGTACCCATCGAATGCCGGTGATGCTGTTGGTAAGAAACACCTCGTCGGCCTGCAATAAAAGTTCCGCTGAAATTGATTCTTCATTGATAATCCTGAAGTTTTGGCTGTCGGCAATTTTCAAAATCTGCTTCCGCATGATGCCCGCCACCGGACCGTCACTTAAAGGGGGCGTATACAAAACCTTATCCTTTACCAGGAAAAGATTGGAGCTGATCCCTTCCACCAGGTGGTTATGCTCGTTCACTAACAGGCAATCATCGTACTGCTGCTGTTGGGCATAGATCCCGGCCTGAACGTATACCAGGGCATTGGCTGATTTCAGGTTCGACAGCTTGTTCACCGGTTTTTTTACCTGATCATACAGCCCTACCATGAGTCCTTTCCGGTTTAATTCGTATTGCTCATCTTCAAGATACTCCGTTTCGGCCAGGTACGAAACCGAATGTTCCTTCGGGGTGTATTTTCCCCCTTCGTTTCGAAAAACCGTGAGCCGTATTCTTACCCCCTGGTAGAGTTTGTTCTTATGGAGAAGTTTGATGATCTCTTTTTCGATCGTATTGGTTTCAATATTCAGAGGAATTTCCATACCGAGGGTTTTCATCCCGAACCGCAAACGCATCATATGATCCGTAAAAAACTGGATGTGCGTTCCATGGGCATGCATGGTTTCGAAAAGTGCATCGCCATAGCAAAAAGCCCTGTTCTGGTAGCTCAAACCAAAATCATCCTTCCGGTGATAATTGCCATTAAACAGTATGAATGAGTTAACCGGCATAGTTTCTTTTTTATTGATTTTGATAACGAACAGGAATACCCTTTTGTTCAGCAATCTGGATCAGGATTTGCTTGAGCTTTTGGATGTCCTGATAGCTTTGGGGTTGATAGTTTATGGTTAATGTCCGGGTACCACTGACAATATCCACCGAGGATAGGTTAAAGTGTATGGCTTCTACCTCTTTCCGGGATATCACCTGTTCTTTACTCCGGTGCGAGGGTTTGTAGCAGATTTTTTCGGGAGTAATCCGAAGGAATTTTTTTCCAAAAATACGGTCTGCATTGATTCCCCGGTATTGCAGAAGGATGACTACTCCGTTTAAAAACAGGATCAGGCTGTATATCCATCCAAAAAGAGTCAATCCTCCCTCCAGAAATTCCAGTACAATGAAAGCAACAGCGATGATTAAAAAAAGAATTCCCAGGAAAAGTTGGAATTTTCCGGGTTCCGGCTGAGGATGTAGATCTTTGTAATATTCCATCTTATACAGTTTCGGTAATCATTTCTTTTTCGAACAGATCAAGTATCAATAAGTTTCTTTTTGCATTCCAGCTGTATTTTGAAACAAAAACAATGATCATCAGCATGGGGAGCAAGAAGTACCAGAAACGAACAAGATATCCGGTAAATTTTGCAGAACGATTTAACGTGAGCTCCAGACTGAAAAAAGTAAGAAAAACAAAAAAGAGTGAAACTCCTAAAACCCAACGGATAATCTGATGTTCTCTTTTGATCTTCTTTTGTAATTTGGCAACAAGTTCTGCCGAAAGATCTTCCACAGAAAAATTCTTGTTAAAGATTAGCTTATCTTTTTTCAGGAGGTCCATCATTTGGTTAATTGTTTCAGGCTTCATGATTCCGGATAATTTTTTCCACAAACTTTTCAATATTTTCGTTGGGTTCTATTTTGATGGTATTTAAACCAACTTTTTCGGCAGCGATAATATCCCGTTCGCTGTCGCCAATCATGTAAGATTGTTGGGTATCAATGGCGAAGCGGGCGATGGCTTTCTCCAGCATCAGGCTTTTGGGTTTGCGGCACAGGCAATTCTCAAAGGCCGCATGATGGGGACAGTAGTAAATTTCGGTCAGCTGGATTTCGTGTTTTTTTAGTTCATCGGTTAAATACTGATGAACTGTTTCAACCTGCCCCCTGGTATACAGTTCTTTAGCGATTCCTCCCTGGTTACTGATGATGATCAGCAGGAACCCCTTTTCCTGTAATTTATTTAAGGAGGGAATAATCCCTTCGTTCAGGATAAAATCCTTGGGAAGGTAGGTATATTCGCCCCGTTCTTTATTAATAACGCCATCTCTGTCGAAAAATACAGCCTTATTCATGGTTTGCTAGAAATTTAAAAGTTGATTTAAAAATAGCCGGATTAAAGAGGGATCGATCAACAAGGGAAAGATAAAACCCACTACTGCCCCGATAAAGTGGGCATCGTGATTAATATTATCCCCCCCTTTCTTACTCATGTAATGTGAATAACCCAGGTACAACACGCCAAAAACAATTCCCGGAATGGGAATTACCGCGTACAGGTAAAGCCGGGCCAGGGGTTGAAAAAAGATGCTGGTAAAGATTACCGCCGAAACAGCTCCTGAAGCTCCAACGGAGTTGTACCATGGGTTGTCTTTTTGTTTCACAAGGGTGGGTATCGTTGCAGCAACCATGCTGATAAAGTAGAGCAGCACAAAAACAAAAACCGGTGATTTGATGACTCCATTGGCCGCCAGCTGCTCAAGGATATTTTCCACCGCATTACCAAAGGAAAGCAATACGATCATATTAATGATCAGATGCACCCAGTCGGCATGTAAGAAACCATGCGACAGGATCCGGTACCACTCTTTTTTATGGTATACCCGGTAAGGATTGAGCTGTAGCTTATCGAAAAGCTCCCGGTTGCCAAAGGCCAGGATAGAAATCAGCGAAGTAATAATGATAATAAAAATTGTCATGCTTAATGTAAAATTTTATAAACCAGTTCTTTTAAAAGTTCCCCGTCGGGGGTATTAACATTATTAACCCCTTTCGATCGTAAATCGTATGCCCTGAGCATCTCAATGATTTCAACTGTTTTTTTTGGATTATATTGTCTGGCAGCCGTTTCATAGTCGCCCAGGAAAAAGATGGGGACTTTTAAGGCTGAGGCTACCCCCTGACGGTCTTTCTTGTTTTTGATAAAATGATAAGCCAGCACTTTGCTAAAAAACATATAGAGCGAGGTAAGGGTAAGGGTGATCGGATTGTCCCTGGGATTATGACTAAAATAGTTAACGATACGGTTTGCCTTTAAAACATTTTTCTGCATCAGGGCTTTATGCAACTCAAAATTATTGTAATCTTTGCTGATTCCTATGTTACGTTCAATATGGCTTGTCGTGATCTTATCCTCATTTTCGGGCAGGGTAATAATTAACTTATCCAGCTCATTGGCAATTTTACTCAGATCATTTCCCAGGTATTCGTTGAGTAACATGCCTGCATTGGGTGCAATCTCTTTCTTCTTCTTCCTGATGTAGTTATTAATCCAGCCCGGAATCTCATTATCGTAAAGTTTACGCGATTCGAAAGCAACGGCATTCTCCTGGATCACTTTATAAAGCTTTTTTCGTTTATCCAGGGTCTTGTATTTGTAATTGATCACCAGGATGGTTGATGGTAAGGGAGAGCCGGCATAATGGATCAGTGAATCCATATCTTTAATGTTTTGCGCTTCCTTAACAATTACCACCTGGTAGTTGGCCATCATCGGAAATCTTTTGGCGGCATTTATCACGGTGTGGATGTCCGTATCTTTCCCATACAGGATGGTTTGGTTAAATGCTTTTTCCTCTTCCGAAAGAACGTTACTTTGGATATACCTGGTGATTAAATCGATAAAATAGGGTTCATCGCCATAGAGAAAATAGATGGGTTTATAGATCTTTTTCTGTAAATCAGCTATGATTTGTTCGTATTTCATACTGCTCCCTTCAATTCAAGTGGATACGGTTAAAAGCGCAGGTGTTTCACCGATTCTCCGTTATGCCTGATTTCCTGCAATGCATTAATTCCAACCTTTACATGGTGGTCTACAAACTTCTCTGTGACCAGTTTATCACTTTTACTGGTTTTTACCCCGGTAGAGATCATGGGCTGGTCGGTAACCATGAGTAAGGCCCCGGAGGGGATCTCATTGGCAAAGCCAACAATAAAGATGGTGGCGGTTTCCATATCAATAGCCATGGATCGGGTTTTTTGCAGGTATTTTTTAAAACGGCTGTCGTATTCCCACACCCGTTTATTGGTGGTAAATACGGTTCCGGTATAATAATCGCGTTTGATATCGCGAATAGAACTTGAAACAGCCATCTGAAGTTTAAAGGCCGGTAATGCCGGGATTTCAGGGGGCAGGTAGTCGTTGGAGGTACCTTCGCTCCGGATGGCAGCAATGGGTAATATAAAATCCCCCAGGTTATTTTTCTTTTTTAATCCGCCACATTTGCCCAGAAATAAAGCTGCCTTGGGGTCTATAGCGCTGAGCAGATCCATGATGGTGGCTGCATTGGCACTGCCCATTCCAAAATTGATCATGGTAATCCCGTCGGCCGTGGCACACGGCATATTGGCCGTTGGGTCTTTTATGGTGACCTTGTTCCATTCCGCAAAGAGCTCTAAATAATGATGGAAATTGGTTAATAGAATGTACTCTCCAAATTCATTTAATGGGCAGCCTGTATATCGCGGCAACCAATCTTTTACAATTTCATCTTTTGTTTTCATATTCTTGGGTTTTATTTTTTTTTCTCTTCAAAAAACATGATCTTTCCGAAAATTTATTCTAATCTTTCGATAGAATGGAACGGCTAAATTTACCAACTTATTCGTTTAATATAAAATTAAAAGAACAAAGAAAATATATTTTTGACTTTATCCGAAAGAAATATGTTTTATTAACCCCCGAAGAGTGGGTTCGTCAAAATTTTCTAAAATACCTGGTGGAAGAAAAAAATTTTCCTGCCTCCCTCATTGCTGTTGAAAAAGAATTTAAACTGAATACTTTATCCAAACGAGGGGATGCGGTGGTGTATGATACTTCCGGGAAGCCTTTTTTAATTGTTGAGTGTAAGGCAACAACGGTAAAAATTGATCAGAAAGTTTTCGATCAGATTGCCCGTTATACGATGAAGCTGAATGTGGAATTCCTGGTGGTTACCAACGGCCTGGAACATTACTGCTGTAAAATGGATGCAGCTAACGGACAATATTACTTTTTAAAAGACATCCCTGAATTTATTCGTTGATACATGAGCTCATCCTTCCATCCGTTGGGTGTAAGGATCCATTCTTTTTTTATACCTACCAGGTTAAATCCTTTGTTTTCAAATAGTTTAATGCTGGAGCGGTTATCACACGCTATATTACAAAAAAGCTGGTGCAGTTGAAGTACGGTAAAACAATAGTTTATTAATACTTCCAGTGCATCGGATGCATAACCTTTTTGCCGGTCCTTTTCCTCAGCAATTAATAGTCCTATTCCCGCTCTTTGATGAAAGGGATCAAACTCAAATAAATCAATGGTCCCGATGGTTTCGGAGGGTTGATCGGTTTTGTCGATCATTAACCGGAGTTGTTTGGTCTGAAAAATGTCTAAATGAGCCTGATCAACAAATTGTTTGATGATGGACCTGGAGAAGGGAGTGAGCGTATTGCTAATCTGCCAAATCGCAGGATTATTCTCCCAGCGATAGATCAGGTCAATATCGTTGGGTTCAATGGCTCTTAATCGGGTGATCCTTCCGTTTAAAATATCCAAGGGGTTAAGGTAATTGATTTAGGTTAACAATAAATGCGTCAGTATATCCCTTAGCTATAATTTCGTTTAATTGCTCTTTGGCTTTTTTAAAGGATGTATACTCTCCGTAAATATACCGGTAATACCCGTCTAAACATTTAATCTCTTTCACTTCAAGAGGTTTAAATGTTTCCGGGTCTGTGGGCTTTTTCAGTGCCCGCAGTTGAATACCATAAAGCGTGGTTTTACTCCTGAGGTTTAATTCCTCCGGTCGGTTTCTGTTTTGATGGAGTATATCCTGCAGATCATAACTCGAAATGATTTCGGCCTCGTTAAAGCCCAGCTCAAGCACGGTATTGAAAATTTTTATCAGTTCCGATTTCTCTTTTGTATCACCAAGGATGTAGAAATATTCTGCATTGTTATATGTTTTGATGGTGTACTCTTTTAAGGCATCGTACGATTCAAAATAATCCTCCGGAAGCTCCTCCTGCTGTTTGGTAATAAGGATATGATAGGATAAATCTTTATGCTTTAAGTGTTCGGGGATGTTAATATCATCCTTGATAATAAGTTTTTCATCCGATTTGAGAATCTTGATCTCAACCCGCCGGTTATATCTTCTTCCTTCGGGGTTATCCGATCCATCATCATTGGTATTAATGGCTACGGGTTCATTTTTTCCGGCTCCTTTGGCTACAAATCTTTTAGGTGCAATACCCCGTTGGGTTAAATAATCAATTACCTCACGGGACCTTTTGATGGAAAGCTTCAGGTTATACGAAGCTGAACCTACAGCATCGGTGTGTCCGATAACTTCGATATATAAACTGGGATACTGGATCATCAGGTTATGTAATCTTTCCAGTTCAATCCGGGCCTCTTTGGTTAAATGATGGGAATCAAAATCAAAAAAAATGCTTTTGATGGTAAGGTACTCTCCCGTAGTCACCGCCAGGGGAACCAATTCTACAGAGCCAAGCATGAGCTCGCTCCGGGTGTAATTTTCCGGAATGCTTACCGGTTTAACCTTTTGTTGATACTCTTTACTTAGAAAAAAAAAATGATAATTTCCGGGAGTTAAGTCAACGCTAAATTCACCGGTTTCCTCATCCAACCGAAGGGAGTCTAAAATTTTTGTTTTGGAGGCATCCTTGATAAGGATACTGAAATCTTCGGCATGGAAATCCGTTTGATTATCCTGAAGGGTTACCTTTCCTTTAACATTCACCTGGTAGGGATGATCCGGAGAGAATATTTCAATACGAATAATATCCTCCTGTCCATAACCATTCTCATCGAAGCAGGAGATATAGGCAAAATGACCTTCTTTTACCGGGTAAAAGAACAGGTCATCATCCGTAGAGTTTATGGGATAACCAATATTTACAGGTGTTGACCATTGGTTGTCGTCGGTTTGGGTGGCATAGAAGATATCGAATCCTCCCATATTGTAGTGCCCCTGGGAGCTAAAGTAAAGGGTTTTTCCATCTTCTGACAGGGCAGGCATCTCTTCATTGAAAGGGGTGTTGATTTCCGGCCCCAGGTTCACCGCTTCACCCCAGGATTGTGTTTCTTCGTTCCAGGTTGACTGGTAGAGGTCAAGGCCTCCAAAACCCTCTTTCCGGTCGCTGACAAAATAGATGATCTTGCCGTCGGGAGAGAGGCATGCATTGGTTTCCCAGGATCTTGAATTGATATTCTTATTTAACTTTGTTGGAACCTGCCAGGTTCCATTTTCATACCTGCTGAGATAAAGATCGCCACTGTATCCTTCATATTTAAATAATAACAACGTTTCTCCATCGTTCGACAGGGAGGAGGGATAATATTCCCCGTCGGACCGGATCACGGGAGTTAGGTTTTCGGGATCCTGCCACTCTCCATTGTTTTTTTCTGAAAAATAGATTGCATCGTAGAATCGTAACTTGGTAGTATACAAAAGAACATCTTCGTTGGATGAAACTACCGGCCGGGTATTGGGGAATTCATTATTCACCGGTTCTCCCAGGTTGGTTTTTTTGATTCTTACCGGATTACGCATCAGCTCTTTTGCATTCATGCAGGTCTGGATCTGCTGATCCACGTAATCAATATTAAAAATGTCATCCACTGCCAGCAACTCCTTAAACTCCTGGTAGTACTCAATGGCTTTATCCAGCTTATTATCTACCTGGTAGGCTTTACCCAGGTAAAACAGGGTTTGCTCAGGGGCTGCTGTTTCTTTGATCGACCCTTCCTTGAATTTCGGGGATATATTCTCTCTGGCCTTTTCAAGATAAGGGATCGCCTTCTCTTTTATTCCGGGAATATGTAAGTAACACTCTCCAATACGATAATTGATATAAGCATCATTTTTACCAAGGGTAGTAAGTTTTTGATAAAGAGGAAGGGCTTCTTTGTAATCTTCATACATGATGTAATATTCAGCATCCATGAAGATCTCTTTTGCATCTGGATTTTCCTGTGCATAAAAATCTATGGCAAACAAGGAAAAAACAATGAACAGAACAATTTTTCTCATAAATTTTTTCGATTGAAAACAATTCTCAATTTACATATTTTAATATAAAAATACTAATTTTTATTTTTCTATAATAGTGTCTCTTCGGTTGCGGTTTCTTTTTTTGCGGTTAAAGAATATAATAATCAGTCCCAGGATTACAAAACAGAGGATAATGCTGGTAAAGAGTACCCATCGATTTTTATCGGTTTCTACCTCATCGTCCTGGGTGGGGAGATCTGTTTCCCATTCCTGGCTTAACAAGAATCCTTCGAAAATTGAGTAAATTTGTTCTAATTGTTCCTTGCTGTATCTATTTTGTTGGCTGAGATAATGCCTGAAATCCTGTAGGGTAATAATATCCAGGGCCGAAATATCCATATTCGCAAGAATTTGTTTTAAATCATGACTCATAAGCCCGGTAAGAACACGGGCAAGATATTCAGTCTCAAAATCAGAATTCTTTAGATAATCTTCCAGTAAGAGGATTATGTCATGATAGGAATATGAATAATTTTCTGTTTGTTGCTTCAGATAACTGATAACCTCCAGGTTTGAATTAAATTTTAGTTGATGTTGGATCGCTGAGTCTAAAACAAATTTCAAATCCCCTGTAGCCATCTTTGCAAGATCAGTAATAAAAGCATCGGTAGTTGGGGCTACACTGATGGCTAGGGCAATAATATAGGATCTTGCCTGCTGTTCAGTTAACCCTGCTTTTGCTGCCTGGGAATAGAAGTTGCTGATAAACTCCTCAGGAGTTTTCGACAGGCTGATCTCTTTGGATGTCATTAGTTGTTCGGTGGCTTCCGAATCAAAAGCGATGATATTATTTAATACATCGGCAAACTCTTTTTCAACAGGTTTGTGCGAAATGATAATCTCTTCGTTTTTGATGTTTTGATGCTGATCAACCAGTTTAAAGAGTAAGCGGCTGTTCTCTGCTTTGGGTTCAAACTCATAGATAAATTCATCTTTTTTAACTTTAAACTGCTCCTGGTTGATGAGTTTATCCTCCACCCAGGTTTCAACAAATAGCTGGGAATTTCTTTCTACCGAAAGCTTAATTTTTACCTTTTTGTTTCCCTGGTAGAAGTCTACCGACTGATCCTGGATAGCTAGTTCCGCATTGGTGTCAGTCGGAAGATAAGATACGGTAACCTGTTCTTTTTTAATATTGTTATGTTTGTCGATCAGGCTGAAGTTAATCCGGGTTTTTCCTTCCAATGGCATATATTCATAGATAAAGTCTTCTTTTTGGATGTCAAACTCCTCCCGGTTGATGAGTTTATCTTTGTAAAAGGTTTCTGCCACGAGTTTATTTCCTTTTTGCAGCGAAAGTTTAATTTTCACCTTTTCCTTGTTGCTTTGAACCTGGTAGTTGTTGCGTTCTACCTTTATTTCAGGGACGGTATCCTCCAGCGTAAGTTCCCTGGGTTCTTTTAAGTCCAAAGACTCCAGGAATACTTCCTTGATTTGATAGGCTTTGGAGATAAAATACTGGTTCCCCTGATCGGATTCCCCTTCCCAAACCAGGTGATCCTTGCCGCGGGAAGTTCTGAATTGATAATCCAGTCTGTCCTCGTCGGGATGAAGGGTGGCAATAGTATCCATGGTTACCGTATCGGTAATGTGGATCACAAAATCTTTCCGGTTACGGTTTTCCGGGTTATCCATGGTCAGGATCCCTTCGACCTTAATCTGGTTGTTCTCGGGGATATGGAACAGTTGATAAAGGTAGATGTCAGCACCTCCATAGCTATAGTTGGAGTATTCGGAGCTGTAGGCAAATTTCCCGTTTTCGTGGGGAGAAAAAAAGAGGTCGTGATCTGTCGTATTGATCGGATAACCGATATTTACCGGTTTACTCCATTTCCCATTGATTTTCTGGGAGTAAAAAATATCATATCCTCCCATGTTTTCATGCCCTTCGGAGCTAAAGAAAAGTTTCGTTCCGTCCGTGGTTAAAAACGGGGTGTTTTCGTTCCACGGGGTATTAATTGTTTCGCCTAAATTTTTAGCGACTCCCCAGGTTGTATCCGTTAAACGTTCAGAAACATAGATGTCCAGGTCGCCCAGACCTCCATCCCGGTTACTAACAAAATAGAGTTTGTCCCCATCGGGGGATAAAGAAGCATGGGACTCCCAGTACTTCGTATTGATATTTTCATTGAGCTTTTTCACTTTGGTCCATCTTCCATTCCGGAAAAAACTAACGTAAATATTTCCGTCGAAATCATCATCGCGATACAGGTAAAGTTCTTTTCCGTCGTGCGAAAGGGATAGGGTAGAGGTGTTGTCGTCCACCCCTAATTGTGCCATTAAATTGACAGGAAATCCCCACTTTCCATCTTCTTTTTTAGCATAAAAAATGGCATCATAAAATTGAAGCGATGTGGTAAACACCAGCGTTGATCCATCGCCCGAAACTACCGGGTTAAATTCGGTAAACCTTGTATTAATTGGATTTCCCAGGTTGCTGGCAATAAAGTTTACCGGGTTCTCCTGGAATTTTAATGCATTCCGGCAGGCGTCAAATTGTTTTTGGATATACTCTTTGTCATAAATATCTTTATTAATAAACCGTTTATTTTGAGATATCTTATTCTGAAAAGCTGTATATGCATCAATGGCCTCATCAATCTGATTGTTGATCAGGTAGGCATTGCCTAGATAAAATATGGCATCCAAAGGAGCCTGACGTTCAGCATAGGTATTGTTCCTGTAATTCAGGGTGTAGTTCTCTGCCGCTTTTTCCAGGTAAGGGATCGCCCTGGTTTTTTGCCCCGGGATGTGAAGGTAACAAAAACCAATTTTATACATTACATTGTAATTGGTCGAATCGGCATCAAGGACTCGTTGGAAAAGAGGAAGTGCCTCCTGGTAATCTTCGTAAAAAAACCACGAATCAGCATCAAGAAACATCTCTTCCAATTGGTAATATTCTTGGGAGAAACTGGAAATATAAGTAAACAGGATTAACCCTGCCAATAGTATCTTTTTCATCTTTTTATCTTATTATCAAATCATACGAAATTAATGAAAAAATTATAAAATTTTTCCTTTCAACCCTAATTTTTTCCGGATATAATCTTTGATGTTTTGTATGGATTGAAAACAATACCGATCCGCTTTTTTTAATCTTCTTCGGGAATAATTTCCTGTTCGAAAATCTGAATTCTGTAAATGTCGTTTTCCCCCAATCCTGTTTCCTTAAATTTTGAATAATAGGCAATTTTTCCGTTTTGTAAGGGGAAAAAGAAGATATCATCATCAGTGGTATTGAATGGATATCCAAGGTTTTGGGGTTTTGACCAGGATTCACCTTTTTTTGAGGTGGTAAAAATATCAAATCCCCCGATATTGAAATGCCCCTGGGACGAGAAATAAAGGGTGCTTCCATCCTCTGTAATAAACGGGGTCACTTCGTCCAGGTAGCTGTTAACCGTAGCTCCTAGATTCTTAGGAGGTCCCCACTCCCCATTGGCATCCAGCTCCGACTGGTAAATGTCGAATCCGCCAAAACCACCTTCCCGGTTACTGGTAAAATAAAGGGTTTTTCCGTCGTCTGAAACACAGGCATGGGTTTCATTGGCTTTGGTGTTGATGTTATTATTTAATTTTTCGGGTTGGCTCCATACTCCCTGGTGATACCTGCTCACATAGAGATTATAAATATCCTGGTCGTTTCTCTGGAGATACAATGTTTTGCCATCTCTTGCGATAAATACGGGAACCACCGGGTATTCGGAATTGAATTCCAGGGAAATATTCCGGGCAGGAAGCCATCTGCCATCTCTCTTTTTCGACATGAATACCCCGCTATAGAACCTGAGTTCGCTGGTATATACAATGGTTTCTTCATCTCCGGAAACCACCGGATGGGTATTCGGGTATTGGTTATTGATATTTTTTCCCAGGTTGGTCTCCAGGATATTGGTAGGCTTTCGGCTTAACTCGATCGCATTTTTGCATGCCGTCAGCTGAGTTTCTACCAGTTTATTTTTCTCCTGGTCTGCCGGATCAAGGAGTTCTTTATACTGGTTTAATGCTGCGATGGCTTTTTCAATTTCATTGTTTACCCGGTAGGCAATGCCCAGGTAATAATAGGCTTCGATAGGTGCCTGCTTTTCATTGTATTCACCAACCCGGTACTCTTCAGTGATATCCTGAATGGATTCCTCAAGATAGGGAATTGCTTTGTCCTTTTGGTTGGGAATGTTTAAATAACAATACCCGATCCGGTGTTTAATGTTGGCATCCTGCCGGCCTGTATTGTATATCTCCATAAATAAGGGTAATGCCTCCTTATATTCATTGTAAAGGAGATAGAACTCTGCGTTGACAAAGGCTCTTTTTAAATCTTTTTTGGATTGGGAAAAGGAAAAAGCAGGAATAAGAAGAGAAAGCAGCAAAGTTAATAAAAACCTGTTCATTTGTTTGTTGTCATTAAGTTTAAAGAATAGGGCTCTGATAAAACTACCGTTTTAAAAAGTAAACGATTTATAGTCAAATATAAAACTCTTTGAACAAATGTAATAAAATTATATGAAGTTTTGAAAATGTTGAGATTATAAAAAAACTCCGGCAAATGGCCGGAGTTTTTATCATCAGATGTTTCTTTTAGGATCGAAATCTTCCAGGTAATCGCCTATACGTTTTAAAAACATTCCTCCCAGGGCCCCGTCAATTACACGGTGATCATAAGCCAGGGATAAGATCATGATATGCCTGATTGCGATAGCATCACCCTCAGGGGTTTCAATTACCGCAGGCTTTTTGGTAATACTTCCGACCCCTAAAATTGCAGCTTGCGGCTGATTGATAATAGGCGTACCGGAAATATTCTGAAAGGTACCAAAATTGGTGATCGTAAATGTTCCTCCCTGGATCTCTTCGGGTTTTAATTTGTTTTCACGTGCCCGGTTGGCCAGATCATTTACACTTGATGCCAGTCCGGAAAGATTTAATTTGTCGGCATTTTTAATCACCGGAACGATTAAATTTCCCGAGGGCAGTGCCGTTGCCATGCCAATGTTAATGTTCTTTTTCAGAATGATCTTATCCTCGTCTACAGAAACATTAACGTTGGGAAAATCTTTTATGGCTTTTACCGTGGCCTCAATAAAGAGCGGGGTAAAGGTTAATTTGGTATTTTCCCGTTCCTGGAATTTTGCTTTGTTTTTTTCTCTCCATTTTACCAGGTTGGTAACATCTGCTTCTACGAATGAGGTAACATGGGGTGATATTTGTTTCGACTGAACCATGTGGTCGGCAATGAGTTTGCGCATCCGGTCCATCTGTACAATTTCGTAATCGCCGCCACTGTATAACTGGTCTTTGCTTACCTGCGGCCGGGTGGGTGCGGCAGGTTGTGGCTTTTCTTTTCCTGAAATTTCAGCAACAGGTGGTGTTCCCCCCGATGTTCTTGTGTGGAGGTAATTTAAGATATCCTCCTTTGTTATTCTGCCGGTATTCCCGCTTCCACGGATCTGGTCGAGTTCATCAGCCTGAACATTTTCTTTTTCGGCTATATTTCTTACCAGTGGAGATAAGAATTTCCCTTTAGGTGTCCTGCTTCCAATCGCCTGGCTGTCTGATGAAGCCTCCTCCCGGGGTTGTTGGTCTTGTTTCTTTTCCGGGGTTTCTTCTTCAACCGGGGCCTTTTCTTGCGTTGGCTGGTCAGGAGCTTTCTCTTTGTCCCCTTCTGCTCCTTCCGTTTTTAAGATGGCAATCGTGTCGCCAACTTTGGGAACATCATTCTCGTTAAACAGTAATTTCTCAATGATTCCATCCCCCGGGGATGGAATTTCGGAGTCAACCTTATCTGTTGCTATTTCTGCCAGGGATTGATCTTCTTCTACCTGATCACCCTCTTTTACAAGCCATTTGGTTAAAGTTGCTTCAATAATTCCTTCACCCATTGCAGGGAGTAATATTTCTACTTTTGCCATAATTTAACACGTTATACTTTGTTGTACATTTTGCTATTACACAGCCGTTGTTTGTCTGTCTAATAAATTAATCCCCCGGAGCAGAATCCTCAGGTCGTTCCAAACCGTATAATTTTTGGCGTAGATCATATTTGCATGATGATACACCGTTTGGTGATCTCCTTTAGGATTGAACAGGATCCCGGGCGATAAAATACCATCTTTGATTTTGGGTAGATGGTTTTGCCTTGACGTATCATCCGGAGTATATCCTACCCAGGTTTTAATTCCTAACAAAACTTTGAATGAATTGTTTATTAAGTTAAGGGAATTTTTTGATAATAGCAAAAGGAATGGGCTGATCAACAGGATCAGGATGGAAGCAACAAGGTCAAAAATTCGCTTGTTGCGTATATTATTCTGGCTGGCAATGGAATTAATTTCTACGGCATAAAGATCACCGGAGGTGTTTATGGAATTACTCCCTATAATTGAAAAGGTTTCCGGTTGAGCAATTTTAAAGTCAATATCATACGAGGATATCCTTAACATGGTACTTATGATCTTGTTAGCAGGGATATTTTTTGCACAAAAAACGATTTCGTCAATCCGATGGATTTTTACAATTTCCTCAAGCTGATCCAGGGTTCCTAAATCGTAGGGTGATCGGACAGATTCTTCGGGTGACACATAACCGATGATCTCGGGGGAGATCTTTGTTTGATCAATGATATGGTTTACCCGTTCAATCTCCTCGGGTAAACCGGCAATAATCATTCTTAATTTTCTGGTATTAAAAAAGCGGTGATGGGTAAGGGGAAGATAGTGAAGGCTATAGCGAACTGCAATGGCTAAAACAAGATTACTCAGAGTGCCCAGAATGATTAATGCCCTTGAAAATCTTAATTCCGTGGGTAATAGCGCATAGAAAATAAGGATAATGATGGTGCCGGTAACTATTCCTGAAATAATTTTTTTTATTTTCAGGATCTTTGAATACCCCCCGTTAAACCAAAGCGAAAGAATCCAGATAAGAATATACACCGGAACTATATAGTGCAGGAACTCTTTTGGATAACTGCCCTGGCCTTTAAATTTGAATTGTTCCCAGAGGGGGGTAAGGGTAGAGTAGGCCGCATAAAACAGGAGGATATCCAGTACAGGTAACAGGAGTGACTTCAGCGTGCGATTAATTACGGAGAGAAATGCCCGGAAATAGATCGCTAAATTTATAAGCAATGAAAATACTTTAGCATTTTTCTGGGAAAAATGTTTCCTGGCAAAAATGATCATCGCCTGGTAAAAAACAAAGACATAGTTCAGGCTTCCCTTCTTGGTGCTTTCGCCTTTGTAATGAATAATGGTTGTTCCAGGGTAATAATAATTTTTATATCCTGATAAAGTGATGCGGTATGATAAATCAATATCCTCACCATACATAAAAAAAGTTTCATCGAGTAAGCCGGCCTTATCCAGGGCATTTTTTCGTAAAAACATAAATGCTCCGGGAAGAATCTCTATGGGGTTGATCTCATCGTTTTTTAAATGCCCCAGATGATACCGGGCAAAAGTTTTTGATGTGGGAAACAACCTGGATAACCCAAAAATTTTGTAAAATGCTGTGGCCGGGGTTGGCAGCGCTCTTTTCGATTCGGGAAGAAATTTCCCCTTGCCGTCGATCATCTTAACACTCAATCCGCCGGCATCGGCGTGGTTATCCATAAAGTGGATACATTTGCTGAAAGTGTCTTCTTCAACCACGGTGTCGGGGTTTAACAGAAGAATATATTCCCCGCGGGCTTGCCGGATGGCCTGATTGTTTGCATAGGAAAAACCGTGGTTTTTTTTGTTTTCGATTCGTTTAACTTCAGGAAACCTCTCTTTGACCATGGAACAAGATCCGTCGACAGAATTGTTGTCCACTACAAAAACCTCGGAAGAGATATTTTCCAGGGCCCTGAAAACAGAAATTAAACATTGTTCCAAGAAATGTTTAACATTATAGTTGACAATAATAACTGACAGTTTTACCATTTTCGGTTTGTGCTTGCTTCATGCAAATATAACGAAATGTTAATGGATTTTTGATGTTTAATTTTTTTTTAAAAAGAAAGAGGTGCCGTAATTTAGCACCTCTTGAAATGGTATTCAAGGATTTTTTGTCAGGCAACGCCCATCTCTTCCTTAATGGCTTTGGCCAGGCGTTTAACGCCTTCGGTAGTTTTTTCTTTCGACATGTACGAGAAGTTAATACGCATGGTATTTTTTCCGCTGCCATCACAATGGAATACGCTGCCCAGTACAAAAGCCACATCATTCTCAATGGCTTTTTTAAATAATATTTCAGCATCCATATGTTCCGGTAAGGTTAAGAAAAGAAATAGTCCCCCTTCGGGTTTGGTCCATTTTACCCCCTCGGGCATGTAAGTTTCAAATCCCTTAAGCATATTATCTCTCTTTTCATGGTATTGACTGATGATCCCTTTTAAATTTTCGTCAAAATATCCCTTTTCAATATACTTGTAAGCGATTTTTTGGTTGAGCGTGGGGGTACACAGATCGGCCGACTGTTTGGCAATAACCAGCTTATCGATAATCTGTTCGTGGGCAACGACCCATCCGATGCGGAATCCGGGAACAAAAATCTTGGAAAAGGTGCCCAGCAGAATTACATGTCCTGAATTATCCAGTTCGTAAATCGTACGTTGAGGGTCTCCTTCAAAACGAACCTCCCGGTAAGGACTGTCTTCAACAATTAATACATCGTATTTTCTGGCTAATGCAATAATCTCCTTTCTTCTCGATTCGGGCATGGTAATCCCTGCCGGATTCTGGAAATCGGGGATAATGTATATAAATTTGGGTTTTTCTCCTTTTGCTTTTAACTCTTCCAGCTTTTCTTCCAGCTTGTCGGCACGCATACCATGCTCGTCGAACTTAATGCCTTGCAAATCGGCTCCATAGGTATTGAAAGCACTTAACCCGCCAAGATACGACGGTAATCCGCAGATAATTTTATCCCCGCGGTTGATAAAAATTTTACCCAATAAGTCGAGTGCTTGTTGCGACGAGGTGGTAATCACCAGGTTGTCAAGTTCCAGTTTTAAGCCTTCTTTTTTATAGCGATCTACTAAAATATTCCGTAATTCGGGAACCCCTTCGGTTGCTCCGTATTGTAAGGCTCCCGGTCCATCAGTATCCAGAATTTCGGTGGTAATTTCCTTGAGCTGTTCTATAGGAAAAGATTCGGGGGATGGGAGTCCACCACCAAAAGAGATCACTTCGGGGCGTTGCGTTAGTTTAAGAATCTCGCGAATGGCCGAACGCTTCATATTCTGTGCACTGGCCGAAAATATTTGTTCTAAATCGGTAATCATTATGTATCCTCCAATAGTTTATGTTTAATTGATATAATTAGGTACGAAGTTGTTGCGAATTTGCAAAATAGTTGTGTGATAAACAAAAAAATAGGAGTGTTATAAAATATAAATGTTCTTATGGGTTCATATTATCCCTTATATAATTTTGGAAATATAGATATTTTATTATTTTTATATATGAATAATATCAGAAAGGGTCTATGAAGCGAATTTTACTTATTCAATCGAATCAAAAACTTCCTGATGAAATCACCTCCTTTCTTACCAAACAAAATTTTCTGGTGTTGATTGCTGATGATGCGGCATCGGGGATGAAAATGGCTTTGCAGGAACTCCCCGAGTTTATTTTATGTGATACCGACCTTCCAGACATGCAATGGCACGAATTTCTCAGAGCCATGCAACAAGATAGATCCACCGCAACCATACCTTTTGTTTTATTAATGAATGATCCCTCCACGAAAGATATCCTGAAAGCATTGGAACGGGGTGTTGACGGTTGTGTTGTTAAACCTTATACTCCAGAGGAATTGTATGAAGTGATTCAAACCCGGATTGAAAAAAAGCAAAGGATTATTGAACATGAAGAAAAAAGAGCACAGAAAAATGAACAATATCTAAAAACAGTTCTGCAAACAACAAAAGATGGTTTTTGGATTTTAAATCATCAGGGGCAAATCATTGAAGTTAATGATACTTATTGTAAAATGTCAGGGTTTTGTAGAGAAGAACTCTTACAAAAGAGCAACCGGGATCAGGATGCTGTTGAAGAGAATGAGGAAACATCTGCAAGAATGGAGCGAATAAAAGAAAAAGGGTCTGAGTTGTTCGAAACCCGTCACTGGCGTAAAGATCATACCATTTTTGATGTGGAGATATCTGCCACTTATCTTGACATCCAGGAGGGTCAGTATATCTGTTTCTGCAGGGACATTACCGAACGAAAGAAAACGGAAAAAGAGATCCATAGTTTGGCCACGATGCTTGATCTGGCTCCCAGTGCTATCACGATTCACGATTATGAAGGTAATTTTTTGTATACCAATCAGAAGAATTTGCAATGGCACGGATATGGTGAAGAAGAGTTTTCCCAACTAAAAATTCAGGATCTGGATATTCCTGAAAGTAAATCCCGGATAAAAGAACGTATAGAAAGGTTAAAAAGGCAGGGCGAAGCTTCATTTGAGGTTAAACATTACAGAAAGGATGGATCTGTCATTCCCTTGTTACTCTATGTTAAAACCATTGAGTGGAAGGATACTCCGGCAATGTTGAGTATTGGTACAGATATTACCGAAAGAAAAAAAGCTGAAAGGGAATTGTTGCACTCGTACCATTTATTACAATATATTATTGAGCATAATCGAAGTGCTATTGCGGTACATGATAAAAACCTGCATTATATTTATGTAAGCAAGCCATATCTCGAGCAATATCAAGTTAAAGAAAAAGAGATCATAGGAAAACATCATTATGAAGTATTTCCTGATTTACCGCAAAAGTGGAGAGAGGTACATCAGGAAGCATTAAGGGGAATCGTTTCCAGTGCCGAAGACGATCCTTATTATAAGGAGGATGGTACGGTAGAATGGACCCGGTGGGAATGTCGCCCCTGGTTTGAAGCTGATGGAGGGATTGGGGGGATTATTGTTTATACCGAGGTAATTACCGAAAGGAAAAAGATGGAGGAATCGTTAAAGGAGAGTGAAGAACGGTTTAAGGCATTGCATAATGCATCTTTTGGTGGGATTGCGATCCATGATAACGGAACGATCCTGGAGTGTAACCAGGGACTTTCCGAAATGACCGGGTATTCGACAGATGAACTTGTCGGGATGAATGGCCTGGTGCTCATTGCACCTGAATCCCGTGAAATGGTTCGGAAAAAAATCATGGAAAAATATGATAAACCATATGAAGCCTTTGGCTTAAGAAAAAATGGGCAAAAATTTGATGTTCGGCTCGAAGCGAGAAATATTCCTTATAAGGGCAAAAATGTTCGAACGGTTGAATTCAGAGACATTACAGATAGCAAAAAAGCTGAAGAAGCCCTGCGAAAAAGCGAAGCCATAAAAAATAAAATGGTATCCAATATTGGCGATGTAATTGTGATTATGGACAAAAACGGAACCAACAGGTATAAGAGTCCCAACCTTGAGCCCTTGTTTGGTTGGAAGCCTGAAGAGCTAATTGGAGAAGATACTTTTGCCATTGTACATCCCGAGGATGTGGATCGAATAAAGGAATTTATCCATGAGCTTTCCTTTGAACCGAATGCAACCGGAACAACAGAATTCAGATACCTGCGTAAGGACGGTGAATATGTATGGATAGAGATAACTGTGGTAAACTTATTGCATGATCCGGATATTCGTGGCTTTATGGGGAATTACCACGATATCTCGGACCGGAAAAAAGCAGAACAGGAACTTATCGCAGCCAAAGAACATGCTGAAGAAAGTGACCGTTTAAAGTCTGCATTCCTGGCCAACATGAGTCACGAAATACGAACCCCCATGAATAGTATCCTGGGCTTTTCCAGTTTGTTGAATAAAGAAAATTTATCCCAAGAATTAAGGAAACATTACCTGGAGATTATACAAACAAGTGGACAAAATCTTGTTCACATCGTAGACGATGTGATCGATATCGCTATGATAGAATCCGGGCAGCTTAAGATAAGTAAATCAATGTTCTCGCTTAATCAGTTATTTGTAAAATTGAAAGATATCTTTCAGGAAAAAATCAACAGGGAGCAGTTAAGCATACGGTTGATTTTAAAAATTCCATCCAAAGAACTGAATTTATTTTCCGATGAATTAAGAATTAAACAAATACTAGCCAACTTATTATCCAATGCACTTAAGTTTACAGAAGATGGCGAAGTGGTATTTGGTTTTCGGCGGGTGAAAAATCATAAGATCCGGTTTTTTGTTAAAGATACCGGGATAGGGATACCGAAAGATAAACAGAAAATGATCTTCGAACGGTTCAGGCAGGCGGATGATAGCAGTACCAGAAAATATGGCGGAACAGGTCTTGGCCTTGCGATTTCGAAAAACCTGGTTGAGTTATTAAAGGGGAAAATAGACGTACAAAGTGAAGTAAATATGGGGTCTGAGTTTTATTTTACACTCCCTGAAAATATCCGGGAATAAAAATAGTCAGGTCAATGAGAATTTTTTTTAGAATTTTAATATTTTTAGTAGTTGAAAATAAATTATCAAAGTGCATTCGATGAAACGTATCCTCCTGATTGAACAAAACAAGAATATTATCAAAGAAACCAGCCAGTACCTGGAAAGTAAAGGTTATGATGTTTCCTGTGTTTCGAACGGCTCAGCCGGGATTCAGAAAGCATTGGAATATTCGCCGGATATTATTCTATGTGATTCCGAAGTATCCAGTTTAAGCGGGTATGAAGTGTTAAATACATTGCAGCAAATAAACTCCACTGCTACGATTCCTTTTGTTTTTTTAATGAATGATGCTTCGAAAGATGAAATAAGGGCAGCAATGAGCCTGGGGGCTGATGATTATCTGATTAAGCCATTTAATCTTGATGATTTATATCATTTGGTTGAAATAAGGCTTGAAAAACAAGAGAAAATTATTAGCCTCGCGGATGAGAAGTTTCATACCCTCATGGAAAATTCCAATACCGGGGTATTTATTTATCAGAACGAAAAAATCTCTTATGTAAATAAAAAGTTTTGTGAGATTGTTGCCTACGGGGAGAGAGAACTGTTGGGGATGAACCTGGTCAATATTATATACAAGGATGATATCCATTTTGTGATTGATAAAATCAGTCGTTGTTTTAAGGGAATACATAAAGATATTGAAGTTGAATTCAGGGCAATTAGTGGAAACCAAAAGATCATAGAAGTTACTTTAATCGGAAATACCCTGAATATACGGGGTAAAAAAAGTATGATCGGAACGCTAAAATTAAACACTGATCCTCAGATTCAGAAACATGCCTTTATTCCCCTGGACCCTCCCGTTGAATTTACCAAACGGGAAAGAGAGATATTGAACTTAATTTGCGAAGGATTTTCCAATACCGAAATTGGTGAAAAATTAAATATTAGTGAACGTACAGTGGAGGGACACCGGGCGAACCTGTTAAATAAAACATCCTGCAAAAATTCGGTATGCCTGGCTATTTATGCTGTAAAATATGGATTTTATAAATTGCAATAGATATTATTCATGGGTATTTTTACCCATTCCCTTCCTTTTTTCTTCTGTTTTTATAGAAAAGTAATTCCTATCCTGAAAACCAATGATTACAGAAATCTTCTGGGAATAGTATTTTCTCAGGCATACTACACCACGTAAAAATACCTGTTTGTTAAAAACAGGTAATTCTCTCGTTATTTACTGCATTTTCCCGCCTTAATTTTGATTTAGAAATTAATACGGGAATAAAATGGGAAAGAAGAAAATTTTAATTGTTGATGATTCTGCTTCATCGCTTAGTTTGATCAGCGGGATTCTTTCGGGAGAGGGGTATAAACTATTAGTGGCCAAGAATCTTTTTAAAGCTTACCGGATCATTCAGGAGAATGATCCGGATATTCTTTTACTCGATTTACTTTTCCCGCATGAGCATGGCTTTACCATTCTGAAGAAATTGAAAAAGAGTAACGAATACCAGCACATTCCGGTGATTATTATCTCTGCCGATAACGATCCCGAAACGATAAAGAAAGCTCTTCACCTGGGGGCAATCGATTATCTAACGAAACCGCTTAATTGGCAGGTTTTGAAAAACAAAATATGGAATCATTTTTATAATCAACGAACCAAAAACAATCCGCTATGAAAGATGAAAAATTAACGGAGATTAATTCTTATTTAACATTTAAGCTGGGGGATGAGGAGTATGCCCTGCATGTGAATAAGGTATTAAATATCCTTGAACTAAGTACAATAACCCAGGTCCCGAAAGCACCTGAATATATGAAAGGGGTGATTAACCTTCGGGGAATGGTTTTGCCCGTGATCGATGCACGTCTTCGGTTTGGAATGTCGGAAACCAACTATACCGATAAAACCTGTATTGTTGTGTTGGAACTGAAGTTAGGAAATGAAAAAGTATATGTTGGCGCTCTTGTAGACCAGGTTGTTGCTGTGCTCGAAATTGGGAATAATGAGATTAAGCCCCCTCCGGGTATTGGCCATCGGTACAGGTCGCAGTTTATCTCCGGCATGGTCAATGCCGACGATAAGTTTATCATGGTACTGGATATGGAAAAGCTCTTTACCGATGAAGAGATGCTTGAACTAAAAGATCAATCGGAACAAAAAGAAACAGTTAAATAATTAATCAATAAAACTTACTCTTATGAAATGGAAAGACATTAAATTAGGAAAGAAATTCTTTATCTCTTTTGGATTAGTAATTGCCCTTCTAGTAGTTGTTGCTTTTTGGGCAATAAATGGCATTGGTGGAATTGTAAACAATGCCGAAGAAGTAATCCAGGGAAATCAGTTGAGAACTGAATTGGAGCATAAGTATGTTCAGCATCTTCAGTGGGCCCAGGAAGTTAATAAACTCCTTACCGATGATAATGTTACTGAGCTAAATGTTCAAACGGATCACCGGAAATGTGCTTTTGGAGAGTGGTACTATGGAGAGGGGCGTAAACATGCAGAAACCCTGGCTCCTGAATTAAAAGCCCTATTCGACAATATCGAAGAACCCCATTTGCATTTGCATGAATCGGCCATAAAGATTAAAGATGTTTTTATTCAGGCAGATTATAAATTGGGTGCACAACTCCGGGAAGCAAAGTCTGATCATTTAATCTTTGCCCATAATGTAAAAGATGTGGCTATAAATGGTGTTCGCGTAGAGAGTGTCGACGTTGAAAAAGATCCGCGGATGTGTTTATTTGGAAAATGGATGTATTCTGCTGAAACTCAGGAATTGAAAAACAAATTTCCCGAGTTGGCGATGATTTTAGATAAAATCGAAGAACCCCATAACCGATTACACAGGACTGTAGAGACCTTTGAAGAGTTATTCCGCCAGGGCAGAGTTGAAGAAGGGAAACGGTTTTATATGAATACCATTAAACCAACAACTTATGAGGTGCTTGCTATTATTGATGAGATGACAGCCTGGAATGACAAACATTTGGCCGGAATGGATCAGGCCAATGAAATCTACAATAACGAAACGTTAACTTATTTACAGCAGGTGGGCGATCTTTTTGATCAAATTATTGAAGACTCGGAACAGTACATAATGACCGATGAAGTTATGTTGCAGGAAGCAAGTAATACCCGTGCAGGGGTAATTATCTTTAGTATTATTGCTTCCATTGCCGCAATTTTGTTGGCTATTGTTATCGCGCGTGGAATTATTAATCCAATAAAAAAAGGAGTTGCCTTTGCAAAAGAGGTGGCTGCAGGAAATTTAAAAGCCAATGTTGATGTTTATCAACAGGACGAAATTGGAGAACTGGCAGAATCCCTTAGAAACATGGTAGATAAATTAAGTAATATCGTGATGAATATTATTTCCGGAGCCGATAATATAGCCTCGGCCAGTCAGCAGATGAGTTCAACTTCGCAGGAAATGTCGCAGGGTGCATCTGAACAGGCCTCGTCTGCCGAGGAAGTTTCCTCTTCCATGGAAGAGATGGTTTCCAATATTCAGCAAAATACCGATAACGCCCAGCAAACCGAGAAAATTGCACTCAAAGCGGCAGAAGGCATCAGGGCAGGAAACGAATCGGCAGAAATCTCGGTGAAATCGATGAGGGAGATTGCCGAAAAAATTACGATCATTAATGATATTGCTTTTCAAACCAACATTTTAGCACTGAATGCTGCTGTGGAAGCTGCCCGTGCCGGTGAACACGGCAAAGGGTTTGCTGTGGTAGCTGCCGAAGTACGAAAACTGGCCGAACGCAGTAAGGTGGCTGCCGATGAAATTGATGAACTATCCAAATCTGGCGTCGCCATTTCAGAAAAAGCAGGGAAACAACTGGCCGAAATTGTTCCTGAAATTGAAAAAACAGCTAAACTGGTTCAGGAAATCAGTGCGGCGAGCCTGGAACAAAACTCCGGTGCCGACCAGGTAAATAATGCCATTCAGCAGTTAAACCAGGTTACCCAGCAAAATGCTGCAGCTTCCGAAGAAATGGCTACCGGCGCTGAAGAACTTTCGGGACAGGCCGAACAACTGAAAGAGCTGATTGCCTACTTCAAGGTTGATGAACGTGAGTTGAAAGTTACTAAAGTAAAAAAGGAACATAAGATGATGGAACAACCCCAGGCTCCTGTAAAAGAAATTGCCAGGAAAAAACCTGAAATGCAAAAGGGAAAAAAGGACGGGGTGGATATAAAACTTGAGTCCTATGTGTCTGATGATGAGTATGAAAAATTTTAACCTTTTTTATTGTTGTTAGCTTGATGATATTCCGGAAAGAGGGGATGCCCCCTCCCGGAATATCTTCTTCAAGTGTTTTAATAATCTGTAGTTGATGTTATGAATGATTCCAATGCTGTTGATAAGAAGCTTAACGATGATCTTTTCCAGCTCCACAGGGTTTTTTCAGCAATTCGCGAAATAAGTTCCCAGATGATACGCGAAGAAAATGAGGAAAAAATTATTCAACAGGCTTGTAATATTCTGAAAAAGAAGATTGGATACGATCAGGTTTATATTGCCCTGGCAAATCAAAATCAAACACAAATCGGACAGATATTTTCTCCGGAACAAAACGAACTTTCCATTAAACCCAACAGCTTTTATTGTTACAACGAAATTGTGCAGGTGCAAAGCAGACAGCTGTTTCATCCCCGGTTAAATTGTTTCGACTGTTATCTGAAAGATCAGTTTGCAAACCAGGAACGCCTGATTATCCCCTTGAAATTCCAAAATAATTTTTATGGGATGGTCTGCATCATTTCTCCCGAACATTATAAACTTTATGTAAAAGAACAGGAACTCCTTGAATCTTTGGCCAGGGATATAGCCTATACTTTATTTAACCTGGAAGTAAGGCGGGATCATGCAAAAATCCGGAAGGAGATAACGGCTTATTATAAACAAATTGAACTCCAGAATAAACAATTAAGCGAAAGAAATCATCAGTTATCGGTTGCCTGTAAAAAGGCGGGAGAATCAGATACGTTAAAGAGTTCATTTTTACGGATGATCTCCCATGAATTAAGAACTCCTTTAAATGGAATCCTTGGTTTTACCCAGTTGATTAAATCAGCTAAAATTCCCGCAGAAAAAGTGATTGATTATGTTGAAGTAATTCATCAAAGCGGAATTCAGTTATTGCAGGTAATTAACAACTTGCTGGAAATTTCTAAAATAGAGTCAGGCCAGTTAACCTATCATGAATCACTGATAAATATTAATCATTTGTTTGATCAGGTAATTGATAGTAATCAGTATTATATTGAAAATTCCGGCAAAGTTGATTTCATCATACATGCCACTTCAAATCAGCTTCCTGAATTTTTTTCTGATCGCGAAAAACTAAAAGCGATTCTGAATGTCCTGGTAAGCAATGCACTAAAATTTACCTCGGAGGGAGTGATTGAGGTAGGTTGCTTACGGCGAAGAAATAATAAACTCCAATTTTATGTAAAAGATACGGGGATTGGAATTGAAAAGGATAAGGCGGAGGTGATTTTTCAAAATTTCAGACAATCAGATGAATCTGTGTCTCGGAAATATGGAGGCACCGGGTTAGGATTATCCATTGCCGCAGGACTTGTTGATTTTTTGAATGGTGAGATTTGGTTCGAATCCGAAGTTAACCTGGGAAGTATTTTTTATTTTACGATCCCCGTTACAATCGTTGAATCTGATTAATCGCATGATATGCTATGTATACAATGGAAACCGGAATGAATAACATCCCTGATTGGAGAGGGAAAGAGGTGCTGATTGTAGAAGACAATCCCTTTATTGCCGAATTTTTAGTTGAGGTTTTGGCAAACACCGGGGTGAAAACAACAATTGTTACGAATGGTGAAGATGCTGTTCGACTTATTAAAACGAACGATGATTTTGACGTTGTCCTGATGGATATTAGGTTGCCTGGTATGTCTGGCGTTGAGGCAACCCGTGAGATAAGAAAATTTGATCAGGAGATTCCGATAATCGCTCAAACGGCACATGCCATGATTCATGATCGGGTAAAATATATTCGGGCAGGATGTACCGATTATTTCATAAAACCTGTTTCGATTGAAAATTTATTTGCTATCTTGTGCAATTATTTATAGTTCTATAAAGTATAAATCTTAACCAGGACTTTCATGGAGCTTTCCTATTTAGAAAAAATTGGTGAAATTCTTGACTTTGCCGAACAGGGTTATGCCTTACACCAGGCCGTTTTTAAAAATAACCATCCGGTAGATTATATTTTTATTGATGCAAATAACTATTTCGAAAAAATAACGGGGTTAAAAAAATCAGCTATTCTTGATAAAAAAGTAACCGAAGTATTACCCGGTATTGTTCATGATGATTTTAACTGGATTAAAGTTTATGGCGAATTAGCCCTTTTTGGGGAAAGAAAAAGTTTTATTCAATACTCATCACCCCTTAAGAAATGGTATAAGATCTGGGCTTTTAGCCCCAAAAAGGAATATTTTATCACCGTATTTACCGATATTACTGAGGTTAAGGAAAGTGAGCTGAATCAGAGGAAAATTTCCGATGAGTACTATTCTCTAAATGAAGAGTTACAATCGCTGCTCGATGAAATATCCCTGCACCGGGAGCAGTTGCAGCACTCGAATAAAGAGATTTTAACAAGTAAAAAAGAGATCCGCAAACGCCAGCTGTTTTTAAATTCGGTATTAAATGCCACCTTCGACGGAGTACTGGTTACCGATGCTCATCGGCAAATTACCTATACCAATAGTAATTTCTTCCAGATGTGGGGGATTGGGAAAAAACACCAGGAAATACTTGATGAGAAATTGTTGCTGGAACTGGTTAAAGAACAACTGGTCGATCCGGAGCTGTTTTTAAACCGGATTGAAGAGATCTATTCCACCACCGACCCTGATTTTGATACCCTGTGGTTCAAAAACGGCAGGGTCTTTGAATTTTACTCGGAACCCCTTCATTATGGCAACAAAAATATCGGACGGGTATGGAGTTTTCGGGATATAACGCAGAAAAAACAACAGGAAACCCGGTTGCAGGATTTAAACAAGATTCTGCATGGTTTTAAAGAGTTAAACAGAATCCGGGAAAATGTGCCCTCGCAGCATAAGTTAATCAGGGAATTTTGCACTATTGCTGTCAGTCACATGGGATTCTCTACGGCAATGATCAATTTGTATGACGGAGAGAAGTTTTTAACCGGGGCACATAAAGGATTTGATCGGTGTTATGATGATTTTCAACAGAAATTAAAAAACAATGAGTCTTTTCATTGTTACAGGAAATCCAAAAATTCGGAGATTTTAGTTATTGATCAACCGCAAAAGGTTTGTAAAGATTGCCCCCTTGCGGGGTGTTATGATGAAAGAGCTATTTTTTCCATTCCCATTACTTACCAGCAAAAAAATTATGGGTTCTTCAATGTAAATATTAATCAGAAATATAGTGATGACCAGGACTTCCAACAGCTTTTTAAGGATTTAGCCCTTGAGTTGGGTTTTATTCTTCATAAGCTTGAACTCGAAGAAAAATCAAATACCTATTTCCATGAATTAAAGAAAAGAGAACAAGCCTTACGAAGCATTTTTAAATCCTCACCGGTAGGTATTGGGGTTGTTAAAGATCGTCGGTTTATTGAGGTCAACAATCGTTTTAACGAAATTACCGGGTATAAACGTAAAGAGCTGGCCGGAAAAAGTGTGCTGAAAATTTATCCCTCCAGGGAAGAATATGATTATGTGGGAAAAGAACTTTACCGGCAAATAGACGAGAAAGGGATCGGTGTATTGGAAAGCAAATTTAAATGTAAAACCGGTGAGGTGATTGATGTGCTGCTTTCATCCACCCGGATTGATCCCGACGATCCGGCCAGGGGGTTTACCTTCAGTGTGTTAAATATCAGCGAATCGAAAAAAAATGCATTGTTAAAAGATATTCTGCTGATTATCAATCAGCAGGCAAACAGGGCAACCAGCATCAGTGAGTTTGCACATATTGCTCAACTTGAGTTGAGCAAAATTATTGATACCCGTAATTTTTATATTGCTTTATACGATAAAACCAGGGATGTTTATACTTTCCCTTATCATAAGGACCAATATGATCGTTTTGACGATACTCGGAAAGAATACAAACTCAGGGATTCATTTACCGATTTTGTTCGACGTAAAAATCAGCCGTTATTAATTAATCCTGAAAAAGTAAAAGAATACGCAAAGGATGGCTTATCAACAGGTTACGGTCATGTAACCAGGGTCTGGATCGGGGCCCCCCTCACCGATACCACAGGAGAAGCTTATGGGGTAATTGCATTACAGAACTACGAAAATGAACAGGTATTCAACAGGGATGATCTGGAGTTGCTTAACTATGTTGCCCGGAACCTCAGTCGTATTTTTGATAGAATCCAGTCGGAAAATGCATTAAAGGAGAGCGAGGAGAAATACCGTAACCTGATTGAAAACATGGGAGAGGGAATGACCATTGTTGATTTACAGGAGAAAATCCTTTTTTGTAATCCCAAAGCTTCCGAGATCTTCGGATACAGTGATCTAGAGCTTATCGGCCATAACCTGGCAGAATTTATTGATAAGAAACAATTCCAGCTGATCAGGAAGGAAACCAGAAAACGGATCAACGGGGTTAAGTCAACCTACCAACATGAAATTACCACAGCAAAAAATAAAAAATCGGTTATCCAGGTTACAGCTACTCCCTTATATCAAGCCGGTAAAGTCATTGGGAACCTGGGTATTGTAAGAGACATCACTGAACAGAAAAAGTATGAGTTAAGAATTAAACAAAAGAATGAAGAACTCCAGGCAGCCGAAGAGGAACTTAAATCCACCAACGAAGAGTTACACTGGTTAAACCAGAACCTGGAGAAATATAATGAAGAGTTAAAATCGGCCAAAGAAAAAGCAGAGAGTGCCGACCGTTTAAAAACAGCTTTTTTGGCCAACATGAGCCATGAAATACGTACTCCCATGAACAGTATTTTAGGTTTTTCCCAGCTATTGAAAGAGAAAAAAGAGGATCGGGAAAAACTGGACCGGTTTGTTGATATCATCAATGTTAATGGGAAACAATTGATTACGATTATTGATGATATTATTGATTTTTCCAAAATTGAAGCCAACCAGCTGGAAATCAGCCGGTATCCGTTTGATGTATTAAGAATGCTGGATCTGCTGTATGATTCGTTTTCGACCCAGCTTTCAGGTAAAAAATTACAGATTCAACTGGTTTTATCCAAACCAGCCGTCAGCCAGCTTCAACTAGAGTCAGATGAGTCAAGGATCCAACAGATACTAACAAACCTGATCAATAATGCGCTGAAATTTACTGCTCAGGGCGAAGTGAGTTTTGGATGTGATCTTCGAAACAATAATTTATTGTTTTTTGTTAAAGATACCGGAATCGGAATTCCCCGGGATAAGATGGATGTTATTTTTGAGCGTTTTCGGCAGGTAGACGAAAGCTATACCCGGAAATACGGAGGTACAGGCCTTGGATTAACCATCTCTAAACGATTGGCTAATTTATTGGGAGGAGATCTTTGGGTTGAGTCTGAAGTGGGCAAAGGTTCCTCATTTTATTTTACAATTCCTGTAGAAAATAAAAATTAAATATTACATTTGTTTATACAACTGAATCTGAATAATTATGGATAATTTAACAGATGATTGGAGTTCAAAAAGTATATTAATTGTCGAAGATGATTTATTCAGTACAGAGTACCTGGTAGAAGCGCTTTCCGAAACCAAAGCCGAGATAAAAATAGCAAAAGATGGTACTACAGCGATTCAGCTCGTGAAAGAAACCCCCACTTTGGATTTAATTTTGATGGATATTCAGCTCCCCGGAATTAGTGGAGAGGAAGCCACCAAAAAAATCCGTGAGTTTAACCGGCAAATACCCATTATTGCCCAAACGGCGCATGCTATGGCCAAGGATAAAGAGAAATACCTGGCTGCCGGATGCAATGATTATCTTTCTAAGCCGATTCTGGTTACGGATTTATTCGAAGTGTTGCGAAAATATTTACACTGATCCGGATCCTTTATCCTCTGGTGTTTGGTATAAGGACGGGATTAACCCCTGGTAAATGGTTGCCATCTTAGATTTATAGTTCGAAAGCTTACGAAACAGATTGAAATTTTTTGCGTTTATGATGGTAAATACAATTAAGTTCCCGTTTTATTATGTTCCCAAACGGAAACAGGTAAATATTTTTAACTTAAGTTGTATTGTAGAAATTTTATTTCGAAATTTAACTGAAATAATTACTTTTGATAAATAATTAATGATCTAGGTAATGGGAAATCAAGGGAAAATATTGATCATCGATGACGAATCCACGCATCTTCTTCTTTTACAAACCATCCTGAAAGACGAGGGATATCATACGGAGATTGTTGATAATCCTCAGAAAGGATTAGGTTTGCTTAAAGAAAATGACTACCAGGTTTTGTTGCTGGATATCATGATGCCCGGAATGGACGGATTTGAGGTACTGGAAAAAATTCAGCAGGATCAGCGATTAAAGAACCTTCATGTCATCATCATCTCGGCCAAAACGGATTCGTGGAGTATAAAAAATGCGATGGATCGGGGTGCTTTCGATTATCTAACCAAACCGATCAATATCCAGGATGTAAAAAATAAAGTGAAATCGGCTATGGTAGAGAATATCCTGGGCGACGATTAACCCAATGGCGGACTTAAAGGTCAATACATCGGCTGACCACCATTTTACAGGCATTGGTATTTCCTAACTCACAAGCTTTATGGAAATCCTCACAGGCTTTATCTTCCTCCTGTAATTTTAAGTAAATCATTCCCCGGTTATAAAAAGCAAATGGATTCTGAGGATCAATGCGAATTACTTTTGAAAAATCATCCATGGCTTCGTTATAATCTTGGTTTTCGTAGTACAAGGCCCCACGGTATAAATAAGTATTTGGATTCTCCGGATTAATCTGGATGGTTTTTGAATAATCCTCCAGGGCCTGGTCAAAATTCAACAATTTCTGATGAGTAGCCCCCCGGTTGACAAAAAAATCACTCCGTAGTTCTTTGTTGTTTTGATTGGGGAGTAAATCAATTCCCCGGTTAAAATCGTTTAGTGCATCCTTAAGTTTGCCCCGGTGAAAGTAGGCTTTGCCCCGGGTAAGATAGAAGGGAGCATAATCGGAATTAAATTCAATGGCCTGATTGATCGTTTTTTCAGCCTGACGGTAATCTTCCATTAAAATTAATACCCTTGCTTTACCGTCTAAAGCAGGAGCATAGGTGGGAAGGGTTTGTAAAGCATCTTCAAACTTTTCCAATGCCGATTTATAATCATTTAGTTTGATAAAATCATTTCCTAAATTAACCAATGATTCCAAATCACGTGATTGAGCATATACAAAAGAATTTAAAAGAAGTAACATTGAAAATACTGAGAAAAAACGCTTCATTTTGTGTAATGATTTAAAATCGATGCATTATTGTGTGAAAATAATAAATATTTTTCAATTATCTGCTTTTAAACCGAAGATTCAAATAAAGTCCGGTTAACAATGGACCTGCCCAGGGTGATCTCATCAGCATATTCAAGATCATCGCCAATGGACACACCTCTTGCTATGGTGGTGATTTTAACCGGGTAATTTTTAAATTTCTTGTATAAAAAATAATTGGTTGTGTCCCCCTCCATGGTAGTACTCAGGGCTAGTATTATTTCCCGGGCCGAGCCCTCTTCAATTTTTTGGGCCAGGGATTCAATGTTCAGGTCATTGGGTCCAATACCATCCATGGGCGATATGATCCCTCCCAGAACATGATAAATCCCCTGGTATTGATGGGTATTCTCTATGGCCATCAGGTCGCGGGCATTCTCAACGACACAAATGGTACCGTGGTCTCTTCTCTTATCGCTGCATATAGAGCAGATGTCAGTATCCGAAATGGTGTTGCAACTTGTACAATGTTTTATCTCATTCCGCAGTTTAATGATCGTCTCTCCAAACTGGCTGACCTCTTCTTTTTCCTGGTTTAATAAGTGCAATACCAGCCTCAGGGCTGTTTTCCGGCCTATGCCGGGAAGCTTGGCAAATTCATCTACTGCACTTTCCAGTAATCTGGACGAGAAGTTTTGTATATTCATGAGCCTAAGATCAAAAGTTATTTCAAAAAAAATTAATTTATGTTTGCTCAAAATTAATACCAATTGAACGAATAACAATTATTAAAGTTATAAATCTTTTTCTTATCCTTGTAGCTTCAAAAATTTTATTTGAACATGTCTCCATACCTGGTTATATTAATTATTGCAGTCTATTTTGCAGTGCTCCTGGTTATTTCTTACTTTACCGGTAAAAATGCCGACAATGCAGCGTTTTTCCTGGGAAACAGGCAATCCCCGTGGTATATTGTAGCTTTTGGGATGATTAGCGCTTCGCTCTCGGGGGTTACTTTTATTTCAGTACCCGGATGGGTTGTGGATAGCAATTTTTCCTATCTGCAGCTGGTGCTGGGATATTTGTTAGGATATGCCGTTATTGCCCAGGTGCTCATCCCCTTATACTATCGTTTAAACCTAACCTCTATTTATACCTACCTGGGACAACGGTTTGGCTATTTTGCCTACAAAACGGGAGCTTCTTTCTTTCTGCTCTCCCGGGTTATCGGAGCTTCCTTCAGGCTCTTCCTGGTGGCCAATGTCCTGCAAATAGCCGTTTTTAATCAATTGCAAATTCCTTTCGAAATCACCGTAATTATTACCATCGTTCTTATCTGGCTCTATACCTTTAAGGGTGGGATTAAAACCATCATCTGGACCGACAGTCTGCAAACCCTTTTTATGCTTTCGGCCGTGGGAGTCACCATTGTGTTAATCAGCAAACACTTAAACCTCGATTTTTCGGGTGTGATTCAAACCATTACCGAAAGTAAACATTCACGAATCTTTTATTTCGAAGATTTTAACGGTCCCTATTATTTCTTTAAACAGTTTTTTTCGGGTGCGTTTATTGCTATTGTCATGACCGGCCTGGACCAGGATATGATGCAGAAAAATCTGAGCTGCCGGAATGTAAAAGAAGCCAAAAAGAATGTTTATTGGCTCAGTGTTTCACTGATCCCTGTTAACCTGTTGTTTATGTCCCTGGGTATTTTACTGGTTGTCTTTGCCCAAAAAACAGGCCTGGGGATTCCCGAACAAACCGATGATCTTTTTCCGATTATAGCTACCCAGGGGTATCTGCACCCAGTGGTATCGATATTTTTTATTATTGGACTGGTGGCAGCAGCCTATAGCAGTGCCGATTCAGCCTTAACTGCTTTAACAACTTCCTTTACCGTTGATATCCTTAATCCTAAAAATGTATCCGAAAAGAAATTAAAAAATATCCGCAAGAGAGTACATGTGGGTGTTTCTGCTGCACTGGTGATCGTTATCCTGATCTTTAATGCCATCAACAACGAAAGTGTTATTAGTGCAGTCTTTAGTGTTGCAGGATATACCTATGGCCCCTTGCTGGGATTATACAGTTTTGGATTATTTACCCGCTTTGCCGTTAAAGATAAGTTTATTCCGGTAGTTGCCATCCTGTCACCTGTAATTTGCATGGTCTTTGATTTTAACTCAGAATCCTGGTTTCATGGCTATCAGTTTGGTTATGAGTTGCTGATGCTTAACGGATTAATAACATTTATCGGATTATTCATGATCCGTAAACGTAACCGCTTGGTTACCTGATACCTGAACGGTTATGAACAGGAAAACGATTCTCCTTCTGACAGCTGTTGTTGTTTTTATGAATCCAGGGTTTACCCAGGAATCAAGTGTTTCTCAACAAGTTTTACGAATGAATGTAATGAATCCCGGGATTGAATACGAAATTCCCCTATTCAGCCAGTCAACACTTGCTGTTAACCTGGGAGTAGGATATGGTGGCTCTCATCCCAACCTGACCACCAATGCTTCGGGATGGCTTTATTTAATCGCCCCTTTTGCAGATATTCATTTCCGTAATTATTATAATTTTAACAACCGGCTGGATAAAGGGAAAAATATTCAATACAATGCAGGCAACTTTTTGGGGGTGCGGATGCTTGTCCGGGGAAAGACGCTGAGCTCAAATTTTACCCGAACCAGTAACTATGATTTTGCTATAGGACCTGCCTGGGGGGTGCAACGATCTTTTCGCAGAATCAACCTGCTTATTGACCTGGGTTTTGCTTATTATTTCGATACCCGCGGAAACGATGGGTTTACACCCATGCTGGAACTGAATCTGGGCTATAATTTGAGGTTCTGGTAATTTTTCTGATTAAGTCGCTGTTAATTTTTCTGTTAACGATCCTACCGATTATGTCATTTCTTGTCTTACTTGTCCAGTCTGATGCTCCCCATGATCTGAGCTTTGATTACGGGTTGTTCGACTATCATCAAAACGAAATCTTCGTGGCCAAAAGTTAAGCCTGCAATGAGGTTTTGTTTTTTCGGGTTTGGATTAATCCTGATGGCTTTTAAAAACCTGCCGGGGGTTGGCTCGCTGTGTTTAGCATAGTTCTTCTGTTCAGTAAGTTAGGTGTGTTTTCTGAGATGATTTTTTGTAATTATTCGCCGGATTATTTAATTTTATTTTGGGTTTTTTCATGGTATATGTTTGAACGTTTTTTACATCAAACTCCTTTTTTTCGCCTTACATTACCCCTGATTGCGGGAATAATGTTACAGCATGTTTTTCCAAAAACCAACCTTCCTTATATCCTCCCGATATTAATTATTTTTTGCTTCTTGATTGGACTGCAGCTTACCAGGCAGGCTCAATATTTTTATGTTAACCGGTTGTGGGGCATCCTGGTATTTCTTTTTATTCTGCTTCTGGGGATGCAGCTGGTACAATGGAAGCAACAAGCTAAACCCACCTTTCTCGGGGACAAACAATTGTTTATTGCCACAATTATCGAAGAGCCTTTCGAAAAACAAAATAGTTATCAAACCACATTAGATGTTAATTATGTAAGAGACTCGTGCTGCTGGAAAAAGGTTTCAGCAAATGTTCTGGCTTATTTCGGAAAGGATACGAATATGCAAAAGTTGGCTTATGGTGACCGGTTGGTGATTGAAGCTTATATCAACCCGATGGTACACAGCGGAAATCCTCATGCCTTTAATTATAAAAAGTATCTTGCTTTCCATGAAATATACCATCAAACCTTTATCCAGCCCCATCAATTCAGAGTCCTGGAACATGAAGCCGGACCCCTGATTTTTCAGTTTTCAAATCAGGCACGGAATAACTTATTAACTATTTATAAAAAAAATCATATTTCGGGTAACGAATTTGCTGTTCTGTCGGCTCTTACTCTGGGATATAAGGAAGAACTGAGTGCTGATATCAGGGAAAGTTTCTCTGCAAGCGGAGCAATGCATATTTTAGCGGTATCCGGATTACATGTAGGGATCATTTATATCATCCTGGTGCGTATGTTGTTTTTTTTGCAAAGAAACAGGTACGGTCGGGTACTCCAATCCCTGATAATTATTTTCAGCCTGTTTTTTTATGCGTTTATCACCGGGCTCTCCAGTTCGGTTTTGCGGGCTACCATCATGTTCTCCATTATGGCCCTGGGTAAAATATTTATCCGCCAGAGTAACATTTACAACACCATATTTTTTAGTGCATTTGTCATGCTAATGGCCAATCCTTATGCCCTCACAGGAGTGGGTTTCCAGCTTTCTTATCTGGCAGTACTTAGTATTGTTTTCTTTTATCCAAGAATTTATTCCCTGCTGGAAATCAAACATTCACTTCCCGATAAAATATGGCAACTGGTAGCCGTTGCCCTGGCTGCACAAATTGGTACATTCCCCTTAACGATCTATTATTTTCACCAGTTCCCCGTTTATTTTATTCTGTCAAATATTTTTATTATTCCCCTGGCCATGGTGCTGATCTATGCAGCTGTTCTGCTTTTACTGCTTTCTCCGGTTAATATTTTAGTAAAACCCCTGGCTTTATTGGTAAAATACATTACCTATGGGTTAAATTTTTCGGTGAAAACTATCAGCGATTTGCCGTTTTCAAAAATCCAAAATATCCAGGTCGCTTTGCCTGAAGTAATCCTTCTATATGTGGTTCTGCTCTTCCTGATGTTTTTTATCCTCTCCAAAAGAATTACCTACCTGCGTTTATCGATCCTGTTATTTCTTGCGATCCCTATCTATAGCCTGGCAATCAGCTATATAAAATCCTATGAGTCTTACCTGATTGTGTATAATATCCCAAAAGTTTCGGCACTTGAATTTGTTCAATATTCTAAAAATCAATTGTATATCAATGCTGAGGCAACCCAGGATAGTAGTTTTATAAAATATAATATCCTCCCGTTCTGGCAACATCAGCAGATCAAACAACCAGGCATCCGGCAGTTTAATGAAAATCCATATCAATGTTTTACTTTCAATGGTTACAACATAATCCGGGTAAACAGCAACTGGTTAACCCGTTATAATACAGTTAGTAAACTCGCCGTTGATTATTTAATATTATCGGAGAGTCCTTTTATTGAGATCGAACAGCTTACAGAACGAATAGATTGTAAGATGATAATTTTTGATTCATCCAATAATTATTATTCTATTGCCAGGTGGAAAGATCAATGTATAACCCTGGGGATTCCATATCATAATCTGGCTGAGCAGGGGGCATTTATAAAAAAAGAATCTTTACTTTTTAGAAAAGTATTATAATTTTTAGCAAATGATTATGTTACTTTGCCTTTTTATTTACATTTGTCGGTAAAAATTGACAGGTTATGAAAATAATAATTGCCGGTGCAGGAGAGGTTGGTTCACACTTAGCAAAGATGTTGAGTAACGAGTTTCATGATATTACAGTTATTGATCCTTCTGTTGAAAACCTGAAAGATATTGATTCCTCCCTTGATTTGTTGACCATAACCGGTTCAGCAACTTCGCTCGAGGTACTTAAAGAAGCTAAAATAAAAAAAACGGATCTGTTTATCGCAGTTGCCCACTCCGAAGAAACAAATATTACTGCTGCCATGCTGGCTAAAAAGCTGGGAGCTAAAAAGACTATTGCCAGGGTTGACAATAATGAGTACATCGAACCGGAAAATATTGCACACTTTACCGGTTTGGGGATTGATTACCTGATCTATCCTGAGCGTATTGCTGCCCGGGAAGTTGTTCATCTGTTGGGACAGGCAGAAATTTCCGAATATGTGGATTTTTCCGGGGGAAAACTTTCGCTTTATGTTTTAAAACTCGATGAAAATGCACCGGTAATTGATAGAACCTTAATCGATGTAATTAAAGAAAATAAAGAAATTGAATTCAGAGCCGTAGCCATTACCCGTAACGGAGAAACCATTATTCCACGAGGTCATGATTATTTCCAGGTCAACGACCTGGTATATGTGGTTACCAATAAATCGGGCATAAGAGATGTGTTAAAATATTCAGGAAAAAAGAAACTGGATATCAAAGATGTAATGATCCTGGGAGGCAGCCGCATTGGTAAACGAACTGCAAAATCGCTGGAGGGCCGGTTTAATATCAAGCTGATAGAAATTGACAAGGACAAAAGTGCTTCTCTTGCCGAATATCTTACCAATGCCCTGGTTATTAACGGCGATGGCCGAAATATTGACCTCCTGGTTGAGGAAGGATTGCCCAATATGGATACCTTTATTGCCGTAACCGGCAACTCGGAGGTAAATATTCTCTCGTGTATGCTGGCCAAACGAATGGGGGTAAAGAAAACAATCGCCGAGGTAGAAAATATTGATTATATCGACCTGGCTGAAAATATGGGAATCGATACCATTATCAATAAAAAACTGATCACTGCCAGCCGCATCTTTACCTTTACCATGAGTGCCAAGGTTGAATCGATGAAATGTTTAACCGGCTCAGATGCTGAAGTGCTGGAATTTGTAGCAAAACCCGATTCCAAAATTACCAGGGGACGGCTCCGGGATATCGAATTTCCCAAAGATGCCATTGTGGGAGGAATTATTAGAAAAGATAAAGGAATTATTGCCAAAGGGGATACTCACATCAAAGCCTATGATCGTGTGGTTGTATTCGCTTTGCCTTCGGCCGTTAAAAAAATGGATAACTTTTTTAATTGAGATGATCAATAAAAAGATTATTATACAAGTGCTGGGCTTACTCCTTATTATTGAGGGATTTTTTATTGCACTATCTTTTTTTGTAAGCCTGTATTTCAATCAGTATGATCAGTTTGCCCTGGGGATTACCTCTTTAATCTGTGTTGTTGCAGGAGTCGTTATTCGTTTTACTACCAAAAATGCCTCTAAAACAATCAATAAACGGGATGGTTACATCATTGTTAGCCTGGTATGGGTTGTATTCTCCCTTTTCGGAGCCCTGCCTTTTGTAATCAGTGGAGCTATTCCTTCCTATACCGATGCCTTTTTTGAAACGATTTCCGGATTCACCACCACCGGTGCTTCCATATTAAACGATATTGAAGCCATGCCTTATGGTTTGCTCTTTTGGAGAAGCCTTACCCAGTGGCTGGGAGGGATGGGAATTATCGTTTTGTCCCTGGCCATCCTTCCTGTATTGGGAATTGGAGGGATGCAGCTGTTTGTGGCTGAAGTGCCCGGACCTACACCGGATAAACTGCACCCGCGGATTAAGGAAACCGCCAAACGCCTGTGGATCATTTATATCGGATTTACTTTTGCCGAAACCCTTTTACTTAAAATCGGGGGAATGTCATGGTTTGATGCCATCAACCATGCCTTTACCACCATGGCTACCGGAGGATACTCCACAAAACAGGCCAGTATAGCTCATTTTCAATCACCTTTTATCCATTATGTGATTATCATTTTTATGTTTCTCGCCGGAACCAACTTCACCCTATCCTATTATGCACTGCATTTTAAGTTCAGAAAGGTGCTCAGAAATGAGGAATTCAGGTATTATGTTGGGTTTATATTATTTTATACTGTTTCTATCGCAGGGGTTTTGCTTTATTTCCATGATTTTTCCCTGGAACAGTCTTTTAGAGACTCCCTGTTCCAGGTCGTGTCAATAATTACTACAACAGGTTATGCCACGGCCGATTATTTACTTTGGATGCCATTTATTACCGTGATGATCTTCTCGTTGATGTTTTTCGGCGGCTCTGCCGGTTCCACCGGGGGAAGTATAAAAATCATGCGCGTAACCTTGCTGTTAAAAAACAGCTACCAGGAGCTGAAACGAATTATCCATCCCAATGCAATCATCCCGGTGAGGATGAATAAAAAGGCTGTCCCTCAGCAAATAGTAACCAATATTCTGGCTTTTGTTGTGATCTATATGCTAATTACGATTATTGGTACCATTATTATTTCGTCGTTGGGATACGACCTGGATACCTCGGTAGGAGCTGTTGCAGCAACCATAGGTAATATTGGTCCCGGAATTGGAATGGTAGGACCGGTCGAAAATTATGCCCACTTCCCGGATTTTGGTAAATGGTTTCTTTCTTTTTTAATGCTTATTGGACGCCTGGAGCTATTTACCGTACTTATTCTGTTTTCCCCGGCTTTCTGGAAAAAGTAGGAAATGAATATTATGAACCACCGTATCCTGAAATATTTTGATGACTGGGATTTGTTCGAAAAAATCTGGCTTTCCTTTTTCACCCTTCTTATTCTGACCCTCTCTATTTACTGGGAAGATGATCTAGTAGGTGTTGTTGCTTCCCTGGCAGGCATCTGGAGTGTTGTGCTGGTTGCAAAAGGAAAAATTATTAATTATTATTTCGGAATCATCAATGTACTGGCCTATGCTTTTGTTGCCTATAACCAGAAATACTATGGTGAAGTGATGCTTAATATGCTTTATTTTTTCCCGATGCAGTTTGTTGGATTCTACCTCTGGTCAAAAAAACGGGTATCCCCAAAAAAAGATGATGTGAAAGTGAACTATATGACCCAAACCCAGCGATTGGTATGGTTCGGGGTTACAGTTATAGGAACCATCGTCTATGGTCTTGTTTTAAAAAGATTAGAAGGAAATATGCCTTTTCTTGATGCTGCTTCTACGGTTATGTCAGTAATTGCCATGATGCTGATGGTACATACTTTTGTTGAACAGTGGATCCTTTGGATCCTGGTTGATGTGGTGACCATCATCATGTGGATCGTGGTTTTACTCAACGGGGGGAATGATATTGCCATCCTGGTGATGTGGGTTGCTTACCTGATCAATGCAATTTATGGTATGTCTCATTGGATAAAACTGGCCAAAAAGAAGTATTGATTCTATAGGATCAGCTCTCCTTTTCCCTGGCGGATAATCTCGAAACGGTTGTTGGTGCAATCTACAATGGTTGATGCTTCATTGTTGCCATATCCACCATCAATAACATAATCCACCAGATTTTCATAGTTCTCGTGGATCAGCTCCGGATCTGTCAGGTATTCCAGGATCTCATCCTCATGGTGTAAGGATGTCGTCATGATAGGGTGCCCAAGCATCTTAACCAGCTCAACAGGAATATTATTATCCGGAATTCGAATACCGATAGTTTTCTTTTTGGTTTTCTGAAATTTGGGAACATTACTATTGGCATCCAGAATAAAGGTAAAAGGTCCGGGGAGATTTTTCTTTAATAATTTAAAGGTGGGATTGTTAATATGCATGGTAAAGTGCGAAACCTGGCTGATGTCGCTGCAGATGATGGAAAAATTTTCTTTTAAGGCTTTCTTCCCCTTAATCATGACAATTCTGTCGAATGCCTTCGGGCTGTTAATACTCCAGCCTAATCCATAGACCGTGTCGGTAGGATAAATGATTAGCCCGTCGTTCCTCAAAGCCTCCGCTGCCATGGCCATCTCCCGGGGGTTAGGATTGTCTGGATGTATTTGTAAGAGCATATTACCGTTCCCTTTCAGTTTAATTTTAGCAAATGTAAGTATTCTCTGGTAATCTATGATGAATTTCATAAAAAAAGGTTGCTTTGTTCAGCAACCTTTTATTGAATGATTAGAATAAATTTTTATCCATTTCCCTTTTTATAATCAGCCAGAAATTTTTCAAGCCCGATATCGGTTAAGGGGTGTTTTAGCAATCCTAAAATAGCATTTAAAGGGCAGGTGGCTACATCAGCTCCAGCTTCCATACATTGAATAATGTGCATGGTATGACGGATAGATGCTGCCAGAACTTCGGTTTCAAATCCATAGTAGTTGTACATCTCAACAATCTGGGCAATTAAATCTACTCCATCGGTCGAAATATCATCTAACCGGCCGATGAAAGGGGAAACATAAGTAGCCCCGGCTTTTGCTGCAAGCAAAGCCTGGCCGGGGGAAAATACCAGGGTACAGTTGGTTTTAATTCCCTGGTCCGATAAATACTTGATGGCCTTAATCCCATCTTTGATCATAGGCACTTTTACAACAATCTGTGGGTGTAGGGCTGCCAACTCTTCGGCTTCTTTGATTATGCCATCAAAATCAGTAGAGATAACTTCCGCACTCACATCCCCTTCAACGATCTCGCAGATGGCTTTGTAATGATTGATAATATTTTCCTTCCCGCTGATTCCTTCCTTGGCCATTAACGATGGATTGGTGGTTACCCCGTCAAGCACTCCCAAATCCTGGGCTTCTTTTATCTGATCAAGATTTGCTGTATCAATAAAAAATTTCATAATATCTGTTTGTTTTTAATGAATTACCTGATTTTTACCCTGCGAAATTAATCTATTTTTCCGACTATTAAAATTTTCATTTTATCATTTCATGATAAATTGATATGATGATACTTCTTGTTATCGGTCATCTTAAGCCGGATGTAAGAGGAATTCAAGAATCCGGTATGTTTTTTCTTCAATTCCGGGACTCTGGCTTTCCCGGTTCCCGGCAATATTTAAAACGTTTATCTGACCGGAACTTAACCACGAGAGAAATAGAATCCGGCTTTCCTTTTGCCTGCTGATCCCAGAGAAAAATAAAGGTTTATGATATTTTTTACACAGATCAATAGTATCCGATGTGCCTTTCCCAAAAGGGTGTGCATCTTTAATAATGAGCGTCCCGTCCGATTCCATCACATTCTTGATGGTCCGGTCAATCTTCCCGTTCTCATTTTTTCTGCCTTTGGGACAATAGCCTCCGCAGGGAAGATGATGATCCAGGGCGAACTTCAACGCCCCGCTGTCTACTCCGGTTTGCCCCCCGGCAATAATTTTTAGATACATTATTCCGCTTTTTCTTTTAATATCTTGTAAATCCCATACTTTCGGCAGTAGCGAAAAAACCAGCTGTATTCCAGCTCAAGATCATACTTTTCCTTTACTTTCCGGCGGAGCTGCTCAATGGTTTTTACCCGCCTGGCCGAAGCCATTCTCTTGATCTGGTGCCTGTAAGGATGTAGTTTGGACCGGCGTCGCCTGGAATACCTGAATTTTAATAACCCTTCAACCCCCTTTTGAAGATAAATTTTTGTCCAGTCGGCAATGGAATCTTCATGAATCCCTAATAGTTGGGTAATATTCTCATTTTTTTGCCCCTCATGTTTTAAAAGAATGCAATATACCCGCTTTAAAATGTTCTTTTGGGTTTGATGTGCCCTGGCAATTTTTCTTAAGTCGCTTTCCTGGGCTGGTGTAAGGTTTACTCGATAGCTCATGGCAGAAAATGATTTGAATACAAGTTATAAAAACGGAAATTAAAAAGCAAGTTTTATGGATTCGGAACCCTAAATATCCCCTTTCGTTCCTGTTTAATAAATAAAACCGGATTTCATGGAGTGATTTCCATGAAAGGTGTTATTTTTACTCTTGTTTTTATTAAAAGTACCCTCGAAGTAAATGATGAATAAAACATTGATTGTAATTCTTGGCCCCACGGGAATCGGGAAAACGGACCTTAGCATTGACATTGCAAAAGCCTTGGGTACCGAGATTATATCTTCTGATTCCCGCCAGATTTATAAGGAACTTAGCATTGGGACTGCCGTCCCTGCTCCCGGACAACTGGAACGGGTAAAGCATCATTTCATTGGAAATAAATCCATATATGATTATTACAATGCCAGCATGTTTGAATTTGAGGTGCTTGAAGTCCTGGAATCTTTGTTTGCTAAATACAAACAGGTTGTTATGACCGGCGGATCAGGGATGTATATCCAGGCGGTATGTGAAGGGATTGATGAACTTCCGACTATTGATCAGCAGTTACGCGAAGAGCTTATCCAAAAATATAACGCGGAAGGGATTGAGAGCTTACGCATTCAGTTAAAAATGTTAGATCCCTTATCCTATCAGCAGATTGATCTCAAAAACCCGAAACGCATTCTTAAAGCACTGGAGGTAACTTTGCAAACCGGAAAACCTTACTCATCCTTTCTTACCCGGACAGCCAAGGAGAGACCCTTTCATATTCTGAAAATTGGTTTACAACGCGACCGGGAGGAATTATATGAAAGGATCAATGTACGGGTGGATCAGATGGTAGATGAAGGACTGGTAGAGGAAGCCCGCAGATTTTTCAGGCATCGCCATCTTAACTCGTTAAATACTGTAGGGTATAAAGAACTATTTGAACATTTTGAAGGGAAGATCAGTTTAACGAAAGCCATTGAATTGATTAAACGCAATTCGAGGCATTATGCCAAACGACAAATGTCGTGGTTTAAGCGCGACAAGGAAATCGTTTGGTTTCATCCGGAAAACAACCAAAAGATTATTGATTTTATCCAAAGAAATAGTTCATGAGTAACGAGTACAACAAATTTGTTATCAGGGTATATGGATTGTTTATCAATTCACATAATGAAATCCTGTTGAGTGATGAATTTCAGCTGAATATGAAAATGACTAAGTTTCCGGGAGGAGGAATGCAATTTGGCGAAGGAACCAGGGATTGTTTACGACGTGAAATTATGGAGGAGATGGGACAGGAGATTGCAATAACCGAACATTTTTATACCACCGATTATTTTCAGCCGGCCTTTTTTTACGATAATTACCAGTTGGTAAGTATTTATTACCTGGCGAACTTTAAAAACCCATTAAATTTCAGGGTTTCTTCAAAACCCTTCGATTTTCCCGAACTTAAAAATGGAAATATGTCTTTTCGTTGGGTTTCTCTTGCTCAATTATCCGAAAAGGAGATGACCTTTCCGGTGGATAAAAAAGTGGTTGGTTTGTTAAAAGAGCGGTTTCTATAGCTCGTTGAGTCCTTCGATAAATCTGTCCCAGCTAAATTTAGCTTTTTCAACAACAGTATTTTCTGAAAATTCTTTTACTCGTTGATTATCAAAGAAGTCGACCAAAGCATCGGCAACTGCCCGGGCATTGATTTCGGTAATGTAACCCACTTTCTGATGGGGAACAATCTCTGCCAGTCCTCCCACATTGGTCACCAGCATAGGTCGTTCGAAGTGATAGGCAATTTGAGTCACTCCACTTTGGGTAGCGTTCTTGTAGGTTTGTACAACAATGTCTGATGCACAGAAGTAATATTTTACCTGATCCGTTGGCACAAAACCATTGGTAAAAATAATCTGTTCTTTTAACTGAAGATTTTCAATGAGTTCATCATAGGTCTTCCGATCCTCATAAAACTCCCCGGCAACAATCAACTTTAGCGGATGCCGGTTTAATCTCTTGTCAGCCAGCGCTTTGATTAAAATGTCAAGCCCTTTGTATTTCCTGATGATCCCAAAAAACAGGAGGTATTGATATTCATTGGATAAATTTAATTTTTGCAGGGATTGTTCTTTGGATACTTTTTCACCAAAGGTATCATAGATTGGATGGGGAATAAACTTTTTATTTTGGTTAAGGGTGAAGTGGTTTAAATCCTTTAAAACGGATCGTGACATGGCAATAAAACCATCGCACTGACGGACAAAATATTTTGTTAATGTGTTTTTAAGGGGGAAATTTTCATGGGGGATTACATTATGCATGATCCCGATAATCCTTGCATGAGATCTCTTCTTGATTTGTCTGGCAATAGTTCCGAGGCATGGAGCCATAAAAGGCATCCAGTAATGGATGATCACCTGTTCCGGATTTTCCCTGGCAATCCTGTTTCCGATTTTTATCCAGTTTATCGGGTTGACCGAGTTTATGGATACCTCCGTTGGAATCGATAAAGGATTGTCTCCTTCAGCATATTGGGTCTTCCCGGGAAAAAGAAATCCCGGGTATTGGAGCGAGAAAGTGTAAATTTTTATGGGTTGGTGGGTTTTCTGATAACTTTTTGCCAGTGCCTGGTTAAAATCAGCAATTCCTCCCCGGAGGGGGTGTGCAGGTCCGATAAGTATTTTTGTCAAAACTATAGGTTTATTTTTTGCTCAATTTGGTAATCGTTTCTGTCCGAGGAACTCCTGGATATCAGCTCACCTAAAAATCCTGCCAAAAACAGTTGCGTACCCATGATCATTGAGGTAAGCGCAATATAAAAAATGGGACTGTCGGCAACTAAAGGAGCTTTGATATTCATCCACAGGAAATATAGCTTTTGCCCTCCCAGCCAGGCAGCAGCCAAAAATCCGGCAAAGAACATCAGGGTCCCCAGGGTCCCGAATAGATGCATGGGCCGTTGACTAAATTTGGAAATAAAAGTAATGGATAAAAGATCCAGGTACCCTTTGATAAATCGGTCGAGGCCAAACTTGGTCACCCCGTATTTCCGGGCCTGATGCTGTACAATTTTTTCTCCGATATTGGAAAATCCTGCTTTCTTTGCAATCACGGGGATATAACGGTGCATCTCACCATAAACTTCAATATTTTTGATCACCTCGTTTTTGTAGGCTTTTAATCCGCAATTAAAATCATGGAGTTTTATTCCGGTAAGTGCCCGGGCAGTCCGGTTATACAATTTGCTTGGAATGGTTTTGCTGATCGGGTCATACCTTTTTTTCTTCCACCCGGATACCAGGTCATAACCTTCCTCTTTGATCATCCGGAATAGTTCGGGAATTTCATCGGGACTGTCCTGTAAGTCAGCATCCATGGTTATTACCACATCGCCCAGGGCATCGCCAAAGCCGGTGTGTAAGGCCGCTGACTTGCCATAGTTCTTCCGAAATTTTATTCCTTTTACTTCGGGATATTTTTTACTTAACGTTTCGATGACCTGCCACGAATTATCCTTGCTACCATCATCAACCAACACAATTTCATAGGAGAAATGATGGGTTGTCATTACTTTGTTGATCCAATCTACCAGTTCGGGCAGCGATTCTTCTTCATTCAATAGGGGAACTACGACAGAAATATCCATAGGGGTTTGTGCTTTTTTAAGTCAGTTCCCGGTTTTAACCAGGAACTGATTAGTCTGCAAAGAATGTATAAACAGTTTCTTATTCGTTCGGAGTATCTTCAATATCCTGCATCGCCGATTGGTAGGGGTCACCCTCTTTTTTCATAAAAGCAGAGATAATCAGGGAGAGAACAAATCCCCAAAAAAACATTCCCACAAAAGCAAGGATTGAGATGATCATGGGCGACATCATCTTTTTCTGCATGGAAAGACCTATCTCAATCTGTTCGTCAGGAATACCTTGTTTTAGAAGTTGTTCTTCGGATATGGCTATTAATTTATCGATATACCCTGGATCAATTACAGTAATCAGCAAGTAGGAGTAGATTCCATAAATAAAAGCGGCAATTAACACGATCAATGTACTTAAACCAAGGGCTTTCCCATACGAGATAGCACCGTTAAGGTTATTGTCTCTGTAGGATTTAGTACCCCAAATAAGAAAAGCGATGACGATAATATATGAGATATACCCTAAATATTTATTAAGGTGTAAGTCAAAGATAAAGAGCAGTACTGCATAAATAACCAGTGCCAGACCCAGCATGAGTCCATAATTTAGAGCAGCCTTGAAAACTGAGTTCGATTTATTTTCCATAGTTTTTAGAGGTTTTGGATTTATAGAAACAAATATATCAGTTTTTCGATAAATAATACCTTAAATATTTGAAAAGATTTATTTAATTCTTACTTTTGTGGCCCTTGGGCAAGTCTTACACGACCAGCTCCTGTTGAACTCCCCCAGGTCCGGAAGGAAGCAAGGGTAGACGGTTGTAGCGGTGCGATGTGAGTAGCTTGCCCACTTTTTTTGCTTTTTTTTAAAAGAACGACATAAAAAAATCCCGCATCATTTTTTGATACGGGATTTTTTATTGAATTATCTTTCGATTATTTGGTAATTCTTTCCAGCCATTTGAGCATGAAAATCATGGTTGCCATAGACATCACACATACTACAACAAACATGGTCCAGGTTAACCAAAGCGGTACACTTTCGTAAAGAATGGCTCCAATAAATAATAACTGGTTACCAATAGCGGTTGCACCTAACCAGCCTCCTTGCATAATTCCCTGGTATTGAGGGGGAGCTACCTTGGATACAAATGAAATTCCCAGCGGGCTGATAAACAGCTCGGCAATGGTAAGAATTAAATAGGTTCCGATCAGCAGAAATGGAGTAACCCTTTGTGCTTGCTCAAGAGGTGTACCATCCTGGGCAGGGTCAATGGTTTCAAAAGCGGGTAATCCTAAAGAACCTAAGGTCATCACCAAATAGGCAGTAGCCGCAATTCCCATACCAATGGCAATCTTTTTTGGAGTTGAGGGCTCAAGTCCTTTCGCTCGCAGCCATCCGAAGAATCCGACAATGATGGGTGTTAACAGAACAATAAAGAGTGGGTTCACCGACTGGAATATCTCGGCACCTTCTATGGTTACAAAGCCCAGATTAATCGCAATGCCGCTTAGGTCAGTATAATCACGGGCAAACATGGTAAGGGTTAATCCGTTTTGGTGGAATGAGAACCAGAAAAAGATTACTATTCCAAATACAGCAAATAATGCATATAAACGTTGTCTGATTTCCTGAACACTCATCTCCGGAATTGCTTCCGTTTTTTCACCGGCTTTTGCTTTCTTCTGTACGGTTGGGAATTTTTTATTATTCATTAAATAGATAATCAATGAAATGGCCATGGCGCCAACCGCGATACCAAAGGCATAATGATACCCGGTAGTAAAAATGTTAAGGTATTCATTCGCAAAGGCATCCAGACTTTGTGCTGCACCTCCTACCGAAGCTTTAATTTCTTCGAAACGGGCCAGTGCTTCCTGGCTTAAACCGGAGCCCAGATGTTTGTGACATAATGCAGGAAGGTCAGGATTGTAAGAAAATCCATGGTTGTTTAACCACCAGTTACGGATACCAATCGCTGCAAAAGGAGCAAAGATCGCACCTACGTTGATAAACATATAGAAAATTGAAAAACCGGAGTCTCTTAATTTTCCATATTTCTCGTTGTCGTACATCTGACCAACAAGGGCTTGCAGGTTTCCTTTAAATAACCCGTTACCAAAAGCAATTACAAATAAACCAAACAGGGTTAAAACCAACATGGCCATCCGGCTGCTTTCAGGTACCGGCGTTGGTGAGGGCATAGCTACAATTACATAACCCACAGCCATGATCAGAATCCCGGTAAGGATTGTACCTTTGTAATTTCGTAATCGGTCAGCTATTAATCCACCCACAAATGCTAAAATGTAAATGGAAAAATAAAACACGGAATAAATTAATCCGGCATCTTTACCTGATAATCCAAACTTTGCCTGTAAGAAAAGCACCAGGATAGCCATCATGGTATAGAAGCCAAATCGCTCCCCCATATTGGCCAGGGCTGCTGCAATTAAACCTTTAGGATGTCCTTTAAACATAATGTATTCGTTTTAGTTAATATTAATTTTCAAATCTCACTTAAAAAGGAATGACAAATATAAAAATCTTTTTTTTCAGACCAAGGATTTCAGCAAAGGTTTAACACCTTTTTTAGGATTAAATTACCTGATTCGTAAATGAACTGATTCCCTGAATGATAGATATTTAAGCAGAGTATAAGAAGAACGAATGGGATGAACCTGTTTTGTTTTAAAACATATAACAAGTTGTCTCTAAACTAAGAATATAATAAATATTACAAAAGTCAGACAGGGAAGGAGTGCAAGAAAAGTTTTGGATTAATTCCCGGTTGATTCCATAAAAATTAGGTTTATTTCAATGGAACCTGTTAAATTTGTTAAAAAAAGAATCAAAAAATGAAAATTTTAAAATCAGCTCAGATCCGGGAGGTTGATGCATTTACCATAAAGAATGAGCCGATAACCTCTGTTGATCTAATGGAACGGGCGGCCATGGCTGTTACCCGTCAAGTGGTTAATGACTTTGCCAGGGGAACCACTGTAAAAATATTTGTAGGTCCAGGCAACAATGGTGGGGATGGACTGGCTGTCGCCCGACAGCTGGCCGGTTTTGAGTTCCTGCCCGAGGTTTATTTGCTTAAAATATCTTCTAAGCTATCTCCCGATGCTGAAGTAAACCTTGACCGGTTAAAAAAAATGCAAAACATCAAAGTTTATGAAATTTATGACCCGGAGGATTTTCCTGAGCTGACCCAAAGTGATATCATTGTGGATGCCCTGTTTGGTTCTGGTTTATCCCGGAAACTGGAAGGGTTACCCGCCCGGTTGGTAAAACATCTGAACCGTTCAGGGGCAGCTATTGTTTCCATTGATATCCCTTCGGGAATGTTTGGCGAAGATAATGATTCCAACGATAAGGATACAATTATAAAAGCTTCGGTTACTTATTCTTTTCAGATGCCCAAATTGTCCTTTCTGTTTCCCGAAAATGAAGAGTATGTTGGCCACTGGAAGATCCTGGATATCGGTTTGATGCAGGAAGCGATAGATAAAATGGAATCTGTCTATAGTCTGCTAACCTCGGATGATATCTCTAAAAATATTCTTCGGCGGAGTAAATTCTCCCATAAGGGGACTTTCGGACATCCCCTGCTGATTGCCGGAAGTTATGGAAAGATGGGAGCCGCTGTGTTATCGGCAAAAGCATGTTTACGTACAGGGTGTGGATTAGTAACAATACATGTTCCTAAAGTGGGGTATGAAATATTACAAACAGCCCTCCCCGAAGCCATGATAAGCCTCGACTGGTCGGATATTATTTTTACCGATGTGCCCGATGTTGAAGAGTACACCCGGGTAGGAATTGGACCGGGAATAGGAATGAAACAAAATACACAAAGAGCCTTGTTTAACCTTTTCGAAAGAATTAAAACTCCAATGGTTATCGATGCAGACGCACTAAATATTTTAGGTGAACATAAGGAATGGATCTCAAAAATTCCGGCCAATAGTATACTGACACCGCATCCTAAAGAGTTTGAGCGTCTGGTGGGAGAAAGCACCGGTAATTATGACAGGATTCAAAAGCAACTCCGCTTTGCAGAAGAAAATAAGGTAATTATTCTGCTCAAAGGGGCGAATACTTCTATAGCATTTCCCGACGGGACATGTTGCTTTAACAGTACCGGTAATCCGGGCATGGCAACCGCTGGTAGCGGTGATGTGCTTACAGGAGTTATTCTTTCCTTATTAGGACAGGGATATCCTCCTGAAGAAGCTGCAAAAATTGGTGTATATTTGCATGGAATGGCCGGTGATCTGGCGGCTCAAAAAATGGGACAGGAAGCCCTTATTGCTTCCGACCTCGTTGAAAATATTGGAAATGCTTACTTAACCTTAAAAATTAATTGAAAGAAATGAAAAAAAGATATCTCTGGATGGCTGTTTTGGCATTAACAGCTTTTTCCTGTAAGACAACTTCAGAAACAAAGGTTTCAAAGATTGATGATCTATCCTATCAACCGGAACATGGTATTATTTATGCTTTGCCTAAAACCACACTCCGCTTTACCGTTGAGGCTCTGCGGACCGATATTATTCCCGGGCCGTACTATGAGTATGCCGAAAAATACCTGGGCATGAGCGATGTTCCCCGGGAAGAGTATTCTGACTGGAAAATTTCAAATATCCTGATTGACTCTTACCATGAAATCGATCCGGAACAATTTTATATGTTAGAACCCGAAGGTAAATTAAAGGTTAACCTGCCGAAACTGATCGAAAATGGAAGTATTATGCCTGTGAATTTAAGGGCTAAGGAACAGTTTCCGAATGATTTTTATGGTTTTAATGACCCGGGCAAGGAAGTGGTTTTTACCGATTTAAGTGTAAAAAGATATATTGGTGAGGAAAGAGTAACTTATTATAAACGGGTACAACGCGATTCGCTTTTTGCCAAAGTGCCGGTAGTAAAAACCCAGTCGGTTACCAAAACCTTTGAAGATAAAGCCGAAGAAGCTGCCAATTTTATTTTTATGATCCGCGAAAAGCGGTTCGAATTATTAACCGGAATGGCTGATTTTTACCCCGAAGGAGAGTCGCTTGAAGCGGCTGTTGAGGAGTTGAATAACCTGGAAAGTGAATATCTGTCCCTGTTTATTGGCAAGAAATTTACCAGTACCTATCGGGCAACCTTCGAATTTTCTCCCGGGGAAAATGATTTAAGTCAACCGCATATCCTCTTCCGCTATTCCGACGAACGGGGGGTGTTGCCTCCCAATGATTTACGTGGAAGACCGATTATCGTTGAGCTGGAAAAGATGAATCATACCAAAAATCTTGATTTTTTACTGGCTGACAGGATTAACCGGGAAGGGACCTCCTTTGTTAATAAATTATTTTATCGGATCCCCGACCAGGCTTTTATTCATGTGGTTGATGGAAACAAGCTGCTGGCAAAACGGAAATTAACGATCGAACAGTTTGGTACGGTCGTGCAAATTCCATCTGTTTTTTTAATGGATGAGGAAAAATTTATCGAGTTTTACCGGGAGGATGAGTAATATGAATTGTTCCTCCTGGACCTGCTGTTGTTAAATTTATTGCTGATCTGTTGTTATTTCGCTTTGAAAATCCTTTTGAAATTCCTGGAAAGATTTTGACTTATAAACATCTTCGGCAATATAAAGAAGCAAAGGTTCCAGCTTGTCGGGAGTGTAATATCCCGGAACAGCAGTTAATCGTTGGTTGTTTTCGTTCAGGTAAGCCACGCTGGGATACGACATCTTCCCTTGCAACAGGGCAATGGCCAGTTGGTGAGGAGAACGGTTGCTGTTTCCCTGGTTGATAAATTGCTGGCCGGCAAAATCAATGGTATCTCTGCTCTCTGCATCAAATTTTACGGCATAGTAATGTTCATTTAGTATTTTGGCTATGGTAGGGTGAGAAAAGGTGTTCGCATCCATCTTCTTGCACCAGCCGCACCAATCGGTATATACATCAATAAAGATTTTTTTCTGCTCTTTTTGGTTTAACTCAACTGCCTCTTCAAAACTGTACCATTTTACTTCGGCAGGTTGTGTATAACCAGGTTTAGTTAGTACTGAAAAGAATACCAGGATAAGGATTCGTAAAATGTTTTTCTCCATAAATCTGATGACCATTTTTTATTATTTACAGGTAGTTATTGATATAATCTTACAACGTAAAATAAAAAATTATGTTCGAAAAATACAATAGCAACTTTGGTTTTAAAAGTTAAAAACAGTTCCTTCCGTAGGATAGAAGGTTAAATTTTTCGGTGTTTTTCCGAGATACATGTTAAGAAAAATATTTATTCGAAGTTAAAAATTGAATAAGCCCGTAATTTTTTTCTAAATTTGAGCTTCACAAATACGGAATGTTCATAGAATAAACATTGAACGAATTTAGATGTTAACTATTAAATAATAATTATTATAATAAAAAGGAGGAAAACTCATGAGTGAAATTCGTAATTTAGAACCTAAGATAGTATGGGAGATTTTTCAGGAATTATGCAACATCCCACGTCCATCGAAAAAGGAGCGTAAAGCCGTGGATTTTGCCGAAAAGTTTGGTAAAGATTTGGGGCTTGAAACCATTGTAGATGATGCAGGAAATGTAATTATTAAAAAGCCGGCTACTCCCGGAATGGAAGATCGAAAAACAGTGATCTTACAGGGACACCTGGATATGGTTCCGCAAAAAAACAGCGATATTCAGCATGACTTTGAAAAAGATCCGATTCAGGCCTATGTTGACGGAGAATGGGTTACTGCCAAAGATACTACACTGGGTGCCGACAACGGGATTGGTGCAGCTGCTGCAATGGCGGTACTAAAATCAAAAGATATTGAGCATGGCCCTGTTGAAGTATTACTTACCGTAGATGAAGAAACCGGAATGACTGGTGCAAGAGCATTAAAGCCAGGACTGTTGGAAGGTGAAATTTTAATCAATACCGACTCCGAAGACGAAGGAGAACTTTATATTGGTTGTGCAGGAGGCGTTGATACCAATGCAAAATTTCATTTTAAGGAGGATTCCGTACCTGCAGACACGGTTGCTTACCGGATCGACGTGAAAGGAATGAAAGGCGGACACTCGGGACTCGATATTGCCTTAGGTCGGGGAAATGCTGCAAAGGTTTTAAATCGTTTCCTGTATCAGGTAAACAAATCGCTGGATATTCGTTTGGCTGATATCCAGGTAGGGAATTTGCGAAATGCCATTCCTCGCGAAGGTTATGCTGTGGTAGTTGTCCCCAATGCCCAGGTTGGAGAATTTAAAAATTTTATCGACGAACTGATTCCGGTAATTAAAGATGAATTATCGGTTACGGAACCTGATCTTAACGTTTCTTATAAAGAAACCGGTATGCCTGATAAGGTTATTGATGAGAAAACACAAAATAACATGATCAAAGGGGTTTACGGATGTCCTAACGGTGTGATGCGCATGAGCGATTCGATGGAAGGTCTGGTTGAAACATCCACAAATCTTGCTGTAGTTAAAAAAGATGAAGGATTTATCCGGGCCGAAACACTGCAACGAAGCTCTGTGGATAGTGCTAAAGAAGATTTAGCCAACATGATCCGTTGTGTATTCGAATTGGCTGGTGCCGAAGTGGTACATGCAGGTGCATACCCTGGTTGGAAACCCAATATTAATTCTCCAATCTTAAAAGTTATGCAGGATGTGTATAATGATAAGTGGGGTAAGGTACCTGAAATTAAAGGAATACATGCCGGTTTAGAGTGTGGAATTATTATGGAAAGTTACCCCAAATTAGATACCATCTCCTTTGGCCCAACCATCAGTTTCCCTCACTCTCCCGATGAAAAAGTGAACATTGAAACTGTTCAGAAGTTTTACGACTTTTTGATCGAAACCCTAAAAAATATTCCTAAAAAATAAGTTTTTCATAATTTCTATTTTTAAAGTTAATTCATAAAGTTTGAGAGTGCTGCCTTGGCAGCACTCTTTTTTTGGATGAAAAATTTACATTATTCAGTTAAATTCGTAATTTGTGATTGATTTCAATCGATTGAATCCATAAAAAATGAAAAAGAAAGTTTATCTCGTTATTTTTTTGTTCCTGGTTTTTTGGAGCTGTGGTCCATATATCTGGTTTAAATCCCCACAACCCGAAGGAAGAAAAAACCTGCAGGCTTTCCCCAATGAACTGATTGGAAAATATACCTCTTCCGAAGATCACTCGGTGATCATTATTAATAAAAAGAAAGTGATCAAACAATTTCATGAGGAATTATTCATGTCCCTGGATGAATTTCAACAGGAAACAGGCGATACGATAGCAAAAGATACAAGTTTTCTCTTTACCGACAACTGGCATATTAAAGTAAAGGTTTATGGAGATTCGGTAGTTGTTTTTTCGTGGAAAGATGAGGTGCAGTTTGAATTGTCAGAAGATCAGCTATTGCGAAAATACAGAGACTACTATTTTTTAAATAGCCGCGATACCGGAGATTACTGGAAGGTAAAGATCCTGTCCCTGCGGGGAGATACCCTGGAATATGCTGATCTGTTGAAGGCTAAAGAAATAGAGAAAATCAAATCTATTACTTCTGTTACTTCTACTAACGATACCTCCAAAGAAGAAGATACACGTTATTATCTGGATCCGAACCGAAGAGAACTTCGCAGGATTTTAAGGACACGTACCTGTGGAAATAAATTTTTTAAAGCAGTTGACTTTAAATGATCATCGGTTAAAATTTTATTCCAATCACAATAATATCGTCAATCTGGTCCAGATCCCCTTTCCATTCGTCAAATTTCTCCACCAAAATTTCTTTTTGTTTGTTCATGGGTTCATGCACAATATCAGCAAACAGCTTTTTCAGGCTGGTAGATTTGAATTTTGTTTGGGCCGGTCCGCCAAACTGATCGGCATATCCGTCGGAAAAAATATAGATAGTATCTCCGGGTTTGAGATTTACCATATGGTTGGTGAAGGTTTCTTTTTCCACGTGGTAAATTCCGATAGGCATCCGGTCGGCTTTATATTCATTCAGCTCCCCATGGCTAAAATGATATAGAGGATTAAAAGCACCGGCATACTCCAGGTGCATCGCCTCTTTGTGTAAAATACACAAGGCGATGTCCATACCGTCTTTGGCTTCTCCCTCTTTTCCGGTTTGGTGTAAAGAGAATTTAATTTTTTGCCGAAGAAGATTTAAAATTTTTGCTGCCGTAAGTTGGTTTTTGTCCCCACCAATGATCTCGTTTAACGACGAAATGCCCAACATGCTCATAAAAGCTCCTGGTACTCCATGCCCGGTGCAGTCGGCTGCTGCAAAATAAATTTTATCAGTATCTTCGGCAATCCAGTAAAAATCACCACTCACAATGTCGCGTGGCTTGTAAAGAATAAAATAGTCGGTAAAAGCTTTTTCAAAATGCTCATCCATGGGTAACATTGCTCTTTGAATCCTGCTTGCATAGGTAATGCTTCCGGTAATATCCTCTTTCTGGTGGAGAATCTCATCGCGCTGAGTCTCCAGTTCATCCCGCTGAGCTTCAATTTCTTCTTTCTGTTCCTGGATTTCAAGGGTTCGTTCTTTTACTTTTTGTTCCAGGACCTTTTTATCGTGGATTAACTTTTTCTCTCTTAACTTATGAATCAGATAAAAAATGAAGATAGCAACCAAACCCACCAGAATATAAAACCAGGGAGTGTCTGTAAATGGTGGCTTAATGGTGAATTGAACGGTTTTTACCGGACTCTGGCGATCCAGGATATCCCTGGCTCTTACCTGTAAAGTGTATTTCCCGGGTTTGGCTATCAGATTGATCGTTTGCTGGGTGCTCCACCTCGACCACTCTTTCATTAAACCTTTAATATAATATTGATATTGTGTGGTTTCCTTTTTATAATAGCTGGGAGCTGTTATTTTTACATAAATCGCCTGGTTGTCAGGTTCGAATACTAAATCAGAAAGTTCGAAAAACCGTCCCTGATCATTAGTAATACTTTTTAAATAGACATTAAAGTTTGACTCTGTGGTAAATTCTGACTGATGAATGATTTTAAATACCTGTACATTATCATTAATTATCCAAAGGTTATGGAGTGAATCGCTGGTAATCGTATTCACATTTTTAAATAACCGGAGTAATTTTTGTTCAAAAGCAGTCCATGGGTTATCCTTTTCCATACATTGCCATTGATCCTGATGATAAACCCAGGGACGACCTTGCTCTGAGAGAGAATACCTGAGATTCAGAGAATTGGCATAATGAGGTTTATAGATCTTAAACGAATCGATCTTCTCGTGGTAAAAGAAAATTCCTGATTCCAGAAAAAGGAAAAGGGTATCGTTGGTAAGGTCTAAAACATAGTATTCCGGAAAATCGGTTGGGGCCTGGTATGTTTTTATCGACACCGGCTGGTCCAGGGTATCTGTTGTAATTTTGTAGGCTATATCATTGCCCCCACACCAGAAGCCTTCAGCTGTCCGTAATACAGAGTAGATCTGTTCCTCAAAATTGACCAGAACATCCTGAGTAACCCATTCGTTTTGGTTATAATATACCTCGGCAATCCCGTTATTTGTTGCCAGGTAATACTTTTGTTGATCTGTGGGTTTACTGATTTTGTTGATGTTCCTGTTGTTGATAATCTTGATGGCCTGATGATTTTCGATAGCGTACAGACCGGTATTGGTCGCTGCCAGAATTCCATGTTCAGTGGATACCAGTTGTTTGCATTTCTCATGAAGCCCTTCTGCCTTTTTAAAAAGATGATTGATGGACTGTAGTTCGCTGATGGTTTTTTTTACATAGCGTGGTTTGGGAGTGGGACTTTTACTGTCCTGTAGATTGGATTCCGTTGTTGTGGCAGGTGTTTCTTCTTCTTCTTCTTTACCACCAAAAAGCCGGGAAAAAAGTTTTCGGATCGGTTTTTTGGATTCTTCTTCCACTTCATCATCTTCGCCTGTTATTGCTGTGGTTTCCTCTTTAATTTTTGGTTTTGTTTTTACAAAAACTTCAACTTCAGTATAGTTTTTAACTTCGTCTAAATAGAATAACCCTTCACTGGTTCCCACATATAACTGATTATTGTGCCATAATGAAGTGATTAGATTACCGCTTAAGCCTGGATAAGTGGTGAAGTTCCGTATGGGCAGGTTAAAGTCGACCCTGCTAATGCCAAAGGCATGCGATAACCACAGCCCGTTATGGTGGTCCAGTCCCAAGGAATAGATCTCGTCATCGGGTAATCCGTTTTGATAATTGATGGTATATACTATCTTCCCGGTTTTTTTACTTACAACCTCTACTCCCCCGTACAAGGTAGCAAAAGCAATCAGGGTATCCGAAAGAATCACTGCATCCGAAAGGATACTTTCTTTTAAATAACCTTCGTCATTGATTCGGTAATGGTAATATTTAATCCCGTCAAAAGTGTACAATTTGCTTTCATCAGTACCTACAATAACTCTTTGGTCGTTATAGGGCAGGCTGAAAAGGATCTCACTATTTTCAGTATAAAACCCGGTAACAATAGGGAAGAGAGTATCACATTCCAGCCGGTACAACCCTTCGCCCGAAACGTTAAAAAAAGTATTTTTTGAAGTGATGATAATCCCGGTAAATGATTTTTCTCCGGCATCCCAGCGTTTGTAATTATTCCAGTGATAGATATTATGCCTGGTGATGGTTTGTTCGCCATAAAAGAAAATGGTGGAGTCGGTAAATTCTATTTTGGTAATTAATCCAATATCCGAGGTGTCCGGAACAAGGGACTGATATTCATATTGTCCTTTGGTATTTTTTTCGAGCACCCCGTAATTGTTGTTGGTTCCCATGTATACGTTCTGGTCGTAAGGGTTTATCTTTACAACCAGAGGAATATAGGGTAGTTTTATTTGATTCCACTCCTGTCCGTCAAAAGTTAAAATTCCTCTCCGGTTGGCAAAAAGCATAATGTTTTCGTTGCTTTGCCCGATGCTCCAGTTTTGGGTTTCCAATGCCTGTACCTCTTCGTAATGGGTAATAAAGGGTGTTCCTTCCTGCGCCAGGGTCTGGGGGGCGATGAAAAAGAATAGAATAATATAGATCCGGCCAAGGTGTTGCATCTTGAAAAGATTGAAGGAAACCGGCGGAAAAGTTACGAAAAATTAAGGAAAAATGCCTTGGAAATATTCTTCCATTTTTATTTAAATAAATTATTTATGCTGTAAATTTTATAATAAAAAAATCCATGAAGGAAAGTTTTTCTTAAGGGTTATGGATGGGTTTTTACAGACAGGAATTGTTGATTCGTCAAAATAACTGTATAGATCCTTGAATTTTTATGAATTCCCTGAAACTTTTTTTTAGCATAAGGGTTTATTTTATTGTATATTGCATATGCATTATTAATTTTTATGATAATAGTTCATTATAGGAAGTGTTTGATAAAAAATCTTTATTTTGTGTTTGAATACTTGTGGGTAATATTCTTAAATTTTTTTATGAAGGTGAAGAAATATATTTTAACAATAATACTGATAGTCAGCGCATTGGGGCTTAAGGCTCAGTTTACTTCAGCCACGGGTGGTGGTGAATGGTCTGATCCGGCTACCTGGAATGAGGGAGGAGCACCCCCTTACACTAATGTTGAAGATGATATTTCGATAGATTCTTATGTAACCAGTGATCAGGGAATATCTTTTGCCGGGGGAGGAAATACGGTAAATAGTTTTACCATTAATGATACTTTGATTATATATGGTGATTTGTCCTTAGGGTTGGATGATGATTTTACCCTGGCTGCTGGAGCTGTATTAATTGTATTCGGTAATTTTAGCGCTGTTAATAAGGTAACCGTGGAGAATGGAGGAACTTTTGTTGTTTTGGGTGATTTTACCATGGATGGTGGAAACAATACGTCCTATGATAACTTGGGGGATGGGGAGACTTTTATTACAGGAGATGTGGATATTAATGTTGGAGGAGATGGTATCCCTGACCTGGAATGTGATCCTGATCTTGAGCCCGATTGTGGCTATGGAGATGCCAGTGATTTGGTCGAAGATCCAATTTGGGACTTCATTGATGAGGTTGATGATGGAGTATCCTGTACTTTATCTGCAACAGGAGTGGTTACCAATGAATCTGCCGTAGGTGCGGGAGACGGGGCAATTGATTTAACTATTACCAGTAATGGAAATCCCGATGTTGAATGGTATTATGATGGAACTTTTTATAGTTCCAGTTTGGATATTACTGATTTGGAAAATGATGGTGACATATCAGGTCTGTCTTCTGGAAATTATAGTGTTTATATATCTGTTGGATTTTGCAGTGTTTCTTTGTCTTTTACGGTATCAGTCCCTTGCACTCCTCCGTCGATAACCAGTACAACCCCGGCTTCAAGATGCGGAACCGGAACGGTTACCCTGGGAGCAACGGCTTCGGCTGGCACCATTAACTGGTATGCTGTTGAAACCGGAGGCACATCATTAGGAACTGGTACAACCTTTACCACTCCCTCGATAGCTTCAACCACAACCTATTATGTTGATGCTACTGACGCCGGTTGTACAACCGCTTCAAGAACTGCGATAACAGCTACCGTTAATCCAATACCCACCGCTACGGTTACCGTAGCGAATGATTCAATCTGTTCGGGGACCAAACCAACAATAGCTATCGATTTTACAACCCCCGCAACCGATTGGGACCTAATTCTTGATGACGGTACCAATCCTCCTGAAAATATAAATGTTGCTGCAGCAGCCGACCCATACGATTATATCCCTGCTGTTGCACCATTGTGGGTCGATGATGGGACTCCGGATACTGAATATGTTTATTCCATTCAAATTACCGACAGCAATGGATGTGTGAACACAATCTCCAGCCCCGTTATTGATGTGTTTAAAATCCCCGAAACCGGCCCCCAATACCACATTGCCAACGACTGGAACCATTAAAAAAAGTTCCCGGTTCAGGTAGCGGGAGCGGGATAGCCTATAAATGCTTAATATTAGTAAACATCTAGGATATATCTCTAGTTGATAAATTCTACCGGCATTCCCGTCTGCTTTGGCTGACGGGATGATAAAAAACTCAATTCATGGCTTTAGCCGGTTTTATAAACAATACCCCATAGAAAAAAAATGCTCCTGTTGAAAAGTTTTCACGGGGTATGCCCTAAATCGGTCAATGGGTTATATATTTCCAAACCTTTTATTTGTCAATGCTTTTGGAGCTTTAATCAAAAAAAGGAAACTTTTGATTTGAGACACGTTAAACCGGGTATAGAGTTAGGAACATTAAATACTGATAAAAGCAGGATAAAACAGATTAAATTTAACCGATCGTTTTGGATTGCTGGCTGTTGTGATTTGAAAAAACTTTACTATTTTTGATTTTTTATTTGTCTGATATAAAATTTTTTAAATATAAACAGCTAATTATTAACCGCTTGATTCATTTATGAGCAATAGATTTTTGCCCATCTTTGACTGTAAGTTTATTATGTAAGAACGCTAAACCGACTAGCCATGAAGATATTTATACACATGAAAGGTTTCTTTTTTAAGCTGTTCTGAGAATCATTGAAAATAATTAATAAAAAAAGAAGAATAAGAATAGAGATAATGAAAAGATCTTTACACAAAGTATTTGTTGTAATTATTCTGCCAATATTAACAGGATTATTGCTAGGTGTATCTGCTTTGCCCTCCAGTGCCTGGTATCTTGGCTTTATAGCATTTATCCCATTGCTCTTTGCATCAGACGATGTATTATCCTATAAAAGATCTTTTTTTACTTTTGTTTTACAACTGCTGATTGCACTGGTTGTTTTTTTTCTCTGGGGTTATTACTGGGTATTACAAACTGCTAATTTAGGTTTTCTTATTGCATTTGTTATTATTTTACCATTTTTATTATTGATCCCTTTTTATATACTATTCAAAAAGAAAGGCAATAAGTATGCTGCGCTATACTTCATTGCTGCATGGCTCACGGTAGAATTGATTCAGTCCTACTTTCAACTGGGATCCCCTTTTTATAACCTGGGAAACAACCTAGGAGCAAATCCCAAAATTATCCAGTGGTACGAGTTTACCGGAGCATCCGGCGGAACCCTTTGGATTTTGCTAGTTAATTTTTTGATTTATTCATTTATAAAAATGTTGAGATCAGATAGAAAACAATGGATGCAAAGGAGTGCAGCTTTACTGGCTGTATTGATTATTCCTGTTATCATTTCCACTATTATTTATAACAATTATAAAGAAAAGGGCACAGCCTCAGAAGTGCTTGTAATCCATCCAAGTACAGATAATCGTGATGTGAAATACCGGGTGAATATCTATGAATTAATGGATATCTATCTGGATATCATGCTTCCTGAAATAACTGAGAATACGGAATATGTCGTCCTTCCGGAAACGGCCATTACAAATGCCGGATGGGTAAAAGATTTTAACCGAAATTTAGTGTTCAATTACTTTTATAAGCATACCGATAGCTTTCCTGACCTTAAACTTGTTACAGGGGCAATTTCTTATGAAGAAATACCGAATGTTAAAAAAATTAAAAATTACAAAAAAATACCCGGAATCAGGTATTCGGAAAACTATAAAACCTGGTACTACACATACAATGCTGCCTTACAATTGGAAAGGAAGAGAGCTGTGCAAATGCGTGTTAAGGAAGGCTTGGTTCCTTTCCAGGAATATGCTCCCTTTCCGGGGATAATTCCTCGGCTATCTCCTGTGGGTATTGATTTTCAGTTTTCCTCGAGAGATAAAAACAGGGATGTTTTTATTGCATCTAATAATAGAAAAGTAGCAGCAATCATTTGCTATGAGGTGGTATACAATAAAATATTTTATCCTGCAGTTCGAAATGGAGCGCAGGCATTTTTTGTACTCCTCAATGAAGGGTGGTATGATAGTAAAAAAGTACCACGGCAATTTTTGCAACATTCAGCTATTAGGGCAATTGAAACCCGGCGTAGCATAGCGCACGCATCTAATATGGGTATTTCCGCATTTATAAACCAGCGAGGTGAAGTAATTGCTAAAACCGATAGTAAATCGGCCGAATTTTTGAAAGGTGAGATAAAAATGAACAGGAAAACAACATTCGCAGCAAGAACAGGAAATTATATAGGGATTTTTGCGCTTCTGGCAACAATTGGCTATATGGTGTATGGGTTTATTTTTATAAGAAAAAGCAAAACGATTAATAAATAAAAAAGAGATATAAGAATTATACTTTATAAGGAAAAGATATTAAACTTTCTTGATATGAGCATAAATAATACGAAATTGAATAATACAGGGATTAGAAAAGGGAACAAGAAAAAGTATTTTTTTATTCTTTCATTTTTCTTGTTTGTTGTTTTTCAGTCGAATAGTTTGTTTGCATGTGTTGATGCAGATTTTAGTGTAGACAAGACTACACCTATAGTAGATGAAACAGTCACGTTTACTGATGAATCAATAATTATAAATGGTGGAGGTACAATAAATGGCTGGAGTTGGGACTTTGACAATAATGGCTCAGAAGATTCTGATATTCAAAATCCTAGTTACTCATATTCATCACCGGGACTTAAAACAGTATCATTAACAGTTTCAAAAAGCGGAGGATTTGGGGGAGATGATAGCGATACCGAAACAAAGACTAATTACATCCAGGTTTACCAAACCTATTACTCTATCGGCTCAGGGGATCCCGTAAACACGAATAGCTGGAATACCCAACCCGATGGAAGTGGCACTGCACCTGCCAATACCACTGGAGATTGCCTGAATTTTATTATCCAAAACGGCCATACTATGACCACTACAGGGACGTGGACACTTGGTCAGTACTCGACCATTCAGATTGAAGACGGAGAGCTTGTAGAGAATCATACAATTACTATTCAGCCCACAGGCTCTCTTCAGGTGGATGCTACTGGCACCTTAAGTCATAATGTTTCAAACCTGAGTATTTTTGGTGGCAGTGTTACCATTGGTTCTGGCTCAACAGTTAGCTATGGCGGAAGTGGAGCTCAGCAAATATTTAATACCAATTACTCGAACCTTACAGTAACCGGTACAGGAATTAAGCAAGTAAACAACAATCTTACCATTCCCGGGACCTTTAATTCCGGGGCGCAGCTCGATGTAAGTGCCAATATCACGTTTAATGGCCCGGTGATTTGCAATGGGGGGGGCATGAACGCTGCTTCCGGGGTAGTGACCTACAATACGGCTGCAACAAATATTGTGGCTGGCTTATATAATAACTTGACGAAAACAGGGGGGGGGACTTCCACCTTGTGTGGCGATGTTACTGTGGCCAATATTTTAAACCTGGATAACGGTATTATCCGACTGGCAGATGCAGATCTTACCGTTTCCAATGACATAACAGGAACGTTTGATGCTTCCAACATGATTGAAACCAATGGTGGGGGGATGCTTATTAAACAAGGAACGGATGCCGGACTGTCTATTGTCTATCCGGTGGGCTCTGCAGGATTCTACACTCCGATGGATCTTTCAAACGGCATTACAGCAAGCTATTCAGGTACAGGAAGTATTTCTGTCCGGGCAGTGGCTGGTTCACAGGGTGCAGGTCTGCTGCAAAAATACTGGGAGGTAAATACACAAAATATTACTTCCATAACAGATGTATATCCCTTATTTACATATGATTTAGCCGAAGCTGATGCCACCCAGCCAAATTATTTACCCTGGTATAATCCCGGTGCAGCCTGGGAAAATCCAATAAATTCAACTGGGGCAGGAGTTAATCCATTTGGTTCGACGAGTACAACCCAGTTGGCCGGTAAGTGGACTGCGGGAGATAAAGTACCCCTTATGCCTGATATTTACTATTCCTATCAAACGGGCGACTGGGATAATCCCGATACCTGGACCTTTGACCCGGGAGGGACTACTTTAACACCAACCGATATTCCGAATGAGAACGATAAAGTAGTTATTTTAAATGGCAGAACCGTAACCCTGACCAGTGATGTGGATACTGCAGGGTTGGATATCAAGGTTAAAGATGGAGCTACTCTGGATTTAGCAACTTTTTCTTTTAGCAATGGTATAGGTACTTTACAAGGACAGGGTACTGTTAAACTCGCTTCGGTTAATTATCCGTCAGTAACATCAAATCTGTTCGTGCTTGCCGGCGGAGGAACAACCGAATATTACAATGCTGCAGATTTTACTTTGCCTGCTGCTCAAACCCAATACAATCATTTGCAGATAAATGCCCCCGGTATTATAGCTACCCAGCTGAGCGATATTACTTTAAATGGAGATTTGAATGTTTTACAGGGAACATACCGGATCAATGATAATGCTGCTGCTGCCCGAAGAAAGCTTACAATTCAGGGCGATGTTTTGGTTGATAATGGCGCAAGTATTACAATTGGAACAGGAAATACAGTCTCAGGGGATATATCCGGAGCAACAACAGCCGCTCCTTTTATCGATTACTACGATTTAAACTCACACCGGGTAGTTGTTTATGGCGATTTCACCAACAACGGTACCGTTAAATTCACCAATCAAAGTTACCCGGTATACGATGCCTTCCCTAATAATGGTATGGCTACGGTTTATTTTATGGGAGCTACCAACAACACCTTGCATTGTAATGGAACCACCGATTTCTACAACCTGGTGCTGGATAAAGGGATTGATCAAACCTATAAATTGTCGGTATATTCTACAGCATACCAGAATTTTAGACTTTTTGGGCGGAATAATATTGGAGGAGAGAATGGGGGGGCTAACCCGGATTTACGCAAAGCATTATGGATTCGGACCGGAACGCTGGAGTTAAAAGGAATGACAATTATCCCTTCTTTAGTTGAAGGAACCGATTGTAGTTCGGACCCTAATTCGGATTTTTATATCCCTGCGAATGGATCTCTTTTAATAAGTGGTTCCGAAGTAATAATATTGACCACTGCGGATAGTTATCAGGAAATAAACTTAGCCTATGGTGTTTCTGCACCTGATGATGGGGCCTGCGGTGTTTCAACCGGTTCTTGTACTTCTTTTTCAATTTTGGGACGCTTGCAGATAGATAATGGGTATTTTTCTACCCGAGAATCGGGTGGTATCATTACCTGGGATGATGCTTCCGGTGAATTGATTATTAACGGCGGCGTTGTGGATGTAAAACAGTACCGATCGGCTGGTAGTTCTGGTGGATTAGCTTCTTTCAGTCAAAGTGGTGGTACATTCCTTTTGCGTGGACGTTTTCAACGAACCCCCGCTGCTTATACTTCAATTAATGATCTAAAAGATTTTTCAACGAATACTTTAAATACTAATCGATTCACAGATGGATTAAATGGTAGTTTAGCAACTTTTAACATTAGTGAAGCTGCCAACGTATTCAGTATGTCCGGAGGAACCATACGCATTTATGATGTTTGTGGTACCGGGGATAGTGAGGCTTTCCAGATCTTTTCCGATGAAAACAATAACAGTGTTACAGGGGGTACCGTTGAAATTATCCCTACCACTGGATCAGGTGGAGGTGGTGATGCTTCTGTATTTAAAGTTGAAACCACCGCAGAAATTTATAATCTTACCATAAACCGGGTAAGCAGTACTGCCACTGTAGATATAAATCTATATGATTTAACGGTACTTAATAATTTAACCATTACAAGCGGAGATTTGGTTGCCAATAATTATGATATAACCATTGGTGCTGATTTTGTGATTGAAAACGGGACCAGCTATACTCCGGGGAGCAACTGGACTATCTTTAATGGTTCAACAGCCCAGGATTTTGAGATAAACACGGGTAGTGCTTTGAATTTAAATAAGTTTAAACTGGATAAACCATCGGGATCAATATTAACCCTGGCCGGAACACAAAATTCACTGAATGTGGCTGATTCCCTGATGATACAAAAGGGAACCCTTTCTGATGGAGGGAAAACCATCCATATGAACGGAAGTTTATTGTATAATTCTGGAATACATGAAGGTAGTGGTAAGATTGTGATGAATGCAGCAAGCCCGCAAATCATCACGGGAGATGGTAACGGCATTTTTGAAAATATTGAGTTGAATAATACCGATGGCAGCGCAGCACCTGTATCTTTAGGAGCAAACATAGCCATTAATGGAATACTTACTTTTTCGCAAGATAAATTATTTGATATTTCTACCTATGGGCTCATGTTTGGTGAGGATGCTGCAATAGTTAATGCCGGAACCAATCGGTTTATACAAACTGCTGGAAATGCTGGAGATGGCGGTGTTAGCAAGGTATATTCCACTTCCTCAACAAGTTTTACATTTCCTGTTGGAGCTCCTTCTACCAGTCATCCGGCTGTAGCCGAATATACCCCGGCTACTTTATCGTTTGATACCAATCCAACAACATTTGGAACAATAACAGTTTTACCTGTTGGTTACGAGCATCCCAACACAACAAATAAAAACAGAAGTCTAACCTATTTCTGGAGAACTAAATCAGAAGGCTTCACACTAGGCACTGCGACCATTAATCATACGTATACCTATGCGCAAAGCGATGTAGTAACAGGAGCTGATATTACCGAGAATGGTTATGTTGCCGCAATATACGATAATGCAACGTACTCGTGGACAAAGTATGCAGTAACTGAGGTGGATGATGGAACAAATGAAATAGGTGGTACAGGGACTGCATTAGCTGCATTGAATGCCATCGACGGAGAATTTACTGCAGGAGATGATACCCCGGATGATCCTTTTGGTGTACCTGTAGTTTATTACAGCCGTCAAACTGGACAGTGGGATAATGGAAATACGTGGTCCCTGAATGGACATTCAGGAGTAGCAGCAGGTTCCTGGCCTGGAGCTTCGGATATTGCAATTGTCGGAGGACAGGATTCAGTTTATTTAGCTACAGATCTCTATACACCTAATACAGGACTTCAAAATGCAGCTACACTCAAAATAGAACAAGGCGCTGCATTGGATATTGGTTATAATCCCGGATGTAACTTCGGGATTGTTCTAAGTCATCAAAATGGAAATGGTAATTTTAGATTAACAACTGACTTTACTGATAGAAGTGATTTTGTTTTTCCAAATGGAGATTTTTCTGATTATAATGTGAACAGAGGAACTACAGAATTTTATTCTGTCAATCCAGCAACAAATACCTATTTTGTATTACCAAGCAACACTGATTCTTACGGAACAGTAATTCTTTCGCCTCTCGATCAATCTAATATTGTGTTTCCGAATATATCAGAAGTTACATTTTATGGCGATTTAATTACTAGAGGGACGAATTGGGAATCGTGGTTTGGTTTAACTTGGCTAACAACGGCAGGTTATCCGGCTATTATTCCGAAAACAGTTACCATAAAGGGTGATCTTTTATTGGAGCGAGGATCATTAGTTTATATAGGGAACGGAGGAATTCAACAAACGGTTCTTGTTGAAGGAGATGTTATTATCTATCCTACGTCAGGGATAGATGTTTATGCTGGTGGTGGACAAAATTCATTTGCAAATATTTTATCAATTGCGGGTAATTTAATAAATAATTCTAATAATACACCGGCTCCTTCTGGGGGGCATGCAGGAAGCAATGCCAGATTTTATGTAAATGAAAACCGGAAAATAGACCTGGTTTTTACAGGAAACTCTAATAGTTCAATAACCAATACAGGAACTACCCCTGAAACTGGCAGTAATCCTAATACTATCTTAGGATATGTTTCTGTAAATAAAGGAAATTCACAGGCTACTTCCCTTACTCTTGATATCGGAGGTACTCTAACTACTTTAACTGACGATTGGCTAACCCTTGAAAATGGTACTTTCTATTACGAACATGATGGTGATTTAAGAATTACTGAAGGCAGTCAGTTTACCATTCCTGCAACAGCTGCACTTTCGATTAATACTCCGGGCAATACGGTTTTTCTGGCCAATGATAATGTAAATAATAATGACGTTTATTTGAACGGGAAATTAACCATTTTTGACGGAGATGTTTATATAGGCCAACCAGGTGCACCTAATAACAATAATGATATCGAATACTCAGGTGGAGGAAATTCTACCATTGATATTCAGGGCGGTAGTTTGACCGTGAATGGACAGATACGTCGTAATCCATCCACCTCATCGGGTATTTTAATGTACAATCAATCAGGGGGTGATGTTACTGTTAATGGTAGAAATGCCATAACCGGAAATGCTAAACTCGAAATCTTAAATGCAGGAAGTGCATTCAATATGTCCGATGGTACGCTTACGATCGTACGTGGAGGGGGTGGAGGAACCTTTGGGGATTTGTACCTTCGTCCGGATAACTCAACAGTAACGGGTGGAGAAATAATATTTGACCCCGGTGTTGCCGGTGCTCAAAATTTTATTTTCGATGCCAATGTTCCCGTTTGGGATTTAACTGTCAATAACAATGCAAATGTTGAATTGCTGGTTAGTCCGTTAACAGCCAAGAACGATATTACCATTGCCAGCGGAGGAACCCTGGATGCCAATATTAATTTTGACATTCCGGTAACCATTGAAGGTAATTTTGACAACTCGGGAATCTATGAACACCGAAATAACTTAACTACATTTAATGGAGGGACTCAACAGATTCTGGGAAGTGCTGCCATTGAATTTTACAACCTACAGGTTAATCCTGTAACAAGTTTGACCTTAGATCGGAATGCAAATGTTCAGAATAACTTAATGATTAGCCGGGGAACATTAGCATGTGATGTAAATACGGTTTATGTTCAGGGGAACCTGATCAATAATTCAACATATAACGACAATAATGCAGGGGTGGTGCTTAATGGTACTGTACAGCAGTTAATTTCAGGCACCGGTACCTTTGGGACCCTGGAACTGGATAATTCACAGGGTGCGCGGCTTGAGAATAATATCACACTACAGAAAGACTTTATTTTAACCAAAGGGGTTTTTGATATCAATTCAAAATTACTCTCTCTGGGCGAGAATAGTGATATTGTGGGAAGTGGTTTTAGCGAATCGAAAATGATCGCTTCAGATGGGGTATATAGCGATGTGGGAATCTCTAAGATATATACCAGTGCTGATAACGGAACTACCTTTTTATATCCATTAGGTACTTCAGCAAAATATACTCCCGCCGTAGTAAATATTACAAATATTGATAACACGGGGTCAATTCGTATAAATAATATTAATGATTATCACCCGGGAGTGTTTGATGAAAATAATGTACTCAACTATTTCTGGGAAATAGAAAGTACCGGAATTACAAATTTTACCGGTTCTTTCGAACTAAACTATTTGGATGATGATGTACAGGTTACAGGGTCAAATACTGAAGCTGATTACATCGCCGCCCATTTGCTTCTACCCGGAACAAGCTGGTCGAAAGCTGCCCCCGGTGCTGCTACCGACAATGTGGATGAAGGAAATGATATAATTACGTTTAATTTTTCAGGAACTAATTCATTATCCGGTGAATATACAGCAGGTATTGATGCAGCGTTACCCGATAATGTCCCTGAATTCATTAGTAACCAAAGTGGTGATTGGTCGAATTCTGCTAACTGGGATCAAGTAGGTGGTGATAGTTATATCTTATCCGGAGGCCCCAATGGGTTTATTGTTACCATAGATTCAGACCACACTATAACTATAGATGAAGATTATGTGTCAGCATATCGAACAACAATTAATGGTACTTTAGAAGTGGTTAAGCCATACTATGGCCATAATATTGGAACTGTTTCAGGTTCAGGAACCTTATACCTGGAAAGTGGGACATTTCCCGCCGGTCGTTATACCAACTTTTTTGATTGTTCAAACAACGCTACACTGGAATATGGAGGAACCGGAACCTATGCTTTAGTAGCAGATCTCTATTCCTCTCTTCCAAATTTGCATATTACAGGAACCGGGACAAGAATTTTTCCCAATAAAGACCTTACCATTTGTAATCAGTTATTAATTGACGGGCCTGCCCTTGATAATAGTGTAAATAAGCGGAAATTAACCATTCAGGGGACCATGGAACGTTATAATACAGGTACATTTGTTAGCGGAACTGGTGCGAATGCCACAGTTAGCTTCGAAGGTTCTGTTGCCCAAACCATAGGTGGTGCTCTGGGCGATTTTACCGGAATCAATGCCTTTAATAACCTGGAAATAAATAATAGTGCAGGTTTAACAGTTAATTCAGGGGGTGCTATTGAGGTTGACGGTAATTTGTTATTAACCGATGGAAATATTGTTACTTCCTCAACCAATACCTTAACGATTACAAATGATGCTATTAATTGTGTCTTTCCTGCCGGGGGAAGTTCTTCTTCTTACGTTGAAGGGCCTCTAACCAAATATATCAACCAGGGAGATGATTTTAAGTTTCCCGTTGGTAAAGGCGATACATTAGGCAATAAACTTACATTATCATCCATTCGTGTGGGTACCATTGCCTGGACTGTTGAATTCTTTACGCCAAACCCAACCTATACTGATTTTGCAAGTCCGTTAACTTACGTAAATTCTAAAGAATACTGGACCATAACAGCGAATGATGGCGATAAAGCGAAGGTGGGCTTGGATTGGGATCCTCAAAGTGATTTAACCCCGCTGATGACACAGAATGGATTAAGTGATATGCGTGTTGCCGGGTTTAATACAGGAACCACCCAATGGGAAGAAATATCCTCTACTCAAAGTGGAAATAATAATAATGGTACGGTAACGACTTCATCTGAAATTATTATTCCTGCGAGTGGTTCCAATGACTTTACAACTGCTTGTGTAAATGTTACCAAACCCCGTGCAAGATTAAATCCGTCCGGAGCGGTTTGTGGTGACGAAGGCATTCCGGTTACATTTACCGGTGTGGATGCAGGCGATTTGGATTATGTATTAACCTATGAAAAAGGGGGTGTTTTGCAGCCATCTGTTACAATTTCCTCAGCTGATTTGCCTTATACCTTACCAACAGATGCCATTGGTACTACTTATGAGTTAATTAGTTTTACCTATAATGAGCCCGGTAGTCCTACAACTGGAGTAGTTGATCCCGCAATAATTACAACGTATACGGTTCCAACAACAGCAGATATTGGCTCTGATGGTGGCCTGGACGATGATGATCAATCTAAATGTGGCGAAACATCAGCAGTTCTCGAAGGAAATGTTCCCGGAGTAGGAACCGGTCAATGGAGCGTAGTAAGCGGTACCGGAGGATCATTTGTTGATCCTACAGATCCAGCAACTACATTTAATGGAACCAATGGAACAACTTATACCTTAAGATGGACCATAACCAATGGAGGATGTTTTTCTTCAGATGATGTGGTTATCGCATTTCCATTGTTGCCTGAGCAACCGGAGGATTTTACCATGAGTTCAGCTATTGTTTGCCAGGGAGATGAAAATGTTGAATATACTGTTCCTAATGATCCTTCGGTTACTTATACCTGGGGGTATGATGTTGGTACAGGAGCTACAATTGTTGGATCGGGGAATAGTGTTACGGTTGATTTTGCAAACAATGCTACAAGCGGAACATTATATGTGTATACAACCAATGGTTGTGGAGATAGCGATCCTAGAGAAATTAATGTAACTGTAAATGAAATGCCACAATTAACCATTATGGTTGACCCCCTTGTAGATACAATATGCGATGGAGAAACAACTCGTTTGGAAATTGACTTTACTGCTGGTTCAGGGACCTATGATTTTACAATCACTGATGGTACAAACAGTGAAGATTTATCTGGTGTTACCGATGACCCCTATACTTATGAAAAAGTTCTGAACTGGGTGGATGATGGTTCCCCTGATACTGATTATAATTTTATCATTACAACCATAACGGATAGTAATGGATGTAGCAATACAAATATTGGAAATGAGTCCGTAACAGTATTTAAAATACCCGAAACCGGACCCCAATACCATATTTCCAATGAGTATGGAAATTAAATTTCAGCTTTTAGCTGACCAAAATGTTCTTTGAAACTGATTAACCTTTACTGCAGACAATTTAACTGCCTTAGGCACCCTTGTCTGCTGGAATACTTTTTTTACCGTCGGCTTTGGCTGACACTAAAAAAGATTGTAGCATCAAACGGCTTAGCCGGTTTTTATAGCAAAAAATTCAGCGCACAGGAATGTGCGCTGTACCTGTACTGCTTCACCCGTCAAGCCGTTTAGACCTGCCTGATAGATTCTGGAAAATTTATGAACAACCGTACTTTTAAAAAAATGCTTTTTGTTGATAAATCGGATCCTGGCTGGAATGCCCACAGGTATTAATGTTTAAGTCTCTGGAAGGAGTTGTTCCTCAGTGGCTTGAATAGCTAATGGCCCGTTTTTCCAGCCCTTGTTTATAAACTTTCCGGGGAGGGTTACGAAAGATTATCAAAAGAAATGTTATATTCGTGTAGGATAATCAGTTATTGACGAAATAGATTTGGCATTAATCATTTAAAATAATACTTTTACACGTTTTTTGAAACGATTGATCAAAGGAGGGATTAAATGATGAAACTAAGGACTCTTTTTGCCGTTATATTAAATAAAATATTGAACAGCAAATATTAATTTTAAAAACCTGATGCCTATGAAAAAATATTAACGTTGTTATTGTATGATCACTAATCTTTTTGGTTGAATCAATAAAACCAATAAACATATGGCTAAAGTAAATGCTTTGGCAAAACTTTAAAAAACAGAAATATTAAATATTAATTAAATACAAACTTAAATTTTTGAGATTATGAAAAAGACAAACTTTTTAAAAGTATTAATGACGCTTGTTTTGGCGTTTATTATCACTGGTGCTTTTGCACAGGGAACTGATCTGCCCGGAGACGGTGCACAATTTGCTACAAACTGGGATGATAATGGAGATGAGCCTTCTACATATGTTTTGGAAGGACAAACAATTCCATTATTTGCAATGCCGGATCCATATTATCACCCAGATTATGATCCATCAGCTGCTACTCCTGATTATAGTTTAACAGCAGGTTTTACCTGGAACTGGTCCGTTACAGCTGGAAATGCCGCTGATTTAACATTTGGAGCAACTAATGGAACCAATGATAACTATGTAGAGGTTACAGCGAATGATGGTAGTGCAGGTAATACATATACTGTAAATGTTCTTGAAAGAGCTCCTGCTGCTTTAGGCGGATGTGACGATGGAGCTGGACAGGATGTTAATATTGTTGTTGTAGATACTGCTACTGTTACTTTAGGAGGAGATGCTACTTATGCAGGTTGTGAAGGAAGTACTGGAGCTCCAGCAACTATAACAGCAACTATTGCCAATGGTGTTGCTGATTATCGTTTAGCCTGGAATCTGGAGATTGCTACTTTAGACGATGCATCAGCCAAAGAGTTCTATTATTCTGATGAAACAGGTGCTGGACAAAGTGGAACTCAATTTTATGCAGTTGACTATACAGAAGCTGCTCCAAATACTGTAGCTGCTTCTACTGATATTACAACTGTAGGATCTTATGCGGTGATTAATAATGGTACTAGAGATGCGGTAACAGTGTATACTTACAACCTGATTTCTATTAACGACAAAGCATCACGTAATGGTGATTTTATCACTCTAGGTGGAGATGCTTCTGTTCCTGGAAACTTTACTTATTTTGATTATGCAGAAACCATTACAATTACTGTATATCCTGCTCCAGAAACTGGACCGATTTATCATATCGACAATGCCTGGGCTAACTAAAAAGATTTTATCTTAAGTGAACACAAAATAACTCAAAAAATTGAACTGGTTTAGGAGCTTGCTCTCCTAAGCCAGTTCTTTAAAAAAGATCATCGGATGACTCAAAGTCATCCGTTGATTAAAAAATAAAATAAAAAAGCATAACACTAATCTTAATCAATTGAAAAATTATCATAACATATTATCTTTCTTGTTTATTCTAATGTTAGGATTAGGATTAAATGGTTATGCACAGGAGGAATTGCCCCTGGCCTGTGGTGGCTCAATCGAACGCTACGGTGTGGTAGGCGATAACGGCAATTCGGTGTTCTTCTGGGAAGTAACCGGAGGCACCATTATCAATAATTATAACGACTCCGTGGATATTCAATGGACTTCGGTCGATGGCCTCCGGACCATCACGGTTACCGAAACCAACCTTTTTGGGTGTGAAGGGGAACCTTATTCCCAGGAACTGATGGTTTCATCTCCTTTTGTTGATCTGGGAGGAGATGCCGAAGTTTGTGCCGGCGAAACCTATGAGTTTTACGCTTCGGCTGATGAAATTTCGTCTTATCTCTGGCAGGACGGAAGCTCCGGGGAGACCTTCATCGCCTCCGAAGAAGGCGATTACTGGGTACGTGTTACCGATGAGTATGGTTGTGTTTCAACCGATACCGCCGGTTTAACCGTTCACCCGCTGCCTGAAGTGGATCTGGGCCCGGATACAACCCTTACAGCCGAAGATCAGTACATTACCTTTGATGTTAGCGAGTATGGAACATTCTACGAATGGTTCGATGGAAGTAACGCTTCTACCTTTACTGCTTATACTCAACTGGAAACCCAGGAAATCTGGGTCGAGGTTACCGATGAGTACGGTTGTATCGGAGCCGATACCGTTTCTATAGAATTTGGTAAATATACTATTCCAACAGCCTTTACACCCAATAACGACGGGCATAACGATGTGTGGAAAATCGATTTCCTTTTTGCATTTAAAAATGTTACCATCGATGTTTATAACCGTTGGGGAGAAAGGGTATTCCATGCCGATGGATATTCATCAGAAAAATACTGGGATGGTACCGACGAAAAGGGTAAGAAATTACCCATGGATGCGTATTATTATGTTATTGATTTAAATAATGGTGAAACACCTCAGGTAGGTCATGTAACCATTATTCGTTAAATGTTTGTATATTAGTAGGAAAGAATTTTTAAACTCATCATGAAAAAATTAATCATATCAACCGTTATTGTTTTGCTAAATACACTTGCTGTATTCGGGCAACATGATTTCTCCTACAGCCAGTATATGAACAATAAGTTTTTGGTTAACCCTGCCTTTGCAGGCAGTGAAGGGTTTACCTCTTTTGACCTTTCTGCCCGGCAGCAATGGCTGGGATTTGAAAATGCACCCAGTACCCAGTCCATCAGCGGGCAAACCCGGATTTTAAAAACAAGTTACGTTGCCAAAGCCCGTTCGGTGAGAAAAAGAATACGAAAAAGACGTCCCAGCGGAAGGGTTGGATTAGGTGCATATGTTTACAACGACCAGAATGGTCCCATTGGAAAAACAGGCGCCGAATTAACCTATGCCTATCATATCTTTATTAACGATGGACAACTGTCGTTGGGATTATCCCTATCGGCTTACCAGTTTAGAGTAAATACCAAAGACCTTACTACCGCCGACGACTTCGATCCTTTGATCAGCCAGGCCAGGGAAAGTATGTTTATTCCCGATGGAAGCTTTGGAATTTTCTATAGCTATCAACCTTTCTATGTAGGAGTTTCGGCAAAGAATTTATTTCAGGCTGCCCTTAAATTCGGACAGGATAATAGTTTTGCCGATTACCAGCAAATCCGGAATTACTACTTCATGACCGGTTATCGGTACGATATGGAAAATGATTTCGAAATTGAACCTTCGGTACTCCTGAAAACAACTGAAGCATTTAATTTGCAGGCAGATATATCTTTAATCGGGTACTATAAAAGAGATTACTGGTTAGGATTTTCCTACCGTACCGGAAATGCTTTTGTCACCATGATCGGAATTCGTGTCGATAAAATTAATATTGGCTACGCTTTCGACTATTCCTTAAACGATATCCAGAGGATTAGCTACGGCTCGCACGAGATCGTGGTTGGCCTGAAGTTTGGTGATAATGCAAGACGTTATCGTTGGCTAAATCGATTCTAAAATTTTTAAGGGTCACCGTCTCCCGATAATCCCGATATCCCGATAAATATCGGGAATCGGAATCGTGATCGGGACTACCGGTATTTCCATAGAATCACCACTTCCCGGCAACTTGATTGGATTGGAGGCAAAGAATTAATTATACAGCAAATTTCAGCTTCCGTAAGAGGTTTAAAATATTTTTATATTTCGCTATTACCGGATGGAATTCGTCGATCCAGATTAACCGTTCCCGGGATTTGTGTTCTATTAAATAAATCGTCTGAATTTTTAAACATAATAAACTTAAAATACGTATTTTAGTAAGCAAAATCGTTAAAATTCAATACTTATGAAAAAACTGTTTGTATTACTCATAATTGTTGCCTTGCTTGTTTCAGCTTTTTTTATTATTAAGCCTCTTGTGGTTAAGCATAACTACGATAAAGGACTCACTTACAGTGACTCCTTAAATTATGAAAAAGCTGTTGATTATTTCGATCAGTCCCTCCGGTGGGATAAAAATAATATCCCGGCCCTTATTGCACGTGCCAACGCTTATTACCAACTGGAAAAGGAAGAAAAAGCCATTCAGGACTATGATCAGGTATTAGCCCTGGATTCCACCAATTTTCAGGCATGGTTTGGCCGCGGGTTGGTATATTTAAAGGAAGAAAATTACAAACAGGCATTGCCTGACTTTATAAAAGCCAGGTCTATAAAGAGTACAACTGACTTGTTATATTTTCTTGGTTATACAAAATCTTATCTTGGAAACTATGAAGATGCCTTACAGGATTTGAATGAGGTACTTAAACAGGATTCATTGTATGCCGAAGCATACCATCAGCGGGGCATTGTATGGGCCAACCTGGATAACCTGGAAGCTTCGGTCAAGGATTTTAATAGAGCACTCGAATTAGATAAGGATAACCTGGATGCTTATCAGCGGAGGGTAAAATACAGGGTCGGTAAAAAAGATTACAGTGGTGCTATTGCCGATTATGATGCCATCATTGAATTGGATAAAAATAACCAGGATGCTTACTATCAACGTGGGTATTTTAAATTACAGATTCAGGATTATAAGGGAGCCCTGGCCGATTTTAACCGGGCCCTTGAAATTAAACCCAATGATGCACGGTCCTATCAGAAAAGAGGAAATGCCAGGGCTGGCCTTGGTAATTACCAGAAAGCATTGACTGACTTTAACAAGGCTATTGAACTGGATAGATCCAATGCAGAAGCTTACCACAGGAAAGGTCTGGTTTATATGCACCTTTCTCAACCAGCCCAGGCTATTGATGCCCTAAATCAAGCCCTAACACTGAAAAAGGATGATTCCGACTCATATTATCTTCGGGGTGTAGCTAAAGCGATGCAGCAGAATTATGAAGCCTCTGTTATAGATTTTGACCGGGCCATAGGGTACGACAATAATCATGCTCAGGCTTATTTAGGACGTGCCGTTTCTTTAGGAATTCTGAAAAAGCATAAAGAGGCCATTGCTGATTATAACCAATATATCCAAATGGTGCCTGATGATGGAGCGGCTTATTTAAACCGGGGAAAATCTAAAATTAACCTGAATAATTATGCCGACGGATGCAAAGATTTTCAAAAAGCCCTGGAATTAGGCGTTGAAGAAGCCCGGGAGATGTTAAATATGTATTGTAAATCGTATACCAAATAAGACTGGATGATGAGGAAAATAGCAATATTTTTTTGGATGATAGGTTTCATTTTAAACGCTCAAATCACCCTTTCTCAGCCAAAGTATAATATCGATAGTATTGAAAAAAATATCGATACCTATATGCAATATTTTTCAGGAAATAACCCGGGAGCTGTGGTAGCAGTGATGAAGAAAGGCGACCTGGTGTTTAATAAAGCCTACGGCTTATCGGATGTTGAAGCAAATAAAGAGTTATCGAAGAATGAGGCTTTTAACCTGGCGAATTTGTCGAAAATGTTTACAGCCATGGCTGTTTTTCAGTTAGACGAAAAAAACAAGCTGGCTCTTGACCAGTCAATAACGGATATTTTTCCCGACTTTCCTTCCTGGGGACAAAAGATTAAAATAAAACACCTCGTTCAGCATACCTCCGGATTACCGGATTATGAAACGGATAATATAAAAACAAACCAGGCGGTATTGGATTATATCAAAACTCAAGACGAAACAAGATATGTTCCCGGTGAAAAATGGGAATATTCCAATGCCGATTATCCATTGCTTGTGTTGATTATTGAAAAGGTGTCAGGAAAATCATATAAAGAGTATATGACCCAACGGATTTTTAAGAAAATAAAAACAGATCATACAATTTTTACGGAAGATCTGGACGATATTTCAGCAGTTGCTGCCGGCCATCTTAAAGAAAATAATGAATACCAGTTACTTGAAGGGGACAATCTGATCTATGGTGAGCAGGGCATCTATATGAGCTCTGGTGATTTTGCAAAATGGGACCATGCCCTATATTCCAATAAGCTCCTTGAATGCGACCGTTTAGCACAGTTTTTTAGTCGTGGCAGATTAAATAACGGGGAGTTTAATTCAAATTATTATGGTAACGGTCTGGTAATTATGGAACGTAACGAGGAAAGGTACTGGTGGCATGGTGGTTCTGGAAATGGTTATACGAATATGTATTTGCATCTTCCAAACCATGAACTTACCGTATTAATTCTTTCCAATCGTCAGGATGGATACGATTTTCTGAAAATGGCTATCTATATTGCCAAAGAATTCGAAAGAGGAATAAAGCTGTAATTCTGAATAGAAAAACCTATTTGGGATATGAGTTAAGTATCTGGATATAGATTAAAATTAAGTTTTGCCATATCAACAAAAACCTGCCTGCAGGTTTATTAAAAGGTTAGAATAAAAGTGGTCCCTTCATTCGGTTTTGATTTGGCCGCAATGGAGCCGCCATGCAACCGCATAATCTGTTTTGACAGACTTAATCCGATGCCTGAGCCCTTGGGTTTGGTGGTAAAGAAAGGAATAAAAATTTTATCCAGTACTTCTTTCAGAATCCCTTGTCCATTATCAATAACCTGAATAGTAACCCGGTTTCGTTTATTTAAAAATCCACGAACAGTAATTTTGCCATCACTCCGGTTTTCCAGGGCATGAATAGCATTTTTGATTAAATTAATTAAAACCTGCTCAATAAGTTTTGTGTCGGCATAAAATTCAAGAGATGCCGGCTCTACATTCATATCCAGTTCTATTGGATTGGCAGCAATTTCGTCGAGCATTAAGGGTTTTATATCCTCAAAAAGTTCTTTAACACTTGCCAGCTTAAAGTTAGGTTTAGGAATCTTGGTCAGATTTCGATAGGTATTTACAAAGTGCAGTAATCCGTTGCTCCGTTTGTTAATGGTTTTAATCGCCATATGAACCTCATCAATGGATTCGCGGTCGGGAACGGTTTCCTTTTTTTCTGCCTCTTTAAACATTAGATCAAGGGTAGAGGTAATGGACGATATGGGAGTTATGGAATTCATGATCTCGTGGGTTAATACCCGGATCAGCTTCTGCCAGCTTTCTGTTTCCTGATCTTCTAATACACTTTGAATATTCTTGATGGTAACTAATAAAATACTCTTATGATGAATTTTAAATTCTGTCCCAGAAATACTTAGTTGAAGGATATCATCATCTTCCTGGATTTTTACCAGGCAGTTTTTCCCGGGTTCGAAATTTAATAGGGTGTTCACTAATTCCGGACTAATCGAAGTTAACTCCTTGATATTTTTTATACTGGGAATCTGAAATAATTTTTTAAAAGCATTATTCACCAGTTCAACACTCCCGTCACGTAAATATGTAATAATGCTTACATCAATATTTTTTACCAGGGCCTGTAAATACTGATATTGTTCTTCTTTTTCAGAACGAACTTTTTGAAAATCATGGATAACATCGTTAAAGGCTTTGTTTAATTCATCAAAAGAAGATCCTAATCCTTCAATTTTAAAGGAGCGGGTAAACTCGGTAAACCTTATCGACTCAAGAAAGCCGGCAAGGTCCCGGTTGGTTTTGTCAATGTATTTAAACAAAAGGTAAATCTGGAAAATAATAATTAAACCAACCAGGAAAGGAGTAATAAAATACTCAAGGGTAATGGTATAAAAGAAAAGAAATATGGTTGCTGTTAACAACAATATTCTGAAAATAGCAACAAACCTAAAATTCTTAAAGACCATATTTTTCCATTCTTCGATACAATGATGTACGGGTTAATCCAAGCATACTGGCTGCCTGGGAAACATTCCCCTGGTTTTGTTTTAATACTTTTTCAATCACTGTTTTTTCAATATCATCCAGGTTATAGGTATTGAGCTCAAGCTCGCCCACTTTATCCTTTTTGGAAGAAAGAATGAAATCATCGGGCTGGAGAGTATCCGAATCGCTCATAATAATTGCCCTTTCAATGGCATGTTGCAGTTCACGAACATTCCCCGGCCAGGGATATTGCGATAATTTCTTCATGGCTTCAGAATGAATCCCCCTGATCTTTTTGCGGTATTTTTTGGAGTAAATTCCAATAAAATGTTCTGCTAATAAGGGGATATCAGAGATTCGTTCCCTTAATGGGGGAAGGTGAATTTCTACCGTATTAATCCGGTAGAGAAGATCCTGTCTGAAGGTTTCATCGTCAACCATCTGATGAATGTCGTTATTGGTTGCGCATATAAGCCTTACATCAATAGGGGTGGTTTTGGTTGCCCCTACCCGGGTAATTTCACGACGTTCAAGAACCGTTAATAATTTTGCCTGCATGGGCAACGAAAGGTTTCCAATTTCATCCAGGAATAAGGTACCCCCTGAGGCGATTTCAAAGCGTCCGGGTTTATCTTTTTTGGCATCTGTAAAGGCTCCTTTTACATGTCCAAAAAGTTCACTCTCGAAAAGAGTTTCGGCAATGGAACCTAAATCAACATTGATAAATACTTCGTCCTTTCTTAACGAGTTTCGGTACAATGCTCTTGCAACCAGCTCTTTACCTGTTCCGTTTTCGCCCAGGATTAATACATTGGCATCGGTTTTGGCGACCTTCTTGATGGTGGTAAATACCTGCTGCATTTCAGGCGAATTTCCAATAAATTCATGAAACGGTTGATCCTGGATTGCACTAATCTCCTTTTGCTTGGTTCGTAAATCGGTAGCTTCGTTTTTTGAACGGCGTAACTTGATGGCCGAAGAAACAGTGGCCAATAATTTCTCATTCTGCCAGGGTTTTAAGATAAAATCAGTGGCCCCTGACTTAATCGCTTTTACTGCTTTCTCAGCATCCCCATAAGCCGTTATAAATACCACTACAGCATCCGGATCGATATCGAGAATCTTTTCAAGCCAGTTAAAACCTTCCTGCCCGCTGATCGCATCCTGGGTAAAATTCATATCCAGTAGAATAACATCATAGATCGTGTCGTGAAGTAGTTCCGGAATAACAGACGGATCAGTCTCGGTCTGGATGACTTCTACATGGTTTTTTAAAAGAAGCTTTAAGGCAAACAAAATATCTTCATTATCATCGATAGCTAATATTTTACCAATCTTTTCATTCATAAGGATCCTTGTTAAAAATTTTACAAAGGTAAATATACAATATATTTTCTAAGAAATTAAAGGCTTTGTTCGGTAAATCCGGTAGGTCGTATTTATTCATTGTTTATACCCTTTACTAAATTGTTGGATGTGTCCGATATCGGACTTTCGATGTTTCGTAATCGAACACTATCGGAAGATATAAAAACCAAGCCACAGTTATAGTAATCTCATTATTAGAACTATACGGGGTTTGGCATAATAAATGATTATTGAATTGCAAACATTGAATAATCTTAAATTTTAGAATAATGGACAGAGTAATTGAAAAAAAGCATAAGTGGCTAAACAAAAAAACAATTTGGATATCAGTAGGAGTAATTTTTATTCTCTTGGTTTCATTCAATATTTTCTTTGGCGATAAAAGCTCAAAATTAAATGTTGAAAAGGATAAAATTACGATTGAGTCAATTGTAGAGGATGAATTTAAGGATTACATTGCAGTGATTGGAACGGTTGAACCTATTCGGACCGTATACCTGGATGCCATTGAAGGCGGACGGGTAGAAGAAATTCTTATTGACGAAGGGAATATGGTAGAACAAGGGGACGTCATTCTTAAGCTGAGTAATACTAATTTAATCCTGGAAATCTCGAATAACGAAGCAGCAGTATCCCGTTCGATTAATGAGTTTGAAAATACAAAGATTAACCTGGAATTGCAGCGTATAAACAGGCAGCAGACACTGATCGAAACGGAGCGACAGCTCAAAATGTACAAAAGGCAGTATGAGTATAATAAAAAACTATTTGCCGAAGATCATATTTCAAAAGAAGAATTCGATCAGTCTTTTGAAAGATATAATGCAACTAAAAAACAATACGATTTGTTTAAGGAAGCTTTGAAGAATGACTCCATATATCGCCATGTTCAGCTAAAAGCAATGGATCAGCAAATTAAAAATATGCAGGAAAACCTGAAAATTATCCAGGGAAGAATGGAATATCTGAATGTAAAGGCAACCTGCGACGGTGAGTTGGCGACCTTAAACCCTGAAATAGGAGAGGTGATTGGTTATGGTACCCGTATCGGAACAATCAATATTCTGGATGATTATAAATTAAGAGTTGAAATTGATGAGCATTATATTGCACGTGTGGTAACCGGCTTGCCAGGTAGCTTTGATTTTGCCGGATCAAAATATAATCTGAAAATTGTAAAAGTTTACCCGGAAGTGAATGCCGGACGGTTTGCTGTGGATATGGAGTTTGTTTCGGATAAGCCTGAGCAAATACGAATTGGACAAACGTTTAGAATTAAACTTGAACTGGGTGAATCGAAGCAGGCTGTATTAATTCCTCGTGGTGGATTTTATCAAAGCACTGGCGGACAATGGGTATATGTTGTTGACCCATCAGGAGAGATGGCTGTTAAACGTGAAATCTCTATCGGAAGACAAAATCCACAGTATTATGAAGTGCTGGAAGGATTAAATCCCGGTGAAAAAGTAATCGTATCAAGCTACGACAACTTTAATAATGTTGACAAAATTATATTAAAATAAATCATAAGAAAATAAATAAATTACAATCATTAAATTTTAAGGTCATGATTAAAACAAACGATTTAGTAAAAGTTTTCAGAACGGATGAAGTTGAAACAACGGCTCTGAATCAAGTGAATTTAAATATCAATAGCGGAGAATTTGTCGCCATTATGGGGCCTTCAGGATGTGGTAAATCTACCTTACTGAATATTCTCGGTTTATTGGATAACCCTACTGCTGGTGAGCTTTTTTTCCTGGACCAGGAAGTTTCAGGTTATACTGAACGTCAGCGAACAAACCTTAGAAAAGCAAATATCGGTTTCGTATTCCAAAGTTTTAATTTGATTGATGAATTAACGGTATATGAAAATGTTGAATTGCCTTTGTTATATTTAAATATGCCATCGTCTGAGCGAAAAGAGAAAGTTGAAGCGGTACTGGAACGAATGAAAATGTCGCATCGTAAGAAACATTTTCCTCAACAACTTTCAGGAGGTCAGCAGCAAAGGGTTGCTATATCGCGCGCTGTGGTTACCAATCCCAAGTTAATATTGGCCGATGAGCCTACAGGTAACCTGGATTCGGCGAATGGTGAAGAAGTGATGAGCCTTTTAACTCAGCTGAATAATGATGGAACAACCATTGTAATGGTTACGCACTCACCTTCAGATGCAGAAAAAGCACATCGTATCGTGCAGTTGTTCGATGGACATATTGTCACTGAAAATATTAAGAAAGTTTTATAATCTTTGAAAATAAAAAGGCAGAAGTGTTCCCCTCTATACTTTCCCGATTTTTGAGTATATAAGATCCCCAATTATTTCACTTCTGTCTTTTTTCTTTTAACCTATCAACTCAATATCACTATGAAGAGGTTCGAAAAAATAAAAACTATTCAGATGGGTTTCTTTTTAGGAACCTTCTTTATTTTGTTCTTGGTTGCAACTTCAACTGCACAGGATGTCTCAAAAGAGGTTTCTGTAGAAGGTTTCACCAAAGTGTATATAAACATTGCCTGTGAGGTTAGTTTGTCTCAGGCCGAAGAAACAAAACTGGTAATTGAAGCAGAAGAGCAGTTATTGGAAGAAATTGATGTGGAAGTTAGTCATGGAACATTGCACATTACATCAGACAATAAAAGCTGGAAGAAGCGCAAAGATGATGTGAACATTTTCCTGACTGTTAAACATATTGAGAGCTTCCAGGTAGCAGCTGCAGTGAATCTCCATGCCAGTGACAAAATTGTTGCGGATAAGTTCAGTATTCTTGTTGGCGGCGTTGCTAATATTAATATGAAACTGGAATGCAAAAAGCTGATGGCTGATATAAGCGGAGTAGCCGATATTAACATTAGAGGAAAAGCTCCTTTGGCTGTTTGGAAGGTATCCGGAACTGCTGCGCTCGATGCTGAGGATTTTATTACAGAAGCAACACGTTTTGATTTTAGTGGAGTTGGAAAAGGAGAGGTGCACGCTACAAAAATTTTAAAAGCATCTGTTTCAGGGCTTGGACTAATTGAATACTCAGGAAATCCTGCCAGCATTACCACCAATGTTTCTGGTCTTGGAAAGATTAAACAGGACTAAAAAGTAATATTACCCATGTTTAAAAGTTATGTGCTTATTGCTCTACGAGGATTAAGGAAACAAAAACGTGCATCCTTAATTAATATTGCTGGCCTGGCCATAGGCTTTGCGTCCTTCATTTTTATTTTTCTTTATATTCAAAGTGAATTGAGCTTTGATAAACACTGGCCTGATTCAGAAAAAATTTACAGGGTTTCAGAATCTGTGGATTTTGGTGATCGGTACACCAACTTTGCTGTTTCACCTTTTCCTTTAGCTCCATCATTCCAGAGTTATTTCCCGGAAATCGAAAATACTACACGGATTGCATTTGGCCGGACAAGATTAGTAAAGCATAATGAATATAAATTTATGATTGATAACATTCATTATGCCGATGATAATTTTTTTTCGTTTTTTTTGCATAAATTTCTCGAGGGTAGTGCTGTATCTGCACTTAATGGTCCTGATAAGATTGCCATATCTGAGGAGGTGAAAGAAAAGTTCTTTCCGGGAGAAGAAGCAATTGGAAAAACATTGTATATAGATACCACCGCTTATATGGTTTCTGGTGTCTATGCATGCAACCAGGAAGAGTCTCATTTGACGCCTAATATTTTGATTCCTGTCAGCTCGTTTTCTCAGTCAATGCTGGATGCCTATAATAGAGACTGGACATTGCTTTTTGGATATACCTACCTGAAATTTCAGGATAAGGAAAGTATTCAATCTTTTAAAAATAAATTGCCGGGTTGGATTGAGCAAACCATAAAGCCCTGGAGAGAGCAGCATGAATTAACGCTTTCGCTGGATTTTAAACTTCAGGCGCTCTCATCCATTCATTTTCAGACGGATTATGACTACGATATCAGCAGCAATACAGATAAACGCTATATTTATATTTTTAGTTTTGTTTGTGTTTTTATTCTTTTAATTGCATCGATTAATTATATCAATTTAGCAACAGCTCGTGCCATTCAACGATCAAAAGAAGTTGGCATAAGAAAACTTGTGGGTGCAAAACGTAAACAGTTAATTATTCAATTTTTGGGTGAGTCTGTCCTTACTGCTACTTTTGCATTAATTGTAGGGTGCTTGATCGTTGAACTTTTATTACCTTCTTTTAATGAATTGACAGGCAAAGCTATTGATTTATATTCTATGTTAGCTCATGCTAAAGGAAGATTTCAACTTTTACTGATTCTGGGAACAGGAATTGGAATAGGACTTATTAGTGGGATATTTCCCGCTTTTGTCATGTCTGGATATGATCCGGTGTCAATGATTAAACAAAAATTTGAAAAATCAAGCAAAAAGAAAAGCAACGGGCTTTCATCAGAACTATTGAGAAAAATATTAGTAGTTCTGCAATTTACATTATCAGTAGCAATGATTATAGCTACGTTGGTAGTATTTATGCAAATGCAATATCTGCGTACCAGGAATCTGGGATTTTCCAGTGAGCATACCCTGGTTTTAAGATATGCATCCCAACCTCAAATTATAGCCCAAAGAAATGCTATAAAACAGGAATTGGAAAAGCACCCTGGCGTGCTGGATGTGATAACCAGTAACGACCTCCCCGGTTATAATCATGGGCGATTGACTTTTTATATCGATAAGGATGGAGCATGGGAACAGGAAATGGTTAATTATTACAGAGTAGATCATGATTTTGAAGAAATGCTCGATCTAAAGGTGACAGAAGGTCGATTTTTTTCTCCCGAATTTCCGTCCGATCCCAATACGAGCTTTGTTATCAATGAAGCAGCCAGAAAAGTATTCGGTAAAAACCCTATAGGCAAACGTGTGGCTTGTGGGAGAGGAGTGGATGGTAAAATTGTAGGTGTTGTTGAAAATTTTAACTACAAGTCGTTGCATCAGCAGGTTGAACCATTGGTTCTGCTCAATAAACCAGAGATAATGCGCTTCTTTGCTGTCAAAATGGATGAGGGAAATATGAGGTCGGCCATGCAGCATATCAAAAAGGTATGGACAACTTTCTCTACAGAATATCCTTACGAATACCAGTTTTTGGATGAGAATTTTAATGAGCAGTATCAGCAGGAACAGAAAATGCAAACAATTTTTAGCTACTTTGCTTTAGTTACAGTCTTCATTGCCAGTCTGGGATTGTTTGGCCTGTCTTCATACATGGCAGTGCAGCGACAGAAAGAGATGAGTATTCGCAAGGTTTTAGGAAGTTCTGCAACACAAGTTGTGAAAAAGTTCCTCGGACAATTTTTAATTTGGGTAGCTCTTGGAAATATGCTTGCCTGGCCTTTGGCATGGTGGGGCCTTAATACCTGGCTGCAGAACTTTGCTTATCATATTGAACTGAATGTTATTCCCTTTGTACTTGCTGCTTTGTTAAGCTTAACGGTTGCCATAATAACTGTTTCTTTCCAGGCTTTGAAAACAGCGAATTCTAATCCGGCTGAGGTGCTTGCATGTGAATAGTTACTTTTTAAAAATGTTATTACGGATATTTGCCGAATTGTTTAGTATCGTTCGATTTTTGGGAGCTTATTTTTAACATATTACTTGTTTAGTAGCAGGTGTACAATATTTTGAATGACTGAAAGAGGATTCATGAGAAATTATTGAACTCCGAATCCCATGTTTTGGAAATTCTTTTAAGTTGCAATAAGAGCAATGTTCAGGGATAATGGATAGAGCTTTATTAATGTGCCGTTTTTGGGGAGAACTTACATCCCGATTATTTTATTTCTGTTTTATTTCTTTTTCATTAGTTGTTTCTGTTTTTCTGATAAAGCTTTTTTTATTAATAATATATTTTTTGATTATTGTGTTTTTGTATATTCTACAATCTTTTTCGCTTTGCGCAACTTAGTATATTGCATTAATAAATAAAGTGTACATAATCGTACAATTTTGAACGCATACGTACGAAAATCAGTGGCTTTCTATTCACTGGTTTTTTTACAAAGATTCTGATAAACAGAGTTATATGTAAATTGGCATACATGTTGGAATTTGTTAGAAGAAGTATAAAAAAAATAATATATGTTAAAAAACTATTTCAAAATAGCGATTCGAAATTTAATCTCGCAAAAGTTTTTCTCAATAATTAATATCCTGGGTCTGGCAACAGGGATTGCTGCTACAATTTTATTACTATTATTTGTACAGCACGAGCTGAGCTATGATAAGTTTCATAAAAATTATGATAACACCTATCGGGTGATCTCCTCCATAAAACAGGGTGATGCTGAACCCATGGTTGTTCCGGTTGCATTGGCTAATGCAGCAGAGGTAATAGCCACTGAAGTTCCCGAAGTGGTGTCTGCCTGTAAATTAGACAAGCGGGGAGCCAATGTTACGGTAAACAATAAAGTCTTTACAAGTCAGCAGTTTTTTTATGTCGATAGTACCTTTTTTAGTATATTTTCTTTTCCGGTAATCTCGGGGGATCCCAAGGAAGCTTTATATAATCCTAAAAATATAGTGATTACCAGGAGTGCTGCCAAAAGATACTTTGGTGATCAAAATCCAATCAATCAACAGATGAAATTAAATGGTACTGATTTTACCGTTAAATGCCTTATTGAAAATATTCCGGCCAATTCGCATTTTTCGTTTGATTTTATCACATCCTTTACTTCTATTGGTCAGCTTGACCGTTATTATGGTAGTCGTGGATTTGGTTTCTTTACCTATTTTGTTGTTGACGAAAAGGCTAAAACAGGAAATTGGAAATCGAAGGTTATTGATGTGAGTAATAAAAATATTAACCAGCGATTTAAGGATGAAGGGATGGACCATGCGTTTACGATTAATACAGCGATTCAGAAAATGGTTGATATTCACCTATATTCTGATTACAATTGGGAGATTGCTCCCCAGGGAAATATCCGCAATATCTATATTTATTCATTTTTGGCCTTTTTTATAATCATAATAGCAATCATCAATTTTGTAAACCTGGTTACCGCAAGATCCGAAACACGATCCAATGAAATAGGATTGCGCAAGGTTGTTGGAGCCCAACGGAGCCATATCATTAAACAATTTCTGGGCGAAGCCGTGATTGTTTCATTTATTTCATTAGTCGTGGCTTTATTGATTGTAGAGTTATTTATTAATTCATTTAGTAGCCTGGTAAATCGTGAATTGGTAATGAACTATTCTTATGTTTCATTGATCTTGTTTTTTATCGTACTGGCGTTTTTTATAGGTTTGGTGGCTGGTGCTTATCCTGCAGTATATCTTTCTAAATTTAATCCGGTACGCATTCTTAAAGGAATTACAAAAAAAGGACGAAGTAATGAGTTCTTAAAAAAGGGATTAGTAATTTTTCAGTTTTCCATTGCTGTTTTCCTGATCATTGCTTTACTGGTTATGAATTTGCAAATAAAGTTTGTGAAAAGTAAAGACTTGGGATTTGACAAAGAACATGTAATGGTGATTGAGAATCTTAAGCCGGGAATTTATCGTGATTTAAATGTTATTAAATCGGCTTTACAGGATGTACCCCAGGTAGTATCGGTTAGTGGTTCTGAAAATATCCCCACGTATCATATGGTTCAAAATGCTTATAAGAAAGGCGATAGTCCTGATAACTCTATTGTGATCAATGAAATGGCCGTGCAGGATGATTTTGTTGAAACCTACGGATTGGAGATTGCTGAAGGAAGAAACTTTGACTCAAAATTCAGGACGGATACCTTTTCCTTTATCATTAATGAAACAGCTGCCCGGAAAATGGGATTGCAACATCCTGTCGGAGAGAAAATTTATGTATGGAAAGCTGAAGGTGAAATTGTAGGTGTTATTAAGGATTTTCACTTTAACTCATTCCATCAGGAAATTGAACCCCTGGTATTAACAAAACACCGGGAATACATATCCTACCTGTCGGTTAAAGTTACAGGCGAAAGGTTAAGCCAAACCATAGCTTCTATTGAGAAAATCATCAATAAATATAATAATGGTTATGAATTCCGCTATTATTTCATGGACGACCGGTTTGATAATTTATACCAGGAAGAGGAACGGAGCAATAAGCTGATTCTTTTTGGGTCGGTACTGGCAATCATTATTGCCATGTTAGGTGTTTTTGCATTAACATCTTTTACGGTGATCAAGCGAACCAAAGAGATTGGTATACGAAAAGTGGTTGGTATGCCCGTTCGCCGGATTGTATGGATGTTACTGGCTGATATCTCAAAATGGGTCTTGGTGGCCAACCTGGTGGCCTGGCCGTTGGCTTACTATTTTATGAATAGTTGGCTTAATCACTTTGCTTATAAAATTGAGCTGAAGATTTGGATGTTTATTGCAGGAGCATTCATTGCTTTTTTGATCGCTATGATTACCGTAATCGTGCTTGCCTATAGAGCTGCATTAGCCAACCCAGCAAATGCATTACGACATGAATAATAATAAAAAAATTACAAATGTTTAAAAATTATATTACCACCGCCTGGAGAAATATACTCCGCGAAAAGGTTTATACCTTGATAAATATTGCCGGATTATCTGTAGGTATTGCCTCATGTATACTGATTATGCTTTTTGTAAAAGATGAATTGAGCTATGATCGGTTTCATCAGAATTCTGAGAATATTTACCGGATTTATATCGAAGGACAGTTTGGAGATAATTCTATCCGAAGTCCTTTTACCTCAAACATTATGGCTCAAACCATGGAGGAAGAACTGGCTGATGTTGATCTGGCCACCCGCTTTTATAAGGTTAACCGAAGATCTGTTCAGTACGAAGAAAAATCATTTATTGAGCAACGTTTTTTTTATGGCGATCAAAATTTCTTTAAACTTTTTTCATTTAACCTCCTCCGGGGAGATCAAAAAAATATCCTGAGCAAGCCCCATACCATCGTTATTACTCAATCAATGGCTGAGAAGTATTTTGGAAACGAGGATCCAATAGGCAAAATCCTTCTCATTGAAGGTGATACTCCTTACCAGGTTACGGGGGTGTGTGAAGATGTACCCGCAAATTCTCATTTTCATTTTGATTTTGTAGCTTCCATTTCATCAACGCCTACCAGTAAAGTTACTTTTTGGGTACAAAATAATGTATTTACCTATTTTAAGTTAAAAAAAGGTACCGATATCGATCGTTTCTTATCTTCACTCAATGAGTTTGTCGTTAAATATGTAGGCCCTGAAGTTGTTCAGTTTATGGGAATTGACCTGGAGGAATTTTTAAAATCAGGAAGTACCTATGGATTTAAAATTCAACCGTTGCAAGATATTTACTTGAAATCGGATTTGCAGGACGAAATTGAACCCACCGGGAGTCTGTCCACAGTTTATTATTTTATTTTTATTGCTCTCTTTATATTAATAATAGCCTGTATTAATTTTATGAACCTGGCAACCGCAAAATATTCTAACCGCGCCAAAGAGGTTGGGATACGAAAAGTAATCGGTTCCAGAAGAATCCAGCTGATCTATCAGTTTTTTATCGAATCGATTATGCTTAGTGGTATCGCATTACTCATAGCGATTGCATTAGTAGAAATATTTTTACCTGTTTTTAATCAGGTTACCCAAAAAGATTTAAATATTCATTACTTATCATCGTGGTGGATTATTCCGGCATATTTAGTTTTTGCCATTACGGTGGGGATTTTATCCGGCTCCTATCCTTCGTTTATTCTTTCGCGTTTTAAACCCATTAAAGTTTTACAGGGGAATTTAACCCTTGGCTTTAAAAGTAACCGTTTTAGAAGGATGCTTGTTACGGTGCAGTTTGTCATAACCATCGTTCTCTTTGTAAGTACAATCGTCATTTATCGACAGCTTGATTTTATAAACCATAAAGATCTTGGCTTTTCTAAAGAACAGGTGCTGGTTATCAACCGGGCCTATGATTTTGGTTCCGACTACCTGGCCTTTAAAAACGAGTTGTTGAAAAACCCTTCCATTCACCAGGTCTCATCTTCTTCCTCGGTTCCCGGTAAGCCCTTTGACGGAAGCACTATGCAGTTGGAAAATGCTCCCAAAGAAGATCTTGTTCCTTTTTCTATCTACTATGTCGACTACGATTTTCAGAAAGTTCTTGGATTATCCATGGATCAAGGCCGGTTTTTTTCCCGGGATTTCTCTTCTGACTCCCTGGGAGTTATCATTAACCAGGCGGCTGCTAAGCGGTTAGGTAACGATAATCTCCTGGAAAAAAGATTATTCACTACCCGTTTAGATCAGGGGCAGGTACGTACACCAATTCTTGGTATTATGAAAGATTTTAATTATGAATCATTGCATAAGGAAATCCGGCCTATTTGTCTGTTCTTAACACCCAATACAGCCAATACTTTCTTGTTAGTTAAAATTCAAAGTAAGAATCTTAAGCAAACCATAAATTTTATCGATCAGACTTTTCATCGATTTTTGCCCGGAAAAAATTTTGAGTATTTTTTTCTGGATGATGATTTTGAAAAGTTGTATTATTCCGAAAGGCGAACGGCAAAAGTATTTACCATCTTTTCCTTGCTGGCAATCTTTGTCTCTGCCCTGGGGTTATTTGGACTGACCTCCTTCTCGGTCGAGAAAAGAAATAAAGAGATAGGTATCCGGAAAGCAATGGGAGCGGGGTTTATCAATATTGTATCTATTTTTTATCAGGAGATCTTCATCTTATTGCTTGTTTCTTCAGCTATAGCCTGGCCTTTGGCCTATTATTTATTGAACCATTGGCTGGATAACTTTGCCTATAAAATTCATTTAACCATTTATCCATTTGTTTTTGCAACAATTCTGGCAATGGTTATCGCCATATTTACCGTAGGTTCGCAGATTGTAAAATCGGCTCATACGAACCCGGCAGATGTTATACGTTACGAATAATCACTAACTAAATGAAAGGAACGAATTATGTTAAAAGACCTTTGTATTCCTATTCCCGGATTTGGCGAAGATGAGATCGCCGAATTACACCTTAAGGTAGGTGATCGGAAAATTAGCTATGACTTCCGGGTGGAATCATTCCCCTGGGATGTTGACGACGAACTCAATGGTAATGCTGATGAAATTACCCGCTCTCTTGCACGAATTAGCCGCCTGCGAAAAGCGATTGAAAACTATGATAAGAACTGGCAGCTTATTCAGATTTTTACTCCCGCCGAAAATTCAAACTATATTCAGGTATTATATCGTAAAAAAAAGGATTAAAATTATTTCTATTATTTAAATCAGATTCAATATGAGAAAAATTAGTCTAATCATTGGTTTATTGATGATTTTTGTTTCATCCCTTTGGGCACAAGCTGTTGATGCCGAAAAAGAAATGATTAAAAAGGTTATTCAAACTGCTTACGTAGATGGCCTCCAGAATAAAGGAAACATTGAGGATATTCAAAGTGGTTTTCACCCAGGATTTAACCTGCTGGGAGTTAGAGATAATATGCTTACAAAGTTTCCTATCTATAGCTGGATTGAATCGCACAAAAAAAGAGTAGCTGCAGACCCTGCTCCTCCTTCGGATGAGCAAAGGATTACCTGTAAATATTTACTTATTGATGTTACAGGGAATGCGGCGATGGCAAAAATTGAGTTGTATCGAAACAAACAGCTCCTTTTTACCGATTATCTTCAGCTTTACAAATTTGATGAAGGTTGGAAAGTAGTAAGTAAAATTTATTACCGGCACGAAGGTTGGTAGCATAATCTGTCAGTCATAAAACATCAGGAATCCCTGATGTTTTATGTTTTTTTTCAGGGGATATATTTTAACTTTTGCCTCCTGTAAGTTCTGTATAATTTCTTTTTATATTACTAATACTATTCTTATTTCCATTCCCCGTTTTTCCTATCTTTACTAAAAATTTAGATAGTATGAAAATAGATAAAAGAACACTCATCCGGTGGAAAGTATATCTCGACCGGTCGAAAATGTATATCAGTTACATCAATCTTTTTATGATGGTGACCATCTTTCTGGGAGCAATAAAAAATACCGGTGTGGGTAAATTTCTAATTGCTAATGTTTATGTAGCGCTTCCTTTATTAATTATTATCTTTATTTTTCTGGCCCTGCTTTTGGGATACTGGGATTCAAAATATGGTATCCGAAGCGAAGAAATGCGAAACTTGACCTCCCAAAATCCAATCCAGATGGAAATACTTGAATCGGTAAGAGAAATTAAAAAAAATCAAAAAACGATTGAAAAAAGAATCCTTGAAATAGAAAAGAAGGTATAAAAAATAGCCTCATGCAGCATAAATAGTTTTGTTTCGTCCCTGTAATGTAAATCCATAAAACAAATAACTATGAAGAGCAGAATACTTACGATTTTATTTACAGTTTTACCTTTATTTGCCTACCTGCAGGTAAAGGTTGATGCACAGGAAATTATCTCTAAGATAAATAATGGGGAGGATATTTTTTATGAAAATACAACCATTCATGGAGACCTTGACCTGCGACTAATAAACGATGTAGAAAAAGAAAGTGAATGGGAATTTTTTAGCCAGGATAACATCTCTTACATCTATCATGTTCGTTCAGTTATTAAATTTGTCAATTGTGTATTTCAAGGAAAGGTAATTGGTTATTGGAACGACGATCGTAAAGATGAGTTGCATATTGCTAATTTCCATAAAAATGTAGATTTTGAGAAATGTACTTTTAAGGACGACTTTTGGGTGAAATATTCGAATTTTTATAAGAAAGCAACGTTTCCCGAAAATATTTTTGAGAAAAATGCCCTGTTTAAATATGCTGTTTTTTCTTCAGGGGTTAATTTTTCTAATTCTGTTTTTCAGGAGGAGGCCAATTTTAAATATGCCAGGTTTCCTGAAAATGCTGATTTTGAGTACTCCTTATTTGAGGAACTGGCGAATTTTAAATACACAAAATTTAAGGGTCAAGTAAATTTTAAGCATTGTAACTTTAAAAAGTTAGCTTATTTTAAATATACCGAATTATCAGATTTTATTGACTTTTCTGAAGCACGATTTAGTGCTGAAGCTATTTTTAAATACATTAAGTTTTCAAATGGAGTTAATTTTGAAAATACAGTATTTGAAGACTTTGCTGATTTTAAATACGCCAAATTTTTCGATCCGATTCGCTTAAATAATGTGGCATTTAACGGAACAACATCCTTTAAGTATGCCTATGTGGAAGGGAAAGAATTTGTTACCTATTTATTAGAAAATCAATAAATTAATTATAGCATTTTAGGAGCAGTAGCGATCTGTTTGATCACTGCTGCTTTTTTAAATAGGAACAGTAATTTCTACTTTCGTGCCACAAGGCAGGTTATACTCATCATATAAATCAATGGTATTAATTTTATATCCCTTACGGGGTTGTGAATTGTTAAGAAGCATTAATCGTTCGTGAGTAATAAAGGTTCCCTTCGATTGATGGGATTTATGGTTGTTTCGGTTAAGCTCTCTCGATTTCTGCCGGCCAATCCCATTATCTTCAATAATGCATTGTAAAAGATTGTCATCCAAAATTTTAAACTCCAGTTTTAGTTTTGCATCCTTTTTTTTATAAACAAATCCGTGTTTAATTGAATTTTCTATAAAGGGTTGAATAAGCATTGGCGGTATTTCGATTTTAAGCTGTTCATATTCTTCCGGGAGGATAATTTCTACCTCAAAATATTTATCAAATCTCATTTTTTCTAAGTTTAGATAATATTTTAGATAATTTAGCTCATCGTCCAGCGATACTTTTTTCTTCACAACATTATCGAGGGTTAGCCTGATTAACTTAGCAAAATCTGATAAATAGCCCAGTGCAGAATCAATATCATTATCGAGCATGTAATTTTGAATAGAGTTTATTGCATTAAAAATAAAATGTGGATTCATTTGTGCACGTAAGGCTTTCATTTCAAATTGAGCCATTCGTTCAGATATTTCCGCCAGATTCCGCTCCCGGCGTTGAATTTTTTTTGTTCTCAGGTAAACGAATAACCAGATGCAGCTGATAAAAAGAAGAGCTGCCGGAATATAAAACCACCAGTTTGCCCAAAAGGGTGGTTTTATCCTAAAGCTAACCACCTTTTCTTTTGTACTGTTAATATTAGTAGTATTAACAGCTTTTACCCGAAAACGGTAATTCCCGGGTTTTAAATTTTGAAATACTGCCCGATGTTCTTTCGTAACTTCCGACCATTCTTCGGATAGTCCTTCTAGACGGTAGCTAAACCTTATGTTTTTATAATCTATAAATCGTATAATATCAAAATCAAAAGCAATATTGTTCTTATGCGCAGGAAAGATTAAGTCTGGTTTGGAATTAATGGAAAAGTTATTGAAAAGGGAATCTTTTCCTAGATTTAAAGGCTTGTTGTTTACCTGGATTTTTTTTAAATAGAAAATAAAATCTTCCCCGGTAAAATCTAAAAAGTTGTCTAGGTTTCCTTTTATCAGATAGTTATGTGTTCCTATCCAGATATTCTGATCATGAATGAGCGAAACTTCTCCCGAGTAATCTTTAAAACCCTGGCGATGATCAATTTTTTTAATAGAAACTTCTCCCTTTTGATACAAACGGTTAAGGTCGATAACATTAATCCCCGAATTAGTTCCAGCTATTAAATAATTTTCATCGGTACAGTTTAGCCACCTTATACTGGTTCCCATTAAGTGATTCTTTTTACTTATGCTAAACTGATTTATGATGGAATCGTTTTTTAGTTTGGCAATATAGATCATCCCGTTCTCTCCCCCTGTAATCAAATTGCCATGGGTGTCAAAAGTAAGATCATTAAATGAGTTTAAATCATAGGAGGAGCTAAAAAATGATTTAAAGCTACCCTGATCATAAAGAAATATTCCACTATCTCTGCTTATTAACCATATCTGGTCACGAAAGGTTTTGATTCGTTTTATATTAACCGGTGCAACACCTTCCAGGAAATTATAAACCCGACTTTTATAGTTTTTTTCAATATCAGGATAGACAAATACTTCATTCCAGCTGGTAACAATTAATTCATTATTGTCTCCAAAAACAAAATTTGATATATCAACCGCTTCCAGGTCGTAATATTTGACTGCTTGTGTATTTTCTGATATTTTAAATAGCCCCACATTACTGCCTATCCAAATATTCCCGTTTTGATCTTTTGAGAGGGTGTTAAGTTTATTCAGTTTCTTGTTTACAAGAACATCGTATTTTAAAGGTTTATATAAGCTGGTAGCAGGAATAATGGATTCCTTATTTCTTTCATAGGTTAGATAGGGGTTTGGATAAGGATAACTTCCTTTTTTTCTTAATCGTTCGTATTTTTCAAACGACCCGGTTGGATCTTTTAGATAATAATATTTAATTTTTATTTCATTTTTTACAAACTCCTGATATTTATTCTCAAATAGCGAAAAAGGATATTTTTTATAGGATTGATCAGGATGTATCTCAATAACATGGTGTGAAGTCGTAAACCAGATATGACCCTTTTTGTCAAGAACCAATTGGTTTATGGGGAAATGATGTATTTTAAAATCGGTTGGTTTAAAATAAAGAAAGTTCTCTTCAGGATACATGTATATACCATTATTCTCTGAACCTATCCACAATATTTTCTCTTTTTTATCATAAGCCAGGGCTGAGATCGCCTTCGACTGATTGTTTAAATATTGATTACACGGAATAAGTTCCTGGTTTTGGTACTGGTAAAGTGCTCCAGTATTATTAAATGCGTTATTTAATGCAATCCATAGCTTATGGCCTTCCCCTTCTTCAAAATCAGCAATATGTCCCAGGGTGTCATTTAGATATACATCTTCAGTTCCAACAAATTTTAATCCTGTAGGTTTTATTCCAACTAATGTATCCCCCTTCCCCGAGATATGCGTGGCCGATACCGAACTATAAAACAATGGATGGGTAACTGGCAAATGTTCGAGTTGATTATGCTGTAGGTTTAATCGATAAACTCCTTTGCCATTGGTGAAGACATATATTGAATTTTTGCTTGCTTCAAACGAGGTAATGTGAAATCGGAGGTTTGGTAGAATAGATTTTCTGGGAAACGAAACAAACTCCTGACCATCGTAGATGGATAACCCGTTTTCTGTTCCAATACAAAGCAGGTTAAATTTTTTAAGATATTTTAATACGGTTATTTTATTACTGATGATTCCATCGGCTTTAGAAAAGCTTATAAAAGCATCTCCATTGTAACAGGAAATCCCCCCATTGTTACAACCAAACCATATATTCCCCTTTTGATCTTCAGTAATTGATACTACTTCATTTCCTGCCAAACCATCAATGGTTGATTTGATCTCAAAAGTATTTCCATCGAATTTTGCCACTCCGGCTTGAGTTCCAATCCATAAAAAACCTTTGTTATCTTTGTATAATGTGTTAATCGTATTATCAGGCAATCCGTCGTTGATGGTATAGTTGCGGGTATAAAAATGTTGTCCTGTCGTATTTTGTGGAAACAAGAGTAGAGTTAAGATTATGAATTGAAATATTTTTTTCATTCTTTTTTTAATCGCTTATCCTTCGTTAAAGCTTTTAAAAATTCATCGTTGCGGCGTGTAGCCACATCCAATTCAATTCCATTGTCAAGTTTAATTTTATATCCATCGGTTTTGCTATAGGATTTAATGTAATTCATATTGACCAGGTGCGATTTGTGTATCCGAAAGAATAATTCTTCGGGCAACATCTCTTCTATATTCTTAAGATTTCGAGCTACCAGAATAGCTTCGTTTCTATTCGTAAATATTTTGGTGTAGCTTTCTTCAGCCTGGCAGTAGACAATATTATTTACTTTTTCCATCTGAAATCCATCTAGCGTAGGCAGGGCAATTTTATTAAAGTTGCCGGGATCATGGTTTAAATTACTTAAGAATGCTTCAATCTGAGCTGTATTAGGAGATTTGTTTTGTTTCTTTTCCAGCCGGGTAAGGACATCGCGAAGATCAATATAATTAATCGGTTTCAGTAAATAATCAAGGGCAGCAAACTTAATGGCATCAATGGCATATTGTTTATACGCTGTGGTAAAGATAACTTCAAAGTTGTAGATATCAAAATAATCAAAAAGCTTAAACCCATTTTCTTCGGGCATCTCAATATCCAGGAAAACAAGCTCAGGCCTGTATTTATTTATGGCAAATACCCCCTCCTTAACCGAATCAGCTATGAAAACAATCTGTAACTGAGAACTAAAATACCGTTGAATTATTTTCTCTAATGCCTCCCTGGCGTTTTTCTCATCATCAATTATAATACAGGTTCTCATAAAATTACTTCAAGTTTTATTTTCCACATTACTTAATGAAAGATACGAGTTTAAAAATTGCTTTCAAAATACGAAAAAATTTACTTCTTTTTTTCTGCTTCAAGATGAAACTCTGCCAGCTTTTTCATTGGGTCTTTAATGATTTGGACTATGCTTAACCCATTTTCATGCGCTTTAATTTCCAGTTCAGCTTTAAAGGAATGCGCAATTGATCCGGCAAACCCCAATGCATATTTTTTATAGTCAGGATATTTACAGATATAGTTTTCAAAGAGGGATTGAAAGGATCTCTGGATGATTTGTTGGATATGAGGATGACCTCTGTGTCTGTGGATAAAAGGAGCAAAGTTCGCCAGGAATTTGCTGGGAGTTGGTTTTTTATAAACCGAATAAATGATTTCATCCCGGGAAATTGAGAAATTTCTTTCAAAAAGAGTGCTTAAATCATCCGGTAATTGTTGATGTAGATAATCAATCACTAGTAATTTGCCTAAATGTGCTCCGCTTCCTTCATCACCCAAAGCAAACCCCAGCGAAGGAATCTGTCTGGAGATGTGTCTCCCGTTATAAATCCCGGTATTTGCACCGGTACCTAATATGGAAACCAGCCCTTCTTGATCAGCAAATAGCGCCCTTGCTGCACCAAGCAAATCTGTTTCGATAATAATTTGAGCTTGTGAAAAGAAAACACTGCATCCGTTTAGAATCACCTGGCGGGTCTGTTTAACCTTACATCCGGCACCATAAAAATAAACAGTCTGAATATGCTGTGGATTGATTTCCTGGGGAAAATTTTCGACGATTTCTTTTGTAATCATCTCCTCATTAACAAAGTAAGGATTAAGCCCTTGCGTTTGGAAGGATTCTGTAATTTTATCCTTAGCTATAATTGTCCAGTGGGTTTTGGTCGATCCGCTGTCGGCAACAATAAACATGAGTTAGTTGGTTTTATAAACTTGTTTTAAATTTAATAAATTCATCGGGTTGCTTTCAAATCCCTTTATATTGGTGTGTGCAAAACGTACAACTTCGTCGTAATATAATGGAACTACTACAGCATCATTGATAATTTGTTGATTCATCTGATGATATAAACTGTATCTTATGGAGTCTGTGGTTTCATTCATCGCCTGCTGGTACAGCTTGTCGAAATTTTTGTTGGCATAATGAGTGTAGTTGGGTCCTGAAGGACTAAAGTTCTGACTGTAAAACAACGCCATATAATTTTCCGCATCAGGATAATCAGCAATCCAAGAGCCACGGAAAAATTCCAGTTTCGACTGGGCTACCATCTCCCGAAAAGTGGCTCCCGTACTAACATCAATAATTAGCTCAATCCCAAATTGTGAAAGCTCTTGTTGGATATATTCACACAGATCCAGATAATCACTTGTGGTAGTCAGTTTTATTGGTGCTAGTCCCTGCCCATCAGGGAACCCGGCCTCCTTGAGTAACTCCCTTGTTTTTCCCGGATTATAGGTAAATCCATTTAGGCTCCTTGAAAATGAGGGTAGCCCTTTCGGAATAAATCCATGGATGGCTGGTGAACCAATATTGTTTCTAAGATATTTCATCATCTTTTCCCTGTCGAATCCATAATTTATAGCCTGCCGGATTTTTTTATTCAATACCGGCGAGTTTTTTGTAGCTATTTTGGAAGAATCAAGTAAAAACCCGAGATACTCTGTATTTAAGTAGGGTTGAGATATCATTTTGATCTTTCCTTCGTATTTTGGGTTAAGGCTTCCGTTTCGTGTGATCAGCTCATCTTTATTGGCCGGGCTAAGCCCTGAAATAAAGTCGATATTCCCCTTTAAAAATTCCAGAAACTCTGATTGTTTATCATTGATAAATGTTATGGATACCGCATCCAGATAGGGTAGGGGGATATTATTGGAATCTTTTTCAAAATAGTTTTGATTTTTGATAAGGATAAGTTTTTCTCCCTCTTTCCAGAACTTAAACTGAAAAGGTCCTGTTCCTACCGGATGGTTTCTGAAATCCTGTTTGTAGTATTCAATCGCTTCTTTTGGAATTACAGAGCAATAAGGCATGGTAAGTAAGCCTAAAAAAGCAGAAAAAGGGTTTTTTAGCCGGATTTCCAGGGTTGTATCGTTGATTGCAATAATCCCCTCTTCGTCCACCTGGTTAAATATCCAGGCTCCGGGGGATCCTGTTTTGGGATCTGTAATCCGCTTGAGACTGTATTCAAAATCATGAGCAGTTACGATTCGTCCTTTTCCTCCGGGAAATACATCAGAATTATGAAACCGGACATCCGTCCTTAAAAAAAAAGTATATAACTTGCCCTTTTCTGATACTTCCCACGACCTGGCTATGGCTGGTTTTATAACTAGCTGGTTGTTCATTTGAACCAGTCCGTTAAACAATTGGTTAACAGGCCATATAAGCACCTGGCTTTTGGCAAAAGCCGGATCAAGAGTAGCAATCCCTTTCGACTCATTGTAACGAAAAACATTGGAATGCTTTACTTTTTGTTCAGAACAGGAAACGATAAAAAGCGAAAAGATTAGAGGAATTAATAGCGTTTTGATCATGAGGTTTTTCTTTCTGCAAAAATAGCTAAAAGTTATGAAACCCATCATTAAAAAAGCCAGAAACTCGACGTTTCTGACTTTCTTAATACCCTAAAAATTAAACCTAAAATTTAAATGAAAAAAACTGTTTCTTAATCGCAATATAAACTTTAGACACTATAAAACGATAAGTACCAATCTTTATATTAATAACGATTTAACCCCCGTTTTTGTTTCAATTATTTTTAATAAAATGTATATTTTTTTATCCCTTAGGCGGTGAATTTCAGGAAACTATTGGTTGTTCTGAGTTTTGGAATGTTTACTGAAAATTAGAAAAGCCGGCACAGATTTATGCCGGCTTTTAAAAGCTGTTATTTCGTGTTCTTAAAATTTTAACGTTAATCCCCCCATAATATTTATTCCTGCCTGGGGGAAATATCCATCCATAACAAATTCTTCACCTCCTATGATATATCGGTAAACCCATGCATTGGATTCATACTCGTGATTAAATATATTGTTAACCATGATATTGACAGAAATTTCTTTTATTTTATCCGTTGGAATAGAGTAGCTTACCTTAAAATCATTCACAAAATATGGATCAATGGAACGTTCATCGTTTGAAGTATTATCAATGTATTGTTTGCCTACGTATTTTGAAATTAATTCGGTTTTAAGTTGAGACGTAATTTCATAGGAAACTGTTGTATTTGCAATTACCTCCGGAGAAAATGAGAGATCAGTTTGCCCCAGGTTTGTTTCTTCCTGCTCCCCCGTATCCCAGTTATCAACATATTCAGTAAAATTTTTGATTTTATTCTGACTTAAGGTTACATTCCCATCCACTTGCAGCTGATTAAATACTTTAAGGCCGCCAGATAACTCTAGTCCTAACCTGTAACTTTTATCTACATTAGTCATGATTGCTGAACCAACGTCATTAATCTTGCCGGTTAAAACCAGCTGATCCTTATAATACATATAGTATAGGTTTGCTTTTAAATAGTTGTTGGTGGAGTAATAGTTGTACCCTAATTCAAGATCATACAGTGTTTCGTGGGTTGGTGCCGGACGGCTTGGGTCAGCATCTGTATAGTTGCTTCGGTTGGGTTCCCTGTTGGCTACCGCAAAAGTGAAGAAACTGGAGTGTAGGTCGTTGATTTCATAGAAGATTCCAAATTTTGGATTAAAGAAATTAAAATTATGGCTTTGAGTGATATCCCTTAAGTCATCATCAATCCCCTGGATGTCATAATTTATTTTCCTGTATTGCAGGTCGATAAATGTGCTGAATTGGGATGAGAAATGGTATTTAAATTTTGTATACAGATTAAAATCCCTTTTATCACCATCTCCTTCGTACCATCGATGGTTCATTTCTCCATTACTGAAATATTGTGCCCAGATAACTTCTCCAAAATGGTCTCCAATATAACGATTCCATCCACCTCCCCATGCAATCTCAAAGATGTCCTGTTTATAGTCGACTGAAAAAATTGCCCCATAGAAATGATTATCCAGCCATTTTTGTTGGATTAAATCGGTGCTTGATATCGTATCTCCTCCAATAATTACCTGGTCGAGTAAATAGTCTTCAAAGTCCTTATCCTTTTTATATTGTTCGTAGTAACCCCTTCCCCGGGTATAATGGAGAGCAGTGCTGAGATGAAAGTCGGGATTTATTTCGTACGAATAGAAGAGTTGGTAATGGTCTTGTTGGTAATTGTCTACCTCATTTTCATAGGTATACAGGTTATAGGTCCGGCTGTCTGAATTAATCATGTGATTATACTCTTCCTCATCGATTAACCAATGGTCAAGATATCGTTGCATCCCTTCTGCATCATCTTCTAAACGAACCTTTGGAACTCCATTCCAGGCCTGGTAGGTGATCTCTTTTCCTGAAATAATATTGACCTTTAGAATACTCTTATTGGTATGATATCCTCCGGATAGATAGAAGGATTTTAGATCCGACCAGGCCCGGTCGATAAAACCATCGGAGGTAACTTTGGATAACCGTCCGTCGAAGGTAAACCTGTTATTGATTAATCCCGTTCCAAAACTTACAGAATTTCTGAAGGTATTAAACGAGCCTGCATAAGAGTTTATCTCAGCATAGGCATCTTTATGATAGGTTTTGGTTTGTAAATTAAGCGTGCCCCCAAATGATGCAGCGCCATGAGTTGAAGTTCCAACACCGCGCTGAATTTGAATATTGTTTACAGAAGATAATAGATCAGGCATATTAACAAACCATACCCCATGAGACTCCGCATCATTGACGGGAATTCCGTTTAACGTGATATTTATACGGTTTAAATCTGTTCCACGTACCCTGAAATAGGTGTAACCAACCCCCGTTCCTGCATCTGAAGTAGAGATTATCGAGGGAGTCTGGCTTAATAAATAGGGGATATCCTGGGTGAAATTATTTTCTTTGATTTTTTGTCTGGATATGTTGGTAAAAGATACAGGATCATCAATCTTGGCCCTGGTCGCTTTTATGATTACATCATCTGAAAGAATATTCGAGGGTTCAAGAATAAATTCCAGATGATCCGCCTGTTTGCTGTTAATAGTGTCTTCAAGGGTTTTATAACCAATGTAAGAGATCATAATGGTATAACTATCGGGTTTCAGTTTAGATAACTTAAACTCTCCGTTCATGTTGGTTGCTGTTCCCCTGTAGGTCTCCTTAATGCTGACATTCGCTCCTACCAACGGTTCTCCCTGTTGATTTTTAACGACTCCTGAAATGGTTTGCTGAGCATATACAGGAAAAATAAATAGTACAAAAAGAAAAATAACACCTATCCGTTTCATTGTTTTTAATTTTTATAGATTAATAGTTTCGGATAGTTGATGTACTGAATGGCTTAAAGAATGAGTTAGAGGCCTCATGAAAAATCATTGTTTTTATAAATAATGATTATGTTTACTTATTCGAGAAGCAAACAGTACCAATCAACTTTAATAAAAACAATGGGAAATTTTTGATTTACTCTTTTTCCCTATCCGGAATTACCCGGACCAGGTTCGAAGGGTATGATCTCAGCCTGTAATATTTGGCACCCCATTGACTCTACAAATTTATAGTTATTTTTTTAAGTATACAAAAAAACCGGCACTTTTGCCGGTTTTTATAGTTAGTGTTTCTGGGTTGGTTAATTTTCATCAACGTTTAATACATCTTTAATAGCTTTCTTAAATGAGTCTTTTGGTAATGCCCCCTGGGCCATTTGTGGCTGTCCATCTTTTGGAACAAAAAGCAACGAAGGAATGCTCCGTATTCCAAACATTGCAGCTAACTCTTGCTGATCTTCAGTATCTACTTTATAAATATTTAATTTCCCTTGATACTCTTCAGATAACTCTTCCAAAATTGGAGCTACCATCTTACATGGTTGACACCAGTCAGCATAAAAGTCTATTAAACAGGGTAACTCACCTTCAAATTTCCAATCTTTGTTCTCTTCCCAATTGAATACCTTTTCCTTAAATGTTTCTTTAGTTAAATGTTCTAGCATTACTTTTTTAATTTTATTTGTTTTTGATAAATATTGATATTTCTAAAAAAATAAATATATGAATTTATAAAGAGTTATCAAACTATATTCCAAACATTAAAATTCTTTGATATGTTCATTTAAAATGGAAATAATTGTAATTTTGTCATATATTTTAATAAATTGTCATATCTATATATGAAGAATTGTCTGAATGATAAAATTTTTAAAATAATTGCAGAGGTTGCCGATAGAAATAATCTCCCAACATTTGTTATTGGTGGTTTTGTCCGGGATTGTTTACTTCACCGGCCCTCTAAGGATATTGACATTGTAACCCAGGGAAGTGGAATTCTTTTGGCGCAGGAAGTTGCCCGCGAAATCAGTCCGGCCATAAAGGTCTCTGTATTTAAAAATTTTGGCACAGCCATGTTTAAATATCATGACCTTGAGCTTGAATTTGTTGGGGCCCGAAAGGAGTCCTATCAGGAAAATTCACGAAAGCCCTTTGTTGAAGATGGTACCCTGGGGGATGATCAGAAACGAAGAGATTTTACAATAAATGCTTTGGCTATTGGATTAAATCGTTCAAATTACGGGGTATTGGTTGATCCCTTCGACGGACAGGGAGATTTAAAGCATAAGATAATACGCACACCGCTTGATCCTGATACCACTTTTTCAGACGATCCATTACGAATGTTCCGGGCTATACGTTTTGCAACGCAATTAGACTTTGAAATTGATAAAATAACTTTTTCAGCAATAACAAAAAATAAAGATCGAATTAAAATATTGTCCAACGAACGGATTGTAGAGGAGTTACATAAAATTCTTTTGGCCAGGAAACCTTCGGTGGGGTTTCAGTATCTGGATGAAACCGGATTGCTTCCTTTGTTTTTGCCTGAATTATCGAAATTAAAAGGGGTAGAAACGAAGAAAGGACGCAAGCATAAGGATAATTTTTTTCATACCTTGGAGGTTGTTGATAATATTCGAAAACGAACAGATAAATTATGGTTGTTATGGGCCGGTTTGCTACATGATATTGCAAAACCAAGGACGAAGCGTTTTTCGGAGGATACTGGATGGACTTTTCATGGCCATGACAGCCTGGGAGCTAGAATGATTCCTTCAGTTTTTAAGCGGTTAAAGTTACCCTTAAATGAAAAGATGAAATATGTACAAAAATTAGTGCAGCTTCATTTACGTCCGATTGTTTTATCTCAGGAGGAGGTAACCGATTCAGCCGTTCGGCGTTTACTGTTCGAAGCGGGTGATGATATTGATGATTTAATGATATTGTGCCGGGCTGATATTACCTCCAAAAATGAATATACCATAAAAAAGCATTTGCATAATTTTAAATTAGTAGAGCAGAAGCTTGTTGAGATTGAAGAAAAAGATGCGATACGGAATTTTCAGCCCCCGATTTCGGGTGAAGAGATCATTGAAACTTTTGGGATAAAACCCTCTAAGTTGGTTGGTGATATTAAAAATGCAATTAAAGAAGCCATTCTGGATGGAGAAATTAAAAATAATTATCATGAAGCTTATGCTTTTATGATGAAAAAAGGGAAGGAGCTAGGACTAAAATCTCAAAAAGGAGAGTAGAACAGCTAATGCTATGTTTATTTATTGCGAGGGATTAAAATGCAAAATAAGATAAACCGGAAGATGATCACTATATCCTCTGTTATACCGGTATCCAATAAACGTTCGGAAGGGTTGATATCCATAAAAACTGTCATCGGGCTCCATTAAAAAATCTTTGTCAAAAATGTGGACATCCTCGGGAGTAGTAAAAAGATTATTCTCAGGATTGAGTAAATATCCTGAAACAATAAATTGATCGAGTATTGCCCATTCTCCCTGGTACTTATGACTTCCAAGGTTTTTTGTTTCAAGGATAGAATAGGATAAATTATAAAGCTCATTATTTTTGATAGTTTTCGTCTGGATGTTTGCCTGCAGAATATTTCTCAAGCTGTTGTTTAATGGAGTGTCATTAAAATCACCAGTTATGATAATATTGGATTTTGGATGAATAGCAACAATGGAATCTACGATATTCTTTAATCGTTGAGCTGCAGCTATCCTGTTTTTTTCAGACTCCAGTTGCCCTCCCCACCTGGAGGGCCAATGATTGATAAAGATGTGCAAAGTATCAGATTTTCTCACTATTCCTTTTACATAGAGTATATCCCGGGTTTTAAAATGAGGATTGTCCGGGAGGTTTACTGCGATCGGAGTATGATAGATTGGCTTAAACAGTTCTTTACGATAAAGGAATCCTACATCTATTCCTCGCCTGTCAGGCGATTCATGATGGATGATTTGATATTCAAATTTTACAAGAGGTGTTTTATCCACTAAATCGGAAAGCACTCTTCGGTTTTCAACTTCACAAACCCCGATTATTGCCGGTGGATTCCATTCACCAACGGCTATGATAACTTTATAAATATTATTTAACTTATGATAATATTTTGAGGTCGTCCAGTACCTTATTCCGTCAGGCAAGAATTCCTCATCATTTTTCAGGCTATCATTGTCTGTGTCGAATAAATTTTCGACATTATAAAACATGATCTTATATGGATCCTCAGTATTTTGTGCAGATACTTGAATTGCGCTAGAGATAAGAACTAGAGCAATAAACAAACAGAGGACATCTTTTTTCATTGAGTATCAGTTTCTATTCTTTCAAAAGCTCCCAGGTCCGGCCCATTATCATTGGTTCTGGAGTTAAGGTTAAGGTCAAACGGGAATAAAACCCCATATTCCGGGTTACCGGAATCCTTGGCAATGGAAAGAGTATCCAGTTCATAATTGTTATCGTAAGGATCCTTAAATTTAGGATCCTGATTAACAATAATATTATGAAAGTAGTTATTATCCGCCGTAGAAATTTCTTCATTGACTTTTATCAATGAATGATCGAAATAATAATTAAAAGCAGTTCCGGGGGCTTCATCAATCAGAATTTCAGATTCTTTGTTCCCGTAAACAATGCAATTCCCAAAAGTGGCTTGGGTTAATGGTCTTACCTGCATCTTATTATTTACATCAATATAATAGTTATTCAGGAGTAATGCAGGGGTCGAACGTGTGGAGTAGTTCCAGTAATTGGCAAAAGTACAATGGTAAAATGTATACGCTCCCCCTATGGTAAGGGCCACCGAAAATTGTCCGCAATTTGCAAAAACAGTATTGTTGGCTTCGATGAAAGCCCCCTGGGCATAAAGCCCGATGGCTGTCATATTTAATATCTTACTGTTCGAGAGGGTTAGTGTAGGTTCTGATTCATTGGCCAGCGTATCCACCTGAATTCCAATAATAGCATTCTTGACTTCAGTAAAATTCAAAATATTATTCGTACTTCCAGCCATTAACCAAATCCCATCCCACTGACCGGGAATATCCTCGTAATCCTGTTCGGGCCTGTCGCCCCGGAAGATGATTGGTTCCTGAAAAGTTCCATCAGCTATAAGTGTGCCTAAAACGTACAGTCGCGAGTTTTTATGAAAATGTAATTGTGTTCCTGGTTCAATAGTTAATACGCTGTTTGAATCCACAAGCATAGAGTTGTAAATAAGATAAGGTTTATTATTGGACCAGAACTGATTGCCCTCAATGATGCCATTTTCATCTCCATTGATCAGGTTTACATCCTGCCCCCATGAGATGAGATTTACATCCTGAACATTATTCTGGTATGCAAAAATTATTGAATCGTTAACTACCATGGGGAGATCAGCATTATTGGGATCTATCGTGACTTCAATAAAAATATATAAACTGTCCTTGCTCCTTAAGGTATAATTATCCAGCCGGGTGCCTGAATAACCATCTATATTTAATCTGTAGGGCGAATCATTCCCCCCGGCAAGATATATGGATGAAATGGAAACTGATTGCTCGTATGGATTTTTTACTGTTAGATATTTTGTTGAGGTTCCAATGGTTGTGAAAACGGTATCAAACATTATGGTGTCCTGCGAGAAAGAAAGTTTGATATCCGAAGAATCGATAAAATCTTCTTTCTCACAGGCTAAAAACATAACGGTTAGGCTGATGAATAATAAATAAAATTTTTGTTGCATTTTATTTTTATATCGTTGCATTTAACAAGTAACGAATTTTATCTGATTTAATTTTTAAATCATTATTATTTTTTAATTATAGAATTTGTTTTATATTTATTTTTGAATAACAAATTTAAATAAATGTTTACATTTGTTGTATATTGATTATTAAAAGCTCCTTAAAAATACAATGCACATACAAAAAGCCATACCTGAGAATCTCATTGAAATAATGTATTTATTGCGGCAATGTATTGATGATTTTAATAAAAACAATATTTATCAGTGGAATGTTTCTTATCCTGATAACTATAGACTCCTGCAGGAAATTGAAAAAGGATCTTTGTATTTAATGATTCATAAAGGGGTTCCGATTGGGACCATCACCTTTGACGAAAAACAGGCAGAAGTATTTGATGAAGTGAGATGGAGAAACAATAGCGGTCAGTTTATTGTTATTCATCGAATAGCTGTATTTCCTACCTGGCAGCGTAAGGGGGTGGGGCAAAAGTTAATTGAGTTTGTCGAGAAATTTGCTCAGGAAAATAATTTTAAATCTGTAAGACTCGATGTTTCAAGTTCTAACCAAAAACTTATTGAATTATACGAGCGACTTGGATTTGATCAAACCGGTGATATCTTATATCCAAAACAAAAGATTCCATTTAAATGTTTAGAAAAGGTATTTGAGTCGGTTTAATAAATTAAAAAAAAGCCCGGAAAAATTGAATCCGGACTTTTTTAAAAGCAAACAAAAATTAAAAACCAACTAATTAATCCTAAACTATAAAAATCGTTGAATAATTTATTAACCCCTAAAAATTTTACCTTGAAATTTCTATAGTTCTATTTGCTCTCCTTTATAAAACTCTAATATCTTTTTTCTGAAAATATATTCATATTTGGCTTGCGAAACATTCGACTGGGCGATATTATAATCGTTTTTAGCCGATTTATATTCAATAATATCAACCATCCCTACCTCATATCTTTGTTCGGTATATCGGAAAGCTTCTGCCATCGATTGAGCCGACTCCAGGTTGGCGATATATCTTTCTTGTGCTGCCAATGCCTGAATATAAGCCTGCTGGATGGTTTTATATACATTTTGTTTTTGTAAGTCCAAATATAATTTTGAATCGGCAAGGTTTATTTTAGCCTGGTCAATTGCTGTTTTATTTTGCCAGCGATTAAAAATTGGAATACGTAAAGCTACATAAACAGCATGACTTGCATTATCGTTAACCTGATCCATGTATGGATAATTACTTGAATAAATATTTTGGGTTGTATAGTTAAAAATATTTTCACCACTTTCAGTTATTCCAGTAGGAGATTCCGAAAGATTAACCGCGATATCTTCAAGCTTGTTGGTAATTTCATTATATCTTGAATTGTACTGGTATCCCAGGGATATGGTAGGACTTAACATCCCTTTAGAAATGGCCAGATCTTTCTTTGAACTTTTTACTTGTAATTCAGCACTTTTTACTTCAGGCAAAATCTCTAATGCATTATCATAGATGTCAGCAACATTTTCATCTGTTTCTGTTGTTATATCTGGAATTTCGGGGTATTGAATTTCAAAACCTTCTACACTTTCAAGATTTAATAATTGGGTTAAATCAAGGTATGCAATCTTTAAATTGTTTTGTTTGTCTGTTAAATCGGCCTTTTCTGCCGCAGCCTGTGCCTGGATTTGGAGTAAATCTCCCTTGGCTGCATTCCCAATTTCTACAAGCTTTTTTGTTTTTTCAACCTGCTCCAGGGTAACTTCGAGTTGTTCCTCTGCATTATCCACCAACTCCTTGTTTAATAATATCTGCAAATATGCTGTAGTTATATTTAAGGTAATATCATTTTTTGCTTTCTCAACACTCTCAAGTTGTGCCAATAAATCAAGTTTTGATTTTTTGATATTATTCAAGTTCTGAAATCCATTAAATAAATTGACTTCAGAGGTTAAATAAACATAGCCGCCTTGAAAGTTTTCATTTACATACTGATAGGTTTCATAGTTAATGGCTTTCCCTGAGTTATAATAATGTTGTCCCCGGGCATTTAAATTGGGTAGGACTTCTAATTTTGACTGGGTATAATTCTTTTCTGCAATTTCAGCCGATAACTCTTGTCTTTTAACAGTAATATTATTGTCAATGGCATAATTGATACAATCTCTCAGAGACCATACTTCCTGTGCTTTTAATGAACTTAAAGAGAGTGCTGCCAGAACAATTGTAAGTATTATTTGATTAAATCTCATCTTTTTCATCTATTTATACAGTTTAACAAATTCTATTTTTTGTAATCATAATCTATGCCAAAACTTCTATTGTTTTGGCATGCAGTGTTTTATATATTTTTCAGGAAATAATAATTGTTTGGAGTGCCCGAATTCGGAACAGCTTGTGTTCGTTTATGGACACTGATGTTGCCTGTAAAAAAACGATATCTGAGAACGTTTATTATTAAAATCCATACGCTTATTTTTAATTTCCATACGATAAAAAAGTCACCATTTTATCTTTATTGTAAATATATACTTTAGCGTTATAAAATAGAATCGGGAAGTTATAAAATTTTAATGCATGAAAAAATTTTTTTGCATCCTAAAAAGTAAGATGATAGCAGTTTATCCAGAGGATGTTGGTGTACTTGTCTTATTTTCACTGGTTACCCTATATTTTTTAGCTATGTGTATTATGATATTGTAAATCGGATATAAATTTTGTTAATATATTGATTCATTGTATGCCTAAACCTATAATTTAACTATGGATTTTATCAACATCAATGTAAGAGTAAAAGAAAGTGAAAAAGAATTAACACTGGTTTTGTATCATAAAATTTATTCAACTCCTGACGGAATTATTAACCGATGGTCTACCAATCAGGACAGCCCCTATAAAGTGGAACTTCTCATGGACGGCCAGGAGATTTCAATTGACAATACAAGGGTGAATAAAGACATGTATATTATTTCCTCAGAGCATGAAATATTGGATCAAGTTATATCTAAGTTGTTTGAAGATAAAGTTTTCGAAATCAAAAGATCAATAGCCGAGATAAAAACCTATTAAAACAATTAAGTGTATGTACCGAACTGTTTGGAAAGAATGTCAACGTGCTGTATGCCAGTTAAATTTTTACAGTTCTGCTGGAATAAAAATAAATTCCATGACAGGCTTTAAAGTTAATGACCATTTTTTAATCACCGACGATTATATTTATAAAATTTATAAGGCCAGTGAGGTGTGTATTCGTTTTTTAAAGGAGGATGGGTTTTCTGAAGAAGCGAGCGTTAAAATTCCTATGGGTGAGTTGAAAAAAAGAATCTTACGTAGTTTTGATGACCAAAAAACCCCTTTTGCTGCGATTAATATTGACTTCGATGAGTTTAAGAAGATCAAATCCTTAAAGCTTAGATCTTCTTCCCAAAAGATTTCTATTGGTCAGCCCATTGCTTTATTAGGATATCAGCTTGATCGGGAAAATTTGGCCATAAAACAAGGCATTATTTCTTCTGCTTTTATCCATACGAATGGATTAAAATATATACAAATTGATTCGAGTATAAAGCAAGGGAATTCAGGAAGTCCGGTAATTGATGTAGAAACCCGTGAGGTGATCGGTTTTATTGGGCATCGTTTAGCAACGGTTACCCAGTCGCATAAACGAATGAAACAAATCATCAATAATAATCTGGCTATTCTGAAAAAATCGCAGGGTAAATTTAATGTTGAAGATATTGATCCAATCCAGGTACTTATTGCCAATCAAAATCAAATCAAACATATTTCAAATGAAATCTATAAGACAGCCACGATGACAACAGGTAATGCGTTGGATATTAAATATGTACATGATCTTTTTGAAGAGTTTATCGATGCTGAGGTTTTACAGTCTTCTGAAAAATAGCAGCGCGATAAGTAGTTCCTTAATGTAAGATGGTTTAGGTTTAAGAGGTCGTTCCCGTTCCTGGGGCGGCCTCTTTGTTTTCATAGAAAAACTTTTTTTTTTAACTTTTTAATTAAAATTTTGTTTGTAGCTTTATCCTTCTAAAATAACTAAAAAGATATGATAAACGAAGTGACTATTTTACAATTTATAAAAGGAATTGAGCTTTTTAAGGGCCTTTCTGATAAAGACCTGGAAGTACTGGCGAATTATATTCAGGTAAAAGAATACCATAAGGGAGATTTATTGTTTGAAGAGAATGGACCCCGTACGGATATCTTTATCATTTATAAAGGGGAAGTAGAGCTTTATAAAAGTATACGTTTTGGTTCCAAAACCAGGCTTTCATATTTTAGTAAGGGCGATTTTCTGGGTGAGGGATCCTGGGCAAATGATTCTCCTCATTCCACTTCTGCAAGAGCTTTAATGGATACTACTGTCTTTAGTATAAGCAGAAAATATTTTGACGAAAATGGCCCTGCGGCGGTTATTATCTTCAGTAATATTGCCCGTGTAATTTCCCGCCGGATGCGTCATGCTAATAACAGGATGCTGAATGTTGCTGCTCAATACGAATCCGGAAGAACAAGGAAAGAGCATGATCTATTAGGGGATAGAGAAGTACCTACCGAATATTTATATGGAGTTCAGACACTCAGGGCAATTGAGAATTTTAATATCAGCGGGGTGACCCTTAATTTTTTCCCTGTTATTATTGAGTCCCTGGCCATGGTTAAGCTTGCTGCAGCGCAGGCAAATGTAGAACTGGGACTGCTCGAATCGTCGGTTGGAAATGCAATTATCAGGGCTTGTAATGAGATTATGAATGGCAAATATCACAATCATTTTATTGTTGATATGATCCAGGGTGGGGCAGGAACCTCCACCAATATGAATGCCAATGAAGTTATTGCCAACAGGGCATTGGAAATTATGGGCTATGAAAGAGGACAGTATGAGTTTTGTCATCCAAACAATCATGTTAATCTCTCACAATCTACCAATGATGCATATCCTACCTCTGTAAAAATTGCGATCATTAAAAGCAATAAAAAACTTATTCATGTACTGAATGACTTAATCCAGGCATTTTATATCAAATCCAAAGAATTTGCACACATTATTAAAATGGGACGTACTCAGCTTCAGGATGCTGTGCCCATGACCCTCGGGCAATCGTTCGAAGCTTATGCTGTTACCCTGGAGGAAGAGGTTGAACGATTGAAACAAAATGTGAATTTATTCCTTGAAGTGAATATGGGTGCTACAGCCATTGGAACAGGAATAAATTCCGAACCCGAGTATGCTGATAAAGTTATAAAAAAGTTACAGAAAGTTTCTGGATTAAATGTAGTCAATGCCAAAAATCTGGTTGAGGCAACCCAGGATACAGGAGCTTTTGTAATGTACTCGTCGGCATTAAAACGATTGGCTGTTAAGTTATCCAAGATATCCAACGACCTAAGATTGTTATCTTCCGGACCACGCACAGGGATTAATGAAATTAACCTGCCTCCCATGCAACCGGGGTCTTCCATTATGCCTGGAAAGGTAAATCCCGTGATTCCCGAAGTGGTAAATCAGATTGCCTTTAAGGTGATAGGAAACGATTTAACGGTAACCATGGCTGCCGAAGCTGGTCAACTGGAATTAAACGTTATGGAGCCAGTGATTGTTCAAAGTATTTTTGAATCGGTAGAAATGTTGGTTAACGGGATGAAAACATTTAATTATAGGTGTATTAGCGGTATTACGGCTAATGGACAACGATGTCGGGAAATGGTTCAAAACAGTATTGGAATTGTGACTGCTTTAAATCCGGTATTAGGTTACGAAAAATGTTCTGTTTTAGCAAAAGAAGCCCTTAATACAGGCAGAAGTGTTTACGAGCTGGCGATTGAAAAAGATTTTCTAAGTCAAGAAGAAATGGATGAACTACTGAAACCTGAAAATATGATCAAACCACAAAAAATGAAAAGAAAATAAATGGTTTAAGCCGGATAATTAACCGGCTTTTTTTGTATTCTTTTTATCTTAGCTTAGATTCAGTAAAAAAGCCAGGGTATCAATATCATCTGCGTAATCCCATAATTCAGGCTGCTGTGTTTTTCCGAACGGCACCACGCCTTCCGTGATGTTCAGGTTGGACGCAATACATTGAATCTGCTCCTGGTTTACCCTGAGATACTCTTTCACCTCCTGGAGATGATCATAATACTCATAATATACTACCGAAAGGGGTGAGGATAATCCTTTATCTTCCTTTAACAACACAAATCCGTTGTCGAAATGTTGAACCTGGTTCATCAGGAAGATTGATTTATTATAGTCAAAATTATTTGCATATTGATGATGATTGTAGATTTCCCGATAGTGGTCAATATGCTGGAAAAAAAGATCAAAACAATAATCATTTGGAACGAATAATTTAGATACATTGCGACATCCTAAACCAAAATAGCTAAATATATCATCTGCTAAGAGGTTAATGTCCTCTGCAGATTCATTGCCATCCAGAATAGCGACTGAGTTTCTGTTTTTTCGAATAATATGAGGATATTTTCCAAAATAATACTCAAAATACCTTGAGGTGTTATTGCTTCCGGTAGCTATAACAGCATCAAAGGATTTGAGCTGATTCTCTTCGATGAGGATTAGATCATTAAAACCTGGATGATAATCTGTTAGGAAATCGATAAGAAAAGTAAATAACCGGTTATCCTTGGATGATAATTTACCGATAAATTTATTTCCCGATATTAATACAGAAATAAAATCATGAAACCCAACCAATGGGATATTTCCTGCGGTGATTACCCCTATGTTTTTACTTTGTTTTTCTTCTTGTAATTTGGGATAGCTGGCGACCCATTTTTCAATTTTTTCTGCTGATAATGAATTGCCAATAGCATGAATCGATTTTCTGATATTCTTTTCGGTAAACCAGGGGTTGTACTGATGGTCATTGGATACAACTTCTTCAAGTACTTTTGTATACCTGTTGTCAGGGTCAGGAAATTTTCTGAGGAATTCTCCCAGAACTATAAAGCTTTCAATTCGTTTTTTTAAATCCATGTTGCTAAAATAAACAATATATCTATCAAAAAAACAATGGATGGTTATTCCTCAACCATCCATTTACATATTTTACGGGTAGCTTCTATAGTGCTTCCCAGGGCATCTGTGTGAAAATTGTACTTAATGCAGCTCCTACAATTAACAGGTAGATAATAATAACGACAAGATACAAAGATGATAGAATTGTTCCAATGATAGCACATACTCTTCCTGCTTTCATGTTTTTGAAAGATCCCTGGGTATACTGTTCCGGATTACTAGCATAGATTGCATTTGCTTTGCTTGATAAAACAAGCGCTATAATTCCCATGGTAATACCAAAAAGTCCATAACACCAGCAAATGGCGATGGATAGAATTCCCAGTACCAGTACAGCAGTTGAGTTGGGTAGAGTTTGTTGAACCTGAGGGGTTGTTTCGTTGGGTTGTGTTGTTGTGTTTTCCATTTTACTTAGGTTTAATAAATGATTAGTTTATAAATATAGCTTAAAACTACAATAGATGTGTTAATGATAAACAAAATTTTTAAAACTTGTGCTCCTTTGTTAAATTTAAAAATTATGTGAAGAATAAGATAGATTATCAATAGGATTGTTGGAATGAGTGCCGGAAATAGCTTCAGGCTTTCAGCAAAGTTGCCTTTTAATAATTCAATCAGTGCTCTTTGCATGCCGCATCCGGGGCATTCTATCCCCAGGTATTTTTTGTAGAAACAACTTTGCATATGCGATTCAAGCCACTCAATGATTTTTTGTGCCATCTTTTAACTTTTACAAATAAATGACCGAAAAATACTAAAAAAGATTACAAATCCGATGCTGAAAACAAGATAGAAACATAATCAACAACTTCACTGGAAGGAATAATTTCTCCCGAATGACCTGTTTTTAAAAGGTCGACACGTGGGGCTGCTGAAACAAGTTTAGCATATTCCATCAGCGTCATAATGGGGCCATATCCGCATACCGAGATATTTTTCTCCAGAATAACTTTTTCAACCGCTAAAGAGTTTAAATTTAAAATATTTTTTATTACATAGGCATCTCTCTTTCTCCCTTGTTCAGGAGTTAAAAAATGGGAAAAGTCAGATGAAGCGATGATTAAAATTTTTTGTTGGGTCAAATCAGTCACATCTTTTATCCGCCCGGCCAGTTTTTTTGCATTGGTAAAAGATTGACGGGAAAGGGTAATGGGGGCAATCTTAAACGGATAGTCTAAAAAATACTGTAAAAAGGGGACCATAACTTCTGCCGAATGCTCATTTTGTTGTTCAACTCCGGAGATGGGGATCCCCAGTTTCTCCCCAAATTCTGTATCAACGTTTACTTTTCCCAGGGGTGTTTCCCAGATTTCATTTTCATCAAAAGCCATTTCGTGTCCAGGGCCTGTATGGTTAGGATTGATAATTACAATGGTGTCGTAGGGATGATTGGATTGTTTAATGATTTCGAAGAAATGAACAGCCTGATAGGCTGAAAACATATATCCTGCATGGGGTACAACACCTCCCAGGATGAACTTGCTCTTTAAGGAAACATTGATCTGTGAATATTCTTTTTGTCTGATTTCTTCCATTTGATGGATTAATGCTTTTTTATCAGCTGGATAGAACTTTCCGGATACTACAGGTTTTCTAACTTTCATAATATTATTCATTATAGAATTTCAAGATTGGGTTTCCACATTTTTTGCAAGCACCTTCAGGAGTAAGAGATCTCTTCTTCACCCGATACCCTTCCCTGTTAATTACTGGTTCACCACATTTCCAGCAACAGGTATTATTCCCTTCGGGCATCTGTATATTTCCCATGTAAACATAGGATAAATAGTGGTCAGCGATTTGTTTAAGCTCCCTTAATTTACTTACCGGAGTTCCTTCAATCGAAAGTTTATACGTTGGGTAATATCTTGAGATATGCAGGACGGTTTCTTTTCCCGTATTTTGAGCAATCCATTTTACCATTTGTTCAAATTCCTCGGGATGATCATTTAAGCTAGGAATAACCAGGTTGGTTATTTCTAAATGTTTTCCTGCTGCGGCAATATTACGGATTGTTTGTTTTACCGGTTCAAGTTGTGAACGGGTATATTTAACAAAAAAATCATTATGAAACGCTTTTAAATCAACACTATATGCATCAATTACCCGGTGTAACTGATCTAAAGGTTTGGTCTTGATAAATCCATTGGTAACCATTACGTTTTTTTGGTTATTCTCTTTTACTTTTTCAGCCGTTCGCAACATGAATTCGTAAAATACGGTAGGTTCGTTATATGTATAGGCAACTCCCAGGTTATTCGCTTCCGATTGAGCAATTTGAGCGATCTGTTCAGGGAAGAATAATTTTCCTTCTTGCCCGAAATCTTCGGCAGAAGTTTGTGATATTTGCCAGTTTTGACAGAAGTCGCAGGTTAAATTACAGCCAATACTTCCCACAGATAATATTTCTGCCCCGGGATAAAAGTGGTAAAGAGGCTTTTTTTCTATCGGATCAAACCCCATGGAAGATATTAACCCATAACTTGAAGCGATTAATCGGCCATTTTCATTCTTTCTGACTTTGCATATCCCCGACTTCCCGGGCATGATAACACATTGATGGGGACATAATGCACATTGTACTTTTTGATTCTCTTTTTTTGTGTAATAGAATGCTTCCGTCATAAGCCTAACGTATAACAAATTTTTTATAGTTCGACAAAGGTATCTCCTTATAATTCACGTTATCTACCCTTGACCAGGGAGGTCCTTGCCGGCACCAAACAATTAACTTCTCCAACGATTCCATATCTCCCTCGGCTTCAATATATACCGATCCGTCGGGTTTGTTATGGACAAATTCTTTCAGGGATAGTTCATTGGCTTTTTGTAGCGTACTATATCTGAAACCTACTCCCTGTACATTGCCATATACATAAATCATGTAAGCTTTTTCCATCCTATTATTCGTAACTTGCGATCTTAAAAAATGAATATTCTAAGTTTTTATTCCCTTCCTGGGTTATTCCGGCGGCATTTTTTGCAGCCTCTAGAAATTGTCCCGTGGTCTTTATTCCTTTAGTCCCGGGCAGAATAAATCCCTTTTGTCCTTCAGGACCTGTTACATATAATCCATGTTTTTGTGGTTTAATATCCTCAAAACTTTCAACTCTTTGTGGGGTAGATAATACATCTACTTTTACTTTTATGCTGTTTAAATCGTTGTTTGTTAGAGGTTTAAAATCATTGTCGTGAACAGCAGCATCGATTGAATTTTTTATTATTTCTTCATACAAAGTAGAGGTTTGAGGAAATATACTTCCCTTACGTCCTCTCAGGTTGTTTTCATTATCAAATATAGATACCACACATGCTCTTTTTAATCGTAGATCAGGGGAAATTTTAGCTCTTTCTTTTTTTTTAATTTCTCCCGTTGAAACATAAAATAAAATTGTTTCAAATGCAATTTTTGCATATTTGGTTTTAGCATGAAACATGACCGATAGAATTTAAAACAGAGTTTGCAGGTTTTGTATGAAAAGAGATAATGTACATAAGCCCGGGCTATGTATTTTGTCTTCTATTATGACAGATACCAATTAATTATGTATACATGTAAAAATACAAATTTCCTTTCAGATGGTCAATTTATTGCAACGAAGTTTAAAAATTCAAAAGAATACTATTTATAATCTTAAGAAGATGTATTATTTTTGACTTATGACATCTTCAGGATTTCTTTTTCGTGAAAATTTAAAGATCGCAATCGGTTCCATCCGTTCGAACTTACTGCGGAGCATATTGACGATTTTTATTATTGCTTTTGGTATTATGGCACTGGTAGGAATATTAACTGCTATTGATTCCATAAAAAGTTCGATAAGCAATGAATTTAGAAGTATGGGGGCCAATACTTTTTCAATCGTAAACCGAAACAGCAGGGTTAGTATGGGAGGCAGGGTAAAACGATTTAAAAGTATTACCTATCGTGAAGCACAGGAATTTAAAGAACAATTTAACTTTCCGGCAAAGGTATCTTTATCTACCTGGGCCTCAGATATGGCCACGGTTAAATATAAATCGGAAAAGACAAATCCAAATATAAGCGTTATTGGGGCTGATGAAAATTATTTATTTACTGCCGGATATGAAATTGAGCGTGGACGAAATTTTAATATTAACGAAATTCAATCGAATGCTCATAGTGTAATTATAGGAAAAAACCTGGCTACCCAACTTTTTAATGTCAACGATTCTGTGATAGGGAGTGTTATACGCATCGGCAGTGATAAATATAAAGTTATTGGAGTACTTAAAGCGAGAGGTTCAAGTTTCGGTGCCTCAGGGGATAAGATGTGTATCCTCCCGATAACCAGTGTCCGGCAATATTTTTCACGGCCAAACATGAACTTTAAGATTGATGTTTTACCTCATGACACAAAATTGCTTGAAGCAGCTGTTAATGAAGCGCAAGGACTTTTCCGGGTGATTAGAAATTTACGCAGTTTTGAGGAGGATAATTTTTCCATAGAAACAAGTGATAATCTTGCTAATTTATTGATTGAAAATATTAAATATGTAACCATTGCGGCCACAATTATAGGAATTATTACCCTATTTGGTGCAGCCATTGGTTTAATGAATATTATGCTTGTTTCTGTTACAGAACGGACTCGTGAAATTGGGATTCGAAAAGCCATTGGTGCCAAAGCCGCGATCATAAGACGCCAGTTTCTTTATGAGTCGGTACTTATCGGCCAGTTGGGTGGAATTTTTGGAATTATTTTAGGTATTTTGATCGGAAATGTTGTATCTTTAATAACTGGTGGAGTATTTGTGATTCCCTGGATCTGGATACTCGCCGGGGTGTTGCTTTGTTTTATTGTTGGTTTGGTTTCTGGATTATTTCCTGCAATAAAAGCATCAAAATTAGATCCTATTGTTTCATTGAGGTATGAATAATTTAATAAATTCAATATTTTTTCAATATGATGAAAGAGTTGGTTATTGATAAAACAGTTAAAACTCCCTTTGTTCATTTCAATCCCGATACCGGAATTTTAAAAATTTCAGGTCGTTCAATACCCGAAAATCCCGAAGATTTTTATGATAAATTATTTGACTGGGTAAAAGATTATTTTAATCATCCACAAAAGGAGACGATTATTGAAATTCAGCTTGAATACATTAACAGTGGATCTTCAAAGTTTATTCTTGAATTTTTCCAACTAATGCAGGAATTTTACCTGCAAGATAAAGAATGCCGGATAAACTGGTATTACGAAGAGGATGATGAAGCCGTTTTTGAACTTGGGAAACATTATCAAACGTTGATCAATGTACCTTTTAAATTAATAGAAATTTATTAAACGCCTGGTTTTGTTTATAATAAAAGCCTAAGATCAAAAGATCTTAGGCTTTCTGATTATTTAGGATAATTTGTTATAATTTTTCAATCAAATCAACCACACGGCATGAATATCCCCACTCATTATCGTACCATGAAATAACTTTTACGGTTTTTCCCATAACCATTGTGCTTAACGCATCGAAAATAGAGGAGTGCGGGTTATGAATAATATCAACGGAAACAATCGGGTCTTCTGTATATTCAAGAATTCCTTTCATGGGTCCTTCAGCAGCTTCTTTCATTGCCTGATTAATCTCCTCGATAGTTACCTCTTTTTTTAGGTTAGCCACCAGGTCGATCATCGACCCTGTTGGTGTTGGTACCCGGATAGCCATTCCATCGATTTTGCCTTGCAGATCGGGTAATATTTTTCCTACCGCTGTGGCTGCTCCTGTAGTTGTAGGAATTTGAGAAACAGCAGCAGAGCGTGCTCTTCTTAAATCAGCGTGAGGGGCATCCAGAATCATCTGATCATTTGTATAGGAGTGAACGGTTGTCATAAAGCCATTCTCAAAACCGAAGTTATCCCGTAAGACTTTTACTACCGGTGCCAGACAATTTGTTGTACATGAAGCATTGGAAACACAGGTGTCTTCCTTACGAAGATCTTCATCATTCACCCCTAAAACAATCATGTTATCAATTTTATCTTTGGCAGGAACAGTTAATATCACTTTCTTTGCTCCGTTCTTCAGATGATCCCCATAACCACCTTTATCGCTCTCTTTTTTTCTAAAGATTCCTGTAGACTCAATAACAACATCCGGGGTTTCTCCCCATGGAATATTTGCCGGATTCTTTTCTGCTGATACTTTTACCTTCGTTCCATTGACAATGATTGAATCATCGTTATAGGATACTGTACCGTCGAATTTTCCCTGGGTCGAGTCATATTTCAATAAATGAGCCAGAGTCTTTGTATCCGTTAAATCGTTTATCCCTACGATTTCAATAGTATCCCTTTCGAGGGCAATTTTATAAACGTTACGTCCAATTCGCCCAAATCCGTTGATTGCTACTTTTATTTTTGACATTTTTTTAAGTTTTTTACTGGGTTTATTATTTTAGCTCAAAATTATATATTAATAACTAATTCTTCAAGAAATAATCCGGAATTAATCTAAATAGGGTACTTAGGGTGTTGTTAATTCGATATTTTTCCCCGTTTAACATGAATAATTATATAGGATAGCTAATGAATAGCCCGTGTTAATGTTTAACAACAATTTTTTAATTTATTATTTGATTAATAGGAGGTGGTTCAAAATATTTTAAATTTCTTCTTTCTTCTTTTATAGAAATCTTCTGACACATCCTGTGCATTTACAATTTTGCCAAAACGATAGCTTAAAAACAGCACCAGGAAAAATTGTTGATTATCCTGGGAAGCCATCAATTCCAGGTTTTTTAGGTAGGCCTGAAACATAACCCCGGTTTCAATTGCATGAATAACATTCTCCTTTTGACTAAATTCAAAATTAAAACCGGTTTTAATGAATGCTCCTGGGATTATCCCTATTTCTTCGATCCCGGTGAAAAAAGATGCTTTTCCACTTATATTTTCTGAGGTATGAATATCAGGATTGAATTTTTCCTCCTGTTCAATATAAAGAGAATCGTAGGCAGGATAGAGGATCTTGTAATAAATGGGTTTTTGTAAGGCAACGGAAGGACCAAAAGTATAAAAATATCTTATAGCCACGGAGCCGGGATCTTTTTTAGGAAAAATCTCATGTTGCTTCCCATAGCCAAGCCGTAAATCAAAAACATGATTAAGTTTACCAAAGATAAAGGATTCGGATGTTAAAAAGGAAGACGTCGACTTAATTTCTTTAGCATGTTTGATAATTGAAAAATCAACTTCATAGATGTTTTTCTCGTAATAGTTGATTCGACTCCCGTACCTATAGCTTAATCCATAGCCATTGCTATTCAGATAGATCCCTGCTGCTTTTTCATTCCGATAAAAGATTTTGGGCATATCTTCGGGAATATCTTGTGCAGGCAGAAACGTCCAAATATGTAAAAACAGTAAAAGAAAATAAAATGTATAACGTCTGTCCATAAAAAAACTGCCTCAAAATAGTAAAAATAGAAAAATTTGAGACAGGTTAAAAGTAGTAACTTAAAAATTCACGATGTTTATTTAAGCCCTACTATGCATCAACAGTTGTTTGTTCAATGTTTGTTTGACTATATGCAGGGCAGTCCTGACCTTTACAGGAACTTAAAACTGCTATTGCAAATAATGCCAATACTACTGCTACAACGATTCTTTTCATAATGTTAAGGTGTTAATGATTTTAACTTTTTGCGTATATCCAAAACTATAAAAAAAAAATTAAAAATTAAAATTTAACTATTTTGTTCAATGGATATGTTATTCTGTGAATACGCCGGACATTTTTGGGTTCCTGAACAAGACACACATACGGTTGCTATTGCAAAAACAATGACCACAAATAATATTTTTCTTTTCATAACTGGTAATAATGTTTTAATGATAAAGGTTTATTTAAATTTTCTGAATGTATTTATAGCTTACTATACGCTTAATATGCAGCAAGGTTCTTGAATTAAAAGTACTTTTGTCAATGAAAATGGTGTGTTTGTCAAATTAAAAAACCGGGTGGTCAAAGCCCGGTTTTTTATTCTGAATGAGGGGTACAATAACGTTATTTTATTCATTTAGTTTTAATATTCTGCCTGGAGTATAGGGAACATCTGCCTCATTTAATTTATTTTCCAGGGTTTTTATCTCAACATTTTGAATATTTTCCAGTTTTTCAATGAGTACAGGGATTTCTTCCTGAAGTATCTGATAGGCCATTTTACTGGTTTTTGTTATGGCTGATGTTGTATTGGATTGACCCCAATATACATACTGCAATCTCCTGGTTAAAGGAACCGGTGCAGGAGGAATTTCTTCCCTGCTGGCTTTGGGCTGGTTTCCTTCAAAAGTGAAAAGGATATCTTCCAGTTCTTTTTCAATCTCTTCAGCCTCAAATAACAGTTCCTGTGAAACATTGGGAGACGTTACAATGGCTTGTTTTACATAAGCAATTTTTTTCAGTAATTCTTCATTTAATTCAATAGCACCCTGCATTACACGGCCTAATTCAGCAAAGTTCCGTTTAAACTGAACCATTGCTTCGCGATCAGGTGCTGGTAGGGTGGTATTGTTCAATGGCTTAACAGTAAACCCCTGTTCGCCCATTAAAGGAATAATCTCCCCTTTTTTATACATTGCTACTGAAACGGAATATTCGCCGGGCAATACCAACCAGAATCCACGGTCGTTATTAAGGGGATTAAACTTATCATTTTCCAGGTTGACAGGAAATGTTGAAGCATATTTTAAATCCCAGCTTACCCGGTTCACTCCCCGGGCAGGTTTTTCATTTAATTTTCTTACTACGTTTCCATGCTGATCTTTAATGGTGAAGATCAGGTATGGAGCGATCTCCTTTGCTTCATCTTCCAGTTCTTTCCATGTAGGCTGAGGAATCGGTTTCCCTGCTTCAAAAAGCTCTTTTTCTTTGTTCTGACGGATTTGTTTGTCTGTTTGAGGTAATTCTTTTAAATAATATGTGAATATCGCCCCAAACTCAGGGTTTGGCGCGGTATAGTAGGTAGACCCCTGGGATGATTTTTTATTGGTCTGTACATATACCAGTGCATCTTTTACAGGAAACAGGTGAGCTTCTTTGTCAACAAGAGTGGGATTGATTTCTCTTAGTGGTGAATAATCGTCAAGAATATAAAACCCTCTCCCAAAGGTTGCAAGCACCAGGTCGTTTTCTCTTTCCTGGATGACCATATCTCTTACCGCAATGGTTGGCAGTCCGGCTTTCAGCTGTATCCACTTATCACCACCATTGTAGGAGAAGAATGCCCCGAATTCAGTACCTGCAAACAGTAAGTTTTTATTGACATGGTCCTGCTCCAGGGTGTGTATGGTTCCATTTTCAGGAAATCCATTGTTAACGGGTTTCCATGTTTTTCCTTTGTCGATACTCTTTAGCAGGTAGGGTTTAAAATCATCTCTTTTCCGGTTATCAAAGGAAGCATATACTACATTTTCATCGAACCTGGAAGCATATATATCGCTTACATAGGTGTGTGCCGGAACATCAGGGAAGGAGGTGATTTTTCTCCAGTTTTCACCACCGTCTTCGGTTACAGAGATTACCCCGTCATCTGTTCCGGTGTATATTAATCCTTCTTTTACCGGGGATTCATCGAGGGATACTACCATACCATAGAGGGAGGTAGAAACATCTTTAGCCACTGCATCGGCACTCCAGTACTTACCCATTACCGGCCAGGTATTTCGGTCAATATTGGCTGTCAGATCTTCACTGATAACTTCCCAGGTGTCTCCCCGGTCATCGCTTTTAAACAGTACATTGGCAGCCATATACAACCGGGTATTTTTATGGGGACTGATAATTACCGGGGTATTCCAGTTCCATTTGTAGGTAAATTCTCCCCTGGCCGGTTGTGGTTTTATATATACACTTTCACCACTTTTTTTGTCATACCGGTAGAGATTACCATATTGATATTCATTGTATACGATATCAGGATTTTCAGGATCAATATTTGACCAGAAACCATCTCCCCCGATAGTAACCGTCCATTCACCCTTGGCTACACCATCTCTGCTGGTGTTGCGGGATGGACCAACAGAGCTGTTATTGTCCTGGGTTCCTCCGGTTACATTATAAAAGGGATATTCATTATCCACCCCAACTCTGTAAAATTGAGTAATGGGCAAATTGGATACATGACGGTAATGTTTTCCATCGTCGTAGGTAATATATACCCCGCCATCACCACCAATTATCCAGTGTTTGGTGTCGTCGGGATCTATCCAAAGGGCATGATCGTCCACATGGCGTTCGTTTAAACTAAGTCGGCTCCATGACTTACCACCATCGGTGGTAACATGTGAAAAAGTTTCTACCGAATATACTTTATTTACATCTACCGGATCACAGTAGATCTCGTTATAATATTGACCACTGGAATGATGATCACTCATTCGTTGCCAGGTTTCCCCGCGGTCTGTAGAACGGTAAAATCCACTTTGCTCTTCGGCAGCTTCAACAATCAGGTAGAGGTAATCAGGATTTACTGGTGAAATAGCAATCCCCATTCCTCCCTTATGCACTCCGGGAAGGCCTTTTTCAATCTTTCTCCAGTTTTTTCCGCCATCGGTTGATTTGTATACGGCAGACTCAGGCCCTCCTCCAATTTTAGTGTGGACATGCCGTCGCCTTTGTTCTGAAGTGGCATAAATAACCTCTGGGTCTCTGGGATCCAGGAGGACATTATTTATACCTGTGTTTTCGCTTATATCTAATACTTTGTTCCATGTTTTTCCGCCATCGGTTGTTTTATATAAGCCGCGTTCTCCACCGGGTCCCCAGGCCGAACCTTCGGCTGCAACATAAACAATATCCGGATTACAAGGATTAATGGCTATCATCCCGATGTGTCGGGATTCTTTTAACCCCATGTTGGTCCATGATTTACCGCCGTCAACCGATTTGTAAACCCCATCACCATAGCCTAAAGCCCTCTGGTGGTTGTTTTCACCGGTTCCTGCCCAGATTACATTGGGGTTTTTAGGATCCATCGCTAAACAACCTATAGCATAGCTGCCGTAGTTGTCGAAGATAGGTTCAAAGGTAATTCCCTTATTTTCCGTTTTCCATATATTCCCCGAGGAAACCGCAACATAGAACTCAGAGTGATTGTTTGGATTTACCGCAAAGTCGGAGATCCGACCCGAGAAAAATGCAGGTCCTATCCCCCTGAATTTTAATCCGCTTAAAATTTCCGAATGAACCGGATCTTTTTCTTCTTCGGATTTATCTTTCTTTGCTGAGATCTCCATAGAAGTAAATAAAAAAATACTGGCAAATACGAAGGTTAATATGTTTTGCCATTTCAACATCTTGGTTTTTTCAAGTCGCATACGATTGATTTTTAGTTAAATTTTAGGGTTATCTTTTTTTTGACGTTAAAAAGAAGGAATCGTTTAATGATTATTCATTGATCTAAGTTAGAGATTTTATTGGGTAAAGAAAATGGATAGGAGAAAATAAATGTTTAATTTTAACCTTTTTTAAAATTCAAAATATAGAACACCATGAATAAAATAGCTTTAATAACAGGAGCAACCTCGGGAATTGGAAGGGCAACTGCCAGGAAACTTGCACAGCAAAATTATGATGTGATCATTACCGGAAGAAGAAAAGAATTGTTAGAAGACTTGAAGAAAGAAATTGAAACTCAACCCTCAGGAAGGATCTATATCCTGAATTTTGATGTGCGAGATAAGGAGGCAGTAAATCAAGCAATTGATAGTCTGCCAGAAGACTGGCAGGATATCGAAGTGTTGGTTAATAATGCCGGATTGGCAGTGGGATTAAATCCAATCCACGAAGGAGAGATTGATGACTGGGAACGGATGATTGATACGAATATTAAAGGGTTGTTGTATATGACCCGGAAAATCTCCCCACGAATGATTGAGAAAAAAAAGGGTCATATTATTAATATTGGTTCCACGGCAGGAAGAGAAGTTTACGAAAACGGAAATGTTTATTGTTCAACCAAGCATGCTGTAGTTGCCTTATCACAGGCTATGCGGATTGATATGTTAAACCACCAGGTAAAGGTAACAGCCATTAACCCCGGGATGGTAGAAACAGAGTTTTCTGTGGTCCGTTTTAAGGGAGATGAGCAAAAAGCCGGGAAGGTATACCAGGGATTTACACCCCTTTATGGTGAAGACGTGGCGGATGCCATTTATTATGTTTTATCACGACCCGCGCATGTATGTATTAATGATATGATTCTTACGGCAACTGCCCAGGCTAATTCCTATTATAAAGTTACAGAATAAGTTACATCAGGCATTCCTGCCTGATGATTACATCTTTTAAATCGTTGGTGATTGTTTGACCTTTGAAATCTCCGAACGGACAGGAATGTCCGTTTTACTTAAAAACGGCTAACATAACCAAAATGAATTTTTGCAGACCTGATTTCCAGGGGATTATCGAATTGTTTTCCCAGGGCATAACTGATGGTAAAGATTCCTGCCCGGGTCTCAAAATCTGCTCCTATACCTACACCCCAGGGAAAATCTTCGGTAACTTCCCGGATAACATTTTTATAGTAGTACGCCCCGTTCCAGAACAGGTAAAATGCAGAGTTTTGTTCAAAAAGGTAACGAAGTTCGATGTTCTGGATAGAATAAATGGAAGCACTCAACATGTTCTCGTCAAACCCGCGTAACGAACGGGTACCTCCAAACCGGTACAATTCGTTTTCAAAGAATAGTGCCTCCTGATCGCCACCGGAAAGCTGATCAAGGTAACGGGTAGTATTTGAAAAATGGAAAATAAATTGCTGATAAACAGGGTGGTAGATGTCGAAGTCCAGGCCGGCATCTAGTTCTATCCATTGGTTCTCCGGGTTAGTCTGCAGGCTGTCGGCGATGTTTTGGAGGTTATTTATGTTCTTAAATCCGGCTCCTCCAAAAATGTTTAGGGATACCCCTTTCCGTGGGTTGAATGGGTAATCCAGGTGCATCCACCGGAACGATAACCCGAATAGGTTGGATTGAATATCGGCCAGGTTAGGATTAATCCCCGGCTGACTATTCCCTATGCGTGAAGAATTCTTATAACGGTAATACCCACGGAGAGATTTCTCTCCATCGAGAAAAAGTTGTAGTCCTATCCCGGTGTGTAAGGAGAGGTAAAGAGTGTCTTTCTTGTAAAGTTCAAAATCAGCATCTACTCCCAGGTTGGTGTTAAAAAGATAGGGATAACCCAGGCCAAGGTTTAATTTTTGTGTAGAGGATTCCAACTTTTCCCACTGCAGCGACAACTCCTCACCCCGGCCAAACGAGTTGACCAGGTTCAGGTTTAAATCACCCGTGATCAGGAGCTTGCCTGTTGTTTCGTTTTCAGGATAGAAGCCAATGATCCCATGAAAGGTATTGGCTGGTTGTTTTTTCAGGTAAAGGTATAAGTCCGCAGATTTTTCTTTAAACTCAACCTCGGTGGGTTTGATGACTGACAGAAAGGATAAATTTCTGATCTGCCTGTCGATGGCATGTATTCTTTTTTGATTAAATGCATCTCCCGGTTGTATTTGGATGGAACGATACACATAGGAGGGTGATATTTTGGCTTCACCCTTGATCAGAATACTGTCGATGAAATAATAATCATTCTTAAAAGTGTTTATATGAAGATGAATGATTGAATCTTCAAAATGTACCGGTTCAAAATTGACCGAAGCAAAAGGGTATCCCGAATTTTCAAAGGCTGTTAGAATATTCTCCTTGAGCTCCATGAGTTTGGCCAACGGAAATATTCCTTCCTGTTTAAGGGGTTTAGAATCAGTAAATTGTTCCCTGATCTTTTGATCCAGGCTGTTATAATCGACCTTGCCCAGGTAGTAAGGTTTTCCCGGGTAAAGATTCACCTTTAGTGTGTCTGCGGAAAAGTAGAAGGTATCAATACTTGCTGCCAGGTACCCTCGAGCAAGAAGATCATGATGTAACTGGGTTATTTTTCCGAGGAGGGATATACTGTCTCCCGGGATTAAATGATAGTTTTTTTGGATAGATTCAGGCAGCTCCTGTTCATGTTGAAGATACATGAAGTATTCCTGCTCCTGTCCGCTGGTGAGCGAGGGAGTAAGGAATAAAGCCAGGCCTAGTATAAAAACAGCGTTTCGCAATTTGTTTTTTTAACAAATATATACAGATAACTCTTTTTATGATGAATTATTTTGGAAAGGAATAAGAGTTATTGAATACCAGTATTTTTTTCAATTCCTGATATAATAAGACACCCTTCGTCAGGCAAGGGTGACGAAGGGTAATCTTTTAAAATTAATTGATTATTGATTCATAAAGCCCTGCTTTTCCAGAACTTTTAAAAACACTTTGGAAAAGTGTAAGTTGTCGGCTTTCTTATAGCGGTTGTCTGTAAATATTTGCGCAAGGGTTTCTTTCTGGTTTTCTTTCAGCAACGACTGGGTTAATTCCGAGGCTTCCTTCTCGGCAAAGATCCGGTCAATGTCCTGAGTTGAGTAGTCTTTGTAGGTTTCGTAATGAACCACGCCTTCCAGGGGCAGACGGTCGGTTAGTCCGGGCTCTTCGTCGGGATATCCGACCACCACGGTAGTAATCGGTAGAACTCCTTTCGGGAGTTCGAGGATATCAATAATTTTATCGGCATTGTAGGTGGTTGTTCCCAGATAACAGATGCCCATTCCTTTTTCTTCAGCAGCAATACAGCAGTTTTGGGCTGCCAGCATGGCGTCGATCACGGCATTGGTAAACCACAGGAAGTTATCGTATCCCGGTTCGGCGTTCCGTTGGTTGCACCATTTGTTAAAGCGGTTAATGTCCGCACAAAAAGTTAATAGAACCGGGGCCTGGGTAGCCATGGGCTGGTTGAAGTGGGTGGGCGCCAGTTTCTTTTTCATCTCCTCATCGCGGGTAACCACGATAGAGTATACCTGCATATTTCCTGTATTTGAAGCACGGGTTCCTGCTTCGAGGATTTCGTGGAGATCCTTGTCCGAAACCGGTGTGCTCTTGTATTTACGTATCGATTTGTGATTAAAGATGGTGTCTAACATAACTCTTTGCTAATTTTAAATGGTTAATCCCTGCAAACTTACAAAAAAATGTACGAACCCACCGGTGATAATTATCAGGTTTCACGAACCAGATTTTTTTTCTGTTAAAATGGAATAAATAGTAAAATAGTCTGGATTTTAGTCAGATGAAAAAACCATTTATAAAAAGGTGGATTTATTCTTGAGAATCTGAAAAAATAATAATAACTTAACAGCCCTTTTCCCTTTTAATATTAAAGGGTGAATTATTTTTACCATTTAAATTAAACTCAAATACAAACTAAAAACTTTTAACTATGAAGAAACTTTTACTCAATTTATTTTTAGGACTTTTAGCGTTTGGTGCTTTTAGTCAAACACCAGATAACTGGACGGTTATTTCTTCGGATGTTACCATCGAAGAAGAAACAACCACAGTAAACGAAGGTAGTAAATCAGCAAAAGTAACCTGGACAAGTACAGACAATCAGGATATTGAGTCTGATGCGATTGATGTTACAGGAGATGCTGATTACTCTTATAGCCTGGATGTATATGACGATACAGATGCAGGACGAGTAAGAATGGTTCTGGTTTTTGATGATGGAACAAATGTTTATTCCAATGTTTATTCTGTAGACCAGGCAAGTTGGCAAACCCTGAATATTACAGGAACAGTTCCAACTGCGGCTACTACTGTAATTATTCGTCTGAGATTTTATGATGAAAGTGGTTTTTCTGCAAATGGTAATACGGCTACAGTATATGTTGATAATGCAATATTTACTTTAGACGGGGGATCCAACCTGATACTGAATGGTGGTTTCGAATCCTGGCCAGCTTTTTCAAGTATTGTAGATGTTAATTATGTGAGCGAAACAGCTTTAGATGTGGTATATGACGGCCCGGTGTCTTCTGTTGACCCTGCTGATTATAATTTATCAGGTACCGCTGACATTACCTTCTCGGCAGCTGCTGTTGATGGATCCGATAATACGTTGGTTCACCTTACCGGAGCCTCTGCCAACATCGAGGGTGATGCTACATTGGATAATATTGCCGATGCCAATACTAATCTTGATTTTTATGCAGGTATTATTCCTATTGCTCATACCAACCAAACCTATAGCGGTGGAATTATTAACAATGATGTTAAAGCAACTTTTACCGGAATTGTTTCTGCCAACGATGAATTTAACAATGTTTGGATTGCTGATGCTGAAGGAGCCTACAATGGTATTTTGATTTTCGATTATAACTTCGATGCAGATGTTGTTGTTGGAGATGAGATATTACTTACTGCTGAATTAACACAGTATAATAATTTATCCGAATTAACCAGCCCTTCATTAATTGAAGTGATTTCATCCGGAAATACTCCCTATGGACCCAGTGTTATTACTGCAGATGTTATTAACCAGGATATCGCTGCAGACACTGATCCAGCTGAACAATGGGAGGGACAGCTGGTAACTATCGAAGGTGCTAAAATTACCAAAGGATTAGATGCATCTGATTATTTCTATTCTGCGAATGTTGGTGACGGTACCGATACTTTCAGAATTGGTGATAATGTTAATTACCAGTTAAGTGATATCAGTCTTTCTGTTGGATCTGTTTATAATATTACTGGAGTTGTCGATTATGAAGATGGAGCTTACAGAATTAATCCAAGATCCATGGATGATATTGAAGCAATTATTCCAAGTATTGTTAAAGCCTATTCTATTAGCGATGATGCCATTGAGTTAATGTATGATAAATCTTTAACCAGTGTTGATCCTGCAGATTATAACTTGTCGGGAACAGCAGATATTACCTTCTCTTCAGCAACCATTGATGAAACAAATGATAAAATGGTACATTTGACGGGAGCTTCTGCTACCATTGATGCCGATCTTACCATTGATAATATTGCCGATGCAAATTCAAGTCGTGATTTTTATGCTGGTATTATGCCTATTGCAAATACCAATGCCAATAATCCCGATGGTACAATTAAAGAAGATACCCTGGCCACCTTTACAGGTATTGTTTCTGCCAATGATGCCTTTAATAATGTATGGGTAGCTGATGCAGAAGGAGCTTACAATGGAATTTTAATCTATGATTATGATTTTGCAGGAGAGGTTGCAGTAGGTGACGAAATATTATTTACTGGGATCCTTGATATTTACAACAATTTAAGTGAAATTAAAAATCCAGTGTTAGTTGAATTGATTTCCTCAGGTAACACTCCTTATGGTCCGTCAGCAATTTCTGGTGCCGATATTAGCGATGCTATTGCAGCTGATACAGATCCTGCAGAAGGTTGGGAAGGTCAGCTGGTAAAAATAACAAACGCTACGATTACTGCTGATGTTGATATGAACGAAGGAGGTGGTCATTATTTTTATACTGCTACAGATGATGACGGAACAACTACCTTTAGAATTGGTGATAATGTAGACTATGAGTTTGCCAATATTACATTGGATGTGGACGCAAGTTATGATATTACCGGTGTGGTTGATTTTGATAAAGGAGCTTACAGAATTAACCCCAGATCAATGGATGACATTGTAGCCAGCACTACCGGCATCGATGATATTGACGAAATTGGAACGGTAAATGTGTATCCTAACCCAAGTAATGGTCTGTTTACTTTCGAAATGAATGCCAGTAAAGCAGGAACTTTCAACGTAGAGATCATTAATATCCAGGGTCAGGTGGTTTATGAAAAACAGATTACATCCAGCGGTTTCTATCAGGAATCCATCGATATTAGCGATAAAGCTAGTGGATTGTATTACATTCGACTGAATGACGGACAATCCATGAAGATTGCTAAGATTCTGATTCAATAATATTCTTCAACAGACCTTGTCTGTTTGTAATTAAAAAAGCAGCTCCTAACCCGGGAGCTGCTTTTTTTGTCTTGTCCAACGGATATTTTAACTGCCGGAGGCAGTCCTGCCTGTAGATATAATCATTTAAGCCAATGATTCTTATGAAATCATTTTAGAAGGATCCTTTAATAACCTTCCCGATTGTTTGTTGGATATAAAAAAAGTAGCTCCTAATTAAAAAAGCTACTCTTTTCCGGATAAAAATATAAATTGGTATTTGCCTAAATTATCCTTTTTTTATGGTTTTTTTTATTCCGTTCCTGATCCCGTTTTTAATTCCACTGGTAATATCACTTACCAAAAAACGGTTCTTCTTTTGTTGTTTTTTATCATGCTGATAGATCTCATCAATAATATCCTTATATTTTTCAGAAACAACATTCCGTTTTAATTTCTGGGTAGGCGAAAGTTCACCGGTTTGTGGACTCCATTCTTCGCACACCAGTCTGAATCGTTTGATCTTTTCGGTTTCGCCCAGTTCCTGGTTGTATTTATTAATTTCCTTCTGGTAGCGGGCAACCACTTCCGGTAGCTGAACCAGTTCCTGGTTATCCCTGTACTGTACTTTATGAATAGAACACCAGTCGTGTAAAAATTTAAAGTTTGGCGAAATTAGAGCACTGGCAAACTTCTCATTTTCCCCGATAACCATGAGCTGCTCAATGAAGAAAGATTCCTTTAGCTTATTTTCAATAACCTGTGGGGCAATATATTTACCCCCGGAGGTTTTAAACATCTCTTTTTTACGGTCGGTAATTTTGAGGTAGCCCTCTTCGTCGAGCATGCCAATATCCCCGGTATGAAAAAAACCATGGTCATCAATGACTTCCCGGGTTAGTTCTGGTTCTTTATAATAGCCAAGCATGATGTTCGGTCCTTTACAAAGTATTTCGCCATCCCCGGCAATCTTAACCTCCACATTTTCCAGCACAGGACCCACTGTTCCAAATTTACAACGGAGGGGGGTGTAATGATTAACGGCAATTACAGGCGATGTTTCCGTTAAACCATACCCTTCAAGTACCGGCATTCCGGCGGCCCAGAAAATTTTTGCCAGGCGTTCCTGGAGGGCCGCTCCACCCGAAACAATCAGCATGTCTTCTCCTCCAAGGGCTTCTTTCCATTTACTGAAGATCAGCTTACGTGCAATTTTTAATTTCGAATTATAAAAAGGCCTGTTCTTCCTGGTTAGTTTATATTTTAATCCCAGGTTCACCGCCCAGAAAAAGATCTGTTTTTTTACATAGGGCAGATTTTTCCCTTTACCAATAATTCCGTCATATACTTTTTCTAAAAGCCTGGGTACGGTGTTAAAGATATGAGGTTTAACATCCTTAATATCTGTAGTTATTGTGCCCAGGTTTTCAGCATAATAGATACTGATTCCTTTATACTGAAAATGGTAATTCATCATACGCTCGTAAACATGACATAAGGGAAGAAAGCTTAAGGTCCGGTGATCTTTGCTCAGGCCATGAGCTTTTGAGGTGCTGATGAAATTGGTTACCAGGTTGTTGTGCGAAAGCATAACTCCCTTAGGATTTCCGGTTGTGCCAGAGGTATAAATTAACGTAACCATCTCCTCTTTATCAATTCCTGATTTTATCTCGTTTACCTGGTTCCGGAATTTGGCTTCATGCTTTTTCCCTTCATCTACAATCTCCTCCCACGAGGGAATATCATCTATCGGATTGAATGAATAGACTTTTTCGATGGAATTTTGTTTTTCAACGATCTCGTTGATCTTATTCCAGATCAGCTGTGAAGAAAAGATGAGTGCCTTTACCTGTGAATGATTTAAAATATAGTCATACTCCTCAGGACCGATCGTAGGGTAGATCGGGACATGGATAATCCCTATCTGTGCCATGCCCATATCCATGAAATTCCATTCAGGGCGGTTGTTGGAGATCGTAGCTATTTTATCTCCTTTTTTAAATCCCAGGGCTAAAAGTCCGCAACTTACCCAATGGGCATAATTAATATAATCCCGGGAAGAATATTTTATCCATTCACCATTTTGTTTTCCGGCGAATGCATCCTTTTTATCAGCATACAATTCATTATATCTGTCGAGCAGATCGAAGGTCCTATTGATTTCCATAACCTGTAAGATTGATTCGTTGGCTTCAAATATACAAATATTTATTTTTTTGGGTTCATGTTTAACATTCAAGAGGGATCAATTGTTGAAATCCCGCAAAAAGTTTTGTACTAAAATTGGGGTAGAATTCGTTAAAGTTGGTATTTTTAACGGGAAAAATAAAAAAATATACCATGAAAAAAATTATTGTTCTCCTGTGGATTGGATTTTTATTTGGCTGTACCAACGAGAATCCCGAATCTGTTTTAAATGTTATTGCAGAGGATTATGTTAAACTTGTTCTGGAAGTAGGGCAGTACGATCCCAACTTTGTAGATGCTTATTATGGACCGGATGAGTGGAAACCAAAACCTTTAAGTGAGGAATTAAGTGCAAATCCTCCCTATGATGTTCTTCTGGAAAAGTCCTCCTTGTTGCTCGGTCGAATCAACAAAATTTCCCCTCAAACCCTGGATGAATCCCTGCGTTTACGTCATCTGTTTTTACAAAAGCAGTTAATCGCTGTAAAAGGAAGAATTGAGATGCTAAGCGGAAAAAACTTCTCTTTTGATGAGGAAACAAAAGTATTATATGATGTGGTAACCCCCGACTATACCGTTGAACATTTTCAGTCGTTAATTGACGAGCTGGATCAGTTGTTGCCCGGAACGGGCAGTCTAACAGAAAGGTTGTCAGCTTTTAAGAAGCAATTTATTATTCCGGAAGAAAAGCTCGATACCGTTTTTCATGCTGCTATCCGGGAGGCCCGAAAAAGAACGTTAGACTATATCGATCTGCCCGCCAATGAGAACTTTAAACTAGAATTTGTTACGGATAAACCCTGGGGGGGATATAACTGGTATAAAGGGAATAATTTTAGTTTAATCCAGATTAATACTGATTTGCCGATCTATATTGACCGGGCTATTGACCTGGCAAGCCATGAGGGTTACCCCGGGCATCATGTTTTTGCCTGTTTGCTTGAGTCCAGGCTTGTAAAAAGCAAAGGGTGGGTTGAGTATTCCGTATATCCACTGTTTAGCCCCCAGTCGTTAATTGCCGAGGGGACGGCTAATTATGGTATTGAGATGGCTTTTCCTTCCGACGGAAAAATTAAATTCGAGAAAGAGGTGTTGTTTCCCCTCGCCGGGCTTGATCCTGGTCAGGCAGAGAGGTATTATCAGGTGTTAAACCTGGTTTCAGAAATTTCTTATGTCCGAAATGCTGCTGCCGAGGCCTATCTCGACGGTGAAATGTCGCGGGAAGAGACGATCGAATGGCTGGTAAAATATGCTTTACGCGACAGGAGAGGAGCCGCCCAGAGTTTAAAATTTATCGAAACCTACCGTTCGTATGTTATCAACTATAATGTTGGACTGGATATGGTAAAAGCTTATATGGAGGAGAAAGGAGGTGAGTCAGCAGAAGATCGTTGGGAAACGTTCGAATATCTTATTTCTACTCCCCAGGTTCCTTCAAACCTGGTAGAATAAGGCAGAGGGCACTAAAAATAAAAAAGTGAGGGATAAATACGCCTCACTTTTTTGTTTGTTATTTTAAATTTAAGGCCTTAGTTAAGGTATGATTTTATGTTCTCAATGGCCTTTTCAAGGCCGGCGGGATTTTTACCCCCGGCAGTGGCATAGAATGGTTGTCCGCCGCCACCTCCCTGGATTTCCTTGGCTACTTCACGGATAATCCGGGATGCATTCCAGTTTTTTTCTTTTACCAGGTTTTCCGAGATCATAATGGATAAATTGGCTTTTCCATTGATCTCGGCTCCAAGTGCCAGGACCAGGTTTTCCACTTCATTTTTAAGTTGAAAAGCAATGTCTTTTATAGCTGAGGCAGAACTTAAACTTACGATTGATCCAATAAAACGGATTCCATGGATAATCTCGATTTGCTCTTTTAAATGATTTTTTACCGCCTGGGCCTGCTGGTTCACCATTTCTTCGATCTGTTTATTCAGGTTGGTTACTTCGTTTATCAGGTTCTGAACACTTTCGACAGGTTTTTTCGGATTTTTTAACAGGCTTTTAATCTCGTTGAGTTCATTAACCTGTTCAAATACATATTCAACCACTTTTTCTCCGGTTATTGCCTCTATTCTCCGGATACCGGCTGCGACTGAACTTTCACCAAGGATTTTAAAAATTCCGATTTGTCCGGTATTATTCACATGGGTTCCGCCACAAAGCTCTATAGAATCATCAAATTTTATTACACGCACAGTATCCCCGTATTTTTCTCCGAACAGGGCAAGGGCCCCCATCTCTGAAGCGGCATCCATGGGGATGTTTCGGTGTTCTTCAATTTCAATGTTTTCACGTATTTTTTCATTTACAAGATGTTCGATTTCCATTAATTGCTCCTCCGTGAGCTTCTGAAAATGACTAAAGTCAAAGCGTAAATAATCAGGATGTACCAGTGAACCTTTTTGTTCCACATGGTTGCCCAATACCTTGCGTAAGGCATAATGCAGCAGGTGAGTGGCGGTATGATTATTGGCCGTAGAAACTCTTTCTTTGGTATTAACGACCGCTTTAAAGGTTGCTTTCGGATCGACAGGGAGTTTGGGTGTAATATGTACATTGAGGTTGTTCTCTTTAATGGTATTAATGATCGGAACCTTTTCACCATTCGCCTCAATATAACCTGTATCCCCAACCTGACCCCCGCTTTCGGCATAGAAAGGGGAAAGGTTGAAAATTAACTGGTAAAATTCCTTGTTTTTCTGTTTTACTTTCCGGTAGCGGGTGATTTTTACCTCTGTTTGGAGATAATCATATCCAACAAATTCCTCTACTTCGTCTTTATATAGCTCAACCCAGTCGTCGGTAGTTAAGGCTGAAGCACTTCGCGACCGATTTTTTTGTGATTCCATTTCTTCTTCAAACTCTTTTTTATTTACAGCCAGTTTATGCTCCCTGGCAATCAGCTCGGTGAGGTCCAGGGGAAATCCATAGGTGTCGTAAAGCTCGAAAGCTACTTTCCCTGGAATAACATTATATTTTTTTTCTGTTATATTTTTTATGATTTTATCCAATAATCGAATGCCCGTTTCAAGAGTCTTTAAAAAGGAAGCTTCTTCCTTACGAATGACTTTTTCGATCAGCTCCTGTTGTGTTTTAAGTTCAGGATAAGCATCTCCAAGAATTTTGATCAGTCCCGGAAGCAATTTATACATGAACGGATCTTTAAGATCCAGGAAAGTATACCCATACCTTACAGCTCTTCGCAAGATTCTTCGGATTACATATCCGGCTTTAACATTCGAGGGGAGTTGTCCATCGGCAATAGAGAAACTTATGGCCCGCAGGTGGTCAGCAATTACGCGCATGGCTATATCCGCCTGATGATTTTCACCATAGGGCTTTCCTGAGGCTTTGGCAATCGATTGAATAATGGGCTGAAAAATATCGGTATCGTAGTTGGATTGTTTCCCCTGTAAAACCATGCATAAACGTTCAAAGCCCATCCCGGTGTCCACATGCTTTTGCGGTAATAGCTCCAGGGAGCCGTTTGCTTTTCTGTTATACTGAATAAATACCAGGTTCCATATTTCGATCACTAACGGATGGTCTTGATTTACCAGTTTCTCCCCGGGAACCTTTTGCCGTTCTTCATCACTTCGCAGGTCAATATGGATTTCTGAGCAAGGTCCACAAGGTCCGGTATCTCCCATTTCCCAGAAATTATCATGCTTCGATCCGTTGAGAATTCTTTGTTCAGGAAGAAAATTTTTCCAATGCTCTTTGGCTTCGGTATCCAGATCCAATCCGTCTTCTTTACTTCCTTCAAAAACAGTGACATATAATTTTTCGGGATTAATCTTCATTTGATCAACCAAAAATTCATAGGCCCATTCAATGGCTTCCTTCTTAAAATATCCACCTGCCGGTTGGGCAGGGTCTCCCAACGACCAATTTCCCAACATCTCAAACATCGTATGATGATAGGTGTCATGGCCTACTTCTTCCAGGTCATTATGTTTGCCCGACACTCTTAAGCATTTTTGAGAATCTGCAACCCTTGAGTACCTGGCTTGTTTGTTTCCCAGGAATATATCTTTAAACTGATTCATCCCCGCATTGGTAAACATCAGGGTGGGGTCGTCCTTGATAACCATTGGTGCAGAGGGGACTACAGTATGTTTTTTGCTTTCAAAAAATTGTAAAAAAGTGTTTCTAATTTCTTTCGAATTCATAAAAATCTATATTAAAAACAGTTAAAACTCCTTAATTCAATAAGAAAATAAATTTTATTTTTATTATCAGGGGTTGTAAAATTAATTTTTTTAAGTTAGATTTGTCGCTAACGTTGTGTTTTTTTTAGTATTTAATATAAATTTTATAGTCATTAAATTATGCTTAAGGTCAAATATCAGTTTGATTCTAAATCTCTCACCTTTAAAAAAGTTAAGTTAGTTCGGAAGCAAATTATTATTAGATTTCTTCTTTTTTTACTGGTTACCGGTACTTCGGCTTTAGTGCTTAATTTAATCTATTCCTCTTATTTTCAAACACCTAAAGTAGCCATGCTCGCGGAAGAGCAGAACACGATCTTATCCAAATATGATATCCTTAATGCACAAATTGCCGAATTCAATCAGATTATTGCCGACATAGAACACCGGGATGATTATGTTTACCGAACGATTTTTGAACTGGAACCAATCCCAACTACAGTAAGGGAGGCCGGTTTTGGAGGTGTTAATCGATATGCCGAATTTGAGAGTTATGATAACGCTGAAATATTGATTAATACCTACAAAAAGTTAGATGTTCTTTCCAAAAAATTATATGTTCAAACCAAATCCTTTGATAAGGTGATTGAATATGCCCGCAATAAAGAGAAGATGCTGGCAGCCATTCCAGCGATTCAGCCCATTGCTTTAAAAGATTTTAACCGGATTAGTGATTATTTTGGCTCACGGAATGACCCTTTTACCGGCAAGCGGACCATGCATCATGGAATGGATTTTACAGGTCCCGAAGGGGCTGATATATTTGCTACCGGCGATGGTGTTGTTGTTGAAGCTGGGTATTCATTTTATGGATATGGAAACCGGGTAACCATTGATCATGGCTATGGGTACGAAACCATTTATGCACATTTAAAGGACATCAAAGTTAAAGAAGGAGCACAGGTGACCCGTGGTGATGTTATTGGTACCCTGGGAAATACCGGCCGTTCGACAGGAGCACATTTGCATTATGAAGTACGGTTAAATAACCAACCGGTAGATCCTATTAATTATTATTTTAATGATCTTACTCCCGAACAATACGATTTGATGATTGCTACTTATTCAAAAAGAAGAACTCCGATGGATTAATATTTTAAAATAAATCCTTATATTTGAACCGTAAAGTTTCTATGCTTATGGCAAAAGTCAAATATAAGTTTGATCATCAATCTTTAACTTACGATAAAATTATTCTCACCCCCAAGCAGAAATTTTATCGTTTTCTGGCTTATTTTGCAGCAACCATCCTTATAGCGATAATTTATAATATATTATTCTCAATTTTTTTTGATACTCCTAAAGAAAAGGGATTGAAGCGAGAAAATCAGCAGTTGTTAACGCAGTATGAAATTTTAAACAATCAGTTTGAATTGGTTGAGAAAACCCTTTCAGACCTTCAGAAGCGGGATGATAATATATATCGTGTGATTTTTGAAACCGAACCGATTCCCCCATCTGTACGATCGGCTGGATACGGAGGTGCTAACCGTTATGTTGATTTACAGGGGTACGATAATTCCGACCTGGTTATTCAAACTGCCCAACGATTGGATAAAATTACCAAAAAGTTATATGTTCAGTCCAAATCCTACGATAATCTGATTGAGCTGGCTAAGAATAAAGAGGAGATGATTGCCAGCATCCCTGCCATCATGCCAATTTCTAATAAAGACTTAACCCGTACAGCCTCCGGATGGGGATGGCGAATTCATCCGATCTACAAAATCCGGAAATTTCATTATGGAATGGATTTTACAGCTCCTACTGGAACCGAGATATATGCCACCGGGGATGGTGTGGTTGAAATTGTCGAAAACTCATTACGTGGATATGGAAAACGTGTGATTATCAATCATGGATTTGGCTATAAAACCCTGTATGCTCATCTAGATGGGTTTAGTGTAAAAAGGGGACAGAAAGTTAAACGGGGAGATGTGATCGGTTTTGTTGGTTCTACCGGAACCTCTACGGCACCACATCTGCATTATGAAGTTTTTAAAAATAACAAAAAGGTAAATCCGGTACATTATTATTTTAATGATTTAACTCCCGAAGAGTTTGATAAGATGATTTTTATCTCAACAAATAGTGGTCAATCCTTCGATTAAAGATATTTTTTTATGCCTAAAGTGCTGTCAGTGATTATATTTTCCCTTTTTACAGGGAATTTTTTTTATCTCAATGCCCAGGAAGATACAATCAGCGTAATTCAGGAGCATTTCCAAGAAGGTGATTGCCTGGAAGAGCAGGCTGGAGCAGATTCGTTAGTATTTCCTATCATTAAGAGTTTCTTAGGAAACTGGCAAAGGAACTATTATGGCGAAAATCCTCCCGATAAGCTTGATGTAGTCTGGAAACATTATCTGGGGAAAGGAGAAACGGTAATTTCCAGAAATATAGGAACCAAAGAATGGGCTGGAGCCGGTTGGACTGGTCAACCCTTATTGGTTCAGGAGAATAACAAACTTTTTTTAATCCAGGGAGCCTATGATCATCACCTGAAAAAAATAGATGCACAAACGGGTGAACTGGTCTGGCAATATGCCTTTGATGATGTAATTAAAGGGACCGGAACAATCTGGGTTAATAAGTCACCTGACAAGCCTGAAAATGCTTTAGTTATCCTGCAAGGAAGCAGGCTTGGAACAGGAAATTATCTCGATGCCAAACATGTCCCCAGCTATCGGGCAATTTCGTATTTCACAGGGAAAGAGTTATGGCGTATGGATCAAAAGTGGACTCACAGCTATTCCAGGGATGTGGATGGTTCAGCACTAATATTAAATGATACTGTTTATATTGGTCTGGAAAATTCCCTGTTTACTGTATTTAACCCCGACCACCGGAAGGCCCGGATGAAGGATGGCATGTTACAACCTGAAATATTCCAGGAAATTAAATTGTATACCCCGGAGGATGTTTCGAAGCATAAATACAATGTAGTAACAGAGTCCTCTCCCGCTTTGTTAAATGACAGAATATATGTGGCTTCGGGATCAGGACATGTGTTTGGGTATAACCTATCGACCCGTAGCATTGACTGGGATTTTTATATTGGCTCTGATATGGATGGTTCTACCATTGTTACCTCTGACCAGAAGATTTTAGTGTCTGTTGAGAAGCAATATATCAAAGGGCCGGGAGGGATATTTAAACTTAATCCGTCACGGGATCCGGAAGAGGCTGTCGTTTGGTATTTCCCCACGGGAAATAATGATTTTGCCGGATGGGAGGGAGGAGTTATCGGTTCGGTAGGGATTAATGATCATTATATTCAACCGGATCAAAACCACCTGGCAGCTTTTGTAGGAATCGATGAACAATTATATGTGGTCAACCATCAACAAACAGACTCTGCGGGAAAAGTCTTAGGCCCCGATAGTTTAACACTGCACAACAAACCTCGGTTGGTTTTTCAATACCATACAGGACCCTCCATCTCTACCCCTGTTTTTGTTGACGATAAACTTATTGTTGCCACCTACTGGGGGATTTACCTTTTTGAATACGATGAGCATAATAATTTTGTTTTATTGGACCGAAAACCCGGATCTTTTGAATCAACCCCTATCGTATATAACCAAAAGATTTATATAGCTTCACGTGATGGTTACTTATATTGTCTTGGAATAGAAAATTAACTTTGTTTGTTTCAGATTATTTTTTAATTTTATTGAACTAAATGTAAGGATGATTTACATTTATTAAATTGAATGGTATGCCGTATAAAGAGAAAAAAGTAGAAAAACTTTATTACAGTATTGGTGAAGTAGCCGAAATGTTTAATGTTAAACCATCGCTGATTAGATACTGGGAAAAAGAATTTGATATTATTAAACCCCGAAAAAATAAAAAAGGAAACAGATTTTTTACGGTTGAGGATATTGAAAATTTCCATATGATTTATTACCTGGTAAAAGAATTGGGATTAACACTCAAGGGAGCCCAAAAGAAACTTAAGGAGAATAAAGAGGGAACCGCTCAAAACTTCGAGGCAGTGAAATCCCTGAAGAAAATAAGATCGATGTTGCTGGAAATACGCGAGGATTTTTAATTCTTTTTTAAAATAATTTTCTATGAAAATTCGTGAAATCATTTCTTCAATCGAATCCTTTGCTCCTTTGTCTTTTCAGGAAGATTATGATAATGCCGGATTGATCCTGGGAAACCAGGAACTTGAAGCATCAGGAGTGCTGGTTACCGTAGATGTAACAGAAGAAGTAATTGATGAAGCGATCCAAAAAAATGCCAACCTGATTGTTGCTCATCATCCGGTGATTTTTTCAGGATTGAAGAAAATTACCGGCAAAAATTATATCGAACGGATCGTCCTTAAAGCAATAAAAAATGAGATAGCTATCTATGCAGCCCATACTAATCTGGATAATATTCAGGGAGGTGTAAACAGTAAGATAGCCCGGAAATTAAATCTGCAACACACAAAAATCCTGGCCCCCCTAAAGAATCATTTAATGAAATTGGTTTACTTTGTTCCGGTTGATCAGGCAGCGCAAACACGCAAAGCGATCTTTGAAGCAGGGGCCGGCCATATTGGAGATTATGACCACTGCAGTTACAACCTGCAAGGAGTGGGATCGTTCAGAGCCGGAGATGCTGCCAACCCCTATGTGGGTAATAAAAATGAAGATCATTTCGAAAATGAAATGAGAGTAGAGACCGTTTTTCCAAAACACTTGAAAAACAAAATTTTACAGGCCCTGATAGATGTTCATCCCTACGAAGAAGTAGCTTACGACCTTTATGATCTTCAAAATACATTCGAAAAAGCAGGATCAGGGGTGATTGGTGAACTGGAAAAGGAGATCCCGGCTCAGGAGCTGCTGCAGGAGGTTAAAAAAATATTTAATGCTCAATGTATCCGGCATACCCGATTTTTAAACCGACCGGTTCAAAAAATTGCAATTTGCGGAGGAAGTGGTAGTTTCCTGTTAAACGAAGCCATAAAGCAGAAAGCCGATGTGTTTATCTCTGCAGATTTTAAATATCATCAGTTTTTCGATGCTGAAAATAAGATTATCATTGCCGATATTGGACATTTTGAATCGGAACAGGTTACAAAAGAGCTTTTTTATGAATTACTTATTAAAAAATTCCCTAAATTTGCAGTTTATTTGACAGAAATAAATTCAAATCCGATAAATTATTTTTAAATATGGCTAAAGTAAAGGAAACCAAAGATCTAACTGTTGAGGAGAAACTAAAGGCATTATTTGAGTTACAACTTGTAGATTCTAAAATTGATGATATTAAACGTTTGCGTGGTGAATTACCCCTTGAAGTTCAGGATTTGGAAGACGAGATTGAAGGATTACAAACGCGTATTCAGAATTATGATGAAGATCTGGAAAAACTGAATGATTCAATTGTTCATAAAAAAAATGAAATCAAGGAAGCGCAGGCTTTAATTAAAAAATATTCTGAACAACAGAACAATGTACGAAATAATCGTGAATTTGATTCTTTGGCAAAAGAGATTGAATACCAAACGCTGGAGATTGAACTTTGCGAAAAACGAATTAAAGAATACACGGCAAAGATTGAAGAAAAGAACGAAGTGATCAAAGAATCCAGGGACATTCTGGAAGACCGTGAAAATGATCTGGAAGCCAAGAAAACGGAATTAAACTCTATTGTATCAGAAACCCAGAAAGAAGAAGAGGAGTTAGAGAATAAATCAGTTTCCATCCAGGAGATCATTGAAGACCGGTTGTTAAATGCCTATAAAAAGATTCGTGGCAATGCACGAAATGGATTAGCGGTAGTAACTGTTCAGCGTGATGCCTGTGGAGGATGTTTTAATAAGATTCCCCCTCAGCGTCAATTGGATGTTCGTTCACGGAAGAAAATTATTGTTTGTGAATACTGTGGGAGAATATTGGTTGACCCTGACATGGAAGAAGAATTTAAACAATAGAGAAACAATTGATTAAGCAATAAAAAAAAGGTATCCGTAAAGGGTACCTTTTTTTATATATGATATAATGGGGCGTATTACCAGCTTCCTCCGGCACCTCCGCCGCCAAAACTGCCTCCGCCGAATCCGCTGAATCCTCCACCGCCGCTAAATCCGCCAAAGCTTCCCGAGCCCGACGAAAAACTTCCAAAGCTGCCACCGTGGCTTCTGCCCGAAGAACTTAACATCCCCAGGGCAATCCAAAAGGGTACATTATGGCCTACGGCATAATGACGGGCCCTGCGGGCTCTTCCTATGACGGAGAATAGAATAACCAGGATGAAAATGATGACCATCGGAATGGCAGAGCCTACATTTCCCCCGGTTTGTTTACGGTACTGGTCGGCTGTAAATTCACCCTTGGTTAAGCCGATAATCGTATTTACCGCCTGGTCTAACCCTTTGTAATACTGACCCTGTTTAAAGTTGGGTATGATCTCGTGTTCAACAATTCTTTTAGCAATGGCATCGGGGACAGCCCCTTCCACTCCATATCCGGTGGCAATAAATACTTCCCCCTTTGAACTTTGGGTATTGGGTTTTACCAGGATGAGGATCCCGTTATTTTTGCCTTTTTGTCCAATTCCCCACCGTTCGCCAAGCTCAAAGGCATAGGATGCTGCATCGTAACCCTGAAGGTCGGGAACGATGGCAATGGCAATCTGTGTTGATGTTTGGTTGTTGAATTGAACCAGTTTCTGTTCCAGCGCATTTTGCTCGTTTACTGATAAAAACTGTGCATAATCATTTACAATACGGTTTGATCGCTCCGGAAATTCCTGCGCATACCCCTGTAAGCCGATCATTGCAAATAGTATGATGAGTAAAGTATTCTTTAGTTGTTGCATGGTTAATTCTTTTTTCCAAACGAAATATCGTTTGATAATTCATTAATATCATCTTTCTGATAAGGAAAGTGCTCCTGTAAAGCTTTTCCGGCCATTTCAATCCCATCGCTTAATCCCCGGGCATAGGCTTCGTGTTTAAAGTGGCCGATGACGGTTTCTTTAATTTCGTCCCAGAAATTTTCAGGGGTTACGGCATTGATTCCTGCATCACCCAAAATAGCAAATTTCCGGTCGTTGATCGACAGGTAAAAGAGGACTCCGTTTCGTAGTTCGGTTTTATGCATTTTTAGTTTTTCAAACCAAAAAGCGGCACGGTCTAAAACATCTTCATTACAGTCCATTTCTACATGAACTCTAATCTCTCCCGATGTATTTAATTCTGCATTTTTAATGGCATCGGTAATCTGTTGTTTTTGTTCACGGGTAAAAAAATCAGCTGCTTTCATCATTAAAATTCTACTTTAGGTGCTTCACTCGCCGATTCGTCAGCTTTGAAATAAGCTTTTGGTTCAAAGTCAAACATGTTGGCATAAATATTTTTTGGAAACTGTTTAATATAGGTGTTAAACTGCTGAGCCGACTGGTTAAATTTCTGCCGTTCAACAGTTATCCTGTTTTCAGTACCCTCCAGTTGTGCCTGTAGTTCCAGAAAGTTTTGGTTAGCTTTGAGGTCGGGATAACGTTCAACAACAACCATTAACTTCGATAAGGCCGAACTTAAGTTTCCCTGTGCCTGCTGAAACGCCTGGATTTTTTCAGGAGTCAGATTTCCTGCATCAATGGTTGTTGATGTCGCTTTAGATCGCGCTTCAATGACTTCGGTAAAAGTTTCCTGCTCATGTTCAGCATATCCTTTTACAGTATTTACCAGGTTGGGAATAAGATCCGCCCTGCGCTGATATACATTTTCTACCTGTGCCCATTGAGAGGTTACATTCTCATCCAGGGCAACCATTCTGTTATAGGTTCCTTTTATTGATGAGTAGATGAAAATTGCTATCACAGCAATTACAATAAGGGTAATCCACTTTTTTTTCATTTTGTTATTTTTTTGTTAGAATTTTTAAAGTTATAATTGTTTTTGATAAAGTCAAATCCCACAAAAAACATGCTAAGGATTGTTTCAGTAATTTTGTCATGTTCTTTTGCCATATCATGATATTTATCTTTCTTCGTAAAATCTTAATTTGTAATTTTGTAATCCAATAAAAATATTATCCTAAACAATCAATAAAAAGATACCTATAATGAATAGAGAAGATTTTCAACGGTTTGTATTGCAGGGAATTCCGGATGAATTGCCTGAGCGAAAACCCTATGATCCAGAAATAAATCATGCGCCCAGGCGCAAAGAAATTTTAAGCAGGGAAGAAAAAATACTGGCAGTAAAAAATGCCTTACGTTATTTTGACCAGAAACATCATGCGGTATTGGCCAGGGAATTTGCCGAAGAGCTGGAAAAGTACGGGCGTATTTATATGTATCGTTTTCGCCCCGATTATAAGATATATGCACGATCCATTGATGATTTCCCGGCAAAAAGTAAACAGGCAGCAGCCATTATGCTTATGTTAAGTAATAATCTGGATTATGCTGTGGCTCAGCATCCGCATGAATTGATTACCTATGGTGGAAATGGAGCCGTTTTTCAGAACTGGGCCCAGTATCTTTTAACCATGAAATACCTGGCCGAGATGACAGATGAGCAAACGTTGGTGCTTTATTCAGGCCACCCCATGGGATTGTTTCCGTCGCACAAAGATGCTCCCCGGGTAGTGGTAACCAATGGAATGATGATTCCGAATTATTCAAAGCCCGACGACTGGGAACGGTTTAATGCGCTGGGAGTAACCCAGTATGGGCAGATGACCGCCGGCTCATTTATGTATATCGGCCCTCAGGGGATTGTTCATGGAACAACCATCACGGTATTAAACGCAGGACGTAAAATAAGTAAACCCGGCGAAGCCCTGGAAGGAAAGATTTTTGTTACTGCCGGTTTGGGCGGGATGAGCGGCGCCCAGCCAAAGGCAAGCAATATCGCCGGCGTAGTAAGCATTACAGCCGAAGTGAACCCCAAGGCAGCCCATAAACGCCACGAACAGGGTTGGGTTGATGAGATCACAGAGGATGTTGACCAGGCCATTGATATGGCCTTGGAGTACAAGAAACTTCAGAAAGCACACTCTATTGCTTTCCTGGGTAATATTGTCGACTTATGGGAACGTTTAGTGGAAAGAGATATCCCGGTTGACCTGGGATCCGATCAGACTTCGTTGCATAATCCCTGGGCCGGAGGTTATTACCCTGCTGGTTTAACCTACGAGGAATCGAACAGGATGATGGCCGAAAATCCGGAGGAATTTAAAAACCATGTGAAAGACTCCTTAAAAAGACAGGTTGCCGCAATCAATAAACTTTCTGCCAAAGGGATGTATTTCTTCGATTATGGAAATGCATTTTTATTAGAATCGAGCCGGGCCGGAGCCGATATATTGAAACAGGACGGAAAGTTTAAATATCCATCCTATGTCCAGGATATTATGGGACCGATGTGTTTTGATTATGGTTTTGGACCTTTCCGTTGGGTGTGTACCTCCTCTGATCCTGAGGATTTAGAAACTACCGATAAAATTGCAATGCAGGTATTGGAGGAGATTGCAGCCTCAGCACCCCCGGAAATCACCCAACAGATGAAGGATAATATTCGTTGGATCCAGGGAGCAAAAGAGAACAAGCTGGTTGTCGGTTCGCAGGCCCGGATTTTATATGCCGATGCCGAAGGACGTATCAAAATTGCCGAAGCTTTTAACCAGGCTATTAAGGAAGGAAAAATCTCTGCTCCGGTGGTATTGGGGCGGGATCATCATGATGTGTCCGGAACGGATTCTCCTTTCCGTGAAACCTCCAACATCTATGATGGATCACAATTTACAGCCGACATGGCTATTCAGAATGTCATTGGCGATTCATTTCGCGGCGCAACCTGGGTATCCATTCATAATGGTGGTGGTGTTGGTTGGGGCGAAGTAATCAATGGCGGATTCGGTATGGTGCTGGATGGCAGCGATGATGCTTCCCGTCGATTGAAATTGATGTTGCATTGGGATGTTAACAATGGAATAGCCCGAAGGAGTTGGGCAAGAAACGACGGGGCAATTTTTGCGATGAAAAGAGAAATGGAACGCACACCCCAATTAAAAGTTACCATACCTAATATTGCTGATGATCAAATGCTGGATCAGCTATTCTAACCTGGATAGCACTTCTCTTCGAGGCACTAAAAGATAATTGTGCCTCGAAGGGTTTAGCTATTTTTAAAGATTGTTGAGCCTGAGTTTATTTTTTCTTCTCCTTTTTTGAGAACAACCTTAACAACCAGTTACGTTTAATAACTCCTGCTGCTTCTTCTATCTCTTCTGCACTTTTATTGATACTGCTTACCGTAATTTGAACACTATCGGCAAACGCCGTATCAAAGAGTAATTTGGATATTAATCCCTGGCCTTCGTTAACCTGTAATGTAAGTTTTTCCAGGTTGTCTGTTATTGTTTTGGTTCGCTCGGTGGTATAAGCAAGGTTCTTTCCCGATTTGCTTAACGAGCTGGTAAAAGTTGTGTCGGTAAAAATTTCGCCAAATAATCCCTGTCCCTTCTTTACCTGATCGGTAATTGTTACCAGGTTATCCGTTGATGTCTTTAGGTTTATTCCAGCTTTTTCAACTTCTTTGGCAAGGGTGGTATCGGATAAAAGCAAGCCAATGGTTCCTTTTTCCTGATTTATTTTTTCTGTAATTGAGGCAAAGTTTTTGGTTAAATTAGCAGTATTTTTGGCTATTGAGCTTAGGTTCTTGGAGAAATCTTCGTCGGCAAATATTTTTCCGAAAATTCCTTCGCCACGGTTTATTTTGTCGGTAATTTCAGCAATATTCTCGGTGATCCTGGTTGTATTCTGACTCGATGTATTAATTTGTTTTAATATATTATCAATATTTACCACTTCGATGGTTTCCAGGTAATCTCCGCTTTCAACAATCTGTTCGTGACTGCTTCCGCTATAGATGTTTACAATTTTATTTCCCATAAGTCCTTCGGACCCAATTTCCATTTTTGAATCTTTCCGGATAAATTTTCTTACATCATTCTGTACGGAGAGGTCAACCCTTACCAGTGAATCATTAATAATCTCCACTTTAGAGACAGTTCCGATATTGATTCCGGAAAAACGGACATCATTACCTACTTTTAAACCGCTGATGTCATTAAATACCCCGCTGATGGTAAAGTTACGTCCGAAGATATTGCTTTGGTTACCGATATAATAGATGGCCAGGATAAAGATTAGGGCACCTATCCCAACAAACATGCCTAGTTGAATATTATTTTTTCTTGTATTTCTCATAGTTTACAGATTTTAGACGGTTACAAAAAAAGCTTTGACCAATGGGTCATCGTTACTTTTCAGCTCGTGAAAGCTTCCTTCGGCATAAAAAACACCATCCTGAAGAATCAGTATCCGGTTCGAAGTTCTTTTTGCACATTCAAGGTCATGCGTAATAATGATAGATGATGCGTTGTATTTATTTTGAATGGTATTAATTAACTTCGTAATTTCCCGGGATGTAAGAGGATCCAAACCGGTCGTAGGTTCGTCGTAAAGAATTATTTCCGGTTTTAGAATAAGCGTTCGTGCCAGTCCTATCCTTTTCTGCATTCCCCCGGAAAGCTCGGCGGGCATTTTGTCGATAGCATCAGTTAAACCAACGTTTTCGAGGGCTTCATATACCAGGTGTTCAATTTCCTGTTTGTCGGTAATGATTTTATTTCTTCGTAAAGGAAATTCAAGGTTTTCACGCACACTGAGCGAATCGTAGAGTGCATTGTTTTGAAAAATGAATCCCACCCTTGTGCGTACTTCATTTAATTCTTTGCGATTCATTAGAGGGACTTCTTTACCGAATACTTTTACGGATCCCTGATCCGGTTCGATTAGTCCTACGAGACATTTTATCAGGACCGATTTACCTATTCCGGACTTGCCAAGGATAACCACATTTTCACTTTTTTTTACCCGCAGATTAATATCTTTTAAAATCATCTTTCCGTCAAAAGATTTCTGCAGATGTTCAATTACTATGACATCGTTATTTGTGCTGTTATTTCGTATGTTTGGATTGTTTTCCATGTTAAATTGAAAAAATGTGTATGATTTCCGATAGCTGAACAGCTATTAAATCAATAATAAAAATAACCAGTGATGATATCACCACGGCAGAGTTTGCAGCCCGGCCGACACCTTCGGTTCCGTTGTTGGAGTAATAGCCTTTATAACATCCGATAATCCCGATTGCAAATCCAAAGAAAAATGTTTTTATGGTTGCCGGAATAATATCGAAATAGTGCAGGGGATCAAATGCCTGGGTAATAAAAAGTTTTAACGAGATGAATCCATGCATATTTACAGCTACATATGAGCCGTAAAAAGAGATTGCATCCGAATAAAAAACCAGGATAGGGATCATAAAGGTAGTAGCCAAAACACGGGTAACCACCAGATATTTTATAGGATTGGTCCCGGAGACTTCCATGGCATCAATCTGCTCGGTTACCCTCATAGAGCCCAGTTCTGCTCCAATGCCTGAGCCTATCTTACCGGCGCAGATTAAAGCTGTAATTACCGGCCCAATTTCCCTGACAATGGATACTGAGACCATGCCGGGAAGCCATGATTCGGCCCCAAAATCAACCAATACCGGTCGCGACTGGAGGGTAAGTACCAACCCCATGATAAATGCAGTAATACTGATTAAAGGTAAGGTGCTTAATCCCATCCGGGAAGATTGTCTGATAAACTCCTTGATTTCGAATGGATAGCTAAATAGTTCCCTGAAAAAACCAGCAGTGAAACGGCTTAATCCACCCAACTCCAGTAAAAAGTCTTGTATCCACGATGGAGTATCGGGTGGTACTCCCGGAATATTCTTTTTTTGTTTCGGTTGAATGCGTTTAAAAATATTTGTAAAATATTTTTTCATATTTCACAATCACCTCATGTTAATTTAGGTGAAAGAAAGGTACAAATATTTGTTGTAAAAAACTACCCTTCGAGCGATGTGAAATTAATGATGACCAGGTATAAACTTATTCAAACATTAAGGAATAAGGGCGTTTAAGTTCATTTTTTAATTCTTCAAGCCCGATATTTCTGCTTTTGCGGAAGAACTCTTTTCCATCAAAAAAAATGATCAGGGTAGGTACGGTAAAAATCGAATTTTGAGCTGCAATTTGAGGGTAATGTTCGGTATCGCAATAATACATCTCCAGGTGAGGAAAATATTCATTAAGTAATTGATGAACTTTAGGTTTTAATACTTTACACACATTGCACTTGTCGTGCGAAAAATAGACCAAACAACCTTTCTGATTCCTGGCCGTCGCTAACTGATCAAGACTGGTAATGTTTTTTATCATTAGTAATGGTTATTGTTTAACATGATCAGGGTACATGCAATACATACTTCGATATCGTTTTTCATCGCCAGCTCAACAAGTTCCTGGTTCTCAGAGCCCGGATTAAAAATAATCCGTTTAGGGTTAAGGCTTAAAATATAATCGTAATATTCTTTTTGATTTCGAGGATTTAAGTAGATCGTAACCGTATGTACATCTTTAATTTTAGGTTTGCCAACAATAATTTCCTGCCACATAATATCTCCCTCACGGATACCTATGGGGATAACTTCGTGGCCATGTCTGATTAAACTCTTAACTGCTTTATGGGAGAATCTTATAGGATTAGGGCTTGCACCCAGTACAATTGTTTTTTTCATGGGTTTTATGCTTTCTTATTTTGATATAACTAATTGATTAATTGAATTTTATCAAAATGTTGTACAACGGAAAGATATAAAAAAATTGGGAATAATAAAAACGATGTATCAGGATGTCCTTTCAATAAGAACCGTGGCATGTGCCGCGACTCCTTTTTCTTCACCAACAAAACCCAACTTTTCAGTAGTTGTGGCCTTGACCGATAATTTATTTTCATCCACGGAAAGGGTCCTGGCCAGGGTTGAAATCATGGCGGGGATATATTGCTTAATCTTAGGACTTTGTAAACAGATGGTTGAATCGATATTTACCAGGGAGTAGCCATGCTTTGCCAGGATTTGTATTGTTTTTTTTAATAAAATTTTACTATCGATGTTATGATATTGTGGATCATTATCAGGGAAGTGAAATCCGATATCGCGGAGGGCGGCAGCCCCTAAGAGTGCATCACAGATTGCATGAATCAATACATCCCCGTCGGAGTGGGCAGCACAGCCTTTAGGATGGGGGATATGGATTCCTCCAAGGGTTAATTTGCGGCCTTCTTCCAGGCGGTGTACATCATAACCGTAACCAATGCGAAAATTCATGGGATTAATTATTTTGTTGTTCTCTAAATGCCTGAAAATCCAATCCCAGGGTAAACCGAACCGTGTTTGCCAGGGGGTTATTTTGTTTAAGCGGGATAAGATAAGAAAAATCAATGGTGAAAACATTTAACCTTAATCCGGCACCTACTGTAAAATATTTTCTGTTTCCTTTGGTTTGATGTTCGTGAAAATATCCGGCACGGACTGCAAACTGGTTAGCATACCAATATTCGGCCCCAACATTATATTTCAGTTCATGCAATTCTTCTTCCCATCCTCCGGGGGCGTCATAAAAGGATTGAATCATCCCTTCGGCAACGGACACATCCGGACTTTTTCCAAAGAGGATGCTGTCATTCAAATACTCGGGGGGAGTAGGAACCAGAAACTTATTCAGGTCAAAGGCAATAGTCAGCGAGTTATAATCATCGATATCGTATGCTAAAGCGGTACCAATTTTTAGGTTAGCCGGTAAAAAGTCTTTGGCAATTTCGGTATAGGATATTTTTGATCCGATATTCGAGATGTTGATTCCTGCAGACCAGGTAGCATCCTGGTTGTTAAGTTTCAGGTCATCGTTAACATAATACATCGAGATGTCTGCAGCCACTGCGTTTCCTGCTTTGGTTTCCATATCGCCAACCAGTGCGCCTCCGGTAATATCCGAACGGATATAACGAAAAGCAATACCCCCTGAAATTTTCTCTGAGAAACTTCTGGCATAGGCTACATCAATAGATAATTCGTAGGGTGAATGTTGTCCGTTATATTCACCGGTTTCGCTGGTAAACTGAATATCCCCAAGGTCGAAATAAAGCATGGTGGCTGCGAAGGTCTGGACCTTGTCAATTTTTTTATAGAAGGATACATAGCCCAGGTTAATGTCATTTACTAAATTTCTTAACCAGGGAGTATACGAAGCAGCAACGCCCATATCGCTGTCGATAAAAGCATATTTTGCAGGATTCCAGTGCATGGAGTTGTAATCGGGCGAGGTGGCTACTCCCACATCCCCCATTGCACCGGCACGTGAATCGGGTGCGATGGTTAAAAACGAGGCTGAATATTCTAAAGGATTATTGGAACCTACCAGGTCTCTTTCTGTAATTTCGTTATCATTCTGTGCATAGCCTGTAGTTGATAAAAACATCAGCAGGCTTCCCCATAAAATCAATTTTTTCATTCGAATGTAATTTTGTCCAAGGTTATTTTAAAACGGTTATCAGTATTTTTTAATTAGTTCTTTTAAGTTGAGGTTTGCAAATATAAAATTTATTAATCAATTTATTTTAGTAGTACAAGCTTTTCAATTTTTGTTACAGTTTCTCCGCTTGGTGTTTTTATTTTTAACTGGTAAATATAGACTCCACGGCCCAACCGATCACCAAAATCATCCAGCCCATCCCAAACTATAGGATCAGAACGGAATCCATTGGAATTTATTGTAGCATGGATTGTTTTTACCAACTTACCGGTAACGGTAAAAACCTGTATCATCGTTTCCAGCATTTCATTGGGGCGGTTGTGATCAAAATAGAAAGCAGTTTGTTCGGTAAAGGGGTTGGGGTAGTTGAGTAAATTTTTGATAGCCAGGTTTTCCGATTCGGCAACGATAAAATCCAGCAACTCTTCAGACGAATTATTATAAACATCCCATACTTTAAGTTTAAGCTGATGATCACCCTCTTCGAGTTTATTAAATAGATATTCAATTTTCCCTTTTTGATAATCATCTACATCCGATTCGTAATAATCATTTAACACCAGCACATCACTGGTATTATTATCTAGAATTGCTGTAATATCATGACCAATGCCATAACCAACGGTATTAATCCCGCTGCTGTCGGATAAAATAGCATACAATACCGGGTTTTGATCAGTAATTCCACCGGACACAAAGCTCTCATCATTCATATACAGTTTAATATCAGGACCTGTATTATCTATTGGAGCAGAGTTATTCGTTCCTCCAATAATAAAATCATTAAAATAACCTTTAGCGTCGGAGGTTGAACTCAGTGAATAATAGCTGATTTTTCCGCGATCAAAATTGTAGGAGATATCTTTTGGAACAACAAAGCTAAACTTAAACAGCCCGTTCACGACACTGGCTTTCCCCTTGTATAGAATATTATTTTGGGTTTGAAAATCCATGGGAATTCCGCCATCATTTCCTAACGTGGTAACCGTTCTTTTTTTATCTAAAACCAGGGGATAGACTAACCCATTAAATCCTTGAAAAACATCCAGGGTTTCATCGGCAATATGGCCATGGATCGTGACCTTACTAAGTGCTTTTAACGTATCGGTGTAATTCAATACATCCCGGTGATTAATAGAATCTGTAATAATGGTATATTTTGCCAGGGGTAGTTTTAATGCAGGGTCACCCAATAAGGTAAAGTTTCGTTTATTATTTTCTGTTCCTGAGTTTATTTTTGCCAGTCGCATAACATCGCCCAGGGTATGATAATTATTATCGGTATCTTTTTCGAACACATGATCAAAGAAGTTTTTATTTAAGGTATAGTTGGGGCTTGAATATACCAGTCGTGTGGTAGAAAATAAAGCAATCCCGCCGCCATTTGGATTAAGCAATACCCGTTCGCCGGCTGAAACATATTTATGGTTATCAAACCGGCTAAATTCGCAGGTGGCTGTCATAAATATGGCTAGTTTGTCTTTGTTTTTCCAGGAGTTGATGTTGTCGATGGTTAATATCCTTTCGTGCGCTAACCCATTTTCTCCTCCATGCCCGGTATAATTAAAGATTAGTACTCCGTTATTAATTTGTTCGTTGATCAATCGGTTTACTTCAGGATAACTTTCGCTAACAGCGGTCATCTGTTGAGGATAAGCATCCAGGTATAGTTTATTGATAAAGAAATGAGGATAGGTGGAATCCACCTGAACGGCAATACGGTCAGCATCTCGCATATGGATGTTATTATCTTCATCATCACCAACAAAACAAAGGGTATTAATCCAGTCTCCTTTGCTATTGAAATCAGTGTATCTATAAATTTTATCAACCATTTGTTGAGCTTCCTGCACAGACTTTACCGGCAACCGGCCTATTCCAATATCTATTAATCCTGAGTTTGATAGTTCAATATGATCGGTAGCATCAAGCAATCCAAAGAAGTCATCGGTTACAAAGGAGGAGGTAGGGGTTAATGAGTTTTGTGACTGGTAGGTCATTACATAGTTTATATTGTCAGCGGTAATGGACTTATGGTCAAATGAACCATCCCCAAAAAGAAGAAGATATTTAAGCGTATCGGCAGGGGTTGCTCTTTGGTAGATCATCCGTATAAAATTTCTAATGGCTGCTGCATCGGGTGCACCACTCGAAAATTCATTAAAAATTTGTTCCGGTGTTACCATGGCGATTGATAATCCATCTTGTGAAGCATGTAAATCGGCAATACTTTGAGCCTGGCTTATAAAATCAGGATGCGTAACAATGATCATGTCATGATGTCCCAGGGCATGTAAATTTTGATTGGGAACATTACCCACCGCTTCAGGCGTATATAGTTTCGCTGTATTAAAAGCAACAAACTCATTCAACCCGGGTTCTACATCCACTTTTATGGAGATTATGTTCGAAGCGATTGTTTGAGTTTCTATATTCTTAACTTGTGTTGGGGCGGTTACTTCCCATACTTTCGTGGCTGAAGAGGCATTTTCAATCCGAAATTCAATGGTTTGATTAACCGCTTCGGGGTTATAGTATCTAAAGTTGAGTTGGTCATTCGATAAGTATAGTTCTCTTTGAGCATTAAGGGTAATAAAATCGAGCCATCCCTTTGCCGATGCCGAGGGTTTATTATAACTCATATCAACCGAGAAATTATCATTATTGCTAAAAAAATCTCCCTGAGTAACATTCCGAATGGCATAGGTAGATGTATATGAACTCATATTTACAGCATTAAACACAGGAGTTGCAATAGTCTGTGTTCCCGATTGGATGGTAAATGAAGAGTTGGATGAAGCACGGGCTGCCAGGGCTGTTTTTATTTTAACCGGTTCTGACGGAACAAGGTTGGGGAAGCTAAAGTCGAAAGTGTAGTTTGTGGTTACATCAAAAGTTTCGCCAAACCATAGCTGTCCGGATTCTATTAAGTTTTTAAGATCATTTTCATAATGAATATAATCCGGAAAGGAGGTTATGATATCACTTGGGGGTTGCGCTGAGCCAGTGGTTATAATCTCGTTATTGGGTTCGGTGGTTGAAGTTAAAAAAAGGTAATTGTCATCGGAGTAGATATGATTTATACATGAATAAAAATCCATGGTTTCATCATAAATCCATTCGTCAGGACCTTTTGCATAGAACAGGATATAATCACCCTGATTAAAAATCCCATCACTTCCTTTCTCAAAATAGATCGCGTTGGATTCCAGATCATCCTGGCTTTCAGCTGTATTCGAAAGGGGTAACATTCCACGGGAGTTTCCAAAAATTTTTACTCCTGCCGGGTTTTCAATTCCAAGGTTTAACAGTTCACTATAGGTCAATCTATAGACCCCGTTCTTGCTGATTTTTATCTTTTCCCAGTTTCCGCTTCTTAAAACAGATTGACTGACAAATGCTTTTGGTGCCTTTTTCCCTGCTTTTAAATCACTTACTCCTTTGGTAATTTCCAGTTGAAAAGAAATCAGCTTTTCCAATTGGTTATTGTTGCGGTTCTTTCTTAAGGGTAATAAATTAAATTGTAAGAAATACTGATTACGTGAAGTCCTGATTTCCGATTTATACTCAATTTTTTCGGGGACCGAATCGGGAAATTGTAAATGGGTTAACTCCTCTTTGGATAAGGTTTCAAATTGTAAGTTCGTGATCCTGAATTTGACCTCCGGGTTATTTACATGAATTATCTCAAAATAATAGGGGAGCAGGGTATTATGATTATAATAGCGGGCATCTTCAAAAAAAAGAAATCTTTTGGTATCCAGGTTTTTCTGGGTGATATCATAGTATTGAGAAATTTCCTGTGGTTTTTCCCATGGAATTCTTCGTTTTAAAACAATATTCTGTGCTATGGATTGGTAGTAGGGAAAAAATAAAAGGAAGAATAGGAGTGTTCTTTTCATCAGACTTTATTATTTTTATACAAATAAACAAAACTTTATTGAAAAGGATTAAAGTTTTATTTTATGGATTCTTACAACCAGGTAATATAAAATTTAAATTCTCGTTATTTGCTTGGCTTAAGAATAAACGATCAAATATTTTTTATTATTGTAACGTGTATTAGATTAATGGCTGAATGAAAAAAGGATTGTATATCTTTCTATTTCTTTTAATCTGTCAAACCGGGTTTTCCCAGGACGTTGAATTTTCGCAGTATTATGCCAATCCGCTCTACTTAAACCCTGCTTTTGCCGGTTCCGAGGAGTATACTCGTATAGCCTTAAATTATCGTACTTTAATGCCTGTATCCTTTGGCGATTATTCAACGTATAGTGTGTCTGTGGATAAATATATTAAAGACCTGAGCGGAGGAGTTGGTTTACAGGTTATGAATGATCGTCAGGCCCAGGGAGTAGTTAATGAACTGGGAATAAATCTGATTTATGCCTATAATTTTCGAATTAATCACGAATGGACTGTTAATGCAGGCTTAAAGACAGTCTATCAGATGAATACAGTAGATGCAAGAAAACTTTCAATGACAGACCCGGAAAGCGGGTTGTATAAAAGCTCTATGTTTTTTGATTTTTCGGCCGGAATTCTAAGCTGGTATCAAAATATTTTTGTTGGTTTTGCTGTCGATCATCTTACCAGGCCTGTAATTTCCCTGGGTACTTCTGAACCGGGTGTGATTGGACGAAAATATACCTTCCATGGCGGGATGGAAATACCGTTTTATAATAGCTTGCATAGAGTGCATATGACTTTATCCCCCAATATTATTTATCAGCATCAAAATGCCTCTTCAAAACTTAATTTAGGATTATATTTAGCGAAAGAGAATTTTACCAGCGGTTTATGGATAAAAACAAATAAAAATTTTCAATGGTTAGGGACTATTTTAATGTTTGGCTATCTGGCTGATAATGTAATGTTTGCGTATAGCTATGATGTTCCATTCAATTTTAATCATTCCGAAGGGATAATTTCGGGGGCCCATGAGGTAACTTTTTTGTACTTTTTTAAGTATAAAAGCAAGAAGAGAAAAATTAAGGCAATAAAATGTCCAAGATTTTAGTTATATTTGTGTTAAAACTTGTTTTGTAAACTATAAAAATTATTATATTTGACTAAAAAATTAGAATACCATGAACGTACGATTAAGAAAATCCCTTTTAGTATTTGCTGGCCTGTTATTTTTTACTGGTTGTGGACTTGTAGGCGGAGGCGGTAGTTCTAGCGACTCTCCCACTACAGGATGGGCATATAATGATCCTGACAATGGAGGATTTGAAGTTAAAACCGGTTATGAACAGGAGCCAGGACCAGGGTTGGTAAAAATTGAAGGAGGTACTTACACGATGGGACAGACCGCCCAGGATGTTACTTATGACTGGAATAATGTTCCCCGAAGAGTTACCGTATCTTCATTTTTTATGGATCAAACAGAAGTAAGAAATGTTGACTATCGAGAATACTTGCATTGGATACAACGTGTATTTATTGATTATCCGGAAGTATACAGAAATGCTTTACCCGATACGCTGGTTTGGAGAAGTGCACTTGCTTATAATGAACCTTATGTTCAGTATTATTTCCGCCATCCGGCGTATAACAATTACCCGGTAGTAGGAGTTAACTGGTTACAAGCTAATGATTATTGTGTTTGGAGAACTGACCGGGTAAATGAAATGCGACTGATTGAAGAGGGTATCCTGGAGTTGGACCCCAACCAGGTTGGTCGTGAAAACTTTAATACCGAGGCTTATCTTGCAGGTCAATATGATGGTTTGGTAAAGGAGAATCTTCCTTCTTTGGATCCAAATGAGGAAAGCCGGATTGTTTCCCTGGAAGATGGAATTATATTACCCCGATACCGGCTACCAACAGAAGCTGAGTGGGAATATGCTGCCGTTGCTTTGATTGGAAATACCTATGAAGAACGTATTTATGAAAGAAGAATGTTCCCCTGGGATGGTCATAATGTTCGCTATCCGGAAGGCAAAAAGCAGGGAACGATGATGGCTAACTTTAAGCGTGGACGTGGTGATATGATGGGTACTGCAGGAGACCTGAACGATAATGGTTCAATTACTGTTCCGGTAACTTCTTACTGGCCCAATGATTATGGGTTATACTGTATGGCAGGAAATGTTAACGAATGGGTAGCCGATGTATACCGTCCTTTATCATACGAAGACGTTGAAGACTTTAACCCTTACCGGGGTAATGTTTTTGAAACACTGGTTAGAAATGAGGATGGTAGTATTGCTCAGAAGGATAGTTTAGGTCGATTAAAGACCCGTCCGATAACTGAAGAAGAAGCTGCTATGCGTGATAATTATAATAAAGCAGATTACAGGAACTACCGTGATGGTGACCTTCAGTCACGTATTGATTTTGAAAACCAGGAAGCTGCCCGTGGTGCTGCTTCAACAGGCGAAATGTATTCGAAAGAGGAAAGTGACTGGGCTTCTCTGATTACCGATAAGGTAAGAGTTTATAAAGGAGGATCATGGAGAGACCGGGTATATTGGCTAAACCCAGCTACCCGAAGATTCCTGGATGAAGAGAAAGCCAAGGATGACCTGGGATTCAGATGTGCAATGACCAATGTAGGAAGCCCTGGAGGAATGAATTAGTAAATATTAAAAGGATTTATCTAAATATTTTAAAAAAAGCCTCATTGTTCAATGAGGTTTTTTTATTTTTATTGTGCTATGAAGATTGAAGAATTATATCCTGTTTTTTTAAAGCATCCTGCTATTACTACTGATAGTAGAGTGGTTAAAAGAGATGGGTTGTTTTTTGCCTTAAAAGGCGAGCATTTTGACGGGAATGCCTATGCCCGGCAAGCTATTGATCATGGTTGTGCTTATGCTATTATTGATAACCCTTCCTTTAAGCAGGGCGAGCAGTTTATTTTAGTACGGGATGTACTTACCACCCTACAACTGCTGGCCAATTATCACCGGCAACATCTTGATATACCGGTGATAGGGATCACAGGGTCAAACGGTAAAACAACCACCAAAGAACTGATCGCTGCCGTATTGTCAAAAAAATATAAAATTACCTCTACCCAGGGAAATTTAAATAATCATATTGGTGTTCCGTTAACCTTACTCTCCTTTTTACAGGATACAAACATTGGGATTGTAGAAATGGGAGCTAACCATCCGGGAGAAATAAAGGATTTATGCATTATTGCAGAACCCAGCCATGGGTTGATAACCAATATAGGCAAAGCTCATCTTGAAGGCTTTGGCTCAGTTGAAAATATTATTCGCACCAAAAAGGAGTTGTATGACTTTGTGACTGCCAGGCAGGGTGAAATTTTTTATAATGCCAACGATAAGCTCTTATCCGGATTCGTTAATGAATTAAAAGTTAATTCAATAAGTTTTGGTGATCCAGGTCGGTCGAAAGTGTATGGAAGCAAAATTCCATCCGGTATTTTTCTGTGGTTGAAGGTGTTTATTGAATCCCGGGAATATACCCTGCAAACAAAACTGATTGGAGATTATAACATCGATAATATTCTTGCTGCACTGGCTGTCGGGAATTATTTCGGGGTTGATGACAGGCGTATGATCGAAGCCATTGAAGATTATAAACCGGAGAACAACCGGTCGCAATATATTGAAACCAGGCATAATCATGTGTTTCTGGATGCCTATAATGCAAATCCTACCAGTGTAAAAGCAGCGATTGATAATTTTGAGCAATTGAAGGTAAGCCCCAAATGGATCATCCTGGGGGATATGTTTGAGTTAGGAGTAGATGCGATAAATGATCACCTGGAGATCGTTCAGTTAATTGAGAAGAATAATTATGAGAAAATTATTCTGGTTGGTGATATTTTTTCATCGTTAACCCTGAGCAGGGAGATTTTGCAGTTTAAAAATGTCGATTTATTAAAAGATTGGTTGAACAAAAACGCCGTAAAAGGGTCCAACATATTAATTAAAGGATCGCGAGGAAATCAGTTGGAAAAAATTGTTGAATTTTTATAGCTAGAGATTATGGGAAATAAAATTATGGATCCTATTGTAGGGAAGTTGATGGGATTAAGATATAAGTCACATCCCTGGCATGGGGTTGAAATAGGCGAAGAAGCTCCCGAAGTATTAACCTGTTATATCGAAATGGTCCCTACCGATACCGTCAAATATGAAGTGGATAAAGTAAGTGGGTATTTAAAACTGGACAGGCCTCAAAAATATTCCAATGTTGTCCCTGCATTGTACGGCTTTATCCCACAGACGTTTAGTGGAAAAAGGGTGGCTGCTTATTGTGAGGAAAAAACCGGGAGAACAAAAATATTGGGGGATAATGACCCCATCGACATCTGTATTTTAACCGAGAAAGAGATAACCCACGGAGATATCCTGGTGAGGGCAAGACCCATAGGTGGTTTTCGGATGATTGACGGGGATGAAGCCGACGATAAAATCATTGCCGTATTAAATAATGATGCCGTATATGGTAATTATCAGGATATCACAGATTGTCCGGAACTAATCATTGACCGTTTAAAACATTACTTCTTAACTTACAAGGATTTGCCCGGAAATAAAGCAAATACTGAGATTACAAATACTTATGGGATAGATGAAGCTCACGAAGTAATCAGGCGATCGATGGATGATTACCATGAACGATTTCATGATTTTGAGAATATGTTATCCATCTAGTTTTTTCAGCTGGGAGAATTTTTTTTTCTTACGAAAAAAATAATTGATAACAATACTTTCCTGAAATATTTCCCGGTGATCTTTTACCGAAGAAGTGGGTTGAATAATTTTCCGCTTGGCACGAAGTTTTCGCAGCGACTGGTAAAAATGGATATGTGCTTTTCCAACGGCCGTGAAGTTACGAAAAGAAAATTTCAAAAGATAAATCATTGCCGAGAGCCCATCGAATATCATTCTGGGAAAAAGGGTCCTCAGGAGCTTACCTTTTGGCAGGTTTTTATAAAGCAAAAAAAGGTTATTCCGGTAGTTGAGGTAAAGTTTAAAGGGACTTGCGGGAAGTGTTCCGCCACCAACATGGAAAACTTCCGAAGCGGGTTGAACAACTATTTTATACCCCGAATTTTTTAGTCGCCAGCACAAATCAATTTCTTCCATGTGTGCAAAGAAGTCATCGTCGAAACCACCCACCTGGTGAAACAGGTTGGCCCGGACTACCATACAGGCTCCGGTAGCCCAGAAAATTTCCCGGACATCATTGTATTGGCCGTTGTCTTTTTCAAGGGTATCAAGAATTCGTCCCCGGCAAAAAGGATAGCCATACTTGTCAATAAAACCACCGGAGGCACCGGCATATTCAAAAGTTTGTTTATGATCGAATGCTTTGATCTTTGGCTGACATGCCGCAATTTTTTCATCGGAATCCATGAGCTCAATTAAAGGTTTAAGCCACCCCTCCGTAACTTCAATATCCGAGTTAAGTAATACGTAATATTTTGCTTTAACCTGATGTAATGCCTGGTTATACCCCCCTGCAAAACCATAATTTTTATCCAGCCGGATGAGCTCTAATGTCGGAAAATGTTGATTTAGAAATGCGATGGAATCATCCGTTGAGTGATTGTCCGCGATGATAATCCTGGTATCCTGGATGGTGGTATAATTAATGATGTTAGGCAAAAATTGTTGTAAAAAATTTTTTCCGTTCCAGTTTAGAATTACTACTGCTGTTTCTGACATTTAATGATATTTTTAATGTAGAGGGGTTTCAGGAGATCGTTTATGCTTCCATCGTTTATGCGACCATAACCAGTATTCCGGTTTTTCCCGGATGTATTTCTCCAGCAAACGTAAATGGGCCTCGGTTATCTCATATTCTTTCCGGTCTTTCGCATCATGAAAAAGTAAGGTTGGAATTAACTGGTATTTCCCTCTCTTTATTTTATCCACATGGGTATAAACCACCGCAGCATTTAACCGTTGGGCAATTTTTTCAGGGCCTAAAAATACCGGGGTTTCCTGGTTCAGAAAGGTGGTCCAGTAATTACTGCTGTTTAAAGGGGGGCGCTGATCAGCAATTAATCCTAAAATCGTGAGTTGATTATTTTGGTTATAATGGAGAACTGTCCGGTAGGCATCTTTCATGGTAACAGGTACTTCGCCAAATTTTGCCCGCATTTTATAAAATTCCTGATTAAAGAATTTATTGTTTAAAGGCTTATAAACACAAAGAGTGGTATGTGACGAAAACAGGGGTAACGTAATAAATATTTCCCAGTTCCCATAATGTGCGGTAACCCCTACAATACTTTTTCCCTGGGTAAATAAGTCAGAAAGTATTTCATGATTTTTAAACTCAACCATCCTCCGGATACGTTCAGGCTTCATCTTAATTAGCGCGATGTTCTCAACAAAAATATCACTCAGGTGATGAAAGAATTTTTTGCGTATGATTTTGATCTCCTGATCGTTTTTTTCAGGAAAAGCGTTTTTAAGATTTTGAGTAACTACTTTCTTCCGGTAACCAATTAGATAATACAGAAAAATAAAAATAATATCGGCGATGCCATACAATATAAAATCAGGAGCTCGGCTTAACAACCAGCTTAAGGCTTTGAATAAATAGTATCCGATTCTTTTCACAGGATTAGTTGTTCATATATTGTTTTACTATCGATAAAAATTCGTCAAAAACATCATGATTAGCAGCAACAATCTCTTGGCCAAAAATGTAGTTGCCTTCTCCTTCAAAGTCGGAAACTTTTCCTCCGGCCTGTTGTACGATAAAAGCACCGGCAGCCACATCCCACGGACTTAAACTGTACTCATAAAAAGCCTCAAAACGTCCACACGCAACATAAGCCAGGTCAGTGGCTGCAGACCCTAGTCTTCGAACACCATGAGTGTTTCTCATAAAATGTTCCAGCGACGCGATAAAAGGTTTCATCCTTTGATAATCGTAGTATGGAAAACCTGTGGCAATTAAACTATCCTTAACAGATTCTTTATTTGAGACCTTGATCTGCTGGCCATTTAAAAAAGCAGGACTTCCTTTCCATGCATAAAAACACTCGTCGAGACCAAACTCATAAACCACCCCAAGTACAACCTTCTCTTTTTCCATTAGGGCTATACTAATGGAAAAGGGAGTAATGCCATGAATAAAATTAGTGGTCCCGTCCAGTGGATCGATAATCCAGTTATAATTTTCACCTCTTGTGGTGGTTGTTTGTTCTTCAACAATATATCCTGCTTCAGGTAAAATTACATTTAATCCTTCAACAAGTTTTTGTTCCGAGGTTTTATCCACATAGGTTACAAAATCATGTAACCCCTTTTCTTCGAACCGAATCGATGAGTTGTTTTTCCTTTCGTTAAGAATAAACTGACCCGTTTTTCTGGTCAGCTCAATTACTTGATTGCAAATCTTTTCAAAATCCATAGCCTCTTTTTTTTTCAAAGATAATAAACGATCTGCTGAACATCTATTTTCTTAACATTTTTTAAAGCATTTGTACCGTTACATTCCCATTTTCGGACAGGTTGATTAATTTAACCGGAACAATTTTTCCGATAAGGGAACGGGTATAGGGCATCTCTACTTTGATATAGTTTTCGGTAAAACCAAACATTAGTCCGTTCTTTTTATTCGATTCGAAAAGGACCTGCGCCTGTTTTCCAAGGTTTTGCTGATAGAATAACCTTTGTTTTTCATCGGCCAGCTGATGTAAAAGTTTACTCCGGTGATGGATTATGCGTTGGGGGACTTTGTTCCCAAAGGTTGCTGATCGGGTATTTGGCCGTTCGGAATAGGAAAATACATGATAAAAGGATGCTTCTATGCCCTGAAGAAAATGATAGGTATCCTTAAAATCGTCGTCTGTTTCTCCCGGAAAACCAACAATTACATCTACACCAATAAATGCGTCTGGCATTAAGTGCCTGATCTTTTGAATCCGTGTCTGGAACAGTTCCCTGTTATATCTGCGCTGCATCTTTGCAAGAATCTTATTGCAACCCGACTGAAGAGGAATATGAAAATGATTCAGAATCTTTTTTGATCCGGACACCCACTCAATAATTTCATCGTTCAACAGGTTAGGCTCTATTGATGAGATACGGATTCGTTCTATTCCCTGAACATTTTCAAGCGCACGGATCAGGTCATAGAAGGTTTCGTTGGTTGCTTTGCCAAAGTCACCAATATTTACCCCGGTTAATATAATTTCTTTTATTCCTGATTGAGCGATTTGGGAAGCTTCGCTAACCAGTTCGGAAATTTTTTTGTTGCGACTTTTCCCCCTGGCTAAGGGAATTGTACAGTAAGAACAGGAATAGTCGCAACCATCCTGGACTTTTAAAAAGGAACGTGTACGATCGGCTTCGGAATGTGAAGAGTCAAACCGTTCTACGGCTTCAATTTCACAGGAATATACTCGTGGAGAGTCATTTTTATGTAAATTTTCCAGGTAGTTTAAAATGTTGAACTTTTCATTGGTTCCCAGCACCAGGTCAACTCCCAGTGTTGAGGCAATTTCATTGGGTTTTAACTGTGCATAACACCCTACCACTGCAATATATGCTTCGGGGTTTTGGTGTTGAATTTTTTTGATGGTCTGTTTGCACTTCTTATCGGCTTGGCTGGTTACCGAGCAGGTGTTAATTACATAAATATCTGCCCCGGAGTTAAATTTTACGACCTCAAACCCGTTTTCTTTAAATGTTCTTGATATGGTAGATGTTTCTGAGAAATTTAATTTACAACCCAGGGTATGAAACGCAACTTTTTTCCCTTTTCCCTCATTTTTTTCCATGGTTCACCTCTTTTTCAGGGGGACAAAGTTACGTTTTTTCATTTAATTTTTTCCTTTTTGGTAGTCATCATAGATTTGCCGGATCATTCCATCGGCAATACCCACTTTGGGAACAATAATTTCTCTGGCACCCGACCACTTAACAATTTTAAAGAGTAAATCGGAGGCCGGAATAATTACATCTGCCCGGTCGGGGTTGAGTCCAAGGATTTTGATACGATCTTCGTAACTGTAATGCTTAATTTCATTGTAAACTTTTTTTAGTACCTCTGTAGCTAAGGGTTTGCCTTCTTTTTTTCGGGAGAGTTTTAACAGTTTGTTAATATTTCCACCAGAACCGATGATTTGAAGTCCGGGATAGGACTTCCTGATCTGTTTCAGGGTTGTTTTAAGTTCGTTAAATGTTTGCTCGGGGACTTGTAGATTAAGTAACCTGATGGTACCAATATTGAATGAATGGGAGGCTTGAACGGTTTTGTCATAAAACAGGGTAATTTCGGTGCTTCCACCACCGATGTCCACATAAAGGTAAGGTACGTCATTTTCGAGCATATCGACCACCCGGTTATGGTAGATGATTTCTGCTTCGGTTTTTCCGTCAATAATATCTATCCGGATATCTGCTTTCTTTTTAATTAAATCTACCATTTCTTTTCCGTTTCGGGCTTCTCTCATTGCCGAAGTGGCACAGGCACGATAGCGGAGGACATCATGCACCTTCATCAGGTGTTTGAAAGCTATCATCGCATCAAGCATCTTTTGTTTTCGGGTATCTCCAATCTTCCCGGTAGTAAAAACATCAGCACCCAGCCGGATAGGAACCCGTATAATTGACGATTTTTTGAATGTTGTAGCCTCCCCATTTTCAATAATATTGGTAAACAGGAGCCTCATGGCATTGGTTCCGATATCTATCGCGGCAAATTTTAAAATTTTCAAAACGTTGCTTTTTTAGGGTTTATTTTTAGGATAATCGAAAAAATAGTCGACAAGATTTTTCGGATTAATCGATAACCAATCGGCGGTTTCAAATTTCAACCAAACGATTCCAGTGGTAGGAATATTATCGATCGAATGATTTAGAAAATGATTGCCCAGGTCGGTCAAGACAGGGTTATGCCCGATAACCATCAAAGAATCAATGGATTTGGATGTTTGACCTATCCGTTGGAGGATAGTGTTTTCATCAGAAAAATAAAGTTCTTCGACAATTTCCAGGGCAGGATAGGGAATGCCCAGCACACGGGCAATGATGGTCGCAGAATGGAGTGCCCGGTTTGCCGGGCTTACCATAATTTTTTGAGGGATGAGCTGTTTGGACAATAATCTTTCGGCCATTAAATATCCATCAATTATTCCACGTTGTTTTAGCGTACGGTCAATATCCCTAATCTGTTCATAATCCCAGGATGACTTTCCATGTCGTATGATAAACAGTTGTTTATACATATTCAAAAAAAATTTATAAAATATCACTGGCCAGTTCGGCTAAATAACTACGTTCTCCTTTCACAAGATTTACATGAGCGAAAATATCCTGTCCTTTCATCCGGTCGGCAAGATAACTTAACCCGTTGGATTTCATGTCCAGGTAGGGAGAATCGATCTGTTGAATATCGCCGGTAAAAATCATCTTGGTTCCCTCGCCGGCGCGGGTAATAATCGTTTTTACCTCATGTGGGGTAAGGTTCTGGGCTTCGTCAACAATGAAAAATGAATTGGATAAGCTTCTTCCACGGATATAGGCTAACGGGCTAATGATAAGTTTTTCTGTTTTTTGCATCTCCTCGATGGCCAGATACTCCCTGCTTTGTGATTTAAACTGGTTTTTAATCACCGAAAGGTTATCAAAAAGGGGTTGCATGTAGGGAAGTATCTTTTCTTGTACATCTCCAGGCAGGAACCCCAGGTCGCGGTTAGCCAGGGGAACAATAGGTCTTGCCAGAAGAATTTGGTTAAAGTTTTTTTCCTGGTGTAATGCTGCTGCCAGGGCAAGGAGTGTTTTTCCTGTTCCGGCTTTCCCGGTAAGGGCAATGAGCTGAATTTCCGGGCGGGTTAGGGCATCCAGCGAAAACGTTTGTTCGGCATTCCTTGGATCGATACCGTAGGTTCTTTGTTTTTCTACCCGTTGTAAAACCTCCTCCAGGGGATCGAAGTGAGCTAAGGCCGATGATTTTTGTCCTTTAAGAATAAAGTACTGATGGGGCAAAGGATTCAGTTTAAACTCCTTTACCGGAACACCTTCGTTCGAGTTGTAAAGCCTGGAGATTAATTCATCATTAACATTTTCTACGGTTTCCACATCCTTATGGATTCGATCAATATCACGAATCTGGTCACTCTTATAATCCTGTGCCAGGATACCCAGCGATTTGGCTTTCATCCGGAGATTGATATCCTTACTTACCAGGATCACTTCAGCGGCTTGGTGCTTCTCTTTTACGTATTCAGTGATCGCCAGAATACGGTGATCAGGGGTTTGTTCAGGAAAGGAAGCAGCCAGTTTTTCCGAAAAGGGTTTCCCCGTTACGATCGATAATTTCCCAAGTTCCTTCCCAAGGGAAATCCCCCCGTTAAACAACTTGTCTCCGGAGATCTTATCCAACTCGCGGGTAAACTCGCGGGCATTAAAGTTAATCTGATTTTCCCCTTTTTTAAGATGATCTAATTCTTCGAGTACTACGATCGGTAATACCACATTATTCTCCTGAAATTTATATAAACAGTTAAAATCATGTAGAATAACATTGGTATCTATTACAAAAATTTTTTTCTTTTTTTTCATATTTGTTCGTATTTTAATGTTTATACAATGTAGTGAAATTTTTGAATTAAAAATTAAGATCCATTTTAATCTTACATAAATTTATAAACAAAACATCAGCTATGGAAATTATTCAAGGAATTTTAACCCGCCGGAGTATAAGAAAATATGATGGCCGGGAGGTTTCAAAAGCTCAGATTCATGAGCTTCTAAAGGCCGGGATGTACGCTCCTTCGGCACGAAATCAACAGCCCTGGCATTTTTTGATGATTGACGACCGGGAGATGTTAAATAAGATCAGTGAAATTCATCCTTATGCTCAGATGTTACAGCAGGCCAAATGGGCTATTATAGTTTGTGGGGATGAGCAACTGGAGCTGAGCCGGGGGTATTGGGTGGTGGATTGTTCTGCAGCTACTCAGAATATCTTACTGGCTGCTCATGGTTTGGGATTGGGTGCTGTGTGGCTGGGCTTACATCCACGCAAGGAACGAAAAGATGCGATCAGGGATTTGTTGAATCTACCCCGGCATATTCACCCATTATCTCTTATTGCTGTTGGCTATCCTGCCGAACAGAAAGAACTGCCCGAACGTTTTAAAAGGGAAAGAATTCATTATAACCGATGGTAAATTTAATTACTTTTGTATACTAAACCCATTAGGATGAACTATCAAGACACCCTGGAGTGGCTTTTTAATCAGCTGCCCATGTACCAAAGAGACGGGAAAGCTGCTTATAAAGATAACCTGGATAATACCCTGGCCCTGGATGCCTATTTTGACCATCCGCATCGGAAGTTTCAATCGGTGCATGTAGCGGGAACCAATGGCAAAGGTTCTGTATCGCATATGCTGGCATCCGTAATGCAGGAGGTCGGGTATAAGGTCGGTTTATATACTTCGCCTCACTTAAAGGATTTCAGGGAACGTATAAAAATTAACGGACTGATGATTCCGGAAGAAGAAGTGGTAGATTTTTTTCATCAGCATCAGAGAATTATTGAAAAAGTGAAACCCTCTTTTTTTGAGATGACCGTTGCTCTTGCGTTTGACTATTTTGCCAGGGAAGAAATTGATCTTGCTATCGTGGAAGTTGGCATGGGAGGGAGGCTGGATTCAACCAACATTATTCAACCCCTGTGTTCGGTAATTACCAATATCGGTTTTGATCATACCCAGTTTTTGGGAGATACGATGGGTAAGATTGCCGGCGAAAAAGCTGGAATCATTAAAGAAAAGATCCCGGTAATTATTGGTGAAACCCACCCGGAGACCGAATCAGTTTTTATGGATACCGCCCGAAAGAAACACTCCGATCTTTGCTTTGCCGATCAGCACTATTTTGTGGACTATATCATGCAGTCGGTTGATCAGAAACAAATTCTTAATATTAAAGATGCTAAGGGAAATATTGTTTTTGGAGATTTAATGCTGGATTTAACGGGAGCATACCAACAGAAAAATGTAATTACAGCTTTAACCGTTTTAAAAAATCTTCAGCAACAAGGGGTGATGATCCAGGAGAATCATTTGTATCAAGGATTGTTGCATGTGGTAAAAAATACCGGCTTGCTGGGCCGGTGGCAGATATTAGATCAGGTACCCTTAACGATTGCTGATACAGGACATAACGTTGAGGGATTAGGTTATACAGTTAAGCAACTTAACCAGATTCCCCATAAACAGTTACATATTGTTTTTGGAGTAGTAAATGATAAAAATATTGATCAACTCCTGAAGATTTTGCCCCCCAGGGCAATTTATTATTTTACACGGGCTGCAATTCCCAGAGCCCTGGATGAGAAGGTGCTGACAGAAAAGGCTAAAACAGCTGGTTTGTCCGGAGCAGGTTATCCGAATGTTCAGCTTGCCCTGAAAAATGCTAAAAAAAATGCGGCTGATAATGATTTGATTTTCATTGGGGGTAGTACATTTGTGGTAGCAGAGGTTGTATGATATTTTGAAAAAAAGTAAGAAATATTTTTGTAGATAAAAAAAGAGGATTATATTTGCAATCGCTTTTGAAAACAAAGTGAGTTCTTAAAATAAAGGGAGATTAGCTCAGCTGGTTCAGAGCACCTGCCTTACAAGCAGGGGGTCACTGGTTCGAATCCAGTATCTCCCACAAAACCCCGACACTAGTCGGGGTTTTTTTATATGCCCCTCCATCTATTGTAATCAGAAATTTTAAAACAGATATTCTTTTGGCTATACTTTAGCTATGCCTGAAAGATTATCTGTACCTACCTAATACCACATAGAGTTTATTAGAAAAACGAATGATTGTGGTATTAATGAAAAAGAAACATACCCTTTAAAGGAGCTTGCTAATGCATGAGGACAGGAAGTGATAAAAACGGGAAATTAGAATAATAGTAAGCATTTGATAACAAGCCAAGGGTAAAGGCATTCCGACAGGTTTCAGGGTTGGAGGGTCACTGGTGCCGAAAAATAAAAAATCTTTGATTTTTAATATTTTTCGAGCATTCTCGAAAAACGAAAGATGTGAAACATCAAAGTTTTTCGGAATTCGTCCCGACAGCTGTCGGGACCAGTATCTCCCACAAAACCCCGACACTAGTCGGGGTTTTTTTATGCCCCTCCATCTATTGTAATCAAAAATTTTAAACAGATATTCTTTTGGCTATACCTTAGCTATGCCTGAAAGATTATCTGTACCTACCTAATACCACACAGAGTTTATTAGAAAAGCGAATGATTCGGGTAATTGTTGATAAATAAACTTTATTTTTTTACTGCCTGCTTTAGCTGGCGGTGATGAACTATAAAACAAAGCGGCTTTAGCAGGTTTTTGAAACCTTATATCCCGATTTATTTGAATATATTACTCCTGTGTTTTATATTCAGCTACTTCCAGTGCAATTCCCTTGTCAGTACAAATAGACTCGACCGTATTCTTAACCTTTTTCAGCTTGTCGTAAGGAACCCAGCCAATTTTGATTACTTTTTTACGGCCCGATTTTTTGAAAAAGACAATAGATGTAAAACCTAACTTAACCTTATCGATGGTTTCCCAAATAATTTTTTCCGGAATCTTTTTAAAGAATCCAAACTGGTATTCCAGGGCAAAATCGTCGCACCGGATAAACATTTTTGCATTGTATCCTATGTAGCCAAAATACAGAAAGAACAGGAAATAGATGCCCAGGCTGATAAAAATCCAGGTTTCCATATCGTGTTTTTGATAGAGCAGCCAGGCTAATCCGGCAGCAGAGGCTAAAAACACAAGGGTGAGGATAAGGATAAACCGCTTAAACCTCCGGCCTTTATCTGCCGCTTGATTTAAATTGATTGTGCAAGGTTCCATGATAATCCATTTGATGTTTATTCAAAGGTATTCATTTTCATTAATTTATTGAAGATTGATTTTCTTTTTTTTCATTCTGCCTGGTAAAAAGGGATGGCATCATGTAAACGAATAAAAAATGTGTATTGTATATTAATTCTTTTAAAGCCGTTGATCCATACTTATCCGGCTGATTGGCAGGAATGAATTCCTGTGAAACGATTAACAATCAATAATTTATAACCGCCAGCTAAAACGGGCGGTTATAAATTAATAGCAAAAAGACTTTATCCGGTAAATTTTTGACGTAATTTTTAATATTTACTTACAATATTCATATTCTGGTGATTGGTAATGTCTTTGGCTTCGGGGGTAAACAGATAGTCGATTCGTTCCTGGTAATATTCCACAATTTTACCACGTACCATTTTCAGGGTACTGTTTATCATCTTGTTTTCTTCGGAGAAAGGTTCTCCTAAAACAGCAACAGCTGCAGGCAGCCAACGCTCAGGGAAAAATCCTTCGTATTTGCCACCCTTTTTGTACTGGTCAATTTCCTCCTGGATTTTTTGTAATGCTATTTTTTGACCTTCCTCGCGGTCGAATGAAAGGTCATGTTCCCGGAGATATCTGCGCAAGGCTTCTTTGTTGGGCATGATAAGTCCAACGGTATAAGGGCTTTGATCATTATAAAGCATACATTGTTCAATAAACTTTGAATGCTGGATAAGTGTTTCTTCGATGGATTCCGGGCTGTATTTTTCGCCATCGTTAGCAATTAAGAGGCTTTTAAAACGTCCCAGGACGTATAGGAAGCCGTCTTTGTCCATATACCCCATGTCGCCGGTGTACAGCCAACCATCCTTGATGGTTTCGTTGGTTGCTTTTTCATTTTTCCAGTAGCCGATCATAATATTTTCGCCCCGGACCACAATTTCTCCTTTTTCGCCAACCGGCAACTCGTTGCCGTTATCGTCGCAGATTTTAAGGTCAAGGTTTTTTACAAGAAAACCTGATGAACCCAACTTATGTTTTAACGGGGCATTGGAGGAGATGATAGGCGCGGATTCGGACAATCCGTAGCCCTGGAACATGGGTATCCCGATGGCATAAAAAAATCGTTGCAGTTCAATATCGAGCAATGCTCCTCCACCAATAAAAAAGTCTAGTTCGCCGCCAAAATTTTCACGTATTTTGCTAAATAAAATCTTATCAAAAAGGTTTAATAGCGGCTTTTTCCAGGCATGTAAGATTCCCCCTTTGTTGTAACCCTCCTTATTATAGCTGTAGGCTAATTTCATGGCATAGTTAAAAAGTTTTTCGGCTTTGGGTCCTTTCTCCTGGATTCCTTTTTCAATATTTTTCTTAAAATTTTTAGCTAAGGAGGGCACACTTAACAGGAGGTTCGGCTTAATCTCCTTAATATTGACAGGGATATTTTTTAGAGTTTCCATGGTTGAACGGCCGGTTTGAACAAAAGCCATACTTGCTCCATTGGCAATAAAGCTGTAGATGCCGGCAGTATGAGCAAATGAATGGTCGAGAGGCAGGATCAGAAGGGTCCTGTAGCTTTCAGGGATATCCATCAGGCTACAGGCTTGCTCAACATTGGCGGTATAGTTTCTGTGGGTTAACATAATCCCTTTCGGATCGGCTGTTGTTCCAGAGGTATAGCTGATATTGGCCAGATCATTGGCCTTTACGGATTGTTTTGTTTCAGCCAATTGATTTTTATTGGTCCTCAGAAAATTTTCTCCCAGGTCTAATACTTCTTCGATCGCTATCTCATCGGAATCATAGTCATCCTGGGGGTCCAGGTATATGATCTTTTCCAGGTCGGGAAGGTTATTTTTTATCTGTTTTATCTTTTGTGCCTGGTTTCCGGAAACAATGATCATCCGTGTTTCAGAATGTTCGAGTCTGAATCTAAGTTCACTGGAGGCATCCAGTTTAATGGATAAGGGAACATTCACCGCGCCGGTATATAATATTGCAAGCTCACTGATTACCCAGTAATTCCGGCCTTCGCACAACAGGGCTACCCGGTCTCCCGGGTTGATCCGGAGCGCTAACAGGCCCGCTGCCATTGTTTCGACTTTTTTTTGGGTTTCCTCATATGTGGTTGCTTGATAGTGGTCGTTATTCTTTTCCCATAATAATGGATTATTCGAAAATTTGTTTGCATTCTCTTCAAAAAGATCAATAATTGTTTTCATGTGATTGGGTCTTTTATTTTCATGGGGCAATTTAAAAAAAACCATAGATATAGTTGTAATGAACCATTGATTTTTTTCGTTGGTTAGAATGCTCAAAATTAGCATTTTATAGATTGTTGTAATATGTTATTAATTCTAAAATGTTTACATACAGTTTTTTATATTAATATTTTTGATAATCTGTAGTAATTTTCCTTATCTTTGTTTTAAAATATAAATATTACGATTAATCTAAGATCTATGAGAAAATTAATTTTAACATTAGCAGCGATTGTATTTGTAACATCGGGATGCGAATTTTTCGAAAAGAAGAAGATGTTTTCCAAGGAAGATACCTTAGTTGCCTATCAGCGAAAAGTAGACAGCTTACGTAAAGTTGACTCGATAAAAAAGGCGCAGGCCATAGCCAGACAAAAGGCAGAACAAGCCCGTAAGGACTCTATCCGGAAAGCTGAACAGGAACGAAAGCAATTATATAAATTTCATGTTATTGTGGGTAGTTTTAAAACCCCTAAATATGCTGAAGCCTATAATAATTTTATTGCACAAAAAGGTTACAAAACCGAAGTTCTCCGGAACGAATATCAATTTCAGATGATTAGTATCGGTGCCTATAAATCCTGGCGCGAAGCAGTAAAAGACCTTGAAAAGGCACGTGAAAATATTGAACCCACCTCCTGGATTTATATCGATAACTAGTGATTGATAGATGATACTGGAAATAAACGGCTACTAAAGGTAGTCGTTTTTTATTTTTAACATTTTATCAAATGTGAGAAAAAACATTTTTTTTTTAACAATTAAGTAATAGATTTGGTGATTCTTAAAAATTTAATGTGAAAAATATGGGAAAAGGAAAAACGATCAAAGACTCTTTTATCGCGCGATGGGCTGTTTTATTATTGGCCAGTGCGGTAATGTTTTTTAATTATTATTTTTATGATGCATTGTCTCCGTTGAAAGATTTGATGCAGATAAACCTTGGATTTTCGTCTACTGATTATGGCCTCTTTATTTCTGCTTATTCAGTACCCAATGTATTTTTATTAATGGCTGTACTGGGAGGTATCATTCTCGATAAAATTGGTATACGAATTACCGGGTTCTCATTTGTTTTGCTCATGGGACTGGGTTCGCTGATTACTGCCTATGGCGCATCAGAGATGTTTCTTTCCGGCGGATTGGGATATCATTTTATGGATTCTTTCCTTACACAATATAATCCATCCTTAAAAATGATGTACCTGGGATTCTTTATCTTTGGATTAGGTGCGGAAACGAGTATCGTTGTTTTATCAAAAATTGTCGTTAAATGGTTTAAGGGGAAAGAACTTGCCCTGGCTTTAGGGTTAAATGTAGCGATTGGTCGTTTAGGAACAGCCCTTGCCCTTAATCTTTCACCAAAATTGGCCGAAACACAATGGACAAATGCCATCTGGGTGGGAGTAATCTTTTTATGGATTGGCCTGTTAACTTATATTATCTATATGTTGATGGATATTAAATTCGACCGGGAAGTTAAGGAAGATATTTCCTTGAAAGATCCTGAAGATGAGTTTAGGTGGCGCGATCTTTTAGATCTGATAACCAACCCGACATTTATCTATATAACCTTATTGTGTGTTACCTTTTATTCTGCCGTATTCCCTTTTATTAAGTATGCCCCGGATATGCTAATGAATAAATTTGGATTGGACCGGCAGGTAAGCGGGAATATTACCTCATACCTGATGTATGGTACTATTTTTCTTACCCCGTTATTTGGGTGGATCGCTGATAACAAGGGAAAAAGTGCCACTTTAATGTACCTGGGTTCGGCATTCTTAATCATTGCCCATCTGCTTTTTGCCAAAACCATGATTACACCTTATATCCCGGTAATTTTATTGGGAATAGCTTTCTCGTTGGTACCGGCAGCTATGTGGCCGGCCGTTGCAAAGATTGTCGGCGAAAATAAAATCGGTACTGCCTATGGCGCGATGTTTTCAATCCAGAACCTGGGGTTGTGGGCTTTCCCTATTTTAATTGGTAGTGTCCTGGAAAAATCGAACCCCGGAGTTGCTGAAGCTAAAGCTGCCGGCGAGCAAGCCGTTTATAATTACACGAATCCTTTATTAATGCTTGCCGGACTGGGGGTATTGGGCTTATTCTTTGCTTTTATGCTAAAACGGGCAGATAAAAAACAGGGGTATGGCCTTGAATTACCAAATATTGAAAAGTAATCATCAATTAATCATTAATTAGTTAACTTAGAATATTATGACTGAAACAATTAAGAAAACTTTGAAAGACTCCGCAGCCATGCGTTGGCTGGTATTAATTTTGATTAGTGGGTTGACCTTTGGAACCTATTGGTTCCAGGATTTCTTTTCAGGAATTAAGCCCCTGATGATCACCGAAATGGGTATTACCAGTAGTCAGTTTGGAACACTTATCCAATGGACTACCTGGGCGAATGTGTTTGGGATGATCATTGTTGGTGGTATTATTCTTGATAATTGGGGAATTAAACGTACCGGTGTTGTTTTTGGCTTGCTTGCCACAGTAGGTGCTGCACTTACTGCAGTGGGTGCTGCAGGTACCTTTACTGATACTACTGAGGGACAAATGTGGGTAATGATGATTGGACGTTTATTATTCGGTTCAGGACTTGAAGTAGTATGTGTGATTGCCATGCGTACCATTGTAAAGTGGTTTAAAGGCTACGAACTGGCATTGGCGATGGCCATTAATATGGGTTTTGGCCGTTTAGGTTCTACCCTGGGGCAGGCACTGTCCATCGATATTGGACAAGGGGTGGTTTCTCCGGCGGTGAATTTCGCAGCTACCCTGATTGGTATTGGATTAATCATGTTCTTAATCTATATCATTTTTGATGTTAAATTAGACAAACAACTTAAAGAAGATGTTGTTGAAGGAGAAGAAGAAGAAAAATTCCGTTTTGCTGATCTGGTAAAACTGGTTACCAATCGTTCATTTATTTTTATTGCTCTCCTTTGTGTTACTTTCTATTCGGCAGTATTCCCATTCATGCAATATGCCCCTGATCTGCTGATCAATAAATTTAATTTTACGTATGATTTACCGGAAAGTGCTACAGTAGTTATTTTTGGAAGCAAAGCCCTGGGTAACCTGGCCATTTATTTAGGTCTGTTTATTTTTGCTTTAGCTATTACCCTGGTTCCTTCTAATATCGAAAAGAAAAAGAATAAAATCTTTTCTGTAATTGCTATCCTGGGTGTTTTTGTGATCTTTATTTATGCCTTTTCCGACACTTTTGGAATGTGGCTGAAAAACGGACCTAAGACCGCCAGCTTAATCCCGTTAGGTTCGATCCTGTTTACCCCGATTTTCGGAAAAATTGTCGATAATAAAGGGAAAGCTGCCTCATTAATGATTCTGGGTTCGTTATTACTTATTTTTGCTCATATTTCATTGTCAGTATTGGACAGTACAATCCTGGGGTATTTCGGATTGTTGGCATTAGGAATTGCCTTCTCCCTCGTACCGGCCGCCATGTGGCCTTCAGTTGCCAAAATTGTTGCTGAAAACCGCCTGGGAACAGCTTATGCTGTGATGTTTACCGTTCAGAACTGGGGATTAAATGCATTCTTTAAAGGCATTGGATGGGTGCTCGATAAAGCAAATCCGGATGTGGTTGCTCAAATTGAATCCACCAGACAATCCCTTGAGGCCCAGGGGTTGGATAAAATCGAAATCAGTGAGATCTTACAGGAAATGCAGATTGTTTCGGGTGAGATTCCTGCGTTTAACTATACCGTTCCTATTTTGATGCTGGTAGGGTTGGGTGTTATTGCTTTATTCCTTGCTTTTATGCTTAAAAAAGCAGATTTAAAACAAGGTTACGGCCTGGAATTACCTTCCGGTGCAGATAATCCAAACGGAGAAAACAACTAAAAGATATTTTTATATTTAATTTTTAAGGAAAGCTGTCTGTAAGGGCAGCTTTTTTTATTTTTATTTGTATTATTGTGATTTTTACAATTTGAAGGCATGGTTTGATGATGTTTAAATTCCTTAAATGGTTATCATCCGCTGCATAAACTGATGGTCTAACTTTAATATTATATCCATGAAAAAAAGGCTTTCTGATTCCAAATTCTTTCGCTGGGGAATCCTCTTTCTGGTAGGATTTGTTCTTTCGGTGAACTATTATTTTTATGATGCTTTTTCGTCGCTTAAATCATTGCTAACAAGTGAGCTGGGGTTTACCAACACCCATTTCGGATTGTTTGTTTCTTTTTACAGCATCCCGAACACGTTCCTGTTTATGGCAGTGATCGGTGGAGTTATTCTCGACCGCTTAGGAATACGCCCCACAGGATTTATGTTTGTCTTTTTTATGGCTTTTGGTGCCATGCTTACTGCTTATGGTGCTTCTGAAGGTTACAGTAACGGAGGGGTTGGATATGCATTAATGAACAGTTTCCTTACCGGTTATTCTCCCGAGCTTAAGATGATGCTGCTTGGGCGATTCTTTTTTGGATTGGGAGCCGAAACAAGTATTGTTGTGGTAAGTAAAATTATTGTAAAATGGTTTAAGGGAAAAGATCTGGCCCTGGCTTTTGGACTCAAGGTTGGTTTTGGCAGGTTGGGAACCCTGTTGGCATTAACCCTGCAGCCATTACTTACCAACGAAGGAACTGAGTTGAATACAGCCATCTGGTTTGCTGGCATTTTGGTTTCCATTGGTTTGCTGGCATTTATTGTTTACATGTTGTTTGATATAAAATATGATAAAGAAGTTGCCGGGGAACAGGAGCTGCTCTCCGAGAAAGATAAATTTAAGATAAAAGATGTAACCAGTATTCTTACAAACAGGGCTTATTTATATATCGCATTACTATGTGTTACCTTTTACTCAGCAGCTTTCCCGTTTATGGCCTTCGCCCCTGATTTTTTCCTGAATAAGTTTGATGTTTCACTGGAAGTTAGTGGGTTAATTGCAGCACTGCTTCCTGCAGCTACTGCCCTAATGACACCTTTTATCGGGGTGTTTGTGGATCGTATCGGGAAAAGTGCAACCGTTATGATGTATGGGTCGGCTCTTTTGTTAATTGTGCATTTAACTTTTGCTTTAACGAATTTTCCTCCCTACATTTTAATGATTTTACTCGGGGTGGCTTTTTCCCTGGTTCCTGCAGCCATGTGGCCAACCATGGTTAAACTGGTAAAGGAAAAACAAATAGGAACTGCTTATGGATTAATGTATTCTATACAAAATCTTGGTCTTTGGGGGTTCCCCATTCTGGCCGGGATGATTTTAGATGCAACCAACCCAGGAAATCCGGACACCCTGAATTATACCTATACCATCCTCATGTTTGCGGGGTTAGGTTTCTTCGGGCTTTTCTTCGGGTACATGTTAAAACGCAGTGATAAAAAATACGGATACGGGGTCGATCAACCCCTGAATAGTAAATAATTTAAACCATTTAAAAACGATTTATTCTATGCATTTTATAACCTGGAAAGAGAGTTTCTCTGTTGGAGTTCCATCCATTGATGACCAGCATAAAAAACTGGTCGGAATGATTAACCGTTTATATTCTGAGTTTAGTAACGGGATAACCAATAAATTTCTGGAAGAGATCATCCAGGAATTACAGGGCTACACGGAATACCATTTCTCCTACGAAGAAAAATTTATGCAACTTTATCATTTCGATGATTATAAAGAGCATAAGGCTGAACATAACCTGTTTATTGACAAGATTAATCAGTATAAAGAAACACTCGCCAAAGAAAATAAAAAAGAGGTCATTGATTTTATTACTTTTTTAAAAAACTGGCTCTTAAAACATATTATGGGTACCGACAAAAAATATATGAAATTGTTTCAGGATAAAGGGATGCATTAAGGAAAAAGAACTTATTAACTATTTTTATAAAAAACAGGGTGCCGGATTTTTGATAACACCCTGTTTTCTGTTTATCTGTTTTTTACTAGCTGCTTAATTTTTATTTGTAACGATTTTATCGAAAAAGGTTTACTGATAAAATCTTTTGCTCCACCGAGGATTAATTTTTTTATAACATCTGTATCTCTATTTGCTGAAACAACGATAAAAGGAGTATTTACTTCATTTTTTTTTACCCACTTAAGTAAATCATATCCGTTTTCGTGGGGCATATTATAATCGGAAATAATAATATCAATTTTCTTCGTTTGCAGGATGCTTTTTGCTTCATTTACAGAATAGGCTGTTTCTACCTTAAAATCAATTAAAATGGTTTTGAAAAGTATGATATTTGAGTATTCATCATCAACTACTAATGCTACAGGTAACCTATCCATAATTAAAAATTTTAATGATTTCAAAGAATTTATAAAAAAGCTGCCTTAAGCCTGTAATCAAATTAACTTAAACCAAAAAATGACGAAAAAGCTTAAGAATTATTGAGAGTTCATTGTGTTGCTTAGTATACTTGAATTAATTGATTAATATAGCTTTTAATAAGACAGCTTTTCTTTTAATTAAAATTTTTGATATCCTTTATCTAATTCATCCTCCATACTTAGTTCAACTCCTTTAACTTTTTCTCCAGAGGGATTGTCATAAGTGGCTAATTTATTTATTTCAGGATTAGCCTTAGAAGAGACTTTATGATTGTAAGTTTTGCCACTCCTTTCAATAAGTTTTTTAGATTTATTATTACCGGTTTTTTCGTCGATGGTAAAATAATCTGTAACATCAGAGAGTTGTTCTGCCTGGCTGGCCATTTCTTCTGCACTTGTTGCCAATTCTTCTGATCCTGCTGCATTTTGCTGTGTAACCTGGTTAAGTTGTTGTATGGCATTATTTACCTGGTCAGACCCTGAGTTTTGTTCCATACTGGCAGCAGTAATTTCCTGAACAAGTTTCGATGTTTTTTCAATATTAGGTATATTTTCATCAATTAACGTACTCGATTCTTCAGTGATGCTTACGCTTTTATTAGCCAATACCACGATTTCGTCAGCAGCTCCTTTACTTTTTTCTGCTAATTTTCGTACCTCTGCTGCTACTACAGCAAATCCTTTCCCGTGTTCGCCCGCACGAGCTGCTTCTACTGCAGCATTTAATGCTAAGATATTTGTTTGGAATGCAATATCGTTTACAATGGTTATTTTGTCTGCTATTTCACGGATAGAAGCCAGGCTTTCATCTGAGGAGGTATTTACTTTCTTCATATTCTGGGCTACTGAAACAGCAATTTTTTCAGCTTCTTGTGCATTGTTTGTGTTTTGTTGTACGTTCGAAGCCATTTCTTCTATTGAGGAGGATATTTCTTCTACTGATGAAGCTTGCTCATTAGCTCCCTGTGATATTTGCTGCGAGGCAGAACTTAGCTGTTGACTTGAGGATGAGATATTATCTGCCCCGGTACTTATCACGTCCATAATTTCTTTTAATTTTTCTACCATAACCTGGAGATACTGGAGCATTTCTCCTATTTCATCTTTTGACTCTATGTTGATAGCTGATGTTAAATCGCCTTCGGAAACTTTCTTGATGGCATTGATTCCGGTTCGTATTGATTTTAAAAGTCCGCTAATAATCCAAAAAGCTACTCCGATAGCTACAACTAATGCTATAAGTGTTAAAATCAGCATATTTTGTTTTGTTGCTTCGTAATTCTTATCAGATTGAATTTTTGCCTGATCCATGTCATTCAGGTTTGTATCTATAATATTTCGAATATCATTTTCCGCTGCTGTTATTGCATCCTTTGCCGATGTAACTGAAATATTAAATGCTAAAGCTCTTGTAGAATCTGTGTTTTCAAGGGAATGTTCTTTGATTTGTTCATAAAATCCTATATAGTTGTCAAATTTGTTTTCGAATTCATTTACAGCTTCTCTGTTTTGCTCCGATGTAATTTCTCTGAGTTCTTTTAATTTTTCTTTGAGTATTTCGGTATCAGTTTTAATCAACCGAATATATTCCTGCATTTCATTTTGGGATTGTGCCAGAATGAGATTCTTTTCGTTGGTTGCGATCAAAATTAATTCCTGATTAATCTCTTCGCTCAAAATAATTCTTTCGGTCTGATTATTGACCAGTTCGTTTAGGTTCTCATTCATGTTGGCTAAATTCCTTGAACCTAGAAAATAGATTAATACTGAAATTCCGATTAATAAGATAAATGATAGTACTAATTTGAGTTTAATAGTAAGTTTCATAGGAATATTTTTTTGGTTTGTACTTTTTTTATGGTTGGGTGAATTCTTTTTTTGCTTCAGCAATAGTTACCAGATCTTCTTTAAATAATTGTTCAATATCCAAGATTAAAGTTAATTGTCCCTCCAGATCGACCACCCCTTTTAATATGCGATGATTGATATTAGTTAACATCTCAGGGGGGGTGCGAATTTCTTCGGTATTTATTTCCAATACTTCGTTTACGCGGTCAACAATAGTTCCAAACCTGTAAATTTCACTTTTATCTTCCAATTCAATGATAATAATACAGGTGTCTTTTTCAATTTTTACGTTGTTTTGATATTCAAACTTTATTCTTAAATCGAGAATAGGAACAACCTCCCCTCTGAAATCTATGATGCCCTTGATAAATTCAGGAGTTTTTGGGATCTGGGTAGGTTCGCGGTATTCTAAAATTGTTAATACATATCGGGTATTAATGCTGAATTTTTCTTTGTTGATAGAGAAAGTTAAATGGGTGTTTAAATCCTGTTTAATGGGGCTTTTTTTGTCCATATTATTGATGATTTAAATTTAAAAAACTGCTTTCGGAGGAGCTAATGGAGCTCTGTTGCATTATATTTAATGGATGATATAATAATCCGGATATGGATTAAAAAATATATGCAAATGCTACTTCAAATATATCGGTAAATAAAATTTCAAAAAAGAAGTAAATAACGTATTTTAACAATATGAATTGACTAGGTATACGTGTTTTACACTAGGGTAAATCGTATAAATTGTTCTTAATAGCCCAAACTACAAGCTGTGCAGTATTCTTACAATTTGTTTTGGATAATAAATTTGTTCGGTGGGTATCTACGGTTCGCCGGCTGATGAATTTCTTTTTGGCGATCTGATTATTACTCAATCCATTACATATTTCTGTTAATATTTCTTTCTCTCTTTTCGATAGTTTTATATGATCATGCTCTAGCTGCTGTAATTTTATCTTCTGTTGGGTATTACTCCATAGAAATAACCCCTGTTTTAATTTTTTTATTTGGTTATTGGTAAAAGTATGTAAATGATTGATAATGTATTCGATGAGTAAATCTATATCATTTTCAAGCAAATTAATTGAATCATAATGATTTGACTCCAGTTCCGGGGTGTTGTTGTTTTCAATATTAATATTGGCAACAATTGTGACGTCATCCTTGTTCCCATTTGTTATTTGGTCTTTAATAACGTTTATTATTGACGTAAGATCTTTCGATTCTAAACGGAGTTTATTAATTTCCGGGTTTTTAGGTTTGTTGCCTTTTTTGTCTTTCAAGGTTGATGGTTTTTGTTTATTTACTTTTTCAATTTCAGCAAATATACCTTTGTGTTTATTCTTAGAAAACAGTTAAAATACTTAAAATCACTGTTTATTATCTGGATTTAATAATAAACACATTTTTTCAACAAATAAAAATTAGTTTCGAAAACGAGAAAATACCTGAAAAAATAATTATGGCTAAAAATTAGATTATTATTAGCTTAAGCTATGCTAAAAAAATACAGGATAAAAATACGAAAATATCAGAATATTATATTTTATTTCATAATGATTAAGCTTACATTTCGTCAAAATTTTTGAGGTTAAACCGTTCTAATCAGAATAATTGGTATTTATTCCCAGAATGTTTAAATAATTATTTTCAATCAAAAGAAAAAAGAGTAAAAGGTAGGATTGGGTATGTGGTTTTTGGTATTAACAGGAGTTGGTATCAAATAGCGTTAGGAAAAATAGCGATTAAAAAGGGGAAATAAATTGTTAAAAGCTATTAAACAATTGTATTACCCCGTTTTAAAATCAAAAAAGAATTTTATTTTCTCCAAATAGTTTCTTCCCGGTTAGGGCCTACCGATACTATTTTAATCGGAACGTTCACCTGGTTTTCGATATATTGCAGGTAGGCTTTGAAAGTATCGGGTAAATCGTTGTAGGATTTAATTTTAGTAATATCCTCTTTCCACCCTTCAAACTCTTTGTAAACAGGAGTCAGGGGTTCATTAATTTCAAAGGGAAGATAATCCATCTTTTTGTTGTTGAGCATATAATGGGTACACACCTTAATGGTGTCAAATCCGGAGAGGACGTCTGCCTTGGTAACGACCAGTTCGGTGACTCCATTCAGCATAATGGCATATTTTAAGGCAGGCAGATCGAGCCATCCACACCTTCTGGGGCGACCTGTAGTTGCCCCAAACTCATGGCCCTGTTTACGCAATTGTTCTCCTTCATGGTTTTCCAGCTCGGTAGGAAAGGGTCCACTGCCTACACGGGTGCAGTAAGCCTTGAAGATTCCGATAACATTCCCGATCTTATTTGGAGCCACTCCAAGTCCGGTGCATGCACCGGCACAAATGGTATTCGACGAAGTAACAAAAGGATAGGAGCCAAAATCAATATCCAGCAAGGTGCCCTGGGCACCCTCGGCCAACACCGATTGTCTCTCCTGTAAATAGTTATTGATCAGGTGTTCACTTTCTACCAACGTAAATTGTTTGATTAACTCAATTCCTTTGAGCCACTCCTCTTCATATTCCTGTAAATCATATTCAAAATCGTATTGTTTGATGATCTCCAGGTGTTTATTCTTTAGAAACTGGTATTTGTCCCTAAAACCAGGGTTAATGATATCGCCAACCCGCAAACCGTTTCGTCCGGTTTTATCCATATAGGTAGGGCCAATTCCTTTAAGGGTGGAGCCAATTTTTGTTTTTCCCTTGGCTGCTTCCGAAGCTGCGTCCAGAATCCGGTGTGTGGGGAGAATAAGATGCGCTCTTTTCGAAATGAGAAGGTTTGACCGAAGATCAATCTTTAGATGTTTTAACGCTTCAATTTCTTCCTTAAAAATTACCGGATCAATGACCACTCCATTGCCAATGATATTTATGGTATTGGGATTAAAAACTCCCGAGGGGATCGTGTGTAAAACATGTTTGATCTGGTTAAATTCCAACGAGTGACCTGCATTGGGTCCTCCCTGGAAACGTGCAATAACGTTGTAGTGGGGTGCCAGTACATCAACAATCTTCCCTTTTCCCTCATCGCCCCATTGTAAGCCTAATAAAACATCTAATTTCATTCGATTAACATTATAATTGGTTAACTAATTTTTACAAAGGTAACCATTAAAAATAATAAAATCTCCAGCGAAAGCATGGAGATTTAAACAAGTTTTCTGATTTTTTATGAACAAATTTCAGGATTCATCTTTTTCCCTGCACTCTTTACAAATACCGTAGAAGTAAAGGGAATGATAGATGACCTGAAATCCGGCAGTTTTTTCAGCAGTATTTTGAATGTCCTGTATTCTGGGATCACAAAATTCAATTACCTTGCCGCATTTCTGGCAAATTAAATGATCATGTTGTTTGCAATTATGTGCTTTCTCAAACTGGGCAATATTCCTCCCAAACTGGTGTTTTATAACCAGACTGCTTTCTAAAAGAAGTTCTATGGTGTTGTAGAGGGTGGCACGGCTTACTCTATAGTTTTTGTTTTTCATTGAAATATAGAGCGATTCAATATCGAAATGATTATCACGCGAATAGATCTCATCCAGAATGGCATACCGCTCAGGAGTCTTTCGATGTCCCTTTTTTTCTAAAAATTCCGTAAAGATCTTTTTTACGGTTTCCTTAGTTTCTGTGCAAATCATAAACAAACCTTTAAATAATGAATGTTAAAAGTATAATTTTTTTTTGTTATTTAGAATTAATTTAAAGAAAAATTAGTTATTGATCTCTTCTTTTCGTTTTACTGTTTCAACCCCTTTAATTTTACTTATATTCATTATTAAATTATTCAGGTCTTTTACACTGTGCACATACAATTCAATTTCTCCTTCGAAAATGCCATCGTGCGTTTCGATAAATATTTTTCGAATATTAACATCTAATTCTTCTGAGATTACTGAGGTTATATTGGAAGCAATACCAATACGGTCAATCCCATTGATTGTAAGTTTGGCAAGGGACGATAAAAACTTCTGGGAGGTCCATTTAACCTTGACAATATAATTACCCTGGCTCGACATTAATTTAATGGCATTGGGACATTTTGCCTTATGGATGGTAATATGATCTTCTTTCGGACTTTTGTAACCGATGACATCATCGCCTGGTATAGGATTGCAACATTTAGCGATTTTATACTTATTTTCTTCTAAATCAGTATCGTCACGGATAACAACGGGTGCTTTATAGTTAAACTTCTCTTTTGTTTTGGGTACTTTGGGCGGGGTGGACTTTTTAGAAGAAGAGGTTGTTTTGGAAATTTGTAATCCCCAGTATCTTACAAATTTATTCTTGGTATTCTTTTTTAAAACTTTCTTCAGGTCTTCCAGTTTAAGAATCCCACTGCCTATTTTACTGTATAGTTCATCTTTTGTATTGACCTTGTATTCGGGTAAAATTTTTCTGAAAACACGGGAGCTGGGATGAATATTGAGTTCTTTTAATTTTGATTCCAAAATTTTTTTCCCAAGATCAATCCGATTTTTTGTTTCGGCTTTCAGGCTGCTTGTGATGCTGGATTTTGCCTTGGCTGTTTTAACATGGTTGAGCCACTCTTTTTGTAACCGTTGTTTATTTGAAGTGATGATTTCTACCTGGTCTCCACTGGCCAGGATGTAGTTGAGCGGGACCAGTTTATGGTTAATTTTTGCTCCAATGGCTTTGTTGCCTATTTCGGTGTGTATTTCGTAGGCAAAATCCAGGGCTGTTGAATACTTGGGTAAAGTAACCAGGTCGCCCTTGGGGGTAAATACCATAATTTCCGATGCAAACAGGTTCATCTTAAACTCATCGAGAAATTCAAGGGCATTGGAGTTGGGATTTTCCAGCATCTCCCGGATTCGTTTAATCCACTTATCCAATTCGCTTTCCCCTGTATTTTCGCCCTTATATTTCCAGTGGGCAGCAAAACCTCGCTCCGCAATTTCATTCATTCGTTCTGAACGGATCTGTACCTCGATCCATTTTCCGCCAGGTCCCATCACCGTAATATGCAGGGCTTCATAGCCATTTGCCTTGGGTGAGCTTATCCAGTCACGGATTCGGTCAGGTTTGGGAGTGTAAATATCCGTGATCAATGAATAGATTTGCCAGCATTGTGCTTTTTCGGTTTCACGATTCAGCGCTTTAAAAACAATCCGGATAGCCATTAAATCATATACCTCTTCGAAGGGGATATTTTTTGACTGCATCTTATTCCAGATCGAAAAAATTGATTTTGGTCTTCCGCTGATATCAAATTCAATATTATGTTTCTCCAGCTTTTCGATAATCGGCAGCGCAAACCGGTTGATTTCCTGCTGGCGTTTCTTCTCATTGTCCTGTAATTTGGATACGATTTCGGCAAAGACTCTTGGGTGACGGTATTTTAAACTTAAATCTTCCAGTTCGGTTTTTATGGCATAGAGTCCAAGCCTGTGAGCCAGTGGTGCATATAGATAAATCGTTTCACCTGCAATTTTAAGTTGTTTGTTAGGAGGCATCGAATCAAGGGTACGCATATTGTGTAAGCGGTCGGCCAGCTTGATCAGGATTACCCTTACATCATCCGACAGGGTAAGTAACATCTTACGGAAATTCTCAGCCTGCAAGGATGAACGGTTGTCAAATACTCCTGATATCTTGGTTAATCCGTCGATAATCGAAGCTATTTTTTCGCCAAACAGATGCTCTATATCCTCGAGCGTATAATCTGTATCTTCAACAACATCATGTAATAAGGCACATGCAATCGATATGGCTCCCAACCCGATTTCAGAGGTAACAATTTTGGCAACTGCCAGTGGATGAATAATATATGGCTCGCCCGATTTGCGTTTTATCCCCTTGTGCGATTCCCTGGCTAAATCAAAGGCTTTCCGGATCAACTCCATATCGTTGACCTTAACATGCTTCGAACAACTTGCAATCAGGTCCTTGTAAAGCGATTCGGCATATACATCTTCATCAATTACTGGTAGATTGTCAGGAACATTTGCTTTAGCCATAGAACAGTCATCCTCACTTTTTTAAAAATACAAATTTAACGAAAAAAACGGGGAAATAAATTGCTTGTATATGAATTATTACGGATAGAAAACGGTTATGTTCCCTCTTTTTTCAATTATTTGATGATCGGGCATTTTGATCTTTAAATAGTAAATATAAGCACCGGTGGGGACTGCTTTCCCATTGGGGAATTTCCCATTCCAGGCTTCACCGGGATCATTGCTCTGAAAAATGGGTGTAAGCCAACGATCATAAATGATTAACTGATAATCACCGGGAAAAAAAGATAGGTCGGGTTGAATTTTAAATTCATCATTTTTCCCATCCCCGTTTGGGGTTATTGCCTCGGGGATTGTAAGATTGGGCTCAAGATAAGAGCAAACTATGTTTGACTGGCTGTATTCGTTACTACCTTCCTCCGTAGCACGGATAAAATAACAAAACAAACCGTATACCATCTCCTGGCTGTAGGTATCTATTTGATCTTTGTAGGTGTTGTGATTGGAAAAGCTTCTCAAAAGTTGGGGCTCCTGGTTATCTTTTGACCGGTAAACATCATATCGGGTATCGGGTAAACTTTGTTCCTTAAAAAAATTCCAGCTTAGGGAGTTTACATTTTCTTCGTTAACCAGGGTAAGTTGGATATTGTTTATCTTATCCGACAGGGTGGAAATCTTTCCACAATTATTTATTGCAACTAACCGGTAGTAGGTTATCTGGTTGTTGGGACTGGAGTTTTCATGGGTTGAAATAACTTCAAACTCGCTGGTAGTTATCGTCTTCAGGGTGTCATAAATTCCTTTGGGGCTTGAGGATTTTAAAAGTTTGTAGGTAGTTAATTCTGAATTAGGTGCAATCTTAAATTTTAACTGAGTAGAATTTCCTTCTACTTTTGCATAAATGGCACGAATATAATCAGGAGACTGTGACATCCTGGTGTACGTGCTCACCGGATTTGAAAATCCTGTAGAGTCAGGGCTTTCATCCCACCGAACCCCCATACTAAAACGGTATGGTGTATTTTCCTTGATATTGTTAACCGTAAAAGAATTATTTGAGTTGCTAATGGTTGTTTGTTTTAATATTCCATCTTCGTATTGATGCAAAATAAATTGAGCAGGATGCCACTGACCCGAGGGCAGGTTATCGTGTTCCAGGTCAGTCCAGTGCAGCTGAATAGTTGCTGCACAAGAGTCGTAAGCAAAAGTCAGGTGGTAGGTGGAAATAATTTTTGTATACGTAGCATTGGGTGTGGTAGCACTTTGAATTTTATATAACCTGGGGTTGCTGTTTGCCCTGGCCGATTTATCGGTATAGCTTGTAATGGCTGGATTGTAAATGGTGTCGATGGGTGATAAACTGGAAATTGCCACGCTATCCCTGAAAATGACAAGATCTTCTGTGCCGTTATACTCCCAGCTTAATCTAACATCTCCCTGTTCGTTGATTACCGACACATTTTTCATGGTTAACTGGGTTTGGGCAACACCAGCCAATCCCGCCAGGACGGTAATGAAAACTATGGAAAATATATATTTTAAACAATTCACGATCAGTTTTTATCCCACGAAAGTTATAAATATTTATTCATATTTCCCGGCAATGGTTCGTACAAAATTCTCTTCGATCAAATAGAGGTTTGCCAAATCCATGATCTCATCTGCAGTAATTGATTTTATGGTTTTGATAACCCGGCTAAAATAATCCATTGAAAGATGGAAGTCCAGCATGGAACGATAGCTTTCTGAGATTGCAAAAGGCCCGTCGAAAGAACGCAGGAAATCACCCATCATATAATTCTTTACCAGGGTTAACTCTTCAGGGCTTACTTTTTCTTCCCGTAAACGTCTTATTTCTTTAAATATTTCATGGAGTGTTTTTTTTGTATAAGCCGATCCAACCTCAGAAACAATAACTAAAAAACCTTCTTTTTTTAATGATATGAGTACCGAACCAATCCCATAGGTATATCCTTTTTCTTCGCGTATGTTTTTCATCAAACGTGATCCGAAATAACCTCCGAGAATGGTATTTAGAATATTCAACTTTAGAAAATCGGGATGCGTTTGTGTGGGCATCCTTATTCCGACTCGTATAGCCGATTGTCTGGCATTTGCTTTTTTAATTATTTTCTCTCGGATAATTTTATGTCCGGAGAGTTTTTTTTGAGGGACATCTTTTTTGTTTTTTTCCCAATCAGGGGTGCCAAAATGCTGGTTGATCCATTGGATTACAGCATCATCTGTTTTTCCGGTAACTATGATTTTAGCCTTTTCGGGAGTGTAATAATTTTGATGAAAATCAAGCAGGTCATTCCTGGTAAGTGATTGGTAATCTTTCAACTGTACATTTCTTCCGTAAGGATGGAGGGAGCCAAAAAGTTGCTCATTAAAAGCCCTGCGGGCTATATTGGTGACTTTTTCCATTTCAATGATAAACAGTTGTTGTTTTTTATTGCTAAAGTTCGTTAGCTCGTGTTGGGGAAAAGAAGGATTTTTAACAATATCCTCCAGGATCTTAATCGTTTCGGGTAAATATTTTTTCAGGGTAAACAGGGAGAGGCTTGCAAAGTCCTTGGTTGGTTGAGGGTGAATGAATGCGCCGTAATAATCCAGTTTTTCGGCAATTTGTTGTGAGGAAAACTCACCGGTTCCTTCCATCAGCATTTCGCTGGTAGCGCTTGCAATGGGAGGTTTTGGCTGATACCAGCTCCCGGCCTCAAAAATAATATCGATCTTAAGGATTTCCTGTGTTCCTGCTTCGATAAAGTGTGCAGGAATACCATTATCAAGAGTGATTACTTTGGGATCAATTAGTTTTACCTGATCGATGGTCTGGTAGGCAGGTGGTATGTTTCGGTTGAGTAACATAGGCTTTTGCTTATTGTTGAGATAAATAATATAGGGTTGATGAGTTATCCGGATGAAAAAGTTTATTTGCCAGTTGCTGCACATCTTCCTGGGTAACTGCCCTGAATTTTTGAACTTCCATGTTTATTTCTTCGGCATCTCCCAGAAGTTCATGGTAAGCTAAATCCATTGCTTTATTCAATGCATTCAGATGTGCAAACTGAAAGACTGATTCATACTTGTTTTTAACTTTTTCAATCTCCCGGTCGTTAACTCTTTTGTTTATCAATTCGTTTAATTCCTGGTGAATAGCTTCTTCTCCTTTTTCTACAGGTACTCCTTTCATCGTTTTTCCGGTTACCATAAAAAGCCCTTCGTCAACATCACCGGTAATATATGCATTGATTTCGCTAAAAAGCTGTTTTTGTTTAACCAGTCGTTGATATAACCTTGCCGATTTACCGTTGGCAAGGAGGTCTGAAATTAAATCAGCAACATAATAATCCTGATGATTTCTGGCACTCATGTGGTAAGCTTTATATATGGCATCAACCGGAACTTCCCGTTTAACTTCTAAAAAGCGTGGTTCGGTTTGTTGAGGTTCTTTTATTATCTGAGGTTTATAAATTTTACGTTTTTCGATAGGCCCAAACCATTTGTCGGCCAACTTCTTTGCTTCTTCGGGTTTAACATTCCCGGCTACTGAAAGGATGGCGTTATTGGGAGCATAGTGATGCATGAAAAAATCTTTAACATCCTGAAGGGTGGCATTCCGGATATGAGCAATGTCTTTTCCGATGGTAGGCCACCGGTAAGGGTGTTTTTTATAGGCCAGGGGCCTGATCAACAGCGATGCTTCTCCGTAAGGCTGGTTTAAATAACGCTGATTATACTCTTCAATCACCACGTTCTTTTGGATACTGAGTTTATTCTCCGAAAAATCGAGGTTGAGCATCCGGTCGGATTCTAGCCAAAAGGCTGTTTCGATATTCTCTTTGGGTAGAGTAATGTAATAATTTGTAATATCGTTATTGGTAAATGCATTATTTTCACCCCCGGCTTTTTGTAAAGCAGTATCAAAAGAGGCGATATTTTTACTTCCTTCGAACATTAAATGTTCAAAAAGATGGGCAAAACCTGTTTTATCGGGTTTTTCGTCCCGCGAACCAACATTGTATAACAGGTTAACAGTTACCAGTGGAGTCGATTGATCCTGATGTACAATTACTTTTAATCCATTTTCGAGGACAAACTTTTCGAAGGTTATCATATTCTATCCTTTAATGAATTGCAAACTTAGAAAATAAACTTCTATTTATTAAAATCGTTGGAATAAAGTTAATTTTTTTAAGGGATATTGAAAAAAAATGATTTTTTTTACAATCTTATCTAAAACGATAGAAACTACTGAATAAATGGCTATACGATCAGCTTTCATTAAACGATTTCTAATTTGGAGAGCCAAAAGGGTTGACGACAGAAAATTTATGATTTTTTTGAGTATCCTGGTGGGAGTTGTTGCCGGATTTGCAGCAGTTATTATTAAGAATTCGGTACATCTTATCCAGGAGTTATTAACCAAAAGTTTTGTGGTACAATATCAGAATTACCTTTATTTTGTGTACCCGGCCCTAGGTATTCTGTTGGTTATCATTTTTACCCGTTATATTCTAAAACGCAAGGTAGGACATGGTATTCCTACAACGTTGTATGCCATATCGAAAGATAATGGAAAGATCAGGCCACACAATATGTTTTCATCGATTATAACCAGTGCGATCACGGTTGGATTTGGAGGGTCTGTTGGGTTAGAGGGGCCAACGGTTGCTACCGGAGCGGCGTGGGGATCTAATATTGGCAGATTTTTCAGACTAAATTACCGGCAAATACTCTTGTTGCTGGCAGCTGCTTCAGCTGCTTCCATGTCGGCTATTTTTAAAGCACCCATTACAGCCATAGTTTTTGTACTCGAAGTGATTATGCTTGATTTAACATTATCTTCGTTGTTACCCTTGTTGTTTGCTTCAGTGTCGGCAGCCATTACCTCTTATCTTTTCCTGGGCATGGATGTTTTATATCCCATAACGGTTGTACATAAATTCTCGATTAACCATTTATTGTTTTATATTCTGCTGGGCATATTGGCAGGATTGGTTTCGGTATACTTTACCCGAATGTATAAATTTATCCAGGGCCGTTTTGATTTGCTCAGTAACAGTTTCACCCGATGGATGATTGGTGCTTTAGCCCTGGGAATTATTATTTTTCTTTTTCCTTCTCTCTACGGGGAGGGATATAATGCCATTAACGGATGCCTGCATGGCGATAACAGCCATTTGTTTAACAACAGCCTGTTTTACTCGTTGAAGGATAATATGTTGTTTGTATTTATCTTTTTTATCCTGGTGATTTTTTTGAAAGTTATTGCCACCTCTGTGACCTTTGGGGCAGGAGGAGTAGGAGGTATTTTTGCACCTACTCTTTTTATCGGGGCAAATACCGGCCTTATGTTTGCCAAAGTTCTCAGTTATTTTGAAATCAGGGAACTGCCCCCCAGCAATTTTGCTTTAATTGGGATGGGAGGATTAATAGCAGGAGTTCTGCATGCCCCCCTTACAGGAATATTCCTTATTGCAGAAATTACTGGTGGATATGCCCTCTTTTTACCCTTGATGATTGCAGCAAGTACTTCCTTCGCAACCACCCGTATTTTTGAAAAATATTCAGTTTATACTTATCAGCTGGCACGTAGAGGTGAATTGTTTACCCATGATAAGGATAAGGTGGTGCTTTCGTTGCTGAAAGTAAACCAGTTAATAGAAAAAGACTTTTTAACGATAAACGAGGAGGCTACCCTGGGGGACCTGGTTAAGGTTATTGCCAAATCCAAGCGAAATATTGTACCCGTTATCGACGATGATCATAAATTGCAGGGGATTGTGTTTATAAATGATATCCGGGAAATTATGTTTAATCGAGAATTATACGACAAAACCTTTGTTAAGGAATTGATGTACATGCCTTCGCCAACTGTATCGCCTAATGAATCGATGGAAGATGTGGCCCGTAAATTTCAAACGACCAACCATTATAACCTGCCGGTGATCGAAGAGGGAAAATATGTGGGTTTTGTCAGCAGGGCTAATGTGTTCTCTGCTTATCGGAACCTGTTAAGTAAATTCTCCGAGGATTAAAAAAAATCCGGGATAAAAAGTTTAGATGAGAACAATTCGTTAATTTTGCAACAATTTAAATTAATCGACTTGGCTGTGGTTTTAAATTCTAAGAAAAGACAACGATTTTCGAGAAGGATACTTATCTGGAGAAATAAACATGTTAGTGAACGTAAGCTGGTTTTAATCCTTAGTTTTATTATTGGTATTTTAAGCGGTTTGGCTGCTGTATTGTTAAAATCAACAGTTCATTATACGCATCATTTTTTATCCACTCGCTTTTTTCATAGCGGGTTTAATTATTTATATCTTTTTTTGCCCCTGGCAGGTATTGCTTTAACGGTTTTGTACATCAGGTACTTTGTTAAAGATGATATCAGCCATGGAGTTTCCCGGATTTTATATTCTCTATCCAAAAATAACGGTCGGATAAAGGCCCACAATAATTACTCATCAATTGTTGCCAGTACGCTGACGATTGGTTTTGGCGGGTCGGTTGGAGCGGAGGCCCCTGTAGTTTTAACAGGAGCATCGATTGGTTCGAACCTGGGGCATTATTTTCGTTTAAATTTTAAATCGGTAGCCCTCTTGCTGGCTTGTGGTACGGCTGGTGCTATCGGGGGTATCTTTAAAGCGCCCATTGCAGGTTTGGTTTTTGCCATCGAAGTATTAATGCTCGATCTAACGTTAAGTTCTATTGTGCCCCTGCTTATTTCATCGGTAACCGGAGCAACTGTAGCCTACCTTTTAATGGGTAAAGGGGTTGTTTTATCTGTTTTGAATACACAGCCCTTTGAATTAAATAATATCCCCTTTTATATCCTGTTGGGACTATTGTGTGGATTATTGTCCTTTTACTTTACCAAAACAGCCATGCATATTGAATCCTATGGTAAAAAAATAAAATCCAGAACCAACAGAATTTTAACCGGAGGGTTTGCCCTTGCTGTGTTGATATTTTTATTTCCTTCATTGTACGGCGAAGGTACCACAACGCTACAATCCTTATTAAATGGTTCTGTTGAAGGGGTTCCGGAAAGCCGGATTTTTTCTTTTTTCTCAAAAACAGAATGGCTTGTACTCATCTATTTTGGTTTGCTTTTACTTTTAAAAGTAATTGCCATGGCTGTTACCAACGGAAGTGGTGGTATAGGGGGAATTTTCGGACCCACTCTTTTTGTGGGTGGGGTCACCGGTTACTGGTTATCGCGATTAATCAACTCCTTCGGTTTTATCGAATTACCCCTTGGGAATTTTGCGTTAGTGGGAATGGCCGGACTTATGGCCGGTGTAATGCATGCTCCCCTTACCGCAATATTCCTGATTGCCGAAATCACCGGCGGATACAGCTTGTTTATTCCTTTAATGATCACGGCTACCATTGCCTATATTACCATCCTGTCCTTTACTAAATATTCGATGTATACCCAACGTCTTGCCGAACGGGGTGAACTGCTGACTCATCATAAGGATGAGGTCGTTCTGACACTGATGAAACTGGATAGTGTGATCGAAAAGGATTTTGTTACCGTAAATGTGGATCAGTCGCTTGGTGAACTGGTAAAAGCAGTTTCTCATTCAAAACGTAATATCTTCCCCGTATTAAACGAAAATCAAGAGCTGGTGGGAATTGTATTACTCGATAATATTCGTCAGATCATGTTCGAACGGGAACAATATGACGATACCTTTGTATCAGATGTCATGATTTCGCCCCCGGAAATTGTCGACGTTGCCGATAGTATGGATAAAGTGATGAAAAAATTTAATATGAGTGGAGCCTGGAATCTCCCTGTGATGAAAGAGGGTAAATATGTCGGTTTTGTCTCTAAATCAAAGATATTTAATACTTACCGCGATCTACTGGTTCAGGTTTCTGAATATTAATCCATGGTTTATCTGTTTCTTTCCTGAAAAAAAATACGTATTTTTAGTGAAAGGTATTTTAGAACTCCCGGAATGGAGAAGAAACAATCGTTATTACTGAAATTTTTAATCTGGCGCGAGCAACATATCAGTCAGCGCACTTACTTTTTAATACTCAGTGCTATAGTGGGGCTGGGTGGTGGTTTAGCTGCACTTTCTCTGAAAACAGCAGTTTTTTATCTGCACGGAAAATTGCTCGAGAATAAAAGTTTTGATGAATATAACCTGCTGGTTTTTATCTATCCTGTGATTGGTATTGCATTAACTTTTATTTTTACCCGTTATATCCTGCGTGATAAGATAAAACATAATATCGCTTCTATTTTATTTGCTATTTCCAGGCGAAACAGTATGGTAAAGGCGCATAAAATTTTTTCATCCATTATTGGAGGGATTCTAACGGCTGGTTTTGGAGGATCTATAGGGCTCGAGTCGCCCATTATTTCCTCGGGTGCGGCTATTGGTTCTAATACAGGAAAATGGTTAAAGTTAAGTTACAAGGAGGTAACCCTGCTCTTAGCCTGTGGAGCTGCCGGGGCGATCTCTGCGATTTTTCATACACCTATTGCTGCTGTTGTATTTGCTATTGAGGTTCTTTTAATCGACCTAACCCGGTTTTCGTTAATTCCCCTACTCATTTCTTCGGTTAGCGGGGCTATTGTTACCAATGTTTTTTTTAAGGATGAAATTTTATTTGAGTTTGTATTAAGAGATCCTTATCGTGTTCATCATACAGGATTTTATATTTTACTGGGGATCCTTTGCGGGTTGATTTCCGTTTACTTTACCAGGATTTTTTTTAAAATGGATAAAATTGCAGCCCGAATCCCTGATTTAAAGAAACTGTTTTACGGCGGGTTGCTCCTGGGGATGATGTTGTTCTTATTCCCGCCTCTTTATGGTGAGGGATACCAGATTATTAAAGCCATTTTTGCTCAAAATTATGAGTCGATAATGGAAACAAACCTTCGCCTGAACCTGGGAGATTCTTTATGGTTCTTTTACCTGTTTTTTCTAGCGCTCCTTGTTTTGAAAGCATTTGCCACATCCATTACCATAAACAGTGGAGGTATAGGAGGCATTATTGCCCCCTCTTTATTTACCGGGGCAATAACAGGGATGTTGTTCTCCCATACTTTCAATCGATTTGGTTTTGAAATTTCGGAAAGTAATTTTGCATTGGTGGGGATGTCGGGTGTATTGAGCGGTGTTTTACATGCACCCCTGACAGCTATCTTTTTGATTGCAGAAACGACGAAAGGTTATGAATTGATTGTTCCACTTATGCTTACCTCAACCATATCGTTTGTTACCGTTAAAATTTTTGAACCAAACTCCATTTTTACCGTGCAATTAGCTAAGACCGGGGATTTAATTACCCATCATAAAGATAAAGCCGTACTAACCTTTATGAAATTAAAATCAGTGATCGAAGAGGACTTTACCACTATTGATGTAGATGCTACCCTGGGAGATCTGGTGAAAATCGTCTCACAATCGAGACGAAATATTTTTCCGGTAGTTGATGAAGACCAAATTTTAAATGGAATTATTTTAATGGATAATATCCGGGAAATAATGTTCGACAGGGAAATGTATAAAACACCAGTTAGTAATTTGATGATACTGCCCCCGGCTTATATTTCTTACAGGGACTCCATGAAAGAGGTTATCGAAAAGTTTGAAAGTACCGGTGCCTGGAATCTGCCCGTTATCGAAAACGCAAAATATGTGGGGATGGTCTCCAAATCAAAATTGTTTTCAGCCTACCGGAATCTTCTACTGGAAATATCAGAAGAGTAGACTTTATGAGGATCCCTTGTAGAGAGATAAAACATTTAGGAGCTTTTACCGTATGAATAGGTATTGATCGCAGATTTCACTATTAAATATCCCGTTATGGAAGAATGTGCACTCATTAAGGATTTTAAGTACAAGGATTTTTTGCTTGCTTTACTTGATGGGAACCGTAAACAAAGTTTTCAAATTGTTGAACATTATCTTGAACGGGGGATTACGGTTAAGGAGTTATATGAAGAGTATATTAAAAAAACGTTGTACCGTGTTGGAGAACTGTGGGAGCATAATAAAATTTCTGTAGCTTCTGAGCATCTGGCTACGGCAATTACAGAGTCGATCTTAAACAGCTTGTTCGAAAAGATTGTATCGGAAAAACGGGTGGGTAAATCCGCCATTGTAGCATGTGTTGAAAATGAATATCACCAGGTTGGAATTAAGATGATTGCTGATGTTTTTGAAATGAATGGCTGGGACACCCATTTCTTAGGAGCAAATGTGCCTGTTGATGAATTGGTTGCTTTTGCAAAAGCAAAGGATGCCTCTATCTTTGCACTTTCGTTGAGTATTTATTTTCATTTGCCGGTACTGGAGAAAATGCTTGAGAAAATTACCGAAGCTTTCCCTGAAACTTCTGTAATTGTTGGAGGACAAGCCTTTCGGCATGGCGGATTGGAGGTTGTTCAAAAATATCCGACCGTTAAATATTTTAAAAATCTGGAGGATACGGAGTCTTTTATAAAAAAAATAAGTTAACCTATGGATCGATTTTATTTGATTAAAACAGCAAAATACTTAAAACCTGTATCTGAAAAAGGATCCCTTGAGTACCTCGGGAAGCAGGAACAGCTGGTTCTTTTAATGAATGATAAAATGTTGAACCGTTCAGATATTCATGAACTGGTAGGAAGAAACAATTTGGAGATGATGAAGGATAACCATGCCAATCATGCCCGTTTTATGGTTTCTTTATTTGAAAATTTTAATCCCGAAATTTTAGTTGATACTGTACTATGGGTATTTAGGGCCTACCGAAGCCGGAATTTTCATTCAAACTATTGGGCAGCCCAGCTTAATGGTTGGATAGAAATCTTAAAAGAGGAACTGAGTGAATCCACGTTTACAGAAATATTCCCTTATTATGAGTGGATGCAGGTTAATATTCCTGTTTTTGTTAAATTATCAGCGGAAGATTTGAAATCCGGAAAATCACAACATTAAAAATGAACCCTAATAGTCCTGGATTTAGCAACTGGAAAACAGAAATTGAAACGTTTATCCAAAAGAGTCATACGTTAGCTATAGCCATATATAGGCAAAATGGTGAATTGGTATATTCAAATCCTGCATTTATACAGTTAATTAAGGGAAATGAAAAAGAAACCTTATTAAATCCAACCTTTAATGATTTGGTGAATGCAACCGAAAAACGAAAACATGTTGTCTTTGAAGGGTATTTAACCATAGGAAATCTTACGGTTAATCAATCGATAAACTCAATTGTTTATCGAAAAAATAATGAGCTGCTTATTGTTGGTGAGGTTGAAATTGACGAGTTGAAAAAGCTTAACCTTACCATGATTGAGTTAAATCGTGAGATTAACAACCTGCAGCGGCAGCTGATCAAGGAAAAAAAACAACTTGCCGATGCCAATAAGAAATTAAATCTCTTAAATCAGGAAAAAAACAGGATTCTTGGAATTGCTGCCCACGATCTGCGAAACCCGATTGGAACCATCCTTGGATATACTCAGTTATTATCCAATAGATTTGAAAAAATCTCATCCGATGAAATTAATAAGTTTTTATCGGTTATTATTAACTCCAGCAATTTTTCATTAAACTTACTCAATGATTTATTGGATATCTCTAAAATTGAATCGGGAAAAGTGCTGTTAAATTATTCGAAAATAAATTATATTGATTTTGTTAAAACAATTATCGGGCAAAATCAGATCATCGCCAGGCAAAAGGAGATAACCATTACGCTTCAACAGGATACTGAGGATTTTATTGCCCGGATTGACAGCCAGAAAATTGAACAGGTTTTAAATAACCTAATCAGCAATTCCATTAAATATTCCGGGGAGGGATCAACTATTTTTTTACGGTTAAGTATAAGTGATAATTTTTTTAAAACAGAGGTTATCGACCAGGGGCAGGGGATCCCTAAAGAAGATCTCCCGGAGATATTTAATCCGTTTCAAACCTCATCCGTAAAATCAACTGCCGGAGAAAAAAGTACAGGACTGGGCCTTGCTATAACGAAGAAAATTATTAAAGAGCATGGAGGAATAATAGATGTGGTAAGTGAGCAGGGTAAAGGATCTAACTTTTATTTTGTACTTCCGATGTAAATGAGTCCTGCCGACTTAACCTTATTTCTTGGATATGGTGATGCTGGGTTTAGAAAATTCTTTAACCTGGTTCTGAAACTCATTTTTAAAAATAATGCTAAAGATTGAGCCTTTTCCTTTTTTACTTTGAACCTTTATTTCTGCACCGTTTAGTTCAAGGAGTTTCTTGGTTATGGATAATCCCAGCCCAACTCCTTCGTATTGCCTGGTATAACCGGTATCTTCCTGTAAATAGGGTGTGAAAATCTTATCCAGGTATTCGCTGGCCATTCCAATGCCTGTATCTTCCACGTGAATAATAAAATCTTTAGTCTTATCTTGTACACAACTTATTTTAATATGTCCTTTTTGGGTATATTTAATCGCATTTTGAATAATGTTGGAAAAGGCATTTTCAACTGCATATTCGTCGGCAATAATTTTTGTGTTTTTAGTGTTTTGCACAATAATAATTTCAAGGTTTTTCTTTTTTATTTCTACCTGGTGTTCCTCCAGGATATTTTCAATAATTTTTTTCAGATCAATCCTCACTGGCTTCATCTTCATATCGCCTGCATTAAGTTTTGAGTAATCTAACATCATATCAACGGTTCGTTCCAGCCGGCTGGAAGCATCAAAGATGATCTGGAAAAATTCATTGCTGCGTTCATCGATATATTCTTCAAATTTGCTTTTCAGAATGTTTGAAAAACCGTTGATTGCATTTAAAGGGGTCCTTATTTCATGCGATATGTTCCCGATAAAAGCATCTTTAATTTTACTGGCTGTTTCGGCTTCCTCTTTAGCCGTTATAATTTGCTTTTCATATTGTTTGTTTTGGGTTGTATCCATCATCATCCCTGAAATTTCGTTTCCATTTAGCGATGCATTCAGGGTGATATTTTTTCGTTCACCTAGTTTGGTCAGTAATACTGATTCGTAGTTGGATACTTTATCCTTTTTTTTGATTTCATTGATCAATTCTATTCTTTTTTCGATTGAAGGATATAGTTCCTCAATATTTATTTCATCGGCATGTGTATACCCCAGGATCTCGCAAAATGCCTTGTTGGCATAGATTAATTCACCGTTAAGATTTGTGGTATAAATTCCTACCAATGAATTCTCCACCAGGTTTTTATATTTTTCTTCTGACTTTTGCAAGGCCAGCTCTGCATTTTTCTGTTCGGTAATATCGGCAATATATCCTTCAATCCATTTTAATCGTCCCTCCCGGTTAAAAACACCAACCCCTTGTTCCCACATCCATTTTTCTTTATTATCCTTTGTTTTTATCCGGTAAGTAATTCTAAATTGCTTGTAAATATTTAATGCTTCTTGAATTGTTTTAAAGACTTTTTCCCGGTCCTCAGGGACAATGAGGTCGGCATAGGCAAGTTTTTGGTTGCCGATTAGCTCCTCGGGATGGTATCCGGTAATTTCTGTAATTCCCTTACTCAGAAAAATCATTGTCCAACGGGGGTCATTTTGACAACGATACACAATCCCTTTTAGATTGCCAATTAAGTTGGACAGTTGTTTTTCTTTTTCTTTTAATTCTTCTTCAATCTTTTTTTGAGAAGTAATATCAATATAAGTCCCTAAAAGCTTTTTTACTTTTCCCTGATTATCCCTGATTAAAGCACCGCTTGTTAGAAGCCAAAGGTAATGACCCTTTTTATGTTTAAAACGAAACTCGGTATTAAATTCATCGATTTCCCGGCTAAAGAAACGATTAAGTTTTGTTTTGATAAATTCTTTATCGTCAGGATGTATTCTGGATATCCACTCTTCCATGGAATGTTTAACTCCTTTTTCGGAGAACCCGATTTGTGTTTTCCATTCATCCGAAAAATACATCTTCCCGGATTGCGGAATCCATTCCCAAAAACCAATCCTGCTGGTATTTATTGCCAGTTGTAGTTTGTTTTTAAGCTCTTCAAGATATTTTATATGAACCGATTTCTTTTGATCCGCAAGAATAAACTTCTGAATCGATTTTGAGGTCAGGAAATAGATTAAAATTGACGATACAAGAATAAATAACCACCCTTTATAGGATTGTAACCGGGACAGAATTTCCGGATCTGATTCGAACGAAAGGAGAATCTTATCCGAAAACATGATCCATAAAAAGCTAAGGGTGAAATAGATGACCGTAATTAACCCTGCAGACCTGTTCATAATGATTATTGTTTTTGGGTGTAGTTCCTTTAAGAATAAATTTAAAATTTTTTTATGTATTTAAAAAACAACCAGGTAATAAAAGAACAAATGATTTTCTAAACAGTTCAATAAGGATGCCTGTTTATTATAATGATTAACTGATGGTTTAGTTATTTTCTTCGAATATGAAACAATGGTTGCATGAAATTCCGTTTAATTATTATTAAATTTATAAAAAAAATTAATGGGACAATCAGATCATACTAAGAATACAATACTTTATGTTGATGATGGAGAAGCCAACTTATATCTTTTTGAAGAGAGTTTCCAGGAGGATTACAACGTATTAACTGCTTTATCGGGTGCTGAAGGGCTGGAGATGGTTAAAAATGAGAATCCCGATGTTATCATTTCTGACCAGGCGATGCCAGGTATGACCGGTGTTGAATTTTTCGAAGAAGTATTAAAGATAAACCCTGACCCTAACAGAATTCTCTTAACCGCTTTCAGCGATATCAAAGCACTGGCCGATGCAGTAAATAAGGCCAAAATTTACCAGTATCTGAATAAGCCCTGGGATTATGAAAGATTGAAAACGATCATCGACCATGCAATCCATGAGTACAGGCTGCGGAAGCAGAATATTGAATTGACCGGGAAATTAAAAAAACAAACCATTGAATTACAGGAATTGTTAAATTCCAAGACAGAACTTTTAAATCAGCTGGAAAAGTCGAATAAAGCACTGGAGAAAAGCGAAAACCGTTTGCAACGAATCATTGATTTGTCTCCTGTTCCCATTGTAATTGAGGACTTATCTGGCAATATTCACCTGTTAAATGACAGGTTTCAGCAGGTGTTTGGTTATACCTTACACGATATCCCCACCAATGAGCAGTGGTATCGGTTAGCTTACCCTGATTCTGAGACGCGTGAGAAGCATGAGCAATTATGGAATCATTCAATTAATTCTGCACGAAAAGAAAATTCGATCATGGTTCCAATTGAAACCATTGTTCGTTGTAAAAACGGAGAAGATAAAGTAGTGCAGATCCAATCAGCACCCATAGACAATAATATTGTAACAATGATTCATGATCTCACCAAGATCAAAAACCTTGAGAAAGACATATCCTACCGTATACAGATGGAAGAAGCTTTAAGGAAAGCAAAAGACAAAGCCGACGCAGCCAGTAAATCGAAAAGTGAATTTATTGCCAGCATGAGCCATGAAATCCGGACTCCTATGAATTCAATCCTGGGCTTTGCTAATGTGCTGGAACAGGAGCTTGAAAATCCCCACATGGTTGATTATGTGCAATCCATTCAAACCAGCGGCAAAACTTTACTAAGTCTTATCAATGACATTCTCGATTTTTCAAAAATAGAGGCCGGAAAAACAGAAATAAAATATGAGCCGGTGAATATTCGAAGCTTAATTCACGATATTACTGAAATTTTTAGATTCAGTGCCAAAGAAAAAAAATTAGAACTGCATGCAACAGTTGACGAAAAAGTTCCTGAAGTATTGATGCTTGATGAGTTACGATTAAAACAGATATTACTCAACCTTGGAAGTAATGCTGTCAAGTTTACAGAAAAAGGAGCTGTTGAGATTAATGTTTGTACAGGATCTGTTTCTGATACAGAAGTAGAACTTTTAATCAGGGTAAAAGATACCGGTATTGGAATTGCCAGGGAGCAGCAAAAGAATGTTTTTAAAGTTTTTGAACAAATGCAGGGGCAGGATAATAAGAAGTATGGCGGAACCGGTTTGGGGCTGGCAATTTCAAATAAACTTGCTGCTTTAATGAATGGAAATATATTGCTCGAGAGCAAACAGAATAAGGGGAGTACCTTTACGCTAAAGTTGAATCGCATAAAAGTTGCTGATGCCCCTGCCGGGAACAAACGTGAGAAAACAGATGTTAAGGAGATTGTAGATTTTAAACCGGCAAAAATCCTGATTGTTGACGATGTGGAAAGTAACCGTAAAGTATTAAAACTAAAATTCCGAAAATATCATTTTGAGGTATTCGAAGCCACCAATGCACTGGAGGCCCTCTCCCTGTTAAATAAAATAACCCCTGATATCCTGTTTGTGGATTTGTATATGCCCGGAATGGATGGATATGAGCTCTATAAAAAAATCCGTGTGAAGGAATCACTAAAGCATGTCCCGGCGATTGCGGTTACGGCCTATACGCTCGATAATGATGAGCAAAATGTGATGGATGCAGGTTTCTCCGATTATCTGAGTAAACCGGTAGATTTTAAAAAAATTGACAAAATTTTAAAAAGATATCTTCCCTACGAGATCGTCCCGGCAGATGAAAAAGAAAAAAAACAGAAACCGGACTATGAATTGTCCTCTAAAGCTTTGGAACGGTTACCCGAATTAATCGATCAGTTAGAAAAGGAGAGTGCCCCTTACCTTGAAAAGATGAAAAATATTCAGCCCAAGAAGATTGTGGCTGAATTTGCTCAACGGTTGGTTGAGCTGGGAGACAAGTATGACAATACTCTTGTATCTGACTATGGAACAGAGATACTGGATGCATCCAGGGCGTTTAATGTGGAAAGGGAAAAATTATTGATCAGGCAGTTTGGTCAGTTTATGGAAGAATTAAAAAAGAATATCCAATCATAACAATTGAAAGAAAATTTAATGGATACACAGAAATTTAAAATATTGATTGTTGATGATAATCCTAAAAATCTGCAGGTATTGGGAAATCTGCTGGAGAAGAAAAGTTACAATGTTGAGTATGCATTGAGTGGACAGGAGGCCCTGGAGTGGATTCATTCAGAACAGTTTGATTTAATTCTGCTCGACATTATGATGCCTGAAATGGACGGGTATGAAGTATGCAAGAGAATCCGCGAAGAAGATCAATACCGTGATATTCCGATTATTTTTCTTACAGCAAAAACAGATAAAGAAAGTATTGTTAAAGGGTTTGAGCTTAATGCCCAGGATTATGTGAGTAAACCTTTTGATAGCGCCGAATTGCTCGCCCGGATTAATACACATCTCGAATTAAAGGATAGTCGCGATAAATTGAAAGATGTTAATCAGTGGCTGGAACATAAGGTTGATGAAAAGACCAAAGCACTCCAGGAATCCAACAAAAAGCTGGAGGATACCCTAACCGAATTGCAAAACCTGGATAAGATGAAATCTTATTTTTTGCATATGGCCAGCACCGAAATAAGAACTCCCCTTACAGGAATCACAGGGACCCTCCATGTATTAAAGAACCAGGAGGTTTCGTTTGCACTGAAAAACCTGATTGATCTGCTGGAAAAATCGGTGGCCCGGCTGGAAAGTTTTGCCAATAAAGCAATCTTAACAACCGAACTAAGTACGAAAACCTATGAATTTAAACCCGAGGAAATTGACCTGGCTGAGATGGTTAGTTTTGCAGCCCTGGAATTAAATGAATTTTTATCCCAGCGAAAGGTTAAAATTATTGAACATTTCGAGGAGATTAAAATTACTGGTGACAAGGACTTAATCTTTAGAGCGTTACTTTTCCTGATTCGAAATGCAGCTGAACATACCAGGGAGAATTTCCCTGTGGAGTTAACCCTTAAGCAGGATGACCGGGGAGTTGTATTTTCAGTCCTCGATTATGGCAAAGGATTTAGCAGGGATACCATGGAAAATATCTTTTCTCCCTACCGCTTTAACGAAGAGGATTTTAATGACAATAATGAATTGAGTATTTATGTGGTAAAATTGATTATGGATTATCACCAGGGGACGTTGAATGTTTATAACCAGGAAAAGGCAGGGGCCTGTATCGAATTGATTTTTAATAATTAACAAAGCATGAATAAATTATTACTTGAGAGCTTAATCCGGTTGTTTGCCTATATTACTGCACATCATCCATCGATCTTTGTAGATAATGTGAAATTATTTATTCAATCGTTCTTACGAAAAGAATTCTCTCCTGATATTTTGAATGATTATCTTCATAAGTTTAATGAATATCATGGTGATTATTCTTCGGAGAAGAGAAACATCAACCGGGCGGATTTTAACGGGTTTATTCAAAAGTATATTGCTGATTTGCAGCATGAGTTAAATGTTGCCGACCGTTTTCTTTTACTTATTCGTTTGCTTTTTTTTCATAAGTTTTTATTTAAATATCAGGAACTGGCAAAAGGAACTGACTCGTTAAGTATGGATTGGATTACCAGCGAAGTGGCTGAGGCTTTAAATATTGGAATGACCGACTATACCAATTGTAAATCTTTTATTTTTGAAAGGTTATACGATATTAAAAACAGAAATGATCTTCTGGTAGTTGGAAAAAAGGATCTTACCAGGACAGGGATTCACTTTATTGAACGAAGTAACCTGCAGGGAAATATTTATTTTCAGAAAATAACGGGGCCCGATCTTTTTCTTTTTTATTATAAGGGTTCAGGAACCATTACCATAGATGATTTCAATGTTTTTCCTGAAAATATTTACATTTTTCACCTGGGGTCAAAGATTGACGGAGAAACCATCGAACCTTTATATTATAATGAGGTTGCCCGGGAATTCGAGTCTGTGAATAACGTTCCCATTGAACTAAAGGTGCTGGATCTTGAATTTCATTTTCCCCGAAGTCATCAAGGCATTCATCACCTGTCGCTCCGGGCAGAATCAGGCCAGATGATCGGGGTGATCGGAAAGAGTGGTGTTGGTAAATCTACGTTAATTAACCTTTTAACAGGTTCTTTAAAACCTGAAAAGGGAGAAATACGGATCAATAATTATGATATTTTCAAAGATTCCAAACATGTTGAGGGATTAATCGGTTATATTCCTCAAGATGACTTGCTTATTGAAGAATTAACCGTTTTTGAAAATTTGTACTTCAGTGCTCAGTTGTGTCTTGGTGATTATCGTAAAGATGAGATTGTGGAAAGGGTAGGGGGATTGCTGAAAAAATTAAATTTAGATGAGGTAAAGGATTTAAAAGTAGGTACCCCATTGAATAAGTTCATTAGTGGGGGACAGCGGAAGCGGTTAAACATAGCCCTGGAACTTATCCGTGAACCATGGATTTTATATGCCGATGAACCAACTTCCGGGCTTGCCATCTCCGATGCCGATGAGATTATGGAACTGTTGACTCACCAGGCGGCATCGGGGAGGATTGTTTTTGCTAATGTGCATCAACCCTCCTCGGAACATTTTAAGATGTTTGATAAAATCCTGGTCCTCGATAAAAATGGATATCCTGTATATTTTGGGCATCCGGTGGATGCCATCAACTATTTTAATAAGGTCTCGAACAAGTTTGTAAAGCTTTCAGACAGGTGCCAGCTTTGCGGAAACGTAAATCACGAGACTATTTTTAATATTTTATCGGAAAAGAAAGTTGACCGAAAAGGGTTTCTATTAAACGAACGAAAAATACCGGTAAAGCAGTGGCATAACTATTATCTGAAGAACCTGCCTGAACGGGATTCCCTTAAAAGAGATGAAAAGGGAGAACTTCCGGAAACACGATTTAATAAACCGGATTCTGTTAAACAGTTTTTTGTGTTTTTTAAACGTAACGTCCTAAGTAAAATTTCCAGCTATCAGTATGTTGCCTTCTCCCTTTTGATAACACCCGTCCTGGCTGCTATCCTGGCGTTGTTAACCCGTTCGGGGATTGATAAAGTTACCGGAAATTATACTTATAGTCTAAATGATAATATTCCGGCCTATCTTTTTATGTGCGTAATTGTTTCTTTGTTTGTCGGCCTTGTTATCAGCGCCGAGGAGGTTTTTCGTGATCGTAAAATGTTAAAACGCGAACAATTTCTGAACCTGAATAAAACGGCTTATTTATTATCGAAATTATTTTTTCTTTTTTTTGTTAGCCTGGTGCAAACGGTTTTATATGTGGTTATTGGAAATGCTATTCTTCAGATCGAAGGAATGTTTTGGCAATATACACTGATCCTGTTTACAACTTTTTGTTTTGCTAATACCCTGGGGCTTTTAATTTCCGCATTATTTAATTCTGTGGTCGTTATCTATATCCTTGTTCCCTTGCTCATTGTTCCTCAGATTCTGTTAAGCGGGACGATTGTTCAATATGATCAGTTAAATGAAAAAGTGGTCTCAGAAGAGTTGGTGCCGGTCATCGGGGATTTTATGGTATCGAGATGGAGTTATGAGGCTCTTGTGGTTACCCAGTTTAAGGAGAATGAATTTCAACGGCACTACTTTACGGTGGATCAAAAAATCAGTAATTTAAAATATGATTTGTTATTTGTGCTGGCTGAAGTTGAAGGGACCCTTGAAGAGATTAAATTTGGAGTTGAAAAGGGGGTAGAGCAAAAGGTTAAGTTTATCCAATCCTCCGTTAAAGACCTGGATAAAAAATACCCTGTCCGTATTTCGTCAGAGATTTTGCAACAACTACCTGAAAAAGAAGCGATGAATCTGCTTAACGGAGAGTTGAGACGTCTCAGACAAAATATCAACAAAAAAATTAATCATTACATGTACCAGAAAGACAGTATTACGAATGCACTGGTGCAGCAATTTGGAGGGATTGATCACTACAATCAGTTTAAGAATAAATATTATAATAACCGGTTGGCCGAAATGGTTCTCAACCGGAACACCTTTGAACCTGTAAAGAAAAGTACGGATTCCGGGGAGTTAATCCGTAAAATTGAACCCATTTACCAAAAACCGGTATCTCAATATGGCAGAGCTCATTTCTACTCCCCCCTAAAATATATTGGTCACTGGAAGGTTAATACTTTCTATTTTAATATTTTTGTTATGTGGCTAATTTCGTTCGTAATATTTATTATTTTAGTTATCTTATTTCAAAATAAAAATTTAATCATAAAATAAACGGTTTATGAAACAACATTATATTTTAGTAGCAGTATTCGTTTCTTTACTACTCCTTGCCGGATGCAATTCGTGTAAGCACGAAAGCACGGATTCTGCCGGGGAAATTGAATCCACAGAAAATATCCGGATTGAGGATTCTCTCAGAGAGGTTATTTATGTTTTACCTTCGCCTAACGAGATTCTGGCAGAAATATTTATCGAGGAGGTTAACATTAATCCTTTGTTTGTGAATCCATACACCCATGCCAGGGATTACCTTGATACACGAAGCCAGGCCGTTAACCTGGGAGTTTATATCGCCGATTTTGCATACCTCAGCTACTCGTCAGAAACAACAACTGAACTGGAGTACCTGAAAGTCATTAAACAATTATCCGAAGAGGTAAATATTTACGGATTAATGGAAAATAAAACCATGAAACGTATCCAGAATAATCTTACTCAAAAAGATACCCTGAATAAGATTTCCCAGGAGTTATACTATAAAATTTCGTCGAATCTGGAAAACTCCAACCGTGAAAATATCTTTACACTAATTTCAACCGGGGCAATTGTTGAATCGTTGTACTTGTCGGTTATGATCGTGGATGATTTTGATGATTACCGCGAAATTATTGAGAAGATGTATGAGCAGAAATTTGTTTTCGATAATTTTTATGAATATGCACAAATCTATGAAGATGATCCTTATGTAAAAATGATTATCGATCAACTGGAAATTTTAAAACAAACCTTCGATCAGCTAAATGAAACTGAAAACCAACCGGAAGTTGTACAACAGGATGATGAGACCTTGCGTTTTACAGGGGGCTCGGAGTTTGTTGTAAACCACGAAAATTTTGACCGGTTTAAAACAAATATTATTTCTATTCGAAATGAAATTGTTCAGGTTCAGTAGAAATTGATGTACAAATTTTATCCATGGAAATTAATTAAAAGAATACTAAAATGAGAAGGAATATCCACTTGATAATTTTTACGGCTGTTGTTTTTTTATCTTTTCTAATGCCGGTAAAACAGGGTAGCGCCCAGTATTGCGACAGGTTTCACGAAACTTCGGCTTGCCGGCTGGCCAATGACGGGAGCTTTAATCCCTATGGACAATCGAAAAGCGCGATGGTTGAAATCCAAAAAACATTTGAGTATAAACTGGTATTATATGGCGAAAAAGATTTTAAGATTGGTATTTGTACCGAAGATGGTTTTGGTCCGGTACATTTTAAAATTATAAATGCCCGAAGCAAGGAAATATTATATGATAATATTACCGATGATTATATTGAATCTATTGGTTTTACCAATGATTTTACCCAGAGTGTAATTATTGAAATCACTGTTCTGGCCGAAGGCATTGAACCCGAAGATGCCTATGATACCAGGGCTTGTGTGGGAGTTAACATTTTATGGCGTAAAGCCCCAAAAATTGGTTTCTAGGATGAACAAGCGGATTTTTTTTATCATTATCTTCCTGTTTTCTCATCATCTCTATGCACAGAACTTAGTTCCAAATCCTAGTTTTGAAACCTATGATGAGTGCCCCTATGATATGACCTTATACCCGAAAAAAAAGCTTATTCCTCATTGGTATATGCCCAACAAAGGCACCAGCGACTACTTTAACAGTTGTACCAATCTGCAGGTTAGTGTGCCCGCAAATTTTATAGGAAATCTTTGGGCTTTCGATGGTGAAGCTTATGCGGGGATTGTTTTACTTGAGGTTCATGTGGAGGATACCACCGATAAAAAGGATCTGAATTATCGCGAATACCTGCAGGCTGAATTAACACAGCCCCTGGTAAAAGACCAGCTTTACCTGGTTAAAATGCATTATGCCCTGGCAACCTATTCTACCTATGCCGTAAACCGGCTGGGAATTTATTTTTCCGAAGAAAAAATTAAAAACAAAAGAACTTATCAGCACCTAAAGTACGTGCCGCAGGTTGGTATTGCTGAAGATACTGTTTTTACCGAAACTGATACCTGGTACGAGTTTGTGGATACTTTAAAAGCTGCCGGTAATGAAAATTACCTTACGCTCGGTAATTTTTATCCGGATAAGCAGACCGTTTTTAACCCCCTGGATATCAATTCGTTTAATGCCCCCTTGCAGGAACGTATCAGGGAAAACGGGATCGCTTACTACTATATTGATATGGTGAGTGTTGAACCACTGTTTGTGATGGAGCCTGAAGAGTAATTGTGTTGATAGGGATATAAAAATGACAACACCCGATACCCCAGGAAAACATTGACTTCAGCTCTAAAACCTAATTTTTGGATGAAAATTAATTGAGCGTTATTTCGTTCCGGATTTCACGAATGGTATTACGGAAAGTAATCAGCTGTTGTTCAGTCATGGTAACCTTTTCCGCACTCCTGAAACGAACTGTGCCGTCAGCTTTTTTTATGAAAATTAATTTTCCCTGATCTTCAACCTTAAATTGATTATAAACTCCTGTGATCTTTTCAAGATAAGGAATAACTTCCTTTACATAGTAATCTTCTTCATACAATTTGCAGGTATTCAGCAAGCTGATAAAAGCATTTTTCTGTTCGGCAATCTTTTGAACCAGGGCCTCTTTTTCTGTAAAATTATCCACCAGGCTGAGAGAAAGGTAGATGCTTTCAATATAGGTCCCTGCACTGACGATAATCATTAAACTATTGCTATTGTTATTTTCAAGCTCCTGCATAATCTCATAATAGTAGATATTGGTAAGATGATATATTGAATCCAGATTTTCCATGTTGCGGATAAGATCTTCTTTCATTTTTGTCTTGGTCTCTGAAGAGATCAGCAGATCATGGCTGGACTGGCTTACCGCATCAACATATTGGGTAATTTTATTTCGTTTGGAGAAGAATGCCGCATAGGCTAAGTCAGCAAGGTAAACCCCAAGGTTAAGATTTCTTGTTTTTAAACTGATATATTGGGGTACATTCTCTACAGGGTTTAAATATTCATGGTTAAAATCCAGATTTTCTTTCTCAATAACATCCAACAACTCATCCGGAGTGGGATAGGTATATAATATTTCCTGGGATACCAGGGTGTCCGCTTGATTTACCGGGAGATTTCCGGGTTGTGATCTTAACGGCAGGGTATAAAAACAGCTTAAAACAATAGCTGTAAGATAAATAAAATATTGATTGGAGATGCTTCGTTTTTTCATGAGTAATATTTTTAACACGATTTAATTAAACGTAATTTTCCGACCAACGTTACTAAAATAAACTTTTGTTAGTAATTATTGGATCTTAGGCAGGTTTTATTTTCAAGAATTTACAACGATAGAAAAATAATGGGAAAAATGCAAGTGTCATTAAATGAGGGTGTTAATTTGTGCTATTTTTTTTTGATACTCAAATAATTGAAGGAGATTGATTTCCAGGATACAAATGACCGTTGCATTTTGTCAACGATATTCTGTAATTTGTTGATACTTTTTGGTTTTTTGTCAAAAAAAAGTTTTTTAATTAATTGGATGTTAAGGATTAAATACTTAAAATTGCTTCCGTTTATATCCGATTTGCAATGGAAGTTTCTAAAACCATTAACAATTCAGAGCCTGACCAAGATCTTTTAAAAAATAAGAATTTACTTATTGTAGAGGATGATGATATTGGTTTTTCTTTACTCCAAGAAATTTTTGGTGATTATGGTTTAAATATCCAGCGGGCCAGGGATGGAGCAGAGGCCATTGAGTACTTCCGAAAGAATAATTCAGCCTTTGATCTGGTGTTGATGGACCTTCGCCTGCCTAATATCAATGGATTTAAAGCCACCTCGGTAATCAAAGAGATCAATCCATTGGTTCCGGTATTTGCCGTAACTGCTTATGTTCACTCCCAAAGTATTTCCGATAGCTATCGTTGCGGATGTGATGAGTTTATTGCCAAACCCTTTGATATCAAGCATCTTATTCTTACGGTTCAGGAATACCTTTCCGTTTCGGTTCAGCTAGACCAATAATTTCCGCTTTAATTCATTATTATTTCTTTGGAATCCGGAAAATTAATTTTTTATTCATTGTTTAATTCTATAATTTTGGGCAGGTAATTATTGAAATTATAAATTAACACATTATGAATAGAGATACTAAAATATTTGACCTGATTCAACAGGAAAAAGAGAGACAAATCAATGGGATCGAGCTGATTGCCTCGGAAAATTTTGTGAGCGACCAGGTACTGGAAGCGATGGGTTCGGTAATGACCAATAAATATGCCGAAGGATATCCCGGAAAACGATACTATGGCGGATGTGAGGTGGTAGACCAGTCAGAAGATCTGGCCCGTGAACGATTAAAAGAACTGTATGATGCCGAGTGGGTTAACGTACAACCACATTCAGGGGCACAGGCTAATGCGGCTGTATTTATGACTGTTCTTGAAGCAGGGGATACCTTTATGGGATTGGACCTTGCTCATGGAGGTCATTTATCGCACGGTTCACCTGTTAATTTATCAGGTATTTTATATAATCCTGTATCTTATGGAGTAAAAGAGGATACCGGATTAGTGGATTATGATATGATGGAAGAGGTTGCCCTGAAAGAAAAACCAAAAATGATAGTTGGAGGAGCTTCGGCTTACTCACGTGAATGGGACTATAAAAGAATGCGCGAAATTGCCGATAAAATTGGTGCAATTTTAATGATTGATATGGCTCATCCTGCCGGTTTAATAGCTGCCGGATTATTAAATAACCCCCTGGAATATGCACATATTGTAACCTCAACTACCCATAAAACATTACGTGGACCACGGGGTGGTATTATTTTAATGGGAAAAGATTTTGAAAACCCCTGGGGAAAAACAACCAAAAAAGGGGTGGTACGGAAAATGTCTTCATTATTGGATTCGGGAGTATTTCCCGGAACCCAGGGAGGTCCTCTTGAGCATGTTATCGCTTCTAAAGCAGTTGCTTTTGGTGAGGCATTAACTCCCGAGTTTAAAGAATATCAGAAACAGGTGAAAAAGAATGCCGCCGTGATGGCCGATGCTTTTATTCAAAGCGGTTATAAAGTAATTTCCGGTGGTACCGATAATCACTCCATGTTGATTGATCTTAGAACCAAGTTTCCCGAAATTACCGGAAAACAGGTTGAAAATACCCTGGTAAAAGCACATATTACCATCAATAAAAATATGGTCCCGTTCGACTCCCGCTCTCCTTTCCAGACTTCCGGAATCAGGGTTGGAACTGCTGCCATTACAACACGGGGCATTAAAGAAGATAAGATTCCTGCTATTGTTGATTATATCGATCAGGTAATTTCCAATATCGATGATGAACATAAAATTAACCAGGTTGGAACTCAGGTGAAAGAAATGATGAGTAAATACCCGTTGTTTGCTTACTAAGAAATTGTTTTTTTAATTTATAAATAAAGGCTGGTTAAAAATTATTAACCAGCCTTCATGTTTTTATAAAAATGGAAGCATGGGAGAGATGAATTATTTGATCCATTTTTTGATTTTATGCATCAGTTCATCTTCTTTAATAGGCTTGGTAATATAATCATCAAAAATTTCGCGAAACTTTTTAATTTCATGTTCCATGGCATATGCCGATTGCGCAATGATAGGTATCCCGGGATTATCCTTTTTAATAACTTTAGCAGCTTCATAACCATCGATCACCGGCATTTTAATGTCCATCAGGATCAACTTAATTGCCGGATCTTTTTTGTATAAGTCTATAGCCTCCTGTCCATTTCTTGCTCTTTGAATAGTACAGCCTCTTTCTAATAATAACTCCTCGATCAGCAGATAATTGAATTCATCGTCTTCGGCAGCAAGAATAGAATAATTTTTAAAGTCTGATGAGTTAATCTGGGCTTGTTCGTTGGTTATATGTTTATTTGGAATGGTTGCTTGGGCTTTTTTGGGTAAGGTAAGGCAAATGGTTGTTCCTTTATTTTTTTCAGATTCAATCCATATTTTTCCTCCCAGTGCTTCCACGTAGGCTTTGGTAATAGACAACCCTAACCCGGCACCCTCGTATTCTCTTGATAGATGTGATTCAGCCTGCACAAACCGTTCAAAAACAGCGGACTGTTTTTCTTTGGGAATGCCAATGCCCGTATCAGCTACGCAAAATATAATACTTTCTTCTTTTGGAGTATAGCTGATACTTATTTTGCCCTCCCGGGTAAATTTTATTGCATTTTTGATAAGATTACTAAAGATGGTATCAAATTTTTCCCTGTCGGTGATAATTTTTGCCTGGTTATCTGGTAAAGGACAATCCAGACTCATATCCAGGCCTTTTCGTTCTGCTTCAACCTTGAAAAACTCATATTGGAATGCCAATTGAGCATTCAGGTTTATTTCAGCATATGAAAAATCCAACTGCCCTGATTCAATTCTGGATATATTGATCAGGTCATTGATTAAATCGAGCATTCGTTTGCCGCTTTGTTCAATAATATCGATATAGTTCAAGAGTTTATCATCGGAAAGTTTAGGTTTCTTGAGCAAATTGGCAAATCCCAGGATTCCATTCATCGGGGTGCGGATTTCGTGGCTCACATTTGCCAAAAAAGCTGATTTAAGACGATCACTTTCCTCTGCTTTCTCTTTTGCCCTGATTAAATCTTCAACCATTTTTTTCTTTTCTGTAATATCTTCTTTTACGGCAACAAAATGGGTAATTATGCCTTTGCTGTTAAATATGGGAGATATGATGGCATCTTCCCAGTAGAGCTCTCCATTTTTTCGTTTATTTTTTAATTCCCCTATCCAGTCTTTACCGGATAGGATGGTTTCCCATAAATTATGATAAAATTCTATGGAGTGATGACCTGATTTAAGTATGCGTGGGTTTTTCCCGATAATCTCATCAGCCGTGTAACCTGTAATCTTTTCGAAAGCCGGATTAATGTATTCGATGTTGCCGTTGGCATCCGATATCTCAATAGCGATAGGATTTTGTTGGATAGCCCGGCTTAAAAGTCTTAGCCTTCTCTCGGTTGCTTTTCTTTCGGAAATATTCCTGATAATTCCCTGGGTGGCTTTATCTCCTCTGAAGTCGATATAGGAAACTGAGGCTTCAACCTCTTTCTTTTCTCCGTTTTTGGTAATGGCTGTAAATTCATAGTGAGTATCCAGGTCTTTGCCCTGTTGCATCTTCTTAAGGCGCTCCTCAATAAAAGGTCTACTTTCAGGAGCTACTAAATTAATAAAATCAAAAGAGGGGTGGTTTACCTCTTCCAGCGTATACTCAAACATCTTTTGGAAGGAGTGATTTATAATTTCAAATTTCCGGTTATACAACAGGTAAATTGCATCGGCAGAATTTTCAATGAGTGAGCGGTATTTTTCTTCGCTTTCGCTCAGTTGTTTCTTAATCTTCTCTTTTTCAGCTTTTATCTTGCTTTTTTCGAGGGCTTCCAGCAGGGCAAAAGGTAAGCGTTTAATTTTTTCTTTCAGCACATAGTCATTGGCTCCGGCTTTCATACAGGCTACTGCTGTTTCTTCGTTCATTGAACCCGTAAGCACAATAAAGGGAAGGATACTGTCTTCGGATCGGGTAATTTTTAGGGCTTTCATTCCGTCAAAATCAGGCATAGAATAATCTGAAATAATGATATCCGGAATAAACCCTGCTAATGCTTTCTTAAATTCAGGTTCAGTATCTACAACCTGATAGGTAAAATCAATGTTTTCTTTTTTTATTTCTCGAACAGCCAATTCTACATCAGTGGGTAAATCTTCAACAATTAATATCTTGATAGTTTTATTTTGATTTTTCATAAGTATTGTTTTAAAGAATAGTTTTGATTTATGTTGAAAATTTAGAATTGAATTTGAATCTTAGGGTTGTTGATTGAGTAATAACCAGTAGAATCCCAGGTCTTTTACCGCATTAACAAATTTGTCAAAGTCTACAGGTTTTACGATATAGCTGTTTACTCCCAGTTTGTAACTCTCGATCATATCTTTTTCCTCCTTGGATGAGGTAAGTATGATTACCGGGATCACTTTCTTTTCAGGGTCGTTTTTTATTTTTCGTAATACTTCCAGCCCGTTTATTTTGGGCAGCTTTAAATCTAATAAAATTATTTTTGGATTAGCACTTTTTGCTCTATCCTTGTATTTCCCGTTGGCATAGATAAAATCCAGGGCTTCTTCGCCATCACCTACCACATAAATATTGTTGGTTAGGTTGTTCCGTTTAAAGGCCCTAAGTGCCATTTCAGCGTCATTCTTGTTATCTTCAACAATGAGAATTTCGGTTTCTAATATTTTTTCCATAGCTTTAGGGTATTACCTATCAATATAATAATATTTAACTGCAAAAGAAAAAAATGGTTTATTTTTCTTTTGGGATAGAGAAATAAAATGTTGCTCCTTTCTTAACTTTTCCATCGGCCCATACTTTTCCGCCGTGCCGGTGGATGATCCTTTGGACAATCGCTAATCCCACGCCGGTACCTTTAAATTCATCCTCACGATGTAATCGCTGAAAAACACCAAATAATTTATTTTTATAGTCAGCATTAAAACCTGCTCCGAAATCTTTTACATAATAAATAATCTCATCCTCTTTGTCCTGAGCACCAAGGATGATCTTTTTTACCGTTGATTCAGCACTGTATTTAAGGGCATTGCCTAAAAGGTTTTGCCACACTTGTTTAATCAGTCCGGAATCGCAATGGGCAAAAGGAAGATCTTCAACAGTTATATCAAAGGATTCTTTTTCTTTTTTGGTAGCTACTTCATGATACATAGATAATGCTGTGGCTTTCATGTCGACCTTTATTTTCTGCATGCTGGTCCTCGAGATTCGTGATAGGTTTAACAGGTCATAGATGAGAGTATCCATCCGGTCTGCATTCTCAATAATTGTTTTAATATATCTAACACCTTCATCATCAAGTTTGTTTTCAAAATCTTCCAGTAAGAATTTAGCAAATCCATTAATCGCACGCAGGGGAGCACGTAAATCGTGCGAAACCGAATAGGTAAATGCCTCAAGTTCTTTGTTGGAAAGTTCGAGTTTGCGGCGTTGTTCCTTTAACTCTGAGGTAGTTTTGTTTAAATCCTCCACCATGTATAACATGGCTTTCTGGCTCCGGTCTAGTTTTTGCACCTTTTCGTTTAACTCATTGGTGCGTTGGGTAACTGCAAATTCCAATTTGTCTTTCAGGTTGGTTAATTCCTCTGCGGTTTCTTTATGTTTATTTATTTCGTTTTGCAGGTTTTTAATCAGGCGCGCGTTTTCAATGGCAATAGCAACCGATGCCGACAGGGTTTCCAGGATAATCTGGTCTGAGGCAGAGTAGGCATCGGGTTTACTGGTTTCCACGTTAATTACCCCGATTATTTTTTTCCCAAGTTTTAAAGGAACACACAATTCAGATTGAATATTCCTTCTAACCCCTAAATATCTTTTATCTTTTGTTATATCATTTAACCGAAGACTTTTACCATGTTTGGCCACCCATCCGATAATCCCTTTTCCCACTTGAAGGTCGAAGGATTCAATATATTTTTTATCTTTTTTGACAAATGCTTTTCCTTTCTTTTGGTCACTTAATGCAAAGGGGAAAAGGCGATTTGACTCCTGATCAATTAACAGGAGTGCACAATTTTCATATTTTAACACCTCTTCGAGTACCTTGATAATTTCGTCGGCTAAATCTTCAGTAGACCTTATTTTTTGTAAAATACCACTTGCATTATGGATGGCGGTTAGTTCATTTATCTTCTTGTTCAGCTCGTCGGCTGCCTGCTTTTGCCTGGTGATATCGGTAATATGTCCATAAACCCGAATAACTTTTAAGTTTTTAATTACCGGATGTCCAGAAGTACTGACCCATTTTTCTTTACCATCTGCACTGATTAGTCTTAACTGAAGGTTGTACGGAGTTGCCTGTTTTATGGCGTTATCAAAAGCAGTTTCAAGAGTTAACTGATCCACCGGATGATAAAACCTGATCGCGTTTGCCGGATCTGAAGGATCAAATTGATCGGGTGAAACCCCATAAATTTCATAAACCCCGCGGGTCCAGGTTATTTTTTCTTTTTCAGCGTCGTATTCCCATCCTCCTACCCGGGTAACTTGCTCCATCTCGGTAAGAAGAAGTTGTTGTTTATTGAGCTCTTTGAGGGTTTTTTTGTGCTGAGAAATTTCGTAGGTTAAATCTTTGGTTTGTTCTTTGATTATGCGCCTCAGATAGTAAATAAATAACAATGCCAGGAGAATAAGTAACGGTACAATAATATAAAGTGAAGTTAGGATTAAATCCCAGATATTTATTTTCTCCTCCTCATCGGGGCCTAACCATTTTAACTTAACCCTTTCGTAGGTATCGTTTGCAATGATGATGGATAGCCCTTCATTTAACTTATTCAGCAAGGAGTCGTTTCCTTCCTGTACCGCAAAGCAAAAATCCTGGCGAAATTCAGGAAGCTGTATTTCCAGCGGAACAATTGAATTAATCCCTAACTGTTCCAGTAAATATATTCCCGTAATACGCTGGGTGATCACGGCATCGTATCTTCCCCGGTCAAGTTCTTTAAAAGCTTCTTCAAAGGTATTGGTCGTAAAAATGTGATTCGAAACTTTTTCTCGGCGAACAAACTCCTCGGCATTATCGCCTTTCATTACCACAATTTTTTTGTCTTTTAAATCGTCCAGGGATTCAATTCCTGTGGTTCTTTTTTTTACAAATATAGCACCATGCAACGAAAGGTAAGCCATGGTAAAATCAAAAATCTCTTCCCGCTCGGGGGTTCTTCCTACTAGTGGAAGTGCATCGATCCTACCTGTGGCCAGATCCTGCTTTATCCGGTTCCAGATACCGATTTTTACTTCAAGGTGAAGGTTAACAGCTCCCGCTGCTTCTCTGAAAAGTTCGACAGCAAAACCATCAGCATGGCCATGCTGATCTACGATACAAAAGGGCGGGTAATCGGGTTCCGAAGCTATAATAATCGTATCCCCCGGCAGGTATTCTCCTTCCTGATGCCCGAAAAGGAATACGGGAATAATTAAGAAAAATAAAAGAAGTTGATATTTAAATTCTACAATTACCATTTTCTAGTTATTTAAACCTGTTATAAAAGATGATCATGTCTTATCATGGTTAAGTTTTTGTTTTAAATGTTCAATTTCCTTACGTAACTCTTCCATCCGTATTTCCCGCTCTATTGTTACTTCCCTGAAATGTTCCAGCTCATTAATGCGTTCGCTCAGCTCTTTTGTTTTTTCATGAACCTGCGTTTCCAGGTTCTCCTGAAAACTTTTTAACGCCTGTTCTGCCTTTTTTCTTGCTGTAATATCCCGGATAAACATACTGGTACGTTCTTCCCCTTTAGAGTTATAAAATACTGAAGTGGATACTTCTGCCTGGAATGTTGTTTGATCTTTTCGTTTAAGGGTTAATTCCCCCTTTGTTTTGCCGGTTTTTTTTCGTTCGTCAAGCATAGCTGGTAACCGGGGGTCATTAATATCTATAATCCCTTTTCTTCCGGCATTGCAAATTTCTTCTTCAGTCATTTTAAACAAGTCGCATGCAGCCTTGTTTGCCGAAAAGATTCCACCGTCGGGAGAGGTGAGCAGAACAGCATCCATACTGCTGTTTATTACTGACCGGTAACGTTCTTCGCTTTCGCGAAGGGCTTGTTCCATCTTCTCATCTTCGGTAACATCTCTTGCCACAGAAACCATGATCTTTTCTTCGGGATAAGGATAAGCCTTCCATTCGAGCCATTTGTAAGTGCCTGTTTTGGTAATATACCTGTTTTTAAACCGGATCACCTGATTCCCTTCAATAATCTTAGTTAAAATATGATTGGTAGCATCCACATCCTCGGGATGCAGGAAATTACTCCATGGTTTGGCTTTTAACTCTTCCACACTCCATCCCAGCGTTTTTTTCCAGGCAGGATTTAGTACCTTCAGATACCCGTCGAATCCTGCTATAGCCAACATATCTGCGGCATGGTTAAAGATACGTTCGCTGTGTTTTATCTTTTCTTCGGTTTTTTTAAGATCTGTAATATCTTTGATAAAAACCAGGTAGCGATTTTCGAAAAGTTTAACAGAGTTTACTGAAACAGTCCTTAAATTCTGATTTTTGGTAATAATCTGGAAATTTTTGGATAATTTTTCTTGTTTAAAAATGATCTCTATTTCCCGGAGCGTTTTCTTTACCTGGTTCGAGGGAATGAGCCTTTCGATATTTTTGTTTTTTATCTCTTTTATTGGGTAGCCTGTTATTTCCTCCGCTTTTTTATTTCCTTCCAGAAAATCACCCTGCTCATTCACTACGAATATTCCCAAGGGGGCCAGTTCAAAATAACTTTGAAATTTATTTTTTTCCTGGTTTAATTTTTGGTTTACTGCATGAATATCCTTTGTTTTTTGATGAATAATTATCCGTAAAATAACGATGATAACCAATGCCAAAAGAAACAGGCCAGCTATGGTGATCACTGTCCACCAGGGATATTGATAGGGTTGCAGGATGGGTTTTTCCAGGTATAAGCGTAAGGTTTTATAATAAAAGGAGTTGGGTGTTTTTTGCCAGGAGGTCAGATATTGGTCAATGGTATGAAGTATTTGGGAATTTGTTCCTTTTGCGGTAGCAAAATGCAACATGGCAGGATTAAAAATTACCGGTGTTTTGTTTAAATTATATTGTTGGAAATGAGTGTCGCCAAAGAAATGATTGCAAACTACGGCATCGGCCGAATCGGTTTGTACCAGTTTAAAAGCATGTTGATACGAACGGGCAGTGATTTTGGTATATGGATAGTCAAACCCGTTCATCAGTGTCTGGAATTCGTTTTCCTGGATTGCCCCACTTAATACAGCAATGCGTTTTTCTATTAAATCAGACAGTTTAATTATGGAAGTTTCAGGTGCAGCATATATCTGCGACCAGCTTTCGATTACCGGGACTGTGTTGAAATCAAATAACTGGTTTCTGTTTATTGAAAAAGCCACATCGGGCATAAGATCTATCTCGCCTTGTTTTAATAAATAAAGGCCATCATCCCAGTCGGTTTCAATATATTTCACCTGCCAGCCCTCTTCTTTGCTTATTTGATTCAGTAAATCGATAAAAATACCCGCCGGCTTACCATCCTGATCAATATAAATTTTGGGTTCGTTGGCGTATAATCCTACTTTAATGGTGTCGTTTAAGGCATATGAACGGTCTGCAGACCAGCAAAGAATAATCATGGCAAGCAAGCCGATAGGTATTATATTCTTATGAGGAACCATTTGAATTGTTTTGTTTTTGTGATTTTAGTTGTTCAAGCTCATCGCGTAACTCTTTAATGCGAAATTCTCTTTCGATCGTTGCTTCCTGGAACCGTTCTAACTCTTCGACTCGTTCGGTTAATTCCCTGGTTTTTGCCTGTATCTCCTTTTCCAGGTTTTCTTTCAGTTCACGTAGTTCATCTTCGGCTTTTTTTCGTTCGGTAATATCCAGAAAAGTAGAAAATACCTGGTATGGTTTGGGTGCACCTTTCCTGAATTGCGGCCTGGAGTTGACAATAATCCAGACATAACTCTTTATTGCAGGATTATATATTCCCTGGATAAAATCTTTTATCTCTTTTCCTGTTCTAAGGGCTATCATTGCCGGATGTTTTTGGCCGGGGAGGGAATTTTTATCCTTGTCCACCGCTTTCCAGTCCGGGTCAACAGATTTTTTTCCTATCATTTGCTTAAAGCTTAAGCCCAGGATTCTTTCTGCGGCTTTGTTTGCCATGGTAATTTCTCCCCGGTTGTTTTGATATACCACTCCCTGGGCCATGGTTTCAAACAGGGTCCTGAATCGGGTTTCGCTTTCAATCAAGTCCAGCTGTGCTTTTCGTTGTTCGGTGACATCATCGTAGAGTGTTATCATTTCGCCCGAAGGGAGTTTGTAAATATAATTTTTTCGCCAACCACTTATGCGTTCATCCTTATATTCTGTTACTGGATGATTTTCGGGTTTCCCTGTAGCCCAAACTCTTTTTAGTGAGTCTAACAGCCCAAATTCAGTAACTCCCGGAAAGACCTCGGTTACCAGTTTGCCAATGACATCTTTTTCGCTTATTTTTTCAGCTTTTTGTGCTGCAGTATTAAAATCGATAATCCTGAAATTCTCGCCATGATCAACGGCCTGGTAAACAGCCACACAGCTGCTCATATTTTCAAACAGGTTGCGAAACCGCTCTTCGCTCTCTTTTAGTTTTTTTTCCGACAAAGTTCTTTTTTCAATCTCATCGGTTAAATCCTCAATCAGGTTTATGGATGCTTTTTTGGTTTCCTTTAAATCCTGGATAGTATCTTTCAGCTCAAGAAGCCTCCTATCGGCAATTTGTTTAAATCGTTCATTTTCACGTTTAAGTTTCTGGTCAAAATCGAGCCTTTCTAAAATCACCGCCAGCATAAGCGCAGCATTATTGATAAGTATTCTGTGTTCTTGAGTGATTACTTTGGGGTTGTTTATCTGTAGAAAACCAAAAAATGAACTCCGGGTTTCAATGGGCAGCTCTAAATCACTGTTGGGGTCAGAATCCTTGGAGTATGTACAATTGCAATTGCTGAAAATATCATTCAGTCCCTCGGTAAAGAGCTTAATCACAGTTTTTTTATTGTGTAACTGCGATATGTTAAACATTAATAAGAAAAGGTTGTGTGCAGTATTCATCACTGTTCTTATTTTATTGCAAATTCAGGGTCATTCTCCCTTAACCATTCATCCGGATCCTGGTAATACGGATTTTGAGTAATTACCCCGTTCGAAATGGTGTAAGGATGTGTGCGTAGAACATTCATAATAATTTTTCCGGAGAACCTGGTGATATTGTAAAGGCATATACTTATCCAGGGTTTTCCAGGGATAAAATAATTTAAGCGCGATTCATAAGCCATTAAATGTTCAATTCCCGGAATGGCTTCCAATGCCCAAACCATCTCGGCGGTAGCACGAACATTCCTTCGTCCGTTTTTTTGCGATTCAGTATAAAAGTTATTCAATGACTTGTCCATGCTTACCGGTGAGAATATTCCATCAGGATAATAAAAGTCCCTGGCACTTCGAATAATAAACCGGTTTGGATCATGTACATGTTCTTTACAGTGGGGATATTTTAATTCATAATCCATGTAAAAACTGTCCTTGCTTCGTTCTACCGGGCAGTATAGTTGTAGATCATTTTCAATATCTCCCTGGTGAAGAAATCCAAAAATTATTTCGTCCCTTTCTTCTTCGGTTTCGTAAAGTCCGCAGATATGTAATCCCCAGTTGCAGGTGTAATTATAAAATCCGAGGTTTATTTTTTCCTGGTCAGATGTCTGAATATGCATATTCTATTCTCCTTATTTTATGGATTATTTTTTTTGATTACTTCGGGAGCATTATATTTTGGGGGTTGGTTTAATTGTTCCCGGAGTTCATTCACTTCTTTTTTTAATTCTATCATTTTATTTTCCCTGCCAATCATTACTCTATTCAATCTTTCCAATTCATTTATTTTGTTTTTTAAATCCAGTTCGGCAATTTTTTGGTCGTTGATATTCCGGCCAACACCAATAATCTCCCGGACATTTCCATCGTCATCGAGCACTGCAGTATCGTTCCAGGCTAACCACATCCAACCCTGTGATGTAAAGGCTCTTTGCTCAAGATAGGTTTTGTGGGGTGGCTCATACAGCTTTTTCATCGCTTCGGTAGTTGGCTCCCGGTCATCCTCATGGACCAGGGGCAGAAAAACTTTTCCCAGGAGTTCTTCTCTTGTCTTTCCAAAGAGTTCACAATAGGAAGGGCTCACAAATAAAAACCTGCCCTCAGGATCCACCTTGACGATTAAATCGGTTTGGTTTTCTACCAGTAACCGGTAATTTCTTTCGCTTTGTTTTAATTTTTGCTCAGCCCCTTTTCGATCCGAAATATCAAGTATAATAGCCACAAACAGGGGGCCTGGTTCGGTATCGATTAATTGGATATGTACTTCAACGTTATAGGTGGTTCCGTTTTTGCGCTGATGTATGGTCTCAAAAACAACTTTCTGTTTTTCTTTGGAGAGCAACGGAGACAGCAACCGGTTAAATTTTTCTTTTGATATATGAGGTTTTAAATCAAGCGGTGTAAGCATTAAAACTTCTTCAGACGAATACCCTGTATTATTTACTGCGGTTTTGTTTGTTTGTTTTATTTTTAGGGTTTTCGGATCGAAAAGGTAAACTTCATTGAATGATTCTTCGATTATTTTCCCGAACCATTTAATCTTTTTCTCTGTTTTTCTTTTTTCGGTAACATCTAATAAAGAGGCGACACTTTTATCGGTTCCGGGAATCATGTCGATGGTTAAATAGATATTTTTTATTTGTTTATTCTTATCGATAAAGTGGAACTCGTATTCAGTTAAGGCTTCCAGACGATTTTTTCGCCTTAATTCGTGTTGCTGGCTCATTCTTTCCAAATCGTTGGGAACCACAAACTCCATCCAGGTTTTCTTTTGCTCAATCTCCTGGATTGGATATCCTGCCAGTTGAGCAAATTTTGAGTTGGCCATCGATATTGTTCCGTCTTTTTCTAAAATACAGGTGGATGTACCGGTATTCTCGAAAATTGTGCGGTATTTTTCTTCGCTCTCTTTTAATTGTTCAACCATTTCAAATTCTTCGGTAACATTCCGAAATACCAGGACAACACCAACAGTTTCTTTTTTACTGTTTAGTATGGGTGAGCCTGAATCGGCAATATGATACTCTTTCCCGTCTTTTGAAATGAGTTTGGTATGGTTGGCGAGACCAATTACTTCCCCTGTTTTTAGTACTTTTTTTACCGGGTTTTCAATTTGTTCGCGTGTTTGTGCATTAATAATGTGAAAAATCTTATGTATTGGCTGGTCTCTAGCCTCTTCAAAATTCCATCCGGTAAGCTTTTCGGCAACGGGATTAAGGTGACTGATTTTTCCTTGAACATCCGTAGCAATAACAGCATCACCAATGGAGTTAAGGGTTATACGCAGGTTCTCCTCACTTTCAGCTTTTTCCTGTTCAATTTGTTTCCTGTCGAGGTAAGTACTTATATTTTTAGCAATCGTGTTGATAAGTTCACGTTCTTCTTTTAAAAAAGGACCTTCATCTGCCCGAGGTTTTTCTTTAAGGTAATAAACCTCAATAATTCCGTTGTTTTTATGATGCGTATACAGGTCGGCTGTTTGACTCCATTTCGTTTCTTTAAAAGTGGACGTTTTATACGTATTATTGTTGAAGGTAATTCTGGCGCAGGTTATTTCCGGGTATTGCCATGCCTGAGGAAGTATTTCAACCGTTTTTTGCAAAAAACGATCTTTTGAAATTCCTGATTCTTCAGATAAGTTAGCTATCTGGTAAAGACATTGTAACTCTTTAATTCGTTCCTGAAGAATTTTCTTTAGCTTTATCTCCTCATCAGGGCTTTTTTTAAATAACCGGGATGGCATAAATGAATCCTCCGAATTTTTAGAATAAAAGGGTTTTAATCCTTTATAAGGTTTTATTTTACTAAAGTTACAATATAAATAGCCGGAATTCAATGAAAATGCAATAAAAGATTTTAAGATTTGAAATTATTTAATAAATATTTCAAGTGGAATGATTAATTTTAGGATTTAATTGTGCAGTTTATGCTGCGACTTTGGCCTGTTTTTAAATTACTTTATATTTACATCCTCAAAAAAAAACAGAAAAAAATGGAATGGTATACCATCTTAGCTGTAATCGGTGTTGGGTTTGTAGCCGGATTTATTAATACGCTGGCAGGAAGCGGCTCTTTGCTTACCTTACCCATGTTAATGTTTTTGGGTTTGCCTGCCAATGTGGCCAACGGAACCAACCGGATTGGAATTTTATTCCAAAGCATTGTTGCCTCAGGGAGTTTTAAGAAACAAAAAGTACTGGATGTAAAAACCGGGTTGTGGCTTGCTATTCCCAGCATTATTGGGGCTATTGCCGGTTCGGTGTGGGCAGTAAACCTAACCGACGAGATCATGCGAATTTTTATCGGAGTGTTACTGGTGGTGATGTTTTTTATCATACTATATAAACCCGAGGTATGGATTAAAGAACAGGCAGGAGCTGTTAAAGGAAAACCTTCCCTGTTCCAAATGATTATTTTTTTTGTGATTGGACTTTATGGTGGTTTTATCCAGGCAGGTGTTGGATTTTTCTTATTGGGAGGGCTGGTGTTAGGTGCCGGATATGACCTTGTTAAAGCCAATGCCATTAAAGTATTCCTAACCCTTTTGTTTACGATTCCGGCATTAACGGTTTTTATTATTAACCACCAGGTAAATTTTTTATTAGGAGTAATTTTAGCTGTTGGTAGTATGTTGGGTGCTTTTGTAGCTGCTAAAGTGGCTGTTAGCTGGGGTGCCAAATTCGTGCGCTATGTATTGTTAATAGCGATTATGGGCTCCGCATTGAAATTATTTGGGGTATTTGATTTGATTTTTTAACGATGATTGAAGAGTGGATGCCATACATTTCTATTTTGGTTGGTTTTTTGGCAGGATTCATTAATGTATTTGCCGGGGGAGGTTCATTGTTAACTTTACCCTTATTGATTTTTATGGGATTGCCGGCCAATGTAGCCAACGGAACGAACCGTATTGCCCTGCTGATGCAGAATATTGTAGCTACCGGTAGCTTTAAACAGCAAAAAGTTTTACAATTTAAACAGGCCATATTTCTTGTTATTCCGGCAAGTATAGGCTCAATTGCAGGGGCTGTTATCGCTGTTCAGGTGGCCAGTGATGTTTTAGAGAAAATTATTGGCATCATGCTGGTTATCATGTTTTTCTTTATCCTCTTAAAACCCGAAAGATGGATCAAACCCCCTGATGAACAAACGGTGGTGAAGCCAACTTTTATGCAATTTATAATATTTTTTGCCATTGGATTGTATGGAGGATTTATCCAGGCAGGGATCGGATTTTTCTTAATTGCTGCCCTGGTACTAACAGTGGGGGTCGACCTGGTAAAAGCCAATGCGTTAAAGTTGTTTATTGTGCTGATTTACAACATTCTTGCCTTTGTTGTATTTGTTCTGAATCACCAGGTAGACTATAAAATCGGGATCATCCTGGGAATTGGCAATATGTTGGGGGCCTTTGTAGCCTCCCGGATTGCGGTAAAAAGAGGGCCACAATTTGCCCGCTATGTTTTGTTGGTAGCGTTGGTTATTTCATCACTGAAATTATTTGGAGCTTTTTAATAGTTATTATTGTAATCTGAAATAATAAGTAATTGTTCCTTTTTGGACAGGAGCATCCGGTTTACGGTCGAACCTGGCTTTCAGGGCTGCTTTTTTAGCTGCAGATAACAGGCTGGCTTCCAGGGTGGTACTTCCTTTTACCCCCGGGTTGGCATCGATAACATTTCCATATCTATCGACCGTAATTTCTACCACTACTTTTCCCTCGATCTGATAGTTGTATTCGGGTTTGGGTAACGACTCAGGGTTTCGGCCTTCAAGGCTAAAGTTAATCCCGTTATTTCCGGAACTGTTGAGGTCAGAATAGTTATCCGAATCGGTAGAACCAGTTTTTGCTCCCTGGTTTCCTTCGCCTTCACTAACACCTTCGTTGCTGTTTTTATCCTGGTCTTTATTCCGGCCTGGAAATAATGCCTGCTGATTTACCTCCCGTTCTTCCTCAACTTTCTCTTCCGTTTTCTCTTCCTGGGTTTCCTTTTCTGTTTCTTCTTTTACCTCTTCGGTTTCTTTTTTCTCTCCTTGTTCTTTAACGGCAGGAGCCTCCTCAAAATCCTGGGTTATTGAACCGTCTTCGGTAGGAGTGGGGGAGGTTTCGGTGGTAGTTTCTTCACTTTCTTCGACTGTTTGTTGTTTTTCGGGTTCTGCTGTTTGAGGTTCTATTGTTCCGGCTGCAATTTCATCCTCCCCAAAATTTATTAAAATGCCCTCTTCGCCGGGTAGTGGGAGTGGGGTAGAGTAGCCGAAGAGCATAAAAAGCACAACAACAATTGCGTGGAAAAAAATTGTTCCAAGAATACCTGTTTTATGCTTTTTAAAAAATTCTACCATGGTAAAAAAACCTTTATTTTGCTGTTGTTGCCAGGATTAATTTCCATTTATTATCTTTCGCAAGATTCATTATTTTTACCACTTCCTGCATAGGTACTGATCGATGAACATGCAAGGAGATGGTGGGTTCCGCAATGTTTTCATTATCAAACCGGTATTGTAAGATCCCTTCAATATCTTCAAAAGGGACCTGGTTGGTTCCTATATAAAAATTAAGATCCTGCGATATGGAGACGGTTGCAATAGGGGATGCGGAGGTTTGGTGCGAGCTCTGGGGTAACAAAAGCTTTAGGGCATTGGGCGCAATCAGGGTTGAGGTTACCATAAAAAAGATCAGCAACAGGAACACAATATCGGTCATGGATGACATGCTGAAATTGGGATTTACCTTACTTCTTCGTTTTAAAGCCATAGTCGGTTATTTTTAATTATTCAACCGGTTCATTAAGTAAGTCCATAAATTCAGAAGTATTTGCTTCTAACTGGAAGATTACTTTTTCAACTTTTGCCACTAAAATATTATAGGCCAGGTAAGCGATGATCCCTACCATGAGACCTGCAACAGTTGTTACCATTGCTGTATATATCCCATTCGATAATAAAGCTACGTCAATATTATTCCCTGCATTCGCCATATCATAAAATGCCCGGATCATCCCCATTACGGTACCTAAAAATCCGATCATGGGAGCTGCTCCGGCAACAGTGGCCAGGGTGGGTAAACTCTTTTCCAGTTTGGAAATTTCCAGGTTCCCCACATTTTCAATGGCTGTATTAATATCATTCAGCGGTCGGCCGATACGTTGCAATCCTTTTTCGATCATCCGGGCGACCGGGCTGTTTGACGACTGACACAAGGCCAGGGCTGAATCCAGTTTATCGTCGTGAATATAGTCTTTAATTTTATTCATGAAATTGACATCCGCCTGGGATGCTCTTTTTATGGCAAAATACCGTTCCACAAAGATATAAACAGCCACGATCGAAAGAATTACAATCGGAATCATAATCCATCCTCCTTTCAGGGACAATTCCCAATAGGATAAGGTTAGTTCTCCTGCTTCGTCGGTAGCTGTTGCAATACTGTCGGTAACATTGATCTGCAGTAATAAGAGTAGCTTTTCCATACAAGGTTCTAATTTATTCAGTTATAAAACGTACTTTTTCGATTAAAAATATGTTCAAAGTTAAAAATAGTTTGAATTACTTATTTAATTGTTATCATCTTTTTTATCCCCACTAAAATTATTCCAAAAGCGATTCATCAGCTCCGAAAAAGAGTTAAACTCCTCCCGGTAGAAAATCCCCACTCCCTGAGTGTAGGGTGCGTTTTCGTATAAAATACGGTCGTTGGATTCGTTAAATGCTTTTAAACGGAGTTTGCCGTTTTTGGTTAATTTCACATCCACCCTGAAATCTCCTACCAGGTTGGTTGTTTGTTCGGCGGTTTGTCCTCCGTAACCCAGGTTGCCATTGATACTGATCCGGTCGTTTAACAACTGGGTCGACAGGGCAACCTCCACCTGGTCGCGACTGATCTCATCCCCAGGTCTGTAATTTACCCCAATATCCCACTCTTCACTGATCTGGGAAAGCCAGTGGCTTAACTGGTTGGAAAGCAGTTCGCTGGTGGTTACCGAACCTAAGCCGGTGGTGCCGCTTTCGGCCAGGTAGTTTTCGGCTCCCTGCTGTTGTTCAGGCATAAATGAATTAAGTACCAGTAAGGACAGGAATTGTTTATTCAGCTTTTCCTGGGTATTAATCGCCGACTTAACCCGTGTATTAATTTCATCATCCGCTGTAGGTAAATTAATATCAAACCGGATGTTGGGATTCATTAAATTTTCGGACAGATAGATCTGGCATTCCACAGGAATTCGTCTCCGGTAATAATCCGAGGAGTCCTCGGGAAACAGGTTGGTTAGCTGGGTACGTAAGTTGTAGATAGCTTCGATATTAATATTTGCATTGTATGGAGCTCCACTCCACAGGATGGTTCCTCCCCGTTCAATTTCAAACTTTTTATTGATTACATTTCGTAGGGTGAACAGGTAATCTCCTTCTTCTATGGTATAATCGCCAAACATGTTGAAATCATTGTTGGCATCAATTTCCATTTTTAAGTTTCCTTCACCACGGGCACGAATAATGTCGCCAATTTTGGAATCAAAGATTAAAAGGGCTTCTGCATCCGGGGTTACTTCCAGGTCAAAATTTAACCTGAATCCGGACAGATCAATATTATATTCTTCCGATAATTCTTTAGCAGACTTTTGTGTATTGATAAAGGAAATGAACCCTGACTCATCCGCTGTGCTCGACCGGGATAGTGGAATGTTAATTTTTGTATTTTGTTCTGTTCTTCCTGAAATATCCACAAATACATCTCCAAAGTTACTTCCTGAGATATTAATCACCCCGGAGAGCTGAGCAGTTCCGTAAAAAATTTCATTATCATTTCCCGTGGTATTTAATGCCAGTATATTATCCGTATTGATGTCGAAATTGAAATCTATATTTTTTTGGGATCCAAATTTTACATAACCATTGGTGATTGCCTGGTTTCCCAGTTCATCAAATACCTCTGCCTGGTTAAACAGCAGGGTATTGTTCTCAATTTTTGTATCCGTGGTAAAATGGTATCTGCTATTAATATAATCGATGGTCATGGAGCTGTTTTGGAGTTGCAATAGGCCGTTAAACAATGGACGGGTTAGGGTACCTGTTACCTTAACATCTCCTGAGGAATGCCCGGAGATATTGTGCGCAAAACTGTTTAGAAAAGGATTTAATACCGAAAGGTTGAACTGGTTTAAAGAAACTCCGAAGTCAATTTGTTGGTTATCCGGGAAATAGTTGCCGTTAATCCTTAAACTATTATTCTCTTCTTGTTGGGTTTGAACATCCAGTTGTATGGCACTCATCTGATCATGCCAAGTGGTAAAGATCTGGGTATAACCCAGATTCTCTTTATTCAGCTGTAAATGATCAACAGAAATTTTTGAGTGGAATAAGGGATTCTGGTAAAGATTGGAAAAATTTGCATTTCCATTGATGATACCATCAAATTCAATATTCTTTCCGCTGGTAAGAATGTTGATGTGGGACAGATTTAAATCGGAGAAACTAAGGAATAATGAATCTTCAGCATTCTCAGAGATTTTCCCGTTAATTTTAAAATACTGGTTGTTATGGTTGATAATAAAATTATCAACAGTAAAGGCTGTTGAGTCTATTTTTAAAGTCGATTGATTGATGTTCCATACAGAATCCTGTACAACAATTTTTGAGGGCAGGAGTGTAATGTTAAACCAGGGATCGTCAAATGCTTTTTCCTGTTTTATGAGGGTTGACGCCAGGATCTTTCCCATGTATTCATCCTGATCATCTTCATTGTTCCAATCGATTTTTAAATGAATATCGTTATGATTGATCACCGAGGTGCTTTTAAAATTTTCCAGGGATACCTGTTGGTTAATTTGAAAACTTTTGGATCGGGTGGAGGTTGTGAAAACAGTATCATTGGAAACGGCTTTTATCGAAAGTTGTTCCATGCTGTTCTTATGAAAGGAGGCATATTCCGACAATACATTTAATATGAATTGTTTCTTTGATTCCTTGTACCGGAGTTCGACCTGTGTGCTATCACCCAGGGTCAACGCTGGAAGAAAAAAGTATGTTAAAAGCTTTGTGTCCTTTAAGTCGAGCTGAAGGTTGAAAGAGTTTTCGGTATTGGTTGTTAAGGTATCAGAGGGTTTCTTTATTAGGGCTGGAATATACGTGTAAAGCATATTTTTCATCGATTGCAGGAGAGTTGAGGGTTGATAATCTCCAACGAGCAATCCGTCAATATAATCGGACTTAAGGGTAATTTTATGGGTATCCGGAGATTGTTCTGCAATAATTTTTAACGTGTCAAACTGCATGGTTTGGTTCCGTTTGGTTAATTCTGTTTCTGAAAAATTGATCTCTCCTGCCGCATGATCCGGATTTATTCCGGTGAAATTTGCATCTACAGAAAAGGATAATACTGCCGAAGTGTCTTTTTTATCAATATTTAGTCCATATAATTTTGCCTTGGGAACCTTAGCCGTAAAATTAAACACGGGAACTTGTTCGGAAAAGTCAATGTTCCCGGCAAAGTCGAATTCAATGTTTGGGTCGCTGATGCTAAGGATCCCGTCGTAGGTTTTTTCGGTTAAATAACCATCAAGGATAATATTCTGATAAGCATAATTGTTTATCAATAGTTTTTGAATTACCCCGTCGGTATTTGCTTTAAGGGTTTTGTCTCTGCCAATAACACCCTCAATCTGTGCATTCATGGTAATTTCTCCAACGGTTTCGCTATCATTTATGAGTTCACCCACCCTGAAGTCTGTGGTTTCTAATTTCCCGTCAAAAGCAAGAGTCTTTGAGGTGTCGGGTTGTAACGACAGGTCGGTAGATATATCTCCCAGATCGGTGGTAAATTTCCCATAGGTCACAAAATCATCTATAAACCCGGTAAAATTTCCTTCGTAATTGATTACTCCCAGCTTATTCAGATTTTGAGGCAGGGTAAATTTTTCTGATCCTGAGGTAAATCTATTGATGAGTTCAAAATCTTTTACTGCAGCTTTAAATTTCTTAAAGTTTGCGAAAATAAACGTTTCCTTGAAGTCAGGTAATCCGTTAAAATCAAAGTCTGTAATTAATTCGGTTTGATCACCAACCTGAAAGGTAACATCTTTTCCTTTTAATGAACTTATTCTGCCATGAATTCGCCCGGAAATTACCATGTTTAAATCAATATGATTTAGTTTTGGTGAGAAGTATTGTATATCATTAAAACTGACATTGGATTCGCGAAAAGCAAAATCAAGTTTCACCCGGTCAATAAATTGTTTGTAATCATCAAAATCATCATGAATAAATGATAATGAGTCGGAATAGATAAAAGAGTTGGGGGTTCTGATCTTTATATTTTTAAACAACATCTGTTGTTTGCTGATGCTCATACTGGTTTTGAGGTTATGAACCTGAAATCCGGATTGTTCGGTAAATTCCAGGTTTTGAATCTGGAAGTCAACGACCCTGTTTTGTATGGTTAGGTTTCTTATATCCAAATCATCGATGAAACATACTAATTCGTTAAAATCAACTCCTTGAGTTCTGTTGGTCTCTTTATAACTACGATACCTGAAAACTGTATGGTTCAATTCTATATTCCGGAAATTAATTGTCCATCGGGGTTTAGTATTGGTGCTGTCACGTTTTATTTCATCCACAATAAAATGAATATTGACAGGAGCCAGGGAGTCAGGTTTATTTAAATAAAAACGGGCATGTAAAAGATTAATATGATTGATATCAATTTCCCGCTTTTTGGAATCAACTTTTCTCAAATTGGCAATGAGTTCTTTGGCAAATAATAAGGAATCCTTTTGCTGGTCTTCGATATAAACATTTTTTAAAACAATTTTATTGAAAAAGCGGAAATTAACCGATTCAACCATAAATTGGGCATGCAGGTTTTCGGAAACCGTTTCGGTTATCTTTTGGGTAATGTAGGTCTGTACTTTGTTATTTTGCAGAACAAAATAGGCTGTTACCGGAATAGCAATTATTACCAGTAAAATAATGATTAATATTTTAGATAATTTTTTAATACTTTTGCCCTTTAGTTACTTAACGCAAAAGAAATAAAAAAAATTATATAAATCTTAAAATCCGGAGAATAAATGAGTATTACAATTTTGGGAATTGAATCATCCTGTGACGACACTTCAGCAGCTGTGATAAAAGATGGTTATCTGTTGTCGAATTACATTGCAAACCAGGAGGTTCATAAGGCATATGGCGGGGTGGTTCCCGAATTGGCTTCAAGAGCTCATCAGCAGAATATTATTCCGGTAGTTGACCGGGCATTAAAAGCAGCGGGAGTTGGTAAAGAAGAAGTGAATGCAATTGCCTTTACCAGGGGGCCTGGATTGTTAGGCTCATTATTGGTGGGAACCTCTTTTGCCAAATCATTTGCCCTGGCCATGAATATTCCTTTGGTTGAGGTGAATCACCTGCAGGCTCATATCCTGGTTCATTTTATCAGGCAAATGGAAAAAGAAAATCAACAGCCGGAGTTTCCTTTTTTGTGTTTATTGGTTTCCGGCGGACATACGCAGATTGTTGTTGTGAAGGATTACCTGGATATGGAAATTATTGGACAAACCATTGATGATGCTGCCGGAGAAGCTTTTGATAAGTGTGCCAAGGTAATTGGATTGCCCTACCCCGGCGGTCCGGTAATCGATCAATATGCCCGGACGGGCAGGAAGGATGCTTTTTCCTTCAGCAAACCTCGAATAAAAGAGCTGGATTATAGCTTTAGTGGTTTAAAAACCTCGTTTTTATATTTTATCAGGGATGAGGTAAAGAAGGATGCTGATTTTGTCAAGAAGAACATGAATGACCTTTGTGCCAGCATCCAGTCTACAATTATTGATATTTTGACAGAAAAACTGGAAAAAGCCTCGGAAAAAACCGGGATCCGTCAAATTGCTGTGGCCGGAGGGGTGTCGGCCAATTCGGGGTTGCGGGAGGTGTTACTGGAGAAAGCCAGGAAAAACCATTGGAAAATATATATCCCGGAATTTAAGTTTACCACCGATAATGCCGCAATGATCGCAATAAACGGATATTATAAATACCTGTCGAAAGATTTTGCATCGCAGGATATCGCTCCTATAGCCCGTTTTACGTATTAATAAGAATCTTTTTTTGTCCCGGATTTATAGAGAACAACATTTACCGGATCCAGGGTAACTAAACATCCTTTAGGCATCTTCTGGAGGATTGGTTCAATTTGTTTGTAAAACAGTTCAACTTTCTCCGACTGGTCAATAATTTCAATAACTAAAGGTAACTTTTCGGTGAGTTCCCAAAATTTCGAGGTGTGAATAACAGAGCTGGCTCCAAAGCCTAGTATCCCCCGAAATACAGTTGCCCCGGCTAGTTTCTGATTTTTTGCCATCGTAACAATCTTTTCATGGATTAATTCTCCGGAGATCCGGTCGGTACTACTTACAAAGATTCTTAAAAGTTTTTTTTCGTTGATCTTTTGCATCACAGTAGTTTTGTAAGATGATATCCTAAATATACAAAAATAAATGCCAGCAACACACTGGCTGAAGTATAGATTAAGAGTCCCTGAAAATTGGCATTACGCATCATGGATAAGTTTTCTCCTGCAAAAGATGAGAAGGTGGTAAAGCCGCCGCAAAATCCAACCATCAGAAACATTCGCCATTCTGTGTTTAATAGCATCGAACGATCGGCAATACCCGTGAGTAATCCCAGGAAGAAGCTTCCGGCAACATTCACCAATAACGTTCCCCAGGGGAGAATTGACAGGGTAGAAACCAGGTTTAATTTGGAAACATAATAGCGCGCAATACTGCCAGCAAATCCACCTAATCCAATAAAGAGTGCTGTTTTCATGGTTAAAAATTTTGTCAAATATAGAAAGATAAATGAAGATTAGTCTTTATTATCTGGTTGTTTAGTACTTTTTTTTGCCAGAAAAAAGATCCCTGAAAGGGATAAGATCAATGCTACTCCTGTGAGAGCAATTCCAACAGAATACCGGTCGGCAAGATATCCTAAAACAGGAGCCAGGACGGCAGCAAAGAGACTTTTTGCCTGTGAATTGGCTGAAAGGGCTGTAGCCAGTATTTTGGGTTGATATAATTCACTAACATAGGCTACCCCTATTGGGTTTCGTAAGTTTTCAATGATATAAATGCCCACGTAGAACAAAATCGAGAGGAGATAAAGGCTGTAATGGTAGAATAGGCCACTTAACATGGCTAAAAAAAATCCAAGGTACAGCGTAATATTTAACGCACGGGGCATTGATTTTAATTTTTCGGTAAAGCGGCCCGAATTTTTAGAGGCCAGGGAAGTAAGCAGGTAAATTATAAAATATACGGCCCCCATTATAACAGCAGTACGCTGTTTATCCTGTAATGCCAGTAACATGGGGATAGATAGAGCAAAACTTTGTACGATGGGCTGCAAATAGTCCTTAATGGCTTTATGATAACCACTATGTACTGATAGGTTTGCGATAGCTTTCACAATCCGGACTTTTTTAAACGAATAAATAAAGTCCCTGGTTATGGAGATGAATTTTATTTTAACTGCTTTAAACTGTAGTTTGCTGGTTTCACCATCCAACACTTTGGGATAGGTGGAGATGAGCAACATATCCAGAATGTAGGGAATCGTAGAGTATATAAAAATCGATTGGTAATTCCCGGAATAGAAAACAACAGAGGCTGCAAGGATTGATGATATTGCTGAACCCATCTGCGACCAGGAGCGTGTATGTCCGTAATAATAAACTCGTTGATTTTCCCATCCTTTAAGGGCAAGATATTCAAAAATCATTGCTTTGTGTGTACCTGTTCTAAAACCATCCCCTAATGCATAAAATAGCATAGCCAGCATAAAATACACATATTCCTGGGAAGTGAAAAACAGAATGAATGAAACGATATAAAAGAAAAAAGAAAAAATCATAGTTCTTTTTCTGCCAAGAGAGTCGGCAACGACCCCCGAAGGGATTTCAGTAATGTTGATCAGTATCTCCCGAAGGGCATATAGGGTTCCGATTTCCAGGTAAGAAAGACCCTTCTCCAGGAAAAAAAGGATGAGAAAAGGTTCAAAAAAACGAAGGTTTTTAAGAAAACCATAGAAACAAAATTTATAATACTGAATATTTTTTTCAAAAGTTTGCACCATGTTGAATTAAACCTAAGGATTAATTTGCGGTCTATATCTATTAAGTTTTGTTAATTAAATTTTGTTGTTTATCGATAAATTTTATTTTTGCATTCGAATATAAAGTAAATTAAAAAATAGAATATATGAAAAAAGTATCTTTAGGTTTGTTTTTTTGTTTTGTAAGTTTAGTAGGATTGGCACAATATAATATCAGCGGATCATCAAATATCATTGAACGTTCAAGGGATATTCAGCGTCAGGTAAAAGTTAACAATTTTTCTTCTGGCAGTGCATCGAAAAGCAGATTCAATATTTTCTTAAATGAAGACTGGCAGGGTGGTGTAATGTTTATAAGTGATTCAATCGCGATGAGTGGATATACTTACCGGTATAATATTTACTCCGACCAGATTGAACTTAGATCCATTGTAGATCCTTCATCAGTTGAGGTGGTTAGTATTGGTTCACAAAAATTTATTTATTCAAAATTTTATGATAATACCAATGCGTTAAGTGATGGTTATTTTGAACAGATTGTAGGAGGGGAATGTAAATTATTGCTTCGCAGAGAGGTGGATTATAGTACTGGGACCCGTGATATTGAAGGCTACGGAACAAATTCATCTACTTCTGTAAAACAGGAATTGTATATTAAAAAAGAAAATGAACCAGCCATTAAGATTGATAAATCAAAAGATTTTTTTAAACAGGTAATGTCTGATAAAGAAGAGGTTGTGGATTATATTGATGATCAAATCATAATCTTTTTAACAGAGAAAAAGATTGTTGAATTTGTAGAATATTACAATAAGATCTAATAAAAGAATAGGGTTAACAACCCTATTTTTTTTATCCCGCAACCATTATTCATAAAATAAGTTTCCATTAGCCCATAAAAATGAGTAATATTGTATCCTGGTGATTCGAAAAGTTTATTAGAATGATTGATTTAAAAAAACACAGCTTTTACAAACCTATGGAAGTCGATTCCATCTTTTCTCATGTATTCCAGTTCTATTTTAAAAAGTTCTTCCATCTGTTTATTTTTAGTTTTATAGCTGTTTTTTTCATCCAGTTAATGGCCTATCATATTGGTTTTTTCGAAATTTATTCCATGACAAACAATCCCCAGGAAATGATGAATGAATTGTCGGGGTTGATGGGGAAAGTTGGCCTTTATTCCATCGGAGCAATAATTATTTATGGTATTTTAAATGCCTTTTTAATTTATTATATCCTGAACTGTGAGGTTAATCCCAAAGCCTCCCCGGGGAATTTATTTATGGAGTCGTTTAAAAAGTATTCCGTTCACATGATCTTCTTTCTGATTCTGTCCGGTTTAATACTTGTAGTTGGAGCTATGGCAGGGGTTTTTGTCTTTATCATTGGAATGCTTCTGGCGATGATTTATCTTGGCACTGTTTTATTTCCCGGAGGGGCCATTGTGGTTGCTGAAGAAAAGAATGCTCTCGAAGCCATTGGCAGAACCTTTTCCTTGTGCCATAAAGATTTTTGGTCAACTTTAGGTTCCATGGTCTTATTTATTCTGATTATGATTTTAATCTCTATCGTTGTTTCAGC